>NZ_CP024996.1:2808796-4213194 GCF_003719195.1 Herbaspirillum rubrisubalbicans
CATGGCCGCGCCAGTGTTGCGTGACATGCTCGCGGCGCGCCATCTCGTCTGTCGACGGCGATGCCGTGCCCAGCACCGGACGCGGGCTCTCGTCCGTCTTGATCAGGTCGACCCGATGCTGGTTGTTGCGCAGGCCGAGTACTAGCTTTACCGTCATTCTCCACTCCAGAAAGGACATGCATCACATGGCACGTATCTATCAGACCACCAGCATGGGCGACGCAACACTGCGCGTGGCTCTCGTGGCCGACCTCGGCATGGCCGACCTGCTCGTTTACCGCGTTGCGGACCAGGGCAGCGCACAAGGTGACGGGTTCTGGTACATCACGAAGGACCGGCATGAGGCGACCTCGCGTCTGGTCTTCACCAGCATAGGCATGGCGCAGGTCAAGGTCCATTTCGTTGACGACTGGGGCCGTGCCGGGTGGCAGAACGGCAGCCGGCAGGCCCTGCGCTATCACGGGAAGTTCTAGCCCGACATCGATTGCAGTTCAAGACTTGGCGGGCGGTGCCGGCAGCAGTAACACGGGCAGCGGCCCCGGCAGGCCCAGTTGCGCGGCGACGGCAGCATTGGCAGCGTTGACGTCGTCCAAGCTGCCGTAGGGGCCGACGGCGACCACCGTCCACAGGGTGCCACCTTGGTCTTGCACGTTCGCGATCTGTTGCGCGGGCAGCCGCGCGGCCTTGATGCTGCTGGCCAAGGTATCGGCCTCGCCCGCTACCAGGAACTGGCCGGCCTGCAATCCGTAGGTACTGCCTGCAGGTGGCACAATCGGGATCAACAGGCTGGACGCCGCCAGCGGCGTGGCTTTGCTGGCACCGACAGCAACCGCTGGCGGGGCCAGATGGGCGGGGGCGCCCTTGGCAACGCCCGCCTCCAGTTTCTGTTCAGTCTTGCGCCATGGCAGCGCCGCCATCACCTGCTCGGCCGCCTGATTCAGGCCCTGCCCGATACCTGCCGGCGCCAGCGTGCCGGCAATGAACATCAAGGAGCCGAACAGCACAACCAGCAAAATGAAGCCCAGCTTGGCCATCACATGCGCAGCCCGTTTAGCCGTCGATCGCCGACGAGGTGCCGGACGGGCTCAGGCCATGCTTGCGCGCCAACTTGCCGAAGGCGCTGCGCTCCTGCCCTGCCAGCTTGGCCGCGCGCGTCAGGTTGCCATCCACACGGGTCAGCACGTCGCGGACGTAACGCCGTTCGAAGTCGTGGATCATCTTTTCCTTCATCGGCTTGAACTGGACGACATCCTCGTCGGCACTGCCCTGTACCGGACGCTGCGTGCCCAGATAGATATCCGTGGTGTCGCTCATCAGGAATTCGCGATGCATCATGTTTTCCAGCTCGCGGATGTTGCCCGGCCAGTCATACTGCGCAATGAAATCCAGCGCCGAGGCGTGTAGACGCCGATCGGGCATACGGTACTGGTGGGCAAAGCGGGACAGGAAGGCCTGTGCCATCTCCACCGCATCGTTGCCGCGTTCGCGCAGCGGCGGCAGGTTGATGCTCAACACATTGAGACGATACATCAGGTCGCGCCGGAAGCGGCCGGTTTCGACCAGGGCATTGAGCCGGTTGTTGGTGGCGGCGACGATGCGCACGTTGGCCTTGCGGGTCACGCCGCTGCCTACGCGCCGGTAGGTGTGGTCCTGCAGGAAGCGCAGGATGGCGGTCTGCGCCTTGTAGTTCAGAGCATCCACCTCATCCAGGAACAAGGTACCGCCGTCGGCATCTGCCACCAGGCCCGGGGCAGCGCTCTTGGCGTCGGTGAAGGCGCCCCGTTCATGGCCGAACAGCTCGCTCTCGATCAGTTGCTCGGGCAAGGCGCCGCAATTGATGGGAATGAACGGCTTGTCACGACGCGGCCCCAGATAATGGATGGCGCGCGCGGCCAGTTCCTTGCCGGTGCCGGTTTCACCTTCGATCAGGACGGTGGCCTCCACGCTGGCCATCTTTCGTAACTGCGCATCGACGCGCTCCATCTGCGGCGACGAACCTATCATGTGCAAACGACGAAAATCATCCATCAGATCAGCCCCATCGTATCTTATTAGATTTTTTTGCTACCCCAGATCCAGCAATGATAGAAACTTATCGTTCACCGGTATCAATCCATTGACAGCAATTGACAGGTCGATGATGTCTACACTTGTGACAGGAGGCGAATCGGCTAAGGCTCAATGATGCGCTCCGCACTTGGCCGTTGCATGGTGATTGCACTACTGGCGAATGGAATGGCTACTGACCAGTATTCCCGGAGTTACCTGCCGTCCCGACATTCCCCGTCGGCATGACAGATGGATGGCGCCCGGATCACCGCAACGGTGTCTTTACAGTTGCCCCCGCAACTTATAGGACGTACAGACCCCGCTATGGTAAGACCCCAGCGAAATTCTAAACTATCAAAGAGAGCGGGTTTTCCCGTCCTGATCCGCGTCGGCGATCTCAAAGCCTAGGAATTGCACGACTGCCGGCGACCGGCAAGCTTGACTTCATAGGCCGTACCGTCCAGGACCCGCTTGGTCTTGTCAAACAGATATGTCTGCCGGCGATTTCCCTTCCATTGTGCAAGCGAATCACATCATCGGCGTTCGCGATCGGCTGCCCTCCGTCTCAGATTTATCGTCGCTGAGGAGGTCATTGAAGATGGTGGCGCCATGCATGGGGGCTGCTTGCAAACATCTTCATATGGCCCCAAGCAATCCCCCCAAAAGATTGTAGGAAGAGGCGGCATAACGTATGATAAAAAAATAATTCTTCATAAATCATCCCTGAAGCCCCCTTCCGGGCTCCTATATCGCCATTCACGCCTCATGTTCCCTGTCATGCGCACCCTGCTGGACGACACAGCGCCCGATCTCCGCAAAAAAGTCGGGGGTATCTACTGCTTCCTGATTCTCTTCAACGTCGCGGCCTGGGTCGCTGCCTTTGCCGTCTTCCGGCAGACTCCCCTGCTGCTGGGCTCGGCTTTCCTGGCCTACAGTTTCGGCTTGCGCCATGCCGTCGATGCCGACCACATCGCCGCCATCGACAACGTCACGCGCAAGCTCATGCAGGATGGAAAAAGACCGGTCAGCGTCGGTTTGATGTTTTCCCTGGGACATTCCACTGTGGTCATCCTGGCTTGCCTGCTGCTGGCCTTGACCACCATGGCGATGCAAGCGCACATGGAGTCTTTCCATGAAATCGGCGGCATCATCGGTACTCTGATCTCCGCGTTTTTCCTGCTGCTGATTGCGGCCTTCAATCTTGCCATCCTGATTTCTCTTTGGCGCAAGTTCCGGGAGGTGCGTCTGGGCCGGGCCTATGACGAAGAAGACCTGAATATATTGCTGGCTAAGCGCGGCATCTGGGCCCGCATCTTCCGACCGATGTTCCGACTGATCTCGCGTAGCTGGCACATGTTCCCGCTCGGTTTTCTGTTCGGCCTGGGTTTCGATACCGCCACCGAAATTTCCTTGTTGGGCATTTCCGCCACCCAGACGGCCAATGGCCTGTCGATCTGGTCGATCCTGATCTTCCCCCTGCTCTTCACCGCAGGCATGTCGCTGGTGGACACCACAGATGGCATCCTGATGCTAGGTGCCTATCAATGGGCCTTCGTCAAACCGGTGCGCAAGCTGTACTACAACATGGCCATCACCTCCCTGTCGGTCGTGGTGGCCTTGATCGTGGGCGGGATCGAGGTGCTGGGCTTGGTTGCGGATCAGTTGCACCTGTCGGGGCCGTTCTGGGACGCTATCGGCAGCCTTGGCGAGCATTTCGGGATGATCGGCTACCTTATCATCGCCCTGTTCATGATTGGCTGGATCGTCTCTCTCTTGATCTACAAATGGCGTGGCTACGACGATCTGGAGCTGCGCGCTCCTGATCTATCCTAGACTTTGACCTGCCAGGTGCGGCATTGCTATGATCCGACATTCACTTTTGGGGAATGGCAATGCAGCGCTGGACTATCTCGGTCGATGACGACCTGGCAGAACACTTCGACAAATTCGTTGCTGGCAAAGGCTATTCCAATCGCTCCGAGGCGTTCCGCGACCTGGTGCGCAAAGAACTCGGCCAATCCGAGATGCAAGGCGGCAAGGCCAAATGGTGCGTGGCCACCGTCACCTATCTCTATAACCATCATGAGCGCATGTTGACCAACCGGCTCAACCAGTTGCAGCACGACCACCATGGCGTCGCAGCGGCTTCCCAGCATGTGCATCTGGATCATGACAACTGCCTGGAAACCGTCATCCTCAAAGGTCGCGTGAGTGAGGTCCGGGCCTGTGCCGAGGCGATGGTCGCGCAGACCGGGGTGCGGCACGGCAATATCCATATCGTCCCCCTCGAACCTGAAAAAGGGACTTACCTGCGCGTCAAGCATGGCCCGCTAGCCTCGGCCTCACCGCAGCGGAAAAACAGCTAGCCGCATGGCTCCATCGTCCCACAGGACGATGGAGCCATGACAGGCAGCTCAGGCTTAGGCAGCCAGTTCCTCTTCACTCCAAGGTGCTGGAAGGCGCCCTTGCATCAAGGGCTCCAGCACTTGCGCCAGCCTGGTCAGCCAGAGTCGCCTGAGGGCGTCATCGCTATGCCTGTCATTTGCAAGGCGCAAACGCCGGGTCTGGCATCCCTGGACCGCGGCCACCATCTCCTGCGGACATTCCAGGGCCAACAGCAGTTGCGCCGTTGAGCGCCGCAGGTCATTGGGTGTCCAGTCCGATATCGGCAAGCGCGGACGCTGGTAGTCGGGGCGCGATTCGCAATCCTCGCGGGCATTCCAGACTGCCACGCCGACATTCTTGGGATCGAAGCCTCCGCCCTTGCGCCCCTCGAACAGGTAACCCGTGCTACTGGCTTGCACGCGACGCCGGACGATCTCCAGTGCCCGCCCCACCAGCGGCACTCGATGATCCATGGCCGCATCGCGTCGTCGTGCCCGCAGCTTGTCTTGCGGGATGGTCCACCACCAGCCATCGGGCTCCTGGCTGATCTGGCTGGCGTGCATGGCGCAGATATCCTTACCCGGCGCGCAGGTCCAGGCAAACAGGGTCAAGATATCTTCATTGGCGCTGGTGAAATGGCGCAACCAGGGCAACAGTACGGCCAGTTCAGCCACCGACAGCAAGCGCTTGCGCGGGCCGCGATGCACGCCCTTGACCCGCACGCCCTTGCTCTTGAAGGCGCCACGCAGGACAAGACGCCAGACATTGACAGTGTCCGGGGGCAGCCATCCTTGTTTGATGGCATAGTCCCACGCCGCCCCCAGCTCGCGCCGGGTGATGCTGCCCTGGATGGGCCGGTCCAGGAACGTGCTCAAGAACTTGCCGGCGCTGTCTTCATTGATCTCATGCGCGGCCACCTGGCCGAACTCGCCGAGCGTACGGGCAAAGATGCGCCACACTTCCCTGGCGCCGCGCTCACCCCAACGCTGCCTGACGTGCCCCTCGTAATAGCGCATCCCGATCTGCTGCACCGTCAGCTGCCTGGGAACGTAAGGAATTAGAGGAATACCCAGATGCCTGCCCACCGGCAGGCATTGAAGGGCACTCCTATCGATTACGTCGAACATGTTTGCTCCTGCATTGACTTCACTTCATAGAGGTCAGATGTCATGGGACTTAGATCGCCTGCTCGAACGGCTAGCCAATCCGCTATTGAATTCCCATGCCTGCTTGTTGCTGGCGCAGCCCTTCATGCGTGTGCAGCCGACAGCCGGTCCGCCAACAGGACAGGCATGAGGCACATCATGCACACTGGACAGGGATCAGAGCAGGATTGGTGGAGCGCGGCTGCGATGTGCCGTCGGTGCAAGCTCAGGGACGACGGCCAACTCGGGGACGATGGACAGTGGCTGCGCCAGCACCAGAACTTGCGGCGCTGCACTGGCCGGTGTCGATGGGGGCGCTGGTGCATGTTGCTGCAGGACGCAATAGCCGCAATGGCTGCCATCGGCTGGAATGGGTTCCTGCCCCGCTTTCCGGGTTGCAGGGACGGCAATACGCTGGGTACCACTGGCGCTACAGACTTCCATCCAGGCGAGCTGGCTATTGGCCGCCAATGTCCGTGAAATGGTGGGTGCCGCGGCGCCAAAGACCACCACGCATAGCGCCAGCCATGCGAGCGATCGATGAAGGCGTCGGCCCAAGCTCATGTTCTGTAAGCCCGATACGGTAGGCAAGAGGGAAAATAGAAACTAGAACTCATTTCATAAATAGGCGTGAGATGCGTTCTAATGATAAGGCCGCCCCCGCCGCCAATGGTATGGAAGAGGCAGTGCTGCGGCAATTTGCCGCAGCACTGGGCGTTTCAGTTGGGTTGCAACATCCCCAGCCAGGCCAGTAGCAACAGCGCCAGCCAGCCTAGCCCGATCTCCAGAAGGCTCAAGCGGCGCAGCCGGTCCAGCGCACTGCGATCATGACGCATGGCCGGCACCAGAACATAACGGTTGAAGATGGCGATGAGCACCATCATGACTGCCACCAGGATCTTCAGCGCCAACAGCACCTGATAAGGAAAGCGCCAATCCAGCGGCAAGCCGCCCAGAATGAGCCAGGTATTGCACAGGCCGCTGAGCAGTACCAGGGCAACCACCGCGTGTCCGACATTGGAAAAGCGCCGCAGGATCTGCTTGGCCAGCGCCGGGTACACCGACAGGCATTGCCTGGACAAGACCAGCAAGACCACCGGCAAGGCCCCCATCCATGCGCCCACGCTGCCTACATGCAGTAGGTCGCTGGCTTGATGGGCCCAACGCTTGCAGCCATCATCCATAACTGCATGTCCGGTCAGGGCCAGGCTGACCAGCAGGATGCCGCTGCCTGCTGCGCACCCCAGCAGACTGGCCAGGCCGCTCATGCGCCAGCACACCATCAGCACGAACAGCGCCGCCAATTGACACCACCATGCCGTGCCAATCGAGGTGCCATTGGCGACATCGGCCAGCATGTCCAGCCGCAAGGCATCGCGCCAGCCCTCACCCAGGATGCTGGCCTGCACCGGCAAACTGACGACGACAGCCAGTGCGACCAGCCCGCACAGCAGCTTGCGCCAGACGGACAGGCGCTGCCATAGCGATGTGCGCAAGGGGTCTGCCACCAGCGTCAACAGCATCAGCGCCATGCCCCACAGGAACAAGGCTGCGCCGTCCAGCGCCAGGCGGCACAGTCCCAGCAGAAACACCGGAGAGATCAAGGTGCCACGGAGAAGCTGTAGCTGCCCTCGGTCTTGTGACCATCCACCGACAAGGCGTGCCATTGCACCGTATAGGCGCCGGCGGGCAGTCGTGCAGGCACCGACACCATCAACGACTTGCCCTCATCCATCAGCATGGCCTGGCCCAGCTTGACTTCCTGCTGATCGGGTCCCAGCAGCTTGAGGCCACTGAACTTCAGGTTAAGGCCCTCGGAAAAGCCCAGCGTCAGATCCGCAGGCGAGGCCACCACGGCCTTGTCAGCCGGCTCGGCCGTCTTGAGGTGAGCGTGCGCCCAGGCCGATTGCGTCAGAACCAGACCGGCCAGCGCGGCCAGTCCAAGGAGGCGTTTGATTGTTTTCATGAGCTTGATTTGATGAACGACGAAAAGACTAACAAGAAAGAACTGATGTGGATGCGATGAAGGAAGAAGACAGAGGACAGAGGACAGAGGACAGAGGACAGAGGACAGAGGACAGAGGACAGAGGACAGAGGACAGAGGACAGAGGACTAAAGTCTACGCCGTCCACAAAAAAAGGAGCGCGACAAATTGCCGCAGCCCTCCGCGCTCTAGCCAGAGGCCGGCATAGCCGACGGCTGGCCGTCTATGGCAATATCGCGGTCGGCACGTCCATAGCAAGACTTTTCCCCTATCCATTCCCCTCAACACCCGCTTATCAATCCATCCAACAAGGAACTGCACATGGCAAACCACCCGCGAGGACCCATCACCGGCGCGCTCTCGAGAATGCGCCAGTCAAGGCTGAGCCGCCCCCTGCGCCGAGCCGGCGCCGCACTGGCCCTGCTGGCCCTGGCCTGGGTCCAGGGCGCAACGGCCGCGGACGCGCCCCGCCCTGTCAAGGTGATGGTGCTCTCCATGTTCAAGCCGGAGGCGCAACACTGGCTGGAGCATTGGGGCAACACTGAACAGATCGTGATACCTGGCCTGGGCGCGGACAACCCCGTCTATTGCCGCCAGGACGGCGCCTGCCTGGCTATCCTGGGCATGGGACATGCCAATGCGGCGGCCTCCACCATGGCGCTGACCTTGTCCCCGCGGCTGGACCTGCGGCACACCTATTTCATCATCGCCGGCATTGCCGGCATCAACCCTGACTACGGTACTCTGGGCACAGCGACCTGGGCTGCTTATGCCGTGGACTTCGGCCTGCAATGGGAACTGGATGCACGCGAGATCCCCCGTAACTGGCGCGGCGGCTACCTGGGCATCAATACCCGCGATCCCAACCAGAAACCGCCGCTGGACTATCGTACCGAGGTGTTCCAGCTCGACGCCGCCTTGCAGCAGGCCGCCTATCGGCTCTCGCGCGAGGTGGTATTGCGCGACGATGAGCAGGCCGCCCGCTATCGCGCCAACTATAAGCAGGCCGTGGCACGCGCCAAGCCGCAGGTCACGCGTTGCGATACCGTCTCCAGCGATACTTGGTTCTCCGGCCATCGCTTGAGCCAGCGGGCTACCCAATGGACCGGCCTGCTCACCGATGGGCGCGGCCAGTACTGTACCGCGCAGCAGGAAGACAATGCCACCCTGGAAGCCCTGCGGCGCGCTGGTGCCGAGGGCTTGGTCAATCCCGCGCGGGTGGCGCTGCTGCGCACCGGGTCGGACTTCGATCGTCCGCCGCCAGGCCTCTCCAACGCGGCCAACCTGCTCAATTTCGAGACCCAGGGCGGCTTTGCCATCGCCACCGAGAACCTCTACCGGGCTGGTTCCCCGCTGGTCGAAGCCATCGTATCGGACTGGGCGCGCTGGTCTCAGGGAGTGCCTGCCCAGTGAGCGCAGGGTCGCGTGCCGCCGCTGCGGAGGCGGCACGGCCGGGGGCGTGGGCGAAGGTATGCGGCCCCCAAGCAAGCTAATAAGAAATTCTCAGTTTGGCCCGACGCCCCCTCGCCCTATGATGTCCTCATCCTTGCCACCCCGCGCAAGCCGGACTTCATCAGACACCCCATGAGCACAATTTCCCCCAGCCTCCTGCAGCGCATCGCCGATGGCGCCGCCCAGCGTGACGCCCAGCGTAAACAACCCTTCGACCTGATCCAGGAAATCAAGGCCACCGGCTTCGGCGCCGGTCGGCTCGACGCCGACCATGGTGGCGGCGGCGCCAGCCTGGTCGACACCCTGGACACGGCCATCCAGCTGGGCGCGGCCGATCCCAATATCGCCCACATCTGGCGCAATCATCACGTGGCGCTGGAGCGTCTACTCAATACCCCGCTGCAGCACCCGGGCGTGCAACGCCTGCGTGAACGCGTGCGCGCAGGCGATCTGGTCGGCGCCTCGCATACCGAGCTGGGCCAGGCACAGATCGGCGGCAATGCGCCGCTGACCACACGCCTGGTGCGCCAGGGCGATCACTATGTGCTCAATGGCCAGAAGTTCTATTCCACCGGCTCGCTCTTTGCGGACTGGTTACACGTGACCGTCTCGGTGGAAGACGGCCGCCGTGCCGTGGTACTGCTGCCGCGCCTGCGCGAAGGGATACAGACCCTTGATGACTGGTACGGCATGGGCCAGCGTTTGACCGGCAGCGGCACCACCGTCTTCGAAAACGTGCTGGTGAGCGCCGATGAAGTGGTCTTGCCGGACCAGGTGCCGGTTCAGCAGGCCGTGTTCGGCTCGACTATCGCGCAACTGTTCCTGACCTCGGTGATTGCCGGCGTGGTCGCGGCCGTCGCGCGCGATGGCGCCGCGCTGCTGGGCAAGCGCAAACGCAACTACTACTACGCGCCCACGCCCTCGGCGGCGCAAGACCCCATCCTCCTGACGGCCCAGGGTGAGCGCGAAGCCGATGCCTTCGCCACACGCACCGTGGTACTGGCAGCGGCCGCCACCGCTGATCAGGCCTATGCCGCCCTGAAAACCAACGCGGTCGATGCCGATGCACTCCTGCAGGACGCCGCGGCCGCCGCAGCCAAGGCCAAGATCACCGTGGATCGCATCGCCCATCATGCTGCCACGGCCCTGTTCGACATCGCCGGCGCTTCGGCCACGCTGACCCAGCTCAACCTGGATCGTCACTGGCGCAATATCCGCACCATCTCCACCCATAATCCGACCTCCCACAAGGCCTATGCCCTGGGCAACCTGAGCGTGAACCAGGTCAGCTTGCCCACGCAGGGGTTCTTCTAAATCCGAAAGTGCATTGCCTGCGCCGATAAAGGTTTCCATTTGGTGGGATGTTCTATAAAGTAGACAAAAAACCAAATCAGGGAAAAGCGCAGGCTGCATGAACATTCCAGCAAGTAATCTGGCTGCGAACGGTGAGTTGTCGTCCGGTTGCCGTAGCGGCCAATCGGATGGCCCCGGGTTTGCGTTGCGCTGGCTGCCTGCGCTCTTGCTGTTGCTCTCGCTCCTGTCGAGCTGGCTGCCCCAGGCACAGGCTCAGGGCCGGGAGCTCACGGTAGGCGTGTACCAGAATCCGCCCAAGATCTTCTTTGATGGCCAGGGTGGGGCCACCGGCTTGCACATCGACCTGCTGCGCCTGATCGCCCAGCGCGAACACTGGCAACTACGCTTCGTGCCCTGCGAATGGCAAGCCTGCCTGCAGCAGGTGGAAAGCGGCCAGATCGATATCCTGCCCGACGTCGCCTGGAGCGAGCAGCGCGAGAAAGTGCTGCAGTTCCCCAGCGCGCCCGCGCTCTACAGCTGGTCCATCCTGTATCGCAGCAGTGCGGTCAGTATCAATTCGGTCTTCGATCTCAAGGGCAAGAAAATCGGCCTGCTGGACAACTCGGTGCAGGCAAATTATTTCCGCAGTCTGGTCGAGAACTCTGGCATCAAGGTCGAACTGGTACCCCTGAGCAATATCGAGATCGGTTTCAGGATGGCCGCCGCCGGCAAGCTCGACGGCATCATCGCCAGCCAGCAGGCCGGCGACATGCTGGCCGAGCGCTATCGCCTCTCCGACACCAGTATCGTGTTCCAGCCGGTGAAGCTGTTCTTCGTCAGCGGCAAGGCGCAGCCCCATGAAACGCTGGCCGCCATCGACCGTGCGCTGCTGCAATGGCAGGCCGATCCCGATTCAATCTATTTCCAGATCCTGCGCAAATGGGGACGTGGCAATACCGCAGTGCCGACCTATGTCTGGTGGTTGCTGGGAGGCGCGCTGGCCTTGCTGGTGGTGGCTTCGCTGATGGCCATCTACCTGCGCCGTGAAGTGGCACGCCGTACCGCGCGCCTGCAGCAAAGCGAAGCCTCGCTACGCATCGCCGCCGCAGCCTTTCATTCGTCTGAAGCGATCTGGGTCATGGATGCCGACCGTAAGGTGCTGGAAGCCAATGACGCCTTTACCGAACTGACCGGTTATCGCCAGGATGAACTTGATGAGCATGGAATGCCGCTCTGCCGTCGCGACGAACTCCATGACGATTTCCGCGCCGAGCTTTGGACACGGGTCCAGTACGAAGGCAAATGGCAGGGTGAGCTGCTGGTGCTGCACAAGAATGGCCAGACCTTCTGGGCCATGCTGACCCTGACCGCCGTGGCCGATCCGCACGGCAAGGTCAGCCACTACGTCGGCACCCAGGTCGACATCAGCAGTCAGAAACGCCTGCAGGAAGAAACCCGGCAACTGGCCTTCTACGACCCGCTCACCGGCCTGCCCAACCGGCGCTTGCTGTTGGAAAAGATCGAGGCGGCCGGTGCCAGCGAGAGTACCCGCAACGAGGTAGCCGGGGCGCTGTTCTTCGTCGACATCGACAATTTCAAGGATCTCAACGACGCCCTGGGCCACTCCCTGGGCGACCAGCTATTGAGCCAGATCGCGGCGCGCTTGTTGAAACTGACCGGCAGCAGTGGCCTGGTGGCGCGACTGGGTGGGGATGAATTCGTGGTGCTGCTGCCATCGGCCTTGGCGGTGCAGGACCAGAAGCAGGAACAAGACGTCGCCAGCCAGTTCGCTCAACGCATCATCGACGTCATGCAAGAGCGCTTCGACCTGTCCGGCGTCAGTCATTTCGCCACCTGCTCGGTGGGCGTGGCACTCATGCGGGCACACGGCGCCAACGTCGAAGACTTGCTGCGCCAGGGTGACCTGGCCATGTATGCGGCCAAGCAGAAGGGGCGCAATACCTTCTGCCTGTTCGATCAGGAAATGGAATATGCCCTGCACTTTCGCACCGGTCTGGAAAGCGACCTGCGCCGCGCCATCGACAGTGGCGAATTCGAATTGCACTACCAGCCGCAACGCGACCAGGACGGTACCCTGATCGGGGTAGAAGCGCTGGCGCGCTGGAACAGTCCCTTCCGCGGCAGCGTCTCGCCGGCCATCTTCATCCCGGTGGCCGAAGCCTCGGGCCTGATCCTGCCGCTGGGACAATGGGTGTTCCAGCAAGCCTGCCGCCAGTCGGTGCGCTGGAACCGCCAGGGCCACAAGACGCCGGTAGTCATCGCAGTCAATGTCAGCGCCGTGCAGTTGCACCAGCCCGACTTCGTGCAACACATCCTGGCGACCCTGCAAGCCACCGGCGCCGACCCCAGCCATCTCAAGCTGGAGTTGACCGAATCGGCCATGGTCGAGGACGTGCAGGCCACCATCGAGAAGATGCTGGAATTGAAGCGTCATGGCCTGGCACTGTCACTGGATGATTTCGGCACCGGCTATTCCTCGCTGTCGCTGCTCAAGCGCCTGCCCATCGACCAGATCAAGATCGACCAATCCTTCGTGCGCGAACTGCTGGTAGCGCCCAGCGATGTCGCCATCGCCAAGACCATCATCGCCCTGGCCAATGCGCTGGGACTGGAAGTATTGGCCGAAGGCGTGGAAACCCGCGAGCAGCAGCAGTTCCTGGCCTTGCTGGGCTGTACGCGCTACCAGGGTTACCTGTTCGGACGACCGCTTCCTGCGGAGCAGTTTGACGCGGTGGGATGAGGCCACTACCGGCAGTCCCGGGATAATCGTCTCAATGCGTGGCCTTGTGCTGAGCCACGGTCAGGTATTCCGCGTGCAGGTGCGCTGCTTCCAGCACCTTGCGGCATTTGTCGCGCTCGGCCGGCAGTGTGGCCAGTTCATGCTGAAGCAATTGCTCGATGATCTCGGCCGCCTCGCTGGCTTCGGTGCCGGTGGTCTGCATGGCCAGCAGGCAATTCTTGACGGTGGCACGCACCAGTTCGCCCACCGGTGCCTCCTGTTCCGACATATCGCACAGGCGCACGATGATGCTCAGGTGCCGCCTCGCGATGCTCATGGCATTGGTACACATGGTCTCCCCTCCTTGTTGTGAAAACCAAGATAGGTCGCGGCAGGTAGCACCGCCATCAGGAGTTTCCTGATTTCAACTTGAACAAGAAGGCCGGGCTCCCATGTCGCGGTAAAAATCAGGCATACATCCGGTTTTACACGAATGCCCGTCCCCCTCCCCCCGGTACCTGCCCCCTTCCACCGCATATGCATTTTTCTTCTTTCCAGCCTCTGTTTTATTCGTTCACCAAAGCCGCGGCCAGTCTTACAGTGAACTTATTGGTTGCCGTCTATAGCCACCAAATGGCAGACCGATAGCGCCACCCTCACTTGTCCATGGAGAACCCGAGATGTCTTCCCTGTCGTCCGTTGCCGCCCTGAACCCCGAAGCGCCCCCCGTCATTACCCGCGAGCTGCCGCCTGAACTGGCGCAGATCCGCGCACAAGCGATGGCGGACGGCCTGCCCTACGCGGGCGGCATCGGTCCCCAGCAAGCCTGGGAACTGGTGGCCGCTGGCAAGGTGGTGCTGGTGGACGTGCGCACGGCAGAAGAACGCAAGTTCGTCGGCCACGTTCCCCATAGCCTGCATGTGGCCTGGGCCACCGGCACTTCGCTGTCGCGCAACCCGCGCTTCGTGCGCGAACTGGAAAGCAAGCTGGGCGGCAAGGACGTGCCGGCACTGCTGCTGTGCCGCAGCGGCAAGCGCTCGGTGGCGGCCGCCGAAGCTGCGACCAAGGCCGGGCTGACCTGTATCTTCAACGTGCTGGAGGGCTTTGAAGGCGAGCTTGACGCCAGCCAGCAGCGCGGCAAGGCCGACGGCTGGCGCTTCCACGGCCTGCCTTGGGTGCAGGACTGACTGCGCCCATACGCCCTTACTTCATGACCGCCTGCGGCCCCCAACAAGAACCGTCAAGAGAGTCCCATGGCCACTTTCGATATCCACCAGATCGTCCAGTCGCTGCATGAAGCTCGTGTAGGCTGGCGAGTAGCGCAGCGGCGCAACAATGATTCCTACGGCCGCGAATTTCCCTCGCGCGATGCCCTCGATGGCATCGTCACCACGCTCAAGGGCGTACTTTTTCCGATGCGCCTGGGGCCGCCAGATTTACGCCAGGAAAGTGAAAACTATCACGTCGCCCACGCGCTGGACGCCGCCCTGCATGGGCTGCTGGAGCAGGTGCGGCTGGAACTGAAATACAGTGCCGGACTGGCCGGCCGGGCCACGCCCACACTCGAAGAGGACGCCGTTTCCATCACCCGCGCCTTCGGTGCATCCCTGCCCCAGATCCGCAGCCAGCTCGATACCGACGTCCTGGCCGCCTACCAGGGTGACCCGGCCGCACGCAGCGTGGACGAAGTGCTGCTGTGCTACCCCGGCACCCTGGCCATGATCCACTATCGCCTGGCCCATCGCCTCTACCAGTTGGGCCTGCCCTTGCTGGCGCGCATCATTGCCGAACTGGCGCATGGTGCCACCGGCATCGACATCCATCCGGGCGCACAGATCGGCACCGGTTTCTTCATCGACCACGGTACCGGCGTAGTGATCGGCGAGACCGCCATCATCGGCAACAACGTGCGCATTTACCAGGCCGTGACGCTCGGTGCCAAGCGCTTCCCGACGGATGCCGAGGGCAAGCTCGAAAAAGGCCGAGCGCGCCATCCCATCGTGGAAGACGATGTCGTGATCTATGCCGGAGCCACCATCCTCGGACGCATCCGCCTGGGACGCGGCGCGATTATCGGTGGCAACGTTTGGCTCACGCATGATGTGCCAGCCGGTGCCAACATTTCTCAGGCGGCCTCCCGCGAAGACACGCTGTCCCTGGCCAACGCCGCAGCAGCATGAGCGAGGTGGTCATGAGCAATCCCGTCATTGCTTCCAGGCATGCCGATGAAGAGGCCCTCACCAGTGCGCTGGTGCAAAGTTTCGGCATCGGCGTGCGCCAGCTGCGACGCGAGCGCGGCTGGTCGCAGGAGATGCTGGCCGAGAACTCCAACCTCAATCGTTCCTACATCGGCGAGATCGAACGCGGTACTGCAATCGCCTCGCTGGTGACGGTGGAGAAACTGGCCAACGCCCTCACGCTCGCGCCCTCGGCCTTGGTCACCCACGGGGAACGCATCAACCAGCAGAACCTGGTGCGCGGTTTGCAGTTGATGGCTATAGCATGTTGAGCCACAAAGGCTGAGCCACGACACTTCGCCTGTTCACTTACCCCATTCCCTGCAACCCTTACTTACGGAGTCCAGATGTCCGCAACTGTCGGCGGTACCACCGCACTCGGCGATAATGCAGCACGGCAACTAGCCAATGCCACCAAGACCGCCCCCCAGCTCGAAACCATCAGCCCGCGCTGGCTCACGCACCTGCTGCAGTGGGTCCCGGTCGAAGCCGGCATCTATCGCTTGAACAAGGTCAAGAACCCGGAATCGATCAAGGTCACCTGCACCGCCCGCCAGGAGGAAAACCAGCTGCCGCGTACCTTCGTGGACTACGAAGAACAGCCGCGCGAATATTTCCTCAATGCCGTCTCCACCGTGCTGGACGTGCATACCCGCGTCTCCGACCTGTACAGCAGCCCGCACGACCAGATCAAGGAGCAGCTGCGCCTGACCATCGAGACCATCAAGGAAAACCAGGAAAGCGAACTCATCAACAATCCCGACTACGGCCTGCTGGCCCAGGTGACCGATGAGCAGCGCATCTTCCCGCTGACCGGTGCCCCGACGCCGGACGATCTGGACGAATTGCTGACCAAGGTATGGAAGGAACCCGCCTTCTTCCTGGCGCATCCGCAAGCGATTGCCGCCTTTGGCCGCGAAGCCACCCGCCGCGGCACGCCGCCGCCGACCATCAGCCTGTTCGGTTCGCAGTTCATCACCTGGCGCGGTGTGCCGCTGATTCCCTCGGACAAGGTGCCGGTGGCCGATGGCAAGAGCAAGATCCTGCTGCTGCGCGTGGGCGACAAGCGCCAGGGCGTGGTCGGCCTGTACCAGCCGGGCCTGCCTGGTGAACAGAGTCCGGGCCTGTCGGTGCGCTTCATGGGCATCAACAATCACGCCATCGCGTCCTACCTGATTTCGCTCTATTGCTCGCTGGCCGTGCTGACCACCGACGCCTTGGCGGTACTGGACGATGTCGAGATCAACAAGTACCACGACTATCCCGACACCTACAAATAAGAGGCCGCCAACGTGAGCATCCTCACTCCCGCTTCCCACAGCGCCGGCTTGCCCGGCCAGGACGCGTCGGCAGCGCCGTTCGACCCGGCGCTGCTGGCGCGACTGGCCAACGAGCTGTTCGCCGCGCCCGCCGCACCCGTCTGGTCTCCCGGCCAGGTACCGGGCGCGCAGCCTCCGGCCAACTTCACGCCACCGGCCTCACCCCTGTCCAGCCCGGCCGGCACCAGCCAGGGCGTGCCCGGCACGGCCATTCCGCAAGGGCTGGCGCCGGGCCTGAACCTGATTCCCTCCTCGCCGCACCAGGTACTCACGCTGGGTAACCGGGCGCCGGCGCTGGCACCGGCCGCACCGGCCGGCAACGGCACGCCGGACAAGGTCTTTGCCGCCCTGCCCGCCTATGAACCGCGCCTGGGCGGGGCCGTGACCGGTGCGCCACAGGCGGTGGCAGCGGCACCGGCGGCAGCCCCGTCGACAGCAGGCTATTACTTCCTCGATGACGGCCATGGTCATCCGCGTGGCGGCGCCAGTACGGCACCGACTGCGGCACCTGCCGTGCCGGCCAGTACGTCGCAGTACTACTTCCTGCACGCGGTGGAATTGCCCAGCGGCTACGTCACCCCGGCCAAGCCGGCGCCTCATGCCGTGCACCAGCCGGCTGGCGCACAGCAGACGGCGGCCTTCGATGTCCACGCCGTGCGGCGCGACTTCCCCATCCTGCAAGAGCGCGTCAACGGCCGGCCCCTGGTCTGGTTCGACAACGCCGCCACCACACACAAGCCGCAGGCGGTGATCGACCGCATCAGCGAGTTCTATCGCCGGGAGAATTCCAACATCCACCGCGCGGCGCACGAACTGGCCGCACGCGCCACCGACGCCTACGAAGGTGCACGCGAACGGGTACGGGCATTCCTGAACGCGCCGGATGTGAACGAAGTCATCTTCGTGCGCGGCACCACCGAAGCCATCAACCTGGTGGCCAAGTCCTGGGGCGGCAAGCACGTGGGCGCGGGCGATGAAATCATCGTCTCGCACCTGGAGCACCACGCCAACATCGTGCCCTGGCAACAACTGGCAGCCGAAAAAGGCGCCAAGCTGCGCGTGATCCCGGTCGATGATTCCGGCCAGGTGCTGCTGGATGAATACGCCAAGCTGTTGAACGAACGCACCAGGATCGTGGCGGTCACCCAGGTCTCCAATGCCTTGGGCACCGTCACACCGACCAAGCAGATCGTGGAACTGGCCCGCCTGGCCGGGGCGCGCACGCTGGTCGATGGCGCGCAATCGGTGTCGCACATGCGCACCGACGTGCAGGCGCTGGGGGCGGACTTCTTCGTCTTCTCCGGTCACAAGGTGTTCGGCCCGACCGGCATCGGCGCCCTGTGGGGCCGGCGCGAAGTGCTGGAAGACATGCCGCCATGGCAAGGCGGTGGCAACATGATCGCCGATGTGACGTTCGAAAAGACCATCTTCCAGCCCCTGCCCAACACCTTCGAAGCCGGCACCGGCAATATTGCCGATGCCGTCGGACTGGGTGCGGCCATCGATTACGTCAATCGCATCGGCATCGACAACATCGCCAGCTACGAACATGCCTTGCTGGAATACGGCATGCACAAACTGGGCGAGGTTGATGGCTTGCGCCTGATCGGTACCGCCGCCCACAAGGCCAGCGTGATGTCCTTCGTACTGGACGGCTACAGCACCGAGGAAGTCGGCAAGGCGCTCAACCAGGAAGGCATCGCGGTGCGTACCGGCCACCACTGCGCCCAGCCCATCCTGCGCCGCTTCGGGGTGGAAACCACGGTGCGGCCCTCGCTGGCCTTTTACAATACCTTCGAAGAAATCGACTGTCTGTTGACGGTAGTACGGCGCCTGTCGGCCCAGCGTCATCGACGTTGATTCTGCTTCAGCACGCTTGCAACGGCCGCCTCGCGCGGCCTTTTTTTGTGAGTCCGCACAATTTTTAATCGCAAGAAACAAGCCTTAGGAGTTGGCAATTCCGCAAGATGTGCATGAAAAGGAAATTGAAGAGGGCTCTATTCCTTTCCCCTTACGCATGCAATTCGGAATAATTAAGACTCCAGATATTGAGGATGTTCTCCAACGCTACAAAACTGCTCTCGCAGATAAAAAGAAAGCTGACAACATGTAAGCGCTCAGGTCTTGGCGCGTCCTAAGAACACATACGCAGAGTTGCCACATCAATGGCTGTCATGCTCCTCAAAGGGCAGCGGGCCGTCTCCGTGGCGAACCGCGAACACGTTTAGCGTCATGGCAACCAACGCGTAATAGCCAAACAATCCCACCAGATTCACCAACACTTCGACGCCAAAGCATTGCTCAGCCTGTTTATATAATTGACCGGAAATACGCTTCGTTTCGTAGAGTTCATCGATAAGCGCCCAGATCAGTTGCTCTTCTTTTGCTTGAAACTCCGGTTTCCTCCCGAGGCGGATCAACTCGATATTGGCCGCATCCAGCCCTGCCTCAATCCCGATGGGATAATGAATCTGCCATTCGGCTTGTGCTCGCCACTTTGCCGCCGTGCAAAGGATGGCCAACTCCGACAGGTGTAATGGCAACTTCGTGTGATAGCGACAGAACGCGCCCAGCTTCTGAGCATGTTGTGCGAGGTCGGGACTGTGAATCCACGATAGGAAGGGCCCCGACAGGTTGCCGCGCGGGCCCTTCAAGATATCTTCCAGAACGCGTTTTTGTTCCGGTGATGCGGCTGCCATATCGACAGGAGTAAGACGCGGCTCCACAATGTCACGCTCCATGGATGGTCTCCTTTTCAGTGAATCAGTTGTTGCTGACGCAGTTTTGCCAACCTCTTGTCACCACCGAGATGGAGCACTATGAGCAGCAATGCACAAGTCAACGTGGCGATGGCAAATGTCGTGAGGCCACTCCGATAGCTCCCCGAGGCTTGCCGCATCAGAGGAAGAAGTGCTGCACCGGCACCTGCGCCGAACTGAAAAACGGAAAAGATGACGCCATAGAGTTTGCCAAAAGCACGCATGCCGAAATATCGTTTGAGAAGATAGCTGAGCACGTCGAACTCGGCCCCCAGAACCATTCCCAGCAAGGCAGCACACAGGAAAACCACGTTGCCGGTCACGCCATAGGCGTACAAAGAGCAAGCAATCGTCCCTCCCAGTACAAGAAAGCACATCACCAAGACAGCCGAGATATAGTCGATGAGCAGGCCAGTGAGCAGGCGGCCCGCAATGACGAAGATACCGAAGGTCGCCTGTACCATGGCTGCGCGTTGTGGCGTTACACCCGCATCCATCAGCATGGGCATCTGGTGAACGATCAATGCAGTATTGATGACACCAAGCAGGAGGAAAATACCAATCAGGAGTTTGAATTCCCGGCTTCGCAACGCCGTCTTGAAGTCCACGCCGGGGACAGTCTGTACCCTTCCCTTCTTGGGCTCCGTGCCCGGCTTTTCCCGGATGAAGGCGTAAGCCAGAGGCAGCGTCAACGCCACCAGAGCGGACAGACCCACAAATCCGGCCCGCCAGCCTTGATGTGCAATCACCGCGCCAATCAACAATGGAATCACTGCTCCACCGATGCCAATGCCAGCATTGGCAATACCGATCGCCAGGCCCAGGCGCTTGTCAAACCAGGAGCTGACGACGCGAAGATAGGATAGCGGGAAGATCCCGATGCCAATCACCGGCAACGCGATCCAGGCAGCGTAGTAGATCCACGGTACTGGCGGCATGAAATACATCAGTCCGACAGCCACGCAAAACAAGGGGATGCAGGGGACGATGACAGCACGCGCTCCGAAGCGGTCAGTCAGGTAGCCTTGAATCGGGGAAATCAACATCACCGTGTATGACACGATCGAACTGGCCAGTGCAATCTGGGTACGGCTCCAGCCGAAATCGGCTTCGAGAGGCCTGATGAAAAGACCCAGGCTAAGTACGGCGACGGTACTGGGCCCGAACATCAACGCAACCATCGATGCCAGCACCACCACCCATCCACGATATCGCCAGGAGTCTTCTCCGACCACTGGGGCAGGCACTCCACCGGGTAATGTATTCATGTTATCTCCATTCATTTCTTTAATGTCACGACTTCTGCAACTCAGAAGCGCGTTACCAAACCCACCCGGAAGATGGCTTGGCTGCTGGAACTGGACATCGCCTTCGGGCCATACAGCCCATTAATCCAGGCCTGGGTATTGGTGTTATCGCCCCCCGCCTTCTGATAGACGGTCTGCAGATAGACGTCCGTTCGTTTCGAGAGCCAGTATTGCAGTGTGGCACTGCCCTGATGGGCGTAATTGTTTGCCAGTTGCGCATTGCCCTGCATGTACTCGTAGGACAGCCCCAGGTTCCAGGCGACCGCCATTTGCCAGTTGACGCCAGCTTGATAGACGTTGACCTGCCCCGCCGTCTGGGTATTGCGCGTATTGGTATAGAGCAGATTGAGCTTGTAGTCTCCGATCTGGTAGCGCGCTCCCAGGCCCCAGTTTCTGATGCCATCATGTCCGCTGTTCATGCTGGAGTAGCGCGCATCGGTGTAGGCTACGCCCAGGCCGAAGGGTCCCTCGGCATAATTGGCGCCCAGGCTGACAGTCCGGGAGGAGGCAGTGTCACCGGCCACCTCCCCGAAACCATACATGCCCCCGAATGTCACGCCGCTGACATCCGGGCTCAGATATTTGACGGAGTTGGCAACGCGAGATGAGCCGGCCACGCGGTCGAAGTCCGACGCTCCTGTTGGATTGTTTGGGATGGCCAAAGCTGAGAACGGCCCTTGGCGGAAGGTGTAGTAGCCACCATAGGTCAGCGCGGAATCGAAACCACCGAACAGCAGCGAATCATGCATGAATTCGTACTGATTGCCGGCGGTCAGTGTTCCCCATTGCTTGTCCTTGAGACCCACCAATGACTGGCGGCCGAAGATGAGATTGTTGCCAGGCAGGGAGGCGCCGGTACTGAGGTTGAACTGGCTTTCGAGTTGGAAGATGGCTGCCGTTCCTCCACCGAGGTCTTCCTGACCCTTGATGAACAGAATGTTTGGCGCACCGATACCGTTATCTGCGCGCAGGTTGCTGCTCCCCGCCTGGTTGCTGACGTAGGAGACGCCCCCATCCATGATGCCGGAGATGCTGACGCTGCTTTGCGCCCAGGTAGCGGCTGGCCATAGGGCCAGCGCGGCAATTGCAGCGCTTTGCCTTCTATACTTCTTCATGTCTGTCTTTCCTCTCTTCGAACGCATACCCAGCTTCGTCGGCCAGGCGCGATACTTCGTCTCGTTGTTGTGGTTGTTGCACGTCGCTCGCTACGACGATGTAATTTTTCAGCGCTTGAGCACCGTGTGCGATGACGCCGATGAACTTCTCCAGGGGCGGCATTTGGCAGCAGCCCGTGGTTGATACCCGTAATACTGTGCAACTCCCATGTCCCGGTGGGAGTACCGCTAATCTATTCCTTTGCGAGGCGCCATCTTGCTTCAGTTCGCGTTAGAATTTGACTGATAAGGCAACTGCAGCGGGAGACCATGATCTCACTCGCGAGAAAAGAACAGTGGCCACAACAACGGAGACAAATATCTTGATTCGCACTTTCTCTACTACTGAGAATCCATCCCGTGAGGGAGCGCGATTATTCGAACGGCAGATGGCCAGCCTTTTTTCCATTGGCCTGTCGCTGGACTCAGGCAAAGACCAGCCCTTGAGCACTCACATGCAAGCTTATTGCGGCAGAAGCCTGCAATTTGCTTCCATCCGCTTTTCTCCCCATGAGACTTCCGCGCCTGCGAGCCGCGCTGACACGCGCAGATGGTTGGTCACGATTCAAAAGGAGGGGGAAGCCAGTGTGTCTCAAGGTGGGCGCCACAGTCATCTACGGCCCGGAGACATGGTGCTCATCGACCTGGGTTCGCCATTTCGCATCGAAACCGGACATATGGTGACGCACTCCACCTACGTTGACTCCGAGCTTCTGAAGCGGGTCATGCCTGATGCAGACCGGCGCACGGCAGTGCGCATCGAGACGGCTTGCGGACCAGGAGCAATCTTTCGGGCAATGAGCGATGAGATGTTCGAGATGGCCACCGAGCTCGACGAAAATACTGCAGCCCGTATTGCTCAGGCGCTTCCTTATTCGCTTGCGATTGCGCTGTCGCACTGCGACAAGGAAATGATGGCCTGCCCTTCCAGGTTGCAGCTATTCCACCTTGAGCGTATCCGGGCATTTGTCCGCGACAACCTGCACGATTCATCGCTGGATGCAGAAATGATTTCGCAGGCTGTCCAATTATCGACGCGCCACATCTATCAGCTCTTCACCGCCGAACAAACTTCGCTGATGAAGTGGGTATGGTCGGAACGACTGGAACGATGCCGGGAAGACCTGGTGTCACGTCAGCTATCGAATCGGCCAATCGGCGAGATTGCCTACGGGTGGGGATTCAGCGACGTCGCCCACTTCAGCCGTGCCTTCAAGGAAAAGTTCAACATGACGCCACGCGCGTACAGGAAGATGCACGGGTGACGGACGCTTGCGTGCCGAAGGCATCGATCCTGACCAGCGGATCGATGCCTTCGGCGGCTGTCCGCCGCTTAATCAGCCAGCAGGAACTGCCCAACCACTTCGGCAAACTCGGTTGCCGCTTCGATATTACTGAGATGGCCGGCTGGCAGTATCGTCAACCGGGCGGCGGGGATGGCATCGGCCAGCTTGCGGCAGATTTCCGGGCTGACAGCCGCATCCTTTTCGCCGGCAATCACTAGCGTAGGTGCGGATATCTCTCGCAATCGTGACGCGTGGTCCAAACGCTTGATCGCATCGACCGCCTCGAAATAGCCCTCCTGCGAAGTACTTCGCACAAGAGACTCGACCCAGTTCACGGTCAGCGGTGCGCGCTCACGGTAGTCTTGATCGAACCAACGCTCGATGGTCGATCGCACGTGCTGCTCGGACCCAAGCTCAACATAGCTTCGCTGACGCGCGCCCCAGATCTGCATGACAGGCTCGGGAGTCACTGCGCCAGCATTGGCCAGCACCAGTTTTCGGATGCGCTCCGGGAACTGCAACGCAAATGCCTGTGCGACCATTGCGCCGAGCGATACGCCCACCAGCGATACCTGGCCGATTCCGGTACGGTCCAGGGTGAGCGCCAGTCCGCGCGCGAAGTCGGCCAGAGTAGGTTGGCCGCCGAGTGCCTTGCTCAGCCCGTGGCCGGGAAGGTCGACCAGTATAAGACGGAAGGACTGCGACCAGACTGGCACTTGCAAGCGCCAGATATCACGATTGACACAGACAGGATGCAGCAATACGACAGCATGGCGCTCTGCATTGCTCAGTGATTCGGCGGCGAGAGAAACAATTTCCGTGTCCATATCAGTCTTTCACACTCCATCGCGCCAAGCCGATCCCGGTGTACCACTTGGAAACCGCCTGATAGTACAGCGATTCAAACCGAGCACCGGCGGCCGCACCATGGCCAATGAGCCAGTTGCGAATTTCCTCAGCACCATTGCCAGCCTCGGCGACATGGTTTGTCGCATGCGCCACGATGGCATCCGTATTGCCGCTACGCAGATTGTCCAGAAACTGGCGGTCAAAATCCTCATTGACCATACCCATCCGAGGCGTAGCGATGTCGTGACTAATCCCTCCGGTAGCGAGAATAGCGATACGCTGGCTGGCATCGTAACTATCGATGGCCTTGCGCAAGAATGCTCCCCACTCAACGCAGCGTCTCATGGTTGGCAACGGCGGCTGGACACAATTGACCAGCAGCGGAACCACGCGCACATGCGGCACGAGGCCCGCCAACAGGAGCGGAGTGAGCGAACCGTGGTCGAGTATCAGTTCAATCGAAAACGAGGGATCAAAGCCGTTCTGCAGCGCCTCTCCAAGTAGATGTGCACCCAAGGCCGCGTCACCCGGCAATACTTGCGGATCTGCCTTGAGCCAATGCTCAACCGGTGTACGGTAGCTATCAGCGGCGCCAATGCAGAACGCTGGAAAATTATTGAAGAAGAAGTTGTGAATGTGGTCATCCGAAATGACGATCACCGTATCTGGTCTTGAGTCAGCAATGCGCTGGCCCATGTCCTTGAACGCACCGAAAATGGCTTCCCGGTCATCATCGGGAATCGCATCCGGGAAATTCAGCATGACTGGCGTGTGGCTCGCCGCATAGATTCCTACGAGTTCAGCCATTCTTTTTTCCTCCTGTGACGGCCTTCAGGGAAGCCAGGAAATCCTGCTCCGGGATGCGCAAGCCAAGACAGTGCGCTCTGAGCAGATAGGGGTTGGCACCGGCCAGATACATGGCACCAATGTCGTTGTCACGCACCGCCACGCGCAGGTGCTGCGGCATGGGTACGGCTGACAGATAATCGTTCGGGGACGCCAGGTAGCGTTTCAGATGGCCGTCATTGTGGTGAACCTCGAAAAGCACCTTGTTCATCCAGTAGGCGGCCTGCGAAGGAATCTGCTGGACCCAGTTCTCGCTCATGCTGCCTCCATCTTGTTTTTGACATGGGTAGAAAGCCACTGAACGATGGTCGGCAAGGTCTGCGGGGTGTTGCCCATATGGCCGCCCGGGAACAGACGGACGGCTTTGGGAGAACCGTGCTCGGTCAGCAGATGGAGGTCAGCCGGAGGGCACTGTTTATCTTCTTTGCCGTTGACCAGCAACATCGGTGCACTGGGCCGGTCCAGCAGACCCTGGTCCAGCAAGGACAAGCGCCTGAAGCCGTCGATGTATTGCTGATCTGTCGTGGCACCCAGCATGCGCTGGCGGGTTTCAACCAGTTCCATCAGGTAGCTGTCAGGGTAGCGGGACGATTCAATCCAATCTGCCTGGAACATATAGTGAGCGCCACCACCCCAGTTCACGGCAGCACTGATACGTTCCGGGTGCAGGTGCGCAAGTTTGGTCGCCCAGTAGCCGCCAAAGGAGCGGCCCAGAATGCCAACCTTGGCGGCATCCAGATCCTCCTGGGCAGCAGCCCATTCGAACACCGGCAGGAACTGGCGCTCTGCATCCTGGACGCCTTTGACCGGCGACTCACCCGTGCCGGCATTGTCCATAGCGATGGTTGCGACACCAGCGGCCAGGAAGGCATTGCACGCTGCGGTCATCTGTTCCTTCCATGCGTCTACGCCACCCCACATGACTACCACCGGCGGGCGCTCCACCCCGTGAGGACGACGGATCAGGAATACGACTTCCTTGCCCTCTCCGCTGCGTCCGTCAAACGCAATGGTGACGCGCCGTACCGGGTTATCCCAATAGGAGGCCGCCAGCACATAGGTTTCGCGCTCGGCTTGGGCGCAGCGTTCCTTATCGGGATGGTTAGGGCAGGGAAAGCGGCCCATGAAATAGAATCCGCTGGCTTTCATGTAAAGAGCTGCGGCCTCTTTGTCCTGGCCGCGCTCACTGGCCAGATCGGCCTGCGCACGCGTCTCGTCACCCGCCTTGCCCCATACGGCCGCCCATGATGCGCCGTCCAGTCCCTGCAGCGACTCGATCAGGCGCGCTCCTTCGTCCTGCGGCACCTGATTCATCGGATGTACCTTCGCTGCAAGCTTGTCCAGCATCCATTGCTTGGCTTCAGCCAGCGTCTTGGGGCGCCCCTGTACGGCGCCCGTCTTCTCTGCGTCATTGCTCAATTCGTCACCTCTGTCAGTTGCAGACCCTTTCTCACATGGGTCCGGGAGTGTCATCCTAGACGCACGGTAGCAAACCACTTTGCCGCTTGTGCTATCCCTTTTGACTTTCAGCGCAGCATCGCCATCCCCCTGCTTCGCTCAGAGACAAATAGCATCGCGAGTTCAGGCAAATTTTCTCCATGTACCCAGTTACGCTGCTGAAATGAACAACATCCTGGCCTTTCGCGGCGGCATCGTCACGCAAGGTCCGGCAACTGGAGACTCGTATCGATGCAACAGAAAAATATCCTCATCGTCGGCGGAGGCGTTGGTGGCATGTCGACAGCCATCGCAATGGCCGGGCTTGGCCATCGGGTGGATCTCATTGACCTTGATCCTGAATGGCGTGTGTATGGGGCCGGCATCACGATTACCGGACCGACCCTGCGGGCTTTCAAGGCCCTCGGCGTGCTCCCCGACATCGAGGCGCAGGCATATACCGGTACCGGCATCCAGGTATGCTCGTCCGAAGGCGCGCGTCTGGCTGTACTGCCTACTCCCGTTCGTCTGGAAGATGGTATTCCCGGCTGTGGCGGCATCATGCGCCCCGTACTGCACAAGATTCTTTCAGACAAGGTGCTGGCTGCGGGGGTCAATGTGCGTTTGGGCCTGTCGGTGGACAAGCTGGAACAAACGCCAGATCAGGTCGACGTGGAACTCACTGATGGCAGCAAAGCCGCTTACGATCTCGTGGTCGGTGCAGATGGCCTGTTTTCGCGTATACGCGGCCTACTCTTTCCCGATGCTCCCCTTCCGCAATACACCGGGCAGAGCGCCTGGCGCGCACAACTACCCCGTCCTCCAGAAATCGACCGGCGCCATTTCTTCCTGGGCGGCCCCTACAAGGTCGGCCTGACTCCGGTGTCCCAGGATCGGATGTACATGTTCCTGCTGGAGAACTCCAAGGAAAAACGGCGCATTCCCGACCACGATCTCCCTGCAGAACTGGCGCGCCTGACGCGTCCTTATGGCGGCATCATCCGTGACATCGGCCAATCCCTCAGTGCCGAAAACACCATCGTTCACCGCCCGCTGGAGGCATTCCTGCTGCCCGGTCCATGGTTCAAGGGCCGGGTCCTGCTTATCGGTGATGCCGCCCACCCGACTACGCCTCAACTGGCCTCAGGCGCCGGCCTGGCCGCCGAAGATGCGCTGGTCCTGGCAGAAGAACTGGGAAAGGAGAACAGGATTGAGCACGCCTTGCAGCGCTATATGTCGCGACGCTATGAACGTTGCCTGCTGGTCGTGAAAAACTCCATGGAGATCGGCCGGCGAGAGCAAGCTGGCCGGCCTATTGCCGAGCAGACCATCCTTGTTGAACAGTCCTTGAAGACATTGGCAGAACCGATCTAAACCCAATCCCTGGACGAACGGTTCCGGCCTCAACGCAGAGGACCTTCTCGCTCCAGTTCAGCATTTCCCAAACGACCAGTTAAGGAGACATCATGGTGGATAAGTACAAAAAAGGGTTTACCGAGAGTAGTACGGATTCCCAACCGGCAGATGCGCACCGCAGGAATTTTCTTCATACCGCAGTCAAGACCAGCGCTGCTGGCGCCTTGCTGGCCAGCCCCGTAGCAGCCATCTGCGCCAATGCGCAGCCTAAGGAGCAGGCAACGTCGCCCTTGCCCAAGAGGGGGGAATATATCTTCCGCAATGGCTATATCCTCTCCATGGATCCGGCTATCGGAGAATTTGCAACGGGCGACGTTCATGTAAAAGACGGCGTCATTCTCAGTGTTGGTCGCTCGATTTCTTCTCAGACCGCAGAAATCATCGACGCCACCGATTGCATCGTCATGCCTGGCTTCATCGATGGCCATTGGCACATGATGAACTCGCTGTGGCGCGGCCTGGTCAACGACAAACCTGGCTATACCTACTTTGAAATCTATGGTCGGCTGGGGCCTGCCTACACGCCGCAGGATAGCGTGGCTGGCGTACGGCTGGCATTGGCTGAGGCGATCAATGGCGGCATCACCACGGTGCACAATTGGGCCAACAACGTACGATCACCAGCCCATGCCGATGCAGAGCTTGCCGCGCATGTCGCCTCAGGTGTGCGATTCCGCTGGAGTTACGGCGCTCCTTTCGGTTTGCCCAGCATTCCTTGGGACGATGTGGTGCGTGTACAGAAGCAATGGTTTGCTGCCGGCGACCGCATGATGACCTATGGCATCGCCTCCACAGCAGCCGGAGTCGGCCCGCAAACCATCACCGGTGTTGCCGCCGAGATGGTAAAAGCCCGTAAGCTGGGACTTCCGATCTCGATTCATGAACTTGCAACGGGGCCTGACAGTCCAGACTCAGTACGCTTCCTGATCGACGCGAAGTTGTTAGGCCCGGACGTACAGCTACTGCACGGCAACGGCATCGAACCCTACTTCGGCCAGATTGTCGAGGCAGGCACGACCGTGGCCCTCAGTCCAACGATCGACCCCATGACATTGCCTTTGGTGCCGCCGGTCCCAGGGGCGATGTCCGCCGGGATCAAACTGTCGTTCTCTGTCGATACATCTGGACAGGCTGCCGCCGACATGTTCACCAACATGCGTGTCGAGTGGGCCGCTTCCCACATGCGGGCCAACGGCAGCAACCTGCCGACCGCACGCGAACTCCTGCAGATCGCAACCCTCGGCGGCGCCGTCGCCCACGGCCTGCAGGACGTGACTGGCTCGCTGACGCCAGGCAAGCGTGGCGACCTCATCATGGTTCGCAAGAGCGACATCAACATGCAGATTGCCCCTGATATCGATCCCGCATGGCTGCTGGTTTCCTCGGGACGGCCAGAGAATATCGACACCGTGCTCGTCGACGGGCGGATTCTGAAGCGCAAAGGGACACTGACGACGGTCAACGTCCCTGAACTGATGAGGACCGCAAGTACCGCCTTGCAAGGTCTGCGGGCGCGCACGAAGCTCCCTCCGCTCGGTATGGCGAAGACCTGACCGGCTAGCGTTCCAACAACCTGGCCGCTCATCCTCCATCAGAGCATCTCAAAAGGAAATGAGCGGTCAGCTGTTTTGTATATCGAACCAGGTATTCATGCAATTTGGGGTAACTAGAACTCATTTCATCAATAGGCGTGAGATGCGTTCTGCCCAGAAAGGGCGCTGGCAAGGAGCGCAACGCGGCCAGCGCCCTTTCTGAGCAGAACCCGAAGGGAGCGGCCCGTTTGGGCGAATTGCTGCGTTACGAATTTGGGTCAAGACGCCCAGTCTTGACCCAAATTCGCGCCTTGCACTTCATCCCAAACGGGACTCGCTCGCACTCACGCCTATTGATGAAATGAGTTCTACGCAGAAGCAAAGAAAATGCTCCGGCCAACTGGTGACTGTTATATGGCCGGGTGTTATCTGCTGGCGTATGGAAACGAGCTAAGCTTGGCATAGTCACTCGACGGTCATAAAAAAACACATCGAATTCGTCCTGTCGTCACAAATCCAACAAAAACGACAATCCGTCAGACGGAATGCTACCTACCAAAAAATTAATTTATTCCTTTGTATTCAGTAGCTTAGATGCAAATCCTTGCATGGCACGCTCTTTGCTGAAGCTCCTACCGCAGCCAGGCACAGACCCGTTCTCCCACACAGTTTGCCGGAGCCACCATGCCCTCCTCTTCCTTATCGCTACCGATCTACCTGGATTATTCGGCGACCACTCCGGTCGATCCGCGCGTTGCGCAAAAGATGATTCCCTATCTAACCGATATTCCGGGCAACCCAGCCAGCCGTTCGCACAGCTTCGGCTGGGCCGCCGAAGCGGCGGTCGAACATGCACGCGAGCAAGTCGCGGCACTCGTCAACGCCGACGTGCGCGAAATCATCTGGACCTCCGGCGCCACCGAATCCAACAACCTGGCCATCAAGGGCGCCGCTGAATTCCTGCGTAGCAAGGGCCGCCACCTCATCACCGTCAAGACCGAACACAAGGCCGTGCTCGACACCATGCGCGAGCTGGAGCGCCGCGGTTTTGAAGTGACCTACCTGGAAGTCGGCAGCGACGGCCTGCTCGACCTGGTCGCCTTCGAAGCAGCCTTGCGGCCCGATACCATCCTGGCCTCGGTGATGTACGTCAATAACGAGATCGGCGTGATCCAGGACATCGCCGCATTGGGCGACATCTGCCGCGCACGCGGCGTGCTCCTGCACGTGGACGCCGCCCAGGCCACCGGCAAGGTGGCCATCGACCTGGCCAGCCTCAAGGTCGATCTGATGTCGTTCTCCGCCCACAAAACCTATGGTCCCAAGGGCATCGGCGCCTTGTACGTAGGACGCAAGCCGCGCGTACGGCTGGAGGCGCAGATGCATGGCGGCGGACATGAACGCGGCCTGCGCTCGGGCACCCTGGCCACTCACCAGATCGTCGGCATGGGTGAAGCCTTCGAACTGGCACGCCTGGCCATGGGCACCGAGAACGAACGCATCCGCATGTTGCGCGACCGCCTGCACGCGGGCTTTGCCGATATCGAGGAATGTTTCGTCAATGGCGACCTGGAGCGTCGCGTGCCGCACAACCTCAATGTCAGCTTCAACTATGTCGAGGGCGAATCGCTGCTCATGGCCATCAAGGATGTGGCGGTGTCCTCCGGGTCTGCCTGCACCTCGGCCAGCCTGGAACCCTCCTATGTCCTGCGCGCACTGGGCATGTCGGATGAACTGGCGCACAGTTCCATCCGTTTTTCCATCGGCCGCTTCACCACCATCGAGGAGATCGACTTCACCGTGAACGTGATCCGTGAAAAGGTGGGCAAGCTGCGCGCACTCTCGCCGTTGTGGGATATGTACAAGGACGGCATTGACCTCTCCACGGTGCAATGGGCTGCACACTGACAAGGAGCACATCATGGCTTACAGCGACAAATTGATGGACCACTACGAAAACCCGCGCAACGTCGGCAGCTTTGACAAGGACGACACCAGCGTGGCCACCGGCATGGTCGGTGCTCCCGCCTGTGGCGACGTAATGAAGCTGCAGATCAAGGTCGATCACAACGGCATCATCGAAGACGCCAAATTCAAGACCTACGGCTGCGGCTCGGCCATCGCCTCTTCCTCCCTGGTGACCGAGTGGCTCAAGGGACGCACCCTGGACCAGGCGCTGGACATCAAGAACACCGCCATCGCCGACGAACTGGCCTTGCCGCCGGTGAAGATCCACTGCTCCATCCTGGCCGAAGATGCCATCAAGGCCGCCGTGGCGGATTACCGCAGCCGGCATGACGCTGCGCCCGAGGTGCAGCAGGCGGCTCCGGCCCCCAAGCAATACCCGATCTGCGCGCCCATCGCCGACTGAGACGGCACGGCCGGTTCCCATCCCCATTTCCTGGAGGTCCATCATGTCCGATACCGATATCGACACCATCACCGCCGACGCCCCCCTCATCTTTACCGACTCGGCCGTGGCCAAGGTCAGTGAATTGATCAGCGAAGAAGGCAATGCTGACCTCAAGCTGCGCATCTACGTCAGCGGTGGCGGCTGCTCCGGCTTCGAATATGGCTTTGCCTTTGACGATGCCGTCAACGAAGACGATTTCTGCATCGAGCGCAACGGTGTCTCGCTGTTGGTCGATGCCATGAGCATGCAATACCTCAATGGTGCCGAGATCGGCTACGAAGAAGGCCTGGAAGGCTCCCGCTTCATCATCAAGAACCCCAATGCCACCACCACCTGTGGCTGCGGCAGTTCATTCTCGGTTTGAGGAGAGACGGCGATGAGCATCACCCTCACTGAAAACGCCGCGCGCCGCGTGCACGCCTTCCTGGCCAAGCGCAGCGCTGTCGGCTTGCGCCTGGCAGTCAAGACCAGCGGCTGCTCCGGCATGGCTTACGCGCTCGAATATGCCGACGTCGCCGAGCCGCAGGATGTGCGCTTCGAAAGCCATGGCGTGACCGTACTGATCGATCCCAAGAGCCTGCCCTACCTGGATGGCACCGAGCTGGACTTCGTGCGCGAAGGGCTCAACGAAGGCTTCAAGTTCAACAATCCCAACGCCAAGAACCAGTGCGGCTGCGGCGAAAGCTTCGCGGTCTAGGCCATGTCCCTGCTCCAGATCGCCGAACCTGGCCGCAGCACGGCGCCGCACCAGCACCGGCTGGCCGTGGGCATTGACCTGGGCACCACCAATTCGCTGGTGGCCACGGTCCAGTCCGGCCAGGCCCGCATCCTGCCGGATGAGGCCGGGCAGGCGCTGCTGCCCTCGGTGGTGCGCTATCTGCCGGCCCATTCCCTGCAGCCGGCAGACCGGCCGCCGACCGTCGTCGGCCATGCCGCCAAGGCCGCGCAGAGTGATGATCCGCGCAATACCTTGTCCTCCATCAAGCGCCTGATGGGGCGTGACCGCGCCGACATCAGCGCAGGCAACAGCGCTGACATGCCTTATGCCTTCATCGACAAGCCCGGCCTGGTCCAGATCGACACCGCTGCGGGTATCAAGACACCCATCGACGTATCGGCCGACATCCTGCGGGTATTGCGCCAGCGGGCCGAAGCCTCGCTGGGGGGCGAACTGAGTGGTGCGGTCATCACGGTGCCGGCCTACTTCGATGACGCCCAGCGCCAAGCCACCAAGGATGCCGCGCGTCTGGCCGGCCTGAATGTGCTGCGGCTGCTCAATGAACCGACGGCCGCCGCCATCGCCTATGGCCTCGACCAGGCTGCCGAAGGCGTGTTCGCCATCTATGATCTGGGGGGCGGCACCTTTGACATTTCCATCCTCAAGCTCTCACGCGGGGTCTTTGAAGTGCTGGCCACCAATGGGGATGGCGCTCTGGGTGGCGATGATTTTGATCGCTGCATCCATGACTGGGTCCTCGACCAGAGTCCGCTGGCAAGTGCAGGGCTCACCTCGCAAGATACCCGGCGCCTGCTCACTGCTGCGCGCCAGGCCAAGGAAACCCTGAGCCGGGAGACCAGCGCGACCATCGAACTGAACCTGTCCTCAGGGCAGGCCGTGCAACTGGCGTTGACGCGCGAGGTATTTGCGTCCATCAGCCAGGGCTTGCTGGCCCGTACCCTGCTGCCCACCCGCAAGGCGCTGCGCGACGCAGGATTAGGCGTCTCTGAGATCGACGGCGTGGTCCTGGTCGGAGGATCGACCCGGATGCCGCAGGTGCGCGCCGCCGTGGCCGACTTTTTCGGCCAACCGCCCTTGACCGATCTAGATCCAGACCAGGTCGTGGCGCTGGGCGCGGCCATGCAGGCCAATGTCCTGGCCGGCAATCGCCAGCAAAGCGACTGGCTGCTGCTGGACGTCTGTCCGCTCTCGCTGGGGCTGGAAACCATGGGCGGCCTGGTGGAAAAGATCATCCCGCGCAACTCCACCATTCCGGTGGCACGGGCGCAGGAATTCACTACCTTCAAGGATGGCCAGACCGCCATGAGCGTGCATGTGCTGCAAGGCGAACGGGAACTGGTGGCCGATTGCCGCTCTCTGGCGCGCCTGGAGTTGCGCGGTATTCCTCCCATGGTGGCCGGTGCGGCCCGTATCCGCGTGACTTTCCAGATCGATGCCGACGGGCTGCTGTCGGTCTCGGCACGCGAACAAAGCACCGGCGTGGAAGCGGCTGTCACCGTCAAGCCCTCCTATGGACTGGATGACGCCAACATCGCCCGTATGCTCTCCGAAGCCGCAGGGCACGCCACCGATGACATGAAGATGCGTACGCTGCGTGAAGCCCAGGTCAATGCCCGCCAGGTGGCCGACGCCACCGATGCCGCCCTCAAGCGCGACGGCCACAGCCTGCTCAGCGCCACCGAACAGGCGCACATCCGCCAGCACCTCTATGCCCTGACGGAACTGATCGAGACAGCACGCGAAGCCAATGACGACAACATCGCTGCGCTCGGCCGAGCTTGCGATGCCCTGAACCAGGCCACCCAGGAATTCGCCGCCCGGCGCATGAATGCCAGTGTCTCGCTGGCCCTCTCAGGTCAGCGCCTCGACGCCATCGACCTGGCCTCATGACTTGATATTCCAACCCTGACCGGGGCCATCCCGGCCTCATCGGGAGCTGCCATGCCGCACATCACCGTTCGTCCCCATCCCGTCCTGTGCACCGAAGGCAGCAGCTTCGATGCGCGCAGCGGCCAGTTCCTGTGCGATGCCTTGCTCAAGAACGGGATCGCACTGGAGCACGCCTGCGAAAAATCCTGTGCCTGTTCCACCTGCCATGTGATCGTCCACGAAGGCTTCGACTCTCTGGCGCCGGCCAGTGATGATGAGGAAGACCAACTGGGCCGTGCCTGGGGCTTGAGCGCGCAGTCGCGCCTGGCGTGCCAGGTGGTACTCAGGCAGCAGGACCTGGTGATCGAGCTGCCGCTCTACACCGTCAATCTGGCACGCGAACGGGACTGAGGACTGCGCGGTGTGCCGGGGCGGCAAGGCCGGACAAGACACGACAAACACGACAAAAGTGACAAGGGCCGCGGACTACCGCAAAACACCAGAAGAGTCGCTTATCACATTGATTTTTAAGGAATTTATTTTGCAAATCCGATTGGCACATGAATTGCTAAATCAGGATCAGAAGACATTTTTCGTATCGCATTGCCGGAGAATCCGAGATGGTCACAATCAATGACACTACCCTGCGCGACGGCGAACAGACTGCCGGTGTTGCCTTCACAGCGGAAGAAAAAATCGCCATCGCGCGCGCCCTTGATGAGATCGGCGTGCCGGAGATGGAAATCGGCATTCCCATCATGGGCGAGGCCGAAATCGAGGTGATCCAGGCCATCGCCGCGCTGCCCCTGCGCAGCAAGACCATGGTGTGGGGCCGCATGTGCGAAGCCGACCTGGCTGCCGCCGCGCGCTGCAACGCCGATATCGTCAACCTGTCTATGCCGGTGTCGGACATCCATATCCAGCACAAGCTGCAACGCGACCGCGACTGGGTGCTGGCGCAGATACGTTATTTCCTGCCCAAGGCACTGGACCTGGGCATGGAGGTTTGCCTCGGTGGCGAGGATTCCTCTCGCGCCGACCTGGACTTCATGTTGCGGGTGATCGAGACGGCCCAGGCCGCCGGCGCCCGGCGCTTCCGCTTTGCCGATACGCTGGGGCTGCTCGATCCCTTTGCGACCTATGAAGTGATCCGCCAGTTGCGCCAGGAAGTCGACATCGAACTGGAAATGCACGCCCACAACGACCTGGGCCTGGCCACGGCCAACACCTTGGCCGCCATCAATGCCGGCGCCAGCCACGTCAACACCACTGTCAACGGTCTGGGCGAGCGCGCGGGCAATGCCCCGCTGGAAGAAGTGGTGATGGGCTTGCGCCATCTGCATGGCATTGAGAGCCAGGTCGATACACGTTCGCTTCCGGCCATTTCCAGGCTGGTGGCCAAGGCCTCCGGCAAGGCGGTGGCGCCCAACAAGAGCATCGTCGGCGAAGCCGTGTTCACGCACGAATCGGGCATCCACGTGGACGGCCTGCTCAAGAACCCGGCCAACTATGAACACTTCAGCCCGGCCGAACTGGGCCGCAGCCATCACATCGTGCTGGGCAAGCATTCCGGCTCGCGCGGCGTCAAGGATGCCTTCGCCAAGATGGGAATACTGCTCTCGGACAGCCAGGCACAAGCCATGCTCCTGCGCATCCGTGATCACACCATGGTGGCCAAGGCGGCGCCCAGCGAAGATGAACTTACGCGATTTTTCCTGGAAAGTGGCGCCTGCGCGGCCAGCCAGATGTAAGCATTTGGTTTCGCCCGTTTCCGCGCGCTGCGCCTGTGTTCCTCTCAACCCAGAAAGAGAGCCCGTCATGCTGACCCTGGCCGAAAAACTGAAGCAACTGTCCGCCGCCGAAGAGTTCCTCGATTTCTTCGGGGTGCCTTACCAGCAAGCGGTCGTGAACGTCAATCGCCTGCACATCTTGAAGCGCTTCTACCAGTACATGCGCCAGGAGCGCGGGCTGGATGAGCTGGACGAGGTGGAGATGTTCAAGAAGCTGCGTGCCATGCTGGCCGCCGCCTATGACGACTTCGTCCATTCCACACCGGCACAGGAAAAGGTTTTCAAGGTTTTCCAGGATGCCCACGGCAAGTCGGTATCCCTGGAGATGCTGCGCATGTCCCTGCCGGCCAAGGCCTGAGCCTGCCCTTTTGGAGAACACCATGCATATCGTCGTCTGTATCAAGCAAGTACCCGACAGCGCCCAGATCCGCGTGCATCCGGTCACCAACACCATCATGCGCCAGGGTGTGCCGGCCATCATCAACCCCTACGACCTGTTTTCCCTGGAAGAAGCCCTGCGCATCAAGGATCAGGTCGGCGGACGGGTAACGGTGCTGACCATGGGCCCACCGCAGGCGGAGGCAGCGCTGCGCAAATGCATTTCCTTCGGCGCCGATGACGCCATCCTGGTGACCGACCGCGCCTTTGCCGGTGCCGACACGCTGGCCACGTCCTATGCCCTGGCCTCCGCTATCCAGCGCATCTCGCAAGACCAGGCGGTCGATTTGGTCCTGGCCGGCAAGCAGACCATCGACGGCGATACGGCCCAGGTCGGCCCGGGCATCGCCAAGCGGCTCGATCTGCAATTGCTGACCTATGTCTCCAAGATCGTGTCGTTGGACCCGATTGCGCGCGAAATCGTCATCCAGCGCCGTGCCGAAGGCGGGGTGCAGGTGCTCCAGACCCGGCTGCCCTGCCTCATCACCATGCTCGAAGGCAGCAACGAGATGCGCTTTGCCACCATGGAAAACATGTTCCGCGCCGCCCGCCATCCGATCCGTACCTGGGACCGTACCGCTGCCGGCATCGAGGACATCAGCAAGATCGGCTTGAAGGGCTCGCCCACCGTGGTGAGCAAGGTGTTTGCGCCCAAGCCCAACGCGCGCCGCGCCGAGATCATCACGGCCGAAGGCGACGAAGCGCGCGACCTGGCGGTCACCCTGGTCGGCAAGCTCTTCACGCAACACCCGAAACTGGGTGAGGCCATTGCCAGGAAGGTCGCTTGATCCACCCCACATCGATTCTACGAGGCACAGCATGAACCAAGAGAAGCCTGCTCCAGAGCGCAAAGGCGGCAAGGGAAAATACGAACTGGACGAACGCCTCAAGGCCTATCAAGGCGTCTGGGTATTCATCGAACACGAGCGCGGCGAAGTCCATCCGGTCTCCTGGGAGCTGCTGGGCGAAGGCCGCAAGCTGGCCGACCAGCTCGGCGTGTCACTCTCGGGCGTGGTATTGGGCGCGCCCGACCTGGCGACCCGCCAGTTCTGCGAACAGGCGTTCCACCATGGTGCCGATAGCTGTTACCTGATGGCCGACCCTACCCTGTCGGCCTATCGTAACCAGCCCTTCACCAAGGGCCTTACCGATCTGGTCAACCGCTATCAGCCGGAAATCCTGCTGCTGGGAGCGACCGCGCAAGGACGCGACCTGGCCGGCAGTGTCGCCACCACGCTCAAGACCGGCCTGACTGCCGACTGCACCGGGCTCACCATCGACATGGAAAACCGCAGCATGGCGGCATCGCGTCCGACCTTTGGCGGCAGCCTGCTGTGTACCATCCTGACGCTGAACTACCGGCCGCAGATGGCCACCGTGCGGCCGCGCGTGATGGCCATGCCGGAGCCCGACCGCAGCCGCAGCGGCCAGATCATCGAACACCCGCTGTGCCTGGTCGAGAGCGACATCATCACCAAGGTATTGGAATACATCCCCGACAATCAGCAGGAAAAGCCGCAGCTACCCTTTGCCGACATCATCGTGGCCGGCGGACGCGGCATGAAGCGGGCCGAGAATTTTCAGCTGATCTGGGATCTGGCCATGGTGCTGGGGGCCGAGGTGGGGGCCACGCGTCCGGTGGTGCAAGCCAACTGGGTCCAGGCCGAGCGCCAGGTCGGGCAATCCGGCAAGACCGTGCGGCCCAAGCTGTATATCGCGGCCGGTATCTCGGGCGCCATCCAGCACCGTGTCGGCATGGCCGATTCAGACGTGATCATTGCCATCAACAGTGATCCCAACGCCCCCATCTTCGATTTCGCCAGCTACGGCATCGTCGGCAATGCCATGACCATCCTGCCAGCCTTGACCGAGGCCTTCCGTCAACAACTGACCACGATGCGCATGGCGAGCTGAGCCACAACAGGGAGAACAGCATGACTGAAAAATTCGATGCCATCGTAGTCGGCGCCGGCCCCTCCGGCAATGCCTGCGCCTACACCATGGCCAAGGCCGGACTGAAGGTGCTGCAGATCGAACGAGGGGAATATCCCGGTTCCAAGAACGTGCAAGGCGCCATCCTCTACTCGGATGCGCTGGAACGTATCATTCCCGACTTTCGCGAAGACGCGCCGCTGGAACGCCACATCATCGAGCAACGCATGTGGGTGCTCGACGACCAGTCCTTTATCGGCGGCAATTACCGCTCGGAAGACTTCAACAAACCGCCCTACAACCGCTACACCATCATCCGCGCCCAGTTCGACAAATGGTTTTCGCAGAAGGTACAAGAGGCTGGCGCCCTGCTGATCTGCGAGACCACCGTGACCGATCTGCTCATGGATGGCCAGCGCGTCGTGGGCGTGCAGACCGATCGCGTGGGCGGCTCGATCTATGCCGACATCGTGGTGCTGGCCGATGGCGTCAATTCAGTGCTGGCCCGCAAGGCCGGCTTTCGCCCCGAGCTCGATCCGGCCGAGGTGGCGCTGGCAGTCAAGGAAATCCATTTCATGCCCGAAGAAACCATTGCCAGCCGCTTCAACGTCAGCGGCGACGCCGGCGTGGTCATCGAGATGGTCGGCAAGATCACCAAGGGCATGATGGGTACCGGGTTCCTCTACACCAACCGCGACTCGGTGACCATCGGAGTGGGCTGCATGTTGTCCGACCTCAAACGACAGAAATGCTCGCCCTACCAACTGCTGGAAGACATGAAGGCCCATCCTGCTATCGCTCCCTTGCTCGAAGGCGGAGAAATGAAGGAGTATGCAGCCCACCTCATTCCCGAGGGCGGCTACCACTCCATTCCCTGCCTCTATGGCAGTGGCTGGATTGTCGTCGGCGACTCCGGCATGTTCGTCAACGCGGTACATCGTGAAGGGTCCAACCTCGCCATGACCAGCGGTCGCCTGGCAGCCGAAACCGTGATCGCCCTGCGTGCCGAAGGCCTGCCTATGAACGAACGCAACCTGGCACGCTACCGCGCCGCCCTCAACGAGAGCTTCGTCATCAAGGATATGAAGAAATACCGCGCCCTGCCCGGCATCTTCCATCGCAATCCGCACTTGCTGAACACCTACCCCGAACTGCTCAACCAGGCGGCGCACCACATGCTCAAGGTCGACGGGACCGACAAGAAATCCAAGGAACGAGACATCCGGCGCAGCTTCACCCAGCGGCGCTCCTTATTCGGATTGGTGGGTGATGCCTACAAAATGTGGAGGGCTTTCGAATGAGCACGTCCAAGGTCGAGGAAAAACTGTTCCAGAACCGCTACAAGATCGACAGCGGCCGTCCGCATATCGCCATCAAGAACCAGTCGGTATGCGCCGATCAATGCAAGACCCAGCAATGCCTGACTTGCTGCCCGGCCGGTTGCTATACCGCCGAAGGCGGGGGCCAGATCCTGCTGACCACCGATGGCTGCCTGGAATGCGGCACCTGCCGCGTGATCTGCACCGAACACCGCAACGTGGCCTGGGAATATCCACGTGGCGGCTATGGCATCCTGTTCAAGTTCGGCTGAGGGGACGCTGAGAGAAGGCCGCATCGCCAACACGGCTGCGGCTCTTCACGTGATATCAAGAATCAAGCAACTGCATCACGTCTACAACAATGCCACCGATTTGATCTGCGCCCACACTGGCTGGCCCGGTACCAGGGCGAGTTGATCGCAGGAGCGCCGCGTGATGCGCGCCAGCAGTTGTTCTCCGCCGGCATCCAGCACGACCAGCACGTGGGCCGGATGCTGCGCCGGTGCCAGCTTGAGCACCGTGGCCGACAGCCGGTTGAGGATGCTGCTGTCATGGCTGGGGCTCAACGCCAGGCTGACGTCGCGCGCATGGATTTGCAGCCGCACCGGCTGACCGACAGGTAACTCACGTCGCGGCACGAAGATCTCGCCACCGGCCAGCACCAGCCTGGTCAGGTGATACGTCTCGTCATGGGCGGCGACCTTGGCCTCGATCACGGCCCCGGCATCCTCGGCATGGGCCAGGGGCAGATCCAGCCGTGACAGCAGCGTCGTCAGAGGACCGCTGGCCAGGCAGCGGCCTTGCCGCATCAATACCAGCGTATCGGCCAGACGCGCGATTTCCTCGGGATGGTGGCTGATGTAGAGGATGGGAATGGCCAGCTCGTCGCGCAGGCATTCCAGGTAAGGCAGGATATCGCGCTTGCGTTCGTTGTCCAGCGCGGCCATCGGTTCGTCCATGAGCAACAGGCGCGGTGCCGTGAACAGGGCGCGCGCCATGGCCACGCGCTGGCGCTCTCCGCCTGACAAGGCCGAGGGCATGGACTGCAGCAATGCAGCGATACCCAGCAGGTCGATGATCTTCTGGCGTGACGCGGCGCTGGACACGGCCCCGCTGCGACGCGCACCATAATCCAGATTGCGGCTCACCGACAGATGCGGCAACAGGCTGGCCTCCTGGAATACATATCCGAGCGCGCGCCGATGGGTCGGCAAAAAATACTGGCGCTGCGAATCTTGCCAGACTTCGCCGTTGACCTCCAGATAACCTCGGCTCGGACGCAGCAGGCCCGCCATGCAGCGCAGGAAGGTGGTCTTACCGCAGCCGGAGGGGCCGCTCAAGGCACTCACGCCCTGCCCCGGCAATTTCAGATCCAGGTCAAGCTGGAACTCGCCCGCGCCACCATAGCCATAGGCCATCCTCGCGATGATCCCGGGCTGCGCGATGCTGGGCCCAACCATGGCTTGCTTCATGTCGTCCTCCTGGTAGCATCGCCGGATTGTGCCGTAGCTTCCTGCGGTGCGCGGCCACTCTTGCCTGCCTTGAGCCTGGTCTTGCCGGCACGCCCCAGACGCATCATCACCAATAGCACAAGGAAGGAAAACACCAGCATCGCGCCCGCCAGGCGGTGCGCCTGGGCGTATTCGAAGGCTTCCACGTGGTCATAGATCTGCATCGACAAGACCCGTGTCTTGCCGGGGATGTTGCCGCCGATCATCAGCACCACGCCGAACTCGCCCACGGTATGGGCAAAACCGAGCACTGCCGCCGTCAGAAAGCCCGGCCCGGCCAAGGGTACGGCCACGGTAAAAAAGGCATCCAGCGGCGAGGCGCGCAAGGTCGCCGCTACTTCCATGGGCCGTTCGCCCATGGCCTCGAAGGCGTTCTGCAAGGGCTGGACCACGAAGGGCATCGAATAGAGCAGCGAGGCCAGCACCAGTCCGCCAAAACTGAAGGGCAGCAAGCCCAGCCCCAATGCCTGGGTGAGCTGGCCCACCGGCCCTTGCGGTCCCATGAGCACCAACAGATAAAACCCCAGCACGGCCGGCGGCAATACCAGCGGCAAGGCCACCACTGCGGCCACCCCATGGCGCCAGCCCGAGCGCGTGCGTGCCAGCCACCAGGCCAGCGGGGTCCCCAGCAACAGCAGCAGCACCGTGACGATGCTGGCCAGGCTCAGTGTCAGGCGCACCGCGCTCCAGTCTTCGGCGGTCAACCACATGGCTGGCCTAGCGATCGAGCTCGTAGCCGTAGCCACGGATGACCTGGCGCGCCGGTTCGCTCTTGAGGTAAGTCATCAGCGCCAGCGCGGCCGGATGGTCACGGCCTTTTTCCAGCAGGACCGCGTCCTGCAGGATCGGTGCATACAGCTCGGCCGGCACGATCCAGGCCGAGCCGTCGGCGATCTGTCCGTTCCTGACCACTTGCGACAAGGCCACGAAGCCGAGCAAGGCATTGCCGCTGGCGATGAACTGGTAAGCCTGGTTGATGTTTTCTGCCTGCACGATCTTGGGCCGCAAGGTCTCTTCAAGCCCCAGCTTCTGCATCGTCTGCACGCCCGCCAGGCCATACGGCGCCAGCTTGGGATTGGCCAGCGACAGATGCTCGAAGGCGCCCTTCTTCAGGATCTCGCCCTGCGCGTCCACCACGCCCGGCTTGGCGCTCCAGAGCACCAGCTTGCCGCGGGCATAGGTGAAGCGTGTGCCGGCTACCGCGGTCTTCTGCTTTTCCAGCAGAGCGGGCGTGTCGGCGTCCGCCGCCAACAATATCTCGAATGGCGCGCCATTGTTGATCTGGGCATAGAACTGGCCGGTAGAGCCGAACGCCGCCACCACCTTGTGACCGGTGGCCTGCTCGAACGCGGCGGCAATCTGCTTGAACGGCTGGGTGAAATTGGCTGCCACGGCCACGTGGATTTCCTCGGCATGGACAACTGGCATCAACAGCCACAGCCAGGTACAGGCCAGCATCAGGGTGCGCAACATGGACTTTTTCCTTGAAAAAAGATGCGAATGAAGACGTCAGCGCCAGCTCAGTTCAAGCCGAGCAATGGATTGGCGTCTTCCGGACCGAAGCACTTGAGGTAATCGGAGCAATTGCCGCAGCTGGGAGCCTGGCACAGCACCAGCCCTTCGCGTTCGCACAATTGCCGATAGAAGAACTTCTTCCACTTCATGTCGCTGACGTTGCGCTCGGCCAGGACGGAAAAGTAATGACTGATCAGCCGTGACAAGGCCGTCCGGTTTGGCAAGCCCATGTCTTGCCAGAGATGGTTGGAACCCATGCAGGCCGTGGCAATGGCGTGGGCCAGCCAGGTACTTTCCTGGTCGTCGTAGGTACGACAATCCATCAGCATGGCCAGCAGGTCATCGAATTCGTCGATCGGTGGCGGTGCACAGGCCTCGCCGGCCACTGCGCTGCGGGAGCCATACAGAGGCGCCGTCAACTCCGGGAAATAGCGTTCACGCAAGGCCGTCAGGGCATCCGCATCAAGCGCGGCGATGGGTACGTCATAGGGGGCCGGACGATGATCGGCCAGTGCGATCAGGCCGGCAAAGGCCAGCGTCACCACATGGTCCGGGTCGCGCGCTGCTTCCATCAATTCCACATAACCTGCCTGGCTGTAGCTCATTTTTGGGGCCTCCTGGGTCGGTGTCAGAGAACGAAAAAAGCTTCAAAGGGAAATGGACAATCAGACCTGCGCGCTCCCATGGGTGTAGCACTTCTTGGGACAAATCCGTGAGCAGGCCTCGCAACCGATGCAATTGTCACGGTTGGCGATGGTCATGATCTTTCTTTCGTACTCCTCATCCTCGTCATCATCAGGATCGACTGCGATGCGTTGCCCCTCGTCATTGATACCGACCAGGGCCAGCACGTCGCGGCCGCATACCTTGAAGCAACGGCCGCAGCCGATGCATTTGTCTTCATTGATCTGGCCGACGAACTGTGGCGTCCAGTCGGCACCGCCGGGAAGCTTGACCGTGAATGTCGTCATGGCTGTCTTTCCTTCTCATCCTCCAGTGCGCGCCTTGCCTGGGCCAGCGCGGCATGGGCATCGTAGGCCTTTTGCGCGACCTCCAGGATGTTTTCCCAGCCGGTCGGCAAATCCTCGGACAGATCGTGCAGATCCATCTTCAAGGCGGTGGCCTGCTGGTTGAGCTTCTTGACTTGCGCCTTGAGCGCTTCCCTGTCCTGCATGTCCGTTCTCCTTGGGGCCGATGCCCTCAGCCGTAATTGACCACCTCGGGGAACTGCCGGATCATCTCGACCCCGGCCGTGACGATCTTGTCGCCCTCCTCGGCCAGCTTGTCCACGCTTTCGAAGCCGAATCGATGCACATCCCGCAAGTGCTTGTTGACCACCACCAGGCGCCCGGCCATGAGCACCATGCGTCCGAAGCCCTCATGCGACATCTTCATCATCGGCGTGGCGATGCTGCCGGTCTGGCGCTCGATGGCCAGCCCCACGGCGTTGTAGAACAGTTCCAGGCGCCACAGGGTTTCAGGATCGGGGTCGCCGATGATGGGAATCTCGCGGCGCTGCTCGCGCGTGATGATGTAGGGCGCCAGCAGGTCGGCGTTGCTCTTGCCGTCCCAGGCACCATGGGTATCCTGCGCGCGCCATTGCTTGATGAGCTCCTGCACGAATGGGCTGTCGATGGCGGCCGGGGCCTCTTGAGTGGCGATGGCAGTCATGGTTCACACTTCCTCTTCAAAGTTGATGTCGCGTTCCTGGCCCTTTTGCATGGCCTTGCGCAGCCATGGTGCCGGTGTGCCCTTGAGCACTTCCTGCAGCTTGTCGAGGATGTCCAGGATAGGTTCGGCCTGCGCCACCTTGACCGGGTGGATACGGTTGGCCACCACCCGCGCCGCGCCCGAGCCACCGATGGCGGCCACGTACAGGATGGCGCAATCCTTGATGGCCTCGATCTTGGGGGCCAGTTTGTCTTCGTCGCCGTCCTCCTTGAGATCGCCGTCGAAGCTGTGGGTCTGCACGAAGCTGTAGCCATTGGGCCAGACCTCGAACACCGCCAGGTTCTTGGCCCAGCCGAAATGCGCATCCACGCGTTGCAGATCCTGGGTTGCAAATGCCACTTTCATGAGCTTTCTCCTTGAACGGACGTGGCCAGCGCCAGGGCATCGCGCGTGCTCTGCGGCAGCTGCCAGTCATCCGGGGTATGTGCATGGCCTGCGGCCAGCAACAGGTTGCCGATCTCGAAAATCAATCCACGCGTGCCGCGATAGCCGACCGAAAGACAGTGCCCGGCCCCCAGACGGTCGAACATGGGCAAGCCGGCGCGATGGAAGGGAATATGCAGGCGCTCGGCCGCCTGGCGTCCGTGCGAATGTGTTACCAGCAGACCGGCGCTGGCTCGGCGGGCGCCCTGCTCCAGGTCCTCCAGGTCGCCGATCACGACCCGGGCAGCGGGTACGCCATCGAGCACCGGCGAGGTCGTGGTGGTCACGGCACAGCCGATCTCGCAGCCCATTTCGGCCAGCCATGCCGAGAGTGACAGCAACAGGTCCGGCTCGGCACCGATGGCGACCTTGACCCCGCCGAAGAAGAAATGGCCATCCAGCATGGCATCCTGCAACTGGCTGCGCTGACGCCGGTAGCGCGCCGGAATCGGCTGGCCCGACACATATTCCAGATAGGCCAGGAAACGGTCATTGGCCTGCAGGCCGGTGAGCCGGTCGAATACCACATAAGGCACCCCGCCCAACTCCTGCACGGCCTGGGCACTGGCGCGCATCTGTTCGCCGATGGCGATGGTGACGATGGAAGCGCCCAGCGCACGCATGTCAGCCAGGGTGGTGCCGCCCATCGAGGTCGGACTGAAATTGTCGGGAAGATGGCCATCGAGCGAACCGGACACATCCGGCAACACGATCGGTTCCAGTCCGAAGGATTGCACGATGTCGCGCAATTCTTCGATGTCGGCTGGTGTCAGATGGCACCCGGCCAGCAGATTGACCTGCTTGGCGCGCGTCTGGATGCCCGGCTGCGGCTCACCCAGCGCCCGGATCAATGCTTCCACGGCCTTGGCCCAGCCATCCTGGAAGGCGCCCGTATAGTCAGGCGTGGAGACATAGGCCAGCGCGGTATCGGCGAGGTCGGGATGCTTCTGGCGGATCAGTTTGAGATAGGCATTGACGTCATCGCCCTTGGTTTCGGTCAGCCCGGTGGAACAGATGGCGATCAGGTCCGGCTTGGCGCGCAGGCGGATGTTCAAGACCGCCTTTTCGATGTTCTCCATTCCGCCCAGGATGCTGGAGACCTCATTCATGGCGGTGGTCTGCAAGGGAATCGCTTCGCGGAAATGGCGCACCAGCAATACCAGCCCGAAGGAGGTACAACCCTGGGAACCATGCATGACCGGCATACAGCGGTTCATGCCCAGGAAGGCATAGGCCGCGCCCAGCGGCTGGCTCATCTTGAGCGGGTTGACGGCTGCGGCCTTGGAGGAAGTTTCGACGATGGCCATGTCCTTACTCCCAGGGGGCCGGTGCGCGCACCTGCTCCCACACCGGGTTGTACAGGGCGCGATCGATTTCCGAGACCAGCGTGATCATGCCCTCATAGCCGGCATAGGCATGATGGCGCTCCTGGTTGATGTCCAGCCAGGGCATCTTGGCCTTGAGCGCGATGAATTGCGAACGTCCGCCCGAGAGCATGATGTCGGCGCGTGCCTCTTTCAACATGGCATACATCTCGCGCGGCGTCATGTCGTCGATCATGTGGGCTTCATCGCCCATGATTTCCTTGATGCGCTCCTTGTCCTCGCGCGTCGATTTCTTCACGCTGGTGCCGACGATTTCGATGCCGACCTCCTGCAAGGCCGCTACCACTGACCAAGACTTCACACCGCCGGTAATCAACAGCACACGCTTGCCCGCCAGGCGCTTCTTGTAATGCGCCAGACGACTCCAGGCGCGCGCCTCTTCCACCGCGATCAAGGCTTCGGTGCGGTTGGTCAACTCGGCTGGTGCACCCTGCTGCACCAGCAGGCGCGCGATCTGGCGCAACGAATCGGAGACGTCACCGATGCCATAGAAAGACCCTTCAAAGAAGGGAATGCCGTAACGCTCCTCCATCTTGCGCGCCACGTTGATCATGGCCTTGGAACACACCATCATCGATGCCCGGGCGCGGTGCGAAGAGGCAATCTCGCGATAGCGGCCATCGCCGCTGATGCAGGAAAGCACCCGCACGCCCATGGCATCGAGCAAGGGCGTGATCTGCCACAACTCGCCGGACAGGTTGTATTCGCCGATGATGTTGATGTCGTAGGGCGTGGTGAATTCGGGTTCGACCGTCCCGATCACGTAATCGAGCAAGGCTTCGCCGGCCAGCTTGTTGCCCAGGTTCTTGACCCCGGCAAAGCCGGGCGAATTGACCGGAATCACCGGCTTGCCGAATTTGGCGCTGGCGGCCTTGCAGACGGCCTCGATATCGTCGCCGGTCAGGGCGGTGACACAGGTCTGGTAGACGAACACCGCCGGCGGATCATATTTTTCGATGATTTCCTTGACCGCCTTATAAAGCCGCTTTTCACCACCGTAGATGACGTCGATCTCATTGATGTCGGTGGTGAAGCCGGTGCGATAAGTCTGGACACCAGACGAAGCCGCATGGCGGTTATCCCAGGAATTGCCTTCGCAGGCGATCGGACCATGCACCAGGTGGGCCACGTCCACGATGGGCTGCAAGGCGATCTTGGCGCCATCGAAGGCGCAGCCGCCAGCTGCTGCGCCCGGCGCCAGCTGCTTGCTGCAGCCGGCCTTGCGTTGCTTCTCCATCTTGGCCTGGTTCTTCTCGCAGGCTGGTTCTTCGAAGACTTCCTGGATCTTCAGCTTCAAGGCCGTCATGATCGCTCTCCGTGCTTGCCTGGGTTGGTGCCGGGGGACTACGCATTCCGCCAGGCCTTCCTTCTGCCTGGCGGGACGTGCATCGCGCTCAGCGGATGATGTCGTAGGAATAATCGGTCTCGCCGGCCACCACCGTATTGGCATCCAGGGCTTCGAAGTATTCGTCGAGAATCATCACCAGCACCCGCATCGCACCGGCATAACCCCAGATGGGGAAGCGATGGTAGTGATGGCGGTCGAAGACCGGGAACACCAGGCGGATCAGAGGCACGCCGCAGTCGCGCTCCAGGTACTTGCCGTAGGTATTGCCGATCAGGAAGTCCACCGGCTCCGTGAACAGCAGGGAGCGCAGATGCCACAAGTCACGCTTGGGATAGACCTTGCAGTCCTTGCCGAAGGGCGAGGCATCCAGCAGCGCCTGCACCTTGGCAGCCCATTCGGCGTCGCCGTTGGTGGACAGGATGTGGGTCGGCTCGCAGCCCAGCTCCAGCAGGAACTGGGTCATGCCGATCATCATGTCGGGGTCGCCATACAAGGCAAACTTCTTGCCATGCAAGTGCGCCTGCGAATCCGCGATGGCATCCACCAGGCGGCCGCGCTCCAGCTCCAGTTCAGCCGGGATGGGCTGGCCGCTCAGGCGCGACAGTTCCATCAGGAACTGGTCGGTGCCGGCCACGCCCATCGGATGGTTGAGCGTGACCACTTCCTGGCCCTTCTCGGCGATGTACTTGGCGGTCTTGAGCGTGCTGAACTCCTGGAACACCACGGTGGCCTTGGCGTCGAGGGCCTCGATCACTTCCTGCTTGGTGGTGCCGCCGCTGTACATGCGGAACTGACCATCGGTCGGGGTATTCCAGACCTCCGAGGGATCGCACACGATGGTGCCGTCCACGCCCATCAGATTGAAGATGCGCTTGACTTCAGGCAGGTTGCCCACCACGAAGCCATCGAAACCGCCGATGAAATTGATGCGCTCGTTGGGTTTTCTTTCCAGCGCCGGCACGGTACCGGCCTTGCCATCCCAGAAGTGCGTCAGGATGCCTTTCAGAGCATTGTCATAGCCGGTCACGTGGCTGCCGACGAAGGCCGGGGTATGGGCGAACGGCACGTCATATTCCGCCGGCACGCTGCCCTTGTCCTTGGCATTCTTGATGAAGGAGTCGAGGTCGTCACCGATCACCTCGGCCATGCAGGTGGTAGAGACGGCGATCATCTCCGGCTTGTACAGGCTCAGCGCGTTGGCCAGGCCGTCGATCATGTTGTTGAGGCCACCGAAGACGGCGGCGTCTTCGGTCATCGACGACGACACGCAGGAGGTCGGCTCCTTGAAGTGACGCGAGAAGTGCGAGCGGTAATACGCCACGCAGCCCTGCGATCCATGCACGAACGGCAGCGTGTTCTGGAAGCCGACGGCAGCATACACCGCCCCCAGCGGCTGGCAAGCCTTGGCCGGATTGATGGTCAGCGCCTCGCGGGCGAAGTTCTTTTGCTGGTATTCCTTGGTCTTGGTCCATTCGGCCACGTCCTGCACCTTGTCCACCGGAACGGCGAACTCGAACTCTTCTTTCTTGCGGGAGAGCAGTTCGCGGTATTCCGGCTGGCGGAACAGATTCTCGTGATCCAGAACGCTATCGGCGTTTTGCGGCATGATGATACCCCTTCAATTCAACTGATCAAATGATCCAGGCTCGGGTCGGATGGACGACAGGCGTTGGGCACGGTCCTGTGTCCATCCATCCACGAATCGATTCAGCTCAGGCCTTCCACGGTGCCTTGGCCATGCCCCACACCGGGCTGTTGATGGCCATGTCCATGTCGCGGGCGAAGATGGCAAAGCCGTCGTAGCCGTGATACGGGCCCGAGTAATCCCAGGAGTGCATCTGGCGGAACGGCACGCCCATCTTCTGGAAGACGTATTTCTCCTTGATCCCGGAGCCGACCAGATCGGGCTCGATCTTCTCGACGAACTTCTCGAATTCATAGCTGGTCACGTCGTCGTAGATCAGCGTGCCGTCCTCCACGTAGTGGGTGGTGCGCTGGTAGTCGTCGTTGTGGCCGAACTCATAACCGGTACCGACCACCTTCATGCCCAGGTCACCATAGGCATCGATCACGTGGCGCGGGCGCAGGCCACCGACGAACAGCATCACGGTCTTGCCTTCCAGGCGCGGGCGGTACTTGGCGATCACGGCATCGGTGAGGGCCTTGTACTTGGCGATGACACGCTCGGCGCCTTCCTTGATCTTATCGTCGAAGTGGCTGGCAATCTGGCGCAGCGATGTCTCGATCTGGCTAGGGCCAAAGAAGTTGTACTCGACCCAGGGAATGCCGAATTTTTCTTCCATGTGGCGCGAGATGTAATTCATCGAGCGATAGCAGTGCAGCACGTTGAGCTTGGCCTTGGGGGTGTTTTCCATTTCGGCGAGGGTGCCGTCGCCGGACCACTGGGCGATCACGCGCAGGCCGATTTCTTCCAGCAGAATGCGCGAGGACCAGGCATCGCCGCCGATGTTGTAGTCGCCGATGATGGCCACGTCATACGGGGTCGCCACGAACTGGTTCTTGTCCGGGTCCATCTTGTCCAGCACCCATTCCTTGATGGCATCGTTGGCCACGTGGTGCCCCAGCGACTGCGAAACGCCGCGGAAGCCTTCGCAGCGCACCGGCACGATGGTATGGCCGTCGTATTGCTTGGACTTCTTCTTGGAGACCGCTTCGATGTCGTCACCGATGAGGCCGATCGGGCATTCGGATTGCACCGAAATACCCTTGTTGAGCGGGAACAGTTCCTGGATCTCGTCGACGATCTTTTCCAGCTTCTTGTCGCCGCCGAACACGATGTCCTTTTCCTGGAAATCGGACGTGAACTGCATGGTCACGAAACTGTCGATGCCGGTCTTGCCGATGTAGTAGTTGCGGCGCGAGCCCCAGGAGTACTGGCCACAGCCGACCGGACCATGGCTGATGTGGATCATGTCCTTGATCGGCCCCCAGACCACACCCTTGGAACCGGCATAGGCGCAGCCGCGAATGGTCATCACGCCGGGGATCGACTTGATGTTGGATTTGACGTTGCAATCCGACTTGCCCTCTTCCTGGGTGGTCAGATGCTTGGCGCGACGCTTGGCGGTCTTGTCGGGATAGGCCTTGAGGACCTCATTAATCAATTCCGTATTGCGTGCCGTGGTTTCTTCAACTGTGAGGCTCATGGGCCCTCCGATAAAATTAGTCGCGGGGGACATACCCGGTCGTATGCCAGTCCGGTCAACAAACCTGCGCTACCCTTTTTCTTGCGGTCCCGGCCGCCTTCGCTTTGGAAAACAGAGGCTGAAGCAGCCAGGACCTTGCAGCATCAACAGCAGGCAGAAGATGATGCTCAGGCCGCTACTTCGGCCGACTTGCCCACCATCGATTCATCAACGACAGGCATGAGGCCATGCTGCATCAGCAGGTCTTCCAGTTCGTCCATGGTGATCGGGGTGGGGATGGTGCCGTTGCCGGCGTTTTCGTGGATCTTGTTGGCCAGGGTGCGGTATTCGCCAGCCTGCTTGGAATCGGGTGCGTATTCCAGCACGGTCATGCGGCGCAGCTCGGCGTGCTGCACGATGTTGTCGCGCGGCACGAAGTGGATCAGCTTGCTGTTGAGCTTGGCCGCCAGGGCGGTGGCCAGTTCCAGTTCCTTGTCGGTCTTGCGCTCGTTGCAGATCAGGCCGCCCAGGCGCACGCCACCGGAGTTGGCGTACTTCAAAATACCCTTGGAGATGTTGTTGGCGGCGTACATGGCCATCATCTCGCCGGACATCACGATGTAGATTTCCTGCGCCTTGTTTTCGCGGATCGGCATGGCGAAGCCACCACACACCACGTCGCCCAGCACGTCGTAGGACACGTAATCGGTGTCATCATAGGCGCCCTCTTCTTCGAGGAAATTGATCGAGGTGATCACACCGCGGCCAGCGCAGCCCACGCCCGGTTCCGGGCCACCGGACTCGACGCAACGGATGTTCTGGTAGCCGATCTTCATGACGTCTTCCAGCTCCAGATCCTCCACCGAACCGGCATCGGCGGCCAGCGACAGGATGGTGTCCTGGGCCTTGGCGTGCAGGATCAGGCGGGTCGAGTCAGCCTTGGGATCGCAGCCGACGATGAGGATGCGCTGCCCCATCTGGGCCAGCGCGGCCAGGGTATTTTGCGACGTGGTGGACTTGCCGATGCCGCCTTTGCCATAGAAGGCGATTTGTCTGAGTGAGGCCATTTGATTCTCCTAGAAATAAGCGGTGTAGCTCTGGTGTAAGAAATTAAGATGTCGTTCAAAGCAGTTTTGTCATCACACTTGCAGCCGTTGGGGCGCCGCTTCGAAACTTTTATTGGTCTTCGTCTCAAGTCACGCATTCGGCAAAACATCGTCGGTGCACACCCCTCTTTGCAAATGCCGTGCCACCATAAAAAAATCATCTCAAGTTATTGATTTTATTGGCGAAATCAGCATTTCGCGCAACCTCTCAACCCACTTCTTTCTGGTGTTACAAACCGCACAAACGGCACCTGGTCTGTAGGGAACGATACAAGCCCGCGCCCCTGACACAACCGTGTACCAAACCACCCTGTTGATCCCCTCTCGGCCCGCTGGCCCGCAGCCACGGGCCTTGTCGCACCCTGCCGAAGACAAGCAGAAGCGGCTCGCCGATAACGGGAACGATGTTTGCTATCGGGATGAAAGGCAGGGCAAAAAAGACTGCGCCAGGCGGCTGGCCCGGTCAGCGATCCACTCACGCAAGGAGCAAACCATGCAAATCGGTGTAGACAGCCAGCGCGCGGTCGACAACAAGCGGGTCTTCATCGTCGACTGTGATGAAGTCAGCGGATTGGCGCTGCAGTTCATGCTCGCCGACGAGTGCGAGGCGCACCTGCTGGCGGATGTCGAGAGTGCCTTGCACAAGGGGCGGGACTGGCCGCCCGACCTGCTCTTGCTGGGCCAGGGCAATCTCGCCAAGGAAGGCATGGAGGTGCTGACCCAGTTGCGCCAGCAACATCCGGCCTTGAAGATCGTGGTGGTGTGCGACAGCGCCGAGGACAGCCATGTCCGCCAAGCACTGGCGCAAGGTGCCAACTCCACCCTGCTGCGCCCGCTCACGCTGGAGTCCGTGCGCCGCAAGGTCGATGCCCAGTTGGGCCGACGTACGCCCTTGGGCCTGGGCATCGCGGTGACGGTGGTGTAAGGCCATGTGCGCGACCCGCGTCCCCTTGAAGCTGCCGCATCGGGAAGTTCCGATGCCGGGTGCATCGAAGTCTGCGCCCCTGGCCAATCCGCATTACCAGCAGATCGGCGGCGAGCCGGTCGTGCGGCAACTGGTCGACCGTTTCTACGCCCTGATGGAGCAGCTGCCCCAGGCGGCCGTGGTACGCGCCATGCATCCGGCCGACCTGGCGCCGGCCAGGCAGCGCCTGTTCATGTTCCTCTCCGGTTGGCTGGGCGGCCCGCCGCTGTATGCCGAGGCCTTCGGCCATCCGCGCCTGCGCCATGCGCATGCGGGCTTTGCCATCGATGCTGCCGCACGTGATGCGTGGATGGCCTGCATGAACCAGGCACTACAAGAACTGGTACCCGACGAGGTGTTGCGGCAGCAACTGGGTGCCGCATTTTTCAAGACTGCCGATTTTCTGTGCAACCAATAAGGAAACTTCATGAGCACTCTCGCAAATACCCCCCTGGCCGATCTGGACAATGATGGCCGTCTGCTGAGCCCGGTCTTCAAGGGCCCGACCAAGCGCAATGGACGCGTCGCCTTCCGTGGCGAAATCGCGCTCAAGTACCAGGCCAGCCTGGCCGACGAAAAGCGCCCCCCGGAAATCAAGTTCGACCAGGTGATGACGGTGGCCGACGTAGGTGCCACCACCATTCCCTTCCTGGCCGGCATGGCGCCTTCGCTGGAACACATCAAGCTGCTGTGCGAAGTGCTGGGGGACAAGCTGGCCGCCGATGGCAAATACTTCTTCTTTGCCTGCAACCTGGACATTTCGCTGCGGTTCCAGATTCCTTATGGCGGTGCCACCTTCTATGTGATGCCGCTGGACGAATCGACGGTCTATAACGAGCTGCTGGAATTGTTCCGCATCGAGCGTGGCGATCTCAAGAAACTCGACACCGCCGAAAAGATCCTGGCGGTGGCCGACGGTGCCCTGCGCTTCAAGGGCAACTTCGAGGAGATCAGCTTCCAGCGTGGCCTGGAGGTGATGGGGCCGATCAAGATCAAGGAAAACCGCCCGGTATGACGCCACAGGGTCGGGCGGTAGCCAGACATCAGGAATGCTGCCCCACCCTGCGCTGACGCCCCCACAACACCAGCGAGCCGACCATGCCACTTTTCGACTTTCTCTGTACCGCCTGCGACACCCATTTTGAAAAACTGGTCCGCGCCGACGACACGCCAGCCTGCCCGAGCTGCGGCAGCCATGCGGTGCTGCGGCAGGTATCGGCGCCGCAGGCACCGGGCAAGAGCGCCGGCATCCTGCAGCGCGCCCGCGCGCAAGCCGCCCGCGAGGGACACTTCAGCAATTACCGTCCATCGGAACTGCGCAACAAACTGAAGTGAGCCATCACACCGGCAGCCCCAGTTGGGCACACAACAGGGCGGAGAAGTCCGCCGTTGCCATAGGCAGCACCTCGATGCCATGTTCCTCGACGAAGCGCTGTTCATTGCGCGATGGCGTCTCCGCCAGCACCGCCCAATGCCGCGCCGACGAGCGCTTGGTGATCTGGTGCGCAAAACTGCGCTGCAACTGATCGTTGAAGCGGCAGCCGATGAACAGGAAATGACGGCCGTGCCGCAGTGCCTGCACGTGCGCCGGAATCGGCGTCTGGATGTCGATCTCGGTGAGCACTTCGACGAAATCGGAGTCCGACACGAGATAGTTGGCCGCTGGCGCATGCGCGCCGATGGGCTGATACAGCAAGATGTTCCAACTCGGCGCGATGCTCTCCTGAACCGCCTGGCCGGTGCCATCGTAATACTGATACCAGTTACCGAAGTGCTCGGACTGCGACAACCCCTGCACCTGTCCCCAGTCATCCCGCCCGCTGGCCAGCATGGCGCTGCGCATGGCATCGTCATACCAGAGCGCGACGATCATCGGGATCTCCGGTATGCCGGCCAGCACCTGCTGTAGCGGCAACGGCGGCAGAGCGGCAGAGAACGCCCCCTGCATCAGTTGCACCAGGCTCTTGCGATGCTTGAAGTTCTCAATGAATTGCGCGGTGGCCGTAAGCCGGTTGCGGATCTTGTGCGGCACCGTGACCTGAGCGGACAGCAGCGCCGCCAGTTTTTCCTGTGAATCCGGCAGCGGGCAATCCGGCACCTGCGTCAGCAAGCCCGGCCCCAGGTAAGGAATGAGCTCTCCCTTGGCGAGTGCATCGAACAGGTCTTGACAGGTGTCCTCAATGGTAGGCATGGCGATTGCTCCTCGGCGCAGGTGTTAAGGCAGGTTCAGCGCCCGGAGGCGAAATTGAGCAATTCGAGGGTGACGTCTTCCTCGCCCACGATCACCTGGCAGGCCAGGCGCGATTTGGAACCGACGCCCACGATGCTGTCGAGCTTGGCGTTTTCAGCCGGGGTGGTACGCGAGATGCTCTTGCGGCCTTCCAGCACGAAGATGTGGCAGGCGCCGCACTCGGCCTTGCCCTGGCACTTGTTGGCAATGGCTTCGCCAGCCTTCATCACGGCGGCCAGTAGCGTGGTGCCGATGCTCACCTCGATGGTCTTGCCGGAGGGTTGGATGGTAACGACGGGCATGGTAAGGACTCCTTTGTGGTGGATGAGGTCAATAAAAATGCGAAACGGCATGCGCTCCGCTCAGTAGATCGCCGCCCCCGCGCCGACATTGCTGGAGGCATCCTTGGCCGCCTGCACGATGAAGTGCACTTCGTCGGTATTGAGGTGCCCGTGCAAGGGCAAGGCAATGCAGCGGTCGGCGATCTTCTCGGTCAGCAACAGATCTCCGCGCTTGCAGCCAAAACGGCTGTAGTAGAACTGCTGGTGCAGCGGCTGGCACCAGGCGGCGGCTTCGACTTCCTGGCTGGCCAGGTCTTCGATGATCTGATTGCGCATGGTGCGGGTAAAGCGTGTGCCGAGGTGAACCAGGTACAACATCCAGTACACCTCCTCGACGTCGGGGCCGATATAGGGTGGCTTGATGCCCTCGAAGAATTGCACGTGCTCCAGGTAGTAGGCCTCGACCTGCTTGCGCCGCATCAGGATTTCATCGAGCCGCTCCAGCTGGGCAATGCCGATGGCTGCGCTCAGATCGCTCATCGAGGCCTGCATCGGCACGCGGCTGGCCACAGCAATGGACTGGCGATCGGCCAGGTTGCGGTTGCGCATGTAATGCAATTCACTGGCCAGCTCTGGATCATCGGTCACCAGCATGGCACCTTCGCCGCAGCACAGGGCCGAGGGCTGCGAAAAATCGAAGATGGCAATGTCACCGAAGTTGCCCACCACGCGGCCCTGGTAACGAGAACCGATGGCTTCGGTGGAATCCTCGATCAGGCGCAGGCCATGCGCCTGTGCCAGCTGGCGGAACTCGGCCCAGGCGGCCGGATGGCCGTTGCAATTTCCCACCACGATGGCACGCGTGCGCTGGCTGATCTTGTCGGCCACCTTGTGCGGCGCCAGATTGCCGCTCCAGTAGTCGATGTCGGCAAACACCGGGGTGGCACCGACCAGCGTAATGGCGTGGACGATCTGATGCCAGGAGTACGCGGAGGCAATCACCTCATCGCCGGCGCGAATGCCCATGGCACGCAAGGCCAGCATCAGCGCCACCGTACCACTGGCGGCGGTCACGCCATAGGTACGGCCGAGATAGGAGGCGAATTCGTTTTCGAAGGATTCGACCACGGGGCCGGCGGACAGGCCCGACGACACCAGCACCCGTGTGACGGCTTCCAGCTCGCGGGTGCTGACGTCGGGGTCCGACAATTTGATCCATTCCTGTTCCATGTGATGCACTCCTCCGGGTATTGGCTCAACTCAGGACAAACGGGCGATCACCACGCCACTGGCCTCATCCGGGCCATCGACCACACGCCAGCAATGGGCATCGGTATCAACCAGAAACAAGGCATAGCTGTGCCCGCGCCAGTAAGGCGATTCGCCACGCATGTCTTCCTGGTCGCAACGGCTGCACACCAGGCCCGGCAAGGCGCTGCGCAGGGCCGCCAGGGCGTTGACCTGGGTGGCATCCTGCAGCACGTCCTGGACGGTGGCCAATTGCTGGGGCGACAGGCTCATTGCATCAACTCCTTATTCGCCCAGACGGCGTGCATCAATGGTCACCGGCAATACGGTGGCCGCATCCATCACCGGCAACACCAACTGCCAGCCATTGGCCAGAGTGACGTGGCCGCCCCACATGTCGGGCTTTTCCATCGCCACGATGGGTTCTTCCAGGTCTTTCTTGGGCACATAGGCCGACAGCAAGCCTGCCGAGTTCTTGCGGATCATTACTTTCACGTTGGGCTCCTGATGGGTTGGTCCGGTAAGACTGCCTAGGCCGCTCTTGCCTGCAAGGGCTGGACGATCTGCAACAAGGCCGCCAGCACCGCATCGATCTCGTCCTCGCGGGTATCGCGGGAGAGCGAAAAACGTATCGTCGCCGCGGCCTGCTCGCTGGACATGCCCATGGCCATCAACACGTGGGAAGGCATGTCGCCGCTGGCCGTGCAGGCCGAGCCGCTGGAGGCGCAGATGCCCAGGCGATCCAGACGGTCCAGCACCCGCTCGGCATGGACCTGGCCGAAACGTACGCTGACTGTATTGGGCAGACGCGCTGCGCCCGCGCCATTGATCTGTACCTGTGGCAGGCATGCCAGGCCACGCTCGAAGCGCTGGCGCAATGCGCTCACCGCCAGCATCCGTGGCAACGCGGCACGCGCCTGATCCGCTGCCACGCCCAGCCCGACGATGCCCGCCACGTCCTCGGTACCGCCGCGCCGGCCGCGTTCCTGATGGCCGAACAGCAAGGGCGGCAACTTGATCCCCTTGCGCACGTACAGGGCGCCGATTCCCTTGGGTCCATGCAGCTTGTGCGCCGACAAGGACAGCAGATCCACGCCCATGGCCGTCACATCGCATGGAACACGGCCCATTGCCTGCACTGCGTCGGTATGGAACAGCACACCGCGCTGGCGCGCCAGTTCGGCCGCCTGAGCTATCGGAAACACCACGCCGGTTTCATTGTTGGCCCACATCAGACTGACCAGGGCGGTATCCGGCGTGATGGCTGCCGCTAGTTCATCGAGTTGCAGCTGTCCATGCTCATCCACGGCGATCCAGCTGATGCGCACGCCCTGCGTCTGCAGATGCCGTAGCAGCAACAAGGTGGAAGGATGTTCGACCAGGCTGCTCACGATATGGCGCCGCTGCGGCTGCAGAGCCAACGCACCCAGGATGGCCATGTGATTGGCTTCGGTGGCGCCACTGGTGAACACCAGTTCGGCCGCCGACGCAGCGAGCAAGGCTGCTACCTCCGCGCGGGCACTGTTCATGCGCTGGCGTGCAGCGTCGCCGACCCGGTGCTTGCTTGAGGGATTGCCCCAGGCTTCATCCTGGCAGGCCTGCATGGCCGCCAGCACTTCCGGTGTGGGCCGGGTGGTGGCGTTGTTGTCGAGATAGATGGTGGTATCCATGGGCGCCACCCTCATTGCCAGAACAACCTTGCGGTGTCCCGGTTGATGCAATCCATCAAGACCTGCAGGCTGCGTTCGAGCATGAAGAATTCCCAGCCGCCTTCCGTGTGATCCTTGCGGAAGAGCTTCCATACCCCCATCCCGGCGTCATATTCCAGCAACGCGATATCGACCATGCCGCCCTCGGCATCGATATTGCGCGAACAACAGGGACTCTGGATCAGGTAGCCGCTTGCCGTCATCTCCACGCGCGGCACGACATACAGGTAGCGTGCGCGCTTCTGCAACATGCGTTCGATACGCCGCAGATCCAGTTCATTGGGCTGCCAACTGCGGATGCCACCTGCGGTGGACATGCCATTGGCCTGGGCGATGATCTGGTTCATGCCGGCTCCAGCAAAACGATTTCTTCTTCCAGACAACCCACTACACGGTTGCCGGGAAACTCCACCAGATACACCGGGATGGTGGACTCTTCATGCATGCCCACCTGCACTACTTCGCCCGGGGTTCCCTGCGCCACCAGCAAGGCCTCGGCCTCGCAGTCCGGGTAGGAGCCATCGTTGAACAGGTCGATGCTGGCTTGCACCCGCTGTCCCCAGGCATATCTGGCCACGCGTGGTTCGATCATGTTGCCGCTCCTTGGATTCAGGCTGCCCGCCCGGACGTGACGGGCTGGTCGAGCGATTGCAGCTCGCGCCCTTTCATGCCGACCCGGTAACCGTGTTCGACGAATTCGATGCCGTAGATGTAGAACTGCTGCAAGAAGGTGCCGATACTGGTCACATAGCCGATGTCGCCCTTCTTGACCAGGATGTCGCCGATCTCCCGGCCCGCGAAGGTGCCGTCGTTGCGGATGGTCTTGGTACTCCTGACCTTCTCGCCATAGCTGAATTGCGGCGGCCCGTCCAGTTCGACCCGGCCATCATCACGGTTGATCTTCATGGTCCCAGCTCCTGTTGCTATGTCATCGTGGTTCCGGCCAATCCGCTGCGCTGGCGTGCCAGGGTGCGCACGGCCTCGTCTTCATCGTCCGCCAGCAAGCCCAGATGCGTTGCATCGATACGTTCTGCCACGCTGTAGCGCACGCGCCAATCCGGGTCATGGCACAAGGCCACCAGCTGCGCCGGAGCCAGGCGCTGCGCCACCACCGTGCGCACCGCGGCGTCTTCATCTTTGGCCATCGCGTTGAGCAGCGCCGATCCCACCCTTGCTGCCACTACCCGGCGCACCTCGCGATCTTCATCGTGCAACATGCGTACCAGCCATTGCGGCTCGATACGCTGCGCCACGATCAGACGTACGCCATAATCACCATCGCCCATCATCTGGTGCAGCTGCTCGACATGCAGCCTCCGCGCCACCTGGATACGGACCTCGCGATCTGGATCCTGCCGCAACATCAGCAACTGACGCTGCTGCAGGCGCTGCGCCACACTCCAGCGCACCGTGGCATCCGGGTCATCGATCATGCGTGGCAAATAAAACACTTCCACGTGCTTGGCCGCCACCGCCCTCACCTCGAAATAGGGATGGCTCAGGAATTCCTTGGCCAGCGCCGGATTCCACGTAAAGAAACGGTCGATGCGCCGTGCATAACGGTCATGCACACAGGCCTTGGCCAGTTCACACCGCGTGGCGGGGCGGCCCATCTGCGCGCAATCGGCACACGACAATGCCTGACCCTGCCAATCGGTCGCCGCGAAGGGCTCCGTATCCAATTGCTCAAGCCTTGCGCCGGATGCTGGAGATCGACACTGCAGCCGTGGCCGGCGGCGTAGAGCCATGCGTCCCGCAACTCGCAGCCGGCGCATTCGGATTGCGGAAGGTCAGCCCGGATTCACTCAGGGTGTCGGCAAAATCGATGGTCACGCCCTCCAGCAGCAGCCGGCTTTCGGCAGGCAGGAAGACTGCCAGGCCGTTGCAATCGAAGCTGACGTCGCCCGGCGTGGGCTGCGCCTGGACCGAGAACTCCGAACTCAGCCCGGAACAACCGCCTTCGCTCACCTTGAGCCGAAAGCCGGATTGGACCGAACCGCCATTGAAGCGCACCATGCGGCGCATGAATTTTTCGGCAGCGGGCGTGATGGTGATGTTCATCGTTCCTCCTTACGCTTGGTAACGCGGCTGGGCATTGTCGATGACGCAGGTGCCATCGACCGGGCACACAGCCACGCATTGCGGTTCATCGAAATGTCCCATGCATTCTGTACATTTCTTGGGATCGATCACGAAGATCCCGTTCTTTTCGCGAATCGCCACGTTCGGGCATTCGGGCTCGCAGGCGGAACACCCTGTGCATTGCGAGGCAACGATCTTGTAGGCCATGCTTTTTCTCCTTGCGTGAAACTGATTGGCTGCTTACGCTGCGGCGGACGTCGACTGCACGGAGGTATAAGCCCCCTGACGGATATCGGCGTCGCCCCGAGGCCGATGCTCGATCTGTCCGCTGCGCACGCGTTCCAGGTAATCCATGAAGTAGGCGATGACGGATTGCTCGATGAATTCATGGGCATACCGGTCCACCGGCTCGATGCCCACCTTCTGCAGATCATCCTTGGGACAGCCGCCGATCTTGGCCACCAGCACCGCATGGCAGTCGTTGATGGCGCGGATGACGGTCTCCAGTGCATCCTCCTCGCCATAGCCGCCCTGGCAGTACTGGTCCACGCGCCGGTGTCCGACGAACTTGCTGCCGGCGCTGCTGACTTCATAGATCTGGAATTCGCTGACGTGTCCGAAGTGCTCGTTGACGCGTCCCTGCCCCTTGGTCGCCACCGCCACCAGCAAGGACAGGCCGCTCTGGTCTGCCATCTGTGCCAGCTCCTGCTGCTCGGCGGCCTTGGCAGCCGACTTGGCCTGGCGCTCCTGTTCCACCAGCTCCTGGTAGGCCTTGCGGGTGGCACCGTCATAGGCCACTTCCATGGCCTCGATCTTCTCGGTGGTGAATTCGGCGCTGCGATCCTCACCCAGCAGCCCCACCGCATCGGCGCGGCACTGGCGGCAGTGGCGCATCATGTTCATCTCGCCTTCACAGGCATCCTGCAAGGCCTTGAGCTCCTGGGCGCTGGGGCCGCGCTGGCCGTTCAGGCCAAACACGGTGCCATGCTCGGGCGCTGAAATGAGCGGCATGATGTTGTGCAGGAAGGCGCCGCGTGACTTGACCGCGCGATTGACTTCCACCAGATGCTGGTCATTGATGCCCGGGATCATCACCGAGTTGACCTTGCAGAGGATGCCGCGGGCAGTGAGCATCTCCAATCCCAGCATCTGCCGTTCGTGCAGGATGCGGGCCGCGTCGATACCGGTCCAACGCTTGTTCTGGTAATAGATCCAGGGATAGATGTGCTGCCCGATCTCGGGATCGACCATGTTGATGGTGATGGTGACGTGATCGACGTTGAAAGCTGCAATGGTGTCGATATGGTCAGGCAAGGCCAGGCCATTGGTCGACAGGCACAGCTTGATATCGGGCGCGGTCTGCGAGATCAGCTCGAAAGTCTTGAAGGTCTTGGCCGGATTGGCCAGCGGGTCGCCAGGACCGGCAATGCCCAGCACCGTCATCTGGGGAATGGTCGATGCCACCGCAAAGACCTTCTTGGCCGCCTGCTCGGGCGTGAGCTTTTCGCTGACCACGCCCGGACGCGACTCGTTGGCGCAATCGTATTTCCGATTGCAGTAGTTGCACTGGATGTTACAGGCCGGTGCCACCGCCACGTGCATACGCGCATAGTGGTGATGGGCCTCTTCGCTGTAGCACGGATGGTTCTTGACCTTTTCCCAAACCTCGGGTGCCATGTCGGCGGGACCATCGGATGAACCGCAACTGGCCTTGCCGCCTTCACTGCTGGTGCCACAGCCTTTGTGTTCGGCTACTTTGTCCAGCAAGGTGCCTAGCGATTTGATGTCCTGGATACCGACGTATTGTGTGGGCTGCATGGATAGTCCCTTTCAGGAAAGTGATGCCTGGGCCTTCTCCTGATGACATAGCCAAAATCGTGCCAGAAAAAATACTCAATCAATTCAAAGACATAGCGTCAAATTGCGTCACACGGCGATGTGAGGATAGCGACAATCGGCGATACATTGTGGGTGACGCTTGTCATGAACACGACAATGCAGCACGGGCCGGCGCATGCAATTGACCGGGCCGCAATGAGCCTGACGCTGTGGAGGAGGGAGAAGGAGAATGAGAGGACGTGCCAGCCGGCGAATCCATCAACACAACCAGCTGGCACAACGCCCAAGAGACCTCGCACGCAAGGCGAGGACGGCAATGAGAAAAAGACTTTGGATCTGGCAGCGTATTACGTCACGCTCGCAGACGTGTTTCAGAACTTCTTGACCTCGATATTGAATTTCTGCAGCGCATAGCCCATCTGGCGCGGCGAGATGTTGAGTGCGCGGGCTGCCTTGGCCTGCACCCAGCCACATTGCTCCATGGCCCAGATAAGACGTTCGCGTTCGGAAGTCGGGGGCGTGGCGGCCAGTGGCTTGTCCTTGACCATCCCACTCGGCGAAGATGGCAACGTATGCGCGGATATACGCTCCAGCGGCACGACCACGACCGGTTGCTGCTGGCCGGGTTCATGCAAGACCTTGGTCAGGCATTTGTTCTGCTGACAGGAGAAATGCACCTCGGTGATCAGATCGCCGCGCATCATGGTGGCAGTGCGCTCGACACAATTTTCCAGTTCCCGTACATTGCCCGGCCAGTAGCAATTAATCATGACCTTCATGGCCTGCGGTGACATGGCCACCATGGCACGCTGGTTCTCGACACGGAATTTTTCCAGGAAGTGTTCCACCAGGTAGGGAATATCCTCGCGCCGTTCGCGCAGCGGCGGAATGAAGATGCTGACCACATTGATGCGGTAATACAGGTCGGCCCGGAACTCGCCCTTGGCCACGGCTTTCTCCAGGTCGCGGTTGGTGGCAGTGACCAGACGCACGTCCACCTTGATGGAGCGCGAGCCGCCGACCCGTTCGAATTCACGCTCCTGCAAGACCCGCAGCAGCTTGGCCTGGAAGGCAGGCGAGATCTCGCCGATCTCGTCGAGGAACAAGGTGCCGCCATGGGCGAGTTCGAAACGCCCCTTGCGTTCGCCCTGGGCGCCAGTGAAGGCGCCCTTCTCGTGGCCGAACAATTCGGATTCCAGCAAGGTTTCCGACAAGGCCGCACAGTTGACCTTGATGAAGGGCCCATCCTTGCGCGGGCTGAGGTAATGGATGGCGCGTGCGATGACTTCCTTGCCAGTGCCGCTCTCGCCGCGCAACAGCATGGTCGAGCGCGAGGGGGCGGACTGGTGGACCTGGGCAAACACTTCCTGCATCGCCTTGGAAATGCCGATCACGTTATCTAGCTTGTACTTGCCCTGCAATTGTCGGGACAACTGACGCTTTTCCTCTTGCAGCTGCTGGCGCTCGGCCGCTACGCTGCGATACAGCCGGACGGTTTGTCCGATCAGGTTGGCCACCATGGTCAGCAGGCGTACCTCATGGTCGACACTGCGCGAGGGCGATTGTCCATCCCGAAACACGCACAATACACCCAGCATTTCACGGGCAGCCTTGATCGGTACGCCGACAAAGGAAAGGACTTCCCCGTCTTGCGACTGGCGCGGGCTGGTGCGAGCCAGGAACAGCGGCTCTTGGGCCAAGTCGCGCACCACGATGGGAGTTTCGGTCTGGAAGATCTTGCCGGTGATACCCTCGCCAACCCGGTATCTGCCACTCTGGAATTCTTCGTAACTTAGGCCGATGGCGCTGACCAGTTGCAATTCGCCGGAGTCCTGCATCAGACTCAGCAATACCCGTTTCGTTTCCAGGTGGGCGGAGAGGACGTTCAGAACTTCGCGCAAGGTCTTGGATAGATCCAGCGATGAACCCAATATCTTGCTGATCTCGTAAATCGTTACGAGTTCTAAATTCACACTGCGGTCGTCGAGAATAGTGGCCATCTGACTCTCCAAACGTGAATACTGGAACCCCATGCACTGCATGAGAGCGCTAGCCCTGCTTTGTTGCTCTGTCGTGAGATCCGAGATAATGAAAAACGACAGAAAAAGCGCCGTGTAATTACCGAATAGTTACCTTGCTGGTCAAGCAAACTTCATGCCCAAGCAGATGCATGAATCGATCTCGCCAAGCAACCCCACACAATGCCGGCTTTGCTCGATGTCGCCTTGGCGGGTTGACGACAATGGTGTCGTCTTTGTCGGATTTACGACAATCATCGCCACTGGCGCAGCAATCAGAAATCATCGCTATCCCATTGATTTAAAAGAAAAATATTGTATGGCATGGTTTTGGCTATTCATACCTACATCGGCCGGTCACCGGCCAAGCGAAACGACAAAGCAAAGCAAGCCGTTAGCCCAGCCAGCGTTATGTAGCGAGATATACAGACCTCCAACATCCACCATCGCCCACTATGAATGTGCCTTCGACTTCCGAACCCGGTGCACCACGTGCGTGCTGGGCGCCCTGCTCCCAGGCATGTTATCTGACTCTGAACTGGCCGATCGCCGGCCCGGCGATGGCGCGCGGCACGCAACAGGTGATATGTGAGCCGCCACAATTACCTCAACCTGCGCACCGTCTGCTGGCGCTGTGTGATGAATCCGGCTTGCGCAAACTGGTGCTGCATCATATGCGGCGCCTGCGCCATTCCCCGCTGTTCGCACGTTCGCACAATTGTTTTGATTGCGTCAGCTCGCGCATCGCCGACTTCGTGGTCGAGTCATGTGGCGGCCCGCTCTACTACAGCCAACGCCATGCCCATCTGCAAGCAGGCGCGGGCTTGCCGTTGTTATTGGACGAGGCTGGGCGCGAACTGTGGCTGGTACAGCTTTGGCATACCTTTGACGATATCGGTTTTCCGCCCGCGCTGCGGGCCGACTTCTGGGCCTGGGCCGAACCCTTGTCGATTCATCTGCTGGTACGTCATGCGCGCGTCGAACCGCCGCGGCGCTACCCCTATGAGCTGGTACGCAGCTGGTTTCACTCGCCCGCCACCGATATGTTGCCGCCGATAGCCGACCTGATCCGGCCATCGGGAAGGTCCGAACCATGAACGGTTACATAAGACATCGCATATCCCGCACCGGCTTCTTGATAAGGCCGGCCTGAGTGATGCCCAACTCTTTTTTCCGTGAACCTGCCATGCCGGATCGCCAGCAACGCTACGGTGTCTTCCTCAACGTCGAAAATCCCCACGGCAATGCGCGCGATGCGCTGTTGCAGACCGTCGATCATGCCATCGTGGCAGAGGCCCTGGGCTATCACGATGTCTGGGTCGCCGAGCACCATTACAGCAGCTTTGCCATCGGCAGCGCCTTGATGGTGCTGCTGGCCCAGATCGCCGCACGCACTTCGCGCATCCGCCTCGGTACGGGCGCTTCGTTGCTGGCGCTCAATGATCCCTTGCGGGTTGCCGAGGACGTCGCCACGCTGGACCTGCTCAGCAACGGCCGGATGGAATTCGGCGTGGCACGCGGCGGCCCGTTTCCCGAGCAATATCGTCACGCCGGATTGAGCGGTGCCGATCAGGCGCGCGCACGCATGATTGAAGCGCTGGACGTCATCCAGCGCGCATGGCAAGGCGTGCCATTCAGTACCGAGGGACGATTTTTTCACTACGACAGAGTGCAGTTGCAACCGCAGCCGCTGCAATGTCCCATCCCGGTATGGCTGGCCAGCATGAGCGAAGATTCGCTTGATCTGGCCGCACGCCAGGATTACGGATTGATGGTCACACCCTCCGCCGATCTTGAGCAGGTGGTCACGCGGGTGGCAGCACAGCGTGCGCAGCGCGGTCAATTCCCGTTTGCCATCGCCCGCTTTTTCCATTGCGAACCCGAGGCGCACAAGGCTCTTGCCCACGGTCTGGCAGGTGTGCGTGCGTATCCGCGCATGATGCAAGTGCAATTCGCGCCCGGTGGCACCCCGCCCATGTTCCAGACCGATGCCTCCGATCAGGTCATCCTGGTCAATGCCATCATCGGCGACCCGGCGCAATGCGTGGCACGAATTGGCCAGCTGCAAAAACAACTGGGGCCGCATCGCCTGCTGCTCAAGCCTGCCAGCCATGATCCCCAGCAAGCGCGCGCAGCCCTGAGCTTGCTGGCGGGCGCGCTGGGACTGCAGCCATCGGCAAGGACATGAGTACCTTGCCTGCCACCGATACCACCTTGTTGAGCAGCGAACTGAAACTGGTGCAGCGCCTGGACCAGCGCTTCTTTGCCCTGCTCGACGCCATCGCGCAAACCGGCTCGATCAATCGCGCGGCCAGTACGGCGGGCTACAGCTACAAGGGCGCATGGATGCTGCTGGAGTCAGCTGGCAACCTGGTCAATGGCGCATTGATCGAAACCGTCACCGGCGGCAAAGGCGGCGGCGGCACCCGGCTCACTCCCGCTGCGGTGGAACTGCTGGCCGTGTGGCGCGAACTGCAACGGCGCAATCTCGAATTCCTGCATCGGCAGGAGACATGGCTTAATCAACTGCCAGCCTTGGCTGGCCTGCTCAGGAGAATGTCAATGAAAACCAGCGCACGTAATCAATTCGCCGGCGTCATCAGTGCGATCGATACCGGCCCTGTCACTACCCAAGTCACCGTCACCATCGCCGGCGCGCAAGAGATCGTGGCCACCATGACTACGACCGCCGCCAACCGGCTCAAGATCAAGATCGGCGGCAATGCGATTGCACTGATCAAGTCGTCGGCGGTGGTGCTGGTCACCGATTTTGCCGGCTTTGCCCTCTCGGCACGCAATCAGTTCGAAGGCACGGTCTCACGCGTGGAGCGTGGCACGGTATCGTCGCTGGTGGTGTTGACCTTGCCTGGTGGCGCCTGTATGACCGCCAGTCTGACCAATGACGCCATCGATGCGCTATCGCTGACCGTGGGCCAGGGCGCCACCGCTGTTTTCAAGGCGTATGCAGTGATGGTGGCCGTTCAGCAAGATTGATTACCGCTGCTCCTGTAATGCATTTGCCAGTTACAAGATGACTTCGAAAACCAGTACGCCCCGATGTTGGCGCCAGTGCGATCACTTTTACTTCACCGGCAGGCGATGATAAGAGACACCCTCAAAGGGCTAATGATTTGTCCCTTCACGGGACGGGGCTGCGTTTTGCCACCAAGGCATCGCGTTGATTGATCAGCTTCATTGCCTTCTCTGTCGTATTGATCAGCTTTGCATACAAGTGAAGTTGGGCTGACGATCTTTGGCAGGTCGAAACAGATTCGCTTTTGAGTGCGTCGTGAGTAGCTTTGATCTGAGCAGCATTGAGATCCCTCTCCAACAGATCGCTCTGAAGTGCGATATGTTCGATATCTTGAACATGTGGGGGCATGAGCCTGCGCCATTCATACATCAACACCAAAAGTTTTCCGCACTCTTGCTTCGCCTGAAATAGTAGTGACAGCTGTTTTTGGTCACGCGCTCTATCCAAGCTTGGAGAAATGTCATAGGTGTCGCTTTTGGTGAAATCCCTGAATGCCTCCCAAACATAGTCGTAGGTGGTACTTTGACCAAATTGCTGCAGAAGACTTGATCCGGCTTTGAAAGACTCTCCGGGGAGTTCGGTTGGATTCCCGTTGCGCATGAGTTCGGCCAATTTTTTTCCTGCACCGGCAGATAGCATGCTTCCAATTGCACTGATGGCGACGTTTCGAATGGCATCTTTGGTCTGCACCGAAAAATCTCGCCATGATCGCTGTGGATCGAAAGAGTGTTTGATGCGCCCTCCCATTTCCCACATGACATCTTTTGCATAGTTGGGAAAGGAAGCCGCATCTCGCCAGGAAACTGCGGGCCTGTTCGGCTGGGGGATTGTCAGCTTGAAAAGATTGAGCGTTTGCGTTCCACCGATCAAGTTATCTGATTGTACTTGCGACATCCACGGCATGGCCTTGCTCATTCCAATCGTAAAGTTGGCAACACCCCCAGCGCTGGTCGCCAGCACCGAGGTACCGAACAACGGCAGCGGAGACTTCAATAGTTGCGCGGTCGAAAGGGTGCGCCGAGCGGTATTGAAGGCGCCGCTGAGCCCGGGCCGGAACCAGGACAGCATACCCTTCCCTTCAATATTGCCCTGCCATCGAACCCAGGACGCTCTTAGTTCAGCGGCTTGGTCTTTCAGCATCGTCAGTGTCGGGTCGGTATCGTGCGGCAGGCTGGGATCCGTGTCATCCTTGCCCATTTCCGCATGGCCGCCGTATTGATCGGAGGCTGGACACCAATATTCCTTCGTACCATTGACCAGTCGCAATTGCACCGGACCAGGATCGGGCGCTAGCAGATGCATGTCCACTGGCTCCAGCTTGGCCAAATTTGAGAGATGGGCGCGTCTATCCATTGCCTGCAATAGCCAGGCTTCCGTCAAGTAGGCGCTAACGCCTCCTACGGCGCCGCCCGCCATGGTTGCACTAAACTCATTATTCAGCTCGCCAATATTTTGACCAGCTTCATTTTTGCGCGGGCCAACTATAGTGACGGTAGCATTGCGGATCGGGCCTCGCGCAGCGGCAAAGATAAACTGGCGAACGCCGTCATAAAGAGCAGGCAATAAAGCCTCCTTTACCGGCGCGCGCATGTCCACACCGAAGACATAGGCTGGGCCGAAAGCTTGCTGGCGGGCTTTGACGAGTTGCGCCGCCCAGTCAACAAAGACCTGCTCCAGTTGTCTCTGTTTCTCATGATAGGGCTGATCTTCAGCGGCGCGAGAGGACCAGGGAATGTTATCGAGCGCGACCTGCACCAGGGTCTGCTCGGAGATGTCGATGCTTATTTCACTCACCCGATTTTCTGAAGCACCTGTGTTCTCGGGGGCGATTTCGTCGCGTAAGCGCTTACTTGTGGAGCTTTCCCCAACCTGGGGGACGCGAGAAGGAGCAACCGGTAAAAGTTCAGTCACCGGGAGAGAGCTTGGTGAAGCGGAAGGCGACGACTTGACTTCTTCTATCTCGTCTGCCGCTTGGAGATTTACTGAGTCATGGCCTGCTGCGATTGGAATCCTCATGGGTAACATTCAATCCTTCTATTCTTTGCTAGGTGTATTAAATTAAAAATCGAAATGACGATGAATTTTCATGAGCCGTTATGCATAGGCTGTCACAGTAAAAACGAAGCAAAGCAATAATCGATTTACGTGAAATAAGTGGTGCTGTTTTCAGAAATAAATCCGTGGAAGAATGACTTTCTTCTGGTTTCTGCAGGATGCGTCGGAACCTAAGCAAAAGAGAGGACACGTATTAGGGCCTGTTCACATTCAATCTGCGAGATGCGCGAATTGAATGTGAACAGGCCCTAGCGCTCTTCGGAGTGAATTATCATTTTTTAATCCAAATGAAAGGAGTACAACATGTCCTTGAGCAGCCTATTTCATAGCATTGGCCATTCTTTTTCCGAAGCATTCCATGGTCATTCGGTAGATAAAGAAGAGCTTAAGCACGCTCACCCAATGAAGGAACATGCGAGCAAAGCTGCAGATATTAAGTAAGCAAAAGCGCCGGGTTTGGCCTGCACCCCAAAAGTCGGACATCGATCAAACTTTTGGGGTGTTTTCTTTGCGTGACGAAGTGTCCCTTCGGAGTTCAGCGCCGGGTTTACTTACGGGCGAAGGGAAAATCGGAAGGTGGCGTTAAAAACCTGCTCGGTAGCCAATCTGATTGGCGTTCCGGCCAGTGAGGGAACTTTCAGCCGGATCGTTCCTACTTATGCGTGGCGTTTCATTCTTAGTCTAAACCTGGCACGCAGGAGGAATCATGCTTGATTGGCTCGAGATCACGGGGATTGGCTGCGGCATCTTCGTCGTCATTCTGTTCCGCTTTGCACTTCGCAACAGCGTACGACAAACGGTGGCCGAAGAAATGGAGCAGTGGCGAAAGAACGCGCGATTCGACGCTGAGGAGAGTCAGGTGCGGCCTTTGTCCTTCACCTCCTCGCGTCACGAACTAGCATTGGAATTGATGTGCAACCGCGACCTCTATCGCTAGCCGATAGCGCAGAGCTCGCCCTCAAGGTTTACTGCCGGAAGAACCGGATTCCTTCATTGATATTGCACTGGTAGGAGATGCGCTCACCGATTCGGGTATAACCAGGCAACTGGAACATATCGGCGGTGAACGTCACGGTCTGGTCCGCCTTGACTTGGTAGCGCAGGAACTGCCACAGTGGCTCCCCGTTTTTTCCTACAGTCGGATGGCTATCCGAAAAGCTCAGCAAACCATCCATGACGAGATAGGCCCCGATAGTCAAACCACCCTTGGCTTTTCCGCTACGACTCGTGGTTCCATCTGCACGACAGCGGCTCAGGTCCAGGGAGAGCGTCACGGTCGCACCCTCGTCGAGCGCCCGCTCGATCTCCGCCTGACTAGACAATGGAGACGCAGGCCTCGTCTGGGCGAAAGCCGATGGCATGATCAAGCACAGCCCAATGACGGCCAATGATGCGGCTGACGGAAGTTTCATTGATAGTCCTTTCTTTTCAAGAGGGAGCGCTTGAACTGGCACTCCAGGATTTTCGCCCAAGGCATCGTTACTCGATGTTTGGCCGATGCGGATGAGTCCATTGATGGCTGATACGGCATACCCGCGCAGCAATGAGGAGGATCCTATCGGGGAATGACTTCGAAAGCCAATAGCTGCGTGACCTGTGAGGCGCTGAAATTGTTATCCGATACGAAAACTAGACTCTCGTGGCCATTGGCCAATCGCGGCCCCCAGGACATGCCCTCCAGATTGTCGATGTGCGGCAGCGGCAAGGTATCGAAGTCGAGGATCAGCCGCTTGCTGGCTGGCCTGACGCAGCACTGGCCGGCCAGTGCAGGTATGTTCGCTATATCAGTTGCCTGGCTGATATCCATCTCGTAGAGCCGGATATGAAAACGAAAAACGCCATCGCTACCCTGCACCCCTGAGCGCTCCAGTGCCAGCAGATGATGCTCATCGACTGCCAGCAGTTCAGACAGGCCGTTGTCGGCATAGCGGCCACCTGGTGCATGTGCAATCGCGTCCAGGTGATAGGCATATTGCGCAATCATCGTGCCGTCACGCCGATAGTGCGTGATACGAGCCAATGCGCCGTGTTCGAGCGTAGGTACTTCACCATCCTGGTAGAGCGGTGCCTCCATCCCCAGCCATAGCGTCTGGCCGTCGCGAGAAAAGGACAGACCTTCGAAGGAAAGATTGTCGCGCGGTCCAAGTGACACGTCCGGGTGCACCTTGAACAGGGGGCCTACCGGAAACTGCGACAGGAATCTGCCGTCCCGGTCGGCTCGCCTGACGAAGGGAGACATGTTTTTCGGACGGTTGCCTTCGCTGCTGTACCAGACACTGCCGTCGACCGGATCAATCCTTATCGATTCCAGGTCTGGAATGTCGCCGCCCCGAACCGACGCCTCTTGGGCATTCGGATAAAGGCTGCCATCCGCTTGTCTCAGCAACGTCACTGCACTGACCTGCAGTGCGTGAAATCCGTGCAAGTCAAAGCGCAATTTCAGGGAGTAGAAGCGCGCCGGGCTGACATCGGAACGATCATCGCTTTCCGCGACCCAGGTGTCCGATTGCCGATCATAGTCGATGCCGGACAAGCCACCGATCACCGTCCCCATGAAAGGAGCATTAAGCGCAATGCGCTGCTCGCCAAGCAGGCGCAGGCTGGCAACAAGAGGCGCCGATGGAGTGTCATGGCCATCGCTCACGGCACAGCCGGCCAACGAGAAGACCATGAGCCAGACCAGCCACGTCGAACGCGGACGCGAACGAATCAGAAAAACACGAAACGCTAGGAAGCACATGGATAGAAAAAGTTAGATTTCTGCTGCTGGCCCGATAACGATCAAGCTGCAATTATGGGAGGCCGGATATTTTATCGAATACCAGACCGAGCAAGCGATCGTTGTCGACGGTGGTAGCGGCCCGGATGGTGGTGTCGCAAGTCACTTGTCCCTCAAGGTGTGCCAGCGTATAGCCCTCCGTGAAGCCGGGGCGCCAGTCGACTTCAATACTGCACGCCTGATCGGTAAAGAGCGTGGGCCGCAACAGACCGGCTACCGGACAGACATCGTGCAGCAGTGGATCCAGGGCGGCATAGGCTCTGAGCATGGCGGCAGCGGCTTGTCCGCAGCGATTGGTCAGCCCCCCTATCTTGTCCAGCCACGCCGAGCTCATGAGCGCCTGATGCGTCACATCCAGAGGATACAAATGGATGGCAGCGCCGCTGCGCATGACCACGTCTGCTGCGAGCGGATCGACATAGAAATTGAATTCGGCAGCCGGCGTGATGTTGCCAGGTACCCGCAAGGCGCCGCCCATAACGGAAAGCTGCCGCACCCGTCGCAAGGTACCCGGCACCAACAATTCGGCCAGCGCCAGATTGGTCAGGGGGCCCATTGCCACCAGATCGATACTGCCTGCTGGCGCCTCCCTTAGATGGCGCACCAGCGCCAGTGCGCTGGGTTCATTGTCGATGGCACCAGGCCTGCCCGGCAGCACGCCTCCTAGCCCGTCTTCACCATGCACCAGGTTGCAGCGCGCAGGGTGCCCACTCAAGGGGCGCTCGGCGCCGGCATGAACCGCAAGGTTGGGACGGCCGGCCAGATCCATCAGCTTGCGAGCATTGCCGGCAGTGATGGCGGCCGGCCGGTTGCCCGCCGTAGTGGTGACGGCCAACAGCGTCAGTTCGACGCTGCCGGCGGCCAGGAACAAGGCCAGCGCATCGTCGATACCTGGATCGCAGTCGATGATGACAAATCTCATGAAGCAGCTCCTGCGTAAGGAGACGAGGCCAGAATGGCAGCCACGCTTCCCTGATCGGGTAAGCCCTGGCGTGCCCCGAGCGCGCTGACTGCGCAACTAGCGGCGGCACATGCAAAACGCAGCGCCAACGACAAGGGCTGGCCTTTCAGGCGCGTGCTCAGGTAGGCGGCGTTGAAGCAGTCGCCGGCGCCAGTGGTATCGACCACCTGTACGGGGAAGGCTGCATGTCTGGCCGAACTGGTACGTGCCGCGCCGATGGCGCCGCCCTCCCCCATGGTCACGATAATTTCCGAGGGCCCCAGGCGAAGTGCTTCAGTCAGCACCTGAGGAGACGGGGCCGTGCCGGTCGCCTTGCAAAAACCCGCCTCATTGAAAAACACGATGTCTGCCAGCGAGGCTCGGCGCCACATCTCGGTAGCGTTGGGCGCTACGGCTGCTTCCAGATCGATGGCCACGAGTGTGCCTGCGGCATGGGCCAGACGACTGACCATCTCCAGCTCTGCAAGATCGTAGGGCATGGCATAGACCAGACGCGACTGGCTCACGGCCGTTTTCAACGCTTCTTCATCCGGCGCCACGGCCGGCATAGGCATGTAGATGATGGACTTCTCACCGGAAGGGGCCAGGATCGCGACAGCCGACGCCGAAGCTGCCTGCGGCTGCACACTGAGCCAGTGGGTGGCTACGCCATGCTCCACCAGGGAGTCTCGCAGCAGGCGCGCATTGGGATCATCGCCAACGCGCCCGAATTGCGCGCAACGCATTCCCAGCCGGCTCGCTGCGCAGGCAACATTGGCCGTAGTCCCGCCGGGCATGATGCCCAGCCATTGTCCTAGCGTTTTTCCGCCTGGTGGCGGCAGCAGCGCAGCGCGCAGCATGAGGTCGGCCACCGGGTCGCCTAGCGTCAGTATGTCGTACGGGCGCGAGGTCATGGTTCTTCCCGTGCAGACGCGACGCCCTGCCTTGTTCGCACCATATTGCCCATGGCGAGCAGGCAAAGACCATCAGCGATCTGGTGAAGGTCGAAGTCGTGATGGTTGACCTCCAAGAATTCAACGAGGAGATCGTCCGGCAACGCAGCTGTTCCACGCAAGGCACCCACGATGGCACCGGCCATGGTAGCAATGGAATCCGTATCATTCCCGATCGAGGAGCACAGCGCGATGGTCCGCAGCGGATCGCCTTGCGCGTAATGCACCACCCCCAGTGCCGCTGGTACGGACTCGGCCGCCAGCACGGAATTGCCGACCTTCTTTTCCATGTTCACCAGAAACTCCCGGTCATTGCGCGACTCTGCGGCGATGCTCAAGGCCATCTCCAGTCTGGCCAGGTAATTCGGTCCAGCTACGGAGCGCGCGTGCTGGCTGGCCATTCGCTCACCCAGGCGACCGCCGTGGGTGGCCGCCGCCAGCACCTGCTGCAAGTCCTTGCTGACCAAGGCCTGTGCCGTGGCTGCGCTGATCGAGCAGGCGGCGGAGATGGCCACATCCGTGTCATGCGATGGCAGGCAGGTGACCAGCGCTTGTTCGCAGGCGGCCGGCAGATCGCCAGGATGAATCAGCCCGGCGGGCGCCACCCGCATGGCGGCGCCATTGGTGATGCCGATGGTAGTCATCTTGCGGCGCGAGCGGCCAATGATGCCGACATCATTCGCATCGCTCCCCTCTTGCAAGGCCTTGACCATCAGTGCGGTACTCGGTCCCATGAAGCCGGCCTTGGGGCTGGTGCTGGCCCAATCCAGCAGGCAGGCGACCCAGCCATCATGGTCGAGCTGGCCGCCAGCGGCGATCAGGGCTCGTGCCAGGTAGTACATTTGGCTGGCGTCATCGGTGATCTCCGCGCGTTTGCCTGCATTGGCACCGGCAAAGGTGTCCTCGGGGGGCGTGCCGAAGCAGGTAACCAATCCGCCGTGACGCTCGGCGATCTCGTCGATGCTCCATTGTTCGGTCTGGGCGCCGAGGGCGTCTCCCATGCCGGCCAAGGCCAGCGAGGCGAAGATTCGATCCCTCAAGATAATGCTGCTCACATGCTTCTCCTGTAATGCGAAGGGGTATTGCCTAGGTTGATCTGCGCGTTCTGCCTCGCTTGCGTGTGCCCGCGGCGACCAGCGCCAGCAGAGTCACCGCAGGAGGCAGCATGTACAGCAGTTGTGGCGCCATGCCCGCCGCACCGAGCCGGGTAGAAAGGACGGCGCTGGCGCCGAAGAGCAAGGACGCCACCACCGTGCCAGTGAGGCTGCGGGCGCCGACGAAGACCGCCGCCAGCGCGAGGAATCCTCGTCCGGCGGTCATATCGGCCTGGAACAGGCTAAGGTAGCCCATACTCAGGTAAACCCCACCCAGGCCGGCCAGCAGCCCCGACAGCAGTAGCGCCAGATAGCGCATTCGCTTGACCGGAATTCCGGCTTCGGCAGCGGCCTGGGGATGTTCGCCCGATGCACACAGCCACACGCCAGTGCGGGTGTGATGCAGCAGCAGGCGCAGCACGGGAATGGCGAGCAAGGCCGTCCACAGCAGCAGGTGATGGCCGCGCCCGTGTTCGCCATTGAGTAGCAGGTCCAACTGTGGCCACGACTGCAGGCCGGGCAGATGCAGGGCCGGCAGTACCGGGGTATCGAGACCGGCGGTGGAGCCCTTGTCTCCGACCAAGGTCGACAACAGAAACACCGTCAGGCCTGCGGCCAGCACATTGAGGGCGATACCGGCCACGATCAGATCAGCGCCCCATTCCAGGTGAAACACCGCCAGCAGCAGCGCCAGCAACATGGCAGCCAGCACCCCGGCCAGAGCCCCCAGCCAAGCGTGCCAAACCGGGGGCAGGCCAGGCAGGCAATACGCGGCCAGGACCGAGCCCATCACGGCAAAGAAGGCCGCCACCAGCATCAGTCCTTCCAGACCGACGTTGATGCAACCCGCCAGGTCCGATAGCAGCCCGCCCAGGGCTGTTAGCAAAATGGGCGTGCTGGCGCGTAGCACCGCCGGCAACAATGCCACGGCGGCCATGCTCCAGGCCCAGGATTCATGCCCCATGTCGACCTCCTGCCCCCCCGCGTGCGCGCCAGCGCAGCCAGGCCGCTGCCAGGGCCGGCTGGATGCGCTCGGCCACCAGGAATAGAATCACCAGTGCCTGAATTACCAGCACCACTTCGCGCGAGACGTCCGTACTGCGCTCCATGGCCAGCGCCCCGGTGCGCAGATATGCATACATCAGCGCCGCCCAAGGCACTGCGCGCGGCTCGCAGCGGGCCAGCAACGCCACCAGCAGCCCTTCATAACCAAGCCCGGTGGGTAGGTCGACTGGCAGGCGCTTGAGCAAGCCATGGCTGACATGCATTCCGGCCAGTGCGGCCAGCACACCGCCCAATCCCATCGACAGCCATACTGTGCGCTGTACCGGCAGGCCGGCTTGCAAGGCAAACGCGGGCGCTTGTCCGACCACCCGAATCTCGTAACCTAGCGTGGTGCGCATGAGCAGCAGCCAGGTACCCCAGACCAGTAACGGCAAGGCCAGCAGCATCACCGTCACGTTGGTATGGACCAGCAGCACCGGCAGCTGCAGCGATGTGGGTAGGAAAGGCGTGACGATGAAGCCGCCGCTCGGATCACGCAGCCAGCCGCTGACCAGCCAGCGATAGGCTTGTACCGCCACGATATTGAGCATCAAGGTGCTGACGATCTCGTTGGCTTGGAAGCGGGTCTTGAGCAGTCCAGGTAAGGATCCCCATAGGAATCCGGTGACACAGGCTGCCATCAGCGATAGCGGCAGGACCACGAACCACGGCCCAGGCAGATACAGGCTTACCACGGTAGCAGCCAGCGCCCCCAGGAACAGTTGTCCATCGGCGCCCAGCGAAAATTGCTTGGCGCGAAAAGGAATGAGCACGGCCAGACCCAGCAGGCTGAGCGTGATGGTATCTTCGATCACTGCGCCGAAACGTACCAGGCGGCTCAGTTGCCAGCCCTCGCCAGCACTCCAATGCAAGCGTGGCAAGGCTCCCGTAAGCAGGATCAGGAACGCACGCAATGGCTCGGTGCTCACCGCGCACATGATCAGGAAGCCACACGACAGGCCGGCTGCCAGCGCCACCGGCAGCCGCAGGCGCCGGGCCAAGGCTTGCTGCCATTGCAGACGCTGCTGCAATGGCAAGGCGGTCGGTTGGTTCATGCGGAGACTCCGGTGACAGTGGCAGCGCTACCTAGCAAGGCGGCAGCATTTTGCTCGCACCGCGCACCGGTCAGATAGGGGCCCAGGACATCGGCCCCCAGTCCGGCTGCATCGAAGTGCGCCACCAGGGCGCCATCGGCCATCACCGCAACGCGGTTCGACAGGGACAACAATTCATCCAGGTCTGCGGAGATCAGCAGGATCGCCGCGCCTTGCTCGCACAAGGCCAGCAACTGGTCATGCAAGGCACGTGCGGCACCGATATCGACGCCGCGCGTGGGTTGGCTGGCGATCAGCAGACGGGGCCCTGCCGCCACTTCTCGGCCCAGTACCAGCTTTTGCATGTTGCCTCCAGAGAGCGCTCCGATCAGGGTTGCCGGCGAGGGCGCGACTATGCCACAGCGCTGCATGAGTTCGGTGGCGGCACGGCCAATGGCGGTACTATCGAGCCAGCCGTAACGCGAGAACGGCGCCTTGTGATAAGTGACGGCGATGAAGTTGTCGGCGATGCTCATTTCTGCGGCCACGCCGTCGTGCATTCTGTCTTCAGCGATGTAGGCCACGCCGCAGGCGCGCACTTGGCGCACGCTCAGGCCGGTGAAGCGCAGACCCTGCAGTCGCCCTTCCCCCCTGCTGGCTGCCTGCAGGCCCAACAACACGCGCGCCAGCACGTCCTGTCCATTGCCCTCAACACCGGCAATGCCGAGAATTTCTCCGGCCGCGATGTCCAGCGACAGCGACCGCAAGGCCAGGCGTCCATCCCCATGCCGCGCCTCCAGATCACGGACTTCGAGCAGCGGGCACGTCGCCCGTTTGCGATTGCGTGCCGGCATAGGCGGGGGCGCCGTGCTGACGATCATGCTGCCTAGCTCTGTCTCGGAAAAGTCGCGCACCAGGCCGCTGCCGCTGACGCGCCCCTTGCGCAATACCGTAAAGCGGTCAGCTACATCACGTATCTCTTTGAGCTTGTGGCTGATCAGCACCACCGTGAGCCCTTGTGCGACCATGCCGCGCAGCACCTGGAACAAGGTCATTGCTTCCTGCGCCGAAAGCACTGCCGAAGGTTCGTCCAGCAGCAGAACCCGAGCACCGCGATACAACGCCTTGAGAATTCCGACGCGCTGCTGCACCCCGACCGGCAGGTCGCGCACACGCACCAGCGGGTCCACGTCCAGTCCGAACCGCTGCACCAGAGACTGAACGCGCTGCAGCGCCGCCTTGCGGTCAATACGCCACCCGCGGCGCGGTTCTGCACCCAGCACGATGTTGTCTGTCACGCTGAAGGAAGGCAGCAAATGCAGATGCTGGGGCACCAGGCCAATACCGGCCGCTATGGCGTGCGCAGGGTCGGGCAGCACCCGTGGCTGGCCATCCAGCCAGATGTTGCCGCAGCTGGGTTGTTCCAAGCCATAGAGCATCTTCATCACGGTCGACTTGCCGGCACCGTTCTCGCCCAGGATGGCGTGGATCTCTCCTGCTCGGATGGACAGGTTCACGTTGTCATTGGCCAACGTGCCATTGGGATAGAGTTTGGAGACATCGCGCAGCTCCAGCAGTGCTCCTGGCGTACCCATCACAGCTTTAGCGCTCATCCCCGCGCCTCCGCAGATGCGGAGGCGAAGCCGCTGGGCAGTCGCACGCGACCGCTGACCAGATCCGCGCGCACGGCATCAAGACGTTGTCGCAGCGGCACCGGCAGGCGATCCAGCACCTCCGAATGCGGTGCCATGCCGATGCCTCCCTCGGCCAGACCGAGCGAATCGGCGCGGCCATAGGGCAGTTGCTGCCGCAGCGCCAGGGTCAAGGCCTGCACGATAGCGACATCCACGTTCTTCAGCACGGAGGTGATGATGGCCGCAGCGCGCTGGGGATTGCTGTGACGATACATCTCATATTGATCAAGGTCCACGCCGACGGTATAACGGTGCGCCTCGCTGGCCGCTTCAGTCACGCCCTGCCCGGTTGCACCGGCGGCCTGGAAAATGACACCAGCGCCCGCAGCGATCTGGGCATTTGCAATATCCTTGCCGGCTGCAGGATCGGAAAAGCCATTGGCATACTGCACCGCCATCCGCACCGACGGATTGGCTGCGCGGGCTCCGGCGCCGAAACCCAGCAGGTAATCATCAATGACCGGTAACTGCATCCCGCCCACCAGGCCCAGTCCGGCGTTGGGCGGCACGCCCGGCAGCAAGTGCGCCTGTAGCAGCATGGCGGCCAGGTAGCCAGCCAGATAGGCGCCCTCATTCTGACGGAACAGGATGGAATGCACATTGCCGCAGGCACAGTGGGCATAGTCGACGGTGGCATCGAACATCACGAAGCGCGTGCGTGGAAACTCCGCGGCGAGTCGCTGCACATAAGGCACCATGGTGTAGGTCCCGGCCAGCACGATATCGTAGTCACCACTATCGGCCAGATCGCTGAGGCCTGACTCCCACCGTGTCGGGTCGTTACCCCCCTCGACCACGCGCACGCTGACCGGTAGTTCATGGCCGGCGCGCCGCATTCCCCTGGCCGCAGAATCGAAGAAGGACTTGTCCCCCAACGTGCCATTGATGAACAGGACCGCACGTAACTGCGTCTTGCCATTGGCCTTGATTGCCAGCCGATCGGACCAGTGCGCCAGCAGCGACAGCAGGGCCAACAGGATCAGCGTCCAGGCGAGACGAGGCAACAGGTAGCGGAAGATGGCATTCATCGGCTCAGACAGAGGGAAGTTCAGCGGGTGCCGTCACTGTGACGGGCGATGCGTGTGCGGTAACGGTAACTGGACACGTACTTCATCAGGCAATACTCGATAGGCTGGCGGCGGTCGGACAAGGTGATACGCTCGCAGATGAGCAGAGGCGCTGCCACCGGCACATCCAGCCACTGCGCATCATCGGCATCGGCAGCCCCGGCGCAGAGATTTTCCACGGCCTCGGCTGGGTCGAACCCGTACTGAGCCGTCAGCAGCTTGTAGAGCGAACCACTACGCTCGATCTGGCTGCGTGTCAGGCGCGATCCACGCGGCAAGACCAGATGCGCGTCATGCACGCCGACCGGTGCATCATCGATCAGACGCACCCGCCGTACCCGTACCAGCGGCGTGCCGGACTCGATGTTGAGCAGGGTGGCAATGGCCATGCTAGCGCCCACGTTTTCGATGCTGATGATGCGCTGGCCCGGTACGCCCCCGCGATTGCCGGTATCTTGCGAGAAACTGTCGATGAAGCGCGTGGTACCTCGCACGATGGCCGGCGAGACAAAGGTGCCACGACCGTGGTCGCTGTAGATGATGCCGCGCTCTTCCATATAGCGCAGCGCCTTGCGCACCGTGTCCCGACTGACTTCGTAATGTTCCGCCAGCTCCCTCTCGGGCGGCAGTGCCTGGTTGTCGGTAAAAAGGCCGCGGTCGATCGTGTCGCGGATAATGTCGGCCAGCCAGCGGTAACGCGGTAACTGGGCTTCGCTTTGGGGGAGGTCTTTTTTCATGGCGGCAATCTTACATTGGTACGTACCAGTTGTAAATCATAAGGCGCGTGCCAATGCAGCACCGGCCAGCGTGCGTGAGGTGAGCCGTCCGGCACCCACCTGCCCTGTTCGCTCAGCCTGCCGCCAGTACCGGGTGGCGGGCGTTGCGCGGCACAGTGCTACCTTCCCGTGAGCCGCGACCGTCGCCTTCGCAATGACCATGCTCGAGACCGGAACTGCGCAGCAGCAGCTCCTTGAGAAGGTCATTAAGATTGTCGGCGCATTCGCGCAAATAGTTGTAAAACAGCAGGCCGAACAGGGCGATGGAAATTCCCAGTGCCGTGGCATACAGGGCCGTGCCGATGCCCTTGGAAACGCCAGAGGGGTCGGAGATACCCGATGAAGCCAGGACCGCGAAGGTATCGATGATGCCCAGGATGGTGCCCACCAGGCCCAGCAGCGGTGCCGCCGTGACGATGGTATCAAGCACCCAGAGACGCGCATTGACGCGCTTCTTGCCGGCGATGTAGATCGCCTCGCCGAGGTCTTCCCGCTGGGCCTGTGTGACGGCCCTGCCCTGCACCTGCAGTGCCTCGCGCACCAATTGCGCGGGCACCGTCTGACGCTCCAGCAGGGAGGCGTCGATGACCGGAGGGGCGCCCTCCTTGGCGCTCATCGTGCGCAGCAGGCGCAATGCATCGCGTGCACTGAACATGAAGAACAACTGCCGCTCCACGATCATGAAAACCGCCAGTGCGGCGGCCACATACATGGCATAGAAAGTCAGTTCATGGAATAACTGGATGGCATTCATAAAAGCTCCTTGGGTAAGAGGCACTGCCGGTTTGTGGGCGGCAGTGCGGCGGATCATGCCGATCGGATCAGAAATCGCTGCTGAGCGACACCTGGAAGGTACGCGGTGCGCCGACGTAGAACAGCGGCGCCGATGCTGCCGAGATGGCTGCACCATTGGTGCCAGTGGTGGCATTGGCATTGGTGGTGAAGGACGATCCACTGGGGCCGGTCATGCTCAGGTACTTCTTGTCGAACAGGTTGAGCAGCTGGAAGCGGATCGTCGGCGTTTGCAGGAACAAGGTTTTATCGAAGCGGTAACCGGCGCCCAGGTCAAACAGCGTGTATCCGCCGATCTTGTCGTCATTGACCAAGGTGGTGTAGCGCTGGCCGACGTAGCGCCCTTGTGCACTGGCGTAGAAAGGACCGCTGCTGTACTGCAGCGACAGCGAGGCCAGCCATTCCGGCGTGTCCGGCATCTGCTTGCCGGTGGTCTGCAGGGTAGTCGCCGTCCCGTTGGCAGCACGCACGGCCACCTTGTCGTCGAGCATACTGGAGTCGGCATGGGTGAGCGAACCATACATGTTCCAGTTGTCGTTCAGCTTATACCCCGCTTCCAGTTCCAGGCCATAGGTGCGCGAGGCACCTACGTTGAACTGAGTGCTCAGGGCCGAGACCGGGTCATACTGGCTGGCGATGCGGTCCTTGAAGTCGATGTAGAACACCGAGCCGGAGAGAGTCAGGCGGTTGCCGGCATAGCGGTAGCCCAGGTCGACATCGTTGGATTTCTCTGGATTGACCTTGGGCGAGCCGATGCGCAGCGGCACGATGTTGCCTTGGCTGTCGCGCGCGATTAGCGCACCATTGACGATGGAGGTCGTGTAGTTGCTGGCCGCCGCCGTCTGGACCAGGCCGGTATTGGCCGTATTCTCCGGGGCGCGGGCATTCTGCCCCAGGTTCATGAAGACCGATTGCGTCTCGCTGAGCTGGTAACGCAGGCCGATGTTGCCCAGCGTATTGCTGAATTTCTGCCTGACCTCATAGTCCGCCCCGCCGCTGTTGGCGCTCAAGCCGCTGGCAAAGTTCTGAAAGTCGCGCTTGACCTCCTGGCGCTTGAGGCCTAACTGGATATTGAGGCGCTCATTGATCAGCGAGAAGCTGTCCTGCAGAAACGCCGTGTGGGCGTCCACCCGGGTGTACCAGTTGCGCGACGCATTGTAGGGCGTGCCATCGGCATACTTCAGATACTGGGCACTGTTGGTCAGCCAGTAATCCGACGTATTGCCATTGCTGTCGATGGATACGAAGGGGCTATATTGCTGCGAAATGCCACGGTCCAGCCACAATCCTCCCGATAGATTGTGGCTGCCTAGCTGATAGTTGGCCTTGGTGGTGACGCCCCAGCGGTTGGTCTGGCTGACATTGCTGCCATAGCCCAGGATCGTGTCGAGCCTGTCACCGTCGCCATTGAGGTCGCCGATGCCTCCGTGCAGCAGATTGCTGCCCAGCGCTTCGGAGACGCTGGTGAGCTGGTTTCCGCCGGTGCCGTAGCCATAGATGTAATAGGGATTGACATCCAGGCTAGCCTGCGGCGAGAGCTGCCAATGGTTGACCATCGAAACCTGATAATTTTCAAAGGGATTGTTATTGAAGCCTTGGTAGTTGCCGAGGATGGCGGCATTGGCCGTCGCTTCATTTTGGGCCGTACCACTGACCGGTGGCAGATGGCGCGGCGGCGTCGTGCCGAAATCATAGCCGTAGCCGAAGCGCGCCAGGTCTGCCTTGCTGACGGTGCGATAGTTGGCGTTGTCCATCTTGTTCCACAGGAAGGCCAGCTTGGAGTAACTGCCTGCGCCGAAATCAAAGACTGCCTTGGCATCCACATGCTGGCGCCTGGCGTTGCCGGCGCCCTTGAACTTGTCGGCCCCAGCCTGCGACATGGAAATGAAGAACTTGGCCCGGTCATTGGCGAACTTGCCGGAATCGAAGCGCAGGAATTCTTTGTTGTAGCGATTGGAACCGAAGGCGAGATTGAATTTTCCGCCGATGGTGTCACGAGGATCGCAGGTGCTGATGCCGACGTTGCCGCCACTGGCACCGACGTGCGGTGCTTCCATGTCGCCACTGCCCTGGTTGAGGAAGACATCACAGGTATTCTCGGGGTCGGCGAACTCCTGGATATTGATGGAGTAGTTCAGCGAGTCGTTCAGCGGTGCACCATCCAGAGTCAATCCCATCTGGTTGGCATTGTAGCCACGTACCCGCAGGGTACCGCCGAAGAGGCCTGTGCCATCCTGGTCGAAGGCGGACACCCCCGGCAGACTCTGGATGATCTGGAAGGCGGTCGAGGAGGAGCCCATCTTGCTGATGGCTTCACGGCTGACCGAGCTGCGCGCCTTGGGCGTGTCGTCAGCCTGGATCATGCCGGCGCCCGGCGCTTCAGCCGCACCGTTGACGGTAATCTGGCCCAGATTGCTAGTTTCTTGCGCCCATGCTGGCGCCAGATCGACCAGGAACAGGCTCGACACCAGCAGCGCCAGCTTGTTGAATTTCAACTTCATCGTTGCGACTCCCATAGAATGGTTCGGTTGCGTTTCGCGCCGGACAAGCGCGGACAGTCATGGCATTTCTTCGGCATCGCCAATGCGATACCGACTTCTCGGAAAAAGCTTTACGGGCGCAGTACCGGCTGGTACGTATCAGTCTGTGGACGGCTTGAATTCAAGATCCACCACGAAGCGGTGTGTGGGCTGCCCGGGCTGGAACTGCTCGGGGAATGACGGAAACCGTCCCATGCCCACACTTCGGCGTGCGGCCTGGTCGAGCAGCATGGAATTGGAGCTTTGCTCGATGCCGACATCCACCACTGAGCCATCGCGATTGAGGACGAACCATACTTTGACGGTACCTTCCGGCCGCTGCAGGCTGGCCTCACGCCCCGTCGGATAACGCTTCACGGCGTTAAGATAGGCGCGCACCCTGGCGATGAACTCAGCCTCTACATTCGGTTTGGGTGCTGGCGGTACCGGTGGCGGCGCCGGCGAGACGGGTGTCGGTACCGGGGCTGCAGGCGCAGGCGTTGGTGTCGGCGCAGCGGCTGACGGCACGCTCGTCGTGGGCGCGGCGGCCGGTTTGGGCAGCACGGGCTGTGGTGCTGGCGGCGTCGGCCTGGGCGACGGCGGGCTCTTGGGGGCAGGCCGGAGCGGCGTTGCCATGGGCGGCTGTTGTGGCTGTGGCGCAGGAGGCAGGCTGACAGGGTCGATGATCTCCAATTTCACTGGCTCGTCGTACTTGGGCTTGAGCGGTTTGACGACCTGTACTCCGGCCGTGACGAGCAGCAATGTCAGGCCTGCTGCAGGCAAGGCTGCGACCCAGTCGCGATGACGATAAATCAGCAGCATGGCCATCATTTGCGCTTGGAAACGAAGGACAGCGCATCAAAGCCGTTGCCTTTGAGCGTGTCCATCAGGTCGATCACGCGCTGGAATTCGATTTTCTGATCTGCATTGACGATGAGCACCAGCTTCTTGCCGGGCTCCTTCTGTTGCAGTTGTTTCAGGTTCGGCACCAAGGCATCGAGCTTGATCGGCTTGCCTTCCAGCTCCAACTCGCCATCTACCCCCAGGGCGATGCGGGCGATATGCTGGGTCTGCAGGTCACTGGCCGAGGAGGAGCTGGGCAAGGAGGTCTTGATGCCCAGCGCCGGAATCACGTTCAGGCTCAGCAGCACGAAAAAGACCAACAAGAACATCATCACGTCGATCATGGGAATGATCTCGATACGCGCCCTGCGCTTTTCCGTTTCGCCCCAGCTTCTCATCGCAGCTCCTTGATCGGTATGACGCATAGCGAAGAGTTCGCACGCGCTTTGAAAGTGAGGCGATTATGAAATTTCAGCGTTCTGCTGTCAATAACTGGTACGTACCAAATAAATATATTTTGGTTTTTTCTATTTTTAATATTACTGTAATAAAAATGCGGTATCGACGATTTCTGTTCACGTTTCATTTACCTGAAAATCATCAGTTCGCACCATAAATGTCCATCTAGAGCGCTAAATTGGGGCGTTTTAATAAAGCCCGCCAGCACATATCTATCCCTTGGTGTATCGGACTTGTTGCCGCCACCGGATTGTTTTATAAATATTGGTACGGTCCACTTTTGATTAATTTGCGAAAATAAATATGACATTTGGATGACATTGGAACAATGCCAGTATCCGCACCACCCAGCAGCAGACATCTGGGTCATTGCTGTGCTGCCTTGGCTGCGGCGTGACCCCCTTCAGCCTTCTTCCATTGCACCAACATGGCTCATATTTCTTCTTCACGTCCACCGCTCAACGAAATCATCGAGCTGAGCGGCACATCTTCGTCGTCGGTTGCCGCGCCTGCCGCTGAGACGAACCCGACCATCGCACCAGCCGAGGGATCCCGGCTTGCCTCCAGGCGCGATCTGGAGCGCCGACCGGCTCAACTGCAAGGCCGGATCGAGCCCCAGCAAGCCCCGGTCCTGTATCAGCACACCGACGCCCCGGCTGATGTCCATATCGAGATTGCGTCCGAGGCCATGCTGCTGTCGGCGTTGACGGCGCAACCGGTAGCCTCCGCGCCCGCGCTGACACAACTGCACCAGGACATGCGCCAGAGCGGCGTCAGTCGTGCCGAATTCGACGACATCGTCACGGCGCTCCAAGGGCGTCACGTGGAATCAGCGTCAGCCGGCGTCAAGCTTGCCTCGCTTAATGATCACGTTGGCATCGCCAGTTTTCCCTTCGCTTTTCGTCACAGCAAGGTAGCCACCCACCTGCTGGTGATCAAGGACAGCGTGCCGGGGCCGGAGGGGGCGTCCGATCTGTATTTCATCAAGGGTTACGCCAATCGGCTGGTGGGGCCACGCGAGCTGCTGGGCTTTGCAGCGCGGCGCGAGGAACTCATGGCCGCAGAAAGCACCGGCGTGGGGGGACCACAGGTGACCATGGAAACCTACTTCTGCACGTATTTGCTGGAGTGTTCGCGCCGCTCGCTTCTGTTCGCGCGCCGCAGCGCCGATGAGAGCAATACTGTGGTCATGCCAGTGCCGCCCAACGCCACCCCGTTTCCCCGCCAGTTTTCATGGGCCAATGCTGAGAACTACATGGCCGAGGGCTTCGGCGAGCCCCCGCCATCGCAGCGCGCCGATGCTCACAGCAGTGATTTTCGGCTGGGATACTGCGACCTCAATGGGCCGGAAAACCGCGCCATCATCTTCCTTACCGACCAGAAGTACCACAACACCTTACGTCCGATCCAGAGCCGTTCCTATGGCCAGTATCCGGCCAGTCTGAACATCGGCGGTGGCGCCATCGCCCAGGTGACCGGTTTCGACGATCGCGGCGTGGAGATCATCGCTCCCAGCGATGCACCGGGGGTGAAGAATGCGACCATGCGTCAACTCATCGAATCTTTCATGGCCGACCGACCGCGCAACCGCACGCTCATTGTGCGCACCGAAGACCAGTACCGGCACCGCTTCGAATATGCGCCAGAGGGCCTGAAGATGACCCTGCTCGATCCACATGGCGAAGCGGTCAAGGCGCTGTCGCCGTTGCCCGGTGCCGATGTCTCGGTCTATGGGTGGCGTGGCGACAATACAGGTCCTTATGGCAGCATCGCCGGCTATGCCGATCCTCGAATCATCGTCTCCACCGGAGAGGAAATTCCGGCCGCCCCCTTCCTCAAGGACCGGCATTCGCTCAAGGGCATCGCCACGGCGGCCTCCCATGTTCTGACTGATATCATCCTCAATGATCTCAACCCCATGGTCAGGGGCACTACGGCCAATGGCGTCATTCGGACCACCTTGCGCGCGCTGATCACCGGCACCACGGTCTATGGGATGACAGCCTTGATGAACAGCCTGCGCGATGAAAAGACCCACACCCTGTTTGCCGGCGCACGCGCCTTCACCGGTTCGGGCGCCGGCGTCGTCGATGAAAAGACCATCGCCAGCGCCATCGCCGTCACGGTGCTGGCGCAGGACGTGGTGACGCAGGCCTACCGCTTTGCCTACAAGAACTTCGTCAAGGACACGGCAAAGAGCCGGGAACAAATTGCGGGCCAGATCTTTAATGAGGCTTTGTTGCCTTTCCTGGGCGAGCTGGGACGGCTGCTGCTCAATTACGGCATCCAGACACGCATGGGATTACCACGCGGCAACGAGAACGATATATACAGTCTCTTCGGCGTGGCCACGGTACTCACGGGCATAGAGTTCCTGCGCGGTCGCTCGGGCGACCCCGACAACCATCTTTTTCTCAGTGCCACCTACAAGGCCATGGACTTCTTCGCCGCCGATCTGGTGTTCCGCTCATTGGGTGCGGTCTACGGGGCTGCGCCGCTGACCGCTAACGTTTCCGGCGCGGCCGCTGAACGCGGCGACATGCCTACCAATTATCTGGAAGCCTTCGTCACGCGTCTGGGTGTGCGCGGCGTGGACAAAGCCTTGCTGCCGATTCTCTCGATCCTGTTCTCCGGTGCCGGCCTGGCCGGTGCCAGTGCGCGCGCCGGTGAGGACCAGTTGGCGCGCGAGAACAGTCCCAACAACATGGTGGCCCGGGTGCGCGATCTACTCAACATCTTTTCCGTTGAAGCCGAGCGCATGATCGAGGGCGGGCGCGATCGTCTGGAGGATATCGAGGCCCTGCGCCGCACCTCGGTCATGCTCAAGGATAGCGTGGAGAACATGCGGCGAGCGATCAATCATCTCAATCTGGAGGCGCCGCGTACTGCGCGCACCGAGCTTGAACAGGTCCGGGCAGCGGCCAGTTTTCATGAGATGACGCCTGCCCAGCAACAGCAGCATCTCGAGGAGGTCCAACGTTACTACCAAGAGATGATCGCCGCCTCGGACCTGCTATCCGGACGTGCAGGACCGGCCGATATCGACCAGGCCGGCCCCTCGCGGATGCCGGATCTGGAGCTAGCCGCCTCCAATAGCATTGCCAGCCTGCCGGTCCGCATTCGCAAGGCCACCGAGCTGTTGATGAAAAGCTTTCCGGCGACCTATGCCGCCAACCCGGCCATGACCTATCCGACCGCGGTCTCCCCCGACTTCATCAGCGCGCCGCTGCCACACACGGCTAGCCCCTCGGCACCCTTCGCGCGCACCGAACGCATTCCACGCCAGCAGACCACCTTCACCGATGCCCAGGTGCCTTACGTCAAGCAATTGCAGCAGACGCTGGGCAATGCACCAGGCATGCCACAGAAGGTGGAGCACAGCAATCCACACTACCAGCGCCTGAGCAATCGTATGATCGAGGAAGGGCGGAAGGCGACCCACGCCTATACGCTGGAGTCTCAACTGTTCCACTATCTGCTGCGCTGGGCACAGACCGGACAGGCGCGCTATCTGCGGTTGGCCCCCGGAGTCTGGTTCAAGACGGCAGCCATGAACCAGCGCGGCAATCTCACTGGTGAGCCTGACCGTATGGTCACGCCTCTATCCGTCCTGATGGTCAATCTGATGTCCTTGCACGCCAAGACCGTCCCGCACAATGTCTACCGGGCCGTGGTCACCGATGCCTACTACGTCGAACAGTCGCGCCAGGCACAGGCCCGTGAACGCTATGGCCCGGATGCCGTCTTCATCGGCGAAGGCGCGTTGCTTGCCATGACCGAATTCATGTCCGTCACCAGTTCCAGGCATATGGCAGCCACCTTCTTGCAGGGGCTGGGCTATGGCGCTGCCCCTCTGGATCGCAGTCAGAAGATGGTGATACAGCAGGAGACCGCCGTCACCGTCATTCCCCTGGCCGAGCACATGCAGGTGGAAAGTCTGCTCATGGCGGGTTCGGTTGCAGTGCTGGACCGCATCGATCACGATCCGCCACCGGAGACCTTGCCACGGGTGGTCCCGAATGGGCAGTCCGAACTTCAGTCGCGCTCGGACGATGGCGACGAATTCAATCTTGGCCAGGTGCTCTACATCCGCCAGCTCGACACCTTCCAGGCCGAACTGCGTTATCACCGCTATCTCGAAGCTCGGGAGCAGGCGCAGCAGGATGGTAAGCCTTTGCGCTTGGAGCTGGAAGACGGCGCCATCTGCTGCCACCCGGATACTGCGCAAATGTATCGTTACGATGCGGCACGCCAGGAAATGGTTTTCACTGGTGGAACACTCAACAATTTCCACGGTGCGCCCCTGGAGCCACGGGAAGACGAACCTGCACGCTGGCGCCATCCCTACCATTCGGCGCTCAGCCCGGCGCAGATTCGCGTGGGTATATTGGGCGCCATTCTTACCGGCCACCCGATCACTCCTTTTCTCAATGACGCCGTGCGCAATGTATCGCACGAGAAGTTCCGGGAAAAAGGTGGCTATTACGACGTCAATCATCCGAATCATCGCTACAAACTGCGTGACGATGCTCGGCGTCAAGCCATGAAAGACCGTGTGCGCGTTAACGTGTTGCCCGAGATACTGGCCTGGACTCCAGCCACCCGTTTCGACCTGCCAGCACCCGGCCAGCCATTCATGCCCGGCCGGCCCTTCCCTGGCGAAATGCTGGCGCGCACCCTTTCCACGGCCTTGCATCGTCCAATGATGATCATGGAGGTGGATGACGCCGGCCAGTTGCTGTTGGAGCAACGAGAGGTGCGCGACCACAACGATGAGGTCCGTCTGCAGGCAGTGCCACTGACAAGACGGCATTTCATCAAGACGCACGACCTGTTCGACCTGACCTATTGCCCCGATGTAGCCCCCATGCTAGGCGTGGGGCCGCGTGGCTACTACATCGTAACCCTGCATGAGGCCAGCTATCGGGCAGTTCCGGTGCGCATTTCCGGCGACGGCCTGCAAGCCGGAAATCTCATCCATGCCTTCCTGGCCGCGGCTTATCCCAACCCCGACCAGCGTCGCTACCTGCTGCGCGACGGCGCGCTAGCCAGCGCTACCGACAGCGGGCGTGGTTGGCGCAGGCTGATGCCTGGACGCCCCGACTATGTGGCCAACTCGGCACGCGATGTGCTCGCCTGTCTCAAGAACTTTGCCCGCAGCGACTACGATCCCATCGATCAGTGGTTAGACCGCACCCATGCTGAGTTGCACGGGAATGTCGCAGGATCGCTCGCCATCTCATGATTTTTGCATGTATCATTGATCAATACGATGTTACTATCAGTGATACTAAAATTTCGTACGCAGCGTAACGTTCTCTCGAAAAGGGGCAGTGATGTTCACTCATCTAAAGATAGCCAAGCGGCTTGGATTGGGTCTTGGACTGGTTCTGGTTTTGTCGTGCATGACCACCGGCGTCGCATTGTGGAATCTGCAGACGCTCAGCGATGCTTCCTCGGCCATGATGAAGAAGCCATTGATGAAAGAACGACTGAGCAGCGACTGGTACCGTGCCATCGATTCGGGTATTATGCGCACCACGGCCATTGCCAAAAGCAGCGATCCATCTCTGACGGCTTTTCTTGCCACAGAGGGTCCCAAGAAATCGGGGGACCTTCAAGAACATATCGGCAGCCTGCTCGACAGCGATGAAGAACGCGCCCTGTTCGACAAGATCGGTGTGCAGCGCAAGCGCTATCTGGCCGCTCGTGATCAGGTGAACCAGCTCAAGGCCGCTGGCGAGACCGCACAGGCACTCAAACTTCTGGAAGAACAATACGTTCCGGTGGCCAAAGGTTTCCAGCAGCTCATGCAAGAATTTCTCAACGTCCAGCGTCATCAGATCGACAGCATCAATCTCCAGATCGAACGAACTGCAGGGCAGAGTCGTCGCTTGCTGTTGATCCTCGAGGGGCTCTCCGTGCTGCTGGCGGCCATTGTGGTGCACCTGCTGGCGCGATCCATCATCAGGCCACTGACCGAAGCGGTCAGTGTCGCGCAACGGGTCGCCAGGGGTGATCTGACGGCAGAACTTCAGGTGGGCGCACGGGACGAGGTCGGCCAACTGATGCAGTCGCTGCGTTCGATGACGCTCAATCTGCGCGAACTCATCGGCAAGCTGCGCAGAAGTATTCATGGCATCGCGATCGCCTCGGCCGAAATTGCTACCGGCAACCAGGATCTATCGGTGCGGACCGAGCAACAGGCGTCCTCGGTAGAAGAAACCGCCGCTGCCATGGAACAGATCGCCACCACCGTCAAGCGCAATGCCGAGCACGCCCGGCGCGCCGATGAGACCACGGCCGTCGCCTCCAGTGCGGCCTCTGCCGGCGGTGATGCGGTGGCGCGCATGATCCAGACGATGGAGACCATCAACCGTTCGTCACAGAAGATTTCCAGCATCATCGGCGTCATTGACGGCATCGCCTTCCAGACCAATATCCTGGCACTCAATGCTGCAGTGGAGGCCGCGCGGGCCGGTGAACAAGGGCGCGGCTTCGCAGTCGTGGCTTCGGAAGTGCGCAGTCTGGCCCAGCGCTCTGCTGCGGCAGCCAAGGAGATCAAGGAATTGATCACCGATTCAGTAGACAAGGTCAATGCCGGTACCGCTCTGGTGCAGGAGGCCGGCAAGACCATCCATGGCATTGTCGAAAGCGTGGAAAGCGTTGCCGCCATCATCGGCGATATCAGCTCCTCGGGGCAGGATCAGGCAAACGGCATTTCCGAAGTCAGTCACGCCATCAACCTGATCGACGACGTCACGCAGAAGAATGCCGCTCTGGTGGAACAAGCCATGGCGGCGGCTTGCGCCATGAAGGATGAGGCCCGCAACCTGGCCGATCTGATCAGCATCTTCAAGCTTGAGGGTGCACCCGAAACTCCTGCGCTGACAGCTGCTGGCAGCCATCCGACCACCCACGCCTTGGCGCTGCCGTTGCAGTATTGAAGAGTCAGGCTGGGCTGCCCTGCCCTGCCTGTGGCCGCCCAAGCAGCGACCGGACGGCGGGATAGTCGTACAGTTCGTCCTTCATCGCCGAGATGGTGTCGGCACGGGTGCCCGGCGGCGCTAGCCTTGGCAGGCCGGCTTTTTCCAGCGCATCCAGTGCGCAGCGCAGCATACGACGCGACCGCGCTACCTCAGCTTGAGGCCATCCGCGTATGCGTGCCATGTTGTAAAGCCCGACGGGCCCGCTGATCAGACCATGTCCGACCGCACGGCCCAGCAGGATGAATTGGTCGCGCCGGGTATAGGTGAAGCGCCGGTAGGCCGCCGTCCCGCGCAAGTCCACGCGCCGATTTGCAGTCTGAAGGGACCAGCGGGGATCATCCCGGGGCGGGTTGAGCACCGCCGAGCTCGGTATCGCAGAGAGGATGCGCTTGTTCTCCGCCTTGCTCACTCGCACCTCTCCGGTGGCGGCTGTGAAGACAGTGCCGCCGATGGCGCCGGTGGTAGCAACCCCGGCCAGTGCGGCAGGTTGAAGTTGGTGACTATCGCCAGGGACTTGCAGGCTGTCGATGTTACTGATGGTATCGATGATGGGTAGGCTGGTCCCGGTTGAAATGCCGCCTTGGAAAGCCTGCACGTAGCGCTGGACGATTTGGGCCGATTCGCCCGGCTTGCGCAGGCGGGCATGGCGATTGCGCTTCTCGAGGTAGGACAGATCGTCCAGGCAACGGCCGATCAGCCCCTCTGCGGGGATGTGACGCCAGTGCTCCATATCGAAGGACTCAAAGTCATCGATATCGCGCGTGGCAGCGGCGATGGCCTCGGCCAGTTCACCGCTGCGCCGCTGTAGCATTGCCAGCGGGCGTTGCTGGCTGCCGCCTGCGGCGATCTGACGTTCGAGGTCCAACTGCTCCTTGACCAGGGTGGCGAGGGCATCTTCGTACACCTCCCTGATGGCAGCGACCTGTATCTCCGGCTGGGTGATAAAGGATTGGCGCAAGGCGGCTTCGCTCACGTCGGCCGCAGTGAGTTCCGAAAAATGCCGCTGTGCCGCTTGCGGCAGCAGGAAGTCACCCCACTTCACATTGGCGCGCATGTTGTAACGATGCCGATTGCGCCGCTCATCCAGATAGCCGGCCCCCCATTGCAAGGGGATGGCGGCACCCAGGATGGCCGGACCGGCAATCTGACCGGCGACGGGGACGGTTGCCGTGATCAGCGCACCTGCCACGCCCACGCCATTGACGGCCATGCCCCAGGTTTTGCTGTAGGTCTGAGTGCGATTGAGGCCGATGCGCCGCCGGTAGGTGCGGTCCATCAGCTCGTGCAAGGTAGTGAAAGCCGAGACCAGGCTGGCCAGCGCTTCGGTATTGTCTTCACCGTCGGCCACCTGCTCGAACCGCGTGATCGCCTGCTCCAAGGCGGTCCGACTGAGCACGGCGGAGTGTCGTATCTGGCCCATGTCCGGGCTCTTGTCGATCTCGGGTCTGACTACCGGTTGTCCGCCGGAGCGCTTGAATGATTCCTTGACATCAGTGAGGGTGCGTAGCCGGCCGGTCACGAACGGATTGATCAAGTTAGGCGGGAGTTCATGAGCCAGTATCTTGACTACTTCGGCCAGTATCTTGATCGCTTCGCTGGCACCAGGCAACTCCGATACGCCCAGGCTCACAAGCGCGGCAGCGGTGCTGACCATGCGCCCGGCAACGCTGTGCAGGCCCTCATAACATGCAGCGGCCCTGATCCCGCGCGCATACTTGGCCACATCGATATTGAGTGCATCCATCATGTGCGCGGTGGCCACATCGGTGAGTAGCGTGCGCGAATAATTCTGCGGGTGGCGCTGGACATCGGCGAGGAGATCGTCGATGGGTTGGTGATACAGGTTGTCCCGTGTCTGGCGAGCGCGTTCGGAATTGGGCAGGCGCGGCAGGAACTTGGCAAGATTGCTCTTGGGAAGATAGATCTCGGCGGCGCGCCGCAATTTGATGGCGGCAACTGCATGATCGAGGTCAAGCGTGCGATCGACAGCGTGCTGGTACTCCAGAAGCAACTGGCCGCGCCGCGCGAGCTGCTGCAGCGTCGGCGAAGCGACCGGATCGGCGGCGTCAGCAGGAGCCTGGATATCGACAAGACCGACCTGGTCCAACTCGCCGCTGCTGATCTCTGTGGACTGTGAGGCAAAGCGTCCTTGCGGCAATGGTGCCGATGCGGTCTTGCGCACTTGAGCCAGCAAGGTCGTTGCTGCACGCCGGTCGGAAAAAATATGTTGCGAATGGGTGCGACTATCTTCGTTGCCGGCGGCCAGCGGTGGCTGGCCATGATCGCTGTTGGAAGGTGCAAGCGCCAGCGGCGGCACTTCTGAGGGCATGGGTAAATCGAAAGAGGAAGAAACGATTTTCATGAAGGCGTAAAAAGGCTTGCGATGGAATTAAGTCGAACATCCAGTGCTTCCCGTTCCGGCCCCTCGCAAAAATTGATAAAGCAGATCAGTTGCTGGTGTAATTGGCATATAGCTGCCGTGCAGGCCCCTCTTGCGCTACTCGGGATGGCGACTGGCCATCTCGGCCGGCCGCCGTCGCTACCCTGCCCCGCTCTGGCGCAGTATTGCGCCTGCTGCTGTGCATAGTGCCTCTCAACTATTACCGTCGGCGAGCAGTCTCGCCTGGTCAAGGCGCTGCTGCAATTGTGCCTGCGTATGGCGGGCGCTGCGGGCGGTGTATTCGATCTGCACACGCTTCTTGACTGCCGTGGGCAACGCAAACATGGAGCGTCCAATGGCCTTTAAAGCGCGGGCAGTGAGGCCCGGCTGGAAACCGACACGGGGGGTTTCCCCACGCTTGGCATCTTCGCGCATCTCGCTACGCTGGGTAATCTTGTCGTTGACCAGTGCGCCGCTGGAGAAGGCCCCGGCCACACCGATGAGAGACATCACCGAGGCGATGGCGAAGCGCCCCCCGTTACTGACCACAGGTGCAGCCGTGGCCGCCACGGTCGGGGCTGCGGCCAACACAGGCGCCAGATTGTTGACCGGCGCTGGGGCTTGGGCCAGCAACTGTACGGCATGGCGGTGCGCTTCGGTGGATTCCGCCTGGATCATGCGCAACAGAGCCGAGACCACCAGCGGCATGTTGCTGCCGGCGAACACCATCTGGAACTGTGCGCCCACCCGTTGCGCCACCTGTGGAATGAAGTCCGACGGTAGGCGCATACGGACCCACGCCGTGCGCACGGCGGTCTCCCAATCGTGCTTGCCATCGACGCTACGCAAGAGGATTGCACGGTTTTCCGGCGAGACGCTCAGCCAATTGTCTGCCTGGACATGTGCTTTATCCGCCTTCAACTGTGTCAACTGGGCTCCCAGGGCCTCATAGCGCTGCCGCCCGCCTTTCATCTCATCAAGCTTGTGCTCATTGAGGGCCAGCCTGTTGCCCTCGCCTGCTTCCGGGTCATCTCTGTTGGCGACCAGTGCGCGCCACTCATGCGGATTCATGCCGAGCATGTCGGCCATTTCCTGCTCAAGATACTGGATATGCAGCGACAGGTACTCCTTGAACTGACCCAATGCGACTTCTTCGCCGCGCGTCCATTGGCGCGGGACATCGCTGAGGTCGAGGTGCTCCGGGCCCAGAGACTCCAGGTTCAGTTGCCCGGCCTCCAGTTGCGCCTGCTGCTCGGGACGGATCAGGCGGGTTGAGCGCAAGGTGGCCAAAAGGGTGTCGCTTTGCTTGGCCAACTGCCCCTTGGGGCCAGCCCAGAACTGCTGCAGGCCCATGGTCAATACAGCGGTGCCGATCTGAATATAGGCCGACAGGTGGGCGTTGCCCATGGCCGTCCCGCTGATTTGCCCGGCCAGGGTGCCCGCCACACGCAGTACGCGATTCCATGCCAGATAGTACTGGCTGACGTAATTGAGTTCAGTGACCTCCTTGCGCACCTGGAATTTGTTCTGCAACTGCATGTGCTGCTGCATCAGGCCAACCGCCGCGTCACCGTCCCGCTGCATTTCATCAACCCGCGCACTCCATGCCGGCGAATCTCGCTCCAGAGTGTCCAGTACACGGCTATGTTCTTCCATGCGCTTGGCCGATTGCTCCATCTCCCGGGTGACGTCGATGAGCTGCTTTCGTGTCTCGGGATAGAGCGGCGCCCGCATTTCCTTGGAGCGTGCCGGCTGCCCCTTAGCACGCATCAACTCCTGGCGGGCCACCATCGGAATCTGGATGGCCGCATTGATCATCGGCGTAATCAGTGAAAAACCGACCTGCATGCATAGATTGACCAGCGCATAATGGACCGGATGATTTTTAAGGTCTTCGCGCGGGACTGAAGCGGTATAAATGGAAGGCAGCACGGAAAGAAAATTGCCCAATTGACTGCTCAGCGCGTAGACCGTACCCGAACCTACCCAGCCCCCTTTGAAGACGCCACCCACGACCCTTTCGAATTCCTCGGAGGTGATGTGTTGCATCTGCAAATAGAGTTCCTGAGCGCGGGTCCAGTCCTGCTCCGCTTGTGGCTTTGCCAGTTGCATCTGCTGTTCCCTGACGAACGCCAATGCATGTTCGGGGTTAATCGGTCGATTCTTGACGTGCAGGTAATTGCTCAGGATCTGCTGAAGCTCGATATCGCCGGCGCGAGCCGTTTCGGCCGCTGACGCCAGCGGCAGGTCAGCCAGTTCCTGGGCTGACGACTGCTCTTGCTGAACGATCTCGATCAGGCTGGCCGACGGCGGCGTGAGGCTGATGCTGATGGCCGCACCGGCGCCACCCTGTGCTGACGTCGACGCTGCCTCGCGAGTCGGCGACAAGACGTCGGCCTGCGTGATTTCCCTTGTGATGTGCATGATATGTTCCGTTGTCTAATGCGCTCATACGTGGCTTACGCCGCGCTAACGAGCCTGTGTTGGGTCTTGGACCTGGTACGCCTGGTACTTTCCAGGAAGTGGTTCTGCTGCCATTGCCGTGCTTGGGTGGCATAGTGGATGAAGGCATTGACCAATTTTTGCGCGTCGATCTGGGCCAGTTCGGCGCGCCCCATCAGCATGGCGTGACCGGTCTCAAAGTTGACCGAGAAGGTGGGCGTGCCCACGCCAAACATCAGCAAATTGCATTCGAGCAGGCGCTGCAGGATGTCGGCACGGTCGCCGTTGTCGGGAATGGGGCCAAAGTCGCAGAAGTACGCGATGCTCCCCTCCTCCATGGCAGCGCCGTCCATCAGTGTGAAGTTGATGCCGTCGATCTCCAGTTGCGCATGTCCGGTCACCCCCTCCGGGAGAGTGGTGTTGGCAAGGCGCGAAATATCGGCCACCAGCGTGCGAAAGTCAGTTTCTTTCATTGAGCTCTTTCGAAATTGGCCACGGACTAAATCCGCTGTTGTGCAATGCATGTCACACAGATGTCAGCTTATTTCGTCAACAATGACGGTATCGATCGACTCCGTGCGCAGTCATGGGTCACCATCGTCGTGATCACAGTTCCACTCATCACGGCATGTTTATCGCCATCTGCCGGGCAGTTCACCGGGCCGCAGGGCGTGGAGTGGCCGATTCCGGCACGTGCGCGCGCCATCGACGCCATCAAAGAAATAGAAAAAAGATGTGCCCGATAGAACCTGCTCCCGGGAACTTGGTATAAACCAACGCTTTCAGAGAACAAGAAGGGAGATTGTCATGTACACGTTGCGTGCACATCGTGGATAGAAATACGATGGTCCTGCTCCACCGTTGTGGGTCCGGCGGACTTGTCCGCAGGGCAGAATACGGACGGGGGACGCCCCGCCCGTCATGAAAAAGCGTCAGCGCTTGCTGGTCAGCATCTCGTGCAATTCGATGCGGTTATAGGCAATGCGCAAGGCGTCGCGCGGATTGATCCTCTTCTTGGCGATCAGCTGGATCAGGACATCGTTGAGCGTGCGGGACATATTATCTTCCTTGCGCTTCATGAAGTCGCCAATCAGCGGTAGCTTTTCAGGATCCATGATGAAGGGAGCGATCTGCTGGTTGTTGTTGAACACCATCTCGCTGGCCATGACGTGTTGTTCGCCATCCTCGGAGGGCAGCAGACTCTGGAAGATGACGCCGATCAGAGAGTCAGCCAGCGATGCCGCGCGTTGTGTCCGTTGATCAGGCGGGAAGAAACTGAGAAGTTTTGTAATGGCACGCACTGCACTGCTGGTATGCAGGGTAGCCAGGACGAGGTGCCCGGACTCTCCGGCATGGAGGACCGTGTCGGCAGTCTCGAAGTCACGGATCTCACCGACCATCAATACGTCGGGCTTTTGACGGAGGGCTTCGCGTAGACCGCTGGAAAAACTCGCGGTATCCGTGGGTACCTCTTTTTGAGAAATAATGGATTGCTTGCGTTGAAGTTCGTATTCGATGGGTTCTTCGATCGTGACGATATGTGCGTGACGGGTCGTATTGATGTACTCCAGCATGGAGGCCATGGTGGTCGTCTTGCCAGCACCGGTGGGACCCGTGATGAGAATGAGGCCTTTGGTGACATCCAGAATGGTCTTGATGTAAGGCGGCAGTCCAGTGCTCTCCAGTGGCATGGGCTCCAGAGGGAAGCGACGGATCGAGATCGCCACCCGGGTGCCGCGCGCCATGCGAAACACATTGCAACGCAGCCGCCAGCGATCAAGGATGAACGGAGAATCGATTGCCTTGTCGATGATCTTGTCTTCCCAATCCTCATCGATTGCGTTGAGCAAGGGTTGCATCTCGTCGAGCGCTACCGGGACGTCGCCATAAGACTGCCAGCCACGAGGCGTCTTCAGCATCACCGGCTCGTCCTGCTCGATATGGATATCGGAGAAGGTCTTTGGATTGTTCAGCAGCAAAAGGAGTTCTTGCTGCAGGTCTCGTGCAAAGGAGGAATTGTTTGCCATTCGGTCACCTGGGTAGGTCATGATTTATTGAGCAACCGGAGAAACGTTAGTGCCTTGCCTATCCAGTTTTGGCATTGAGCCACCGAGGAATGAAGACATCGCAGAGCCTCGGAGGGTCGAATGAAATTGCTCTATATTAATAATTAAAGTATACCTTCCGTTGAATGACGAGATGTTCAAGAATTCTCAACGTTTTGACAACAGAAATTTGGAAAATCCATCGACGTAGAGATGGCATAACACTGCTTGAATCGCGAAATGAAAATAGCATGCTATCTACGTAATCCGGCTGTATATACCCAAGTGAAGGAAGCACTAATGCGAGCCGGCCTCGAACCGGTTCATTTCACGACGGAGACTGATTTGTTGCGCGCGTTGCGGCGCAGAGGATTTAGCCTGATCATCATCGATATCACCGTTGCCCCTGGAAGTGACGACAATATTTTCTCCTGGCTGAACTATCGAAGCGGTGATCGTACCCCGACCCTGGTCTTGTCGCCGACGCGTAGCGCAGAACTGGCCGCGCTAACGCTGGACAGTGGCGCTGACGACTTTCTGGTCCGTCCGTTTGAAGTCATCGAGTTTACGGCGCGCGTCAATGCCCTTATCCGGCGGTCGGCGCCTACCGCCAGTCGGCGCACGATTGAATACGCCGGGTTTTCTCTGAACCGGGAATCCACCAGATTCAGCTACCAGGGAACCCCGATCAACCTGACGCCGCGCGAATTCAGCATGGCGTGGCTATTCTTTTCCTCGCCCGGGGTCTACATTTCGCGCGACACCATCGGCGCAGTGATCTGGAGCACCGACAGCGATATCGCTGGCCGCACCATCGAACAACACGTCTACAAGCTACGCAAAAAACTGCAGATCGACCCCAACCGGCCGGTAGTCATGATTCGTACTGCCTACAACCAAGGATATCGGCTGGAGCTATGCAAGGAAGCCTCGCCCACCTCGGACACAGCCGATCCGGACGACTACCTCCCTGCCTGAACGAGTGCCTCGGTCGGGATGTTGCGATAGACCCGCCTGGCGTACTCGATTCGCAGCTTGGGATTTCTTGCATTATACGCACCGACCGCCTCCCAGGTTGGCCCCATCTTCTGCATGTTCTGGGAGAGGATCCACGCGCCAACCTGAAGATTGACACAGGGATCCCTCAGGCGGGACTCGTCGATCCCGTACTTCTTCAGGGTCGGCAGCCAGGCGCTGTTGATCTGCATCAGGCCGATATCGTAAGAACCGTTCTTGTTCTGGTTCCTCGCCAGAGGATTGAGATTGGATTCGGTCTTGGCGATCGCATACAGGAGATGCACGTTTACGCCATACCAGTTGGCCACCTGCTCCCAGCAGGCGTGCGCAAGGCCGCAACTGGAAGCCAGCAGGATGCCGGCCAGCAGGTCGCGTCCGAGGCGCCGTATGACGGGAATGCCGGCAGCAGCGCTATGATCAGGGTGAGTAAGTACCATTGGCATATCTAAAAGTCTTGTCCTGGTAGCAGATGAGCGGCGTTGCGTTCTGGTCCATCAAGATCGTACCGATAGGGAACTTGATGAATGGATTGCCATCGTCGTCAATTGCGTTGTAGTTGCAGGGATCATGAGGATTTGCGGAGTCGTACAACTGAATACGCGGCGAATGCATGCCGCCTTTGGAGTTGACGTTGCCCTGGGCGTAGATGTTGTCGGCAGTGATGTTCTTGCCGACCGCCAAGTTGATGCCTACCGTCATGTCGCGACCTGCATTGATATCGTTGCCGGCTCCTACATTGCCTTGGCTATTAATGTCGCCAGTGGCGCTGATGGTTCCCGCGGAAGTGATGGACTGGCTAGCCGCAAGCTTGCTGGCATCAAGGGTTCCGGGCACGTTCATGTTGCCCTGCTGGTCAACCGCTAGCGCCACCCACTTGGCGCCATCATAGGTAAAGGCCCGACTCAGGCTGGTGACCATACGCACGTCACCGGCCTGGCTCCCTGAACCGGGTAGGTCCGACCAAGTGGCAACAGGCTCGCGCCATTGGGAAGACGTGGACCAGACACCATTGCTGGCGCAAGTGATCAGGTTGCGCGTGGCGCTGTCGATGGCGATACCCGCCTCTGCCACACCAGCGGCGTTCAGGCAGGACGTGCCGCTGTGCGCCAGGGCTGCCGATGCAAACCGTAGCGCAGTATTCATGCGGTTGAGCTCGGGTCGGCCCGGCACTGCATTGCGGTAGAGAAAGTCAGTGGAGAGCTGGCCCGGGCCATCGTAGAAGATGCTCGATACCAGATGGCCGCCATCGGCTGCGCCGCCACTGAGTGCTGTGGCGCCGCTACAAGCCACCGAACGATAGGGATCGGTGGCGATGCTCCAGGAGGCGCCTCGCGCCACGCCCGGATTGGCCGAGGTGATGTAGCCGCTGCCGATACCGGCATTCATGGAGACGGCGGCGATATCGCGATCAGGGATCTTGCTGCCCCCGCTGGTGATCACCAAGGCATCGAACTGCCCTGGATGACCGGCGGGATCGGGCTGGCGTATCAGGATGCAGGGTATCTGCCCATAGGGATTGCTCGTGGCCATGTTATTGGCAACCAGCTTGGCTGCTTTCAGATCGGCCAGACCGACAGCCACAACCGTGGCCGCAGAGGGTGTAGCGCTCTGCAGGGCCTGGTTGTTGACACTGAGGTATTTCGCTGCTGCCGCACTGACCTGCGACTGATAGTAGGCGGTCTGCGTGCCCTTTAGATCATCGATGGAGCTGTCGATCAGGCGCGAGAGACCCAGCAGGATCATCGAACCGATCACCAGTGCGCCGAGCACTTCGATGATGGCGAAACCGCGCTGCGGGCGGGGGCGTGAGGGGGAATTGCGCATCGGATCGGCTCCGGGGAAAGAAGGTGCAGGCCGGGCTGCATGGACGGCGGCAACGGCAGCGAAACGGGGAGGCGAACAGGATACTTGCTGCATACGTATCCTCATTGAGTCATAGCGATCCACAGCGGGGCACCATCAGCAATGCCCCTGCCCGCCAGCGCGGCGACCGGAATTCCGGTATCGCCGAAGAGGCCCGATTGCAGTGTGCTCTTGCCGCGTCGATAGACGCCGACCAGCAGGGAATTGCCGGAGATCTGGTTGAGATCGGCAGTAATGTTTGTCGAGGGCAGCGAGGTGGAGTAGATATAGATGATCCCGTCCTGGTCTCGGTAGTTGTCCCAGAGCAGTCGATCACTTTGCTGATAGAGCACCGACCAGCTCGGTAAGGCTTTGGCGCTTTTGAGAGCTTCGATAGACACGCTCGTTCCACGCAAGTCGTGGGCGCTGAAATAGTCGATGACAGCCTGCCGGTACAGCGCCATCTCTGCTGCCACCTCCCGGCCAGAATTGGACTGAACCACGGCCAGTGCCTGGCTGCTGGTGCTGGAGTAAAACTCACCCGCCGCGATCATTACCAGTGCCACGATGAGGCCCCACATCGCTCGTTCCTTTCCTTGGTCGACATCGTTGCCACCGGGTGGCGCTGCGTTCATGCATCAACCCGGCGGTCGTACCATTCGCTTCGATGAAGGTATGTTCAGCAGGGGCTTTCAGGACGCCGTAAAGGTCACTGCATTGCCAGCGGCCGAATTGACCGAGCACAGCGAATTGGCGTTGCTCACCGTCGCCGGGAAGCTGGTGATCGGGTTGTTGCCACCCTGGTCGATCTGGGTCCAGCCGCTGGCACCGCTGATCATGCTCACGCAGACATCCTGTGGTACTGCGTTGTAGGTGATGGTAAAACCCGTCGTGGTTCCAACAATCGTCACTGCCCCGCCCCAACTGTTGCTCAGGGTAGTGTTAGTCGGTCGTGCCAAGGTGTTGGGAATCGCGTTGGCCAACAGCAGGCTGGGCACTAGCGACGAAGTCGGGTAGCTTTGGCCAATATAGAGCTTTCTGACGGCGGTCCGGATGGCGACTACCTCTTCGGTCATCTGGTTGGCCTTGGCACTGCCGAAGGCACCGGTCAGCAACGAGACCGCGCCCAGTACTACGATGGCTGCAATACCAAGGTATGCAATGCCTTCCAGCAGCGACGCCCCTTGCTGCCGCGCCAGTAAGCTATCCGAACGGATGGCCAGATGGTCTTTTCTGTTATGGATGTGTTTGCTTTTCATCATGCTTTCCTTGTCTGGTTGTTCAATGGACACTTCGCGTTAGTGCTGCAATTTCCTGCTGGATGCCGAAAAATCCGGTCACGAGCCAGCCAATCACCAAGGCCAGGGTAATGATGGAAAAACCGTTCAATACCTTCATCCTCAGCGAGATGGCCTCCACGCCCTGCTCCATCCATTCATCTGCCAGAAGCTTGAGCGCTTCTGCGAATCCTTTGTATTCCGCATAGACGCACAGGTCATCAATAACTTCCTTGGACGGGAACTGATACCCTGCATTGCGCAGCGCCTCGCCGCAGTTGAGCCCCGAACGCACCCCCAGCAAGGCGCCGTCCAGGCGTTCGCGCAGCCAAGGTTGCGCCATCGCCGAAAGCCGCAGCAGGGACTTCTCTACCGTCACCCCGGCTGACTGCAAGGCAGAAAACGCAGTGAGGAATCCGCATCCGACCATCAAACGATAGATCGAATAAGGCGGCAGCCGGTCCACCACGATGCGCAGCGAACCGGTCCAGCGGCTCATCGACAGCACCAGGACTACCAGCAGTACCAGCAAGCCAAGCACGGCGTAGACCATCCAGTGCTGAACCCACACCGACATCAGGTACAGCGACCTGGCCGCACCATGCCAGCCGGAGGGATCGATCATGCGGGTGAACTCGGGGATGACCCGGGTCCCGAACAGGTAGATGTAGACGATCACCAACGCCAGCACTGAGAGCGGATAGGCCAGCCCGCCAAGGATCACGCCCTGGAGCTTCTTGCCTGCCTGGACCACACCCACCACGGCCATGAGCGTATGCTCCAGCTTGCCGGACTGTTCTCCAGCCATGATGATCATCTGCTCCGAGCGCGGCACCCACCAGTCCAGGCCCTCGGCCAGCAGGCGACCGTTCTGAACCATGCGCCGGCAGTCGTCCAGTACGATGGCCAGTGGCTCGTAGGGCTTCTTGCCGTGTTCGGAGGCGCGGTCGCGCAACTCCTCCAGTATCTTGAGCAAGGGCAGACCGTGGGATAGCATCTTGGCGATCTTGCGATACAGGCTTAACCTGACCGTGGCCGTGAATTGGGTCCGAGCCCACCAGCGATTAAGATCACGCAGCACCATCGGCCTCCACCACATGCAGATGATGCACGGAGGCCGCCACTGGCCCCTGGAAGTGACCGACCACCTTTTCCGCCATGGCCGGATCAATCAAGCCGGCCACCACCTTGTCGAGGGCGTGATCGGCGATGCTCCGACCACCCAGGGATTCCTTCCAGTGACGCCAGGCCTGACATTTCTCTCCCATCCGCAAATGGCGGAAGAAGCTCTCGTCGGGCACGATGACCTCCGCCACGACGGTGCGTCCGATGGTGCCGCGATGCGAGCAGAACTCGCAACCCGGGCCAGAGATGCAGACATCTTGCAGGCGGTCAGGAATCACCTGACGCAAGCGCGCCAGCAAGGCCGCCGGTACCTGATCCAGATGCGCCAGCAACGGCCTCTTGCAATGGGGGCACAGTTGCTTGACCAGGCGCTGGCTGATCAGGCCGGTAATGACGGTGTGATCTAGTACCAGGCTCTGCTGCAAGCCAAGGTCGATGAGACGGTCAACGATAGCCAACGCACTGTTGGCATGCAGAGTGGTCCATATCTGGTGGCCCGTCATCGAGGCGCGTAAAGCATTCTGCGCCGAGGCCCGATCACGGATCTCGCCGATCATGATGGTGTCCGGATCGAGCCGCATGGCATTGGAGATGGCAGCCGAGAACAGGCGCGAGCGTTCCTCTTCGGTATGCGCATTGGTTATCGTAGTCTGGACCGCACCCTCGATCGGATATTCGACCGGGTCCTCGATGGTCAATACGTGCAGTTTCCCTTCGCCTTCAAGGATCTGCCCATTGAGCACGCGCTGCAGCGTGGTCGACTTGCCCGAGCCAGTGGGCCCGCTGATGATGTTCATGCCGATGGGCTGCTCCTTGAGACGTTGCAGGTCGCTTACCTGCTGGGCAGAAAATCCCAGCGAGCCCAGGTCCAGGTTTTCGCCAACATCGTTGTACAGCAGCCGCAGTACCATCAGGCTGCCCTCATTGGTCGGTACGGTGGCGATGCGCACGCCATACAATTCCGGTGGCAGCTTGTCGCGATCGGCGATGCTGGCGTCCTGGCGTTCGGTCGGTTTGTAGGAACTGTCCGAGACCGAGGTCATGGCGCCATATAAGGTAGCCAACAGCCGCTCACCGTATTCACGGGTCTGTCCTCCTACTGGCAACAGATCGTTGTGAATGCGGAAATAGATCTCCGTGCAATTCTTCCGCACCCGCAGGTGGATGTCCGAGGCACGCACCCTGCAGGCCTTGTTGAGCATCTCCTTGGCCGTGACCTGCATCATCGAATGTTCCTGATTGCGCTCGGCCTGGAGCGGCAATCCATTACTGTTGATGCGCCGGATCAGCTCGATGCTGGCCTGGACCTCTCTGAAGGGGTGGCCCATGCGTTCCAGGCGCCCGCGATAGGACAGTACATGAGGATTGAATGCCTGTCCGGCGACCACCAGCAGGCGGCCGTCGCCCAGTAGGCAAAGCAGCTTTTTTTCTTCCGGCCTGGCCTCCAGGCTGCCGGAATTGCTGAGGATGCCAAGTCCACACAGGGCCTGCAGATCGTCGAGTCCAAGTGTGGCCTGCCCCTTGCCCACCGCTTGTCCCTCCTGCCGTTCGGCATGTTGGATCATCGGGCGGCACTCCGTGCTGGCACAGCGGGCAGGCCCAGTGCGCTACCCGCGAAGCCGCTATTGAAGCCCACGTTCTGCTGTACATAGGTTCCCAAGCGGATGCGCTTATTTGACTTGGACATCACCACGACCTCACGCGGCGTCACCGAGACCACCTTCATGCCATTGGACAAGGTGTCACCCTGCTGGACATCTACCACGCTGCCATCGCTGAGCTGCAGGGTGGCGAAGATATTGGTACCCACGCCTTCAATGGCACGGATCACCGGATCGCCCACCACAACGGGCTGGGTGATGGCCGTGGTCATGTTCTGCTTGACGGCGATCTCGTTTTGTCGCGTGACGATGTTGGACTGGATCTCCAGCTGTCGTTCGCGGGCCTTCAGCACCAGAGTTTCGGCCTCGATCCGCGTGAGGCTCTCGGAGATGTTTTCAGCCGAGGCCGACACAACATGCAAGGCCGTGGCCGCGACCCAGATCAGCGCCAATTTATTTCGCATAGATCGTTCCCTCCAAGGACCACTCGGCCCCGTGATAAACAAGTTTTTCTACCCGGACGCCCGGGCGGCTGAGCATGGTGGCAATGTCGGCGGGCGCCATGCCATGTGCACTGATGGAAAACAGAAAAGAGCGCCAGCGGGGTTGCCACTGCTGTTGCTGTGCCTGTAGCTTCAGCGGAGGTACCTCGCTCAGCTTCATGGGCAGACCAATGGCCTGGAACCGCGACATCAATCCTTCCAGGGTCGGCTGCGCCTCGCCCAATATGTCGTTATCACCGCTGGACATCGACAGCGCACGGACATAGCTGGCCTTGTCGCCGCTGGCATCGATCATTGCTTCCGGTACCTGGGCTCGCAGCAGCGCAATCGTCGAGTCGCCGCGCAGCCAGCTGTAACTTTGACGTTCCGGCGTGCAGAGATAGCTATCCAGTTGCCAACCACCGGCGGTCAGATGATCGAACCGATCCATACAGGTCTTCACCATCAGCACGGGCAGTGGTATGTGCGACCATGGATGCGCGGCGGCCGACGCCTCGCGCTGTATCTGCTCGCGTGCTCGCGCGATGGCCAGTTCACTTTCACGTTCGACCTGCTTTTGCTGGTAATAACGCCAGGCTAGCCATCCGCCCGCGGCCACCAACAGGACCGCGGTGACGCCCAGCGCAGTGGGCAGCCAGGATGGTAGGCCATCGATCTGATACAGACGCCACCACTTGTGCACGCGGATGCTGCCATCCTTCTTGCGCGGAATCAGGGTGGCGATAGTGCGGGCGTTGAAATTGTGGAAGCCCATATCGACCAGTTCCGGCTCGCCGATGACCACATTCCATCCACCCAGCGCATAGTCGGAGTGCAGCCGGTCGAGTACTTCTTCCTTCTCACCCACGAAGTCGCCGTTGGGCAGGAAGTTGGCGTCGCGCACCGCGAGGTACAGCCATTTTCCGTCCGGAAGCATGAACGCCCCCAGCCAGTTGTGGACCGCCTGCTGCTCGCCGTCGTAGAAGGCGCCCTCGATGGCCAGTGTCTTGGAGACGATCGCCGCCAGCGAGAACATGCCGCAACGCCCGCCCTCCCGACTATGCGCAAAACCAGCCTGGGCGGTGGAATGGTCCATGCGGATAACCAGCAGATCGGAATCGATCTTGCGGCCGAGATCAATGGCCTCCTTCTTCAGTTCGCGCGGACGCGACAGGGATTGCCAGAAAAGCCCACAGACGAACCTGTGCTTTTCTATCTGGGTAACATAGCTCGCCATGGCTCGGTTCCTATTCCTCAGATCGCAGCCATGGCCACCGGCGTAATGAGCACGACGATGATCTCCTTGTTATTCTGGCCATTGACGCCACCACCGAGCAGGAAATTCCGGGGCGTCCCTACCCCTTTGTAATCGAGGTTGTCATCGGTCTGTTCAAAGCCGCTGATGATGAGTGTCTCGTTGGACTTCATTGCCACGCGCTGCAGGAAATTGCGGGTATCGAGTTCTGGGGATTCAATACGGCTGCCATTGCTTTCGATCTGCCTGATGCCGCGCAGGGTGGAGATGTCGGTAGAGAACTGCAGCATCACCGTGCCGTTGGTCAGCACGTGCGGCAGGATGCTCATATTGAAGCCTGCCGTCACCACCCCTGGAATCAGGGTGGTCGTGGTACCGACCTGGGCCACGATCGAAGTCTGCGAGGATTGCAGGTAACTGGTCTGGCGCGCCACCTGCACCGGTACTGGCTGATTGTTCAGGGTCACCACCGAAGCGGTGGTCTGGCGGCGCACCTTGCCTTGTTCAGACAAGGCATCGATCACCGCCGTGGTCCCGGAGAACTTCGACGAACCGACGATACCCGCCGTGAAATTGCCTGAACCAGGCGAGGCTGGCGTGAAGCTGTTGCTGATGCCGAAGTTACGATTCAGGCTGTTGTAGACCGCCCCCCAGTTGATACCGTATTCGTCGGAATGCGACAGACTTACCGAGAGCACCGTGACATTGATGGCAATCTGCCGTGACAGGGCCTTGTTCTCGCCATCAATGTAGGCGGCGATCTTGTCGAGAGAATCCGGAGTATCAACCACGGTGATAGCGCCTGTGGCAGGCGATGCGAGTACCTTGCCATAGGGTGAGAGCATGACCTTGATGGCATTCTCGATGCCGCTGTAGACCGACAGCTTCGAGGCGACCCCGGTGTTCTGGGAATTGTTGGCCGACACCGCGCTGCCACTGGAACTGCTGCCACCGCCGCTGCTGCCTCCACCGGAGACACCACCGGTGGATGTTGCGCCACTGGTCACGGTGGCCGTGAAAGTGGAGTCGCCCGGAATGGCATTGATCTGGAAGTTACGCGATTCGGTGTGGAAGAACTGAATCGTCCCGTCAACGTATTTCCAGGAGACGCCGAAACGCGCAGCTGCGGTATCGAGCAAGCCCTTGAGCGAACCATTGGCATAGGAGATCCGTACGCCCGTAGAGGCATCCCCCGGCAGGGACAGCAGTTGCGGCGTCGGCGCGGCCGGTAACGGTAGGCGAGCGGTACTAGCGGCAGGCGTACCAGGTGTGGCAGCCGGTGTATTCTCGCCAGGCAATCCAGGGGGCAGCGGCTGGGTGGCATTGAACCCTGTCAGCCCCGGGCGATTACGAAACGCCATGCCGGCCACTTCCTGAGTGTCGGCGGTAACCCTGCTGGGGATACCGGTACGCAAGGTGATGCGCTCGGCCAGTTCGCTCAGCGAAAAGAGGGTGCGGTCGAACGTGGTGGGTTCGTAAAAGATGGGCGGTAATGCCGGCTGCCCCAGCTTGACCACATTCTTGCCCAACCAGATCCCCGTGTCGTGGGTCACCAGCGGCGCCGAGGGCATCACCGCCCCCGGGGCCGTGCGCCCCACTTCCTTGACGAGGCTACCAGTCTTGTCGGTCGCGCCGTCGATCTCGGCTTCCATCTTGTTGATGGCGGTGCATCCGCCCATGATCACCACCAGCGGCGCCAGCGCCCAGTATTTCGACATCATCATTCAGCCCCCTTGGCCACGATACGCAAGACCTTGTTACCCTGATAAAACATGGCTTTCATGGGTATCTCGGCACTTTCCATGCTGCGTGCAACGGTACCGACGGCTTCCTCGAAACTGCCGTGGACTGTGGTCCGGGTCTCGACCGCATAGTCCACCGGCAGCTCCCAGACCAGTTGCCAGCCAGCCTTGCTAGCCCAGCGTGCCAGTGCGGTATTGAGGGTCTTGTCAGAGACGATGATCTCCCAGGTCTGCTGCGCGTCTGGCGCCGTGGGGCTCTGTGGCAGTGCTGCCGGCAGTTGTTCGACATCCGGTACCATCACCGCGGCATTTTTGCCCTTCCCGCCCGTCGCCGATGCCGCGCCGCCTGCACGCGTCTTCTGTCCATCCAGCTTGGCCAGCATGATCACGCCATTGTCGCCATTGGCCACGCCCGTCACCCCGGTATCGCAATCATCGGCAAGACTGTCCTCACCGGCCAGCAAGTCGAACCGGCTCGTCACCGGGAACAGATGCTCGGTGGTAGCCTGGGCATGGGCTGCCTGCATACCACCGACCGACAGGGTGCAACCCAGCGTAAAGGAAAAAATACTTAGTACCCTGTTCATGCATTTGTAAGTAATTTGTTCTGAATACATGACTAACCCTTATGCGTCATTTGGTTGAATTCTTCATCGTCAATATTCTTGTCACGGTTTGCAGCAATACAGAAAGTACTGTCTACCCGGAATTTCTCCTCGAAGCTGGCTGGCTGAACGTTAATTAGCCCGCTTCTGTTCGTTTGATTTCTTGTTGATAGTAAAGAAGAATCAAGACAGAGATTCTCAAAAAATATGACCGCTATTTTCTTAGAATCGGCTCTACCTTTTCTTATAAAGTGCGAACGTTCGATTCATCACGACGTCGCTTTTATCGTCACCGGCATGTCTTTCAAAGGAGGACTGCCCGGTACACGTTCGCCTACATCATCCCGACACCGGCAGGTCGCTTGCACTGGGTCCGCACCCGCGTGGGAATGCGCAGGCCATTGCCAATGGGACTCATTGGACCTACTGCTGCCGCAGTAGGCACTACGCCTGGAGGGGAGGCAGAGCTATCTGTACCAGCCGTCGTGGTGGGTGTCGCAGCGGCCACTGTTGTGTCGGTCGCGCCGGTCGCATGTGCAGGCGGCCCCACCGGCAGCACAGGTCCGGTAGTGGTGCCAGGGATCCCCGGAGGAAGCGGCGGCATCGGTGCAGCAGGTGTAGCAGGCGTGGCAGGCACCGCTGCAGGCGCACCTGATCCAGGCGGTTGATCGGGGGACTTCTCCTTCAGCGCCCTGGACGTGGCGACATCCAGACCATCGGTACCGGTGATGCGTGGCGTAATGAGGAACAGACGCTCCTTGGTGCTGGTGGATTGTGATTCGCTACGGAACAGACCGCCCAAGACCGGCAGGTCGCCCAGCACGGGCACCTTCTGCTTGTTCTTGCTCAAGGCCTCGGCCCGATAACCACCAATCATCAGAGTCTGCTGCGAATCGATGATAGCCTGGGTACTGATGGTCGAACGGGTGACACTGGTGGATACCGTATTGTTGTTGGAATTGCCGGAGTTGCCGTTGTCATTGCTGTCCAACGATCCATCCTCGATGTCCACCTCTAGCCTCACGCGGGTCTGACCACCGTCATGGATGATGCGCGGAATCACGCGCAGCTTGGTTCCGGCAGTGATGTCGGCCAAGTCCGCCACGCGCTCGCCCACCAGCGAGACATAGGCGCTGCGGCTCAGGTCTAGCACAGCGGCTACATTGTCCAGGGTCAATACGGTCGGTGTGGCCAGTACATGAGCATCGCCGTTGGATTCCATGGCCTTGAGCCGGGCATAGAAACGCGCGGCGTTGCTGATGAGCAGTGTAGCCCCCGGCAGCGGCAGGTTCAGGCCTTGCGAGGCAGCAGTGGTGGCATTGATGGTGCTGTTGACCGCTCCGGCGCGCACACCCCATTCGACTCCCATGTCAGAGAGCTTGCTGCGATCGATATCGACGATGAGGGCCTCGATCTCGATTTGCTGCGGCTGGACATCCAGCTCGGCGATTAGCGAGGCATACATGTCGCGCTTGTTGATGTTGTCGTAGATCATGATGGCGTTAAGGCTGGGATCGGCTTCGATGCGCGGACGCCCCTCCTCTTCGTTACCGCGCCCCGAATCTGCCGTGAAAGAGCCTCCGCCGCGCCCGCCGTCCATGCCGCCTCCCGGCATCATCAGGTTGGTGCCATTGCCCATGGGCGCTGAAAACAGCGGTGCCAGGCCTTCTCCCGTGTTCTCCCCTATCGGACCTCGCTCGTTCTTGGGTAGGCGCGACCGCTTGTTGCTGGCGGCATCGAAGCGCGGCGCAGCACCGGTGAGCTTCTCGCCGCTGCTGGGCCCGAACAGCAGGTTGCTGAGAATGGTCTTGATGCCGGGGATGGTTTCGGTCTTGCCGCGCGAGGTGATGACACGGTCCATCGCAGTGGCATACTTGAGGCGGAATATCATGATCTGCCGACCCTTGCGAGCGGCTTTCTTCTCGCTGGCCGGTAACAGCACATTGCGCGCCAGATCGACGTAGCTGCGCGGGCCACTGATGATGACCACGCCCTCATCAGGCAACTCACCCCAACCGAAACGCTCGTCATACAGACCCAGCCCGACTAGGGCCGCCTTGGCATCCTGCACCGCATCCTCGCCCACCTCTAGTCGCTCGGAGGTGTTGTCACTAGCCGATGCCACGTAAAGGGTGTTGTTGTAGACGAACCAGCGAAACTTGTAGGTCGCACCGAGCCGGTTGAGAAACTCAATGCCGTTGTCGGCTTTGAGCCGCCCTTTCACCAGGCGCTCGCCCTCACCGCTCATCGACAGCCGTACCCCATAGGTACGGGAAAAATCCTCCAGCACGCCATTGAGCGTCATGCCATTGGCATTGATGGAGAATCCGCTGTCCTTCCATGCTGCCGGCACTGCTGCATGCAGCGTCGTCCCCCACAGCAGCAGCGCGGCCAGCAACACGCCCATACCCCACGATTTGATCAACTCGCGGATATTCATTTCATTCCCCCGGACTGAGACAACAGTTTGTAGAAGCGTTCTTCGTCGCGCTTGGCATGTTTATCCTGGCTGGAGTGCGTGCGGGACATCGCGGCGCGCCATAGGGCGAGCTGGTTGAGGATCTGTTCCAATGGCTCAGCCAGGTCATGCCAGCCACTCGCACCGGCAATCCAGCGCGACAGCACCAGTCCCGCATCCTGCTCCCAGCCAAGGCCAGCCTCAAATTCCCTGGCACTCTGAAAACTCACGCGCATGGCGTCGGCCAGTGCACTGTCGGTGGGCTGGCCGGCCAGGTAGACGCCTAGCTCGGCGCCCTCTGGCTTGACTCGAAGAAATACCGTTTCACCATCGATGACGACAGGTTCATCCAGCGGCAGGGTCTGCAGCCAGTGGTCTGGGCTTTCCATGGACATGGTGTTACTTGGTTTCGTTGAGTACCGTCTTCAACGGCTTTTGCAGCAGATTGAATTGGGCGCTCATAGCGCTCTTGGTGACAGATTGCTTTTGCAGCAGATCCATGAAGGCAGCCGGATCGGGCATCTCGCCGTCGGCCTGCTGGCGGTTAAAGTCGTTGATCTTCTGGCTGATCTCATCGAACTTCTTGTCCATGTGACGCAGATTCTGCAATACCGGATTGCTCGACATGTCGCTCATCTCCTCATGTGGATGACAGGGGGCTTACGGCAGGTAGGTGGCAGCGACACGGGATTCGGTTCGGATTTTTTGGAAAGTCTGTACCTTCCCGTTCAGGACGGCGCCTGCTCTTTGAGGCGAGCGCTTGCCCCCGCCAAGCCATCACGCAAGGCCTGCACCGCCAGCGCAAAATCGCTGCGCCACTCTCCGCTGGCGGCTTCCAGCCGGCAGCTGCCAGGAGCTAGCGCGGAATCGGTCTGCATTTCCCAGGATGAGGCCGGCAGCAGAGGCTGATCGTCGGGGTGTACCCACAGCACCGCCTCATGCAGCTTGGGCGGCGCCTCCTGGCGTATCCTACGGAGCATGGCAGTAATGCGTTCGCGTGGCGTGAGCTCCAACAGCAGGCGTTCCATAACTTCCTGCGCGAGGTCCACCACCACTTCCTCGATGCGCTCAAGCATGTCGTCCTGCGCTTGCCGCAGCCCTTCCAGCAATACAGCGCCCTGCTGCGCGACCTCCTGCTGCTGTCGCATGACGACGTGCCCGGCCTCCTCTTCGGCCTGCTTACGTACTTGCGCAGCTTCTTCGCGGGCCTGGGCCAGCATCTGTGCAGCCAGTTGTTCCGCATCGCTGGTCACAGTCAGCCCAGTCAAGCGCAACACACCATTGGCTGGACGCAGATGGTCGGGCAGGGTCACTCGCTGCACGGCAAAGTCGCTCATGGGTTCTTTACTTTCCTCAAAACGTTGGGGGAAATCAGCCCTGTTGCGCACGGGTGCAACAGAACTGCCAGCAACGCAGGGCGCGCCGGGCGGCGGCCGATGATTCGCTCACTGGACGACGGCGAGCAGCGGGTAGCGCGTCATCGATGCGGGTTCGTTCGGACATATCCAGCAAACCGCGCAAGCGCGCCCACATCCCAGGAAAATCCTGCTCCAGCCGCCACGCCAATTCGGCCAGGCCGACCACGACAGCGTCTGCCTGTGCGCTATCCGTACTACCGATGTCGGGTACGCAGCGAGTCAACGGCTGGGCCAACGATACCCGCTGGCACCAGCTTTGCTGGTCCCGCGCCAGCGTACCCAGGACCGACTGCTGGCGGTCGCGGGCAGCGAACAGCCCACCGAACAGCCCGGCTCGACGGCGCAGTTCCTGCCCCTGCTGGCTGGCCGCGCTCTGCCAGCCCGGGTCGAACAGACGCGGCAGGTCAGGCGCTAGCGCGGCCTGCTCGCACCAGGCCCGATAGCTGTCACGCCGCGCCACGAGCGTATCGCTCATTCCCGGCAAGGCCGGAGTTTCGATGTATTGCCATGGTGCGAACCACCAGTCGAGGAATGCCTGGCTCAGGATGAGCGGCTCGTGCTCAGAATGGAAGTTCTTCACGATTTGGCCTGGGCTGGCTTATTCGCCGCTGGGGCTGCGGTCGCGGCAGCGGGCGCAGATTCACTCGGATCGCCGGCTTTGGCCTTACGCATCGACAGACGGGCGATCATCAACATGAGCTTGGGGTTGCGCTGGACATTCAGAACCAGTAGCCAGCCACCTGCCAGCAGGATCAGCAAGCCCAGCCCCAGCAAGGTAAAGCCGAGCGCTCTCACCGATGACACGGCCACCACGAAGGGCCCCAGCGTAGTCCATTCGATTCCCGCCGTGGGAACTTCACCCGGCATCATCACCACCGTTACCTTGGCCCGCCCCTCCTCGCCGCTCAGGCCGGGAATACTGGAGGCCACGAGCTTGCGGATGCGCGGCATGACCATGTCCTCGTCCATCGGTGGTCGGTATTTGACGAACACTGCGGCAGATGACGGCTGAATCGGTTCACCCGGCGCAATGCGCTCCGGAAGTACCACATGCACGCGGGCAGAAATAACATGATCGAACTGCTGGAGTGTCGATTCCAGTTCCTCAGACAGCCCGTGGATATAGCGGATGCGCTCTTCCATGGGTGTGGAAATCATCCCTTGTTTCTTGAACACCTCTCCCAGGTTGGACAGGCTGCGGCGCGGCAGACCCGCTTCGTTCATCGTCTCGGTCGCGCGCGAAAGGTCATCCTCCTTGACGATCAGCGTGACCCCCTCTTTGTTCTTCTGCTTTTCGACGCTGATGCCCTTGCGGTTGAGCACCAGGACGATTTCATTGGCATCGCCATCGGATAGGCCCGCCTGCAGGTTGACCGAACGCGAGCAGGCTGACAGCAGGAGCAGCAGCACCAGAATCGCCCCCACGCGCGAAAGGTGCGCCAGCAGCCGGGTGGAGCACCGTGAGCGCGGGCGTACGATCAATAGATTTTCCAGTGGTCGCAAGCTCATGGACTTATTGCAACTTGGTGAGGGAATCAACCGAGGTGACTGCCTTGGATACCACCTTCGAGACGGTCTGCACCCGTAGCTGGAAATAGTTGAGTGCCATCATTGCCTTCATCAGTTGCATGGAGTCTCCAGTGCGGGTGGCTTGTTCCAGCAACTTGGAAACATACTGCTGATCTTGCTTGATCTCTGCCGCCAGATGCGTGGTGCGACCGACGATGACCGAGCCCAGCGAGGCGTTATCGGTCTTTAAGTGGACCGGATCGTTTTTCAGGTGGCGTTCCAGCGCAGCCCGGAATTCGCCGCTGTCGGCCGCATTGGCGGGCTGCAGATCCAGCGTCACGTTATTGTTCTTTCCCAACACCTCAAAGGAATAGCTGGCGCTGGCCGCTTCTGTCATCACACTCATGTTTTTACCTCTCCAGGAAATGGCAGATATTGAATCTCTCCTGAGTGGCCGCTACGTTAGTACCGGTTCCGTTCCGTCGCGTCTCAGAAATCGGGAAGGAGATCGCAATATTGCCCGGCGCAACCAAGGGGTGAAGAGGGATCACAGAACCCGGAGTGCAAGCAGCGTCGCTGCCGCTGGCTTGGCGACAGGGCCGCGCCGGGGGCGATCAGCGGCGGCGTGACGGCCCGAGGTGGATGCAAGCGTACCGAGACTTGCGCGTATTTCAGTGCAAGATGAGGGGCGCGATCACCGCTGCCGACAATCACTTCTGCGCCTGCGGCGCGCTCGCTGCAGCCATTGGCGACGCCGACAGTGTCATCGCCAAGGCTTTCGTCTTCGCCCAGCAGCAGGTCGCCACGTCCGGCGCTGCCTCCCCCGGGCGCGACAGATGACGGCCCTGCCGCAGCAGAAGCATCACCGATGATCTCCATCTGGACGGTACAACTGAGGCTACTGACGCTGACGCTCTGCACCATCGGCGTCGAGGTGTCGGAGCCATTCTTCCCGGTAACGAGCGCCCGTGTGCTGGTATGGCTCAGCGTAGCCTTGACCATGCGTCGGGGCAGCCCTTCGCGGGCTGTGGCAGGTGTTGGCGGCTGCTCGGCACCACACAAGAATTCCGGCATTTTCATCATGCAGGTACTCAGGATGAACCCGGCCGGATGCCTTGGCTCTCCAGCTCGACGTGGCGATCCGTCTGTTCACTGGCGACCAGTTCATGCACCACGGCATAGACATGGGCGACGGCTTCATAGCTTTCTCGCGGAATCAGCGCATCCTCGTCGCAATTAGCGTATAGATGGCGTGCCAACCAGACATGGCGGATGACCGGGATGCCGCACTCGCGCGCGCGCCGGATCATTGCTCGTGCAGTCTCATTCTTGCCTTTGGCCAGCAGCTGCGGAACCATCTCCTGGGTGGCATCGTAGTATAGGGCCACGGCGAAGTGCGTCGGGTTGACCACGACCGCATTGGCGTTGGCGGTCTTGGCCACCGGTGCCTCGTTGGCCCATTGACGCGCCAGGCGCTTGCGCTGTCCCTTGATGAGCGGATCGCCCTCGGACTCCTTGTGCTCGCGCTTGACCTCTTCCTTGTCCATCATCAGTTCCTTCTTGTGGAAGTATTTCTGGATAGCAAAGTCCACCAGGCCGATGCACAGGCAGACCACGATGATGACGTGGAAGATCGCGCGCAGAATGGTCAGAAAACCGTAATAGCTGTCCTTTGGATCACCGCTGGAGAGGGAAACAATATTGGCCAAGTTGCCGCGCACCAGCACATAGACGATCCAGCCGATCAACAAGGCCTTGCCCACGGTGGTCATCAGCTCCACCAGCTTCTTCTTGGAGATGATCTGCTTGAGACCGTTGACCGGATTGAGCTTGTCGAACTTGGGCGTAAGCGCCTCGGTCGCCACCAGCATTCCGAACTGGCCCCAGTGTGCGGCTACGCCGATGACGATGCAGACCACGAAGCAAATGGCGATGACGATAGCCACGAAGATCCCGGCCGAACTGAGGATGGTCATGGCCACTGGTATGAAGTCCTGTCCCACGCCATGGATACCGGCCTCCATCAGATTGGAAATCGCACCGCGCCAGAGCGATTCGGTCGCCATGGCCAGTTCGGCTACCACCACCAGCATCGCCAGACGCGCCAGGTCGCGACTGACGGCGATCTGGCCCTTCTTTCTGGCATCCTCGATCTTCTTGTGGGTGGGTTCTTCGTTCTTTTCTTCGCTCATCGCTTCCCCGCATCCGTCAGGCTGGCCAGCAGGTCCAGCAAATGGGCAAAATCGCCGGTCACGTGATGCGAAAAAGTGGCCCAGTACATCAGCAGAATCAGCAGTCCGACCAAGCTCTTGATGGGTGCCGAGGCGAAGGAGACCTGTAGGTTGGAGGCGAATACACCAATGATGGCAAAGGCGAATTCGATCAGCATCAGGGGAATGATGACGGGCGCGCCATAGACTACGACGTACCACAGGAATTCGCCGAAACGCTTGACCAGCACTTCGAAATGCCCTGGTTCGAAAGGCGGTAGCAAAGTGTAGGCGGGCCAAAGTGCATAACTTTCCAGCAGGATGCGCGCCAGCGCCGAAAACAGCCCTGCCTGCACCATCACAAGCACCACCGCCTGCAGCAACATGGCACCGATGGCACTGGCATCACGATCGACACTGGCGTTGTTGGCCTGGATCTGGATGGGTGAGCGCTGCATATCGAAGATCGAGCCGATGGATTGCGTGACCCACAGCGGCAAGGCCATCAAGACGCCGAAGAGCAGACCGATCATCGCTTCCTTGAAGGCCAACATGGCCGAGAGCAGGAAGTCGGGAACTCGGTCCTGGACGAACAGGAAGGTGGGTACTGCGGCCGGCAGCGCGATGGCCATGGCGGTCGCATTCTTGACCATCCCGGTCAGCACGTTGAGGCCAAAACCTGGCAGGATCACCAGGCACACCAGCACGCGCGGCGTGACGATGGCGATGGTCACCATCAGCGAATGCAGGTCGATCAGCGTAGAGGATTGCATGGGCGCTGCGGCCTCAGCGGCCGATGTCGGGGACCATGGTCATGGCCATGTCCGCCAGCCGCAGCAATTCCACACCGATCCAGCGCCCCATGGTCGCCAGCGTGACGGCTACAGCCATCAGCTTGACCACATAGGGCAACGTCTGGTCCTGGATCTGGGTGACAGCCTGGATCAGAGAGACTACCACCCCGCACAGGGTGGCAATGACCAGCGGTGGCGCCGACATCATCACCGCCATCCACAGGCCTTGCTGGAAAAAATTGAGCGTATCAGCCATGTTCGCTTTCTCTTGAAATTCTGTCGACCCGGTCCGCCATGTCAGACATAGGACAGCGCGAGCGCATTGAGCAACTTGCCCCATCCGGCCACCAGCGTGAAGAGCAGCAGCTTGAGGGGGATGGTGATGGTCTGCGGACTTACCTGCTGCATGCCCAGCGCCATCAACAGATTCGAGATCAATAAGTCGATGATCACAAACGGGATGTAGATCAGGAAGCCGATCTCGTAGCCGGCCTGCAATTCCGACACCACGAAAGCGGGTATCAGGACCAACGCATCACTGGGTCGCGCCTCCTTGGCAACGTCCTTGGGCCAGAGTTTCCTGGCCGATGCCAGGAATAGCTCGCGCTGCTCCGGCCGGCTTACCTTCATCATGAATTTGCGCAAAGGCTCGAAGGATTCCTGAGCCTTGACCAGTAGCGGCGTGGTCCGCGAACTGACCTGCGAACTATCCATCTGCAATGCGTGAACTCCGATTTCCTGTACCGTTGGCGCCATGATGAACACACTGAGCGCCAGCGAAATCCCATAGATGGCCAGTGTCGGCGGAACCTGCTGCACACCGATAGCGTTGCGCAGCACCAGCAGCACCAGCGATATCTTCAGGAACGAAGTCGTCGTCACCACCAGCAGCGGGATCAGTGCCAGCAGGGCCAGCAGGATTGAAAACGAGACGACATCGAACTGATTGTTCAGCATGTCCCCCCCCAGTGGACGATACGGATGCCTAGAGCGCCCTCGACATCTACCACCTCACCTTGTCCAACCCGTCGTCCCGCGCAAAAGATACCGATGTTGCCAGGATGGCCCGACTGCAGTGCAAGAATCGATTGCGGCGCCAGACTGCGCAGCGTTCCCAGTGGCAAGGCAATGCGTCCAAGTTCAAAGACCAAGGTCAGCGACAACTCTTCCAGCGGAGCTGACGCATCGTCGTGCTGGCCGCGTCCCCCTGCTGGCGAATCCGGCGCTGCGCCGAGGTCGAGATCCTCTACTGATTCCATATCCAAGCCTGACTCCGATGAGATGAGTTGCAGTTGCCCGGGTGCTATATAGCGCACACGCCAGTTGCGCCCGGCCAGATTGAGCCTGCCCATACCACTGCGCTCGAAGGCCGGACGGGAGGGCAAGATGATGTCCCCCGCCGCCAGTGAGGCGCAGGCCGACTCGCCCAGTCGATGCCATCCGAGCACGACCGGTTGACACCAGGGGATCTCAAGAAAGTCGTCTTCTGGCGCTCGCAGCGCGGTGACCTCACACTCCTCCAGCAAGCGCAGCCAGGTCTGTGGAGTCGCGTGAAAGCTGCCCAGCATCAAATGACCGTCTTGATGCAGGCTGAACTCCAGAGCGCAAGTCTGCGGCTCGCTGGTGATCGGTGCACGCCTGATCTGTGATGTTCGGCACAGCGGGGTACCCTGCAGCTTGGCTGCCACGGCAGCGGTAAGCCAGTCCGGGCAGTCCTGGCCCGACGCATCGGCCAGCGCGGCCGTCAGATCGATGCCGGTCAACACGCGCAGCCAGCGTGCGCCATCGTCGAGCCTTACGGAACCGGCTGCGCCCGACAGCAGAAGCGCGGCGTTTGCTGCTTGCGTTCCCGGGCTCGCCGGAGCCAGGCGCAGTGTTAGCTCGGCCTGCTGGGGCGGCAGCACCATGCGCAGCCCACGTCCGACCTTGCGCGTCAATGCCGCCAGGCTGGCAGATACCTTGGGCGCACGGTGCAGGAGAGGATTCGCGCTCAACGGTGAGGACCCGAGGTCCTGCTCCGTCAGATCGCCGGCAACGATATCGGTCATGAATGGGCATCCTGCTGCATGGTTGATCGTGGGCGCATGGGGACCAGGTAGCAGCCGGCTAGAGCACCGCCAGTCGCACGCTTCTGCCCATACGTCGCGCCAGCCCCTTTTCCAGTTCCATTCTTTTGCCGAGCAGGGTCTCGCGCAACCGGTCACTTCCGGCCGCCAGCAGGAACGAGGCCAGGGAATCCCGCAGGTCGGTCAGCACGGCCAGGGTCTCGCCGTTGGGCAGCATGACCTCGAAGACACCACTATGGGCCTGCACGGGCAGCAGATCCAGCAAGGCCTCGGTATCGAAATTCAGTGTCGCATCGGCGCTGCCCAGCCTGTCCTCGGGCTGGCTTTCGCCCTCCCCGGAGTGCCCTTGTTCTCGACCATCGAGCAGCACGAGGCAGCCTTCCATGCGAGTTGCATCGCTGGGATTCGCAGGCACCCGTTCGCTGCTGCTCGAGATGGAGGATCGCTCCTGGGCCACACGTCTAGGAGCCGCTGCAGTACGTGCACGCGCATTCATCTGAGGGCTTGTCTGACTATGGGATGGAGCCGCCGGCGGCATGGGCGGCAAGTGCGCAGTGAATGGCGGTACGCGTTTGGCGGGTGGCCGCCGCACAGGCATGGTCTCGCCGTAGAAGGTGTCCACGAGCGAGGAGATAGGTTGAGGTGGCATCGTTCATTGCTCCATGATCTGTTCCTGAGCACGCATCTGATCGCGCAACACGCTCAGTTTTTCTTGCTGCCGGTTAGCTTCCAGCACTTTGCGTCGGGCCTCAAAAAAAAACCGCACGCGCCTGACGGCAGCGCTCGACCCATTCCTGACATCGTAGATACTGTTGAGCGCTTTCAGCTTGCATACGCTTGTAGAGCGCCTTGGCCCGATTGAATTGACCGGTCGTTAGCGTCATCTGCATGAACTCGCGGCGTGACTGCTGCCATTGCTCCTGCGTGCGGGCAAGCATGTCGCGCCAGAGTTGCCGGGCCTGCTGCAATTGGTTGCGTGACGCGCGCCAGGCTTGGCGGGCTTCGTTGCGTTCGCGCTCCAGACGTCCCAGACGTTGCTTGCGCACATGGAGCAACTGATCGAGCCGACGGTCCTCGCGCTTGCGTTCGGGGACATCAATGACCTCGCGGCGGGGGCGGCGCCCCATCCCACCCGCCGACTGCTGTCCGATCGTCATGCCTGCAGTTCCATGAGCTTGTCCAGCGTGGGCTGGAATGGGGCACTGGTGCTAGTGTCCTGGCGCAGGAAAGCTAGTTGTTCAGCGCGCAGCTTGACGGCACGATCGGCCACCGGATCGGTTCCGCTCTTGTACTCACCCAGGCGGATGAGCAACTCCATCTCCTGATAGCGCGCCATCAGTTCACGGAAATGCGATGCGGCCTTACGGTGCTCGCGGGTGGTCACATTACTCATCACCCGGCTGATGCTGGCCAGCACATCAATGGCCGGGTAATGCCCTTGTTCAGCCAGCTTGCGGGTCAGTAAAATATGCCCGTCGAGCAAGGACTTGGCCTCGTCACCGATGGGATCCGAGACTGATTCGCCGTCAACCAGCACCGTATACATCGCCGTGATCGAACCCTGAGGTGTGCCTCCTGCGCGCTCGATCAGGCGCGGCAGCATGGTGTATACCGAGGGTGTGAAGCCGCCTCGGGCAGGCGGCTCACCGGCGGCCAGGCCGATCTCGCGCTGCGCACGGGCAAATCGGGTCAGTGAGTCCACCAACAGCAATACCTTCATGCCGCGATCGCGGAACGCCTCGGCGATGGCCGTCGCGGTAAAGGCAGCGCGCGCCCGCTCCATCGAGGTACGGTCAGAGGTCGCACAGACCACCACGGTCTTGCGGATCAATTCGGCATCCAGTTCGTGCTCCAGGAATTCATTGAGCTCACGGCCACGTTCGCCGATCAGCCCAAAGACGATAGCCTGGGCTTCACAGCCACGTGCAATGGCCGCCATCAACGTGGTCTTGCCACATCCAGGGCCGGCAAATACGCCGATGCGCTGCCCGGTACCCATGGTCAGCAGACCATCGATGGCCCGCACGCCCGTGGCCAGCGGCACTGAGATGCGCGGCCGGTCAGTGGCCTTGGGAGCGTCGCGCATCACCGGCGACATGGCGCGCCATGTCGCCACGTTCTCGGCTGCTGCCGGCGCACGGAACATCCAGCGTCCAAATCCATCCAGAACGCAACCAAACAGGTGATCACCGACCTCGATGCTGTGGGCGCGCCGCAAGGGTTCGATGATGGTACTGCTGGAGACCCCCTCCAGCGGGCTGAGCGCCGAGAGGATCGCGGCCTTGTCAGTGAAGCCTACCACTTCGGCCAGGATGGGCGGTCCCTCCACGTGCGGGTCGCGCAGATGGCAGAGCTCACCGATCTGCACCGGGGGCATGTGGGCTTCCACCAGCGTGCCCAAGACCTGAGATACTTTGCCGAAACTGACGAAACCCGGGCGCGGGTTCAGGCTCTGTCGCCATGCGCCCAGCTGCCGACGCATGTACTGCAGTTTCAGCTCCAGTGGATCGCTACCCTCGATGGCTACAGTCATTGTCGCCATCGCGTTCACCACCTAACGTTGATGTTGTGGCGACCGGTGAAGCTGACCTGGTTGCCGTCGATACCGGCCAGCACGACGCCACGATATTCGTCTCCGATGTAGAGACGACGGCCATCGTCGGTGACGATGCTGGCATTGCTGCCGGAAATGACCTGCTGTATGCGGAACGGCAACATCGATTCAGCGCTGCCGATCTTGACCTTGACTGGAAAGTCGATGTCATGGATGCGTACGAAGCTGCCAAGCATTCGTTGGAAACGTTCGCTCTCTTCCTCATCCAGGGCCGCTTGCAGTATCCACTCACGATCCTCCAGTTGTAGATTGAAACGCTTGAGCAGATCCACCTCAGCCAGTCGCTTGCGAAATGCGGCACGCAACTGCTCGGGACTCATCTTGGCGGCAGGCGGCTCAATGGCTGCCTTGGCACCGAGCGGCGCCAGCAGTGACTCATTGGCGGACAGGCTTTCCTCGCCGCCTGCCGGATAATGGCGCGTGATGGCATAGGCTGCTGCGGCCGAAAGCAGAGCTATCAGTGACAACGGTAGCAGGAGCAGGCGGCGATTGCGCCTGGCTCTGACTGGCATGGGCTGCAAGATGTCAGCCGACGGAGTGGCCGTAGCAGCATCGGACGTTACCACGGTATCGTGCGGCACCGCGCCGTCGGCGCTACTGCCTTCAGGCGTCGCAGGTGCCACAATATCTTGCGCCTCGGCCATGCTGTCGGCTGGCTCCGGGGGTGGGTCGCGCCAGGCACTGCCCTCTTCGGTAACGGTCAGCCAGATCGAACCGAGGCGCGCGAAATCGTCGATCTTCAGCTGGAGGAAATCACGCTTGTGGTTGTCATCAGCGTTGAGCAGCAGGCCGTCCAGCGCTTCCAGCGACCAGCCTTGGGGACCGAGCGAAAGACTGGCGTGGCGTGCAGCAATGCCCGGGTCGGCCAGGACCACATCGGCTTCGTCGCTGGCGCCGATGATGCAGACCTGGTCACTGAGCGGAATGGTCGCGCCGCGAAGGTAACCATTCAGAATCCGCATTTCATACATGACAATGCTCCATCAAATTCAAGAGTGAACCAGTGATTGAATCCCGCACGCAGCCTCAGAAATCGGCGGTTTTCAGCAGGGCCAGCAAGAGGCTGCCACCGCTACTCTTGCCGGTCGACGGATCGAGTGGATTCCAGCCGGGATTGTCGCTGTTGAGCAAGGCGCCGATAACCATGGCCTCGGCCAGCTCGCGTCGTTGCTTGATCAGATTCTCGCGTTCCCGACTGGCCGCCTGCAAGGAGATGGTGCTGTCGGACTTGCTGCGCAGCAGGGCCGGAATGCGCTTTTCCTTTTCGGCCAGCGCCTGGTTGATCTCCTGCATGACTTCCCCGATAAACAGGCAGCACTTCTCTCTGAGCTGTTCGATCTCCGGCGCTAGAAAACTGTCTTTGCTCGCCCGTTCGATGATGTGCTGCGCTTGTTCGCGAGTCATTGGTGACGCGTGCTGCTGCGCTGGTACTTCTTTTGCAGAAAGGCTCATGACTTACACTCCGTTGAGTCAAGCGATATGGGGCGAAAGGACGATAGGCTGGAACGCTTGCTAGATCAGCTTTGTTCGCTGGGATGCAGCGGATCTGCTGCTGCCCCGTCGCCGTCTCGTTGACGCTGGCGTGCCAGGGCATCCAGGATCTCGGTGAGCGTGGGTTGAGATGCCTGTGGATGCCCGACATACGGTGCGGCCGGCGCCCCCTCCCCGCCCAGCAGAGCCAGTGCATTGGTGCGGCCGGCCTGGGCATAAGTGCGCTGATAATGGCGGGCATTATGGTGCTCCTGCTCGCGACGCGCCCGTCCTGCCGCGTCGGTCGGCACCCCACCGCCGATGCCGTCCTCAGCGGCGCGGGCGTGCGCGCGTTGCTCGCCTTCTTCCAGCAGCGCCTTGAGACGAATCAGGTCTTGCTCGACGGCGGCCTGCCTACCTTGCAGTCGATGCCGAGCGTGCGCCAATATCCCCGAGTAGAAGGCGTCGATATCGAGCGCTTCGCCGTTGCGCATGGAAAATACGCGCATGGTGTGATCAAGCTGCTGCAGACTGAAGCCTGCATACGCCCCCATGAACCGGCGCGAAAGCAACGCTGCCTGGCGGCAGGCTTTGGCCAGGACGGACGAGGATTCACTCTCGACGGGACGATCGTGATGGACCTCGGCTGGGGTCGAAGATGTGACATGAAAAGCCATGATTGCTGCTCCAACAGATGAATTGCGACGACCGCCATGAGGGCGGCTCCTGACATCTTCACCGTCGCCGCAGCAGCATCGAAGCAGTCGGCAGACAGGCCGACTGCAAGCTTGCAGTCGGGTGAGACGGAGAAGACCTACCTCTCTTTATGTCGGCCTGTGGCAACAAGTTCCATGATGGTGCAGCTGCGCCCTGCCCGGTTCATATCTCGATCATGCCGACCGGTTTCACCTTGGAGTGCTGGGTCAGCTCCGAAAATGCGAAGACAGGGACCGGAAAGAATTCTTCCTCAATGAGCTTGCGCACCGAGCGCCGGATGTCGGCGGCGGTCACCAGCACCGGTGGCGTGATGGGTGTACTGACGTTGGAAGACAATTCGTTGAGACGATCCAGAAACATCTGTTCCAGCTCCGAATCGATATCGAGGTAGCTCCCCTGGCTGGTTTGGCGCATGGCATTGCGCAGCTTGTCTTCCAGTTCAGGGGACAGCAGGATGACTTCGATGAGTCCCTCCCTGGCGACCTCGAAGCAGAGCTGACGCTTGAATGCCAGCCGTACATAATCGGCGATCACATCCGGGTCACGCTCCTTGGGCGCCCAGTCCAGCGTCGTTTCCAGCAGCAGACGGGCGTTGCGCAGGGCGACGCCCTCACGGGTGAGGCGCTGCACGACTTCAGTGAGCCGTGGCAGGGTCACCGACTTGATGACTTCCTTGCCCAGCTCTGGATAACGCCGCTCGGCCCAGCGCGTGAAACGGATGACTTCGTTGACGCCGACGAACATCTGGCAGTTGCGCAACATCTCCACCTCGATATCGGCCGAGAAGACGTGTTCCCAGCGCTGGACGGGAACACCGGTCTGGGACAGCTTTTCTTCATCTTCCAGGCGCAACCAGACCCGCCGACGCCGTGAGCCGGCGATATTGCGTTCGTGCGCCTCGAATCCGAGTTCGGTCACCCGCTCCAGATTCTCACGGGTGGCACCCCAGCCCAGCATGATGGGCTCGTCGATCAAGGGCACCTCGGCCATCAGGAATTGCACTCGTCCCTCCGGCACGGCCCCATGGAACTCGAACTCGATGGGCTTGAGGTCGGGAATGCCGCGTCGTTCCAACAGACCGTTGCGCATGATGCGTACCGCAGAGCGAATGATCTCGGCCTCGGGCGTGTTGCGCATGACTTCTGGCATACGCAGCGTGAAGGGCGTGGTGGCCGAGAAGTTGGTCAGATCGACGATGCCGGCGTTGGCGCGTTCGATCTCCTCGGCCTCCAGCTTGCTCTGGGCATCGACCAGCGGCTTGAGAACGCCGACCATGCCGGCCACGAACAGACCTAGCGCCAGAATGATGAACACCATGCTGGGCATCCCCGGGATAGCCGCGAACAGCAGCATGATAGCCGCTGCCGTCAGCAGTGCCCGCGGCTCGGCAAAGAGCTCACCGACCAGGTCGCGGCCAATATTGGTGCTCTGCCCCGGTTCCTCATCCTTACTGACCCGAGTGGTGATCACGCCCGCGCCGAGGGAGATCAGCAGGGCTGGAATCTGCGCGATCAGTGCATCGCCGATGGAGAGAATGGAATACACCCGCATCGATTCGGCAGCATCCAGATTGCGCTGGATGATCCCGATCGAAATGCCGCCAATCAGGTTGATGGCCACGATGCAAATACCGGCGATAGCGTCCCCTTTGACGAACTTCATCGCACCGTCCATCGCACCGTGCAACTGACTTTCCTGACCAAGCTTGGCGCGCTTTTCCTTGGCTTCCTCGGCCGTCAGGATGCCGGCGCGCAGATCGCTGTCGATAGACATCTGCTTGCCTGGCATAGCGTCCAGGGAAAAGCGTGCCGACACTTCCGAGACCCGCTCCGAGCCCTTGGTGATGACGATGAACTGCACCACCGTCAGAATCAGGAAGATGACCAGCCCCACCACCAGATTGCCTCCCACGACGAAGTTGCCGAAGGTTTCGACGATATGGCCGGCATCGCCCTCCAGCAGGATCAGACGCGTGGTAGAGACCGAGATGGCCAGGCGGAACAGGGTGGTCAGCAGTAGTACTGCCGGGAAGGTGGAAAAGGCCGTCGGACCGGGCATATACATGGCCACGATCACAATCAGGCCGGAAATACACAGACTCAAGGCGATGAGCATGTCCAGTAGCCATACCGGCATGGGCAGCACCAGCATGAACACGATGCCGATGACGAAGGCGGCGACGATCAATTCAGCGCGCTGAGCAAGTTTGGCAGCAAACTTGTTGAGCGCCATCAGTATCCCGATTCCTTGCATGCCGTCCCCTAGCGAGTGGTAGCGGAAAGCGCCTGGGACGCCTCGCCAGCATCGAGCCTGGAAATGATCAAGTCGATCCAGGCTTCGTTTTCCTTGTTGCGCATAGCCTCAAGACGCTGCCGGTCCACTGGCTCCAGTAATTCGGCCGCGGCATAGGAGGCCATCAGGAACAGTTTCGGATCGTCCGGCCAGACTTGCAGGCAACCTTGGGCCAGCTCATGGGCAGCTTCGTACTGGTAGGCGCTGAAGTAGCCCCATACCAGACCGATGGCCATGAGCAGTTCATCGGGCATGGCGTCATGCGGTCTCTTTCTTCTCATCATCTTCCTGGTCTTGCTGATTGGACGGACCTTCGGCGTGACTGCGACGCATCTGTTGCAGGCGCAAGCGCCAGTCAATGTTGTCATTGACCCTACGGACCGCGGCCAGGCAGGGGCCGCGCAATTCTTCGGGCAGTTGCAGCGAGTGCGCGATGAGCGCCTTTTGCAGCTCGCGCATTCGTGGTACCGGATTGGCGCTCCATGCCGGGCTATCGGAGGAGCACTCCGGGCCCAGCAACCGGTTGAGCACCACCATCCCCGGATCAACCGGCATATCCAGAGGCGGCAGTGAACTCTCCTGCTCGCCGGGCAGCAGCTCCGGTAACGCTTTGCGGATGACGGGCAGCTCAGGAAGGCTATGGATCTCACCAAGATCGTCTAGCCCCCGCAAGGTACTCAGATCACTGCCGCTCAGTTTTTGGTTGATCAATTCAGCAACTCCTCTGCAATGGCCAGCGCCGCCTCGTCCATGGGGAGGACTTGCGCATCGACGCTGCTCATGCGTCGCAGCACGTAAAGGCTGCCGTCATTGAACATGGCGGGTAACCAGGCGCCATAGCGTTCCAGGTCCTCCGAGCGTCTGCTCAGCACCTGCTTGGCAGATGTAGCCCTCTCCCGCGCGCCGCCCAGTCCGACAATAACGCCGTCGACCAAGGGATAGACGAACAGCACCAAGCCATCATCAAGAGGCAGGGTCGCCACCGCCTTCTGCAGGCTGGCGTCATGAATCATGGTAGTGAGCGTCTCGTTCATATCACTGGTCTGCGCTCCTGATCCTGGTTTCCTGCTTGCGCATGGCAAGCAAGGATTCGCGCCATTGGCGTTCTCGAATCTCGTCACGGGTCATCACGGCTGGCACATCGGCTTGGTAGAGGTTGATCTGGCGTGTCAGCTCCTCGAGTAATTCGCGACGCATCTGCATCTTCTCTGGTGGCCACAGAATCATCGGCAAGCGCGCCATGGCATCCCGGATCAACAGATACACCCTGCCCTTGGCAAGGTTGTCGAGCTTGCGCACTTCCACCATCTGTGACACCAGATGCGCCACCTTGCCCTTGCCCCAGCCAGCTTCTGCCGCACTCAGCAGCACTACTGCCAGCTCCGCGCTGCTTTGCCTGATCAGCAGCTTTTCTTGCTCGGCGAGCGTCACGCGCAATGCATCAGCAATGGCAATGCATGATCGCACCAGCGTAAAGGCCGAGGCGTCAGACATCGTGAGCCAGTAGCGGCCCATGCTCCGATGCGGGTTCTTGCGCAAATCCGATTTCATCTTGACTCTTTCTATTCCGGTGAGTGGATGAGGACACTGAGGAAGAATTGAATGAAAAAGTTGCCGACCATGCCAGTGGTGCCAGCACGCCGCGCGCCGGTGGCGTTTCAGAATTCCGGCGTGCGCAATGCTCCAGGCGGCTGACGGTGACAGCTCAGGTCTGCCGGATTGGTAAGCAGCCAGCCATCCAGGAGGCTGCGTCGTAGGGCCTCGGCCACGGCAAAATCGAATCGGATGTTCATGCGGCGACTCCGCCTCGCGCTTGCGGCAGCGCGGGCCAGTTCAGTACTCGTTGCATCGTATTCCACTTTCATTTCATCTTTTTAAAGGAAGGGCTAGAAGCCGGCCATCATGCGTGCTCGCAAGCTGCTCAAGGCTTGCTCGCACTTGATCGGACCAAAATTCTTGATCAGTGCCTTGAGCATGGTCAGCGGGGTCAGCGGCGCGTCGAAATTACCCTTGGACTTGGCGCCTATCAGGAAGCGCAGCTCGCGCGTGCTGGGACCGTTGGTGTTCACGCCATCCTCGCCCGCCATCGCTTCCAGGGAATTGACCATCTCATCGCTCTGCTGCAAGGCGCGTCTTAGCTCATGCGGATGGCGCTCCATGAGATTGTTCATCATCGTCGTGAGCGCTTTCTTGACCGATCTATCCCTGCCTCCGCCCAGCGGATTCTCTTCGATCTGGTCCAAAGCCTCGTAGAACACGTGGTAGCGCTGTAGTGGATCGAAATACTTGGCAAGCATGGCCTCCACTTCGGCCTGACGCTCGCGATCAGCGCCGTTACGCAGAAGATCGATGGTGTGTTCGACCGGTGCGAACAGTTCCTGCTCGTCGTCATCACGGCCTTCCTTCTCGCCCACTTTAGCTTTGGCCTTGCGTGTCGGGGTCGAAGGCTTTCGCTGGGTCTGTGCGCGCACCGGTGCGCGCAGGCGCTGCCGCAGACTCTTGCGGCTGAAGATCAATCCTTCCTGGACCCCGGCCAGGACTTCCAGCGCATCCAGCGGACTAAGTTCAGCCGCAGCATTGGTATTGATCGTCGGATCGACGCCGAGGCGATGGCCGTGACGCAGGTGCGGCCTGGGCAGCGTGTTATCCGGGATCAGGTTGTCGAGGCTGTCGAAGGTGGTGATTTTCATGTTCATGGCCTTGAGTGGTCCGGCCTGCATCCATGGTTCCCTCTCCTCTTACGCTCCCATGGCGAGTGCACATCGTTATCGGTGGCTAACGTAACATCTCCGGTTCCGGGAATTTCTCATCAATGATGAAGAGCTTCCTCAACATTTTTCAAAGTCTCATGAATGTTCATCGTTTTGATGAAACTTCATCTGTCGCTGCTATCTTCCGCTCCAACACCCAAGGTTTGCCATTCAACACGGCGTAACCGAGCCCCCACCCACCCCCTCGACTTTCCAAGGAGGAGAAAATGAATCAAGCATTGGAAGAACACCTGCACGACAGCGCCGAGCAGCATGGCGATGATGGTCTGGAGCATCCGGCGGCCCAAGTGATCACCATCGATGTGGTCAAGCTGTATACCGAACACAGAAGTCATCTGTTACGCTTTGTCCAGCGCTATGTCGGCAGCTATGAAGACGCCGAAGATGTGGTACAGAACACCTTCATCGAGGCCAGCAAATGTGCGCATCGCTTTTCTGGCCTCTCCAAGCCCTCTACCTGGCTGTTCGGCATTGCCTTGAATCTGGCGCGCAATCAGGTACGTCGCAACATCGCCGATCGTTGCGACGCCGTCGATGAGAATTTCATGGAACAGATCGTCGATACGCACGCTGATCCGGCCGTTCTCTACGAAATGCGCCAGATGGCGGAGAAGGTCGAAGGCCTGCTCAACGAACTCCCCGTCAAGATCCGCGCCACCTTCGAGGCCGTGCTTGATGGTGACGCCACCTACGAGCAAGCCGCCGAGCACCTGCATATCCCTATTGGCACCGTGCGTTCGCGGGTCTCGCGCGTGCGCGCCACCGTGCGCAGCAAATATGGCAGCGCGCCGCTGAGTCAGGGCCTGTACGCCTGATGCTGTCCCTGGGCGGCAGCGGTCTGCCCAGGGCGTGCGCGCCTGGCCACAATGGGCAGGCGCGCCTTATCGGACTGGCGCAGCGCAGCACGAACTCGCTAAGGAAACAAAGGGAAATCAGCCGGCCGAAGCTGCACTGGCATTGATGGCCAAGTGATAGTCGCGAGCGATGTCGGCGGTCATCAGGATGGCATCCATGATGCTGCGCTCGTCGGGCAGTTCCGCCACGGCAATGCGCTGCACGACGATATAGCAACCTTGATCGGCGTGCCAGAGGAAATCGGTCTGCGGCGGCAAGGGCGGTGCGCCTGGTGGGGAAAACATTCGCGGCAGGTAATGCGGCTGTTCGCAACGAGGCAGCAACGCGGTAATCGCAAGGTGGCGATCAGGGGTCTCGGGATCGATCAAGGTACGGGTAAAAATCTCGCCGAGCTGCAACTCAAGCGTCGCTACGGTCGCATCGGGTTGGCCCGTCAAGCCGATGAGCTCACGCAGCAAGCGACTGACCCGTTCACTCGGCGTCTCGCAGGCAGGACCAGACTTTTCTTCTTCACTATCCAATGGTGGCGTCTCACTATCGTTGCAGGCGGGAAAGACCAGCTACTATCCCGAAGCCATGACTGGCCGGGCGGAGAGCACTGGCCTAATGCAGCCCCTATTTTACCCGCGAAAGCGCATTGGCCGGCACGCCGCCACAACGGCCGGACATGATGACGCCAGGCAATGCCCGGGCAGGCAGTTGCCCCGTTTCTCAGAGCATGTTCAGGGTTCGCCATATCGGTACGCGCCGCGTCACGATCGCCTCGGTCAGGTGTTGCAACTCGCCCAGAACTTCCTCCTGCGTTTGCAGCACCCGGCCCTCTCGAAAAAGAGGCTGCTGCTGCGCCTGCAGGACGTCGTGCATTTGCTGGACGCACTGCTGCAAGTCCAGTCTGTCGCTTGGCCGGCGCAGCTGACGGAATAACAGGCGCTGGATCAAGCCTGCTGCAAGACCATTGCCCAGTAGCGGCGAGGCCAACACCTGATAATGGTCCTTGAAGCGCGAGGCCTCGGCCAGGGCGGCGTTCAGACGCTGTGCTGGCGCTACCGGCAACTCCGCAGCGCTGAGGAAATACGCGCAAGCCTGACCAGAGGCAGTCAGCAGCGCGGCCATCTGGCCGATGTCTTCCAGACTGAGTGGGAACAGGGCCGGAATCTCGGCCAATTCCACCAGGCTGTGTGGTCGGCGCACCAGTGCATCAAGCACCGGCTGGTAGTAGCGCGGGTCAGCCTTGACCTTGCCGATGGATAGATCCAGCTCCAGGGTAAGCATATCGGGCAGGCTGGTCAGTGCCAGACCGATCTGGCGCAACCAGTGTTCACGCCGCGTGGCACTCATGCGACGAGCCCCCCGTACGTAGATGTCCTCCCGGAAGCTGGTGTTGGTCATGTAGTCCTTGACCGTTTCACGCAGCATGGGATCGTCCACCGTATCGAGCAACTCTTGCTGCTGTGGCGTCAGGTAAAGCCGGGGAAAGGCTTGCGCCAACTCCCCCGAGCCGATGTAATCCATCTTGGCGCCGGCCATCGCGCGCGCGACGTCGGCATGGTATAGCGGCATCCAGCCATCGCTCATGTATTCGTGGGCCAGATAGCCTCCCTTGTCTTCGCGCAGCGAATCGAGCCGGTACTGCAGATTGGGATTGCCATCGAAGAAGGTCGCGCCCAGTGCCTGCAGCCGCTGCACCATCTCGCGTGCCTGTACCAGTTGTTCGTGTGTAGCATGACGATCGGTCTGAGTCCGCTCCAGGATCAGACGCTGCAGCGGCAAGGAAGGGCTCCATCCCGGCATGGCGTTGTAGTTCAGGTAGACGATACCGCCTGGCTTGAGATAGCGAGCGATAAGATCAACGATATGCTTGCGGTTGCCGGCGTCGACCCAGCTATAGACGCCGTACATGGTGATGAAATCCATCGGTGGCAGGTCAACCAGCCCGGCTGCCAGTTCGGCAAAGCTGTGTTCCAGGATGCAAAGATTGTCCAGCTCGGCCGCCTGTGCCAGTTCCCTGGCAGACTGTACGTGGGAGGGACTGAAATCGATGGCATGGAAGCGCCCTTGCGGATTGGCCGCCGCCAGCACGCTGGCGGTCAGGCCTTGCCCAGCCCCGAGTTCCAGGTAATTGAACGGACGATCCAGCGCAACAGGTTCTACACCATGGGTAAGGCAGGCGAAGCTCAGATGCACCGGGCTTTGCTCCCGGAAGAAACCGGTCGGGTAATCGATGCCGGCCACATAACCCTCATTCCAATCCATATTTCCTCTTTATCGACAAGTGAGCCAAAAAACCGGTTCGGGATGCTTCAGATATCGCTCCCGGTTTGCGCCGCTGCCGCTTCGGGCAGCATCAACAACTGTTTCCAGAATGGCCGTCGACGCGTGAGGATGGCCTTGACAGTCTCTTGTACCTCCTGCCATTTCTCCTGCTCGCTGACCAGTTCGCGCTCGTGGAGCAGAATCGGTACATGCTGCGACTCGACCTGGCGCAGCACCCGGCTGGCCACGTCGGTGGAACTCATGGTGCCGGCCTGGGGATCAGCCAGTGAGTCGTAGACCAGTCGCTGGAAGAGTGGCGCGGCCACACCACTGCCCAGCAAGGGCGAAGCGAACACGCGATAGCCGGTATCGAGCTGGGCAATGGCCTGGTTCAGGCGCTGCGCCGGAGCACGATCCTGCACGACTGACTGGAGCAAATAGGGCGCGGCCTGTCCGGTGTCGATCAGCAGGGCCGCAAACTGGGCAAGTTCACCCAGGCTCTTGCCCTGCAGGGACGGGAGTTGGTGTAGTTCCGCCAGGCTTTTCGGCCCCTGCGCCAGAGCGTCCAGTATGGCGTTATAGATTTCTCCATCGGGTTGGTATTGGCGTAGCGGGAATCCCATCTTCAGGCTCACCGTCTCCCGCAATACCGTCAGCGCCAGGCCAATGCGACCGAACCACTGTTCTTGGCGATGGGCGCTCACAGGTCGCTTGCCGCGCACGTAGATGTCCTTGCGAAAGCACGTGTTCTTGAGATAGTCCTTCACCGTTTCACGCAGTCCCGGATCCTGGATCTCCTGCAGAAAGTCGCGCTGCTCCACACTCAGGTAAAGCTCGGGGAACGCCCATGACAAATCGGCCGAACCCACATAATCCAGCTTGGCCTGGGCCGCATCGCGGGCCACATCGATGTGATAGAGCGGCTCCCAGCCCTGGTTCATGTACTCATGGGCTAGATAGGGCGATCGGCTGGCATCTTCCTCCATCGCTCCCCGAAGATAGTTCTGTAGATTCGCGCTGGTATTGCTGGTGAAATAGCCGGCACGCGTTTCCATCAGGCCACGCACCAGAGTGCGGGCCTTGTCGATTTGCGCCGGCTTGCTGCCCGGATAAAGAGTGGCGTGCTCCAGCAACAGGCGCTGGAACGGCAAGGTCGTAGTCCAACCTGGCATGGCGTTATAGCTCAGGTAGACGATTCCACCCGGCTTGAGGTAGCGGTTGACCAGCCGCATGATGTGATGGCGGTTGTCGGCGTTGACCCAGCTGTAGACGCCATGCATCGTGATGAAATCCAGTGGCGGCAGATCAATGACGCCCTCGGCCAGATCAGCGAAACTATTTTCCAGGAAGTGGATGTTCTGGAGCCCAGCCGCTTGCGCCAATTGCCGGCTGGCCGCGATGTGTGCCGGATTGAAATCGACGGCATAGAAATCGGATTGAGGATTGGCGGCGGCCAGGATATTGGCAGTCAGTCCCTGGCCTGATCCGAGTTCCAGATAGCGGAAGTGCCGCTCAGGGGAAGGCGGTTCGCAGCCATTGAGCAAGCAGGCGAAACTTAACAGGACCGGACTCTGTTCAGGAAAGAACGCAGCCACATAATCGATATCGGACACATACCCTTCGTGCCATTGCATGGATCTTCCTTATATTGAGTTGAGATGACGAAGCCAGCGTTGCTGCACAGGAACGTGCGCAATGCTCACCTTGCCGCCACGACTGCTTTGCTGGTGACTTACTTGCGCGGCAGGCGGCGGATTCGATGCCAGGGGAAGTACTCGTCCAGACGCAGTTCCTCGTCATCCCCGAAATGCTCCAGCGAGGGTGACCTGCGGCGTTTGCGATTTTTTTGCGGCCCGTTCTCGCGCTCCATCGCGTCGATGCCAGACAGATGCCTTTTCATACTTATCTCCAACCGGAATGAATGCAACTTGATTTCTGAAGCAGTGTTGTCGGGACCGATCCGGCAGCCCTCAAGTCTGTATCAGACCAGAGCTTGGTAGCCATGGCGCTTCGAACAGCACACCATGCACACGGGCGAACTGGGCACGCTCGCGCAAGGCCTTGCTAAGCCCGCTCGTCCATTTCCTCGGGTTCTTGTTGGCCAGGGTTGGCGCGGCTGCTGTCCCATCGCCCTTCTGCGCAACTGCCCTGCCCTCGCTGACGCGCCGCATGTAGGGTTTATCCACGCGCGTGCCGCGAGCCAGCTCATCCCCCTGGGGAATCGCTTCCAAGGCATCACTGGCCTTCGTATCCATGCGCTGCCAGTGCGTGATGGCGCCCTGGACAATCTCTGACGAATCACCATAACGACGCTTGTTACTCACCCGGCTCTGAGCCGCTCCGGGCGCACGTTCCAGGAAGGCACGCGTGCCCCGCCTGGGATGGTCGAGCGCCTTGGCCGGCGCACTCGGCAGCGCGACCGGGGCCGGTGCTGACGACACAGGGGCAGCAGCCTGTGTGGACTGGCTATCCTGCATATCGATGTAATCACGCAGGAACAATGCGTAGTCGATCGCACGGGAATGCCCATGCGTATTGATACGAGAAATTGACATGATGCTTCCTATCGATTTCCTGAACGATCAGACGGTGCCAGACCGTATGCCATCAGGCCTGGCACCGTCCGTCACTCATCCGGCCGAGAACTGACCGGCTTTCACTGCAGCGGCGAAGTCGAGCTGGCCAAGCAGGCCGTCCTGTTTGCCGGTGTTGGCCGCTTCCAGTTCCTTGAACAGTTGACCGCCGTTGGCCATCAGCGCCTGAGCAGCTTGCTGGACTTCGGGCGGCACTGCCTTGAGCTTGCCGTCCTGATCCTGGTAGTAGCCGGTATCGGCGATGTTCTTCACATCGTTGGCCGACAGCAGATCGATCTTGTTGTCCTTCAGGAAGTGATCCATCGTGTTACCCGCGCTGGAGGCCGAAGGCAGCACATTGTTAGGCAAGGCGATGGTGGGCATGGTGGTGCTGCTGTCCAGGCTACCGTTCTTGACGGCGGCAGCGAAGTCCAGTTGACCCAGTAGGCCATCCTGCTTGCCGGTGTTGGCCGCTTCCAGCTCCTTGAACAGTTGACCGCCATTGGCCATCAGCGCCTGGGCGGCTTGCTGCACTTCAGGCGTTACCGCCTTAAGCTTGCCATCCTGGTCCTGGTAATAGCCGGTCTCGGCAATGTTCTTCACGTCGTTGGCCGACAGTAGATCAATCTTGTTGTCCTTCAGGAAGTGATCCATCGTGTTGCCGGCGCTGTAAGCCGAAGGCAGCACGATATTGGGCGTGGCGATGGTGGGCGTGGAGGTATTGCTGTCCAGGCTACCGTTCTTGACGGCGGCGGCAAAGTCCAGTTGGCCCAGCAGACCATCCTGCTTGCCGGTGTTGGCCGCTTCCAGTTCCTTGAACAGTTGACCACCGTTGGCCATCAGCGCCTGGGCGGCTTGCTGCACTTCGGGCGGCACCGCCTTGAGTTTGCCGTCCTGGTCCTGGTAGTAGCCGGTCTCGGCAATGTTCTTCACATCGTTGGCCGACAGCAGATCAATCTTGTTGTCCTTCAAGAAATGATCCATCGTGTTACCGGCGCTGTAAGCCGAGGGCAGTACACTGTTGTTGGCCACGATGGTCGGGAAATCAGTCGGCAATGCCGATGCCTGCTTGTCCAGACCATGATTCTTGACGGCGGCGGCGAAGTCCAATTGGCCCAGCAGGCCATCCTGCTTGCCGGTGTTGGCCGACTCCAGTTCCTTGAACAGTTGACCGCCATTGGCCATCAACGCCTGAGCGGCTTGCTGCACTTCGGGCGGTACCGCCTTGAGCTTGCCATCCTGATCCTGGTAATAGCCGGTCTCGGCAATGTTCTTCACATCGTTGGCCGACAGCAGATCGATGTTGTTGTCCTTCAGGAAGTGATCCATCGTATTGCCGGCGCTGTAGGGCGAAGGCAGCACGTTGTTGGGCAAGGCGATGGTGGGCATGGTGGTGTTGCTGTCCAGGCTACCATTCTTGACGGCGGCGGCGAAGTCGAGCTGGCCCAGCAGGCCATCCTGCTTGCCGGTGTTGGCCGACTCCAGTTCCTTAAACAGTTGACCGCCATTGGCCATCAGCGCCTGAGCAGCTTGCTGCACTTCGGGCGGCACTGCCTTGAGCTTGCCGTCTTGGTCCTGGTAGTAACCGGTCTCGGCGATATTCTTCACATCATTGGCCGACAGCAGATCAATGTTGTTGTCCTTCAGGAAGTGATCCATCGTGTTGCCGGCGCTGTAAGCCGAAGGCAGCACGATATTGGGCAAGGCCACGGTGGGCATGGTGGTATTGCTATCCAAGCTGCCATTCTTGACGGCGGCGGCGAAGTCCAATTGGCCCAGCAGGCCATCCTGCTTGCCGGTGTTGGCCGACTCCAGCTCCTTGAACAGTTGACCGCCATTGGCCATCAGTGCCTGGGCGGCTTGCTGCACTTCGGGCGGCACCGCCTTGAGCTTGCCATCCTGGTCCTGGTAGTAGCCAGTATCGGCGATGTTCTTCACATCGTTAGCAGACAGCAGATCGATCTTGTTATCCTTCAGGAAGTGATCCATCGTGTTGCCGGCGCTATAAGCCGAGGGCAAGAGATTGTTACTGGTCATGCTGGTGGGGAAATTCCAAGCGCTCGCGCTGCCCATACCGTTGCGCCCATCCAGACTGCCGTTCTTGACGGCGGCGGCAAAGTCCTTCTGCCCCAGCAGGCCATCCTGTACGCCGGTGTTGGCAGCCTCCAGCTTCTTGAAGAGCTCGCCATCGTTCTCCATCAACTCCTCAGCCGCCTCGCGAACGTTTTCGGGGATGGGCTTGAGGCTGCCATCCTTGTCCTTGTAGTAGCCTGTCTTGGCCATATCGCGCACATCATTGGCCGACAGCAGATCGATCTTGTTGTCCTTCATGAAGCTATCGATCGTCTTGCCCGCTTCGTAGCCCGATTGGCCATTGGAGAGCAAGCCCTGCATCACAGCCTGCAGCAGATAGTCACCCGCCAGCCCGTTGCCCGGGACTGCCCGGTTGGCACCGGAGTCCCCCGACAGGATCCCCTGGCGCATGGCGGCCGGAAAATCCTTGGGTCCGAGCAAGCCATCCTGCTTGCCAGTGTTGGCTGCTTCCAATTGCTTGAACAGGGCACCGCCATTGGCCATCAACGCCTGGGCAGCGGCCTGGACATCGGCCGAGACCGGCTTGAGATTGCCGTTCTTGTCCTGGTAGTAACCGGTATCGGCGATATCACTCATCTGCTTGGCTGACAGCAGCCCAGTATTGTTCTCCTGCTGGAAATTGCGGATCGTGTTGGCCGCGCTCAAGCTGGAGGGCGTGCGTCCACCGCCCAGCCCCATCAGGCTCAGGATGGCGCCCTTGAGGTTGTCGGAGATAGGGAGATTGTTGACCATATTGGAGGTCGAGCCATCGCCCTCCTTCAACAGGATATCGCTGGACTCGGGATTGAACTGGCCGCCCGGCAATGCGCCAGGAAGGAAATTTTCCTGATCGATGTTGTAGGTGGTCGTGGTGGTGGTCGTGGTGGTGATATTTACCGACATAGATTTCTCCAAAAAATGGTGGACTATCCGCACGCCCTTGAAGCGTGGCGGCATCCATTGCTGGAGATGGTTTTCTCCAACGCCATGCCTTCAACTGCCGCAACGCCCATGGACTCCCGAGTGAGTGACGCCGCGCGGGGCTTGGTTCCTTTTTTGAACGCCTGTAGCAAGCACACATTGCACCGCCAGCTATGGGATAGACCACGAAGGATGGAGTCGTCCGTCGCAGGCGGCTCGCCGCCAAGACTTGTGCAGGTGCGTTGTGATCTACGTAGAACTCACTTCATCAATAGGCGTGAGATGCGTTCCAGTCAGACAGTCCGGTAGCAGCTGACCACATGGAGCGCTGGCGCAGACGGCACAGACCATGAGCTACGCTGGTCTGTGCCGATGATTCAGATGGCCGACTGCGCGGCTTCCTCGGCCTTTTTGATGAATCTGGTGAAGATAGCGACGTGGTCAAGATCGGCCTTGGCAGCGCTCACTCCCTCCTGAGTCTGAATGGAACGGCTGGCACCACCGTCGGCGGAGTTGGCAATCGAAGAGGAACTGATCATGGTTTCTTCCTTGATGCTGAAAACGGAAGTACGATTTGACGGGACTGGTCGCGCACAGGGATTGCAGAACGGTGACCCGAAATCGACCTGCAATGTCGAGATACTGAAGAGCTTGACGCGCTTATTGCTGATCGTTAACGTTCTTGGCCATGGAGTTAAAGATTTTCAGTTTGGCTAGTGAGGTTGCTTGCTGCGATACCCACAACTGGAACTCGATGGCCTCGGCAGAACCCTGCTGGGCGGATTGCACCATGGGATTCGCGCTGTCCATGCGGGAAGCGCCCTGCTGCGCTTGATATGCACTGTCAAGCTGGCTTTGAAATGTGCTCATGAGATTCCTTCAGTAAGTGGCGGACAGGTACCGGCGGCGGCCCCATCCGATGTTGATGAGGGGGGGGCGGAACGAGGCCTCCAGCAGGCAGGCTCCCGTTCGCGCCAGAGCTAGAGAATGAAAGTACCCGCGATCAGATAAGCTGCAAGGAGTTGTCACGCCCCGCCTTGCCCATCTTCAGTTTCGCATTGTCTGCGTCCAGTGCTGTCTTGGCCGCGTCGGTACCTTCCTGATCGACGATGCCGTGTGCCGCACCCAATGCCGCACCTCCTGCAACTGCTGCCATAATGACCTCCATAAAAAGTGAGTAAGAAAAGCCGCCGGATAGCTCGGCACCATCTGACGGTCCTTCATGAGTGGAAGCCGGTGGTACTCCAGTTCCATCTATGCACGCTGCCCTACTACTGCTGCAGCATCTTGATCAGAAGATGATCAGAGGAAGCAGCACTGGTGTCCGGATCATTCGGATCCCAGACTTCGTTGCTCCAGTTAACCAGGCTGCCCATGACCAGGTCCTCGGCCAGTTCCCTGCCGTTCCTGATCAATGATTCGCCATCGCGCGAGATTTTCATCAGGGTACGCAGATCCATTTCTTCGGACTGATCGCTGGCTTGAACCGCAGGCTTGACCAAGACCGCAAACACCTGGTCGATCACGGCCGACATGCCTTCCTGGAGCTGCTTGCGCAGCAGCTCCATCTCCTGCTCGGACAGACCGATATTTTTGAGCGCGTCCAGTTGCCGCTCCCCCTGTTGCTCCTGTTGAAGCGGGCGTCCCGGGCCTCCTTCCTCACCGCTATGTGCAGCTTGCGCGAGGGCAGCAAAGTCGGTGCCGCCGACCAATTCTTCGGGCCGAATCGGCAGATGACTGTAGATGCGCTCCAGCGGACCTTCTCCATGCGGATCGGGATAGGAGAAGTAGGTCGTCAATGCATCACGTTCCATGTTGAACCTTCCGTTTCAAAGCTGCACATAGGCAGGGCTCGACAGGAACTTGTAGGCAGCATCGATCTTTGCGTACATCTGCTGCGCTTGCTCTTTTTCCTGGTCGCTTTTTCCTGCCTGCTTATCGGGATGCCAGCGCAAGGTCAGCATCCTGAATTGCGTTCTGATCTTGCCTTGGTCCCGTTCTCCCGGCTCCAGACCCAGCGCGGCCAGCGATTCCTGCGCCAGCTTGTTCAAGTCCTGGCCCACGTATTCCTGATCGGCGAAGCGGGATGGATCGGACTCTGCATTGACCTCGATGAAAATGTGACCGGTGACATGATCCTTGACCGTGCGTTCCTGCCCAGCGCCATCCGCGCAGGTCCTCCAGTCCGACTTCGAGTGATGTGCACCGGTAGACGGATTGTAGGTGTCGTGCCAGTTGTTCTTGGTCAGTTCATCATAGGTTGTGCGCGAAACGACTCCGTTCTGATCTGGCTTGCTCCAGCCAGTACGACGAAAATGCAGTTGTAGGCCGGGATGGCGATAGGTCGTCCATTCGGTATTGCCGACGTGATCCTGGATCATGCCGACAAACCAGCCATGCTTATCGGGAATGCTTGGCGAGAAAACCCTGAAATGCCGCAGCGGTGGCCCTTCATGTCGACTCGTCGTCCAATGGCGCTTGAGATGACGCTTGAGATGATGCTCGATCTCTTCACGCTGCTGCCAGCCATTGCCTGCACTTTTCCAGTCGCTCACCGAGATGCGCGTACCCGTGCTGACATCATGGGTGCCGTGCCATTTCACGCCCTGGCTGTGCCATACCACTCTTTCCATCCTTGCCTTCTTGTCGAATTGCGCACCCGGCAGAATGGTCGCGCCCAGAGGAAGTACGGCACGCCAGTGAAGATGAATGGCGCGCTCTGCATCATGCGGTTGATGACTGTTGTAGATCCCGTATTGCTTGAGCTTGCCATAGAGATCCTGGATCAGCGTAGTCATCTGCACCTGCAATTCTCCCAGCCGCTGGCGCGCCACGGCATAAGCCTGTTGCGCAGCCGGATGGCTGCGCAGGCGCTGAGCCAGGCCAGCGGCATCGAACTGGGTACATTTCTTGGCCCAGGTACTGTTGCGCATTGCACTAAACGAAGACGATATCCTGGCCGCACCACCGCGAATTCTGGTGCCAGCTTCACCGCGTGGCGAGAGATAGTCGCTGATCGATCTGAAACTGAAATTGTTATGAATGGGCATCCTGTCCTTCCCTGAAAAAGAGGCAGTGCGAAGAGCACATCGCCGAACTGATTTCTCAGTCGCCACAGCCTTGCTCCGGTTCCATTGATGACGCGCCGGCGTCCATGTGGCGAGGCTTCGCGACGAAATGGAAGTGCCTCACGGAACTGTTGCAGCCCGGATTGCAACCTATCGGGGCAGTAATGATGTTCCCTTCAACTCTTACAAGGAAATAACATGAGCTTAGGTATCTCGTCGTCTAGCAGCGTCAGCAGCATCCCGACCGGCGCTGAAATGGATTCGTTCTCGTCGACCCTGAAAAATGCATCTTCCGGCGACCTGCTCAAGGCCCTGGGCAAGGATGGCATGGAGCCATGGCAGAAGGATGCCATCGTCAAGGAGCTGGAAAATCGAGCGCAGCAGGCACAGAAATCGGATTCCAACAACGGTGCCAATGGCGCCAACGGTGGTGGTGGCGGCGGCGGTGGTGACGATGACGATATCAAGAAGCTGCTCAAGAAACTGACCAAAGGCACCATCAGTCCGCAAGAAGAGCAAAAGCTGGCCGGCGCCCTGGGCGTGGACACCAAGACCTTGGATGCAGCCAAAGGTGGCGACGCCGGCGGTGACTCTGGCGGCGGTGACATCAAGGGCGGCTGATCCCTTTGGCGCTGTTTGCGATGGCTCGGTCCGACTAGTCATCGCGCCACCTGTGCGGTATCGGCAGGTGGCGCAGCAATCCAATGATGATCCCGCGATGCCGGGATCATCCTTTGCGGCTATTTTTCCCCGAAAAGGAACAGCGCTGCGTGTGAATGTTTCTTCCTCCCTCAGATTCCCGCCTCGTCCTCTCCAAAGAGATAGTAGTCCCGACGCCAGCGCAGTGCCAGGCTCACCAGGAAATCAAACAATTCCAGGGTCGATTCAAGTGTCGCCGAACTCAGTGAAAAGCGGCATATGAGGAAGATGCTGTCCTTCTGCGCCTGGTAGGTGAAGGCCGGGCAGTTGGCGTTGAAGAGATACATGTTGGTCTCCAGCAGACGCAGCAATACCTGCTCCCGCTGCAAGCGTGGCAGCGGGCCGAACTCGCAATACAGCAGCACGCTGTCGGGCACGATCAGCCCACCGTGATAGAGGTTCAGTTCTACCCCGTTTACTTGCATGGTGGTGGCCTGGTGCAGGCTGCCCTGCAGTGGCAGGCTGAAATGCGCGCCCAGTTGTTCAATCAAGTGGCGGTAACGGCTGATCATCATTTTTGCTTGTTGTTGTGGTGAACCCATGTCGGCCAAGGAGGGCGCTGTGTCTGCAGGCCGGAGCTGGCACATCCTTGGACGTGCCAGCTCCGGCCTGCAGTCCTACTTGATGTCTTCCGGTTTGGGAATACTGTCTTCCACGGATCCCTTGATGAAGGTACCCACGGGGTCCATCAAGGTTTCCAGTGGATGAGTCAGTGCGTGGACCAGACCGCCGATTAGCGACATGATGTACTCCTTTGCTTGAAGTTAGATCGACTCGACATGAGTCGACATAAGTGAGTGTTGCACTGCGCAGGGTTCCCTCTCTTGCGTCGATCATTCGCGGTTTCAGCATAGTTACGCGCCCGCGCGCCCTCTCCCCTATCTACCGTTCACGGCCTGAGCGCCTGCCTGGTCCCATTTCACCGCAGCCCATGGAACCAGCTCTTTTCGCGTCTCTACTCAATAGCGCGGGTTCAAGAAATTTCCCGTCATCCAACCCGGAGACACCTTTTGGCGTGACATGCACACACCGCCCTCCCATTGGCGCGGACATGCCGCTGTTACACGGCAACTATCTTCGGTTCATCAAGCAATTCACAGAATACAAAGGTTAGAAAAAAAATGGCTCACATTCCTTCCACCAGTGGCGTCAAGCGCGACTATGACGATTACGCCGGCACCCCGCCTCAATCCCCCTCCCGCGCTACTACGCCGACTGAAACCGGCGGCACGCCCCGGGTTTCCGGCTCCGACTCGCGTGCCTCCGCGCTGCGTTCGGTCACCGATCCCGTTGTCGCCGAGATTCTGCAGAACATCACCGGCAAGGACGATGGCCTAGCGGCCAAGAACCTGACGCTGTTGCAAAAGCGCCTGGGCTCTGGCTTCGTCAAGATGATGACCAGTCCCGGCGTCGCCGATCTGGTACGCGACGTCAAACTGGAACAGAACTTCGAGACCCAGCGCGGCCAGGACGCGGCGCTGGCCAAGCATTTTGGTGACGCCTCGGCAGTACCACTGCCTGCGAACATCAACCCGACCGAATTCGTGGTGGCGCCGCTGGATATCATGCCCTACAAGGTGCGCGACTCCAGCGAGTTCCGCGCCACCCTGCTGGAGCTCAATGGCACTGGCTACGGCAACATCACCACCATGGAACCCAATACCTTGGACACGGTGATGAGTTCGTTTGGCAATGTCAGCCACATCCTCGAAAAAGAACCGACGGCGCTGTTCCTGGTCGCCTGTTCGGGACGTGAAGATCCGCCGGCATTCGGCCAGAGCAAGAAGATCCATGAGAAGCTGATGATCGCCAATGCCATGCAGACCACCATCTCGCAGGCACAGCAGGAGCAGGCCGAGAAGACCGGCCAGCCGGTCCTGGGCGTCCAGGTGCTTGGCATCGACAGCTTTGACGCCGACGCCCTGGTCATGAAGGATGGCAAGCCGGTCATCGAGAACAGCAAGGCGTTGGAGAAACCGGGGCGCGACAAGGATGGCGTGGAAAAGATGAAGACCATCCTCAATGGCCACAACTGGGAAAACCCCACCCAACCTACCGTGCTGGTCGGCTATACCGCGCAACTGGCCAAGGCCATCGAGATCCAGGACGGCACGCCCTTCCTCAATGGCCGTAAAGTCAGCTTCATCGGCAACGATCGCCTGGTCCTGAACATCAATGCGCTCAATGAGAATAGCGGCAAGAAACTCGATACGAGCAAATTCACCTCCAACAACATCAGCTATGTGCCGGCCGCCTCCAAGGGCCATGCCTACGCCTTTACCAACCAGTTCAACAAGGCTGAAGGTGCCGCCTACCCAGGCTTCTCGCGCGAGATCGTCAACCGCCAGGCTTCCACGCTGGAAGACGTAGAGAAGGAGGTCCTGAGTATGCTGGCCGAGGGCAAGCGCGTCATCATCAAGCCCAGTGGCACTGGCCATGGCGACGGTATCCGTGCCTTCGACATCGCCGAAAAGGAAACCCCGGAACTGATCCGCCAGGAAATCAAGGAGTCCTACGAATCCGTCAAGGGCACCTACGGCGACCGTGGCGGTTTCCCGTACACCATCTCCGAATACCTGACCGCTGATCGCGTCTCCAAGGACGATTCGCCGCTGAAGTCGATGAAGTACGAATTCCGTGTGGCCGTGTATTCGGATTACTCGGACAAGGAAAAGGGGCCGCAGCTCAAGGCCGTGCCGGCGATCATCAAGATCGATGGTGGCTCCAAGCTGCGAGAGGGTGAAAGCGGCGACTTCTCCAAGAGCTTCGCCAGCGTTTCGGCACAGGTCCTGGCCACCGGCCTGCCCGCTTCGGAATTCATGAAGCCGCTATGCAGCGAAGCCACTCTGGATCTGGTCGGCGTGAGCAAGGAAGAGATGACCGACCTGTGCAAGTGGTCCACTCGCCTGGTAGCGCACATCCTGACCAATGTAGACCAGAGCGACACCATCCTGGACAAGTGATCTAAGAGGAGCCAGGCAGCGCGATCCTGTGCGGCCGACCGATGCCAAGCGCGCACCGGGACGCCGCACGTGGGTTGTGCCCTCTCCCATCCATTCGACTTATAGGTAATAACATGGCTGCCATTTCCCATCACTCACCAGGCGATACCAGCCTGGCGAGCTCCTCTGCACAATCTCCGGTACAGGAGCGCACTCCCAGTTTGCAAGCCCGCCTGGTTCCATGGGGCCCTGCGCTGCAACTGAATAACGACGACATCTATCCCATTCTTGAAAAGACCTGGGAGAAAAACTTCGACCTGGGCAGTACTTTCAGGGAAGGTTCCTCGCCCAAGCGCCTGCGCACGGAAGATATCGACACGGCCCAGGTGCCGCTGCCACCCTGCGTGAACTTCGTCCCGGTCGGCGTGGTCGGCGGCATGGGCCCGGAAGCGACGCTGGACCTCACCCAGAAACTGTTCAAGACAGCCAAGGAAGTGGGCGACCCCAAGTCCGACCAGGACCATATGCAGGTCATCACGATGAATATCCCCAATCTGATCAAAGACCGCACCGCCTATCTCAACAGCTTCACGGGCGACCGCAACAATCCTGACGAATGGCGTGCCCATCTGCTCAAGAACGATCCCAACAACCCGTATCACGGCTCGCTTGCCGTGGCCCAGGCGTGCGTGGCAGCCGGCGCACATTTCCTGATCTTTCCTTGCAACACCTTTCACGCCTACCATGGTGTGCTGTCTGAAAAACTGAAGGTGCCGCTGCTGCACATCGCCGAAGCAACCATGTGGGCGCTCAGAAAGCAGAATCTTGATCCCGACAAGTCGGTCGGTCTGCTGGCCACCAGCGGCACCATCGATAGCAAGCTCTACCAGACCACCGCGACCCGGATGGAGCAGTATGGCTGCCCCCGGATCAAGTGGGCACTGCCCTCACCGACATCACAGAAGGAACACGTGATGGCGGGCATCTATGAGGGTGTCAAGTTCGGCGACATGGAAAAGGGAACGGAACTACTGGACAAGGCGGTTCAGGAACTGGCCAAGGATCATGCACTCTCTGCGGTGGTGGAAGGATGTACCGAAATCCCCTTGGCGCTGAAGGACAAGGATTACGGCGATATCAAACTGATTGACCCGACCCAGTCGCTGGCCGAGATGGCCGTCGAATTTTCCCGCAACCTGGCCCGACTGGAAACCAAGTTTGCACGCTAGGCCAGGATATTGAACAGCAACGAGGTCATCCATGTCCAAACAGCACTATGAACAGCTGATCCAGCAGCTCTGCAACCTATGCCAGATCAAAGGGGCGCAAGGCATCCTGGAGGGTGGGCCGGTGGCGGTCAACGACGTGGTGTTCTCGCTGGCGCACCACGAGCAGCTTAGCCCTGACACGCTGCTGGTCTATTGCGACTTCGGCGCCGTGGAAGTCGGACGCGAAGCGCAAGCCTATAGCGCCCTCCTGGAAACCAATCTGCTGATGTATGCCGGTAACGGCCCTATGTATACGCTCTCGCCGGCGACCGGCCGCATCGTGTTTGCCAACCGCTACCGGCTCAGCGGCATGGATGCCGTCACGCTGCGTTCGATCCTGGCGCATCTGGCCGCCAAGGCCATGGACTGGCGCAAGGACCAGTTCCTCGATCCCCCGCCGGCCAAGCGCCACCATGGCAATGCCAGCAAGATACCGCTGCTGTGGAGTAAACCGGACCGTGCACCGGGTGATGGCACCAAGCATTGAGAAAGTGCGCGCCGTTCAAACGTAGATGGCGCGCCTCCATTGACCATGCTGCCTGCCTTGTTGGCAGGCAGCATTTTTTTCAGGTGCCTGGTTCAGGCCAGGCTGATGATCCCCAGTTCACCCGCGATCTCGATCTGGGTGCCATAGGCGGCAGAGAGCCGTTGCAGACGTTGCAGAATGCGCTGGGCATCCTGGCCATGGGCGATGCGTGGAATGCCGCGATCGGCATCGCGCTCACCCGCCCAGTGCATTTCGATGGGATGCAGCATGATCTGCTGCAGTCGGCCACGGCTGTCATAGCGATTGACGGCCACTACGCTCTCATACCACACCTGTTCTTTGAATACACCATGCACGCGCCGATGTTCCATGAACTCGGCCTCGGTCATGGACATCGGCTCGACCTTGTCTTTCTCGTGTTCATCCCGGGTGATAGGCTGCTGCTGGTTCTCCATGAAGAAGAAATTGCCCAGCGAGTAGTAGATCGGCTTGCCCTTGTAGATCTCGATGCCGCGCAATTGATGCGGACCATGGCCGATAAAGGCGTCAGCGCCATTATCGATGGCCTGGCGCGCGAACTGCGGCATGAAATCTGGCGGGGTTTCGCAGAAATTTCCGGGTTCATGCGTATGCATGGAAGCGATGGCGAAATCGGCGCTCTGCTTGCCCTGGCGCAGGTGATGGATGATTTCCTTGCGGTCACGCTCATCCATGGTGAAGGTGAAATCAACGCCCTCACCGACCTCTTCGCTGGCGCGGTACTTGACGTCGAACAAGGTCACCGTGCCATTGCGCCCATCCGCAGCAAGGATGGACTTGCGCATCATGCCCTTGGGTAGCGCATCACGAATGGCAGCCAGCATCGCCAATCGCTGCGGCGAAACGAGGACATGACGCGTGGTGCGCAAGGCATTGAGGCCGGGGCGTCCCGGAATCTGGCCCAGCGGATCGATGGCACGGGCGTTGGCTTCAAAGCGCGACGCCAGCGCTACCATGGCCACGCGCGCAGCAGGTGTGCACAGGAAGCGCGCAGCACGGGCCTGAGCCAGGGTCTCGCCTGTTCCGGCGTGGACCATGCCGACCTTGTCAAACAGCGCATCCGTATAGCGCATCCCCTCCACCCCCCAGTCGGTGGTGTGGTTGTTGGCGCGGCTCATCAGATTGAAGCCCATGTCCTTGATATCCTGAGCTACCGCAGGCGTGCTGATGAGCCAGGAACCGCCGGCCAGCGCCGATGGGTAACCGCCGAAACGCTGTAGATCGATAGCGGTTCCTTCGAAATTACCGAAAGTGACATCCCCGCTCTTGAGCAAGGCGATCAGATCGGGGCTCTTGCGCTGCAGTCGTGGAAAGATGGTATCGGTCAAGATCAGGTCGCCTGCTGCTACCAGCGTGAAGCCATCAGGCAGGTTGGCATCCATCCAGGAAGGGGCCAGTGTCCCTTCTTCGTGATGGGCGTCTTGCTTGTCGTTCATAGCGGCTCTTTCATTACGTTAGGCGGGTCGGGATCGTGGTCATCGGTCGGCGCCGATACCGTCCCAGCAGGCGCGCGCCAGGCGGCCCAGGGTGTTGAAGGCCGACACGTAGCCAGGCAGACCGTCAGGCATTTCCCAAGGCACCTGGTCAGTGTAGCCGGTCAGGATGAACAGGGGCTGGTCGTTGCGGAACACGATGCCGCCATCCATGCGACCGCGCTTGCCGGTCCCCCCCTTGTGCGCCACCTTGGTGTCTGAGGGCAGCAGAGAAGCCATTTTTGTCCGTAACTTCTGCCAGCTCAAGACCTCGATGGCGAAGGCGCATTGTTGTGGCGTGCAGCCCAGACGCTGCGCGACCTCAGGATCGGTACTGCCCTTGAGGATCAGGTCATAGAGCAATCCCTGGTCGCAGGCACTGATGGTGGTGACTTCGTCGAGCTTGTGATCGGTCGGCATATCCGGGCGCGGCACCGAGTTCCGGTGGAGCGTATTACGCATTCCGATGGAATGGCAGAATTCATTGACCTCATCCAGGCTGATGCGCTCCATCACCATGGCCGTGCAGACGTTGTCGCTGACGATGATCATCTGGACCAGGGCGTCGCGCAGGCTGATGGTGAACCCGGGCGTGAGGAACTTGAACGTACCCGAGACCACGCCTTTGCGCAGCCGTTCCTCGTACAGGATGGGGGCATTGAGATCGAGCCGGCCCTGGTTGATGGCCCGCAGCACGGCCATCAGGATCGATGTCTTGCGGGTGCTTCCCGACGGAAATGCGACATGTCCATCGCGATCAGCCTCTTCACCGGTGACCAGGTTCTTGAAATACCAGGCGGTCACATAGGGTTGCTCATCGCAGATGGCGTTGAGGCGCGCTACCAGATCTTGCATCTTGATTTCCTTTTTAGACAATTTCAGATTCGGTGCAACGTGAGGAGAAGGCGGTCCCACCTTACGGCGCCCGCTTGGCCGACGACTCCTGGTTCATCTCTTGCGTCAGGTGTTCGGCCAGCGAACCCAGGAAGCTGCTCAGGTCATGCTGCAGCCGGTCGAACCCCTCATGTTTCTCGCAACGCTTCTCGTTCATGTAGACACTGCGCTTGATTTCGATCTGGATGCTATGCCGTGCCTGCGTTGGCGCTCCGTAATGCTGGACGATGTAGCCGCCCTGGTAAGGAGTATTGATCCTGACGCGGTAGCCGCGCCGGTCAAACTCACTGGCGATCCACTCCGTCAGTGCACTGCTGGCAGAGATACCCTTGCGGTCGCTGACCACGATATCGGGACGTTCTGCACCATTGTCCACGTTCATGGCGTTGCCCACCGACTTCATCGAATGGCAGTTGATGTGCCAGACTCGACCGAAGCGTTGTACGGATTCATCGAGCAGCGCCTGCAAGACAGTGTGGTAAGGCTGGTAGTAATGGCGCAATCTGTGTTGTACCTCTTCAATGTCCAGCTTGCCCGGATACATGGGGATGCCCGGCAACGCATGGCGCCGGATCAGGCCCATACCACGACTGCACGCGGCTGAAGGCGTCACTGTATCGGGCCAGGGCTGCACCAGCATGTCCTGGTCGATATCGTCGGGGGCGCGATTGGGATCGATGTAGGCGCGCGGAAATCGAGCCGACAGCAAGGCGCCTCCGACCGACGGCGTGTAGTCCCATAATTCATCGACGAAAGCATCCCAGGTCGTCTGCAAAGCATCGGCAGGCGCGACGATGCCGCTGTTGAAGGGATAGAGCGTGCCGCTGTGGGGCGAATCGACTACCAGCGGCAACTGGGCCTCGCTCACTCCGGGGCGCTGTAGTGCATACACTTGATTGACTGACTTGATCATTGCTTTTTCCGTTGGTCGCTTCGACGCCATCAGGCGCCATTGAGATGGCAGGCTGACCAGTGGCCATCACCGATGCTGCGCAACATCGGCCGCTCCTGGCTGCAGCGAAGCATGGCGCGTGGGCAGCGCGGGTGAAAGGTACAACCGGCAGGTGGATTGAGCGGACTGGGCAGCTCACCCTGGATCGGCCGGTGATCCACCACCTTGGCATCAAGCCGTGGTGCATCGGCCATCAGCGCCTGGGTATAGGGATGATTGGGCCGTGCGAACACCGACCGCTTGTCGGCAATCTCCACGATGCGGCCGAGATACATGATGGCCACTCGGTCCGCGATGTATTCCACCACGGCCAGGTTATGGCTGATGAAGAGGTAGGTCAGTTGCTTGGTCTCGCGCAGTTCCATGAACAGGTTGAGAATCTGCGCCTGCACCGAGACGTCCAGCGCCGAGACGGCCTCGTCGCAAACGATGAACTTTGGATCCAGTGCCAGCGCCCGCGCAATTGCAATGCGCTGGCGTTGTCCGCCCGAGAACTGGTGCGGGTAACGTCCGGCATAGGACGGGTCCAGACCGACCTGCTTGAGCAGATCGGCAACGAAGGCCGAGGCATTCTTACGCTCCACCAGGCCGTGATACACGGCCGCTTCGCTGATGACCTGATCGATGCGCTGGCGGGGGTTGAGCGAGGCATACGGATTCTGGAACACCATCTGGATATTCAGATGTGTCTGCAGACTCGGCTTGGTCATATCCTCGCCTTCAAAGGAGAGACTGCCACTGGTAGCCGGCAGCAGGCCGGCGATCATCCTGCCCACAGTGGACTTGCCACAGCCCGATTCACCGACCAGCCCCAGCACTTCACCGCGCTCTATGCTCAGCGATACTTCGTTGACTGCGTACACCCTTTGCGCCGGCGGCTTGGTCAGTCCTAGCTTGCCCATCACGCGGGTGAGCCCGCTGCTCTTGAGGCTGAAGCTCTTGCTCAATTCATTGGTCGTCAGCATTGTCGTCATCCTCATGCGCTCAGTGGGTAGAAGCAGCGATGTTCTCGCCCGCCTGCGGCAACTACCGGTGGAATGGTCTGGCAAGCTCGTTCTGCACGGCTGCAGCGCGGCGCGAACGCACACCCGGGCGGCAGGCGCAGCAAGGGCGGCGTCGCACCAGGAATGGAATAGAGCCGCTTGCCCTGGTACTCGGCCTGCGGCAGCGAATCGATCAATCCTCGCGTGTAAGGATGCAGCGGCTGCTGGATCACCTGCTGTACGGGGCCGCGCTCGATGATACGGCCGGCATACATCACGCACAGATCGTCGGCCAGATCCTTGACCACACTGATGTCATGCGTGATCCAGATCAGGGCCGTCCCACTTTCTCGCGCCAGTTGTTTCATTTCGTACAGAATCTGCGCCTGGATCGTCACATCCAGGGCCGTGGTCGGCTCATCGGCGATGATCAGATCAGGATGATTGATGATGGCATTGGCGATGGCCACGCGTTGCCGCATCCCGCCGGACATCTCGTGCGGATACACACGCATACGTTCTTCAGGGGCCGGGATGCCGACCCGCCGCAAGGCATCGCAGACCCGGGTCTCGATCTCCTTGCGTGACGCCTTGCGATGGATTGCAATGGTCTCGCCCAGTTGTGCGCCGATGCGCATGACCGGGTTCAGGGACATCATCGGATCCTGGAACACCATCGCAATGCGATCCCCGCGCAGCTGACTCCAGCGCTTGGCGCTGGCTTCCCGCAGGTTCTCGCCCTTGAAGATGATCTCGCCGCCCGAGATGCGGCCCGGTGCATCAATCAGATTCATCAGCGAGAAGGCGGTCACCGACTTGCCCGACCCGGATTCGCCGACGATACCCAATACCTTCCCTTTTTCCAGCGTGAACGAGACATCATCCAGCGCCTTGGCCACGCCCGCTCCCGTGTGGAATTGTGTGACCAGATTCCTGACTTCCAGCAGTGCCATCTTCGCTCCTTATACGTCCAGTTTGGGGTTGAGAACCAAGCGCAGTTGGTCGCCCACCAGACTCACCGCCATGACCAGCAATACCAGCGCCACACCAGGGAAGACGCTGATCCAGTACTGGTTCGAGAGCATGTAGTCAAAACCGTTGGAAATGAGCAGACCCAGTGAGGGCTTGGTCTGGGGCAGGCCGATACCCAGAAAACTCATGGTCGCCTCCAGCGTGATGGCATTGGCCATCTGGTTGGTAGTAGTGACGATCAGCGGCGCCACGCAGTTGGGCAGCACATGGCGGAACATGATGCGACGTGCCGGCAACCCTTGGCCCAGGGCTGCCTCGATGTAGTCCTTGCCACGCTCCACCAGTGCCGCGCCACGCACATTGCGCGCGAAGATAGCCCACTGCACCAGCACCAGCGCCATCAGCGTCTTGTCCACCCCCTGCCCCAGTACGGCCAGCAACACCAGCGCCACCAGGATCGTCGGCACACTCAGTTGCACATCGACGATACGCATGAGCAAGGCATCCACCTTGCCACCAAAGTAGGCCGAGATCAGCCCCAGGCTGGTGCCCAGCACCAGCGCCACCAAGGCGCTGGCCACCCCGATACCCAGGCTGATGCGCAAGCCATAGAGAATGGCGCTGAGCATGTCGCGACCGGCACCGTCGGTGCCCAGCACGTAGCGCATGGTGTGGTCGGTACTGAGGGTTCCGGGACTGCGTTCGGCTTCCAGGATGGACACCTTGGTCAGGTCATAGGGGTCCTGCGGAGCAATCAGCGGTGAGGCCACCGCCGCCACGACCATGAGGGCCAGCAGCAGCGCCGCTGCCGTGCCGATGCGGCTCTTGAAGAAACGCCTGGCCAGCACGCGCCAAGGCGACTCCGACGCCCGTGCATCCCCCACCGGCCTGGCTGCGCCATCCGTGGGCTCAACCTGCGCTGCCAGCACTCCTGTCTCGATATCATTGATCATCATTATGTTTGCCTCTTCAAGCCGATTTGGTCCGCAAGCGCGGGTCCAGGATCAGATACAGTACGTCCACCACGAAATTGATCACCACATAGAGCAGCAAGACCACCATCAAGTAGGCCACCACCACCGGTCGGTCCAACTGCAGCACCGAATCGATGATCAGCTTGCCCATGCCCGGCCACGCAAAGATGGTTTCCGTGATCAGGGAAAAGGCGATCAAGTGACCGAACTCGATTCCCATGACCGTCACGATGGGAATCATCACGTTGGGGGCGATATGTCGCATCATCAACCGCACGGCGCCCACACCTTTGGCGCGCGCAAACTTGACGTACTCCTGCACCGCCACCTCGCGGGTGCCAGCTTCAGTCATGCGCATGACCAGGGCGATGTTGTGCAGGGCCAGCGTACAGGCTGGCAGCACGATGTATTTCAACCCTTCCCAACTGAGAAAGCTCACCTGCACCCCCAGCAGCGAAGTGGTCGGCCCGCGTCCGCCGGAGGGGAGCCAGCCCAGGTTGACCGAAAACACCAGAATCAGGATCAGACCCAGCCAGAACACGGGCACGGTCACGCCCAGCACCGAAAATCCCATGGCCAACTTGTGTACCCGACTACCGGGACGCAAGCCGGACCACATGCCCAGCGGAATGCCGATCACGGCCGACAGCAGCAAGGCCGCCACGGCCAGCTCGAAGGTAGCCGGCATACGTTCCAGGATCAGACCGATGGCCGGCTGGTTGAAGACAAAGGAGTTGCCCAGATCGCCATGCAGCGCATTGCTCACGAATCGCAGGTATTGCTGATACATCGGCAGATCCAGCCCGAGCGCATGGGTGGCGCGCTGTATCTCTTCCAGTGGAGCATCCGGCGCCACCAGCAAATGAATGGGATTACCCACCAGATTGATCCCGACGAAGGCCAGGATCGACATGACAAAGATCACCAGCACGCTTTGCAGCGCACGCCTCAACAACATCTCAAACATCGTTCCGCTCCCATGTCGAATTCACGCCGGACCCTTCCCGCTCAATCAGGAGCCTGTCGCTCCAGCACCTCGAAGATCATGATACGCTGTATCAATCAGCGATACTATATATTATCAAGCGATACCGTGTCAAACAAAGATCATCATCTGAAACATCTTTTTTCACACTGGAATTCCAGGCGAAAACCCATACCCAGAGCGGGATTGCGATTATTCCCGCGCCGTGCGAAGATGCCCTGCCTCAAGGAGAGCCCGTGGTTCACCCAAAGAAAAAAGGGAGCGCAATTTGCACTCCCTTTTTTGTCTTTCATGCCAACGTCCTTACTTCTGACGGATATCCATCGCCATCGTGAAACCGTCCGCGCGCGGTGTCAGCACCAAGCTCTGCTTCATCGCCCAGAATGCATTGAGGTGCTGCAGGGGAATGATGGCGACATCGGTCAAGGCAAGACGGCTCGCCTGCCGTTGCAGATCCTCCCGCGCAGCATCGTCAGTGGTGCCGGCCGCACGTTCGATGAGGGCATCCACCTCCTTATTGCTGTAGCGGCCATAGTTGCTGACACCGAGCGAGGTTGCGGCGTTGTAGCTGTGAATGATCGAGACCAGCCCCGTCAGCGAATCGCCGGTCACCGCCCCGTTGCCTACCAGGAAAGCACTGAATTCGGGCTCGCCATTGGCACCGCTACCGAAGGCGCGCGTCTGGAACACCGAATAAGGCATGGTCGCGACATCGGTCCTGATACCCACTTGACTCCATTGCTGGGCGACGGCCTCGCACAACCTGGCATCATTGACGTAGCGATTATTGGGGCAATGCAAGGTCAGCTGGAAACCCTGCGGATAGCCTGCCTGCGCCAGTAACTCCCTGGCCTTGGCGGCATCGTAGCCGGGTAGCTTCAGTTCCGGGTCATAGCCGAAGAATCCCTTGGGCACCAGTTGCTGGGCCGCCGTCGCATCGTCCTTCATGAGGTACTTGATGATGCCATCGCGATTGATGGCCATCATCATCGCCTGACGCACCTTGAGATCCTTCATGGGATTCTTCTTCAAGGGCGCGCCCGTCACATCGCGCACGAAGGGCGAAATATCACGGAACTGATCCAGCGCCAGGTAGTTGAGCATGTAGGACGTCACCGAGACCAATTTGAAGGCACGCAACGACCTTTCCATGTTGGCAGTGATATCGTTGATGATATCCACCGAGCCGGAGAGCAAGGCGGCTGCCCGTGCCGGTTCGCGTGGAATGAACTGGAAGCTCACGCTATCCCAGGGCTCCTTCTCGCCCCAGTACGATGGATTCTTGTTGAGCACCAGTTTCTGTCCATGCAACCAACTGCCGAAGCGATAGGGGCCGGTGCCGATGGCCGATTTGCCATTGGCAAAACTCTCTTCGCTGACGTGCTCACCCAGGGACTTGGGCAGGATGGCGATGAGGCCGAGATTATCGGGCAGAGTCGGGCTGACATGCTTGGTCTTGACCTGCACGGTCAAGGGCCCGCTGACGCTGATTGCGCTCACTTCGCGCAGGTAGGAACGGAAGGTGCGCGGCCCCGAGAGGTTCATGGCGCGTTCGATGGAATATTTCACGTCCTCGGCCGTCATGGTCTGCCCGTCATGAAACTTGACGTCCGGCCGCAACTTGAATTCCCAGGTGGTCGGATTGATCATGCGCCACGACAGCGCCAGGCTGGGCTTGGGACGGAGTTGATGATCCTGTGCCACCAGGGAATCATAGACATGGGCCCAGATGTTGCGGTTGGCACTATTGAGGACGTGCGGATCGGCCGAGGTAATTTCTGCCTTGAACCCGATCTTCAGTTCAGCCGCCTGCGCGACCGTCCCCAGCAGCCCAACGACGATACAGGCTGCGGCAAATACTTTCCTCACTACCTTGAACATGTTACGACCCTCTCCTTGACTTCGTTAAACAGTTGACCATGTCTGACTCGGCTCTCAACGATATCCCAGATTCATGGACAGTTGGCGCGCCGCTTCCCGCAGCATTCCCGCCGTCGCCGCGACATCCTCGTCACGGATACGGCTGGCCGGACCTGCCACGCTGAGGGCGGCCATCACCTCGGCTTTGGCATTGAAGACGGGCGCTGCAATGGCCACCGAATCGGCCGACATCTCGCCGTAGGAGACGGCATGTCCCGTCTGCAGGACCTTGGCAATGGCCTGCTTCAGGCTACTGCGATTGACCAGCGTGGCGCTGGTGAAGCGCTTGCGCTCAGTACGCAGGACATGGTCCTGGATCTCCCTGGGAGCATAGGCCAACAGCACCTTGCCCGAAGCTCCCACGTAAAGAGGGCGCCGGCTGCCTGACTGGGTCTGGACGCGAATAGGCTCAAAAGACTCCCAGCGTGCAATGCAGACCGACTCCAGACCGTCGCGGATGCGCATCTGCACACTTTCGTTGCAGGCAATGCCGATTTGGCGCAGGTATTTCTTGCCCAGTCGTGCCAGACTGATCTGGCCTTCAGCCGCCACCCCCAGGTATAAGGCGTTGTAGCCCAGGCCATAGATGGGTGCCTGGTTATCGCGACAGACCAGGCCGTTCTTCTCCAGCGTATAAAGCATACGGAATGCCCGCGCCTTGGTCATCCCGGAGCGCAGCGACAACTCCGTCACTCCGAGGCCTGGGCACTGTGCCACCAACAGGAGCAAGCCCAATGTCTCCTCAACTGCATCGATCGTGTAATCAGTCATAGCTCAGATGTCTGGACAGGAATCCAGCGCTATGGTCCGGCGCGGCATACGCCGGCCAATGCCCCAGAAAAAAACCAATCCCGCACGCGAGATTGGCAAGGAGGAGACACCTCAATAACACGAAAGCCTCAGAAGCGATGCAGGATGCCCAGCGCCAGGGCGTTCTGCGACTTGTCCGCACCCGGTGCGCCATTGCTGGTCAGGCCAGGGCTGTACATGTCGGACGCCCGCATATTGGCCAGCATGGCGTACAACAGGCTGCGTTTGGACAGACTGTAGTCGGCACCCAGGACAAACGTGGTGAGCTTGCCCTTGTTGGAAGCACCCACGAAGTCATAACGCGAATAGATCACGCTGCCCTTGAAGAGCCAGTTGCCCATCTTGTAGTCGGCGCCGACGTCATAGATGTCAGCGCGAGAGTTGTTGATGCCGCCCGCAGTGAATGCCGCGGTACCGCTGGTGGCGGTCACGGTACGGACGAAGTTGGCCGCCGTACCGGACGATGCGTTGACCAGCGGCTGCTTGACCAGCGAGTAGGTGCCGCGCAAGGTCACGGGACCGATATCGTAGTTGGTGCCCAGCATCCATACCTTGGTGCAAGTGTCGCCCGCATTGCCCAACGTGGCCGTATTGCAGCCAGCGTTGCTGGCCGCGCCCTGGTCACTGCTGGTGTTGGTGGAGACCGAGCCGACGGTAGCCGCCTTCTTCGATTGCCAGTAGGCCAAGCCGATGCCGAACGGGCCGTTGTCGTAGTTGGCGCCCAGCCCCAGCGACTGACCGGTACTGTTGGAGCCAGCCGCCTCACCGAAGGCGTAGGTTAAGTTGGCCTGGAAGCCACCATAGTTAGGTGTGGTGTAGTAGATCATGTTGTTGGCACGTTCGCCGGTGGCACGATCCAGATTGTTGCCGTGTGCCTTGCCAGTAAAGGGCAACATGCGCGACGCAGTGGAATACTGGTTGGCGATGAAATCGGTGTAGTCCTTGCGGCGTCCCAACTGAACATCACCATAGTCGCCGCTCAGGCCCACCGTGGTGCGGCGACCGAAGGTCGCACCATTCTGTGCAGAGGCGCCGTTATCGAGCGTAAAGCCGCCTTCAATGACGAACTCAGCCTTGTTTCCGCCGCCCAGGTCCTCAGCGCCACGGAAACCAATACGCGACTGCGTGTACTGACCTGAATCGATGCCCACGCGGCTACCGGTGTTGGTGCCGGTGGTGGCAACTTTGTTCACGTAGCCAAGGCCGGCGGTGGCGACCCCGTAGATCTCCACCGAGCTTTGCGCATATGCAGTACCTACGATGCCCAGGCAGGCCAGTCCAATTGCGGATTTCTTCACATCACTCTCCCTTGATACCAGATTGTCGATAATAAATACATCACCCCATCGTATCACTCTGCAAACCAATGTCACGACAGGCGATATGTTAAACAGCCGCATCGACATCGTCAACGATGTTTCATTAAAAAATATCCTGTATTATTATGTGAAACAAGGACAGAGATTCAGGTGTGAAAAATGCGCCAGAAAGTGGCACCAACAGCGACTTCGCACCAAATGGAGACAGGTATGGCGTCATTCGCGGGTGAGAAGTCGGTTTCACTGAGCGAAAGAGCGCAGGAACGCTTCGATCTTCACGCCAATGAACGCGCGCCAGCCTATGCCAGCCGATTCAACCTGAATGCAAGGAAAACGGGATGCGACACGATATGCCGAAGAAAAGGCAGCAGCCCCGCGTGCTGGAGGCAGATGCGGCCAATGACGACGCCGAGGTGATGGAGGCCATCGCAGGGGGTAACCGCGCCGTATTCGAAAAATTATATAAACAGTATTTTCCGCGACTGACGTCTTTCCTGCGCCGGCTTACTGCCCACCCTCACCTCATCGACGAGATCATCAACGACACCATGTTGGTGGTGTGGCAGAAAGCCCATACCTACAATCAGACCTGCAAGGTGTCCACCTGGATCTTTGCGATCGCCTATCGCCAAGGACTGAAAGCGCTGCGAAACTTGCGGCAGGAGATCGAGATCGTGAGCGACGAGGACGATCCCTGCGATACGCCTGGACCGGAACAGCAGATGAGCCGTCTGCAAATGAGGAAAGTGCTGGAGAGCGCCCTATCCGAGCTGTCCACGGAGCAGCGCAGCGTCATCGCCCTGAGCTACTACCATGGCATGGCCTACGATGAGATCGCCCGAGCCATGAAATGCCCGATCAATACCATCAAGACCCGCATGTTTCATGCACGGCGCAAGCTCAAATCCCTGCTGTATGCCTATCAATGAACAAAAGGCATTTCAGGCAGAACAAGAGAAGAGCTCAGAGAATGACTTGACCCCTCGCGCCAGAAACCCGGCATGAAACAGAGACGAGCTCTCCTGTGATACTCAAGCCAGTGCGTCGACGTAACCGAGCAACCGGGAGAAACGGGCGGCGGCCTGAGTGATGATCTTGACATACTTGTCCAACTTCTCTTTGGGCACACGGCTAGAGGGTGCCGTCATGGACAGCGAGGCCACCACATGCCCCTGGGAATCCCGCACCGGAGCGGCAACGGCCACCATGTCCGCCGTTTTCTCGGAATGGGAGATACTGAATCCCTCGGCCAGAATCTTCTTGAGTTCCTTCTTGAGGTCAGTCTGCTTGACGATGGTGTTCGGGGTGAATTTCTCCAGCTTTCCCGAGAGAATCTCGGCCTGTACATCTGCCGGCGCGTACGCCAGCAACAACTTGCCAGAGGCTCCGGCAGACAAGGGGCGGCGGTCTCCCAGTTGACTGTGGACCCTGATCGCATGGGGGGCATCCCACCAGGCCACGCACACCGTGTCCATGCCATCCCGGACCCTGACCAGCACGCTCTCGTTACATTCGTTGCCGATATCTTCTAGGATGTCACGGGCCACGTTGACCAGGCTCAACTGGCCCTGTGCCGCGGTTCCCAGAATCAAGGCGCGATAACCCAGGCTATAAGTCGCCATGGGCAACTGGCGCCGTACCAGACCGCATTCTTCCAAGGTGGTCAGCAGCCGGAAGGCGCGTGCCTTGGTGTTGCCGGAACGCTTGGCCAGCTCGGTCACGCCATTGCCGCCTTCTTCAGCCACCAGAAACAGCAGCTCTATCGCCTTGCTTACCGCATCGACGGTGTAACTCATAAGTCACTTTCCTTATTGTTCAACTCGATCTTCACGAGCCCCTCACCAGGAGCCTTGTCCGCCCCCACGGGTAGGCCATTTTCGCAGAAATACACGCACGTGGTCGCCAGCCCGGGCAACTCTGGTAACGACTTCTGGCACCACCTGCCGAACCGCGCCCGATGAAACTGAAGATGAATGCTAAACGATACACTGTTTCCCTGAAGGAAACAATACGGACGTACACCGGCTCTGCCGCGCATTGCCTCGCCGAACTATCTGGCGCGCCGTCACCACTGACCCCTGCAAGGCACGCACGCAGTGCCAGACGTCGGCGCAACCCGGGAAAGGAGCCCCTCTGATGAAAAAATTTACGGTTCGGGTAAGAACAGCAGAACAAGGATTTGCCTACACGGAACTGGCACGCTGCAGCAGCGATGCGGCAGCAGCCGCATGTGATCGATTTGGGCCCTGTGGCGTGACGGTCATCCCCTTGTAGGAGCGTGGCGACCATCCGACCCATCTGCCTGCACCTCGGCACAGCCACCCTCTGCGCTCTTCAACCGAGGCTCGCAACCGGTTGCTGCCCGAAGTCTTCAGTGAGAAGGAAATCCATCAGATGCCGCGCACACGTAGCCGGCGCCGCCAGTTGCCCCTGTGCATGCAGACAGAGGAACAGTTCGCGCAAGGCGAAGCGTTCCTCTGGCAGGTCCCGCAGTTCTGCCTGCATGTCGGTGTCGATCACTCCAGGCGCGACACTGCAGATGCGCAGCCCCGGCGTGCCATCTTGCGCGACGGCACGCGCGTGGTGGTCCAGCGCCGCCTTGCTTGCGCCGTACACCGACCACCCCGGATAGGCCTGACGGCCGGCACCGCTGGAAAGATGCAGGATGCGACACTCGCACCCCAAGCGAGCTTGCGCAAGTGTTGCCAGTCTGGCCGACAGTATGAGGGCCGCGCCGACATTGAGCATCACCGCCTGGGCGATGTCTTGCGCACATTGGTGCGGCAGCGCGCCGCTCGGTTGTATGGTGGCGGCATTATTGATCAGCAGCACCTCTGCCTCATCGGCCAAGAAGGCCGACAATGCGTCGCCGTCCAGCCATGAGAGTAGTTGCCGGGGATCGGCCAGATCGATCACCTGCTGATGCAACAAAGAAGGCCATTGCTGGGCCAACGTCTCATTGCGGCGACGGGCCAGCCCCAATACGGCAACCTCGCGTTGCATCAGTTCGGCAGCGATGGCTGCCCCCAGGCCACGGGTGTGGCCAGTTACGATTGCTTTCATGTTTGCTCCTGCCGTCTGGATCAAGCCGGCGGGGGAACCGCCGACACCGCAGCGCCACTCAATGAGAAATAGCCCGCCACGGTATGCACTGATCCGTGGCGCTCCCCAAGGCAAACTTTCGCTGACAAATTCCATGAACCACATCGTCGGTCGCGCATTGGAGCAAAGAGACTATCGGGCCATTCATCTGGCGCGACATCTGTTGCCGTTCGAAGATCACAAGTTCCTTCAACCCGAACATGTTCGGGTGATCGTGCGTGGCCAGGGTCTGTATGTATGGGACGACCATGGCCGCCGCTTGCTCGATGGCATGTCCGGTCTTTGGTGTACCACGCTGGGGTATGGACGGCAGGAGCTGGTGGCTGCAGCCACCAGGCAGATGACCACCCTGTCCTATTGCAGCCAATTCTTCAACACCGCCCACCCCACACTAGCCGAGCTGTCGGCGCGGCTGTTCGAGCTGCTGCCAGCACATTACAGTCGTATCCTGTATTGCAACTCCGGCTCCGAAGCCAACGAGATCCTCATCAAGGTGGTACGCCGCTACTGGGAGCTCGCCGGACGCACCAGCAAGCGCGTCATCATCGGCCGTCACAATGGCTATCATGGTTCGACGGTGGGTAGCGCCTCCCTGGGCGGAATGAAGATCATGCACGCTCTGGGTGCAAGTATGCTGCCCGAGGTCCAGCATATCGAACAGCCCTTCTGGTTCGGCTATGACGGTCCGCTCAACGAGGTCGAGTTTGGCCTGCACGCGGCACAAGCCCTGGAGCGCAAGATCATCGAACTCGGTGCGGACAATGTGGCGGCTTTCGTGGCAGAACCCTTCCAAGGCGCTGGCGGCATGATCTTCCCGCCCGACAATTACTGGCCCGAGATCCAGCGCATCTGCCAACGTCATGAGGTCTTGCTGTGCGCCGACGAGGTCATCGGCGGCTTCGGCCGGACCGGCCATTGGTTCGCGCATGAGTATTTCGGCTTCCAGCCCGATCTGCTCACCATCGCCAAGGGGCTGACCTCGGGCTACGTGCCCATGGGTGGCCTGGTACTGTCCGAGCGGGTCGGCGAAACGCTGGCCGAGTGCGGTGGTCTGTTCGCCCATGGCTTGACTTACCAGGGTCATCCGGTGGCCGCCGCCGTCGCGCTGGCCACGTTGTCGCTGCTTGATGAAGGTGGTGTGCTGGCACGACTGGCCACATGCACCGGCCCCTATCTGCAGGCACAACTGCGCAGCCGGCTGGGCGCACATGTGCTGGTCAACGAGATTCAGGGAACCGGAGCGGTGGCCGCCCTGCAGCTTGCCTTGGGAAAGGATGGCAAACAACGCTTTGCCAACGAGAATGCGGTCGGGTTGCATTGTATGCGCCGAGCCCAGCATCATGGGCTCATTGTGCGCAATTCCGGTGCCCGCATCATCCTGGCCCCGGCGCTGGTGGCTAGTCTTGCCGAGTTGGACGAACTCATCGACAAACTCACACTGGCCCTGGACGATACGGCTCGGGCGCTGCAGATGGCGTAGATGGCGTAGATGGCGTAATCGCAGCCTTGTGCCAGCCCGGGCATGGCACATCATCTTCTGCAGCCGCTTGCCTGGGACCAGGAAATGGCATAGAGTATCGTATTATCTAAAGATACCGAGTATTCTTAGATGAAACAACCTGTCATGTGATCGATTGTTGCCGAGGCCATTGCTTCTCCCCGATGAACTCTTCTTATCCATGCCTGACCGCCGAAGGTTTGTTCTTTCAACTTTCCTGCGGCGGTGAATCGCTGCTCTTCCTCCTCAGCCCGGAGGCGCTCACGCTGCTGTCCCAACGTTGCACCTATGCGATGGATGCATTCAATCTCTACCGCGCCCATGAAGCGCTGATCCATCTGACCGCACGTATCGTGGCGCTGGAAAACAAGTCACTGCCCCATATTCTCCTCGATCGCTGCCACTTCGAGGCCGATGCCGCCATCCACAGAGCGGCATCGCAGCGACTGCCCACCCTGCCATCCTGACCTCCCGGCGTGACCTGCCCCGGGTCCACCATTGCCTGCGTGTGGAACCACTCCCCGGAAAACCACCACCCAGACCAGACGGGATTGATAGGCGCTGTAGCTCACCCTCTCATCCCGAACCACTTTGGGAGATCCTGACTTGCACGCAAAGCTTTCACCGTTTTCTCTCTGGGGCCTGACACTGGAGGCCAAGGCAGCCCCTGATCAAGCACCAATGCAGCAGACCTTCATCGTCAGACTGGGTGACGAAATGGGCTTACTCACCTTCGCCTCGGCGCTGGATGCAGAAATCTATTGCCAGCACCTGGCCGCGTGCGGCGTCACAGGCTGGCGGCGCGAGCGACTGGAACGAATCGACCTCACCAGCGCCCTGGCAACGATACCGCAGCAACAACAGCGACTCATGTTATCGCTGGGGTTCTATGCCTCCGATACCAAGGATCTGCTCGCCGACGACAGCCAATCGCTCGTTACGCCCTTGCTGCCGGTGCAGTTCAACATGCGCCATCGCCAGCACGGTCTGCATCAGTTGCGTATCGGTGCTGACATTCCTGCCTTTGTCCAACACTGGTGGGGAAGCATCGGTGGCGAGAATTATGGCCAGCAGATCGGTGCGCTGGAACGTTCCTCCGAAGCTGCCCTCACCCGATGTGCGGCCGACGCACTGCGCAAGATTCACATTACGGGCATCAGCCACTACCTGCACACCTGGACAGTGGCAGGCATGGCAGAGATCTATGCCCTATACCGACCGGATTCAGGCGAATGGGGATTTCAACCGGTACGCCACGAGGAAACACGACAGTTTCATTGACAGGCGCAAACAGTCGTTCGCGCTTGCGTGGGCGTCGGTATCAACGCAGCGGCCATCGTGCATATCAGGCAAATGTCGGTCATCGACATCCCATCACAATCAAGAAAACATTAGAAACAACAAGCTAACTAATCTTTACATTTTGCTTTTGCGATAGGTCAATGTTGCAACCATAGGGAAGCCTAGTATTTCCTCACGCGAACAGACACGGCCCGTATCGGGCCGTCGCCGTTGTTTTGCACTATGGAGAACACTATGGCAATGGCAAATCAGACCTTTGGCTTCTACATGCCAAACGTATCGCTCATGGGCGTGGGTTGCGCCGAGGAAGTCGGCCTGCAAGCCAAGGCATTGGGAGCACGACGCGTGTTCCTGTGTACCGACGTCGGCATGGTCAAGCTCGGCATGGCGAACAAGATCAAGGCCATCCTCGAGAGCGCGGACTTGGCCGTCACCGTCTATGACGGTTCCGATCCGAATCCGACTGACAAGAACGTAGAACTGGGGGTGCAGCTATACCGCGCCGCCGATTGCGATGCTATCGTCTCGCTCGGCGGCGGCAGTGCCCACGACTGTGCCAAGGGCATCGGCATGGTGGTCAGCAACGGTGGCAATATCCGTGACTACGAAGGTCTGAACAAGACCAGCAAGCCCATGCCGCCCTTCCTGGCCATCAACACCACGGCCGGCACGGCCAGTGAGATGACCCGTTTTTGCATCATCACCAATACCGACAACCACGTGAAGATGGCCCTGGTGGACTGGCGCTGCACGCCCAATGTGGCCATCAACGATCCGCTGCTGATGAAGGACATGCCGGCCTCCCTCACCGCTGCCACCGGCATGGACGCCCTCACCCACGCCATCGAAGCCTACGTTTCCACGGCCGCCACGCCGATTACCGATGCGTGCGCCCTGCAGGCGATCCGCCTCATCTCGCAATGGCTGCGTCCGGCCGTGGCCAATGCCCAGCAGATGGAAGCCCGTGACAAGATGGCCTATGCCGAATACCTGGCCGGCATGGCGTTCAATAACGCCTCGCTCGGCTACGTCCACGCGATGGCCCACCAACTGGGTGGTTTCTACAACCTGCCCCATGGCGTGTGCAACGCCATCCTGCTGCCCGAGGTGTGCAGCTTCAACCTCATCGCCTGCCCACAACGCTACGCCGACATCGCCGAGGCGATGGGTGAAAAGATCGCCAACCTGTCGGTGATGGATGCCGCCGACAAGGCCATCAAGGCGATCCGGCAACTGGCCCGCGACGTCGCCATCCCGCCCAATCTGGCGGTACTGGGTGTCAAGGAGAGCGACTTCGAGCTGATGGCCACCAATGCCAAGAAAGACGCCTGCCAGCTCACCAACCCGCGCACGGCGACGCTGGAACAGGTGGTGGGCATCTTCCGTCAAGCCCATCAGGGCTGAACCCGTTTGTTTTCCCAAAGGTCATCATCATGAACCAATTGCATACCGAACATATCGACAAACAGTACAAGCTGCTGATCAATGGCGAGTGGGTCCCCTCCCGTTCCGGCAATGAATTCACTTCCACCAACCCGGCCTCCGGCGAGTTGCTGGCGCACTGCGCCAATGCCGATCGTGAAGATGTCGATGCCGCCGTGCAGGCCGCCTGGTCGGCCTACAAGACCTGGAAGGACACCAGCCCAGCCGAACGCGCCGGCTTCCTGAACCGCATCGCCGATGCCATCGAGGCCAAGGCACAGCATTTCGCGATGGTCGAAACGCTGGACAACGGCAAGCCCATCCGCGAAACCCTGGCCGTGGACATTCCTTCGGGCATTGATCACTTCCGTTACTTCGCTGCCGCCATCCGTACCGATGAAGGCAGCGCCACCCGCCTGGACAAGAACACCCTGAGCCTGATCCTGCGCGAACCGATCGGTGTGGTCGGCCAGATCATTCCCTGGAACTTCCCCTTCCTGATGGCCGCCTGGAAGCTGGCACCGGCGCTGGCTGCCGGCAACTGCGTGGTGATCAAGCCGTCGTCCGATACCTCGTTGAGCCTGCTGGAACTGGGCAAGGTGCTCAAGGACATCCTGCCCAAGGGCGTGGTCAACATCGTCACCGGCAAGGGTTCCACCACGGGCAACTACATGCTGGAGCACGAAGGCTTCCGCAAGCTGGCCTTCACCGGCTCCACCGATATCGGCTATACGGTGGCTGAAGCCGCCGCCAAGAAACTCATCCCCTCCACTCTGGAGCTGGGCGGCAAGTCGGCCAACATCATCTTCCCCGATGCTCCGTGGGAAAAGATGATCGAAGGCGTGCAGCTTGGCATTCTCTTCAACCAGGGTCAGGTCTGCTGCGCCGGCTCCCGCATCTTCGTGCACAAGAGCATCTACAACCGCTTCGTCGAGGAAGCCGGCAAGGCCTTCTCGCAGGTCAACGTCAACCTGCCCTGGCTGGCCAATACCCAGATGGGCCCGCTGGTCAATGCGCACCAGTTGAAGACGGTGCTGGGTTATGTCGATATCGGTCGGACGGAAGGTGAAGTCCTGGTCGGCGGTCATCGTATCGGCCGCACTGAACTGCAGGACGGCAATTTCATGGAGCCGACCCTGATCGCCACCACCAACAACTCGCGCGTGGCCAGAGAAGAGATCTTTGGCCCGGTGGGCGCCGTCATCGCCTTCGAGGATGAGGATGAAGTCATCGCCATGGCCAATGACAGCGAGTTCGGTCTGGGCGGCGCAGTCTGGACCAAGACCCTCAATACCGCCCTGCGGGTGGCCTCGGGTGTGGAGACCGGTCGCATGTGGGTCAACACCTACAACCAGTTGCCCGCCCATGCCCCGTTTGGCGGCTACAAGAAGTCCGGCATCGGCCGCGAAAACCACAAGATGATGCTGGAGCACTATTCCCAGTGCAAGAACATCTTCATCAGCATGGATGAGGCCAAACTGGGTCTTTACTAAGCAGGACGAATCCAAGTAGTACAAGCAGCACGCATCACCCTCGCAAGAGCCGCCTGCCCCAGGCGCTCTTGCGCAAGTCTCACAAAGGAAATGAACATGGCGCTGACGGTTGGAATCCCCAAAGAGATATTTCCTGAAGAAAAAAGAGTGGCGGCTTCGCCCGAGATGGTCGCCAAATTGATCGCACTGGGTTTCCCGGTGCTGATGGAAAACCAGGCAGGTGCGCTGGCCAATATGCCAGATGAAGCTTTCCGCGCAGCAGGCGCAAGCATCGCCGCTTCCCCGCAACAGGTCTGGCAAGCAGCCGACCTCATTTTCAAAGTACGCGCTCCTTCCCTGGCGGAAGTCGCCTTGATGAAGGAAGGTTCCACCCTCATCAGTTTCATCTGGCCAGCACAAAACGCCGAGCTGATGGCCGCCCTGGCAGCCAAGCGGGCTACCGTGCTGGCAATGGATTGCATCCCCCGTATCTCGCGCGCACAAAAGTGCGATGCGCTCTCCTCCATGGCCAATATTGCCGGCTACCGCGCCGTCATTGAGGCCGCCAATCAATTCGGTCGCTTCTTTACCGGTCAGATCACGGCGGCCGGCAAGGTACCGCCGGCCAAGGTGTTCGTGATCGGTGCCGGCGTGGCGGGTCTGGCCGCGCTGGGCACAGCGGTCTCGCTGGGCGCCGTGGTGCGCGCCAACGATACCCGCCAGGAGGTGGCCGACCAGATCAAGTCCATGGGCGCCGAGTTCGTCGGCGTCAATTACGTCGAAGAAGGCTCCGGTGGCGGTGGCTATGCCAAGGTGATGAGCGAGGGCTACCAGCAAGCCCAGCGCCAGGTCTTTGCCGAGCAGGCCAAGGATGTCGACATCATCATCACCACCGCATTGATCCCCGGAAAACCCGCACCCAAGCTCATTACCAGCGAGATGGTGCAGAGTATGCGTCCCGGCAGCGTGATCGTCGACCTGGCCGCCGAACAGGGCGGCAATTGCGAACTGACGGTGCCAGGCGAAGTCGTGGTGCGCCACGATGTGACGATCATCGGCTATACCGATCTGCCGTCACGTCTGTCCAAGCAATCCAGTACGCTGTACGCGACCAACCTGCTGCGCCTGACCGAGGAACTCTGCAAGACCAAGGACGGCATCATTCTGGTCAATATGGACGATGAGATGATCCGCGGCGCCACCGTGCTCAAGGACGGCACGGTGACCTGGCCGCCGCCAGCCATCAAGCCGGCAGTTGCCCCCGCCAAGCCCGCGCCCAACGCACCGGCCACAGCCCCGCAAGCCAAGGCAGCCCCGGTCAAAAAGCCCGCCTCGCGCTGGGGCCCGGTGATCTTCGGTGGCCTCGCCGCCGTGTTGCTGTGGCTGGTGGGCAGCTATGCACCGACCGAGTTCCTGGAACACTTCACCGTGTTCATCCTGGCCTGCTTCGTCGGCTACATGGTGGTGTGGAACGTGACGGCGTCGCTGCATACGCCATTGATGAGCGTGACCAATGCCATCTCCAGCATCATCGCCATCGGCGCCATGACCCAGGTGAGCCCGGCTCTGGGAACGTCAGGAACGCCCTCCTCCTATCTGATATTCGCCTTGGCCATTGCCGGCATCGTGCTGACCGCGGTGAACATGTTCGGTGGCTTCGCCGTGACGGGTCGCATGTTGGCGATGTTCCGCAAACAAGGATAATCATGAATGCTTCTTCTCTTGTGACCACCAGTTATATCGGAGCCATCGTGCTGTTCATCCTGAGTCTGGGCGGCCTGTCCAACCCGGAAACGGCACGACGCGGCAATGTCTACGGCATCATCGGCATGGCCGTGGCCATCCTGGCGACCATCTTCGGTCCGCATGTGACCATGAGCGGCCTGCCCTACCTGATCTGTGCCATCCTGGTCGGCGGCAGTATCGGCTTGATCGCCGCCCGGCGCATCAAGATGACCCAGATGCCCGAACTGGTGGCCTTGATGCACAGCCTGGTGGGTCTGGCAGCCAGCCTGATCGGCTTCGTGTCCTATTTCAGTCACGCCGAGTCGGCCGCCGGTGCCAGCAGCGCCATCTTGAAGGTGGAAATCTATATCGGCGTGTTGATCGGCGCCGTCACCTTCTCCGGCTCCCTGATCGCCTTCGGCAAGCTGGCCGGCAAGATCGGTGGCAAGCCTTTGATGCTGCCCGCACGTCACTGGCTCAATCTGGCCTGCCTGCTGCTCATGATCTGGCTGGCGGTGGACTTCGTGGGTGCCGATAGCACTGCGCAAGGACTGCTGCCCTTGCTCATCATGACCGGCCTGGCCTTGCTCTTCGGCATCCACATGGTGATGGCCATCGGTGGTGCCGACATGCCGGTGGTGGTGTCGATGCTCAACTCCTATTCCGGCTGGGCTGCCACGGCCACCGGCTTCATCCTCTCCAATGACTTGCTCATCGTCACTGGTGCGCTGGTGGGCTCCTCGGGCGCCATCCTGTCCTCCATCATGTGCAAGGCCATGAACCGCAATTTCTTCAGTGTCATTGCCGGTGGCTTTGGTACGGGCGCTGCCAAGGTCCAGGGCGAACATGCTGCTATCGCCGGCGAGGTCACGGCCATCAGCGCCCAGGACACCGCCGGTCTGCTCAAGCAAGCCAAGAGCGTCATCATCGTGCCCGGCTACGGCATGGCGGTCGCCCAGGCCCAGCACACCGTCTGGGAAATCACTGCATTCCTGCGCGAGCGTGGCGTCAATGTGCGCTTCGGCATCCACCCGGTCGCTGGCCGGATGCCTGGCCACATGAACGTGCTGCTGGCCGAGGCCAAGGTGCCCTATGACATCGTGATGGAAATGGATGAGATCAACCATGACTTCCCGGACACCGACGTGGCCGTCGTGATCGGCGCCAACGACATCGTCAACCCGGCGGCCGAAGACGATCCCACCAGCCCCATCGCCGGAATGCCGGTGCTGCAGGTCTGGAAAGCCAAGTGCGCCATCGTGATGAAGCGCTCCATGGCCTCCGGCTACGCGGGCGTGGACAATCCGCTGTTCTATCGGGACAACACCAGGATGCTGTTTGGCGACGCCAAGAAGATGCTGGACGAAGTATTGCTGGCCCTGAAGGGTTGAACACGGACGCAGCAATGCCTCAGGAAAAACGGTCCAGCACGCTATACCAGGCCACGCCGGCTGCAATGTAGAAGCGCTGCAATCCATGCAGCGGGATGGGGCTGATGGTGCTGACCGGGAAGGGAAATACCGCCCCTGCCTGCGCGCGCAGACGCTGCGCCAGGCAGCGCCCCATGGTACTGGCCATGGCGATGCCGCGACCGTTGTAGCCCACTGCGGCGGTCAGCCCGGGCGCAGGTTCATGCACATGCGGCATGAAGTCACGCGTGATGGCGACCCGTCCCGACCAGCGGTACTCGAAGCTCACCCCGGCCAGTTGCGGAAACAGCAAGGCCACCGAGCGCTCCAGATGGGCGAAATCGTCCACCCCGCGCGGCTCACCGAAAGGACCGCGCCCCCCCATGAGCAGACGCCCCTGGGCATCGCGCCGGTAATACAGCAGCAGACGCCGCGAATCGGAGGTGACCTCGCCAGCCGGCAGGATGCTCGCTCCCAGTTGCGGTGATAGCGGCTGGGTGGCGACGATGAAACTGTTGGCGGCAATTACCGATTGCCGCAGATGCGGCCACAGGTCATCGGTATAGCCATTGGTGGCAAGCACCACCTGGTCGGCATCGATGTGCGGCCCCTGCGCGCTATGTACACGCCAGCCGCCCTGGCGCCGCTCCAGCTGCGCCACCCGCGTATTGCCATGGATGGCCACACCCAGCCGCTGCGCGGCACGCGCCAGTCCCCGGCAATACTTGAGCGGATGCAGACTGCCGGCACGCTCATCCTTCCACCCGCCGACATAGGCATCGGTGCCGATGCGGCGCGCCACTTCGGCACCATCCATGAGCTGCGCCGGCGCCCCTTCGGCCATCCACTGGCGCGCACGCGACTCCAGTGCGCGCATCACCTTGGGCGAATGGGTGGGCTGGATCCAGCCACCACGGTGCGCATCGCAATCGATGCCATGACGGGCAATCAGATCGAAGACCGTATCAGCGGCCGACCCGATGGCAGCGATCAGCGGATCGGCCACGGCACTGCCGAACATCACCCGCAATTGATCCGGATCGTACTTGAGGCCGGGAATGACCTGCCCGCCATTGCGCCCGGACGCCCCCCAGCCGGGTGCATGGGTATCCAGCACACACACCGAGACACCCGCCTCGGCCAGGTGCAAAGCGGTGGAAAGCCCGGTATAACCCGCACCGATGATGGCGACGTCGTAACGCGCACTGGCCTGCAGTGGCGGCGTGACGGGAATTTCACCACCGGTAGCGGACCACAAGGAGAGCTGCTGGCCTGCATTGAAATCGTGCGTCATCTGCGCCACCTCGCTCTCATTTACCAATCACGCGGCGCAGGAAATCCTGGGTGCGTGCATGTTGCGGTGCCGACAGCACCTGCGCGGCCGGACCGGATTCGACGATGCTGCCGCTGTGCAGGAAGCACACGCGGTCGGCCACTTCGCGCGCAAAACCCATTTCGTGGGTTACCACGATCATGGTCATGCCATCGGCAGCCAACGTGCGCATCACGGCCAACACTTCGCCCACCAGTTCGGGGTCCAACGCCGAGGTCGGCTCATCGAAGAGAATGGCCTCTGGCTGCATCGCCAACGAACGCGCAATGGCCACGCGCTGTTGCTGACCACCCGAGAGCTGCGCCGGATAGGCATCGCAACGCGCCGCCAGGCCCACTTTCTCCAGCAGCGCCATGGCCTGCACCCGGGCCTGTTCGCGCGGCACGCGATTGACGAACACCGGCCCCTCGGTCACGTTTTCCAGCACGGTGCGATGCGGGAACAGGTTAAAGCGCTGGAACACCATGCCCACCCGGGTACGCAAGCGGTGGATGTCGGCACTGTCGCGATCGACACGCTGGCCATCAATGAGGATGTCTCCGCGCTCATAGGACTCCAGTCCGTTGATACAGCGCAGCACCGTGGACTTGCCCGAACCCGATGGGCCGATCAGGCAGACCACCTCGCCCTCGGCCACCGACAGCGAGACATCCTTGAGCACCTCGTGCTGGCCGAAGCACTTGGAAATACGCTTGACCTCAATCATCGTGCCCTCCCCTTGCTATTGCGGATTTCCAGGCGACGGATCAGAAATACCAGCGGCAGCGACAGCAGCAGGTACAACACCGCTACGGTGGTATAGACAGTCATATTCTGGAAGGTGCTGGAAGCGATCATCTGGCCTGCACGCGTCATTTCCAGCACGGTGATGGTGGAAACCAGCGAGGAATCCTTGAGCATCATCACCAGCGTATTGCCGTAGGGCGGCAGCGCAATGCGAAAGGCCTGCGGCAGGATCACGCGGCGCATGATCAGGGGTCCGCGCATACCGATCGATTGCGCCGCCTCAATCTGCCCCACATCCACCGCCTCGATACCGGCACGGAAATTCTCCGCCTGGTAGGCCGAATAGGCGATGCCCAGACCGATCACGCCGGCGTGGAAGGCGCTGAGCTGGATACCGATGTCAGGCAGCACGAAATAGATGTAGAACAGCTGCACGATGATCGGCAGGCCGCGGATGATGTTGACGATGGTAGCGCCGGCCAGGGCGACGGCCTTGATGCGCGAAACCTTCATCAGGGCCAGTAGCAGTCCCAGCAGCGAACTGAGCAGGAAAGACAGGATCGTGACTTCGACGGTGACCAGCGCTCCCTGAAGGAGGATGGGCAGGAAGTCCAGCACGTTTTGCAGGAGCATGGGCGTGGAGAATGGCGAGGGCAAGGACCACAGGCGGAAGGTGTGCCGAGCCTTGGGATGGCGGTCGGCACAGTATCGTTGTCAGTTCAGCTTCCACTGCTCCACGATGCGCGCCAACGTGCCATCGGCCTTGAGCTCGGCGATGGCCTTGTTGAGGCGCTCCATGAGCTTGGGATCACCCTTGCGGATGACCAGGCAGACATCGCCCATCAGCGTTGGCTGATACTCCTTGACCAGGCGCACCTGCGCATTGGCGCCCTGCGACAACTGGTAAGCCACGATGGGGCGGTCACCGAAGCCAGCCTTGATGCGGCCCAGGCCGACGTCGCGCATCATGTCGGCCACCGAATCGTAGGTCTTCACTTCCTTGAAGCCGCCCTTCTTGTTGAGTGCATCCACGAAGACAGTGCCGACCTGGGCACCGACGATCTCGCCCTTGAGATCATCTAGCGTCTTGTAGACCTTCTGGTCCTGGGCGTTGACGAACAATCCCTCGCCGTAGGAATACACCGGATCACTGAAGTCGACGATCTGGGCACGCGCCTCCGTCTTGAGCATGGCGGCGGCGATGATATCGATCTTGTTGCCGGTCAGCGAGGGAATCAACGCAGCAAACGGAGTCTGCTGGATGTTGACACTGAAGCCGGCCTTGCTGCCCACCGCAGTGACCGTATCGATCATCATGCCCTGCAGCTTGTTGGTCTTGATATCGAGGAAGGTGAACGGCACCCCGGTCGAGGTGGCCCCGACGTTGTAGCTCGATTGCGCCATGGCCGGCGCTGCGACCAGCATGGAACCCAGCGCGATGGCGCCGAACAATTGCTTCAACAGATGATGGAACGGTTTCATACGACTCCCCTTGTACGCATGATCACGACCCGGCGCGATCAGGATGGACGGCTGGAAGTCCGCGCGATGACGTGGCGACCATCGGCGGTGCGTGGACGACAACGGTCCCTGGCAGGACCGGGTGCTGTAAAACCGGAAACGACCTCGCATCGGACTGCCCGGTATGGCCTCGATGCGGGATGAAGATATCAATATGACGTCTTGAAATAAGTATATTTGGTTTAAACAAATCGTCAATAGATATTTATGTATCGATATTCGATACGATAGACGCGAATTTACTTTAGAATGGCGTCATTCCCACCCTGGAGGAGCGCGTATGCGTGAGGTCGAAGAATCGCCATCGGATATGCTGTTCAATCAATCGCTGGAAAAAGGATTGGCCGTGCTGCGCGCCTTCAATGCCCAGCGCCGCACCATGACGCTGGGCGATGTCGCCAGCGCCACTGGCATTTCCAAGAGTTCTGCGCAGCGCATGGTGCATACGCTGGAAGCGCTGGGCTATGTCTGCAAGCATCCCAAGACACGGCGCTACCAGCTCACGCCCAAGGTGATGGAAGTGGGCTACAACTACCTGGCGGCCGACATCCTGGTGGACGTAGCCAATCCCTTCCTCTCGGAACTGGCCAACATCACCGGTGAAACGGTCAATCTCACCGAGCCTTATCACTGCGAAATGGTGTATGTGGCGCGTTTCGTGGCCAGCAAGTTCATCCCCATCCACATGCCCATCGGCAGCCGCATTCCGATGTACTGCACGGCCTCGGGGCGGGCTTACCTGAGCGCGTTATCTGCGGCCGAGGCACAGACGATCCTGATGGCTAGCGATCGTGTGGTCCACACCCCCCATACCCTCACCGAGGTGGACGATATCATGCAAGCCCTGGTGGCCACGCGTGAACGCGGCTTTGCCAGCAACCGCGAAGAATTGTTCCTGGGCGACATGACCATTGCCTCGCCCATCTTCAACAGCGAGCGCACGCCCGTGGCCTCGGTGCATGTGGTCGCACCGACCAGCCGCTGGACCTTGGAAGATGCGGAAAAAAAACTGGGGCCGCTGGTGCTGGACTGCGCACGCGCTATTTCCAATTCGGTGCGCACCCTGGTGTGAGACGCCGAGGGAGCTTCGTCAAATGAGGTCAACCAGGCCGCTTGCACAGGGCTCGGTATCTATCGGATAGTGCTGATCGCCCCGGCACGCAATCGCAGCAGCGACCACCTGCCGGGGTAATCCTGCTTCAGGAGAGCTTGATCCAGGTGGTCTTGAGCTCGGTGTATTTCTCCAGCGCGTGCAGCGACTTGTCGCGGCCATTGCCGGATTGTTTGTAGCCGCCGAAGGGTACGCTGATGTCATCCTCATCATACTGGTTGACGTGCACCGTCCCCACCCGCAAGGCGCGCGCAGTCTGATGGGCCTTGGCCAGGTTGCCGGTCCATAAGCCAGCCTGCAGGCCGAAAGCGGTATCGTTGGCCGCAGCAATTGCATCGGCCAGGTCGGTAAAGCGGAACACCGACAACACCGGTCCAAAGATTTCCTCGCGTGCGATCTTCATGCTCTGGCCCACGCTGGCAAAGAGCGTCGGTTCGACGTAATAGCCACCGCTGTCCTGCCTCACCCGCTGCCCACCGGCCAGCAGTTGCGCGCCCTCTTCACGGCCCGATGCGATGAATCCCAGCACAGTATTCATCTGCACCTCATCCACGATGGCGCCCATGACCGTGTTTTCATCCAGGGGATCGCCCGGCTGGAACGACGGCATCAACGCCAGCGCCTTGTCGATGAAACGATCATAGATACCCGCTTCCACGTACAGGCGCGAAGGCGCGTTGCAGCTTTCGCCTTGGTTGAAGAAGATCGATCCCACCGCCGCCCGCACGGCGGCATCCAGGTCGGGGCAGTCGGCGCAGACGATGTTGGGCGACTTGCCTCCCAGCTCCGTCCAGACCCTCTTGAGATTGGATTGGCCGGCATATTGGGTGATCTGCTTGCCGATCCGGGTGGAACCGGTAAAGCCGATGCAATCGACGTCCTGATGCAGCGCCAGGGCTGCCCCGGCTTCATGGCCATAACCCGGCGTGACATTGAACACCCCGGCTGGAATGCCCGCCTCCAGCGCGATATCGGCCAACCGCAAAGCCGACAAGGGCGATTTTTCAGACGGTTTGAGGATGACGCTGTTACCGGCCGCCAGTGCCGGGGCGATCTTCCAGGACGCCATGATCATGGGGTAGTTCCACGGGACGATGGCGGCCACCACGCCCACCGGTTCACGCGTGATCAAGGCCAGCGAGGCATCGCCGGTCGGGGCGATTTCGTCATAGAGCTTGTCGATGGCTTCGCCATACCAGCGGATGCAATTGGCCGCAGCTGGCACGTCCACGCTACGGCTGTACTTGATCGGCTTACCCATGTCCAGGGTTTCCAGCAGCGCCAGTTCATCGCGGTATTGCAGGATCAGGTCGGCAAAGCGGATCAGGATGCGCTTACGCGCCGCCGGCACCAGGCCGGCCCAGCGCCGGTCCTCGAAGGCCTGGCGGGCGGCGGCCACGGCGCGGTCGATATCGGCCGTGTCGCAGCGGGCCACTTCGGCCAGCTTGCGGCCATCGATGGGGGAAATGCAATCGAAGGTGGCGCCAGACAGCGCCGCCACGCGCTGGCCATCAATGCTGGCGCGGCCGTCGCGCGGCACGGCGGCGGCGCGTTCATGCCAAAAGGTATCGCTCATGATGATCTCGATTCGGTCAAGTTGAGGAGGAAGATCAAGGGGGACTTACACCAGCCCTTGCTGGCGCAGATCCTCCAGCGTCTTGTCCAGGCACAGGCGGATGAGCGCGATCATTTCATCGATCTCGGCATGGCTCATGGTCAGCGGCGGCGCGATGATCATGCGGTCACCCACGGCGCGCATGATCATGCCGTTGGAGAACATGTGGCCGCGACAGATCATGCCGACGTCAAGCTGGGCGTCGAAGGGTTCGCAGTCATGCACCTTCTCCGCCTTTTTCTTGACCAGGTTCAGACCGGCCACGAAGCCGCAGCTCTCGGCGCTGCCCACCAGCGGATGGTCGGCCAGCGTGGCGAAGCGCTGCTGCAGATAGGGGCCGATATCCTCGCGCACCCGCTGCACCAGGCCTTCTTCTTCGATGATGCGGATGTTTTCCAGCGCCGCCGCGCAAGCCACCGGATGGCCGGAATAGGTGAAGCCGTGGTTGAATTCACCGCCCTCCTCGATCAGCGCCTCGGCCACGCGGTCGCCCACCAGCACGCCGCCCAGCGGCACGTAACCGGAGGTCACGCCCTTGGCGAAGGTCATCAGGTCCGGTTTGACGCCGAAGTGTTCGCAGCCGAACCAGTGGCCCAGGCGACCGAAGCCGCAGATGACTTCATCGGTCACCAGCAGGATGCCGTACTTGTCGCAGATACGCTGGATCTCGGGCCAATAGGTGGCGGGCGGGATGATGACGCCGCCCGCGCCTTGCACCGGCTCGCCGATGAAGGCCGCCACCTTGTCGGCGCCCACCTCCAGGATCTTCTGCTCCAGCCAGGAAGCCGCTGTCAGGCCGAACTCTTCCTCGCTCTGGCCACGGCCACCCTCGACGTAATAGGGCTGGCCGATATGGACGATGCCCGGAATCGGCAAGCCGCCCTGCTCATGGATGCCCGACATGCCGCCCAGCGAGCCGCCGGCCATGGTGCTGCCGTGGTAGGCGTTGTGGCGGCTGATGATGACGTGGCGTTCCGGCTGGCCCTTGATGTCCCAGTAGCGGCGCACCATGCGCACGATGGTGTCGTTACCTTCTGAACCGGAGCTGGTGAAGAAGACATGGTTGAACTGCGGCGGCGAAATTTCCACCAGCTTGGCCGCCAGTTGAACCGCCGGCACGTTGGTGGTCTGGAAGAAGCTGTTGTAGAACGGCAGTTGCTGCATCTGGGCATAGACGGCATCGGCAATGCGGGTACGGCCATAGCCGACGTTCATGCACCATAGGCCCGACATGCCGTCCAGCAGACGCTTGCCTTCCGAATCCCAGAGGTAGATCCCCTGGCCGCTGACAATGACTCGCGCCCCGCGCTGGTTGATGCCCTTGGGATCGGTGAAGGGATGCAGATAGTGTGCCGCGTCCAGCGCCTGGATGGCACGGGTATCGACGGCGGCAGCCTGGCTGCTGGGATTAAATTGCGGCGCAATGGCGGCGATGGGGTTGAGCGTGTTGTATTGCATGATCGACCTTTGTTCTCAGGATGAGCGCCCTAGAGCGCTTGTAAATGATGTGCCTTGGCGCGAATGATCCAGCGCCAGATAACAGGATGGCCGACTGCCGGCCTCAGACGTGCAGCAACAGGTGCTCACGCTCCCAGGGGCTGATGACTTGCATGAACTCGGCGTGTTCCAGGGTCTTGATGGCGGCATAGACGTCGATGAAGCGCTCCCCCAGTACCTGGCGCAGATGGGCTTCCTTGCGCAAGCCATCGAGGGCCTCGGACAAGGTCTGCGGCAATTGGTAGTCGAGGTCATAGGCGCTGTTGACCGTCATGGGGGTCGGCTCCAGGCGCTGGGTCATGCCCAGGTAGCCGCAGGCCAGCGTCACCGCCAGGGCCAGGTAGGGATTGGCATCGGCGCCGACCACGCGGTTTTCCACGCGGCGGTCCTGCGGCCCGGCCTCCGGCACGCGGAAGCCCACGGTGCGATTGTCCCGGCCCCACTGGATGTTGATGGGAGCGGCGGTGTGGCGCACGATACGGCGGTAAGAGTTCACATATGGCGCGACGATGGCCATGGCAGCGGGCATATAACGCTGCAGACCGCCGATGTAATGACGGAATGTTTCACTTGCACTGCCATCGGGGTTGCTGAAGATGTTCTGCCCGCTCTTGCTATCCACCACGCTCTGGTGGATGTGCATGGCCGAACCCGGTTCGCCGGTCATGGGCTTGGCCATGAAGGTGGCATACATGTTGTGCTTGAGCGCCGCTTCGCGCAGGGTACGCTTGAAGAAGAACACCTTGTCGGCCAACCCCAGCGGCTCGCCGTGCAGGAAGTTGATTTCCATCTGGCCCGCGCCGATCTCGTGAATCAGGGTATCGACGTCCAGCTGCATCATGTCGCAGTAGTCGTAGATATCCTCGAACAAGGGATCGAATTCATTGACCGCATCGATGCTGTAGACCTGGCGGCTGGTTTCGGCGCGCCCGCTGCGTCCCACCGGCGGGCGCAGGGGCAGGTCGGGGTCGGTGTTCTGGGCGGTCAGGTAGAACTCCAGCTCCGGCGCCACCACCGGCGACCAGCCGCGTTCGGCGTACAAGGCGAGCACGCGACGCAGCACCGAGCGCGGGGCGAAGTCGATCAGCGAACCATCGGCGAAATAGCAATCATGGATCACCTGTGCCGTCGGGTCGGTGGCCCAGGGCACCAGCGTGATGGTATTGGGATCGGCGCGCAGGATCATGTCCCGATCGGTGGAAGAAATGGCACGCTCGTAGGCGGCGTCATCGGTCGGATAGTTGCCGGTGACGGTCATGCCCAGCACGGCTTCGGGCAGCCGCATGCCACGGTCTTCGGTAAACTTGGTGCGCGGCATGATCTTGCCGCGCGCCACGCCGGTCAGGTCCGGCACCAGGCATTCGATCTCGGTGACACGATTCTCATTGAGCCACTGGTCCATGTCGTTATAGGAAAAATTATTGCGCAATGACATAGGGTCCTCTCGTAATACGTTGTAGTTGGGGTCTGGCTGGCCCGCTGGGGGCATCACTGGCGTGGCGACATCCTCACTGCTTGGCCCACGCACAGGCGGCGCGATGCGCTACGGCAGCCCCGACAGGAAAGTGCATAGCGCCTTCATGCCCTGCCCTCCTTCTTGTGTTGCTGGTATTGGCGGCAAGCCTGACCAAAGGCCGCCAGCAGGCTCATCGAATCGGGGTTCTCGGTGATCTTCCATTCCGGGTGCCACTGCACGGCCAGCATGAAACCGGCGCCCTCGGCGGCGCTGAAGGCTTCCACCAGACCATCCTCGGCCACTGCTTCCACCCGCAATCCCGGCGCCAGTCTGGCCACGCCTTGACCATGCAGGGAATTGACCATCAACTCGCTGCGGCCACCCAGGGCGGCCGAGACGATGCCGCCCGGCGTCAGGCTGACCCGGTGCGCAGGGCCGTATTGCACGTCCAGCGGATCATCGTCGTCATCGCGGTGATCCATCATCCCCGGCACCTGATGCACTGCCTGATGCAGCGAGCCACCCAGGGCCACGTTGATTTCCTGGGTGCCACGGCAGATCGCCATGAGGGGAATGCGACGATCCACTGCCTTGCGGATCAGCGGGATGGTCAGTGCATCGCGCGCTTCATCCAGCGGCAAGGCGGGATTCAAGACGTCTTCACCGAACAGCGAGGGATGTACATTGGAGGGCGAACCGGTCAGCAGGATGCCATCGGCCACGTCCAGCACGGCTTCCCAGTCGGTGCGCGCGGCACAGGCCGGCAGCACCAGCGGCATACACCCGGCGCCCAGGGAGACGGCATCCACGTACTTCATCTGCGCCAGGTAATACGCATCGGTATCGATCTTCATGGTGCAGGAAGGGACAATGATGAGCGGCTTGTTCATGATCTCAGCGGGCTAACAATGGAGTGAAAATCGGGTAAAAATGGGGTGAATCGTCAATCGGATGTCTTGGGCAGCAGGCGCATGAAGTCCGGCACCACACCCTGCTTGGAAAAAGCGATGGCCGTGGCCGGGCCGCTGGCGCTGACGGCGGTCAGCGTGAGGCGATCCTCGCGCTGGGCAGAATGGAAGCTGCGCCCCTGGTCATCGCTCCACAGCACCACGCCATCCAGGCCTACGGCGATGACGCGTTGACCGATCTGGGTGAGCGCCGTGATGGAACTCTTGACGCCGCTATCGATGGCTTGCCAGTGGTCACCGCCATCGCTGCTGCGATAGATGGTCCCGCGCAAGCCGGCCACCAGCAGGCTGCCATCGCGCAGCGCCAGGCCGGTCCAGAATGAGCCCTTGTAGCCGGTGTCCAGGTAGGTCCAGTTCTGGCCCAGATCATCCGAACGCAGCACCAGGCCGCGTTCGGCCACGGCGTAGAGTCGCTTGCCGCTGTTGAACAGGCCCATCAGGTTGCGATCTGCCCGGCCGCCATCGGGCGGCTTGGGCAGCTTCACCTGCTGCCAACTGCGGCCACCGTCCTCGGTGGTCAGCAGCAACGACCACAGGCCCACCGCCACGCCATGGCTGGCATCGCTGAAATGGATGGAGAACAACGGCTGGTCGGTCGTGACATCGCTGCGCTGCAGGCTCCAGGTCTGGCCACCATCGGTGGTGTGGATGATGGTCCCCCAATGACCGGCTGCCCAGCCGTTGCGCTCATCGGCAAAACTCACGCTGGTCAGGGTCACGCGGGTGGGCACGGTGCCGGCCTGACGGAAATGCTGGCCACCGTCATCGGAGAGCAGCACCGCGCCATACTCGCCCACGGCCACCAGGCGGTTGCCCGCATGGTCAGCGGCCAGCAACATGCCAGCGGCCTGTTGCACATCGGGCAGCGCCATCTTCTGTTGCGGCGCTTCCGGTTGCTGGGCCAACGCCATGCCCGCGCTCAAACCGAGAGTGAGCGCCACGCAGAGTGGCAGCAGCCGTTTTTTTACGTACTTGGTAATCATCGGAAACCCTCAGTGATCGAAGATGCCGGAGGCACGTACCGCCTTCTTGCGCGGGAACAGACGCTCCAGCCACACGGCCAGTGCCGGCAAGGCGGTCATGGCCATGACCAGGTTGACCAGGAACATGAAGGCCAGCAGCTTGCCCATGTCGGCCTGGAACTTGAGGGCCGAGAAGGACCAGGTCGCCACGCCGATGGCCAGGGTGATGGCGGTGAAGATGGTGGCCATCCCCACTTCCAGCATGGCCTGCTCCAGGGCCTTGACGATGGGCGTGCCGTGCGAGAGATGCAGTTGCAGGCGGTTGTAGATGTAGAAGGCATAGTCCACGCCGATACCCACGGCCAGCACCATCACCGGCAGGGTCGCCACCGTCAGGCCGATCTCCAGATCCTTCATGAACCAGTAGCCGATGAAGGTACCCACCGTCAGCGGCAGGCAGCAGGCGACGACGGCGCGCAGGTCGCGATAGACCAGGAACACCAGGATGGCAATGGCGGCATAGACGTAGAGCATCATCGGCAATTCGCTGCGCTCCAGTTCATCGTTGACGGCGGCCAGGATGCCGGCATTACCCGCCGCCAGGGCGATGGTGACGCCCGGCAGACGGTCTTGCTGACGGAACTGCTTGATCTTGGCGATCACGCCATTGATGGTGGCCGCCTTATGGTCGGTCAGGAACAGATGCGCTGCGACCATGCTGCAATCCTTGCGCATGTAGCCATGCAGACGACTCACCTCCACCGACAGACCGGCATAGTTGCCGGCGTCCAGGGGGATCACGGCCATCTTGGGATTGCCCTCGTTGTAGCCTTCGTTATAGGTGCGCAGCAGGTCGGCATAGCTGCTGATGGACAACACCCCGGGCACGCCGCGCATGTAGCCGACGAAATCATTCTGGTAGCTGCCCAGGGCGACGTTTTCACAGGAGGCGGGCTCGGCTTCGAACATCACCGTCAACCAGTCCAGGCCGGTGTCGTAACTGTTGGCGATGGACAGCGCATCCTGGTTGAAGCGTGATTCGACGCGCAGCTCGGGGGCGCCCGGCTGCAAGGTGCCGATCACGCGATCATGGCTCTGCCAGATCGACACGCACAGGATCACGGCAGTGGCCGCCAGTACCCAAGCGGCCTTGCGCGGCTCGGCCACGCGCGCCAGGTAGCGCAACCAGCGAGCACGCTGCTCGCGCTTGAGCATGGCGCGATCGGCATAGTCCTTGGAAAAGCGCAACAAGGACGCCGCCACCGGCAACATCACCAGATTGGTGATGATCTTGAAGCCCACGCCGATGGAGGCCGTAATGGCCAGCTCGCGCACCATCGGGATGGGAATGAGCACCAGCGTGATGAAGGAAACGAAGGCCGTCACCAGCGCCAGGGTGCCGGGGATGAGCAGGCCGGTGAAGCTGGCGCGGGCAGCCTGTTCGGTGTTCTTGCCGTGCGAGATCTCGCGCACGATGTAGTTGATCTGCTGCACCCCGTGCGACACGCCGATGGCAAACACCAGGAAGGGCACCAGCACCGCCAGCGGGTCCAGACCGTAGCCCAGCAGATGCAGGCTGCCGAACTGCCAGACCAGCGAAGTCAACGAACACAGTACCGGCAACAGCGTCAGACGGATCGAATGGCAGTACCAGTACACCGCAGCGGCGGTCAGCAGCAAGGCGATCACACAGAACATGATGGCGCCACGGGCACCGTCGGCGATGTCGCCGATCTGCTTGGCAAAGCCGATGATCTGGATCTCGATATCGGCGTCTTCGAACTTCTGCCGGATCTGTTGTTCCAGGAGGTGGTTATAGGCCACGTAGTCGATCTTGTTGCCCTTGGCATCGAATTCATTGAGCTCGGCCGTGACCATGGCGCTGCTCTGGTCGCGTGCCACCAGGGTGCCGACGAACTGCCCCTGGCTGGTGGCGCGCTGGATGGCGGCGATGTTGTCGGGGTTGAGCAGTTCGGGGGTGACATCGGCCGGAATCAGCGACTCGGCCCGGAAGCCCTCTTCGGTAATTTCGTTGACGAAGCTGTTGGAGGTCCACAGCGACTGCACACCCAGCCGCGAGACATTGGGCAGCAGCATGACGGCCTGGGTGACATCGTAGAGACGCGTTAAGGCCGCCTTGTTCCAGATCGTGCCGTGGCGTGCTTTGACCACGAAGGTCAGGCGATTGGCGCCCAGCACGTCGTTCTGGTATTTCTGGAAGTTGCGGATGTACTCATGCCCGATGGGCATCTGTTTTTCAAAGCCGGCATCCATGCGCAGCTGTGCGGCCGAGATCGCCATGAGGACGGTAAAGCCGGCCAGCAACCACAAGAGTGTCTTGCGGTAGTGGAACAGCAGCGTTTCCATGCGGGCCAATGCCTTTCCCAGCATTTTTTCCGCTGCGCCCGATTTGAACAAGTTCAACATGATGCCGTTTTTCCAGGAAGCGATAAGAAGGGAGAGCGCACACCGGCTGTGCCACTCTCCGGGAAGATCAGGACGCCAGGTCAGAAATTACGCGCGACGTAGGCACCCACGAAATTGCGGCCCCGCAGCGGCTGGTCCAGGGCCTGGTCGCCGCCCCAGAACATCGCGTAGTTGACGCCGAAGAGCCACTTGGCCGGATTCTGGGTGAAGGTCACCGTGAAGTTGGCCGACTTGGCCCCTTGCATGAACAGCGCCGCCGAATTGGGGGTGCGACCCCGCACGGCCTGGAAGTAATACACCTCCGGCGTGACCTGCCAGCCCGGGATCAGGGTGCCGTCATAGGTCCAGTTGAAGTCCAGGTTGTAACCCCAGGAGGTATTGGTGCCCTGCGACGGCACGGTGCCGTTGGCAAAGAAGCTGTCGGTGGAGGTCAGTGCCCCCCACAACCAGGAACCTGCTGCCAGGGGCGCACCGTTATAGCTGCTCTTCAACTCCGGGTAATGCACCATCACGGCTTCGGCCATCAGCGTGGCGCTGCTGGCACCCAGCCAGCGGGCCACCGTATAGTCGGTCGGTGACATGGTCAACATGCCAGTCACAGCCAGTTGGAATTTCTTGGTTTCGGCATAGCACTTGTTGTCCGGGCAGCCCACCGCCAGCGGGTTGAGACTGACCGCATCGCGCGGGCGGTAGGACAGTTCGGAACCGATGGCCCAGTCCCCCAGCGGGAAGTTGATGCTGGTCCCCAGCATCAGGCGGTCCTGCAGGTAAGTGAACTGGGTCGCGCCCCCATTGGGGGTGACGGCCACCGGCGACTTGTCGTGATAGCGCATGGCATAGAAGCCCATGTCGGCCTGGATACTCTCGGGCTTGTAGTGCAGCGCTACGCCATACTGGCCGCCATTGCGGGGCGTGCTGCCGGTCGGCATGGCCACGTTGGGCGTGCCGTTGGCAAAGGAAGAGGCGCCGTTGCCGATGGTCGAGGTCGACCAGTAGCTGCCCACGGGCGGGAAGTAATTGCGGTTCCAGTGGGTCTGCACATAGGCTTCCATGTTCAGGCCATGGCCCAGGCCGGTCGCGAAGCTGGCCATGGGGGCCGGCAGCATGGCTTCCTTGAGCTGGGTGCCAGGCTGCGACAGACGCATCAGGTCGACCGCGTTGGTCTGGTTGATACCACCGGCCAGGAACATGCTCTCGCCCCAGTTGATGACCTGGTTACCGATGCGCAGACGGGCGCGCTGGTCGTTGATCTCGAATTCCTTGCTCACCCACAGGTCCAGCAGGCGCACCTTGCTGGCCAGTTGATCTTGCGAATCCGAAGTCAGCCCCTGGCCGCCGTAGCCGCTGACCGCGCCCGAGACGCTGGTGGCCGCAAAGTCCTTGATCCAGTTGACCCGAGCCATGAACTTGTAGTCATTGGGAAACTTGAGCAGCAGCTCGTGCGTGCCCTTGAGGTATTCGGTGAAGGCGTGTCCCTTGTTGTAGTTCAGGTTGCCCTGGTCGTTGTAGCCTGCCAGTGCATCCAGACAGCCGCTGGCACTGGTGCCGGTAGGCGTGCCGCCACCCGGGGTGGAACCGCTGACATCGCTGCCGACGATGGTGTTGCAGGGAGCATTGGCAGTACGGATACCGATGCCCACGGCCACGGTCGAATTGAGGGTGCCCTGGATGGCGCCATCGCCGGCGTCAAAGGAATAGGCCCCGGCAGTACGCGCGCATAGGGTAGCCGCCGCCATGGCGATCAAACGCCACTTGATGTTGTTCATGTTTTTCCTCCGCTAGATCTGACTGAATGAGCAGGCTGCCCGACCGCACTTCCAGGTGCGGTCGGAAGAGATCCTTGAGTGTTGATCCTGGGTTCGCAGTCCGCGATCAGCGATCACTGATGGAACGAAGATTTTCGGCCGTGTAGAAGCCCGCCTTGTAGCGCGGACCATCGGGTTCGGTCGCCCATTGCGGATTGGAGCCGCTGCCGATGGCGTGGAAATCGACCAGGTAGCGCCCTTCGGCCAGGTTGTACTGGGCAAAGGCCATCACGTCGCAGGTGCCGGTTTCATAGACGGGAATCAGGTAACCCTCGCGCACCTTCCACAGATTGCCCTGGGCGTCATAATCCTCGGCCTGCACCACGTTCCAGCTATCCTCATCCAGATAGAAGATGCGTTTGGGCGAGGTATGGCGTACCCCCGACTTGACAGTGGCTTCCACCACCCACACCCGGTGCAGCTCGTAGCGTCGATGGGAAGACGCCACGAAGTCCGGCTGCAAGACGTCGCTCTTCTTGGCCTTGAAGTCGTAGGCGCCGAAGGAGTTATAGGGAACATAGAGTTCCTTCTTGCCCACCAGCTTCCAGTCGAAGCGATCAGGAGCGCCACTGAAGACCTGGGTTTCATCGACCGCATACTGGTTCTCGAAGCCCAGTTGCGGCGCATCGTAGGCGTAGGACGGCAGGCGACGCACGCGACGCTGACCCGGGAAGTAGTAATAGCTTTCGGTACCGGCCTGGTTGACGAAGTCGGAAATGGAACCAGCCTGTCCGGCCAGCGCCACCGGGGTTGCGTATTCGTAATAGGCCTTGGAATAACCGGGCCCCACTTCACTGAGCTTGCGCGACCCCTTCATGCCCCAGGGGTAGAAGAAGGTTTCATCGTAGCCGGCCACGATCCACTCATTGCTGCCCTTGTGCGGCGAGACATCGGTGCTGGCGCCCTTGAAGCTCACGCCCACGCCGCGATAGCGCATCTTCATGTTCCACAGCGCCTCGATCCCGTTTTTGGGCAGCGGGAAGGGAATGCCTGGCACTACCGCTTCCTTGAGCGACCAGCCATCCTCGCCGATACGGGCCTCATCCACGTTCTTGCGGGTGTTCTCGGCCACGAAATCAGGCGCACCGCAGCTGCGATGGGTGGGGTAGATATCGATCTGATAGCCCTTGATCTGCTTGATCAGTGCCATCTGACCAGCTGACAGGCGCGCCGCATATTTATCGGCATTGCTCGCATTGATGGTGAGGATGGGTTTTTCACCTTTGTATTTCCAGGCGTCGCCACGCAACACCTTGGGATTCCACGCCCCGTTATCCTGGCGCTCGGCCACCCAGGCCGGGATACTGCCATCGGCATTGCCCTTCTTCTCCGCGCCCAGTGCGGTGAGCGTAGTGCCCAACGCCGAGGCATCGGCCGCCCAGGCCGCCGAACCGCAACAGCAAAGGAGTACGGCTGCCATGGCCCGCAATGGCCAGCGCTGCGCCATCGCCCTGCCCTGCTTGCCCGTCTCCCTGCACACAACTTCTCCACCAGCAATTTTCCATGCCTGCATTTCGCCACTCCCAAAAGACTGTTTAGAACGAATGAAAGGTGAATCGCCCCCACGCTTGACGAGAGTCACCGTGCTACCGACGTCGTCTTTTTATTATTTATATTTTTTAGCTCTTATCGCCGAACACTGCCGCGATGAAATTCAGTATAAAACGAACATAAGTTCGGATTCAAGCGCATTTATGCGTTCTCTTCACTTTTTTATTCGGGTCGTTTCCGGGCGCACAAATAGTATGCAGAAATGGATATCGATGCCCAGCATTGAGGCGTGATTGCCCCATCAGAGGGAGAGAAAACGGGCTGCTTGGAAGAGGTGTCGCTGGTCGCCCAGCAAAGGCATCAGTCGACCAGGGTGAATGAGAGCGAGAAGAAAGAAAGCGCGGAGAAAGGCGCAACAGATCACCGGAAACCCAGGCGCAGCAAGGCTGCGCCTGGCGCTCCTACAGCGTCTGGCTGGACAGTTGCAGCCGCGCCGCCAGGGCGAAGACACAAACCTTCAGGTTGCGAATCAGGGTGGCGGCATCGGGCGCCTCGCGCACGATGGCTTCGCACAACAGTTCATGCGCGATCACGATGATGGTATGGGCCATCGAACGCGCTTCGGCAGGCTCCACGCCCGGCGCGAAATACTGCAGCGCACTGGCCACCGACGTGATACTGCGCTCATCGTGTTCCCGCACTGCATCACGCAGCTGCGGCACCGAAGACAGCATGGTGACCAGGGCGCCCAGGCCCGGCTGGTCTATATACATCTGCGAAAGCTGGTCCACCTGCGTACCCAGGTAAGTGAGCATGTCCTGGCAGCCCTCCGGGTGTTGCGGATGGAGTGCATCCATCACCGCCAGGATGCGTTCCATCCAGTCCGTGACCAGGGCATAGACGATGGCCTGCTTGTTGGGGAAGTACTCGTAGAGCGTGCCCACCGAGATGCCGGCCAGCGCCGCAATGCGCCGCGTGGTCAGGCTGTCCAGCCCGTTCTGTTCGATTTCGGTGCCGGCTGCGCGCAACACCAGTTCTACCGTTTCGCGGCTACGCGCCTGGTTGGGCATACGCCGCGGCGCCAGCATGTCTTCGGTAGCCGTAGTGGTGGCGGGTGTGGCGCTGGGGGTGGGAGCAGTCGCGGAAGTCTTTTTCTTGGCCATGGGTTTGTTCAGAGCAGGGAGAGCTGCATCAATGCAGCAAGGTCAAGCGGCGCATCTTACCGCAGATTGCTCGGACGGCTCTTGCACAAGACCAGTAAAAGCAGCCATCAAGAGCCGTCGGAAGCCATCATCAGGATAAACGCAAACAAGGCTTGCACCCGAACATTTGTTCGGCTTAGAATCGAAAACATATAAACCATTTCACCCGCCGCGCCGCTGACCTGCACCGATATCGGACTCGCATATAAGTCCGCCTATCGTCCGTGCATTCAGTTGGAGCCGTGCATCCCTCAACCGTATTGCAACCGATGGCATCGACACCATGTCCCTACCCGCTGATTCCGATCTGTGTTTCCTGAGCGTCAAAGAAGCCAAACACCTGTTCCGCACCCGCCAACTGTCGCCGGTCGAATTGCTGCAAGCGCAACTGGCCAGGGCCGAGCGCCTGGAGCCCGACATCAATGCCTTCAGCAGACGCCGTACCGAACTGGCGCTGCAACAGGCGCGCGCCGCCGAACAAGTCTATCTGCGCGACCCTGAAGCAGCGCGCCCTCTGGAGGGCATCCCCACCGCCATCAAGAACGAGCACAGCCTGATCGGAATGCACACCACCCAGGGCTCCTGGCTGTGCGGCGAAGAACCGGACCGCACCAACGCCCCGCTGGTGCAGCGCCTGCTCGATGCCGGCGCGGTCATCCATGCCCAGACCAATGTGCCGGAGTTCTACCTGGCTGGTTTCACCCGTTCCTTGCGCCACGGCATTACGCGCAATCCCTGGAACCACGACATCACCTGTGGCGGCTCTTCCGGTGGCAGCGCCGCAGCGCTGGCGGCGGGCATGACCACGCTGGCCACCGCCTCCGACATCGGCGGCTCCATCCGCGTCCCCTCGGCTTATTGTGGTGTGGTGGGTCTCAAGCCCAGTTATGGACGGGTGCCGGAAGAAGTGTTTTCGTATGCCATCAACACCTGTAACCACAACGGCGCGATGGCCCGCACGGTGGCCGATTGCGCGCGGATGTTCAATGTCATCAATGGCCCGCACCCGGCCGACCCGGCCACCGTCAAGCCCAAGCTGGAACTGCCCACCAGCTTTACGCCCATCGATGGATTGAAGATTGCAGTGTCCTATGACCTGGGTTATTTCAACATCCACCCAGACGTCCTGCGCAATACACAGGCGGTCGTGGCAGCCTTGCGCAGCCTGGGGGCGCAGGTGGATGAAATCGAGATGGACTGGAACCAGGACGTCTGCGATGCCTTCACCCATTACCTGGGCTTCCTGCTCGGGCATGGCCTGGCCGAAGCGATCGAAGGACGGCGCGAGCAGGTCACCGACTACGTCAACAAGTTTGCTGACGCCGCTGTCAGGATCACGTCCAAGCAATTCCTGGGCACCACCCAAGTCATCGGCGACATGCACGCGCGGATGCAGGCCCTGTTCCAGCGCTACGACGCCGTGATCTGCCCGACCATGGCCAGCACCGACACCCCTGCTGCGGGCGTACAGGATTCGCACGACAACCTGCTCACCAATGCCCTGACTTACCCCTTCAATTTATTGAGCCGCTATCCTATCCTGGCCATGCCTTCGGGGCTGGCCAGCAATGGCGTGCCCACCGGAATACAGATTATCGGCCCCACGTTCGAAGAAACGATGGTCGTGCGCATCGGCGCGGCACTGGAAAAAATACAAGACTGGAAGTACCCGGCACTCTAATTGCTAGGACTATCCCGTTCACTCATTTGGAGACACCATGACCGCAAGCCCTGACAGCCAAGATGTACGCCTGACCCGCAGCCTGGAATATCGTGATTTACTGGCCTATGGACTGGCCTATATCGCCCCCGTCGCCCCCTTGTCCACCCTCGGTTTCGTCTGGGCTGCCTCGGGTGGCCTGATCGCCCTGGCCTACCTGCTGGGCGCCATCTGTATGTACTTTACAGCCAAGAGCTATGCGGTCATGACCGAGGTGGTACCCAGTGCCGGCTCGGTCTATGGCATTGCGCGCTATTGCCTGGGCGGCTTCCCGGGTTTTCTGGCGGGCTGGCTGGTGCTGTTGGACTACCTCCTGATTCCGTCCCTGATCTTCCTGTTGATGTCGGTGGGCATGGGTACCCTGATGCCGCAGATCGACCGCGCCACTTGGATCATCATCCTGGTCAGCATCGCCCTGCTGATCAACTGGTTCGGTGTGACCGTCACCTCACGCGTGAACATGCTCTCGGTAGCAGCCCAGTTCATCATCGTGCTGGGCTTGCTGATCCTGGGCCTGCACGCCCTGCTCAAGGGGCATGGTGGTGGACTGGACTTGCAGCCCTTCTACTCCAGCGAACTGTTCTCGCTGGGCAAGGTGTTCTCCGCCACCTCGATCTGCATCCTCTCCTACCTTGGTTTTGACGCCATTTCCACGCTGTCCGAGGAAGTCAAAAGCGACGACCGCAAGTTGATCGGGCGTGCCATCGTCAATGTGCTTCTCATCAGCGGCGTGCTGTGTGTGTTGATTACCTGGATCCTGGGTTGCCTGATGCGAGACGTGCGCGTGGATGACCCCGCAGCGGCCATCTTCAGCCTCACGGCCCAGCATTTCGGACCGATTTATGCGATCGCCCTGGCCTGGCTGCTGGCCTTGACGGTTGGCTTCACCAATGCCTTGCCGATGCAGATCGGCGTGGCCCGCGTCCTGTTTGCCATGGGTCGTGACCGCCAGCTACCGGCGATGTTTGCCACACTGCACAAGACCCATCGCACGCCCTACGTCGCCATGCTGTTTTCAACCGCACTTTCGCTGGTCATTGCACTGTTGATGCGTAATGACATCGATGGGCTGGCGTCCTTTGTCAATTTCGGCGCGTTGTCGGCATTTTTGTTCCTGCACGTCTCGGTGCTGGTGCACATGGGTTGGAAGCAGCGCAGCAAACAGATTTTCGCGCATTGGTGCGTACCCATTGCTGGCATCGCGGTGGTGCTGATGGTCTTTACCGGCATGGCGCCGATCGCCCTCAAGCTGGGGGCCGCCTGGCTGGTCGTGGGCGTGGTCTATGGCTTGTTCCTGCGCGCCCGGCACCGGGTGGAACTGGCCGTGTGAGTGGCCAGTTCCTTGATGCTTCATCCAGTCCGCTCAGCGATTGCGCAACCAGCGCACATAGCCATCGCCCAGCCGCTGCACCAGTGACACCAGCAGGATCAATAGTGCAATGACGATCACCATCACCTGGGTATCGAAGCGCTGGTAGCCATAGCGGATGGCCAGGTCGCCCAGCCCACCGGCGCCGACCGCGCCGGCCATGGCGGAGGAACTGATCAACGCCACCAGCGTGATGGTGAAGCCGCCGACGATGCCCGGCAAGGCTTCGGGCAGATAGACGTGGCGCACGATGTGCCACTTCTTGCAGCCCAGGGCCTGCGCCGCCTCGACCAGACCCGGATCGACTTCGCGCAGGCTGACCTCGACGATGCGCGCAAAGAACGGCGTGGCGCTGATGGCCAGCGGCACGATGGCCGCCCACACGCCGATGGTAGTGCCGGCCACCAGCCGGGTCAGCGGAATCAATGCCACCAGCAGCACGATGAACGGGGTGGCACGAAAGCCGTTGATGATGCTGCCCAGCACCCGATGCAAGCGCGGCCAGGCCAGGAAGCCGCCCGGCGCCGTCACGATCAACAGGATCGCCAGCGGCACGCCGGCCACCAGCGCCAGCGCACCGGAGACGCCGACCATCTGCAAGGTGTCGAGCAAGGCATTGCCATAGCGCTCAATGGGAATGGACAGACTAAACGACATAACCCAACTCCTTGATGTGATGTGCAATGGCTTGCGGACCCTGGGTCAGCGCTTGCCAGTCGGGCGTCTCGCTGACACCGGCCAGGGCCACGTAGAGCTGGCCCTGGGTATGTCCCTGGATACGTTCCACGTTGGCCTGCAGCAAGCGCGTCTTGCCACCCAGCGCCTGGGCGATGCGCAGCAGGTCAGGCTCCAGGCCATCGCCGCCGCGGTATTGCAACTGCAATATGCGCTCATATTCGCGCTCATGCTCCGTGGCCGGTGGCTGCGCTTGCAGCGCCTGCTGCAATTCAGGTGGCAAGCCCTGCTGCAACGGCGCCAGCAACGCCTGGGTGGCGGCGTGTCTGGGATGGCCGAAGACTTCCCACACCTGCCCCAGTTCGGCAATGCGCCCCTGCTCCAGCACCAGCACTTGATCGGCGATCTCGCGGATGACGCTCATCTCATGGGTGATCAAGATGATGGTGATGCCGAGCTTGCGGTTGATCTCGCGCAGCAATTGCAGGATGGCGTGGGTGGTTTCCGGGTCCAGGGCCGAGGTCGCTTCGTCGCACAGCAGGATCTCGGGACCGCTGGCCAGGGCGCGGGCAATGCCCACCCGTTGCTTCTGACCACCGGAAAGGCGCCGCGGGTAGGTATCGGCCTTGTCGGCCAGGCCGACCAGGGCCAGCAGTTCGCGCACCCGGCTCTCCACCTGGAGACGCGGCACGCCCGCCACGCGCAAGGGCAAGGCCACGTTGTCGAACACGGTCTTGGCCGAGAGCAGGTTGAAGTGCTGGAAGATCATGCCGATACGACGCCGCAGATCGACCAGTTGCGCTTCATCGAGCGTGGCCAGGTCTACCCCATCGACCTCGACCCGGCCGCTGGTGGGCGTCTCCAGCCGGTTGATGGTGCGCAGCAGGCTGGACTTGCCGGCCCCGCTGCGACCGATGATGCCAAAGATGCTGCCGGGTGCAATCTCCAGATCAATCTCCTGCAGCGCCTGTACCGGCCCGGCCGAGGAGGTATAGGTCTTGCCGACACCTCGCAAAGCCACGCTTCCCTTGCGCGCCGCACCGGATTTACTACCGGCCAGCGTCGAGGTCGGTACCGGCTCGCGCTGCAGCTCGAAACGGCTGGGCGCGGTCAGCGATTGTCTGGCGGTGATGGTGAGTTCCATGCCGTTTCCTTCCTGAACTAGATGGGCTGGCCGCACTTACTGCTTCTGCCAGGCCAGCGTATAGAGACGGTTGTCGTTGTTGAAGGCGCGGTGGATGACCGCCTTCACCGCCGCCGAGTTCTGGTAGATGTGGATGAATTTCTGCACCACCGGATCATTGACGCGGCTGGCCTTGGTCACGAACTGGATGGCAAAGCGTGCATCGCTGATACCGGAATAGGCCAACCCACTGGAGGCATCGAACGCCTTGGCAGCCACGATGAAGTGCGGATAGCCCAGGGCCAGATCGACGTCCGGCGTAATACGCACCAGTTGTGGCCCTTCCACCTCGACGAAGGTCAGTTTCTTGGGGTTCTCGACGATATCATCCAGGCTGCCCAGATAACCGACATTGGGCTTGAGCTTGATCAGCCCCACGCTTTGCAGCAACAGCAGGCCGCGTCCCTGGTTGACCGGGTCATTGGCGATGCCGACCTTGGCGCCCTGGGGCAGCTCAGCGAAGGACTTGTGCTTGAGCGAATACAGGCCGACGTTGGAGAGGATGCCGGTACCGGCACTGGCCAGCTTGTAGCCATTCTTCTTGATGGCATTGTCCAGGAAGGGTTGGTGCTGGAAGTAGTTCAGATCCAGGTCGCCAGCATCCACGGCGACATTGGGCGTGGTCCAGTCGGTGAACTCGACCACCTGCACGTCGATACCCTGGCTCTTGGCTTCCTTGGCGGCGACGGCCACCGAATCGCCATAGGCACCGGGCACCACGCCGATACGCAGCTTGTCGGCAGCCTGCGCCACATGGGCCAGTGGGAGGGAAGCAAGGGTGAGGACGAGCAGCAACAAACGGGAAAGCTTCATGCAAGGCTCCGTAAAAGGAAAGATTTATTCAAAGCAAGCGGCATTGCGCGCTGCCACTCGTCGCTGGAAACCAGCAGGGACGGTGGTGATGGCGGGCATCAGCGATGGGAGCGAGCGAACTCGACAGCCGCCACGAAGCCAGATTGTGGGCGAGGCGATCGCTTAGGGCTACAAAGTAAAACATGCATGGTTATCCGCTTTTTGCATGAAGCGGTGGATCCCGCAATGCCACTTGCAATCCATGCGCGTGCGAGATTCCAAGCTGGGGAACTGGCGCTAAGTCCAGGCTAAGACTAGTCGTGCATGATGATCCATTTATAAATTCCACCCAATGATCCGGTCATGCATTACAACGACTTTTCCGACGATACCGAAGATACCGACCATACCCGGCAGGACCGCACCAAGGCCGCCTCGCAAAGTACCTGGGTCAGTGTGGCGGTCAATCTGCTGCTGACGCTGTTGCAAATCATGGCTGGGGTATTTTCGAAGTCGCAGGGCTTGATTGCCGACGGCATCCACTCTCTCTCCGATCTGGTAGCCGACTTTGTTGTTCTCTTGGCGAACCACCACAGCAAAAAAGATGCTGACGAGGAACACCCCTATGGCCATCATCGATTTGAAACGGCAGCCTCACTCGTGTTGGGTATGCTGCTGCTCACCGTTGGCCTCGGAATGCTCTGGTAGGCCATCGTCAAACTCGACAATCCGAAGAGCGTTCAGGAGGTTCACGTCCTGGCATTGTGGGTGGCCGGTGGCGCGTTATTGGCAAAGGAACTGCTGTTCCGCTACATGCTGAGCGTCGCCAAGCGCGTCAAATCCAGCATGTTGGTCGCCAATGCCTGGCACGCCCGCTCTGACGCCGCATCGTCCCTGGTCGTCGGGATCGGCATCGCAGGCAATCTGGCAGGTTATCCCATTCTCGATCCTATTGCGGCACTGATCGTGGGCGTCATGGTGGTAAAGATGGGCTGGGAGTTTGCCTGGGAAGCGCTGCACGATCTCATGGACCGCGCTGTCGATCAGGATGAGTTGGAGGCGATCTGCCGCACCCTGCTGGAGACACCGGGGGTCAACGGCATACACGACGTGCGTACCCGCAAGATGGGCGACATGATCGTGGTTGATGCCCATCTTGAAGTCGATGCCCTGATGACGGTGGAAGCAGGACACGAAATCGCCGTCCTGGCCAGGCAGCACGTGATGCAGCGCCATCGTGTCCTTAATCTAATGACCCATATCGATCCTTGGCGTCGACCGGATCCGGGTTAAATCACATTTTGTCACGGGTCATTGATCGCCTTGTCCTGTGTCGAAACGGTCCCTTTCAGAAGGCTTCCTGGCCACTGTTGGGTCATTACTTTTCCGCGTTCAGATCAAATGAAAATCCGTCATCGCCGTCATGGCGTGGGATTGTCCTGAGTGTCCAGCCAAATTGAAAGGTAGGGAAAGGAAGGTCACCGCGATGACAGGCAAGAGTGCGGCAAAGATGACGCCAAGATACTGACGGATGAATACTTTGAAGTCGGGATGCATGGCTTGGGGGACTCCGAGTTTGTGTCTGCGCAGGGATAAGCGCATGGGGCAGAACAGAATCTGACCGCCGCCCTTCCTGACTGCGCTTTACGCCAGCCCCACCGCTTTCAGCCGCCGATACAAGGTCCGCTCGCTCCAGCCCAGGCTGCGGGCCAATTCCTTGCGCGTACCGTGGAACTGCCTGACGATGTCGGCCAGGTCCGCCAGATCGGACCGATGACTGGAGCGCCCGGCTTGCAGGGATCGCACAGGTATCGCCAAGGGAGGCTCCAGCGCCAGATGCTCCGGCTTGATTACGCCATCATCGGCGAACAAGCGCGCGCGTTCCAGCACGTTGCGCAACTCCCGGATATTGCCGGGCCAGTCGTAGTTGAGCAGACTGGCCATGGCCTGGGGCGAGACTTGCAGCCGCTGCTGGGGCGCGCCATTGCCCCGCTGCAGCAGGGATTGCACCAACAAGGCGATATCATCGCGGCGCTCGCGCAAGGCCGGCAGGTGAATCGGGAAGGCACTGATCCGGTAGTAAAGGTCTTGCCGGAACTGGGCATTAGCCACCATCTTCTGCAGTGGTTTGTGGGTGGCCGCCACCAGGCGGAAGTCGGCCTGCTGGGTATCGACCGCGCCCACCCGGCGGTACGTGCCGGATTCGATCAGGCGCAACAGCTTGACCTGCATCCCCAGCGGCACATCCCCGATCTCATCGAGGAATAGCGTGCCGCCCTTGGCCGTCTCCACCAGCCCGGCCTTGCGCACGTGGGCGCCAGTAAAGGCGCCCTTTTCATAGCCGAATAATTCACTTTCAAACAGTGTCTCGGTCAGGCCCGAGCAGTCCAGCACCACGAACGGCCCGCGCGCGTGGGCACTGGCCTCATGCAGGGCGCGGGCGAACAGTTCCTTGCCCGTGCCGGACTCCCCCAGTAGCAAGACCGGCAGTTCCGATGCTGCCACCCGTTGCAACTCCCCCAGCGCACGATTGAAGGCCGCCGATTTGCCCACCAATCCCTGGCGGCTAGCCTGCACCGAGGCATGGCGCACGGTCTGCAGGCGTTCGACGAATCCGACCACGCGATGCTGTTCATCGATGATGGGGCGCAATTCCACATCCACATGCTCCGGGCCGCGCGGGGTGTGATGGATATGCAGCACCCGGTCCGGGCCCTTGGTGGTCAAGGCACTTTGCAAGGGGCAGTGCTCGCCGGCGTGGTCACAGGGTACTTGGTAGTGATGCGACATGGCATAGCACTTGTGACCGATGTAGGGCTTGCCCGCCGTGGCGAACTGGCGCTTGTAGGCGGTATTGGCGGCCAGGATTTCGTACTGGGTATTCATCACGATCATGGGCGTGGCCTCGTGATCGAGATACGAAATCAGCGCCTGCACCTGAAAGGCCTGGAGCACATCGGGAAGAGACTGCATGAACAAGCTCGCTTTCACCAAAAGGATGTCGGGTAGCAATAGGACTTCGAGATCGCTGCCATCGCTGACCTCTGCGTTATTTCCACCCATCTTTCTGCCAATTGGCAGTATGCCACTGCCAATTGGCACTGTCACTGGCAGAACAATCTTATCGCTCACCATGACAGACAAATATTTTCCCTATATATATCAATGACTTATAGGCCACTTCGGGACTGGCACAGGTTTTGATAGAGATCACATCAGTGACATAGACAGAGGAAGAGAGCATGGACAACCTGCACATCGAAGGCCATTTCGATCCCGCCACCAGTACGGTGAGCTACATCGTGCTTGATCGCGCCACCGGGCAATGCGCACTGCTCGATAGTGTGCTGGACTACGATCCCAAGTCCGGTCGCACCTCCACCACCAGCGCCGATCTGTTGATCCAGCGCGTCAACGACCTGGGGGCCACGGTCCAGTGGATCCTGGAAACCCATGCCCACGCCGACCACCTGTCGGCCGCGCCTTATCTCAAGCGCAAGCTGGGCGGGCGCATTGCCATCGGCGAACACATCCGCCAGGTGCAGGACGTGTTCGGTACGCTCTTCAATGCCGGCGCGCAATTCGAGCATGACGGCAGCCAGTTCGACCATCTCTTCGTCGATGGCGAGCGCTTCCAGATCGGCAATCTCAAGGCCAGGGTCATGCATACGCCCGGCCACACCCCGGCCTGCATTACCTATGTCGTGGAAGAAGGCGCACAGGTCGCAGCCTTCGTGGGCGACACCCTGTTCATGCCCGACTACGGCACGGCCCGCTGCGATTTCCCCGGCGGCAATGCCCGCACCCTGTTCCACTCGATCAATGATGTGTTGAGCCTGCCAGCGCATACCCGCCTCTACCTGTGCCACGACTATCAGCCCAATGGCCGCGCCTTGCAATTCGTGACCACCGTGGCCGAGCAACGCCAAAGCAACGTCCACGTGCGCGACGGTATCAGCGAGGAAGAATTCGTGGCCATGCGCAGCGCCCGTGACGCCACCCTGGCCATGCCGGTACTGCTGCTGCCTTCGGTGCAGGTCAACATGCGCGCCGGGCAGTTGCCTCCGGCCGAAGCCAATGGCGTGCGCTACCTGAAGATCCCCCTGAACACTGTCTGATTTCACAACCCGAAGGAGCCATCATGAAATGCAATGTAGGCGGCATGGACCGCATCTTGAGAATCGTCATCGGTATCGTGCTGGTGATCCTGGCCGCGACCGGCACCGTGGGTTGGTGGGGCTGGCTGGGTCTCATTGCCCTGGGTACCGGGCTATTCCGCTTTTGTCCGCTCTATCCGCTGCTGGGTATCAGCAGTTGCCCGACAAGGGAAAAGTGAAAGAAGTGAAGTAACCCACCACTGACGGTGCCGGGACGCCGTCAGCGGTGGCGCAGGTCAACCGAGGAGACATTCCATGCCCATCAAGCCACTGACGGCCAAGCTGTCCGTCTCGGCCCAGCTCATGCCTGCCGATATGGCAGCCATTGCTCACGCCGGGTTCAAATCCATCATCTGCAATCGTCCGGACGGGGAAGCCGGCGATCAACCCAGTTTCCGTGAAATCGAGCAAGCGGCCCAGACCATGGGCATCCAGGCCCGCTACCTGCCGGTCAAGCCCGGTCAGGTGGACGATGACCAGGCCGCCGAGTTCGACCGCCTGCTCGACCAGTTGCCCGCACCGGTGCTGGCCTATTGCCGCAGCGGGATGCGCAGTACCAGCTTGTGGGGCCTGTCCCAGGCGGGGCAACTGGCCAGCGGCGATATCCTCACCCGCGCCGGCCAGGCCGGCTATGACCTCAGCGCACTGGTGAGGCGGCTTGAGCAGCGCCAGGCCTCGCCCTTCGAAGTAGCCGATTCCAGCCATCAGGTAGTCATCATCGGTGGTGGCGCGGCCGGCATCTCGGTGGCTTCCAGCCTGCTGGCGCGCCGACCGGGGCTGGATATTGCCATCATCGATCCGGCCGATGTGCACTATTACCAGCCCGGCTGGACGCTGGTGGGCGGCGGCGTCTTCCAGCCGGCGCAGACGGCGCGCGTGATGGGCTCGCTCATTCCGCGCGGGGTGCGCTGGATCAAGTCAGCGGTGGCCGGCTTCGAGCCCGACCGCCATGCTGTGCTGCTGGAAGGCTGCCGCGTGGTGAAGTACCAACAACTGGTGGTTTGTCCCGGCCTGAAGCTGAACTGGGACGGCATCGAAGGATTGACCGATACCCTCGGTCGCAACGGCGTGAGTTCCAACTATCGCTATGACCTGGCGCCCTATACCTGGGAACTGGTGCAGCGCTTCAAGGGCGGCAATGCCCTCTTCACCCAACCGCCCATGCCCATCAAATGCGCCGGTGCACCGCAGAAGGCCATGTACCTGTCCTGCGACGCCTGGCGGCGCGCCGGGGTGCTGGGTCAGGCAAGGGTGCAATTCCATGCAGCCGGCGCGGTACTTTTCGGGGTGCCGGACTACGTGCCGGCCTTGATGGAATACGTGCAAGCCTATGGCATCGCGCTGAACTTCGGCCAGACCCTTACCGCCATCGATGGCAGCCGCAAGATCGCTACCTTCAGCGTCACCTCGCCCGAGGGCCAGCCCGGCAAGATCGAAGTCCCCTTCGATATGATCCACGTGGTGCCGCCGCAGAGTGCGCCGGACTTTATCCGCAGTAGCCCCCTGGCCGACGCGGCCGGCTGGATCGAGGTGGACCAGAGCACCTTGCAGCACAAGCGCTTTGGCAACATCTTTGGGCTGGGTGACGCCGCCAATTCGCCCAACGCCAAGACGGCCGCCGCCGCCCGCAAACAGGCACCGGTAGTGGCGCATAACGTGCTCTACAACCTCGGCCGACAAACCACGCAGGCGCGTTATGACGGCTATGGTTCCTGTCCGCTGACGGTCGAGCGCGGCAAGATCGTGCTGGCCGAGTTCAACTACGGCGGCAAGCTGGCCCCCAGCTTCCCGGGCTGGATGCTGGAGGGCACGCGACCTTCGCGGTTGGCCTGGCTATTGAAGGAGCGCATCCTGCCACCGCTGTACTGGGAGGGAATGCTGAAGGGCCACGAATGGCTGGCGCAACCGGAAATGGTGGGTTGATGCCATGGCAGTCTCGAACTTCACCTCCAAGGCCAGGCCATGAGCATCAGTCTGTTGCTGGGAGCGCTGGTGGGCTGCATCATGGGCCTCACCGGCGCCGGTGGCGGCATCCTGGCCATCCCCTTGCTGGTGTTCGGCCAGCATCTGAGCGTGCCGCAGGCCGGCCCGATCGGTCTGCTGGCAGTGGGCATCGCCTCGGCCATGGGGGCGCTCATCGGTTTGCGCGCCGGCATTGTGCGTTATCGTGCGGCGCTGCTGATTGCCGCCATCGGCATCGTGCTCACGCCTGCGGGGACGTGGCTGGCCCATCAACTGGATACCCGCTATCTGACACTACTCTTTGCCGTGGTCATGCTATGGGTGGCCTTCAAAGGCTTGCGTGATGCCCGTCGCAGCAAGACGGTCGCGGCCACTGTCAATGCGGACTGTCCCTGCCTGCGTGACCAGAGCGGGCGTTTCGTCTGGACACCCCGCTGCGCCAGTCGCCTGGTCGTCATGGGCGGCGTGGCCGGAGTGCTCTCGGGTCTGCTTGGGGTGGGTGGCGGCTTCGTCATCGTACCGGCACTGCAGCGTTTTTCAGACCTGGCCATGCAGTCGGTGGTCTCAACCTCGCTGGCGGTGATTGCGCTCATTTCCCTGGTCAGCGTCGCCACCAGCATGGTCAGCGGGCACTTCGACCTGGCCATCGGCCTGCCCTTTTCGGCGGGGGCGGTGATCGGGATGCTGTTCGGCGGCAAGCTCGCGGTACGCTGGCATCCGGCGCACCTGAAGCTGGCCTTTTCGGTGGTGTGCATGGCGGTATCGCTGGGCCTGATCGTGAAATCGGTGCACTGACCAGCCGAAGCAGGCAGAGCCAGCGCCGGCTTATTTGCAATCAGGATTGCCGTGGGTCTTCATGCACTGGTTGCGCGCGCAGGCGGTGATGACCTGGTCGCGGCCGTATTCGTTGATGTCAACGGTGACGTAGACCGGATAAGGCTGGTATTCGGTACGCATGATGTCCTGGCACACCGTATCGGTACGGTTGCCATTGGTCACCGAGGAGCAACGGGTCTGGCCGGTGGGCACCAGGATCGGGCGGCTGCGCATTTCCATGCGGGTCTGCTGGATCACCGGATATTGCGCATAGGCGGCCGGCGCGCACAGGTTCTCGGTGGCGCGGTAGGCTTCGGTGGCGCAGCCTGACAGCGCCAGCAGCACAACCAGCCAGGGCACAACGGTGTAGGTCTTCATCTCGGGGATCTCATCGCTTGTGTACTGGGCACAGATTGTAGCCGTGGATGGCCTCGCGCAGCAGGTGTAACGGGCCAGTGCGCGTATTGAAGTGGTCACCCCTGCAAGAAAATTCACAGTGCCAGCGACTTCCAGCCCTCGCGCCGCCATTGCTCGAAACCTTCTTCACTAAAGCGCCACAGATGCAGCCACCCATGCTCCAGCAACTGGCGCACGATGGCATGGCGGCTGACGATGGCATCGATGGCTTCTTGCGTGGCGTCGATCACTACCGTCAGGCGCAAGGGTTCATGCACCCACTGGCGACCATCATGCAAGGACTGGCGCGACAGGCCGATACGCAGGTCGCCGCCATTGCCCTCGAATACGCCGATGGTGCCGCCCACCACGTTATGCAGCAGCTTGTTGCCACTGCCCAGGCGCGCCGGGTCGCTGGTGGAGGCGTGGTATTGCCAGTTGATCCAGTGGGTCACCAGCATGGGGGCAGTCATCAGCAATTCCAGCACGCTGCCGTCGCGGTCCTGGCTGGCCTGGTAGTCATGCAGGAAGCAGCGCCCGCCCAGGTCCAGCCCGCGGCTGCGCGCACGGGGCGCGATGACAAAGGCGGCATTGCCAGTCAGGCCCCACTCGGGACGGGGCTGGGCACCATCGTTGGCGCGCCGACGCAATTGCTTGAGCAAGGCCGGTGCATCCAGCGCGGCATCGGCCACGCCCAGGCGCGGCGCACGCTCGCGCCGCACGCGGTCGCCGGCCTCGGCCAGCAGCGGTTGCAGGGCTTGCCAGCGCGCTTGCGCCGCCGGCTCCAACAGATCCAGGTCGAAGGCTTCGATTTCATCGGTGGTGGTGTTGTGCAGCACGGCTAGGAAGTGACTATCCTCAGGGATGACGATCTGCCGCTCCAGCAGACCACGCCGTACCTCGCGCTCATTGAGCAACTGCGCCAGCGTGCGCGCATTGACCTCGCCAGTCTGGCCACAGCAGGCGCCACAGTCCAGCGCCGCAGCGTGGGCATTGTTGGTGGTCTGGCTGCCATGGCCCACCAGCAGCACCAGCGGTGCCACCTGCCGGTCCAGGCCCATGGCGTGCAGCACGCGCTCGGCCAGCGCTACCTTCTCGGCCAGCGCCACGCCCACCAGTTGCGGACGACAGAGTTCGCGATAGCGGGTCGGCAAACCGGCCAGGTCATCCCGCGCCCGCTCGCCCTGGCCGGGGCGCAGCCACTTCCACAAGCCCCCCAGGGCCGTCACGCCAGCCACCTCGACGAAAGAAAACGCCGAGCCCGGCCAGCGCGTATTGCCCTGCCATTGATCCTGGAACGCCAGGGTCTTGCGCCGGGCGCGGGCCACCGCCTCGGCCAGTACGCCACTATCGGCGGCGCCGGACGGGGCGACCACGTCCTGTACCTGATAAGCCGGCGCCAGCAGACCCGGCAATTGCGGGCGGCTGGCCTGGGTGGCCAGCGGCGTATAGGCTACCGGCAAGCCGAAGAAGCCGGCAAAGCCGAGCGTCTGTATGCCTGGTGACACGGCCTCCAGGGCGCGCCGCAGCGGTTCGCTGCGCACATCGATGCAGAAGGCGGCCTGCACTTCCACGCGCGCCGCATCCTTCACGCTGGCCGCGCCCTGCTGCCGCAAGGCGCTTGCCAGTTGGCGCTGGTAACCGGCCTCCAGGGCGAGCTGCCAGAGTTCGTCCACCAGCAGTTCTTGCTGGGCCTGTTGTAAGCGTTCCTGGGAACGGGCCCAGGCTTGCTGCACAGTGTGGAAGGCGTGGCTGGCGGCGTCATCGTCCTTGCATTCCAGCAGCAAGGCGCCCCAGGCCATGCGGATGGCCAGCAGTTCGCGCAGGTGCTCGTCGCTGCTGCCTTCCAGCTGCGCCTGCCAGCCCAGGTAAGCACACCAGGAGGCCCAGCCATTGACGGTCAACAGCACCGACTCCAGGTAGTCGGCCCAGACCTCGGGCGGCAGCGCCAGGCGTTGCATGACCCAGCGCTCCGCTTCACGGGCGCAGGCCGGGAGCGCCTTGATACCGTCGGCGATATGCGGCAGGCCCATCAACAGGCCGATGCCGTGGTCGTGCTCCAGCGTCTCGCGCCAGAAGGCGTACAGGCCACGACCGCGCTCGGGTTGCCAGTCGGCCTGGTGCTGGTCGAAGTAGGCGGCGCAGGTCTGGCTGACCTGGTGCGTGATGGCCTGACGCCAGGACAGCCGGGTGTGGCGCTGGGGGTCGTTGTCCAGCACGTCGATCAACAGCGGCAGGCGCGGCGGCAGAGCGGCCGAGGCCAACACCGCCAGGCAGTGCGCCGCATCCAAGCCGCGCTCCTGGGCTTGGCTGGATTGCGCCAGCGCATAGTCCAGATCGGCGCGGGTCACGCGGCCCTGGTCCCAGGCCTGCTGCAATTGGTCCCGCGGTGGGAATACCTGGATCCCGCCCAGCAGGGCCATGCGGGCAGCCACCTGGCGCAGCGGCATCTTCACGCGCGACCAGTGCGGATTGACGGCGATGGCGCGGTCCAGGGGCCAGGCCGGGGCGATGGCGCCGCAAGCATCCACGCAGGCTTGCTGCAACTGCTGCTCCAGGGTGTCACTCCAGATCGGAATCAAAGTGGCGGTGGGCGTCGGGCTGTCTTGATGCAAGGCGTTCATACGGTTTCTCCTCGGGTTCGGTTCAGTGCGGGCGGGAGCCATCGCTCACCAGTTCGCTGGCGGCACGGCGTGCGCTGGGGGCCCAGTGGGCGGGCCAGCATTGCAGTGCCAGGCGGGTGTAGGCTTCGTCCAGGTAAAAGCCGGCATAGCTGCGGCGACGCCAGGCCGCCATGCTGTGCGGCGTCAGTTGCAGCAAGCCCATGCAGGTGTAGAGCGCCAGCATGGTCAGCAGGGCGGCCACACCGAAGAAGGTATTGGGGGCGTCGGCGATCTGCAGTGGCAGCAAGTGGGCCAGCAAGGCCGCCAATGTCAGCGCGGCGGCGCCCAGCAGACCCAGCAGTGCGCGCCGCACCCGTGCCGTACCGCTGCTGGCGGGCAGCCACAGCAAGGGCGCCCAGGCCAGGCCCAGCACGCCGCTCCACCACCAGGGCCAGGCCGCATGGGGGCTGGCGCTATGCAGGGCCAGCACCAGCGCCAGACTCACCACCGGCGCCAGGACCACACTGATGCCCGCGGGCTGCGCCGGGCTGTGCAAGGCGTGCAGGCGGGTCTCGCGCACCACCGAGGAAGCCGACAGGAAGGCGTGCGCCTTGTAGAGCGAATGGCCGATCAGGTGCAATGCCGCGAACAGATACAGTCCGGCTGCACACTCCAGCAGCATGAAGCCCATCTGCGCCACGGTAGACCAGGCCAGTTTGACCTTGATGCTGATGCGGGTGAGCATCACCAGCCCGGCCAGCAGCACGGTGCCGGCACTGACCAGCAAGAGCACGCTACGCGCCGGCAAGGCCTGCTCCAGCAAGGGCGCAAAACGCACCAGCACGAAGCCACCCAGGTTGACCACGCCCGCATGAAGCAGCGCCGAGACCGGCGTGGGCGCTTCCATCACCTGGATCAACCAGCCATGGACCGGCAACAGAGCGGTACGCAAGATCACCGCCAGCGTCAGACACATGGCACTGGCTTGCAGGCCAGTGGACATACCGTACTGGGCCAGATGCGCCCACAGTGCCGGTAAGGAGCCGCTGCCCACGGTGGTCCAGGCCAGTACAGCGGCCGCGATCAGCAGCAGGTCGGCCAGCCGGTCGGCAATGCTTTTCTTGAAGGAGGCCAGGCGTGCGAAGGGACGCTCGGGATAGAAGCACAGCAGCCGCTGCAGCGCCAGGCCGACCACCGCCCAGGCGGCGATGAGCACGATCCAGTGATCCGCCAGCAGCAGCAGGTGTACCGCACAGAGCACGGCGGCCAGGGCAGCGGCGTACTGGCGCTGGCCCGGTTCACCTTCCAGGTAGCGTGCCGAGAAACTGCCGATCACCGTGCCCAGGCCCTGCACCAGCACGGACAGTAGCATTCCCAGCACGGACAGATGCAGTACACCTGGCCAGGGACTAGCCTGACGGTCGGCAAACAGTGTGACCAAGGTCAGCAGCAGCGCGGCCAGCGACATGGCCTGGAACAGCTTCCAAGCGCGTGCCGGCACCAGAGGGAACAGGCCCAATGTGGCGGCGGTGACCAGCATCAGCACCGGAGGCGCCCAGGCGATGGTGGAAAGAAGGGGGAGCGTCGTCATGACAGAAAACCTCATGCATTGGAATGGGGCCATGATGCTTGCCATTGATCGTTCTGTAAATTACATTTATCAGAACGAAATCATTGATAAATACGAACGATGCGCCTAGAACAGCTTAACTTTCATCATCTGCGCTATTTCTGGCGCGTGGCCAAGCTGGGCCACCTCACGCGTGCCGCCGAAGAGCTGCATACCTCGCAATCGGCGGTCTCGGCCCAGATCCGTCAGTTGGAAAAGCAGCTGGAAGAAGATCTCTTCCTGCGCGAAGGCCGCCGTCTGACCTTGACCGATACCGGGCAACTGGTGTTCACCTATGCCGACAACATCTTTGGCCTGAGCCAGGAAATGCTGGGCCGGCTGGAGGGCCGTTCAGCCGGCGTAACGCGGCTGCGGGTGGGCAGCGTGGCCACGCTGTCGCGTAACTACCAGGAAAACTGGATTCGCCCGATGCTTTCGGACCCCTCGGTATCGCTCACGCTGGAATCGGGCCTGCTGGAAGGCCTGCTGGAACGCCTGATGCAGCACCAGCTGGACGTGGTGCTGGCCAACGAAACCGTGCCCTCCGACCCTGACCGGCCTCTGCACTGCCGCTTCCTGGGAAGTCAAGCGGTCTCGGTGGTGGGCCCGGCGCACCGCTGGGAAGCACGCAGCCTGCGCATTCCGCAAGACCTGGAAGGACTGGATATGGCCCTGCCCGGCCCGCGTCATGCACTGCGGATGCAGTTCGACGCCTTGTGCATCTCCAATGACGTGCGCCCGCGGATGCGCGCCGAAGTCGATGACATGGCCATGCTGCGCCTGATCGCCCGCGACAGCGGCTGGCTCACGGTATTGCCCGAGGTGGTGGTGCAGGATGAATTGCGCAACGGCACTCTGGTGGCGGCGGGTCAGGCCAGCGAACTGGTGGAGAGCTTCTATGCCATCACCACACCGCATCATCACTACGCCGACCTGCTTGAGCCTCTGCTGGGTGAAGGTGCGCAGGCGGCTTGAAATCGAAACACGCCGTCAGATGGTGTATTACTCGTGAGAAATAAATGTTACCCACGAGTAGAATCATCTTGATTTATTGCCATATTTGCAATCTAATTGCACCCATGCCAGGTGTTCATGACGTACACTTCGGCAGCTCAGGGGTGAGCTTGGTCGAGCTTGCTGCTTCACATAAGAAAAATCGGCGGAAAAGATGCGCAAGGCAATTTTCAGGTACCGCGACGAGCTGGTCAGGATAGAGCTCAAATGCCCTAGCGACACAGGCAGCGGCACCGGCTGGACCTGGGATCTCTACATCAATGGCGAACTGCAGTTCTGCGACCAGGATGCCCCCTTCACCTTTGCAGAAGAAGCCATGGCGGCTGCCAAGCAGGCCAGCCGCCACCTGATCGACCTGATCCACGCCGCTTCCTGAACGCTCTTTAGCTGCGCACTTTAACTGCGCTTTCGTTTTGACTTGCAATCGATAGGCACGGCCATTACTATATATTTCAATATAATATTGAATTGCATATTGAATCAAGCCCATGGATGCCCGCGTTCCCCTGCAAGCCGACCAGATGCGCCACGCCGCCGGGCAAGCGGTGGCGGCCCTCAAGTTGCTGGCCAACGAAGACCGCTTGCTGCTGATGTGCCAACTGTCGCAACAGGAAATGTGCGTGAGCGAACTGGAACAGACACTCGATATCCGCCAGCCCACGCTGTCCCAGCAACTGGGCGTGCTGCGCACCGAAGGCGTGGTCAGTACCCGCCGCGAGGGCAAGAGGGTGTATTACCGCGTGGCCGATCCCCGGCTGTTGGAGATGCTGGGGCTGATGTATCACCTCTACTGTCCCAAGGAATGACGATGCAGATTGCCTGGCACACCTTCACCCCCGGCTGGTCCTTGATCGGCGGTCTCTTGATCGGACTGGCCGCCGCCGTCCTGCTGCTGTTCAATGGCCGCATTGCCGGCATCAGCGGCATCGTGGCCGGCTTGCTGACGCCGCGCAACCCTGATACGGCCTGGCGCGGCCTGTTCGTGCTGGGCCTGGTGGCAGCCCCGCTCTTGTATGGCGCCGTCACCGCCCTGCCCGCCAGCCAGATCGAGGCCGGCTATCCGCAAATCATCCTGGCCGGCTTGCTGGTGGGCCTGGGCACGCGCTATGGCGCCGGTTGCACCAGCGGTCATGGGGTGTGCGGGCTGTCACGCTTTTCGCTGCGCTCGGCCATGGCGACGTTTTGCTTCATGATGGCCGGTTTTGCCAGTGTCTATGTGCTGCGCCACCTCCTGGGCCTTTGAAGAAAGATTCATATGAACGTCAAATTCAGCTTAAGCGCCGGGGTCGCCGGCCTGATCTTTGGCCTGGGCCTGATCGTCTCCGGCATGGCCAATCCGGCCAAGGTGCTGGGCTTCCTCGACCTGGCTGGGGCCTGGGATCCCTCGCTGGCGCTGGTGATGGCGGGTGCCATCGGCATCGGTGTACCGGCCTTTGCTTGGGCCCGCAAGCGCCAGCAGTCGCTGCTGGGTGCACCCCTGCAATTGCCCAGCGCCACCGGTATCGATCGCCGCCTGGTGCTGGGCAGCCTGTTGTTCGGTGTCGGCTGGGGCATGGCCGGCATCTGCCCTGGACCGGCACTGGTCTTGCTTGGCATGGGTTCACTCAGAGGTCTGGCCTTCGTGCTGGCCATGCTGGCCGGGATGAAGCTGTTTGGCTGGCTGCAGCGCCCTGCCCGCGGCTGAAGCCGGCAAGCCCCTTTCAAGGAACGTCATGGAAAACCTGCAAAATATGCACATTGAAGGCTATTTCGACCCTGCCACCAGCACCGTCAGCTACCTGGTGCTGGACCGTGCCAGCGGGCAATGCGCACTCATCGATAGCGTCCTGGACTACGACCCCAAGTCTGGTCGCACCGCCACTCGCAGCGCCGACCAGTTGATCGCCCGCGTCGAGGCCCTGGGCGCGCACGTGCAATGGATCCTGGAAACCCACGCCCACGCCGACCACCTCTCGGCGGCGCCCTACCTGAAGCAGAAGCTGGGCGGACGCATCGCCATCGGCGAACATATCCGCCAGGTGCAACAGGTCTTTGGCCGGCTCTTCAATGCCGGCACCGAATTCGAACATGATGGCAGCCAGTTCGATCACCTCTTCGCCGATGGCGAGACTTTCCTGATCGGCCAGTTGCCGGCGCGCGTGATGCACACGCCCGGCCATACGCCGGCCTGCCTCACCTATGTAGTCGAAGCAGCCGGTGAGATGGCGGCCTTCGTCGGCGATACGCTCTTCATGCCGGACTATGGCACGGCCCGCTGCGACTTCCCCGGTGGCGATGCGCGACGCCTGTACCAGTCGATTCATGCGGTGCTGGCGCTGCCGCCGGCGACCCGGCTCTACATGTGCCACGACTACCAGCCCAATGGCCGCGAACTGCGCTTCGTGACCACCGTAGCCGAAGAGCGCCAGCACAATATCCACGTGCATGAAGGCATCAGCGAAGACGACTTCGTGGCCATGCGCAGTGCGCGCGACGCCACGCTGGATATGCCGGTGCTGTTGTTGCCCTCGGTGCAGGTCAACATGCGCGCCGGCCAGATGCCGCCGCCCGAGGCCAATGGCGTGCGCTACCTGAAGATCCCGCTCAACGCGGTGTAAATCGGCGAGCTTCCACGTCGGCATAGCGGGCGACCAAATGCGAATTACCCTCATTTTCGCTAATTGTCGTAGCGTTACCGCCAGCTCGGCCCTAGAATCTGCGCCAATTCAAACTCGCCCGCTTGCCGTGTCATGCCCAAATTCCATCTCGAACATCACAAGGTCGACGCCATCTCCTGGCTGCGTGCCGCCGTCCTGGGTGCCAACGACGGCATCGTATCGACCGCCAGCCTGCTGGTAGGCGTGGTCGCGGCCAATGCCAGTCATGACAATGTCCTGCTGACCGGGGTGGCCGGACTGGTCGCCGGCGCCATGTCGATGGCCACCGGCGAATATGTGTCGGTACACTCGCAAGCCGACAGCGAAAAGGCCGCCTTGAGCCAGGAACAGGAAGAACTGGCCACCGACCCCGAAGGCGAGCATCGCGAACTGATGGGCATCTACATGCGCCGCGGCCTGAACCAGGAAACCGCGCACCTGGTCGCTACCCAATTGATGGCCCACGATGCGCTGGACGCCCACGCCCGCGATGAGCTCGGCATCTCCGAAACCACCGCGGCACGACCGGTACAGGCGGCGCTGGTCTCGGCCTTGAGCTTTGCGGTGGGTGCCGCCTTGCCGCTGGCCGTGGTGCTGTTGGCCCCGGCTGCGACCCTGCTGCCGGCCATCGTCATCGCCGCCCTGCTCTCGCTGGCGGTGCTGGGTGCGGTGGCCGCCAAGACAGGAGGTGCCAATCTGTGGAAGGGCGCGTTACGTGTGAGTGTATGGAGTTCGCTGGCCATGGCTTGCACGGCGGCCATCGGTTCCTTCTTCGGCGCTGCGCTCTAGGGCTTACAACCAGCCCAGCCATTGCCCCCAGACCAGTTGCCCCAGGTAGCGCGAGGGCAGCAGCGTGAAGGCACCGGCCACTACGCAGGCGCCGAGATAGACGCGCTGCATGATGCGCCGATGCTGCGCGATATCGCCCCTGATCACCGCACAGAGTCCGCGATAGAGCAGGAAAGCCGTTGCCGGAATCAACAGATGCAAGGGCGTATAGCCGGCGATGTTGGGCAAGTCATGGGAACGGATGAACAGCGCCGAGCACACCGTGGCTACCATGCAGGTGAACCAGGCGTAGCCCAGGGCGCGATGCCAGCGCGGCCGCACGGTGCGGCTCAGGCGGGTCCATAGGGCGAGCGGGCCGATCAGGACGGCGGCAAGGGCCGCGTTGAGGTGGATAACGATGATGGGGGTGAGGGCCATGGCAGGCTTTCAGCAAATCGATGGGGCGATTGTGCTGATATGGCCGGTAAGCAAAAAGCAGGATGCGACGAAACGTGGATACGGCGCCGCCAAATGCAGTTAGGGCCTGTTCACATTTAATCTGCGAGTGCGAGATTAAATGTGAACAGGCCCTAGTGCCAACCTGCCGCTATGACGGCGCCCAAGGCCGCCTGATAACTGGCCGACCAACCAGCCTGGCCCACGGATGGCGGTGCAAAAGTGGACATGGCCGATACCAGCGGCTCAACATCATCCATCCCAAGCCATCTGCCGTTGCTCAACTCAATGCGATCCAGTCGCTTGGAGACGTCCGTGAACCACTCCTTGACGCTGAGCTTGTCTCCGGTTTCAAACAAGCTCAATTCCAGATCATCTTCAACGCGACGCAGCCAGATCTGTAGCTCACTCACTCCCGCACCGATCTTTATGCAATCCCTGTCAGTCCCGTACCAATCGTCGATGTTGACGACATCAACACGCCACCGCTTACACGCGCCAGAGTACTGAACTGGGCCAATGTCTCCAACGCCATGTCGACTCTAATTTTGTCAATTTGGGTCGGAGTCAGATTTCGGCACATGGGTTCGTTACCGATTCCCATCAACGCAGTACCCGTTAGATAGTCTAGGGCGGCAGTTCCAGTAACAGTATTCGCCTTCGCCACTCCCAAGGCCCAGCCAGCATACGAGTAGCCTTTGTCATATAGCTGCTGATAGACATCGATTACCGCCGACATCTTCTCTTCGTTCGTATTTCCTTTACGAATCTTTGTCGCGTAGTCGGCGATATCTTGTTCGGTCAATGCTTGAGGTTGTGACATTTTAAATCTCCTTTTTTAGGTGCCAAGACTTGCAGAAATGGATTCATCGACCGGCGTTCGAGCCAGTAAGATCTGATGCGACCACTTCAGGATTATTGAAGGTCAAGATGAACTGACTGACCTTAAGTTGAATGTCCTGCCATTGAGGCAGGAGCGCCGGAATGTAAAGCACGCTGACCCAGATGTTCAAATCGAAAGATTCCATGCTCCAATCCTGGCTACATGAGGCGTAATTCCTAGTTCCACTGCGATAGTTACAATGAATAAATGTCGTCGTCTTGCCGCTTGGCCCACGGTGGAAATAAGTATCTCCAGACCCGATGCTCAAATATCGCCATGGTTCGCCGCTAATCGGATCAGTACCCAGATCCACGAACAATTCCAGTCCCGGGATCTCAGACGTCAAGGGCACAAGCTGGCTACCCACTATTTGCTTCTCGGGGTGAGAAGTCGTTGCTTGATACAGGCGGTCCAAAAATCCATGTCCGGGATAACTTGATCCCGACTGAATCCCACCGGTAAGCCAAGGATTTTTATGCCGCAGTCCATATTCGATCGGCCGCGACAAGGGGTGATACCGTTCAAAATCAGCTTTCATATCCTCGCTGGTCAATGAACCCATATCGGGATAGCGCACGTAGAAAAGAAAGCTACTTAGCCGCGAGGCATAGGTCCGCGTTGGCCACGGTCCTTTACGTTTCTCACCCGGACGCGGATCGCCGTCGTACTCGATGTATCGCACTATCCCGTGGTCGATCTTGACCGGCATTCCGCCAAGATCACCGATCACATACTCACGCGGAGAATCAGCAGTCCTCAGACCTGGAATCGGACCTGGCGTACCCAGATTGAGCGCCCCCACGTAGATCACGGGCAGAAAGACCACGGCGCACAAGAGGATGGGCACAATCAACGCCATGACGATCACCCATCGCCCGCGCTTCTGACGAGCCTTGGTCTCATTGTTGTTGGAGGGAGAAGTCATGACCTCATCTCAATATCGGACAGGCAGCATGGAAAGCCACGATGCGTGGCACCAAAGAAATAAGCCGTTGCAGAACAAATAGGGGACGTGTCAGGCGCTAGCGCCCCGCAAGACGGGCTTCCTGCCAGGAGGAATTGCATGCCGCACTCCAACGATTGGAAAGCACAGATGATTCTTCAAGAAGGAGAAGCTTGTCCCCAAAGATAGAGAACAAGCCTTCTTTTGTCGAAATTATTTATATTATTTTTTGATGGAGAATCAGATCGTTGTGCCGGTTTCCTTATTCCGACCACAGGCCAACTTGCGATTGGATGATTTACTTCGGCGCAGGGCCATCGTCCCCCACCAGTTCCTTCACCCTGCGCGCCAGCACATCGGCCGCAGACGGCTTGGTCAGCACCTGTATTCCGCGCGCCAGATGACCGTGATTGAGCACTGCATTTTCGGCATAGCCGGTCACGAACAGTACCGGTAATTCCGGGCGCGGGGCGCAGATGGCGTCGGCCAGTTGGCGGCTATTCATGCCATTGCGCAGGCCGACGGCAGAAACCGTCATCGATCGCCTTCAGCAGGGCGTGACGGTAGGCACTGCTAAGGGGATGTTTGCCATCCATTTCCGCTTGCTGATCCAAGGTAACGCCTTTCCTGGTGGACTTGTAGTGATGAGCGTCATCCGCCAACGGCAGCGTCGTCACGGTAGAGCTTGTCGGCATGGTAATGGAGACCTCCGCGCAGGGGCGGTCTTCCCGGACAAATCCCCCACCATGACCGCGGCCCCTGCAAAATGCTCCTCGCCTCGCCAAATATTCCGGTCGCTCTGGCACGATGCAATGCCTACTGTGCCGGATGCGGCGTGCAATCGTCCGGGATCGCCTGGCCAGGAGTGACCAGCGGGATCACGGCCGCCATCGGCGCCACCAGTGCCAGCGCAGCGGCCGCGCCGGTGCGTGCGGCCAGGCCGCTCTTGCTGGCGCCGATGTCCGGCTTGGCAAAACTGCCGCGTACATACAAAGGAGTGCGCAGCGACAGGATGCGCATCTGCTTGGTCCGTGGATAGACGTTCAGGGCCAGGCTCTGTTTGCCCAGGTCGACCTCGCCGCTGATGTCGATGGCCGCATCCTCGGTATTGAGGATGCCGCGCCGGACCTGGGCCAGTCCGTTCTGGATGCGCACATCGGCCGCACCACACAGTAGCTTGACCTGCTGGTCCCGATAGAACTTGGCGAAGACGGCATTGGCCAGGTTCAGCCCGGCCGCTTCCAGAATGAACTGGCTGATGGTGCCCTGGCTGAGATCGGCCTGGATCTCGCCATGGGCGCTGGCTAGCATGGCGGTCACCGAATTGCCTTGGCCAGTCAGCGTGGCTTGTCCATCTAGCTTGCCGAAGCTGGCATCAAGCTTGGCCAGGCGAGGAAATAGCTGGCGCACTTGCAGTTCGTGCAGGCGCACTTGCAGGTGCGAACCGATCTCAGACTGGCGACCATCCAGGCTGAGTTCGCCTTCGCCCTTGCCACCCGCCATGCTGAAACGCAGCGGTGCGGCAGTGAGCACCTGGTCCTGCAGGCGCAGCGTGACGCTGGCGTCCTGCCACTCCAGATCAGGACGCAATTGCACACGCTTGGCTTGCAGGGAGATATCGGCATTGAGCTTGGCCCAGCGTTGCGGCTGGGCGGGTTTTTCGGGCAGCACGCGCGACTTGGATGAGCCGCCCGCTTCCTTCGTCCCGGCTGCCGGAAGATAGTCAGAGAGGCGCAGCAGAGCGGCCTCGGCCTGTACCGTCAGATGATTCTTGGGTGGTCCACGGTAATAGGTGGCATCGCCGGCGAAATCGCTATCGCCGACCTTGCCACTGAAGTGCTCGTAGCGCCAGTTCCAGGCCCGGGTTTCGGCATCGACACGGGTGATGGTCAGTTGACCGCTGGTACTGAAAGGCTGAGTCGAAGGCAGCGGTACCCCTGTTGCCGCATACAGGCGATCCAGGCTGTCACCGCTCAAGCGGATGCGCAGGTCGGCGCGCTGCAGATGGTGAGGCTCAATGAGATTGCCGTGGATGACGGTATGCACCGCCCCTACCTCACCCTCGGCTTGCAGCGGATAGACGCTGCCTTCGTTCAACAGATCCGGCAAGGCGCCGCCACGGAGCTGGCCCTGCACTGGCGCCTGTCCATAGCGACCGCTCACGGCCGCCTGCAGCATCAGGGCGCCATCATCGCGCTGATCGCGCTGATCACGCAGCGCGGCGGCACGGTTGATATCTGATGTCAGTGGTCTGACATCAAAGCGCAAGTCCAGGTCCAGCGGCTGGTCCACATAGCGGATCAGGGCATGGTCGAAGACGATCTGATGGATGTCGAAACTCCAGCGGGAACGTGGCTGGTCGGAAAAGCGCCAGTTCTTGTGGTGCTCGTCGACGCGCTCCATGACCAGGTCCAAGCCATCGATGCGCAGGTCGGTGACGTGCCAGTGCCAGCGTAGCAGTGGCAGCGGGGAAAAGTGCAGATCCAGGCGCTGGGCACGCAGCAGGTGAGCGGCACTGTGGGCCCAGGCGGGGTTGCCGATCTGCAAGTCCTGGGCCGTCAAATGCAGTTGCGGCAGCCAGGACACGCCACCTTGCGGGCTACTGGGGGCCAGCGACCACGACAGGCTGATCGGACCATCGAGCCTGATCTCGCGTGACAACACCACGGAAAACTGCCGGCTCAACCAGGGCTTGAGTAGGTTCCAGTCCAACAGGGCGACCAGCAGGATGGGGACCGCCAGCAAGGCGGCCAGCGCGGCGATGCTCCAGGTGAAGATCCGCACTATCGTCCTTCGCCTCGGCGCCGTGTGCCAAGCAAGCCGCATGAGCCCTCCCTTGCCTTGTTGTCGTCAATGCTGCCGCTGTGAACGCGTCAAACGCAACAGTATCAGCTTGCCGTCAACCGATGGCTATAGGAGGGATGGCCGCCTGCTTGTCAGAGGAGCGGCAGGGTCCGCATGGGAGCGTGCAGGTCAGAAGGTTTCCCAGGCATCGTCATCGATGCGGGACGGGGCCTTCAGGGCCGGCGCGGTAGCTGGCGCAGACACGATCGGGCGCGCCGGCGCTGTCACGGTCCTGGCCTTGGGCATGGTGGTCGCCGGCTTGCGGATGGGTTGGGGTTGGGGCTGGACCATGGCCGGTGCGGAGGTCTTTTTCATCTCCGCTTCGGCCAACTTGAAGATGCTGATCGCCTTGGCCAGATCAGCAGCCTGCTCCTGCATAGCCTTGGCGGCCGCAGCGGACTGCTCGACCAGCGCGGCGTTCTGCTGGGTTCCTTCATCCATCTGGGTGACGGCGCGGTTGATTTCCTCGATGCCGCTGCTCTGCTCGGCGCTGGCCGCCGAAATCTCGGCGACGATGTCGGTCACATTGCGCACACTGTTGACCACCTGTTCCATGGTCGTGCCAGCTTCGGCCACCAAGTGGCTGCCGCCTTCGACCTTGGCCACCGAGTCATCGATGAGGGCCTTGATTTCCTTGGCGGCAGCTGCCGAACGTTGCGCCAGGCTGCGCACTTCGGTGGCGACCACGGCAAAGCCACGTCCTTGCTCGCCCGCACGGGCCGCTTCCACGGCGGCATTCAAGGCCAGGATGTTGGTCTGGAAAGCGATGCCATCGATCACGCCGATGATGTCGACGATCTTGCGAGAGGACTGGTTGATTTCTTCCATGGTGGACACCACGCGGCCTACGATCTCGCCACCCTGCAAGGCGATCTGCGAGGCCGAGGCCGCCATCTGGTTGGCCTGGCGGGCGTTGTCGGCATTCTGGCGTACGGTGGAAGTCATCTCTTCCATGGCCGATGCAGTTTCTTCCAGCGAGCCGGCCTGCTGTTCGGTACGGGCCGAGAGATCCAGGTTGCCGCTGGCGATTTCGCCCGAGGCGGTAGCGATGGAATCAGTGCCACGACGTACCCCGGAGACGATGTTGACCAAGTTGTCGTTCATCTTGCGCAGTGCCTGCATCAACTGCCCGGTCTCATCCTTGGAGTGGGGCACGATACGGGTGGTCAGGTCGCCGGAAGCCACGTTCTCGGCAACGCGCACGGCCTCGGTGAGGGGTTTGACGATGGAGCGCGCCATCAGGTAACCGAGGATGATAGACGCCAGTACGGCTACTGCTGAACAAGCCAGCGTCACCTCAATGGCCATGGCACCATCTTCCACCGCCTTGGCGCCCTCGGCACTCAACTGGCTGGATTGGGAATCGGCGAAGGCACGTGCCAGGTCCAGGTATTTGTTCTGGGCATCGGTGATCTTGCGCAGCACATATTCATTGGCCGCGTCACCCTTGCCGGCACGGATCAGGGCCATGAGCTCGGCCCTGCTGGTGTCGAAGACCTGACGTGCTTCATCGACCGCCTTGATCTTCTTCTGGCCCACGGCGGTGACCTGGCGCGCTGCGATCTTGTCCAGTGCTTCCTTGGTCTGTTTGACGGCGACTTCCATCTGGCCGAAACGCTTTTCGTTGCCTGCGGCATTGTTGATGTCGATGGCCATGCCACGCAGATACTTGATCTGCTCATTGATGCCATCGCGCATGTCGAAGGCCCAGCGTACCTTCAGGTAGCGGTCGTTGATGATCTGGTCGATCGAACGATTGATGTTGTTGATCTTGACGAAGGCCGTGATGCTGACCACCGCCAACAAGCCCACGATGAGGGCGAAAACGGCCGCCAGGCGCACCGCTACTTTGAGATTACCGAAATAGGCAAACATACTGGTTCCTCTATGCTGTTCATTGTTATCTGTCTCTCCATTCCTCTCGAAGATCCAGCTTGTTTTTATTGAACAGCGAGGGAAAACTCCACTGAACCTTTCACTCTGGTGCCGGCAATGATGAGGTATCCGATGCAGTGCGGCAACCGTTGCGACGGATTATTTTTGTGAAGTGTCGCGTAGTCATCACACAACTAGATGTAGACATGATCTTTATAACAAATAGATGTCAGAAGACCACGCCAGAACCCAGGATGATATTGGCATACGGCGTGCATTCACCGGTACGGATATAAGCCTTGGCACGGCCAGTTGCCTGCTTGAAATCCTGGTGCGACAGGCTGCGCTTTTGTGGCAGTTCCAATGCATCGATGCGGGCCGACAAGGCCGGGCTGACCGTCTGCAATTCTTCGGCCACGACATGGAATTCCACCTGCAATTCAGTGAGCACCGTCTGCAGCACAGTCATGAACTCGGGCACGCCGCGGGTCACGGCCAGGTCGATGACCGGCACACCGGCAGGCGCGGGCAAGCCGACGTCACCGATGACCAGGGTATCGCCATGGCCCATGGTGGCAATCACCTGGGAAATGGCAGCGTTGAGCAAGGCAGTCTTTTTCATGGTGAGCCTGGACGAGACGATCAGAGCACGACTTCGTCGCGCGTAGGAATGGAGGTCTGGGCGCCGACCCGGGTCACGCTCAAGGCGGCGGCGGCCTGGGCATAGGCAATTGCCTCGAACTGGTCGCGGCCCTGGGCGATGGCGCCGATGAAGCCGCCGATGAAGGTGTCCCCGGCCGCCGTGGTATCGACTGCCTGCACCTTGCGCGCCGGCAGGTGGCGTTGCTGGCCATCGGCGAAAGAACCATAGACGCCCTTTTCGCCCAGCGTGACCACCACGTTGCGTGCGCCCAGGGCGTGCAGCTTGTCGGCCAGCAGCGGGATGTCTTCTGATTGCTGCTCGGCCAGCATGGCCGCTTCGATTTCGTTCAAGATCAGGTAATCGATCTTTTGCAGCAATTCGCGCGGCAAGGCTTGTGCCGGCGCCGGATTGAGCACCACGGTCTTGCCCAGTGCATGGGCCAGTTCGATGCTGTGGATGACGGTGGCCATCGGCACTTCCAGTTGCAACAACACGATGGAGGCCTGTTCGATCAAGGGGCGGGCGCGTTCGATGCGTTCCACATCCAGGCGACCATTGGCGCCAGCGGCGATGACGATGCTGTTCTGCGCCTGGGCGTCGACCATGATGGAGGCGATGCCGGTGGCTTCGCCAGCGACTTCGTCGATGTAGCGGTCATCGATGCCGCAGGCGGTAATGGAGCTGCGCATCTGGGCGCCAAAGGCATCGTCGCCGACGCAGGCCACCATGGCCACAGCCGTGCCAGGCGCGGCCAGGCGGGCGCAGGCCACGGCCTGGTTGGCGCCCTTGCCACCGGGGATGGTCATGAATTTGTCGCCGGCCAGGGTTTCGCCCGGCATGGGCATCCGCGGTACGCGCAATACCAGGTCCATGTTGACGCTGCCGATGATGACGATCATGTGTGCTCTCTTGTTTTCAGGTCGGTTTTTTTAGCGGGGCCGTCGAGCCCCGCAGTTGCAGTTGCGGCGCCACCGTTTCGCGGCGCGCAGGCAGGCTGGGGTCGGCAATGCGTTCCAGCAGGAACTGCGCCGTCAGGTTGCCCAGCTTGCGGGTATTCTGTGCCACCGTGGTCAGCGGCGGATGGACGAATTGCGCCAGTTCGATATCGTCAAAGCCCACCACCGACAACTGGCCCGGCACCTCGATCTGCAATTCACCCGCGGCCCGCAATACGCCGATGGCCATCATGTCGTTGCAGCAGAAGATGGCATCCGGCCGCAGCTCGAGCGCACGATCTCGCAGCAGATGCATGGCCGCCTGGTAACCACCGATGCCGCTGAAGTCGGCGTGCAGCAGGTCGCTGTCGGCTACCGTCAGACCGCCCTCTTGCAGCGTCTGGCGGAAGCCATGGACACGTTCATCGGACAATTCCAACCCATTGGGACCGGCGATGCAGGCCACGTGGCGGCGCTGCAATTGCAGCAGATGGCGCGCAGCCAGGCTGCCGCCCAGGGCGTTGTCGGTACTGACCAGGTCGATGTCCAGTTCCTTGGGCGCACGGTCCAGCAGCACGGTGGGAATATCGAGCTTGCCGTTGGGCTTGAGATCAGCCTGGTTCAGGGTGGCGAGGATGAGTCCATCGCAGCGCTTGGTCTGCAACACTTGCAGGTAGTCGCGCTGCTTGGCGGGGTCATCGTCGGAATTGCAGAGAATGACGCTGTAGCCAGCCCCATAGCAATGGTCCTCGATCCCGCGCGCCAATTCCGAGAAGTACGGGTTGGTGTTGTTGGGAATGATGAGGCCAATACTGCCGGTGACCTTGCTGCGCAAGGAACGCGCCAGGGCGCTGGGCACGTAGTCCAGCTCCTTGACTGCGGCCAGCACGCGCTCGCGGGCGTCGGCGCTGACCGGACGCGTCTGGTTGAGCACGTGCGAGACCGTGGTGTAGGACACCCCGGCCAGCCTGGCGACATCCTTGATGGTCGACATGGCGGCTAATGCTCAGCGGGCGTGGCGTTGGCCGCGACGGCGGTAGGTGTCCAGGATCACGGCCACCACGATGACCGCACCGGTGATGATGCGCTTCATCGGCTCGCTCACGCCGACCTGGGCCAGACCGGCTTCCAGTACCGAGATGATCAACACGCCGATGAAGGTGCTCACGACCGAACCGCGACCGCCCATCAGGCTGGTGCCGCCGATGACCACGGCGGCAATCACTTGCAGTTCCATGCCCACGCCACCGTTGGGGTCGGCCGCTTCCAGACGCGACACCTGGAATAGCGCGGCGATGCCGGCCAGCGCGCCCATCAGGGCGAAGGCCAGAATCTTGCTGGGATTGGGGTTCACCCCCGACAACCGCACCGCTTCTTCATTGGTACCGATACCGATCCAGTAGCGGCCCAGCACGGTGCGGGTCAAGACCAGTTGAGCAATGATGACGATGGCAATGGCCGACAGGAAAGCCGGCGACATCCCGAACAGAATGGGCGAACTGATCACGTCCACTGCACTGCCGATGTATTCGGTGCGCGAATTGGTGACCTGGTAGGCCAGGCCGCGGGCGATTTCCAGCACACCCAGCGAGACGATGAAGGAAGGAATGCGCCAGTGCACCGCGACCATGCCGGTCAGCGTGCCGCATAGGGCAGCCACCACCACGCCCAGAGGGGCGGCGGCATACAGCGGCCAGCCCCAGCGCACCATGGCCATGGAAAGCATGGAGGCCGCCAGCGCCATCACCGAGCCGACCGAGAGGTCGATGCCGCCGATGATGAGGATGAAGGTCATGCCCACCGACATCACCACCAGCGGCGGAATGTCATTGGAGAGCGTAATGAAGGTCGCGGCGCTGAGGAAGTTTTCGCTCAGGAAGGCGAACATCACGCACATCGCCAGCAGGGCTGCGATCAGTCCCAGGTAGTTCTTGACACCGGCCAGGTAGGCCGCTTGCCGGCTGGCGGCGGGGGTAGAGGAAGTTTGCATCTGTGTGGTTGATTCTTGGCAGTTGATAGTCGGGCCGCAGTGCGCCCGGTTCAGGCCGTATTGCCGGCCACATGCGCCGCTTCGGCGGCTTCCTGGCGTCCCACGTAACCGCTGAAGGCGGCGGCCAGGATGCGTTCCTGCGACCAGTCGTCCCGGCTGAAGGTCTCGGCAATGCGACCAGCGCTCATCACCGCGATGCGGTCGCAGATCTGCATCAGTTCGCGCAGGTCGCTGGAGACCACCAGCAAGCCCTTGCCTTGCGCGGCCAGTTCGGCGAAGAGACGATAGATATCGGACTTGGCGCCGATGTCGATGCCCCGGGTCGGTTCATCGAACAACATGATGGGGCAATCGCGATACAGCCAGCGGGCGATCACCACCTTTTGCTGGTTGCCGCCCGACAGCTCACCGGCTGCTTGAGCCACGCTGCCGCTGCGGATGCGCAGCTTCTTGACGAACTCGCCAGCCACCTTGGCTTCGGCGACATGGTCCAACATGCCAGCGCGGCTGACCTGCCCCAGGTTGGCCAGAGAGGTATTGACGCTGATGGCTTGCGGCAGCAGCAAGCCCTGCCCTTTGCGGTCTTCGGTGACCATGGCGATGCCGGCCTTGACCGCATCCTTGGGGCTGCGGATGCGAGCGGGCTGTTGGCTGTCGCCGATGAAGACTTCCCCCTGGTCGGCGCGGTCGGCACCGAAGATCAGGCGCAGCAGTTCGGTGCGGCCCGAGCCGATCAGGCCGGCAATGCCCAGCACTTCGCCGGAATGCAAGGCCAGGCTGGCCGGCCGCACCAGCGGTGCCCGCCCCAGGCCACGGATGCGCAGCAAGGGTGCGCCGATACGGCGATGCTCGGCGTCCAGATCGACCTTGGTCAATTCACCCGCCATCAATTGCACCAGTTGTTCGGTGGAATAACGGCCGATGTCGTCGTTGCAGACCAGCTTGCCATCGCGCAGCACCACGATGCGGTCGGCGATGCGCTTCAATTCTTCCAGGCGGTGCGAGATGTAGATGATGGCCACGCCTTCGGCACGCAGGCGCTCGATGCGCGAGAACAGCAGTTCCACCTCGCGGTTGGTCAGCATGGCCGTGGGTTCGTCCAGGATCAGGCAGCGGCAGCTACCGATCAGGTTGCGCGCGATCTCGACCATCTGCTGGTGACCCAGGCCCAGGTCTCCGACCGGCGTCCACGGATCCAGCTCCCCCAGCCCCACCACTTCCATCTGCGCACGGGCAGCTTCGGCCAGCTTCTTGCGGTCGATCCAGCCGAAGCGGCGTGGCAGCTTTTCCAGGAACAGGTTTTCGGCGATCGACAGGGTGGGAATCAGGTTCAATTCCTGCATCACCATGCGGATCCCCAGGCCTTCTGCCTGGGTACGCGAGACCGGTGCAAAGGGCTGGCCGTCCAGCGTCATGGCACCGGCGCTGGCATCGACCAGGCCGCAGATGATCTTGGAGAGCGTACTCTTGCCGGCGCCGTTTTCGCCGGTCAGTGCCAGCACCTGGCCCGGATGCAGATCCAGGTCGATGCCGTCGAGCACCGGTGCGGCGTAGCTCTTGCCAATGCCGGACAATGTCAGCAGGGGCGAGCCTTGGGAGGGGGAATCGTTGGGCTGCATGGTTCTGTAGCGCGCAAGAAGGGAGGAACAAAGCCCTGCACCCGGCAGCGGGCGCAGGTACTCTGCAGAGAAGACGCGAGGAGCGTCGGTATTACTTGGTGACCAGCGAGACCTTGGTCTCGACCACGCCACCCAGGGCGCTTTGCGGCTTTTTCTCGGAGAGCGCCTTCAAGGCGGTCTCGATGCCGAAGACAGCTTGCTGCTGGGCAAACTGGTCGACGGTGGCCAGCACGCGGCCATCCTTCAACATCGGCTTGATGGCGTTGATATTGTCGTAGCCCACCAGCAGCACCTTGCCGGTCTTGCCCGCAGCGCGGATGGCAGCCACGGCGCCCAGCGCCATGTTGTCGTTACCGGCCAGGATGGCCTTGATGTCCGGGTGGGCGTTGAGGATCGAGGCGGCGACCTTATTGCCCTGGTCGATTTCCCACTGACCCGACTGCACGGTCACCACGTTGGCGCCGACGTCCTTCATGGCGTCCTGGAAGCCCAGGGTACGCTGCTGTGCATTGAAGGTGGTGGACACGCCTTCGATGATGGCGACCTTGTCACCCTTTTGCAGTTGCTTGCCCAGGTAGTCGCCGGCCAGCTTGGCGCCCTTGCGATTGTCGGGGCCGACGAACGGCACGGTGATCCCCTTTTCCTTCAGGGCGGCATCGTCCAGCTTGTTGTCGATGTTGACCACGATGATGCCGGCGTCGATGGCCTTCTTGACCACCGGCACCAGGGCCTTGGAGTCAGCCGGGGCGATCACCAGAGCATTGACCTTGGAGACGATCATCTGCTCGACGATCTTGATCTGGTTGGCGGTATCCTGCTCATCCTTGATGCCGTTGGCAATCAGGTCGAACTTGCCGGCATTGGCCTTCTGGTAGTCGCGGGCACCGTTCTCCATGTTCAGGAAGAACTCGTTGGCCAGCGACTTCATGACCAGCGCCACCTTGGGCTTGGCCGGGGTCTGTGCCATGGCGGCACCGGGGAGAACTGCACAAGCCAGAGCGGCGATGGCGAAATGACGGCGGGTGAATTTGTTCATCTGGGTCTCCAGTATTGATGTTGCCGGCGTTTCCAAGAAAATAGACGCCGTTATCGATGCGCAAACGTTTGCGCGGATGGGAGAATAGCACCGTGAAATCAGAAAATAAAGCTGCGGTGCAGCTTTTTTCATCTCGCGTTCAGTACAAGGGAAGTTTGATGCAGGCTGCCAGTCCCTGGAAAGCAAGACGGCAGAGAGCATCGCAACAAGATGCTCCCCGCCGCCCGGGAGAAAAAAGGCATGTGAGATGACATTAACGGGGTACCAGCGCAGCACCGCTCCCATGTCCGCACCCGTGCGCAGGATGGGCGGCGGCATACTTCAGGCCGGCACTGGTTCTTTGTCCCGGCGTGGCGTCGCCGACGGCACGGCATCAGGCGCGTGCCGATGTTCGCTCCGGGAAATTCAGGAAAAGAGGATCAGTGACTGAAATGAGTGCGCCGCCAGACGTAGGCACCGAAGGCACAGCTGCCCACGACAACGTACATCAGGTACCACACCAGCGCCTGGCCGCCATAGGCCATGAGCAATTCAACCAGTTTCATGTTCATGCTTGTCTCCTCCAGCTTTTGATGACCGGACTGTTATTCGCCCGGCTTATGGCCCCAAGGGGTGAAATATCTAAACGACAATATCCCCGACTTGCTGCGGATGCTGTTGCCAGCAATCTTGGCCTTAGTGCCCTTCCACACCGCGCCACGACAGTCCGTGCAAGCATCTTGCTACTGCCAAAAGATGATGTAAAGCATACATTGTTTTGCAGAGCAACAATCCAAGCCAGAGCTTACGCTCGCCATTGCGCAATCCTGAACAATGGCTTCGCAATATGAAAGCCGACCAGTCCTGACGGGCTCTTTAGGGGTAAAAACGCACTAACGGTGTGCAGATACTTATTTTTTGATTAATTTTTTGCGTCGCAAAACCGAAAGTTGGAAAATCGTCGCCAAATGACGACTCGATGTGTCTTCTGGGGGATTTTGTGATGTTTTTGGGCGGCATCGTGCATCGGTCAGACCAGTAGAACGAAGACCGCCCTGATGTTCACGCCGCTGATATCTCTTTGCGCCACAAGACCAGCGTGCCCAACAGTCCCGCCAGGATGGAGCCGCCCAGCACACCCAGCTTGAGCTTGGCTTCGAAATCCGGGCTCAAGCCCTGGAAGGCCAGGCCGCCGATGAACAGACTCATCGTGAAGCCGATACCGCACAACATGCACACACCGATGAATTGCCGTGTACTGGCCCCGCTAGGCGCGGCCGCCAGGCCGCTGCGTATCATCAGCCAGGCGGCACCGAATACGCCGACGGTCTTGCCCAGCACCAGCCCGGCGGCAATGCCCAGCGGGATCGCTTCAAACAGGTTGGACAGCGACATGCCCTGCAAGGACACCCCGGCATTGGCAAAGGCGAACATGGGCAACACCAGGAAGGCCACCCAGGGGTGCAGGCCATGCTCCAGGGCGCCGGCCAGCGGCTCGCCCTCCTTATCACGCATGGGAATGGCCAGCGCGGTCACCACCCCGGCCAGGGTGGCGTGGATGCCGGACTTGAGCACGCAGATCCAGACCACCAGGCCGACCAGAATATAGACATCGGCACGCCGCACGCCGCTGCGATTGAACAGCAGCAGCAACAGCGTGCCCACCCCGGCTGCCCCCAGCATGGCCAGCGACAGGTGATCGGTGTAGAACAGTGCGATCACCACGATGGCCCCCAGGTCGTCGATGATAGCCACCGCCGTCAGGAACACCTTCAGGGAAGTTGGCACGCGCGAGCCCAGCAGCATAACGATGCCGATGGCAAAGGCGATGTCAGTGGCAGCCGGAATGGCCCAACCGCGCAGGGCCACCGGGTCGCCCAGGTTGATGAGGGCGTAGATGCCGGCCGGCACCAACATGCCGCCCAGGGCTGCCGCAGCGGGCAGGATGGCCTGCTTGCGCGAGGCCAGTTCGCCCTCGACGAATTCGCGCTTGATTTCCAGTCCGACCAGGAAGAAGAACACCGCCATCCACAGATCATTGACCCACAGCAGCAAGGGTTTAGAGAGCACGATCAGGCCACCGATGTCGACCGTTCCCTGGATCCGGGTAAAGCCCTCGTAAGCCTGGCGCCAGCCGCTGTTGCTGACCACCAGGGCCAACACGGCGGCGATCGCCAGCACGATGCCGCCAGCGGCTTCATGGGCAAAAAATCGGGTGAAGGCGTTACCGCCTTGGGCCTGGTGAGGGGTCTTGGTCAATGCCGGCTCCTTGTTGTCGTTTGCAAAACAAGGCCTGACTGTAACAAAGGCGGCAGTATTTCTCCAGGCTTCTTGCCGTCTAGTTCACGGGCAACACCCGGTCACCCGATGCGGCCACGCAACCATCGGCAATGCGACTCCAGCCTGGGTGAACCACGATGTGCTCTTCGTTCATGCACAGTTCGACGCGGTAGCTCTCTGGATCACGGCGGTGAATGAAGGACTCGATCGAGGCCGGCATGGTGACCTGATACAAGTTCTTCTCCAAGTTGACCGCAGGGTGATCCTCGTCGTGCAGCAGCGGGATGAAATGGCTGGCCCACATCAGATAGTCGTGCTGCACCTCGATATCGGTGGGCCGGTAATCGCTCTGGCGCAACCACTGCTGAGCTGCGGCCCGCACATCATCCTTCAGACTCAACTGGCCCCAGGCAAAGGCCAGCATCTCCATGAGCCACTGGTTGCAGTTCTGGAACTGGGTGGAAAAGGGATAGGCATTGGCACTGTAGTGCTGCCCCAGCAGGTGGCTGGACAGGGTGTCATCCAAGGCAGCCCGGCGCATCTCCAGCCCCAGTGTCCCCGGTACAAAGACCAGCGAAACGTAGGCCATGGACGCGCTATCGTTATCGAGCAGAAAGCCGGCGATACCCTGGTCGAAGATATCCGGTTTGTCTTTCTCGCACTGGTAGAAAAGTTGGCGCACGCGCCATGAAGAAGATTGGTTGGAATCATTACGGATGGCCAGTCCGGCATGGGAATAGCGGATCTGGAAGCGATCCAGATTGATGGCCGAACGCGAGATGATGGCACTGCCCTCCCCCGAGCGCTGCAGTTCATCGCGCACGGTGGCCGCCAGCAGTAGCAGGCGGTTCTTCTGGGCCGCGCTCAGTTCCAGGGTCTGGTCGCAATAGACGAACAGATTGGCGCCGTGCGCCGGCGCCATGGCGCCCAGGCATAATACGCAAAGGACCGCCAGCAGCCAGGCACGGCACCAGGACAAGCTCATGCAATAGCCACCGGCAACGTTACTGCAACACCACTTGCCGGGCAGGAAGATCGCCCATCCATTGATCGTTGAGGACCACCACGAAAGGCTGGGTCTCGTAGCGCTGGTAGAACGCCAGGCCATAGGGCTTGGGCATCGCGGTCACGGTTTGCCCCACGCCGAGATTGACCTGCGCGTAGTCATGCGCAGTCAGGTACAGGTAAAGGTCCGGGCGTGGCTCATCGCCCTGGGCGCGCAATGAGAGTCGCATCTGATCCTCGCGATCCTCGGCGACCCTGATATCGGTCACCTGGTAGGCACCATGTGCCAGCTTGGCCAGCGCCAACCCGGTCGAAGCAATTGCACTCAAGCTCTCGGAGACACTGGTCACGGTACCGCTGACGCTCAGCGAGACCGAGGTTGACAGACCCTTGGCCAGACCATGCTGAGCGCAAAGCAAGAACACAAGCGCCGTTGCCGACGCGCAGGGCTGATTCAATCTTTTCATGTCATGGAGGACTGCGTGGTGCGATGGCTAGGGCCTGTTCACATTCGGCAAGCCGGATGCACCAGGATCTCATGGGACTGTTTTGGGCGTGAGTCTATCCTGCACGATCAGTCAGGTCGCAAAACTTTGCACGGACAGAGTGCTGTTAACCGCCACTAACCACCACTAACATCGATTGATGGATTCTTACAGTCATTGACAATCCGTCGGACAAAAAAAAGGGCCGTCCCTCTCCACAGGAACGGCCCGACCCTCCACACCACAAACCTTCATGACGGTTCTTTAAACCGCCCGATGTGCGCTGCTACTGCACACATTCCTTCATCTTTCCTGAAATCAGCGATAAACCAGCACCGGCACCTTGCTATGCGCCAGCAGCTTTTGCGTCTGACTGCCTAGAAGCAAGCGTCCCAGCGTGGAGCGTGCCTTGGAGGCCATGATGATGGCATCGCAGTGCTCCAACTCGGCCACGCGCATGATTTCTTCGTAGGGGCGACCACCCTGGGCCACCTGCACCGTGCAAGGCACGCCTTCTTCGCGCGCCATCGCAGTAATCATCTCGACGCTGGCCAAGGCACGTGCGCGGCCAGCTTCGTCGGTACGCTCGACATCCACGCCGACGCTGATTTCAGGAATCGACAGCGCACGCAGATTGCCGGCCACCGACAAGCCAACCAACTTGCTGCCACAGCTCTTGGCCAGGGCGATCGCGGCCTTCACGGACTCATTGCACAGGCGGGAACCATCGGTTGCCAGCAGGATGTTCTTGAACATGATGACCTCAGCGGGTGACAGACATTGCGTTGATTTCGTATGACTGCATCCTAAGCCTCTTGCAGGTGAAGCGACTTGACATGTATCAAGCGGCAAGGGCTCCAGCGCCCCGGCAGGCGGGCATTTGCGCTGGATCAAATGGCGCCCTGCGCGGACTACCCCGAAAGCGAAAACGGCCTGCACGAGGCAGGCCATCCGGTTCCTACCCGGCCCCTGGCTTCAGTCAGGACGAAACGCCAGGAAGCGCGACACCAGTTGCGCCAGCACCGGTTTGATCTGGGCGACCAGGTCGTCCTGCAGCGCATAGGGGGCCTGCTCCTGCATGTAGCTGCGTTGGGCCAGTTCCAGTTGCACGGCATGGATGCGCTGCGCCGGCTGCCCATAGTGACGCGTGATATAGCCACCCTTGAAGCGCCCATTGAGCACGGCCGGAGAGTGCGGCGCCAGTTGCTGCGCCAGCGCCAGCAGCTCTTCGCCCAGGCCGGCGGCGCAGGCGCTCCCGCTGGCCGTACCGAGGTTGAAGACCGGCAGTTCGCCCTCGAACAGGTGGGGAATCACCGAGCGGATCGAATGCGCATCCCACAGCAGCGCATAGCCATGCAGTGCCTTGAGCCGCGCCAGTTCGGCCTGCAATGCGGCGTGATAAGGCTGCCAGTACAGCGACAGGCGCCGCGCCACTTCGGCTGCATCGGGCGCGCAACCGGGGCGATACAGCGGCAGGTTATCGAAGGTGGTCTGCGGACAAAGGCCGGTGGTGTTCTGCCCCGGATACAGACTCTGTCCATCGGCCGGACGATTCAGGTCGATCACGTAGCGCGAATACTCGGGACGCAGCACCGACGCTCCCAGGCCGATGGCGAAGTCATACAGCTCAGCGATGTGCCAATCGGTGTCATCGACCTGCAAACCGATGTCACTGAAGGCAGGCCTCAAATCCTGCGGCAGACGCGTACCGACGTGCGGCATGGAAATGAGCAAGGGCGTGCTGCCCTGGTGTAGCTGGAAGATAGCGTGCTGCATGACGTGTTTTCCTCAATCCTTCAACAGATCGACCACTGCCTGGCGGTAGGCCTCGCGGGCGCTTTCCTGCAAGGGATGATGGCCGGCCGCGACCACCTGGCGACCACCGACATAGACATCCCGGATCGGCTGGCCATCGTGCTCGCAGAACACCAATGCCGACAGCAATTGCGCCGGGCTGCGGTCGGCCAGGTTGACATCATCGCCGTCGAGAACCACGAAATCCGCACGCTGCCCCGGCGCCAGACCGGCCACCGGGCGCCCGCTGGCGGCGGCGCCACCGGCCACGGCCTGCGCGAAGAGACGGTCGGCGGTAGCCGGTTCGGCAGGCGAAGCCAGCACGTTGCGACGGCGGTAGTGCAAGCGCTGGCCGTATTCCAGCAAGCGCAGTTCGGAACGCAGATTGATGGCGATGTTGCTGTCCGAACCAATGCCCCAGGGCGTGGCCGATTGCAGCAATTGACCGGCCTCGATGACGCCATCGCCGAGATTGGCTTCGGTGGTCGGGCACAGGCCGACCACGGCACCACTGGCCGCCAGCGCCTGGTATTCGCCCTGGTCCATATGGGTGGCATGGATCAGGCACCAGCGTGCATCGAGCTGTTGCAGCGAGAGCAGCCATTGCACTGGCCGCTGGCCGCACCAGGCCAGACAGTCCTGGACTTCACGCCACTGCTCCGCAATATGAATGTGAATGGGAGCATCCTGCCCGCCCGACTGGCGACGCAGGCCCTGTACCAATTCATCCAGCCCTGCCGGCGACACCGCGCGCAGGGAATGCGGAGCCACACCATAGCGCCGCATGGGATTTTCCGGCAGGGCTTGCAACAGGCGTTCGCGCAGGGCCAGCAGGCTCTGCGCCGAGCCGATGAAACGCGCCTGCTCGCCCGAAGGGGACTGGCTGCCAAAACCGCCATACTGGTACAGCACCGGCAAGAGCGTCATGCCGATGCCCACCTGGCTGGCAGCCTGCATCAGGCACAGCGCCAATTCGGCGCGATCGGCATAGGGCACGCCGCCCGGCGCATGGTGCAGGTAATGGAATTCGCACACCGAGGTATAGCCGGCCTTGAGCATCTCGATGTACAGATGGCGGGCGATGGCTTCCTGGTGCTCGGGCTGCAGGCGCTGGGCAAAACGGTACATCAGCTTGCGCCAGCTCCAGAAGGAGTCCGAGGGACTGCCCATGACTTCGGTCAAGCCCGCCATGGCGCGCTGGAAGGCGTGCGAATGCAGATTGGGCATTCCGGCAATCACCGGTCCTGCGGCCAGGCCGGCCTGGCCGCGCTGGCTGTCGGTCTGGACCTCGATAAGGCTACCGCTGGCATCCCAGCGCAGCAGGACGTCGCGGCACCAGCCCTGGGGCAGCAAGGCCAGCGGGCAAAACAGTGCGCGCGCTGCTTGAGCTATATCTTGTTCAGTCTGGTGTTGCGGTTTTTGTTCGCAGAGCGATGCCATATGCTCACCCTTGTTTTGGCGATTCTGTAGTGTATGCCGGGCGCTCCCCGGCCGCTTGCAGCGGATGGAAACCGGAAAGGCTCGGCGCTTTCAGCATGGATGCTGGACGTTTTTTTCACCCCTTGCGTTCAATGCAGACTGCCAGCACCACCGAGTCCGGGGCGCAGAGCAGATCCGGGAGAGTTGCCCCCGGCTCCTCGCGCAGGCGGGCAAATTCGCCTCGGCGCAAGGTCTGGCGTAGGCCATGCTGGTCCGACAGGCAAGCCGCCCCCTGGGCGACATAGACCAGCACGGTAGCTGCTGGCAGGCGACGCTCCTGGATGTCACCCAAGACCTCCACCCTGCCCTGTGCGCTCTCACGCCGCACCATCAGGTTGAAATCCAGGGTCGGCGCGCCATGCAGGCACACGCTGATGGCTTGTTCACCGGGGAACGCATGGGGGACGAAGCAGTGCACCAGATCCTGCACCTGGCGACCCTGGCTGTGCATGGTGAAGCCACCTCCCTCCAGCAGGACGATGGTGCGGTCGATGCCATCAAAGGTGGAAAATTCACCATCGACACCGACATCGGCCACGCTCACGCGCCACACGAAATGGGCGAAATCCGCATCGGGCGGCTCCACGCACAGTTCACGGGTCTGGCCACCTTCGTTCTTCCAGGGCACGGCAGCAATGCGGCCCAGTTCGCCGACGAACTGGATGGCGCTGGTCCGCTGCGGGCCGCTGGTCTGCGCCAGCTGTGACGCCGGTTGCGACTTGAGCTCAAGCACCATGCGCCACCTCGCGAGCCAGCATGGTTTGCAGGAAGCTGCGGGTACGCGCCTCGCGCGGATCGGTGAAAATGGCCGAGGGCGGGCCGGATTCGACGATGCTGCCGTGATCCATCACCACCACCACATCGGCTACTTCGCGCGCAAAGCCCATTTCATGGGTGACGATAAGCATGGTCATGCCTTCAGCCGCCAGGTCCTGCATCACTTGCAGCACTTCGCCGACCAGTTCCGGGTCCAGTGCCGAGGTCGGTTCATCAAACAGCATCACCTTGGGCTCCATGGCCAGGGCGCGAGCAATGGCCACCCGTTGCTTCTGGCCACCGGACAAGGTGCCGGGATAATCCTTGGCCTTGTGTTCCAGCCCGACCTTCTTCAACAGTCGCAAGCCGTGCTCCTGCGCCTCTTTGCGCGGCACGCCACGCAGGCAGGTGGGTGCCAGGGTGATGTTGTCCAGCACGGTGAGATGCGGAAACAGGTTGAAGGACTGGAACACCATGCCCACTTCGGCGCGCAAGGCGTCCAGATTGGATTCGGGCATCATGCGACCACTCTGCACCACCGCATGGCCGCATACCATCACGGTGCCGCCCTCGGCGGTCTCCAGGCCATTCAGACAGCGCAGGAAGGTACTCTTGCCGCTGCCGCTGGGGCCGATGATAACCACTACCTGGCTAGGCGCGACGGCAAAATCGATACCATTCAATACCAGATGCCGTCCGAAGGACTTCTGCAAGCCCTTGACCTCGACGATGGGCTGTTGCATCACACCCTCCCTTCCGAACGCAAGACTTTTTCGATACGCCGCAGTATCAGCGTGGTGACGGTAGTCAGCACCAGGTAGATCAGGGCGATGACCAGATAGGTTTCCAGCGAGCGGTAGGTGATGCTGATGATCTTCTCGCCCTCGTGCATCAGGTCGGCGATGGTCAGCAGCGATACCAGCGCCGAATTCTTGATCAGGGCGATGAATTCATTGCCCAGCGGCGGGATCATGCGCACGAAGGCCTGCGGCAGGATCACGCGCCGCATCGCCATGCGATAGGGCAAGCCCAGCGAGCGTGCCGCTTCCATCTGGCCGCGCTCGATCGACTGGATGGAACCGCGCACGATTTCTGAGATATAGGCCCCGCTGTAGATGCCCAGGCCCAGGATGCCACAGACGAAGGCCGGCAGGATCAGCCCCACGTGCGGCAAGCCGAAGAACCACAGGAACAACTGCACCAGCAGGGGCGTGCCGCGCACCAGCGTGAGATAGAAGGTACACAGGCCATAGATCAGGCGGCGCTGCGGATTGAGCCGCCCCAAGCCGATCAGCAGGCCCAGCACACAGCCCAGCACCAGCGAGGCAGCGGTGATTTCCACCGTCACCATGGTGCCATGCAGCAGCGAGGACCAACTGTCCCAAACGCCTGAAAAATCCAGTTTCATGAAATGCTCCGGCAAAAGGAAACCCATTCCCGGTCAGCATCGACCGGGCCGGGGGCGTTTGTTCGAAGGGTGAGATCGGCGGCCCTGGCTAAGCAGTCACAGCCAGGTCAAGCCGCCGTAGGTCTAGTCAACGAAGACAGCGTGGCGGCTGGAACTCACTCGCTCTTGCCGAACCACTTGTTGGTGAGCGCGGTATAGGTGCCGTTGATGCGCAGGGTCTGCAGCGCCTTGTTCAATTGCTCGGCCAGCGCAGTATCGTCCTTGCGCATGGCAAAGCCGTACAACTCGGTGGTCAGGCCCTTGTCCAGTACTCGCACCAACGGCTGGGTACGGGCATATTCCACCGCAGCCGGACGGCCGGTCACCACGGCATTGACACGGCCGGTGGCCAGCAGATCGAACATGGCCTGGTTCTTTTCCACTTCGACGCGCTCCACGCCGGGGAAGTTGTCGCGCAGGTAGCCCACCGATTTGGTGCCGACCTGCACCGAGACGCGCTTACCCTTGTTCAGGTCTTCCGGTACCTTGATGCTGCTGTCGTCGCGACGCACCAGCACGGCTAGGCCACCCCGGTAGTAAGGATCGCTGAAGGCGACCACCTTGCGGCGCTCATCGGTCATGTAGATGGCCGAGGCAGCGATATCGAAACGATTGGAAATGAGACCCGGGATGAGGCCCTTGAAATCGATGTCGACCCACTGGATCTTCTTGCCCATGGTCTTGACCAGGGCTTCCATCAGTTCCACATCGAAACCGGTGCGCTTGCCATCCTTGACGAATTCCATCGGCGGGAAGGTGGCATCGGTCCCCACGCGGATCACGTTATCAGTGGGTTGGGCGGCCTGCGCGGCCGGTATGGCAGCGCAAATCATGGCCAGGCTGGCAGTAAAGGCGCACAGCAGCTTGCAAAGCTTCATCATGAGTTCCTCAGAAAAGACGACGACATGGACTGGACGCCGGCGGATGCCGACGCGATGGACTACAAAAACCTCTGGCGTCCAGCTCGCGCCGCCTGCAGACCGCGCGATCGGGCTGGCTTAAAAACGGTTACAGATGCGCTGCGCCGACTCCACCGTCATGCGTACCAGCTCCTGTTCGCGGTTACCCACCCGCAGGGCCGGAGCCATCAGCGTGATGGTGCCTTCCAGGCGCCCATTGGAGGTCATGATGGGTACCGAGACGCCCCACACGCCCAGGTCCACTTCACTCTCACTGATGGAATAGCCACGGCGACGGATTTCATCGAGCTGGGCTTCCAGCGCAGCGACTTCCTCGGGCTTGTCACCCAATTGGTCCGCCACTAGTTTCTGTTGCAGCTTGCGTGGCATGAACGCCAGCAGGCTCTTGGCCGACGCCCCCTTGAGCAGCGGATGCGCCCGGCCCTTGACGAAGGAACAGCGCAGCGGCTGGTCGCTTTCTTCCATGGCGATGCACACCATCTGGCCATTGATGGGAACCAGCAGGCCCACGCTTTCGCCACTGCGCTGCACCAGCGAAATGATTTCTTCGCGGCTCTGGCCGATCAGGTTGGAATTCTGATCGAAGCCCCAGGCCAGCTGCACGCCGGTCGGACCGGGCTCAAAGGTGCCAGAATTCATGTGCTCCTGCAACAACCCCCACTTCTTCAGGGATGCCAGGTGGCGATAAACAGTACTGACCGGTTGTTGCACCATCGCAGCAATCTGCTTGGCACTGACGGGCTTGCCGGCACGGGCCACGCCGGCGAGTACGTGAAGAACGCGATCAACGATGGTAGATGTTTGTGGAGAGTCCATGGCGGCAATATAAGGTTAATTTCTCACTTTAGGCGAATGATTCCCGCATATGGGGAAATAAATTGAAAAATTTTGAGACGCTTTTTCATATATTCCCAGGCGGCGGCTGAATTTTCTCACCTGTAACGAAAATTGCCTCATGCTATTTTTTAACCGCTCAGTGCCTAAAAAATTCTAGTGTCGACACTTCTTCCATTTTTCAGGTGAAGTGCTATGATTAAATAGATCAAAACCTAAATATTGTCGACACAGTCAAAATGACATGAGCGAGCTCATTGCACTATCCGGCGCAGAACGCGAGGGAGAAACCCTCTCGGAACACGTTTTCCGCAAGATCCAGAGTGCCATCGTGCAAGGCGAGATCGCGCCCGGCAGCAAGATTTCCGAACCCGAACTGGCGCGCACCTATGGCATCAGCCGGGGCCCGTTGCGCGAAGCCATCCACCGCCTGGAAGGCCAGAACCTGCTGGTGCGAGTCCCCCATGTAGGTGCCAGGGTGGTATCGCTGACCCTGGAAGGCCTGGTGGAATTGTTCCAGATCCGCGAATCGCTGGAAGGCATGGCCTGCCGTCTGGCCGCCCAGCGCATGAGCCGGGCCGAACTGGACGAACTGCGGCGGGTGCTCGATACCCATGAAAAGGACGAAGCCTTCCAGGCCGGCCGCGGCTACTACCAGCAGGAAGGCGACTACGACTTCCACTACAAGATCATCCAGGCCAGCGGCAACCAGATTCTGACCCGCATCCTCTGCGGCGAGCTGTACCAGTTGGCGCGCATGTACCGCATCCAGTATTCCGCCACCCCCAATCGACCACGCCAGGCCTTTGCCGAGCACCACCGCATCCTCGATGCCCTGGCCGATGGCGATGGCGAACTGGCCGACCTGCTCATGCGGCGCCACATCGGCGCCTCGCGCCGCAATATCGAACACCAGATCGCCCATGGCGCGCCGGGCGCTCCCGACCAGCAACGCGATCAAGCCTGAACCGCATCCCCCGCACAACAACCATTCCATCAACGAGACACGAGCCAACCGCCATGAATACCCAATACCGCAAGCCACTGCCCGGCACCCGCCTGGATTACTTCGATGCCCGCGCCGCCGTGGAGGCGATCCGCCCCGGCGCCTGGGACACCCTGCCCTACACCTCACGCGTGCTGGCAGAAAACCTGGTGCGCCGCTGCGATCCGGCCACCCTCACCGATTCGCTGCGCCAGCTCATCGAACGCAAGCGCGAACTGGATTTCCCGTGGTTCCCGGCGCGCGTGGTGTGCCACGACATCCTGGGCCAAACTGCGCTGGTGGACCTGGCCGGCTTGCGCGATGCGATTGCCGACATGGGTGGCGATCCGGCCAAGGTCAATCCGGTGGTGCCGGTGCAACTGATCGTGGACCATTCGCTGGCGGTGGAATGCGGCGGCGATGATCCGCAGGCGTTTGAAAAGAATCGTGCCATCGAAGACCGCCGCAATGAAGACCGCTTCCACTTCATCGACTGGACCAAGCTGGCCTTCGAGAACGTAGACGTGATCCCGCCCGGCAACGGCATCATGCACCAGATCAACCTGGAAAAGATGTCGCCGGTGATCCATGCCAAGGATGGCGTAGCCTTCCCCGACACCCTGGTCGGCACCGACAGCCACACCCCGCACGTGGATGCGCTGGGCGTGATCGCCATTGGCGTGGGTGGCCTGGAAGCCGAAAACGTCATGCTGGGCCGCGCCTCCTGGATGCGCCTGCCCGACATCATCGGGGTGGAATTGACTGGCCGCCGCCAGAGCGGCATCACCGCCACCGACATCGTGCTCTCGCTGACCGAATTCCTGCGCAAGCAGAAGGTGGTGGGTGCCTACCTGGAATTCTATGGCGAGGGCGCAGCCAGCCTGACGCTGGGGGACCGCGCCACCATCTCCAACATGGCCCCGGAATATGGTGCGACGGCGGCCATGTTCTCGATCGACCAGCAGACCATCGACTACCTGAAGCTGACCGGCCGCGAAGATGAACAGGTCAAGCTGGTGGAAACCTATGCCAAGGAGGCCGGCCTCTGGTCCGATAGCCTCAGCAAGGCCGAGTACGAGCGCGTGCTGCGCTTCGACCTCTCCACCGTGGTCCGCACCTTGGCTGGCCCGAGCAATCCGCACAAGCGCCTGCCGGTGTCCGAACTGGCCGCACAAGGCATCGCCGGCAAGGTCGAGAACGAACCCGGCAAGATGCCCGATGGCGCCGTCATCATCGCCGCCATCACCAGCTGCACCAATACCAGCAACCCGCGCAACGTGATCGCGGCGGCCCTGCTGGCGCGCAATGCCAATCGCCTGGGCCTGGCCCGCAAGCCCTGGGTGAAGAGTTCGCTGGCGCCTGGCTCCAAGGCGGTCGAACTCTACCTGGAAGAAGCCGGCCTGACCGCCGACCTGGAAAAGCTGGGCTTTGGCATCGTCGCCTTTGCCTGCACCACCTGCAACGGCATGTCCGGCGCGCTTGACCCGAAGATCCAGCAGGAAATCATCGACCGCGACCTCTACAGCACCGCCGTGCTGTCCGGCAATCGCAACTTCGATGGCCGCATCCACCCCTATGCCAAGCAGGCCTTCCTGGCCTCGCCGCCGCTGGTGGTGGCCTATGCCATTGCTGGCACCATCCGTTTCGACATCGAACAGGACGTGCTGGGCGTCACCGCCGAGGGCCGCGAAATCCGCCTGAAGGATATCTGGCCCAGCGATGAAGAAATCGACGCCGTGGTCGCGGCTGCCGTCAAGCCGCAACAGTTCCGCAATGTCTACACCCCCATGTTCGCCGCCCGCGTGGACCGCAGCCAGTCGGTCAGCCCGCTGTACGACTGGCGTGCCCAGAGCACCTACATCCGCCGCCCGCCCTACTGGGAAGGCGCGCTGGCCGGTGCGCGCACCTTGACGGGAATGCGTCCGCTGGCCGTGCTGGGTGACAACATCACCACCGACCATCTCTCGCCCTCCAACGCCATCCTGCTCGACAGCGCAGCGGGCGAATACCTGGCCAAGATGGGCTTGCCGGAAGAAGACTTCAATTCCTACGCCACCCACCGGGGCGACCACCTGACCGCGCAGCGCGCCACCTTTGCCAACCCCAAGCTGTTCAACGAAATGGTGAAGAAAGCCGACGGCAGCGTGCAGCAAGGCTCCCTGGCGCGGCTGGAGCCGGAAGGCCGTGTCATGCGCATGTGGGAAACCATCGAAACCTACATGGAGCGCAAGCAGCCCCTGATCATCATCGCCGGCGCCGACTACGGCCAGGGTTCGTCCCGCGACTGGGCCGCCAAGGGCGTGCGCCTGGCCGGGGTGGAAGCTATCGTGGCCGAAGGCTTCGAACGCATCCACCGCACCAACCTGATCGGCATGGGCGTGCTGCCGCTGGAATTCAAGCCTGGTGAAAACCGCAACACCTATGCCATCGATGGCACCGAAACCTATGACGTCATCGGCCAACGCCGTCCGCGCGCCGACCTGACGCTGGTGATCCATCGCAAGAATGGCGAGCGGGTGGAAGTACCGGTCACCTGCCGCCTCGATACCGCCGAAGAAGTCTCGATCTATGAAGCCGGTGGCGTGCTGCAACGCTTCGCCCAGGACTTCCTGGAAGCCTCCGCCAACGCCGGCCAGAACGCCAAGGAACAAGCATGAGCCAAGTCCCCCAGATCCGCATTCCCGCCACCTACATGCGTGGCGGCACCAGCAAGGGCGTCTTCTTCAAGCTCGATGACCTGCCCCAAGCCGCCCGCGTCCCGGGCCGCGCCCGCGACAAGTTGCTGCAACGGGTGATCGGTAGCCCCGATCCCTACGGCAAGCAGATCGATGGCATGGGCGGCGCCACCTCCAGCACCAGCAAGACCGTCATCATCGCGCGCAGCGAGCGTGCTGGCCATGACGTCGACTACCTGTTCGGCCAGGTCTCCATCGACAAGGATTTCGTGGACTGGAGCGGCAACTGCGGCAACCTGTCGGCCGCCGTCGGGCCTTTCGCGATTTCCGCCGGGTTGCTGGATCCGTCCAAGTTGCCGCAGGATGGCGTGGCCGTCATCACCATCTGGCAAGCCAACATCGGCAAGACCATCGTGGCCCACGTGCCGATGCGTGGCGGCCAGGTGCAGGAAACCGGCGATTTCGAACTGGATGGCGTGACCTTCCCCGCGGCCGAGGTGCAACTGGAATTCATGGACCCCGCTGCCGAAGAAGAAGGTGCAGGCGGTGCCATGTTCCCCACCGGGAATGTGGTCGATACCCTGGAGGTGCCCGGCGTGGGCAGCTTCCAGGCCACCATGATCAATGCCGGCATCCCTACCATCTTCCTCAATGCGGAAGAGATCGGTTACACCGGCACCGAACTGCAGGACGCCATCAACAGCGACCCGGCCGCGCTGGCCCGCTTCGAGACCATCCGCGCCCATGGCGCGATCCGCATGGGGCTCATCAGCAAGGTGGAAGAAGCGGCCACCCGCCAGCACACGCCCAAAGTGGCCTTCGTGGCTCCACCCAAGGAATATGTTTCCTCCAGCGGCAAGACGGTCACCGTGCAAGACACCGATGTGCTGGTGCGCGCCATGTCCATGGGCAAGCTGCACCACGCCATGATGGGCACGGCGGCAGTGGCCATCGGTACCGCAGCGGCCATTCCTGGCACGCTGGTGAACCTGGCCGCAGGTGGAGGGGAGCGCAACAGCGTGCGCTTCGGCCACCCTTCCGGCACCCTGCGCGTGGGCGCGCAAGCCAAGCTGGAAGAAGGCCAGTGGGTGGTCACCAAGGCCATCATGAGCCGCAGCGCCCGGGTGCTGATGGAAGGCTGGGTACGGGTGCCGGGCGACGCTTTCTGAGCTCGGAAACTCCCTAGCGCCAATGCTTGCGGCGCGAGGTCTTGCCGATGCCCGGATTGAAGCTGTTGGTCGGGTCCAGCCTGCGATAGAAGGCTTCCAGCGCAGGCTCGGCCCGGTATTGATGTCCCACATTGTGTTCGGCCGGGTACTTGGCCCCCTTGGCCTCAAGCAGCGCCAGGATCGCCTGCTTGAGCGTCTCGCAATCTTCACCCTTGTTGACCAGGTATTCCTGATGCATCACATGGCAGAAGAAATGCCCGCAGTACATCGTGAATCGGATCTTGTCCGCAATCTCGGGCGGCAAGCGCTCGAACCAATCGATCGTATTGCGCGGCAAGGCGATGTCCAGCGCCACGATATCCTCCACCTCCCGCTCATGCACGGCGCGATAACGCACGATGGCCGCGCCCACCACGAAGCGGTTCAGGAAAGCCGCCTGCCCTTCCCCTGCTTCACATTCGAAGAAATCACCGCTGGCCGAAGGAAAGCGGGCCTGCAGCACGCCACGTGCATAGTCGGCGCCCTGCTGGCTCATCTTCAGCAGCAGATGATGTTCATAGCCATCGCGATAGACGGCTAGCCGTGGAGGCAAATGCGGTGGCAGCCAGTGCGCAAGCCGCTGCAGGATACGGTCGCTGGTGCCAGCACGCAGGCCCAGCCGCTCCAGCCAGGCATCGACCCGGCTTTTCAGGGCATAGGCCTGCATCAGGCGCTCGGTGCCAAAGCGCTGGATGAACAGGAACAAGTCCTTGCCATAGCGCTCGCTGGCTTCGAAGGCAGAACGGTGCATGTATTCACCGGCAATCGGCAGGTGCACAGCGTGCTGCAGCAAGGTACGCCGGATGGCTTCCAGCTCGGCCGGGTCATTGCTGCCGATGTAGAACACGGTGGGCGCGTCATCCGCCGGGAAGATATCGAGCCGCAGCGCAAACACCACCACATGACCGGCCGAACCCGACGCTTCGTACAGCCGGCGCGGATCGGCGTTGTAGCGGGCCGGCGTGGGCGCGTCGACATCACGCACGTGCTGGCCATATTCCTGATCGGAGGCATGACGTCCACCACAGTCGCAGGCACCAGCGCCTTCAGGAAGCTCTCCACGATCGAGTCGCCCCAGGATTTCCTCGGGGGTATCGCCCAACCCCAGACCGAGGTGATTGACCAGTTGCAGCCGGCCCTGGGCATCGACCTGGGCATACAAGGCCAGTTGTGTATAAGCCGGGCCGCGCCGGATCAGTGCCCCCCCCGAGTTGTTGCAGATGCCCCCGGTGACCGACGCCCCCATGCAACTGGAGCCGATCACCGAGTGAGGCTCGCGCCCCAGCGGTTTGAGCCTGCGTTCTAGTTGATCCAGCGTCACGCCCGGCTGGGTCAGGACCTGCCGCCCCTGCTCGAGCAAGTCCAGCCGCCGCAACCGCAAGGTATTGAGCACAATCACCGGCCGGTCATAGCCCTCTTCGACAGGCGTCGAGCCTCCGGTCAAGCCGGTATTGGCGGCCTGGCAGATCACGATGACATCGGCCTGGTGGCAGGCCTGCAGCACCTGCCACATCTGGCGCAGGCTGCCCGGCCGCACCACGGCCAGGGCTTCGCCGCGACCATAGCGATAACCGCGACAGTAACGGCGTTTGGCCGCAGCGCTGGTCAAGACGTGGGCCTGGCCGACGATCTCGCAAAGCCCCTCTATCAATGTTTCCCTCAACGCCATCCTCTGCCACTCACTGCACGAAGAAGCGCACGCGGATGGCATCGATGGCCACCGCGATGAAGATCATCACGCCACCGATCATGCCCACGTAGAACGAAGGCACATTGGTGATGGCCAGCCCAACCTGGATCACGGTGAGCAACAGCACGCCGCCCAGGATGCCCAACACGCTGCCGCGCCCGCCGAACACGCTCACGCCACCGATGATGGGCGCAGCGATCGCATAGAGCAGGTAGCTGGCGCCCTGGTTGGGGGTGATAGCGATCTGCCAGGAAGCCAGCAGGTAGCCGGCAACCCCGGCAATGGCCCCGGCCAGCGCATAGCAGATGATCTTGATGCGATGCACGCGAATACCCGCCGCGTGCGAGGCCAGCGCATTGCCGCCTACCGCATAGATGGAGCGCCCCAGCACGGTACGCCGCAGCAGCACCGACATGGCCAGCAAGGCGATGACGAAGATCACCGGCATCAGCGGCCAGCCGCCCAGGGTGGCCGAGCCGATCCAGATGTAGCCATCGTCGAGGTTGGTGATGGTCTTGCCTTGCGTGAGGGCCAGCAAAGCCCCTTGCAGCACGATCATCATGGCCAGCGTCTGGATCAGCGACACCATGCGCAAGCGCGTGATGCACAGGCCATTGAACCAGCCGATCAGGGTCGCCACGGCCACGCCGACCAGCATGGTCAGCCACCAGGGACCACCCCAAGTGGCATACAGCCAGGCGCCGATGGCCGAGGAAAAGCCCAGGTTGGCCGGCAGCGACAGGTCGATCTCGCCCACCAGCAAGGGCAGCGCCACGGCCAGTGCCAACAGGCCCAGCACGGTGGCTTGCACCAGGATGTTCTGCAGGTTCATCACACTGAGGAAGAACTGGCTGAACAGGCCAAAGCCCAGCACCAGCGCCACCAGCCAGATCCAGACCACGTTGCGCAAGATCCAGCCCAGGACCTGGCGCGGCTTGCCTTGCCCCTTCACGGGCAGGTCGGGACCAGGCGTGGTGCCGACCTCGGTTGCGGTTGTCATGCGGGAGTCTCCTTGTTTCATTTTTGTATGGGTGTCATTGCGCCAGTTGACGCAGGCGGTCGGTGCTGATGTCATCGCCACTGACCACATGGGCGATGCGTCCGCGCTGGAAGATGCAGATGCGGTCGGCGGCGCGGGCAAGTTCGTCGACGTCGGTGGAGACGATGATCACGCTCACCCCGGCCTGGCTCAACTGGTCGAGGATGCGCAAGACATCCTGCTTGACACCGACATCGATGCCGCGCGTGGGCTCGTCCAGGATCAGCAGACGCGGCAGGGTGGCCAGCACACGCCCCAGGCAGACCTTTTGCTGGTTGCCGCCGCTCAAGGTGTTGACGGCATCCTCGGCACTATCGGCCTTGATGCCCATGCGCCTGAAGTAGGAGGTGCAGACCTGCCGTTCTTCCCCTTCATCCACCAGGCCGGCGCGCAGCCGCCGTGGCAACGACGACAGCGCGATGTTCTCGCGGATGGAGAGATGGCCGACCACCCCATCCCGGCGGCGGTCGTCGGAGAGATAGGCGATGCCCATGGCCAAGGCTTGATCCGGCCTCTGCGGCAGGCTGCAAGCCGGCTCGCGCGGGAAGCTGATCTGTCCGCTGCGCAAGGGTAGCAGTCCGAACAAGCCGCGCGCCAATTCCTTGGCGCCCTCCCCTGGCAAGCCGGTAAAGCCGATGATTTCACCGGGCTGGAGCTCCAGGCGATCCACGCAGAGCTTGTCATCATTGAGGCCACTGACGCCGAACAGGCTGATGACCTCAGCGCTGACCAGCGCGTGAGCCGGCCTGCGATCGCGCTGGAACAGGTCCAACTCGCGCCCCAGCACGAACTCCGAGAGCTGGGAAGAACTGAGACTGCACACTTCTTCACAGGTGGCGACCAGCTCACCGTCACGCAGCACGCTGACGGCGTCGCAGATGTCCAGGATTTCATCGTTGAAGTGCGAGATGAAGATAAAGGTCACGCCCGAGGCGCGTAGCTGGCGCATGAAGGCGAACAATTGCAGGCGATCCGGCACCGTCAGCGCCGCGGTCGGTTCATCCAGAATGATGATGCTGCCGCCCGAGAACATGGCGCGCAGGATATTGAGCTTGCGCCGCGCCACCGCGTCCAGGGTGCCGGCCAGGCGCTCGGCGTCGATCCCGGTGCCGGCCAACATGCGCGCGGCGTTCTCGCGCATCCGGCGCCAGGCGACGAAGCCGCGCTTGGCCGGCCAGAGCCCCAGCATCAGGTTTTCCATCACCGACATATGCTCGATGATCATCGGTTCCTGCGGCACCAGAAACACGCCAGCAGCTTCCATGCGCTTGACGTCGGCGCCCTGGATTTCCTCGCCATCGAGAAAGATGCGTCCTTCGCTGGGCACACGCTGGCCCGAGATGAGGCCCACCAGCGTGCTCTTGCCGGCGCCGTTCTCGCCCAACAGGCCGTGGATGGTGCCGCGCCGGATACCCAGCGTGATGCCGCGCAGGGCATGGAAAGCGCCATAGCGCTTGCTCAGGTTTTCCACCCGCAGTGCCAGGCCATCCTGGCGGGCGGAAGATGCTTCAGTCGTCATGGCGTCTCCTTGGATGCGCTGTGCTGGGCCCGCGATCAGGTATAGGCGATGCCCCACACCTTCTCGGCCACATAACCCCAGTGGCGCTGGTCGGCGGCATTGCTGCGGTCGATCACGAAGGGCGGGATGATCAGCGTGGGACCGGTCTTGCCCTTGACGATCTGGCCTTTCTCCCAGAAGTACTTCTTGTTTTCATAGGGGCCGATGGGCACTTCCTTGCCGCCAATCGAATACTTCACCAGCATCTCCACGGCCACCTCGCCATAGGCAATCGGGTCCTGCGATACGCAGGCATCCATGTAGCCATCCTGGATCCAGCGCAAGGCCACCGGCTCGCCATCGATGGTGACGAAGATCACGTGGTCCTTCTCATCCACTTTCTTCCAGCGGTTCTTCTGCTGCAAGGCGGTGGCGATGCCACGGGCCGGCGAGTCGCTGGGCGCGTGTACCGCATCCAGATCGGGATGCTCGGACAGCGTGGCCAGGGTCACCGCCAGCATCTGGTCCAGCTTGCCCTCGGTGGGACGGGCGATATAGGTGATGCCGGGGTATTTGGCGAACTCGGCATCCATGCCTTCCTTGCGCTGGCGCCAGGCCACGCTGGCCAGGGCGCCATAGCAGTTGAGCACCTTGCCCTTGGGGCTGCCATGCTTCTTGACCAGACGGTTGATGATTTCCTTGGCCGCCATCACGCCGCCCAGGTAATTGTCGAAGCTGACGGTGATGGCCACGTTGCCGCTTTCGGCCGGGGTATCGATGATGGCCACCGGGATCTTTTGCTGGTTGTAGCGGCGCAGGCCACTGACGATGGCCTGGCTGTCGATGGGGTCCGAGACCAGGGCGGCCGGGCGCGAGAGCATCAGCGACTGCCATTGCTCCAGCTGGCGGGTGTTGTCGAAGCTGGCATTGGTGGCCTGGAAGCTGCCCTGGTTGGCCTCGACGGCGCGCTTGACCGCCGCTTCTTCGATCACGAAGAAGTAATAGTCCAGGCTCTTGTTGCTGAACGGAATCAACAGCTTCTGCTGTGCCCCGGCCCAGCGGGTGGTGGCCAGGGCACCCAGGGCGATACCGCCCAGGACGATCTGGCGACGGGTGTTGGCGTGATGCGATGTCATGTCTGCCTCCAAATGATGTATATAGTTTTGCTATCAAGCCGGCCATGCACAGGATCTCGAAAGAATCCTTCACCCTGTATATCGCAGGCATCCTCGGGGAAAAGCACCCCGGAAACTTTCTTCATATACCGCCAGAAACCGTCCTTGCCAGTCGCACGGAGTTTTACTAGCTTGCAGCACGCAAGGAAACATACGACGTGCCATCGAAGCAGCCCACCACCATGCCCGCCGCCTCGCGGGTGAAGAGTCCGTTCTCGACCACGCCGGGGATGCGGTTCAGTTCGGTCTCCAGCAATTCGGCGCCGTCGATGACCTGGCAATGGCAATCCAGGATGAAGTGTCCGCTGTCGGTCACCACGGGGCGCTCATCGCGGCTGCGGCGTACGATGCGGGCGTCGATGCCGAACTCGCGCAGCAGGCCGGCGACCCGGCGTTCGGTCTGCTTCCAGGCGAACTGCACCACTTCCACCGGCAGCGGGAAGGCGCCCAGGTGTTCGACGAGCTTGCTTTCATCGCAGATGGTGATCATGCGGGTGGAGGCGTGGGCGATGATCTTTTCCCACAGCAGGCAGGCGCCGCCGCCCTTGATCATGCGGAACTCGCGGTCGATTTCATCGGGACCATCGATGGTCAGGTCGATCTGGCCGATTTCATTGGGGTCCATGATGGGGATGCCGACTTCGCGGGCGACATCGATGGTGGAGCGCGAGGTGGCAGTACAGGTGACGTTGAGACCATCGGCGATGTGCTTGGCCAGTTCGCGCACGAAGAAGTGCGAAGTGGTACCCGAGCCCAGGCCCAGGCGCATGTCGTCGCGCACGAATTCCAGGATGGCGTGGCGGCCGGCCAGTTTCTTTGCTTCGTTCTGATTCAACTGCATATTGTCTCCTTCAAAAAAAGCGTTGTTGACCGGCCAGTTGCAGCAACCTGGCCGGCTAGATCTTGTCGGTCATCCAGGAATCCAGGGCCGGCAACTGGTCGGGGAATTCGCTGTTGCTCGCCACCGCAATGGCGGTGACCAGCATGTTGACCACCAGGTGATGATTCAGTCGCGAGGCCAGCGGGGTCATGAATTCGGTCTGGTCATAGGGCAGTACGGCGATGAGGGCATCGGTGACCTGCGCCAGCGGGCTGTCGGCGGCCGTCACTGCAACCACCCTTGCCCCACCGGCGCGGGCGGCCATGGCCAGCTCCACCATGCGCTTGGTATGACCCGATTGCGAAAAGATCAGCGCCACTTCGTTGGGGCGCGATTTCTCGGCATGCATCCATTGCTTTTTCTCTTCCATCACGGCGGCGCAGCGCAGGCCCAGGCGCTGGAACTTGTGTTCGGCATCCAGCGCCGTGATTTCCGAAATACCGCTGGCATAGATGCCGATCCAGGTGGCCGAATGCAGCAATGCGGCGGCTTGTTCGATCTGTTGCGGTACCAGGTCGTCCAGCGCGCGCTGGATGGCCGAGAGCGAATTGCGGCAGGTCTTGCGCACGATCGTGTCGATATCGTCGTCGCGGGTGATCTGCTCGTAGACGAAGGGCGCTGCGGGCACCAGGCTTTGCGCCAGGTTCAGCTTGAACTCCTGGTAGCCGTTGAAACCGAAGCGGCGGCAGAAACGCACGATGGTCGGATCGCTCACGGCGCAGCGTTCGGCCAGCGAGGCCATGCTCATATGGATCACCTCACCGGGCGCCTGGCTGACGAAATGGGCAATGCGCAATTCGGCGGGCTTCATCTCCTCTTGCTCGCGCACGATCTGCTGCAGCAGGCTGTTACTCATGGGCTGTCCTTTAGCGTAGTGGTCGATGGCCGTGCGGCCAAAGGCGCGATTCTATAAGACAGCAAGTCCCGCAGGCGATGCAGGCGCTGGGTTTTCGCGACCTGCACCTGGCTGCCGCCCCCCCAGGGCACGACGAAGAACGGAGCATCAGCGGCGGCGGCCGTGGCCTGGTCCACCGTGGTGTCGCCGATATAGGCCCAGCTCCCCGGCGCCAGTGCCATGTGGGCGGCCACGGCACGCAGATGGCCAGGATCGGGCTTGCAGGCCGGCACCGCATCAGCCCCCAGCGCCACCTCCACCAGCGGTGAGAGCTGCAGCAGATCGAGGATCTGGCGCGTCAGTGCATGGGGCTTGTTGGTGCAGATGCCCAGCCGGATGCCGGCGGCGTGCAGGCTGACCAGGTCTTCCTTGACATAGGGGAAGAAGCGCGTATGGCTGGCCGGATGGCGCTGGTAGTGCCCGATGTAGGCGGCCACGGCCGCCTCCAGCCCGGCGCCATCGAAGGCGATCTCCTGGTCGATCAGGATGTCTTCGATCAGGCGGCGCGGGCCATTGCCGATGAAGCGTTCGACATAGGCCACCTCCAGCGCGGCATGACCTTGTTCTTGCAGGTAGGCGTTGACGGCGGCAGCGATATCGGGGGCGCTGTCGATGAGGGTGCCGTCGAGGTCAAAGATGAAGGCCTGGTAGCGGCGCGCGAGATCCTGTTTCATTGCGCCTCTCCTTGTGCCGCCAGATCCCCCAGGCGCTGGAAGCTAGGGCTCAACAAGGGATACAGCGTTTGATAAATGGCGTGCGCCTGGCGATAGTGGGCAGCTCGGGCGGGATCGGGGCGCTGGCGCGTGAGCTCGGGCAACAGCTTGGCCGCGTGCTCGACATCGGGCCATATCTGCAACCCCACCCCAGCCAGCAAGGCCGCTCCCAGCGCCGCGCCTTCGGCCGCCCCCTCGCGGGTCACCACTTCGCACTCCAGCATATCGGCCTGGATCTGGCGCCACTGGGCCGAACGGGCGCCGCCCCCGGACGTACTGACCCAGCCGGGCGCCACACCCATTGCGCTCATCAGCGCGTGCATGTCGCACAGCGAATGCACCACGCCCTCCAGCACGCTGCGCGCCAGGTCGGCAAAGCCGTGACGCGCCGTCAGGCCGATGAAGGCAGCGCGGGCAGCCGGGTCGGGATGGGGGCAGCGTTCGCCATTGAGATAAGGCAGGAACAGCAGGCCGCGCGCACCCGGCAGACTCTGTGCAGCGGCTTGCACGATGGCCTCGAAGCTGGGGGCTTCCTCGGAGTCTGGGCTCTGCATGGCGCTGCGCCACCAGGCCAGCGCGCCACCGGCATTGAGCGACACGCCCATGGCGTGCCAACGATCCGGCGCGACATTGCAGAAGACCTGGATGCGTCCGTCCGGTGAGGACAAGGGGCGCTCCAGCGCCGCGGCCAGGATGCCGGCGGTCCCGATGGTGGTCTGCCATCCGCCCGGCGCCACCACGCCAGCGCCCAGCGACTGGATCACGCTGTCGCCGCCGCCACCGATGACCGGAATGCCCGGCGCAATGCCGAACCAGCTGGCGGCCTGTGCATGGACCTTGCCGCTGACCACCTGAGATTCATGACAGGTGGGCCAATGCGCCGGATCCAGTCCGGCGGCGCGAATCAGGTCGTCAGCCCAGCGTCGCTGGCGCACGTCGAACAGTCCCGTGCCCGAAGCGTCCGAGACTTCGGTGGCGATCTCGCCGGTGAGCACGTAACGCAGGTAATCCTTGGGATTGAGCACCACCCGCAGCCGCGCATACAAGTGTGGTTCATGCTTCTGCATCCACAGCAGCTTGCCACCGGTATAGCCGACCAACATGCGATTGCCGGTCTGCGCCAGCAGGGCCGACAAGCCACCCGCGGCTTGCGTGATCTCGGCGGCTTCCATCTCGTTGCGCTGGTCGTTCCAGAGGATGGCCGGCCGCAAGGGGCGGTACTGCGCATCCAGGGCGGTGAGCCCATGCATCTGGCCCGACAGGCCGATACCCAGCAATTGGACCGCCCCTGCCGACTGCATGGCCTGCGCCACGGCCAGGCGGGCCGCCGCGATCCATGCCTGCGGCTCTTGCTCGACCCAGCGCTGGTGCGGCTGCGAGACCGGGTAGCCGGCACTGGCAGAGGCCAGGATGCGACCTTCGGTGGATAACAGCAGGGCCTTGCAGGCCGAGGTGCCCAGGTCTATGCCCAGCAGACAAGCGCGCATGATCAGGCTCCCACGCCATGACGCAGGCGTACGTGCTTGAACTGGAAATATTCCAGCAAGCCTTCGCGCGCGTGCTCCACCCCGATACCGCTCTGCTTGCGGCCACCGTAGGGAGCATTCATGATGCCGGCGTCGACATGATTGATAGCCACGTTGCCCACATCGAGCGCAGCAGCGCAGCGATGGATTTCCTGCAGGTCTTGGGTGTAGACGTAGGCGGCCAGGCCGTAAGGGCTGTCATTGGCCAGGGCGAGCGCTTCAGCGAGACTGTCGAAAGGCGCCACACCGACCAGTGGCCCGAAGGTTTCTTCACGCATCACCCGCATCTGCGGGGTGCAATCGGCCACGATCGTGGGCTGGAAGAACAGGCCATTGACGAATTCTTCACCTGCCGGTGCAGCGCCGCCAGTAATCAGTCGCGCGCCCTGCGCCAGGGCATCTTCCAGATGGGCCAACGTCTTCTGCAAGGGTGCGGCCTGTGCCATCGAACCCAGGTCGGCGGCCGGATGGGACAGGCCATCCCCGATCACCAGAGCTCGTGCGGCGACTGCAAAGCGCGCCAGGAAGTCGGCATAGACGACGCGCTCGACATAGATACGGTTGATGGCAATGCAGATCTGCCCCATGTTGCGGAAGGACCGCCGCACCGCGCCCTGTACCGCCTGATCCAGGTCGGCATGACGCGTCACCAGCAACGGACAATTACCCCCCAGCTCCAGCGACAGCCGCTTGATGCTCGGGCAGGATTGCTGGATGCGCAAGCCGGTCTGGGACGAACCGGTAAAGGCGATCTTGGCGATATCGGGATGTGCCACCAGCGCCTGCCCAACGGTGGCGCCATCGCCCGTGAGCACCGTCACGATGCCCGGCGGGATGCCGGCCTGCTGCACCTTTTGCGCAATGTAGAGCGCCGTGAAGGGGGTGAATTCGGAGGGCTTGATGATGACCGCACAACCAGCTGCGACCGCAGCGCACAGCTTCCAGCCCACCAGTTCGGCCGGGTAATTCCAGGGCGTGATGGCCGCCACCACGCCGATGGCTTCGCGCAGCACCAGACTCTGGTAGCCGGGCTGGTCGTTGGGAACGACTTCGCCATGCACGCGCACGGCTTCTTCGGCATAGAAGTGGCAGGCTTCGGCCAGTTTCTTGATTTCGCCCAGGGCTTCATTGCAGGGCTTGCCCTGTTCCAGGGTCATAACCTCGGCCATGGCAGGGGCGTCGGCCAGGACCAGGCGACCCAGGGTATGCAGGGCCTCGGCGCGGACCCGGGCTGGCGCGCCGGCCCAGGCACGCCAGGCGGCGACGGCGGCAGCCACCGCGGCGGCGATCTCATCCGGCGTGGCCACGGCAATCTGGCCGATGACTGCGTTGCGTGCCGGGTTACGCACCTGCAGGCGCGCGCCCTGCCCTTCGATGAACTGGCCGGCTGCAAATAGCTGGCCCGACAGGCGATTCAATACTTCCTGCATCACGCATCTCCTTGAGCGACGGTGAATATAGTATAACTAGATAAAAGAAAAGCGCGCAAACCGTAATTGTCGAATTTTATGGATATTTAGGCGCAAAAGAGAAATGTGACGAAGTAAAAATTCCAGAATTTCTACTGTATATGTAGCATTACTATATTTTCATCAATCATTTTCTGAAGGAGACATCATGCCAACCACTTCCCCGCACGCTCACGACCTGAGCAGCCTAAGCGCTCGCCTGGCCCTGGTCACTGGCGCCGGCCAAGGCATAGGTGCGGCCTGCGCCGACGCTCTGGCCAGGCAAGGCGCCACCGTCATCTGCACCGACCTGGATGGCGAACGCGCCCGTGCCACGGCCAGCCGTCTGGGCCCGAGCGCCCAGGCCTTCGCGCTGGACGTGACCGACAGTAGCGCCCTGAACAACCTGGCCGCACGCCTGCCGGCGCTCGACGTGCTGGTATGCAATGCCGGCGTGGTCAGCAATACGCCGGCTGAAGAAATGAGCGATGAAGAATGGGAGCGCGTGCTATCGGTCAACCTGGGCGGCGTCTTCAAGACCTGCCGCGCTTTCGCACGCGCAATGCTGGCGCGTGGCCGGGGTGCCATCGTCAATATCGGATCGATGTCGGGGATGATCGTCAACGTGCCGCAGCCGCAATGCCACTACAACGCCTCCAAGGCCGCCGTGCATCACCTCACGCGCTCGCTGGCGGTGGAATGGGCCACGCGCGGGGTGCGCGTCAATGCGGTGGCACCGACCTATACCGCCACGCCTCTGTTGCAAGAGCTGGAAAAGGAACAGGCCTTGATCTCCCGCTGGCTGGACCTGACCCCACAACAGCGCATGGGACGGCCGGAAGAAATCGCCGCCGTGGTGGCCTTCCTGGCCTCGGACGCCGCCAGCCTCATCACGGGTGCGGTGATCAATGCCGATGGCGGCTACACCTGTATCTAGGCGTGGGCAAAGCAGGCGGACACAAAAAAGCCGGTCACCTTGCGGTGCCGGCTTGATCGGCTTGCTGCTGGCTTGCGGCAGGTGTCAGACGCGGTAGATCTTCTCTCCGGTCTGGACGATCCTGAATTTCTCGTTGGTCAGGGGATCCAGCGCCCGGCCATCCGCCAATTTGTAGGTGCGGCTGAAGGCCTGCGCCGCTTCATCGGCTTCGTCCTGCTGCGTCTGGTACACCTCGACGTGGTAAGGTGCGCCGGTCTTGCCCTTGGCATCGAATTTTTCCACCAGATCCATATATCGTCTCCTTAGTCGTGGCCTTGCGCCAGGGTCAACGATAGCAGATTTGACGGGGCTTTCCAGCGCATTGCATGTTGCAGCGCACAGGAGTGAAAACTTCTTCACTCCCTGATCAGAAGTGCAAGGTCACACCCACCCCGAACTGGCGCGTGACTTCCGCCTTGTTCAGCCCGAATTTGGCGCCGGCATCCAGATCCACGGTCTTGTTGGGCGACCAGATCACCCCCAACAGGGCATAGGATGGCAGCGTCTTGCTGCCCACATTGGGGTTCTGCGCCACGCCAGTATCGGCCACCAGGCGCCATTGTTCATTGAGCCCATACCAGACGGCGGCCGAAGCGCGCCACAGGGTGCTGTGCTGCGACTGCTGGTCGCTGGCGAGCTTGTAGCTGTTGTGACGCAGGCCGAGGTTGCCATGCAGGGTCCAAGGGCCGGTTTCATAGGAAACGATGCCGGTCAGGCCGGCGCTGTTTTCACCCGTGCCCAGGCCCTTGGTTTCGTCGCCACTGGGTATGAAGAACTCGGGCTTGAGGGCCAGCGACAGACCATCGGCTTCGTAATAGCGCCATTTGGCGCCCACCGAGACATCGCCCACGCCCGTGCCGGTGGGGGACTGGAAGGTCTGCGGCAGGTTGAAGAACAGGTCCAGCTTGTCGGTCACCCCGTAGGTGAAGCTGAACGCACCGACATGGCCGGCATTGCCGCTCTGCTTGCTCCAGTCGGTATTCATTTCGAGCTGGATGCCACCACTGCCTTGTACTCCGGCGTCATCGGTGACCAACGGGTGAGCCGCGAAGGCGGATTGGGTGGCTGCCAGCATCAGCCAGGAAAGACAGAGAATTTTCTTTTTCATGAGAGACCCCTTATTTTTTTGCAAACAGTGTGGGTACGACATTGATCCACCCCTCCCCCTGATGACAGGCCCACACTTGCTCAGGGCGTGACCATGCACACCGCAAGCGGAGAAGACAAAGATGTGGTCGGAGCGAACCGAAGGGAAATCGCACCGCTGCCAAGTCGGAACACATTAACAAAGGCCAGACCCATGCATTGCCGACAGTAAGGGCGCAGGCAAGGCCTATTTGATGAATATGTTCTCCTGGGTGGCTGCGGTAAATGCCGTGGCTTTTACGGAAGGAACATCCGAGGCTGGGTTCATCGAACCTTGCGTGCAGCTGGAAGCGAGGCCACGCCAGGTCTGTGATGACGGGAGGGGTCACGACCAGGCGGCATGAGCACATCGCTCCTGACAGTCAACAGAGGCGGTTCAATTCCAGAGCGAGGGGGATAGTACCACCGGTGGCTGACAACTCTGCAACGAAAAACTTCGATTTTTCCTGACTAAAACTGAAGTTTCTTGTCATCGGCTCAGCCGGGCTGTTTCAGTGCCGCAACCAGTTCCGTGCCGAGATCGGGCAGCACCCTGGCCGGCACCTTGAGCAAGGCACCCCACTGGCTCCAGTCCTGGCTGATGTGGCTGCAGACGGAAGCCAGCGTGGAAATAGGCAGCTCGACCGGCCCACCCAGCCGCAACAGGCGCGGCAGCAAGGAGGTCCGCTCGGCATCGCTGGCCACGCAAAGATCGGCCACACAAGCGGCCAGCTCCAGTACGCGGATCAGGCGCTGCTGGCGATCCGCTTCATCCAGGCCGCTCTGTTCGGGCGCGCCATGATGCAGCACCGCTTCGCAGAAGAGCCGGGGAAACAGCCAGTCCTGCATCATGGCTGCGGCCAGCTCCAGATGATGGAAGCCGAAGACTTCCTTCTCCTGCGCGCGCAGCGCCGTCCCCTGCGCGCGCAGCGCCGTCCCCTGCGCGCCACTGCGCAGCAGCTCGCCGTAGCGGCGGGGCCGGGCTGAGGCCAGGCCGAGCCGGCCGATATCGGCCAACAGGGCGACCGTAAACATCTCGGCCGGCGGCGCCACCTGCAGCAGCTCGCCCAGGGCCTGGCCGGCACAGGCCATGGCAGTGGAACGGCTCCAGAAACGCTGGTAGTCGAATTCCTGGCAATCACCGCGGCGCGCCGATTCGGTCAGCGAAATGGCCAGTGCCATCTGACGCACCGCGTGCAGCCCCACCATCAGCAGCAGATCGATGTTGACCGCGGCCACCATGCGGCCCTTGTTGATATTGGGGATGTTGGCGATCTGGATCAGGCGACCGGCCAGGATCGGGTCGCCCTGCACCTGCGCCACCAGATCCGACAGGGCAATGTCTTCCTGCTGGCACATCTGCATGATCTTCAGGCGCACACCGGAAGGTGCAGGCAAGACTTCGGAGTCTTGCAATTCATGGAAAGTCTGGTGGTCAACGTAGCAGGACATGAGGAGTGGTCTTTTTAATTTATTTACTTGGCGATAGGCCAATTTTCATTGGCGACAAGCATACCGAATTAATCATGATTGTGCGTCGCCACATGAACAAGGCCTCGCGGCTATCGCATCACGCCGCAACCGGGTCAGCGCATCTACCTGGCCAGCGAGGATGGCGTGTTGCCTCTACCTTGCTGATGGATGGCGCAATAAGGCGTATCATCGGCCCGCGCAAGGATCAGACCACCCTAAGGAGATTCGTCGATGACACCCAAACAAAGCCTGCTGGCGTTCACCCTCACCCTGTCCAGCCTCGCTGCCGGCGCAGCCCACGCCGATGCCCTGGCCGACATCCAGAAAGCCGGCGTGGTACGCATTGGCGTGCCGCAAGACTTCGCTCCCTTCGGCTCGGTCAATACCGAGTTGCAATTGCAGGGCCTGGACATCGACGTAGCCAAGCTGATCGCCCAGAAAATGGGAGTGAAGGCGCAACTGGTCCCGGTGGCCAGCGCCAACCGCATCGCCTACCTGCAGACCCACAAGACCGACCTGGTCATCTCCACCCTGGGCAAGAATGCCGAGCGCGAAAAAGTGATCGATTTCTCCCAGCCCTACGCCCCCTACAACAACAGCGTCTTCGGCGTGGCCAGTATCAAGGTCAGCGGCCCGGCCGACCTGGCCGGCAAGACCGTGGGCGTGGCGCGCGGCACCTTCCAGGACCTGCAGTTGACCGACACCGCCCCCAAGAGCGCCACCATCAAGCGCTACGAAGACAACAACGCCATGATCTCGGCCTATGTCTCGGGCCAGGTGCAACTGGTGGGCACCGGTGACTTCGTGGCCTATGCCCTGGCCGAGAAAGCCCCCAACAACAAACCTGTATTGAAGTACATCATCCAGGAGTCGGCCTGCAACGTCGGCCTGAACAAGGGCGAGACCGCCTTGCTGGCAAAGGTGAACGACGCCCTGACAGAAGCCAAGAAGAGCGGCGAACTCAATGCCATCGTGCAGAAATGGCTCAATGTGCCGTTGCCGGCCAAGATGGCGGCAACTGTCCAGTGATGCAGTAGCAAGGAGGGCGAAATCGAACGTCATCTGCGTGCTGCTGTATATGAATTTCGATCGACTATTCGCTCAGGGCCATGGTCTTGATGGATCCGCTGGCCATTCCTTTCGACAGTGCAGCCCTCACCGCAGTCACGATGCCGATATTGCTTTATCGACCATCGGACGCGACTTATTTGCCGGCCGTCCACAGGAAGTTGTCCTGCCCGGACGGCATTTCGTTTTCCTTGACCCCTGCCCTGTTTCGTTCGCCGAACAGGAAACCTTGCTTTGCAAAGACGCGCCGGAGGTGGACCGTGTCGCGATACATCGACAGTTGGAAAATCAGATTGTGGAGTTTCTGCACAAGAATCTGCAAGGCTAGAACAAATCATGGATGACCAAGCAATACAGCATCGTTTGAAGTAGGGAATTACCGAAAAAATTCGATGGAGGAAAGGAATCCGGCTTGGCACAATGCACGGCACAAAAATGAGCGGCCTCTGATACGGGCGCCGCTGCCATGCAGCAGTCAATGACAGGGAACGCGTAGGGGAACACTTGATGCAAGCGTGGTGTTGACGACAGTCACACCGGCATTCGCCATCCATGGCGAGTGATCAACCATCAAGTTGAGGCGATCCCGTGATTCCAGACGTTCCCCCCCGGCATCGGCAGCCCACTGTCGATGCGTACCAGCGCAGTCCCGATCCTCTCTCCCCCGTCATCTCCGCCCTGTTCGGCCCCGGCCTGTCGCAACATGCGCGCCTCATCACCCTGGACGGCGCACAGCCCGATGGCTTGCCCGAATCCCTGGTGGTGGAGCGCTTCCACGGCCAGGAAAGCGTCAATGACAACTTTCATTTCGACATCGATGCGCTCTCGGTCTCCACCGATCTCGACCTGAAGCAATTCATCGGCACCGAGCTCACCCTGCGCCTGCTGCAAGCCGACGGCAGCCGGCGTGCCTGGCATGGCTACTGCACGCAAGCCTCCTGGCTGGGTGCGGATGGTGGCCTGGCACGCTATCGCCTGCGGCTGGAATCCTTCCTCGCCTTCCTGGAGCGACGACACGACAGTTTCCTGTTTCAGGACATGAATGTCACCGAGATCGCCAGCGCCCTCTTCAAGGAATACCCCCAGGCCAATTTCGCCCTGGACGTCACCCAGACACTCGCCAAGCGCGATATCTGCACCCAGTACCGCGAAAGCGACTTTCATTTCCTGCGCCGCATCCTGGCCTCGGAAGGCTTGAACTTCCGCTTCGAGCACCAGCAGGAAAGCGATGACGCCGGTCAGCAAGGACAACAGGGGCAACAGGGTCAACAACAAGCACGCCACAAACTCATCATCTTCGACCGCCAAGCGAAGATGCCAGCCATCCCCGGCGCCGACGACACCATCCGCTTCCACCGCGTGGCCGCCATGGAGGCCAGCGATGCCATCACCGACTTCAGCGCCGTGCGCAGCGTGCAATCCAATGGCGTGGCGCTGGCCAGTTGGCACCCGGAAAAGATCTCCTCGCCATCGGCCGAAGAAAGCTCCAGCCTGGATGCCGGTGACCTGCCGCTCTTACCTATCTATGACGGCACCGGCCAGCAGGACTTCGCCGACCAGGATGCCGCCGCCACCCACGCCTTGCTGATGCTGCAAGCGCTGGAGATGCAGAACAAACGCTTCGAAGGCGCCGGCGCGGCGCGTCAACTCGCCGCCGGCACACAGTTCTCATTGCGCCAGCACGACCACTATCCCGCAGGAGAAAACCGCTTCAAGGTACTCTCGGTCAAGCACAGCGCGCGCAACAACTTCGAGCACAATATCGCGCGCATCCTCGACGACATCCTGCCGGACAGTGCCCAGATATCAGATATCAGCACAGACGACGAACTGAAGGCCGGCACCTACCGCAACCGTTTCACGGTCGTGCGCGACGCCGTTCCCATCCTGCCCACCGCCATCACGCAACGCCTCAAGCCCACCTCCCGCGGCACCCAGACTGCGCTGGTGACCGGCCTGCCTGGCACTGCCGTCACGACCGACCGCAATCACCGGGTCAAGGTGCAATTCCATTGGCAACGCGGCCAGTCGCCCAATCCGGGCGGCCTGCGCGAAACCGGCAATCTGGATGACAAACAGGGCAATGCCCCCGGCAACGATGCCTCCGGCACCTGGGTGCGCGTGGCCGAAGCGCAGTCCGGCCCCAACTGGGGCAGCCAGTTCACGCCACGCATCGGCAGCGAAGTCCTGGTCGACTTCATCGAAGGCGACATCGACCGCCCCGTGGTGGTAGCCCAGCTCTACAACGGCAATGACACTCCCCCCTTCCCGGCCGGCGCCGATTCGGGCGTCAATCATGCCGGCACGATTTCCGGCTGGCACAGCCTGTCCCACGATGGCAGCGGCTTCAACCAATGGGTGGTGGACGACACGCAATCGCAGTTGCGGATGCGGCTGGCCTCCAGCCAGGCCAGATCGCAACTCAATCTGGGCCACCTGATCGACCAGGCCGACAGCGGCGCCCAGCGCGGCAACTACCGCGGCCAGGGCTTCGAGTTGCGCAGCGATGCCTGGGGCGTGGTGCGCGGTGAAAACGGCTTGCTGCTTTCCGCCACCGCGCGCCCGGCTGCCGGCGCCAGTGTCACCGGCACGCAGATGGATGCCACCGAAGCGATTGCCCAACTGAAAGGCGCCAGTGAACTCGCCAACAACATGGGCAACGCCGCCACCCAGCAGCAGGCGCTGCATAGTGCGGCAGCCTTCCAGGCCAAGTCCGACTTCATCGCCGCCATCGACCCGGCCGACCAGGGCAAGCATCCGGCCAGCGTCAATGGCCAGGAAGCCTTCAAAACCAAGGGCGAATCGCGCCAGACCGACGCCGCACAACCGGTCGAGAAATTCGCCAAGGCCACCGTGCTGATGGAGTCCCCGACCAACATCAACTGGGCCAGCGCCGCCTCCACGCTGCTCTATGCGGGCGAGAGCCTGCACTGGACCAGCCAGGGCGACACCCACTGGACCGCAGCCGACACCGCCAGCCTGGCCGCCGGCAAGGCCGCCACCCTGTTTGCGCATGAGGGCGGCATCCAGGTCTTTGCCGGCAACGGACCGGTCTCGCTCCAGGCGCATACCGATGCGCTGGAGATCCTGGCCGACCAGCAGGTGAGCGTGACCAGCGTCAATGACAGCATCGAGATCAAGGCGCGCCACAAGATCGTGGTGCAGGCGGGGCAGTCTTGCGTGACGCTGGAGGACGGGAACATCACGTTTGCTTGTCCGGGGACGTTTTCGGTGAAGGGGGCGGCACATGCGTTTCCGGGTGGGGCGAGTGCTGCGGCAAGCCTGCCACCTTTACCGAACAGCGTTGTGAACGTTAAAAATTCGCGGAGATTCTCCTTCTCACGGTAAGGAAGTTTTATGCTCATCAGCCCACCTTTTCTTCCTCCTCGTCTTGCCGAGGACGATGATGCTTATCTAGAGACAGCCATGCGTAGCCCGGAGCATGGAAACTTCCCCGTCAGCCATAAATTATCGTGGCACGGGGGCTTGCATCTGGAAGCTCCGGCACGCGACAAAGGACGAGAACCCGTGCGCGCCATTGCCGATGGCATCGTCGCCTATGTTCGACAACCGACGGCACGTCCAGCGACTGCTGCTGAAGATGAACAGCATGTACTTGGCTATATGGGATGGACAGATGACGGTTGCGTCATCATGCGACACGACTCCACGATCGGAGCCCAAAACGATACAGAAACGCAAGTACGTTTCTACTCCATCTACATGCATCTGCAGACGATACGCGGCGTCAAAGCTGGCCAAACAATTTATCGCAAGGCCGAGTTGGGCAGTGCAGGCTCCTTTGAGGGGCACGCCAACATCCTCCACTTTGAGATCATCTGCGATGACGACAACCTTAAAAGACTGATCGGCCGAAATACGGGTGACCTCAATATCACGGCAAACGGTCGTACCGATGCTGTCTTTGGTGAAATCTACTTTAGATTGCCTGCCGATACCCGGCTCTACCCGCGGCGTCCTCCTCTGACTGAAAAATCAGGCTCCGGTGAAACGGTATTGAACGAATCGCTGTTCGTCGGTGTACGTTTTGGAGGAGGAAACGCTTATGTCAGTACCTACCGTGCCGATGGGACTCGGGTGGGTGCAACGCTGACGGAAAACGATGCCGAATATGAACTTTACCGACAGGCAGAAAAAGTCGTTCAGGCATACAGAGCCGCACGTGCCAGCCAAGTACCGGCGCATAGTGCAGTCTATGAATTGCTGCGCTACGGACGGATCTTGGGACCTGATCGCTTGACGCCAGGTGACACGCCACACTGGCGACAGATAGCCACGGCGAATGGCCAAGGATGGGTGAATCTGAACGCCACAGGGGTTTTCAAGTACAGCGATGCCGATGCGCCCCATTGGGCTGGCTGGCAACTATTGATGGACTACGATGATCAGGATAGCCGCTGCGATATCGATGCCCTTCGAAAAATGCTGGACGAAGACGGCGACGGGATCACCACCCGATCCGAGGCAGAAAATCGACTGAAAGATGCAGAGGTTCAGCGGACCATGCGTGGCATGGTGTGTAAATTTCCGACTGAATGGCAACGAAGTGGCATTGCGGAGCGCTGGAATTGGCTGACCCAAGAAGGGCCTGATAGGGAAACCAGCGCGACGCCCAGCCTGAACGACAGCACCTACTTGTCTCAAGCGGACTTTCCCGAATTTCAGCGTTATGTTGAGGCGCTAGCTTTCTGGGAACTTGCTGCGCTGGACGATATTGGGTCTGCGCATTGGCACTTCCATCCCAGGAAATTCATTGAACACTTCAGAAAATGCGGCTGGCTAAGCATCGAGGAGATGAAGCACATTTATGCAGACAAGGAGAGCGTCTATAAAGATGTTGGTCAGTCAGGGGATACCGTCAAGGAAAAATTTCGGCTCGGTCTCAATCTCGTTTTTTCGGAAATATCTTCTCAATACGCCCGTCAGAATAGCCCATTTCTTTGGACAGGCTGCACAAGAAAGCTTTTTATTTATGGCCACACGCGAGGTTGCCATAAACGTCAGCAATGCAATCAGGGAAAACCATATCTCGGCACAAGGCGAAGAACGCGGATATCTTCAGATCACACCAGCCAACCGGAATCAACTATTGTTTTTTGCGGAACGTGGTCGGAAAGGTTATTACGAAAGACGTACCGACTTGGGCAATACGGATACGGGCGACGGCATCAAGTTTCGAGGCCGGGGGATGAAGCAATTGACGGGGCGCTATAACTATTCAGAGTACTGGGTATTTCGTGGCTGGCTTGATCGTAACTCTTACGATGCAGACTGGTTCAACAATGGACGAGAGGGGCCAGTAATTGACGATCCCCAAATCGTGGCAGACGTCCCTTACAACGCTGTGGATACCGCTGGCTTCTACTGTGTAAAAACAAATATTCTGAAAGCAGCTGATGGTGGGGCTACGGAAAAAGCTTCTGCCGCTGTAACTAAATTAGTTAATCCTTATGAACGCCCACCAGCACCGAGACGATTAAACGAAACATTATTGTCCTACCGGATATTAAATGATGAAAAATAAAGTTCTAATTTTTTCAATACTACTAACGGCGCTTCCTGTTTCAGGTACAGCTAATGCCGCGAATCTCGATTTTCGCAGTTCGTTCGGAGGCGGGAAGAATCTGTTTTCATTCAAACAGGGAACACGGACGGTTAAATTCCACCTCGATATCTACGTCAATGGTTGGTCCATCAACTGTCCTAGAACTCGCGCCGTCGTCTGGGGAGTCGACCTCAGCCCAGATCTATTAGGTGTACCGTCAGTAAGCAAGGTTTACATCATTAACCTTGATAAGAGAAAAATCATTAATCACTACACGATCACACGTGGTCCATTTGGCGCAGCATTCAGCGCGGATCATAAAACGGTGATAGTAGATGATTATGTGGTGGACCAAAATTCGGGAAAGGTGCTCAGCATGACGGATAAAGTAAAGATAGTCACTGAAACTTGTCCATCATTCCCTGGAAAGCAGTCGTTTTGAAAGCAACTTCAAATTTGCCGGCGAACTGATGTTCAGCAATCGAATAATGAGAGACGGCAAACCAGCATATCAATTTTGGAAAGACAAATGACACTCCGTAATACCGCACAAACAATCCTTACTTGGCGAGGGATTGACGCGAGTTCATCCAGCGGGCTATGCAGCGTTATTTGCAGCTGCTCTGGAAGCCAACGTCGATCGGATCACGGTCACTTCATGTTGACGTCCAATGTTGGGGTCGATCGCGCATCGGGCGGGACTAGGTATTGACATAAATTATTTAGAAAATACCCGCTTAAATAGAGCTGAGCCCGCCCGTTAATAAGGTGTACGTCATCGATCTAAAAACGAGAAAGCCGATCAATCATTTCACGAGAACGAGGGGCCCCTACGAAGCGGCCTTCAGCAGGAATCACAGAACAGCGATAGTGGATCACGATATCGTGGATCTGACGACAGGAAAGGTGGTCGATGTGATTTACGACATGAATCTTGATTTGGAAACTTGCCCCGCATTTCCCGGAAAGCAGTCGAACTAGTACGACTTCAGCTCTGTCAGCGCATAAATTCCCAATCACCTCAAATGATCTCAATGTTCACTCGCTTAGTCATCGCGTGTGTTGCCACGGCATCGGCAACGCTTGCCCTTTCCGCCACATCAGCACGGATCGAAGTGAAGCCAATTACGTACAACGGCTCGCTGCCTTATGTCGAATCCGGCGACGCCAAGCGTGACGCCCGCATTAACCATCGCATCTTCCTCGATTTGATCGCGCAGCCGGCTCCCGCCAGATATTCCGACGGCGTCAAGATGTCCAAGGAGCAGATCGGATTCCAAGGCAGCTCGGATTTCAGTTTCTTGGTGTTGCGCAACGATGATCGGATGCTGGCACTCGAGGTTGATAGCGAGGGCTGCGGTGCCTATTGCGAGCATTACTGGGCGCATTACAACTTCGATGCGGCTACCGGAGGAAAGATCGCAGGTTCGGACATCTTCACGCCAGTAGGAGGTGCGGCGCTGCTGAAGCAGAATCTCGCGAAGCGGCAAGCGGAGTACAGGAAAGCCATTGCAGACCTGAACAAGGAGGCCTTAGCCAACCGCAAGAAGCAGGGCATCACGATACCGTGGCCGCAGTCTATGCCCGACAGCAAACCAGACGAGGAAGAAGAGCGCATCGCGTTGACCATCGGCATGTACGAATCCTGCCTGGAGTCAATGCGCTCACCCGACTATGGCAAGTATTACAAATTGGATGATATCTCGCTGCAAATCGAACGTGAATCCATCACCTTTCTGTATGAGCGCTGCAGTAACCACGCTGAGCGGGCGCTGGACGACGTGGGCGAACAGAAGGTCACTTACAAAATCGTCGATCTGACGCAGTATTTCACTGCTTACGGAAAGTACTTGTTCATGAGCGGCCCGCAAGCTGCTCCGCGTGCCGAACCGTATCGGCAGATTCTGAAAGGCCGAGTGGGGCAGGCGGCCATCACACTAGCATTGTCCGAACTCTATGGCGACGGTTCGCTGTCCGGAAGCTACTTCTACGATAAGTACCGCAAGCCGATTCCGCTGAGCGGCAAGGTAAATGGCAACGTCGTTGAGTTCACAGAGTCCGAAAGCAGCGATACACCCAAACCGATGATTCGAGCCACGATCAAGGGCGACGAGCTACAAGGCCAATGGATTGGAAAGAAGACTCTCGATTTCTGGGCTGCACCCTGACCGGGAAACCTGTGGGTCTTCGTTCCGAGCAGATGGTTAAGCATCGCGACAGCGCGCCGCCCCGCCCCCGTCACTACTGCCTCCGCTAATCAGAACTTGCTCGACACTCCCAACCCCCACTTGCGCTCAGCATCCCCGCTATCGGGAAGCAAACCATTCGAATAATCCAGGCTCAAGCCCACGTTCTGGTTGAAGTTGTAAGTCAGCACCGACTTCCAGTAATGAATGCTGCGATTGCCCTGCAAAGCCTTCAATCCGGTATAGGTCGTGGTGAAATCAAACGGCAAGGCCGGATTGGTGGAAGACAGCGTGAACCCTGCCTGTGCTCCCAAACGGATGAAGTCGCGATGCTGGTCCACCACATCCGGATCGCCCCGGTTGATGTAGATACCATTGCGGCTCTGGCCGATCAGAATCGGCTTGAAGGCCAGCCCGTTGTTCCAGCGCAGGAAATCATTGAGCACACCCGGCCGCACCGGCGTGAGCGTGAAGTTGACCGTCAACAGCCGGCTGCCGTCGGTATTGTTGATCAGGTAATCGGGACGCGCCGTCAGGTCTTCGGTATTGGCCGTGTCGGCATGCGCGAAGTGGAAGGCCGACAGCATGCCCACCTGGCTGGTGCGCGTGGTGGTGATCTCCGGATTGCCGCTATCGTAGTTGGTGACCCGGTTTTGCTTGAAACCGACATAAGGCACCGCCTCATAGGTGCTGCCCGGCTCGCCCATGGGCCGCTTGTCCAGCGAATACCCGGCAAAGACCACCACATCATTGGTCCGCGACTGCGCCACATCGTCATTGGCCAGCGCTACACGGGCACGATCGACCGAGGCGAAGGCCGCCTTGTCGCGATGGTCGATGGAAAGCTGGTCAGGATTGCCGCGAATGCGCAGCGGATCCATCCAACTGGCCTGCTGTGACTGCGCTGCTGCACCTGCAGCCGGGGGCGTGGCCGGGCCAGCCACTGGCGTAGCCGGCGCGGCCGGCGCCACGCCCATGCGCAAGGCCGCATCGGCGTAGGCCAGCGTCGGAGCCGCACCTGACGCGGTACAGCGTAAGGCCACACGGCTGTTGTCACCGAAAAAGGCCACTACATCGCTGCGGCCACTGGGCTGGAAGCGGCCATCCTTGCCGTCCAGCAGCGATTGCACATCGGCTGCCATGTGGTCGACGTTGCAGCTATCTCCCTGGCAGGCTTGCCCGGCGGCCCTCTCCGCAGCACGCTTTTGCAGCAGCCAGGCCACCAGGGCGCGCGGCGAGTTCAGCGGCGCGGGCTCCTTACCCACCGACAGATAAGCCGTGCTCACGGGGTAGGTACGGATCAGGGTCGCGGCCAGTTGATCCTTGTCCAAGGTCTGGTCACTGGTACAGAACCCGCCGGTCTCGGCCGCGTGGGCCAGGGCCAGGCTGAAGGGGGTGGCCAGCAGGATGGCGGCGACAGGAAAAGGGAATCGTCGTTGCATCAGGGAGAAAGGAAGAAAGGGAGAAAAAGCAGGATACGGAGAGATGGAGTCGGACTTGCGTCCACGCGTGAAGAGCAAAGGCCGGCAAAGCCGGCCCAAGGAACAACGCGTTCAGCCCTGCGCCAGCGGCAGGCCCGGCAAGGGGCGCAATTCCAGCTGGCCCAGCAGGTAGGGCTGGATCACCAGCTTGTAGCTTTCAAGGTCAAAACCCTTGAGGCTGGCCGCCGGACGGCTGGCCAGCTGGCGGTTGTCGCGGTCCAGCGAACCGAGATAGCGCCAATGATCAATCACATGCACCTGCTGCCAGCCGTCGCCCTGCTCCACCAGCGCCATCGGTCCGGCATAGGGCCACGGCAGGATGCGCAGGTCTTGCAGTGCTTGCAGCAGGCGTTGCTGGTGCTGTTCATGCGATTCTTCGCCGGTGCAGGCGCCACGGCAGCGGCGGATCTGGCGGCCGAAGCAGGCCATGCCCGGGCTGGACGCCTGTTCCAGGCCAGTAACGATGCTGCATAGGCCATGTCGCTCCACCAGCTTGTGCAAGGCTTCCTGGGCGGCGCGCTGGCTGGTGTAGAGGCCGAACAAGTTCTCGGCACGGCTGGACTCGCGCTCGGTGAGCTCGGCTACCAGCGGCTGTCCTTGCGGGCTAATCCGCAGCGTGAACAGACCACGCTTGCTGCGCGGTTTCTTGTTGTGGGCCGGTCGCAAGTCGCGCAGCAGGCAGTTTTCCAGCAAGGCCGCGCCCAGTGCGCCCGCAGTGCGGCGACATTCGATGCGACGGGTGCGGGCAATGAGGAACTGATCTTCATGATGGTGCAACTGCGCCAGCACGCGGCTGCGCAGATTGACGCTGCGGCCCACGTACAGGGGCACGTCATCCACGCCGCGCAGGATGTAGACGCCGCAGGCAGCGGGCAAGGCATCGATGCTGGCGCGGTCGATATGCAGGGGATAGCTGAAGGTGGCGGCGCGATGCGCTGCTGGCTGGGGCGCATTGAAGGTGGCCAGGGGCAAGCCGGCCGGGCGCATCCCGCAGCGATCTTCCTGCTCCAACAAGCGCTCCACCAGCGCCACGGGCAGCTTGCTCGGCTGGATGGCGGAGGTCTGGGGCATCAGGGAGGGCATCAGGGGACGGGTCAACAGCTGGGTCAGCGAAGTGCTGTGGCTGAGGGTGTTCATGGCGTGGGCCAAATCCTTGTTGTTCATGTCACGTCTGGACGTGCTCTTCAGGTTGGTGGATGGCCAGGACACACCGGGCCATCAAATTAACGTGGATTATGAAGTTGGGGCCCGGGTGCCACAGTCGGCAGGAAGATGAAGATCGTGTAGGACATTGCCGCCTGTTGAGCTTGCCGCCGCCCCCTGTCTCCACTCAGACTGGATCGAAGGCCGCCAGCATGGCCTTGGTCAGGCGCTGCCGGGGCTGGCCGAAACCGGCCCAAGGGTCGCTGTGGGCCAGGCTTTGCAGCCGCTGGGGCATGGTGGCCACCTTGAAATGATCGGCCCGCACGCCCTGCTCCAGCTCTTCCCAGGTGATCGGTACCGACACCGGCGCACCATCGCGGGCCCGCACCGAATAGGCCACCACCGTGGTGGCCCCCGGGGCATTGCGCAGGTAGTCGATGAATATCTTGCCGGCGCGCGCCGCCTTGCTCATGCGGGCGATGAATCGCTCCGGCAGCAGCCGCGCCAGGTGGGCCGCCAACCGGTGCGCCCAATCCTTGACCACGTCCCAGTCATGCTCGGGGCGCATCGGCACCATGACGTGCAAGCCCTTGCCGCCCGAAGTCTTCAGATAGCTCTCCAGGCCGATTTCCTGCAACAGGGCGCGCACCAGTTGGGCGCCCTCCACTACGCTGGCCCAAGGCACGTCCGGGGCCGGGTCCAGGTCGAACACTACGCGGTCAGGCTGATCCAGCGCACGGCCGGTGGCGCCCCAGGCGTGCAATTCCAGTACGCCCATCTGGACGGTCGCCACCAGCCCGGCCACGTCATTGACCATCATGTACTGCGCCGTCCCCTCGCCTTCCGGCACCTGGATGGTATCGATGGCTTCAGGCATTCCCTGGCCGCTGTGCTTCTGGAAGAAGCACTTGCCGGCCTGACCGTCCGGGCAGCGCACCAGCGACAACGGGCGCTGCTTCAGTTCGGGCAGGATCCAGGGCGCCACGCTCTGGTAGTAACGGGCCAGTTCCAGCTTGGTCAGCCCAGTGGCGGGAAAGAGGATCTTGCCGGGATGCGTGAGCTTGACCCCAGCCACCATGACCGGTTGGGAGAGATCGGCGGGGCTAGGTCTGCGCGACGGGGGTGACGGGGGTGAAGGCGCTGTACCCTCCTCTGCGGCAGGCGCATCGGCTGCTACCGGCTGCTGTGTCTCGCGCACGATACTGGTAGGCGGCTTGTCTTGGCGCAGGGCCACGAAGCTGCCGTGGCGCAGGATACCGCTTTTGGTCCATTGCGCAAACTTCACTTCGGCCACCAGTTCCGGCTTGAGCCAGTGCACGCCACGCCGCTGCTGGCCGGTAGGGGGATCGACGAAAGCCGGACGATCCCGCTCCAGCCGCTGGAACAGCTTGAGCATACGGCCCAGCAGGCGCTCATCAAAACCGGTGCCGACGCGGCCGGCGTAGTGCAATTGCCCCTGATCGTCATAGACCCCCACCAGGATGGCGCCGAAACCGCTGCGCTGGCCGGCCGGATCGGTATAGCCGGCGATCACGAATTCCTGTCGCTGCTCGCACTTGAGCTTGAGCCAGTTGCGGTCGCGTCGGCCGCTATAGGGCGCATCGGCGCGCTTGACCACGATGCCCTCCATGCCGTGCTGGCAAGCATGGCGCAATACTTCATCGGCATGACCGAGGAGATGCTCGCTATAGAGCAGCAATCCCTCTTCATCACTGCCGGGGACCAGCTCGCGCAGCAGCGCCTTGCGCTGCGTCAGCGGGATGGCGCGCAAGTCGTAGCCATTCAGGTAAGGCAGATCGAATACATACAGCGCCAGCCGGATGCCGTCGGCCTGCTGACGGTCGCCGCGCACCAGGTTCTGCAGGGCTTCGAAGCTGATGTGCCCCGCGGCGTCCAGCGCCACCACTTCGCCATCGATCCAGGCCTGGTCCACCGGCAGCCGCGCCAGCGCCTGCACCAGCACCGGCCAGCGATGGCTCCAGTCCAGGCCTTCGCGGGTGTAGATGGCAGCCTGGCCACCCTCAATGCGACACAGGCCGCGATAACCGTCGAATTTCAGTTCGCAGAGCCAGTCTTCACCCTGGGGCGCCTGGTCGACCAGGGTCGCCAGTTGCGCCGGCATCACATCCGGCATCCTGGCGGGATGCGGCTCTATAGCATCAGCCTGGCTGGCTCCATGGGCAAGCTCGCTGGCCGCAGGCGGAAGGTCGCCGCGATCCTTCACGCTTTCCGGGCGCAATTCGGTAATGGCCGCGGCCTCGCCGGTCTGGGCGGCAGCGTCATCCTCCTTGATCAATAGCCAATTCTCCTTGCCATCGCGCTCCGGCTTGCCCATGCGCACCAGCGCCCAGCGGCCCTGCAGCTTGTCGCCCTGCAGGGTGAAACCGAGATGACCTTGCTTCAAACCGGCCTGTGGGTCGCCGTGCGGCAGCCATTGCCCGCGATCCCACAGCACCACGTGGCCGGCGCCATACTGCTGCGCCGGAATATCGCCCTCGAAACTGCCGTAATCCAGCGGATGATCCTCGACCCGTACCGCCAGGCGCTTGTCATGCGGATCCAGGCTCGGCCCTTTCGGAACCGCCCAGCTCTTGAGCACGCCATCAAGCTCCAGCCGGAAGTCGTAGTGCAGGCGCCGCGCATGGTGGCGCTGTATGAAGAATTGCAGCGGCCCCTGGGCTGAGCGGGCCGTTTGGCGACCATGACCTGAAGGTTCTGGCGTAATACTGAAGTCGCGCCTGGCGTGGTAGCGATCCAGGGAAGAAGCGCTCATGCCTGGGCCCTCCTGCTGTGGCTGCGGCTGGCATGGGTGCCACGTTGCGTGGCGGATTTATCGGTCGGCTTGCTGCGGGCGGGAGCCTTGGCGCGGCTGCGCTTGGCCGGGGGCTTGCGGGAGGCCAGCGCATGAACCTTGGCAGCGCCCTCTTCGGGCTTATCGCCAGCGGTCGGCTTGGCCTTGCCCCGCCCTTCCAGGCTACTCTTGAGCAAGGCCATCAAGTCCACCACCTTGGCACCGTTGCCGGCGGCAGCGGCGGCCTCCTCCGGTTGGGCCACTTCGTGGGTCTGACGGCGCTTGATCTTGTTCTGGATCAGGGCCAGCACATCGTCGCGATAGCTATCGTGAAACTGCTCCGGCGCCCATTCGGTCGACATGTGCTCCACCAGTGCCCGCGCCATCTCCACTTCCTGCGCGCTCACCGCTGACTTCTTCGATTTGCGCGACGGCACCGGCAAGTCATCCGGCGCGCGCAATTCGCTGGGGTAGCGCAAGGTGATCAGTTGCAGCATATCCCCCTGCGGGATCAACGCGGCCAGGTGCTGGCGGGTGCGGATGACGATCTGGGCAATCGCCATCCTGTGGCTGGCCAACAAGGTCTCGCGCAGCAGTGCATAGGCTTTCTCGCCCCCCTTGGCCGGGGCCAGGAAGTAGGGTTGCTCGTAATACAGGATGGGCACCTGCTCCCGCTCCACGAAGCTCTGGATATCGATGCTCTGGGTGGCCTCCACATTGGCCTGGCGCAGGTCTTCATCGGACATGAGAACGAACTTGCCCTCTTCGTACTGGTAACCCTTGACGATGTTTTCCCAGGGCACTTCGCGCCCGGAGGTCTTGTTGTAGCGCTTGTAGCCCACCGGCGACAAGTCGCGCTTGTCCAGCAGGGTGAAGTCCAGCTCATCGTGTTTTTCGGCGGTATAGAGTTCCACCGGGATATGGATCAGGCCGAAGCTGATCGCTCCTCTCCACAGTGCGCGTCGCATCGCATCCTCCGCAAGATCGCTGATGGGCCGATTATCGGAGCCGGGCAGCGCCTGCGCAGTCGGCCTGTTGATGAAGCCGGCGTAGGAATGTGCCGGGCCTGCGGTGCTGCGCCGTGGTGAACTGCGTCCGGGCGTCTTTCTCCTACAGGGATTTACCGCAGACGCCGATACAGGCGCCGTGCCGCCAGCTTTACCCTTGAGCGATACTTCTCCCCTCATCCTCATCTTCGTCCATGGAGCCGCCATGCCAACCACCGTTGCAGACATCCTCATCGACACGCTCTACCAGATCGGCGTGCGCCAGATCTTCGGGGTGGTCGGTGATGCCTTGAATCCCTTCACCGACGCCCTGCGCCGCGATAAACGCATCGAATGGATAGGCGTGCGCCACGAAGAAGGCGCCGCCCTGGCCGCCGCCGGCCAGGCCAAGCTGACCGGTCGGCTGGCCGTGTGCTGCGGCACCACCGGTCCCGGCGCCAATCACCTGGTGGCGGGTCTGTATGAAGCGCGCAAGGATCACGCGCCAGTGCTGGCCATCTCGGGCGGCGTACCCGCCGCACGCCGGGGTACCGATTACTTGCAGGAAAATTCACCCGATATGCTGTTTCGCGACGTGGCTGCCTACAGCCAGATCGTCACCAGCCCGGAACAGGCGCCCGCCGTATTTCACCAGGCCATCGCCCAGGCCTACGCCCAGCGCGGCGTGGCCCACCTGAACATTCCTGCAGATATCATCGGGGCCAAGGTATCGAGCACCGTGCCCAGCATTCATACCCTGCGCCAGCGCGCTGAACTGGCGCCGCCGACGGCCGACATCGCGGCGGCGGCCGAGTTGATCAATAGCGCCAGTTCGGTGGCCATCTTCGCCGGCAATGGCTGCCGCGGTGCCATCGATCCGGTACTGGCGCTGGCCAGCAAGCTGCAGGCACCGGTGATGCACACTTTCCGCGGCAAGGACCTGGTGGCCTTCGACCATCCGCACTGGATCGGCGGCGTCGGTCTGATCGGCGGCGCGCCAGGCACCGATGCCCTGCATGGGGCCGAGGTGATGTTGATGTTGGGCTCGGACTATCCCTATTCCGAATTCCTGCCGACCCAATCCAAGGTGATTCAGGTCGATGAACGCGGCTTCGTGCTGGGCCGCCGCGCGCCGGTCACGCTGGGCATCACCGGCTCGGTCGGACCGACCGTGCAAGCCCTGCTGGAACAGGTGGAAGGCAAGACCGATGGCAGCTTCCTGCAACAAGCCAATGCCCAGCGCGAGCGCTGGAATGCCAAGCTCGATAGCGCAGCCGAGATCAAGCGCCATCACAAGAAGATCAAGCCGCAAAGCCTCGCCCGCGCCTTGAGCGACCTGGCCGACGACGATGCCCAGTTCGTCATCGATACCGGGGTAGTCACGCTGTGGTGCGGCAACTGGATACGCCAGCGTGGCCAGCAGCGCCTGCTGGCTTCCTTCAACAATGCGGCGGTGGGCACCTCGCTGGGCCAGGCCAACGGCATCCAGGCCCTGGATCGCCAACGCCAGGTGCTGGTGGCGGTGGGCGATGGCGGCTTCACCATGCTGCTGGGGGAATTCATGACCAGCGTGGAACACCGGTTGCCGGTGAAGGTGGTGGTGTTCAACAACCGGGAATGGGGCCTGGTCCACCTGGAAATGGAAGAAGCTGGGATGCCCGCCTTCGAGGGCTCGGAATTCCCCAATGCCGACTTCGCCGCCTTCGCCCGCGCCTGCGGGGGCCAGGGCTTCACTGCGCGCACGCCGGATGAATTGCAGGACAGCCTGCAACAACTACTGGCGGCCAGCGGCCCGGCCGTGCTGGATGTCTTTATCGACCCGGCAGAATTGCCCGTCATGCCGCACATCAAGATGGAACAGATCTGGCGCTTCGGCTTGGCCAAGGTGAAGGAAAGCCTGATCGCCATGAAAGGAGGCTGAGCATGGATGCCCTTGAACAGCAACGCCAAGACTACGCCCGCCAATTGCGCACCCGCTTTGCCGATTACAAACGCTGGGCCATCGAACACTGGCCGGTAGCCGAGCAGCCGTTGGAAGACAGCGCCTTCATCGCCGCCGAGCGCGAACTGGAACTGATCACGGGCAGCATGTTGCACCCGGGTCGCCCCTCACAGAGCGCTCCCGCCGAGGGCCACGCCCAAGCGCAATACCAGGACGTGACCCCGGCCCCCTGGCCGTGACGATCACGGCCTCGCGCATTCTTACGCCGGGTTGCGCCGCACGCTTATATCGCCAGGGATCACAGCGCAGTAATCTGAACATCAGGCCGTATCGCGCACAGCACGTGCCGGTGCGATTTCTGAACAGAACAGCAAGGAGGTCAGCATGAGCGCAAGCCAATCCGACAAGAACAACAAGGACGACAGCAATCACCGTCCCAACCAATACGACACGCCTTCGGAAGTGGCGCTGGATGAAGCCAATGAGATGAGCTTTCCCGGCAGCGATCCGGTGGCCACCTCCAACATCACGCGCATCGACAAGGCGCCCGAGATGGACAAGGCCCGCAACGACCACCAGAACAGCAATCAGGTCAAGCAGAACAGCCCGGACTGATCGCCCGTTCCGCCCCCTACCACGGGCGGCCGGTGGATGCCGGCCGCCCTTTTCATTTTCAAGGGAGAGTCATGATGAGCAATCGCTACCATCAATTGAAGGTCGCCGTGCTGGTGACTGACGGCTTCGAGCAAGCCGAACTGCTGGAACCCAAGAAGGCGGCAGCGACAAGCCGCGCCTGTCGGAAAAAGGCAGTGCGCCACCAGCCCCGCCCAGCCACGAAAATGAAGCCTTCGCCGTCGCCCACGGTGAGTCACCGCAGAGTGATGGCTGATCTGACCTGCCAGCAGTAATCCAGCAGCGATGACGAATCGAGGGGTGTTTGCCCCCTCGATTTTTTTCGTTATGCGTGATGAACCTGAACCGGCAAGCGCAAAAAATGCCGCCCGGAACGATCCAGACGGCACTGCTTGCGGCGCAGACATCAGTCTGCGAACTAGCTCCGGCGTTGCACCTCATGCTGACGCATCGCCTCAGCCAACAGCAGCAAGGCGGCTTTTTCGGCTTGCCTGCGCTTCTTGCAGATGCGTACCGGCTGGCCGCCCATGTCATGCAGGTCCATATGCCATAGCTGGTCAACCCGGGTATCGAGATAGGCGACGTACTTATGCTTGTCCAGCTTGGTCACACGCGGCATGAAGTGGCCGGCTTGCTGCTGTTCGACGGATTTGGCGAAGTGTTTCATGGCAAGTCTCCAGGGCACGGGCGTGGGTGGGACGTCATGACGGGTGAAGTGAAGCTATTTTCAGCATAGGCGATGAAGGCGCGCGTGACAGGCTTTTTTACTTCCCACGCGCCTTGCCTCTCTTATGGCTTGGCGGCATCCAGCGTCTGCTTCATCTCGCGTCCCATCTCCAGGTGTCGCTGCAGGCCCGGCAAGGTCTTGGCGGCGAAGCTTTTGACGTCGGCATCCTGGGCTTGCTGCGAAGACTTCTGGAACAGCTTGACCGCATCTTCATGGGCCGACACCCCGATCATGCTGGCGTAGCGCTTGTCGAAGGTATTGCCCTCCAGCTTGTCGAGGATGGCCAGCTTGGCGCGCTGGGCCACGCTGGGCTCGGTAGGCAGGCTCACCTCCTTGCTGCTGGCCAATTGCTTGAGTTCTTCGTTGACGGTGGTGTGCTGGTCGATCATCTTCTGGGCGAAGTCCTTGACGGCCGGGTTGCTGCTGCGTTCCAGGGCGGCCTTGCTGGCTTCGATCTCGGTATAACCGGCTTCGGCAGCATTGGTCATGAAGCTCTTGTCCTTGCTGCTGATCGATGCGGCCGAGGCATCGAAGGACAAGGCAGCACCTGCCATGAGCAGCACGCCAGCGCCCAGCAGGCGGTGGCCGCGACGGCGTTGGGACGGCAGATGGGCCAGGGTGGTCGGGATGAGGTTCATGGAAGGCTCCTTCTGTTGTTGATGAAAATGGAAACAGATCGTCAATCCACTGTAAGCAGGAAAGCGGGCGGCATGAATCAGACAGCGCCAATGACCGCTGTAAGAATCGATGAGCGCGGCACAGCCAGGCTCAAGCCTGCGAGCCGCCCTGCTGGCGGCGCCGGTTGCGCAGGTAGAGCACCTGCCCCAGCAAGGCCGTCAACAGCAGGAACACGTTGGAGACCACGAACACCCAATCGCCCTGCAACAGGCTGTAGGTGACGAAGCCGGCAGAGGCGGCCAGTTGCCCGGCAAACAGCCAGTGCGAGACACCCTGGGTGGAACGGCTGCGCCACTGTTCATAGACCTGGGAAGAGATGGTCAACAACAGGATCAGGGTGGCACCCCAGCCGATGAGGTCGGTGATGTGATCGGACATGGTGATGGTGAAAGCCGCAAGCGGCCCGCAAAGCAGATGGTGGTGCGATGGTGGAACAAGCCTGGCGCGCAGACAATCAGCCGGCCTCGCAAGCCACTGTAGGAAGAATCGCATCCAAGCTGGCGTCGGTGCATTCGCACGCCGCTGCGCGAATCTGCCGACCCGACAAAGGGGTGCTGTGGCATTGCGGCGTGCCGACTGGGTGCCTAGGCTGAGGGTGGATCGTCTTCTGATTCTCTCCCTTTTCACCCTCTGTCCAGGAGTTCAACCATGCACGCTACCCGAACCATTGCCGACGTCATGACGCGCGGCGCCCATACCTTAAGCCCGGACGATTCGGTCATCCATGCCGCCCAGGCCATGGAAGCACTGGACGTGGGCGCCCTGCCGGTCTGCGATGCCCAGCACAACCTGGTGGGCCTGGTCACGGACCGCGATATCGTGCTGCGCGCCGTGGCCCCTCATCGTCTCACCGACACCCTGCCGCTGACCGAAGTCATGAGCCACGACGTGTTATGGTGCTATGAAGATGAACCGGTGGACGACGTGCTGGACGATATGGTGCAGCGCCAGATCCGCCGCCTGCCCGTCATGGACCGACAAAAGAACCTGGTGGGCATGGTCAGCCTGGGCGACGTCGCCGCCAAGACCCAGAACCGTGGCGTGGGCGAGGCGCTGGCCGAAATTTCGCTGCCCGCAGCACCGGTGCGTGCCGCCGAGGGCGTGTCGCCGGATAGCGACGATGCCTTGCCCGAAGTGCGCCACAGCGACATGAGCGAGGTTAACCTGGGGCGTAGCTAGGCGTGGCGCGGGTGTTCAGTCATCCCTTCAAGTTGCGCGGCAGGGTCAATGTAGGCATTTTCCTACACATCAATTGGGCAATGTCCGATCTACTTTTTTGCACTGCATCGCTACTATGCACTCAACGAACTCGAAACCGAGGACCGCACATTCAGGCCGGAACGTCCCCCTCCGTCCCGCCATGAATCAAGTCCATCCCCCATCGGTTTATCCCCACGAGTCGTTTTCATAAGCAGAAATTCTCCGAAGATTCCCCCGATCCTCGGCGTCTTATATCCCTCCCCCTCAGGCCGCCTCCCCCGGGCGGTCTTTTTTTTGCCTGTGCTCCTGGCTTGAACCCCGCAAGCTAGCTAGCTTGCGCGGCGATAAAAGCCAGGGCGTCGGCATAGGCCAGTTCACTGGTCGGCCGCAATGGTTCGCAGACGTGGGTGGCCGCGCCCTCCTCGGAGGACGCGCCGATGAGCACGATGCCGCGAAAGCCGCCCTCCGCGGATTGCTGCACACCCGGCTGCAAGCCACGGCGAGTCAGCTCGCCCAGCTGTTGACCGCCAGGAATATCGATGGGAATGCTCATGTCGGACTCCTCAAGACAACGATGGAGACCCGGCCGGAACGATACACCCAAGCCGCACCCGCACTGACGCAGGTCAGGCATTGTGACATCCTCCAGCACAACGGGCCAAGAAGAAGTATTCTTGTCAGCATAAGAAACGCTGAAGGAAAAGGCAGCAAGAAGCCGCCGTCGATCTGCGTAGGAAGGGGTGAAGCGGCCCCTGCCACGCAGCGGGGGAGATGACGGCATATGGCTTGCGGCCTACCTCCACGTCACCTGCAACCCTGGACCTGTCATGCCCATCAATTACCTGCGCCGCCTCACCAGCCCGGCGCGCACCGATCTTTCCAACCGCCACCTGGGCCGCTCGCTGGCCTTCATCGCCGGGGCCGTCAATGCCGGGGGCTTCCTGGCCGTGGGCCAATATACCTCGCACATGTCGGGCATCGTTTCTTCGTTGGCCGACAACCTGGTGTTGGGTGAGACGCTGTTGCTGGTGGCCGGCGCCAGTGCCTTGCTGTCCTTTTTGCTGGGGGCCGCCTGTTCGGCGGTGATGATCAACTGGGCCCGGCGCCGCGGCCTGCACAGCGAATACGCCATGCCGCTGATGCTGGAGGCGATGCTGCTGCTGTGTTTCGGCATCCTGGGCAGCAACCTGGAAAACCATCGCCTCCTGTTCGTGCCGGTCACGGTGGCCCTGCTGTGCTTCGTGATGGGCTTGCAAAATGCCATGATCAGCAAGATTTCCCGCTCCGAGATCCGCACCACCCACGTCACCGGCCTGGTCACCGACATCGGCATCGAGATCGGCAAGATGTGCTACTGGTCCCTGGCCCCGTACCAGCCGGGCGAGTCCTCCCTGAGCGAAGATCCGGTACCGGGCGCGCGGCGCAAGTTCCTGCTGCTCGCTTCGCTGCTGCTGATGTTCTTCCTGGGCGGCGTGACCGGAGCGCTGGGATTCAAGCTGGTGGGTTTCGTGGCCACCATGCCGCTGGCCGCGGCCTTGTTCCTGCTGGCGCTGGTGCCGATGATGGATGACTTGGCGCGCAGTTGAAGACAAGGAAAACCGTTTTCCTCAGCACCCAATTAATAAATCTCGATCAATATGTAGAAATAGCATGGTAAATTAGAAATTCTCGATGAGGATTAATAAAATTCGATTTCCATGACTCCGTTAGGCTACCAACATCTGATCGACACGCTCCGGCTCAACGTCACGCCGCTGGAACACGTCGCCTTCATGGACTCTTCGGTGAACCGCCGGGTGGACTCCGGGGCGCGCATTCTCTTTCCCACCTCGGTGGCCATTGAGTCCACCTTGATTGGTCATCTGGAATTCGCACTACGGCACGAGGGCGTCAACCTGGAAGTGATTGACGCCGCGTTTGCGCACGAGCACCTCTCTGCCACGGCCCTGGTAGCTCATTGGCAGACCAAGCCGATGGGCGAGCATATCCGGCGCGCCTGTTTTCTATGGGAGTGGCTCACTGGCCAAGAGCTGGAAGTCGAGGCCCTCACCAACGGCGGCTATGTGGACCTGTTCCCCGATGAGGTGTATTACACCTCGTCTAAACCGATACTCGCCTCCAAATTCCGGGTCAGGAACAATGCCCTGGGCAGTCCAGCCTTCTGCCCGACCGTGCGTCGCCGTGCGCTGGACCGCACGCCCCCTCTGGAAGAACTGCTACGAGAAGCCAGACACGCCCTGGAAGCGCTGGACGATCCCGAACTCTATCGGCGGGCAGTGGCCTACCTGTATTTGTCGGAAACGCGCAGCAGCTATGCCATCGAATCGGAAGCCCCCAGTTTCAACAAGCAGGAAAGATTCGTCCAGTTATTGCAAAGAGCCGGAGAACCGGTAGAAGTCAACGAGCAATGGCTGGTCAGCCTGCAAAACGTCATCGTGCGTGATACCTACAGCAAGGAAGCCAGCTATCGCCACCAGCAAAACTGGCTGGAAGACAGCAGCGGGCGAGTCAGCTTCTTTCCCACGCCGGTGCAAGACCTGGAACAGGTCATGCGCGGCTGGGAAAACTTCATCAATGATAGCGAGCGTTGCACCGACCTGCTGGTCAAAGCCGCTTGCGCGGCCTTCGGATTCGTTTATTTGCATCCCTTCCTGGACGGCAACGGACGTCTGCATCGTTTTCTGATCCAGCATATATTGGCGCGCTCGACCCTCATGGCGCCCGGCACCCTGGTCCCCGTCTCTGCGGTCATCGAAAAAAACATCCCAGCCTACAGCGAGCTACTGCGGGCGTTTTCAAGACCTGTGACAGCGTTGTGGGACTATCGTCGAGGGGATCAGGAACCCGTGGTCATCAGCCATCCGGGCAGCCGTGCCTACCGCTTCCTGCGGGCAGATCGGGAAGTGGGTTTTCTGCATGACATGATCAAACAGGCGGTACGCGAGGAAATTCCCAAAGAATTGGCCTTCCTGCAGGGCTATGACACCGCGTTTGCCCAACTGGATAAGGAGTTCGACTTGCCACAGAAGGATCTGTCGACCTTGATACGGATGACCCAGTCCAACAAAGGCGTCCTCTCGGCGCATCGAAGAAAGCAATACAGCTATCTTCCGGTCGCCGTCCTGGATCGCATCGAACAAGTGGTCAGGGAAAGCTTGGAGACCGTAGTGATGCCCCGACATCCTGGAAATTAATTTTTTACGAATAATCCTCTAGTTTTTGAGAAAAAATTATAATTTCTCGATTAGCGTTAACGAATTTCGAGCAACGCCCCATCTCCATCTATTAGCCAGAACGCAAAAAGGCGCTGAACGCGCCTTTCGTTTTTTTCTTATCGCCGCTTGCGCCGCCGCTGCCTGAGGCGGCCTGTTTTACCCGCGACTTAGCCGCTGACGGCTCAGCCTTGCTGTTGCGGGTTGCTGTCGGACTGCTGCGGTTGCTGCTGGGACGGTTGCTGACCTTGATGGACCTCCTGCGGGGCGCTCTGGCTCATCTGCGGCTGGGCCGAGGTGGTTGCGGTGTTGCCATTTTGAGCGGCGCTCGCCGCTGCGGCAGCGGCGTTCTTGCGACCGTGGCTGTTCAAGCCACCCTTGCGTCCAGCTTCCCGGGCTTCAGCGGAAGTGAACTCGTGGGCCGCACCCTTGGCATGGGCTGCCTTACCGCCCATGCTGGCGATCTGGCGCTGTTTCTCCCTGTCCATGGCGGCAAAGCCGCGATTACTGTTCCCCGGATTTTGTGAACTTGCCATGTGTGACTCCTTGTCTTGGATGGTCGAGGTTAAGCGGACAAATCTGCCACCGGATCACCCTGCTGCTCTGCGCGGGCAAGCTGGCGGCACCAAACATCTATCCACGTCTACAGTGTAGAAAGCCTCACCGATCCTCACTATCGGAAGAGCTCCCCAGCCCATGTCAGTGCCGGCTGTAGGACTTGTAGGAATACGTGAAGATGAGCTTGAAAAAACGGCCCCCTCATTTCCATAGGGAAACCCTGCTCAAGCAAGATGCAACTCCAGCATTTCCACCGGCAAGCTACCCAGGATCTCCGCCACCGCAATGCTGCCACCCCGTTCGCCTTGCGCCAGCGCGCATTCTTCCAGTCCACCCTGCCCGCTGGTGAAGACGCTGCGCCAGCGCCGCATCTGCTTGCCGGCGTGCGACAGGGCTTGCGGGATGGTGATGCAGGTATCGCCCCAGGCTTGCGCCGAGACCAGTGGCAAGGCTTCTTCGCGGCGGCCTTCGAAGGACAGCAGGTGCGCGGCCAGGCGGGTGCAGATCACCAGCGTGGCTTGCCAGCCCTCTCCGGTTTGGGCAGCTGCTGCTTGTGCAGTTTCTTCACCTGGCCATACACGGGCAAAAGCGATCACGTGGCGCGCCAGCTTGCCGTGGGTGGACAGCGGGATGTATCTCCCGGCGCTGAACAAAGCTTCATGTTGGCGCCGATACTGCAATACCGAGTGGATCAATTGCTGCTTGGCGCTGCCGCTCTGCCAATCGCGCAGCGATACCGGACGGCTGACAGCGTCGGCCAGGCGTCGTTCGCGCAGGGCGAAATCGACCGGACGGCGATTGTCCGGGTCGACCATGCTCAGATCCCATAACTCGCTGCCCTGGTAGAAGTCCGGCACACCCGGCGTGGCCAGTTTCAGCATGGTCTGCGTCAGGCTGTTGATGGCGCCCAGCGGGGCCAGGCGGCGCACGAACTCTTCCAGCTCGGTGAGGAAGGGATGGTGGCGCGGGTCCAGCCCCGGATCGCACAGCAAGGCGCGGGTGAAACGCTCGCAGGCGGCTTCATAGTCGGCCTGGGGTGCCACCCAGTCGCTGCGCCGCTTGGCTTCGCGCAGGGCTTTGCGCTGCCACTGGATGACGCGCTCGGCCAGTTGCTCCAGAGCGCTGAGGTCGTCATCGCCGGCCCTCATGCCATCGGGCCAGGCACCGACCAAGGTCTGGTACAGCAGGCATTGGTCCAGCGCATCGATGCCGCCCTGCGCCCCCGCCGTGGCGGCCACGATAGGGGCGTTCAACTGATGCCAGTGACGCAATACGGTGGCCCATTCCTCGGCGATCTCGGAGAGTGCCGCCAGGCGCATCCGGGCATCTTCGCCGCGCTTGTGGTCATGGGTGGCGGTCGCCAGCAGGCTGTAGGGACTCTGCTGGGCGCGCCGCTCGGCCAGTTGATGAAAGCCTGCGACCGACAGGGCCAGATGGGCAGGCTCGGCGCCGACTTCGTTGCGCGAGAGCAGACGGCCGTAGCGGTAGAAGGCCGTGTCTTCCATCGACTTGGCAGTCAAGGGGGGCGTCAGTTGCTGGAAACGGGCGATGGCGCGCAGTTGCAAGGCGCGCCGCTGGGTATCGCGGCGATCGAGCAGCAAGTCGCCGCCCAGCCAGCCTTCCACCACGTGCAGCGTGGGGTGGTCGGCCGCATGGAGCGTGGTCGCCGCCAGTTGCGCGGTGCGCGCCAGCAGTTCGCGTTGCCCGGCGGGCATCCCCTGCTCGGTGGCATAGGTGCGATAGACCGGGAAATGCACCAGCAACTCGGCCACCGCACGGCGAATCGACATGAGCGTCAAATCGCGGGTCTGGGTGGCGCTGCGCGCGAGCTGATGCAGGCACAGCGTCAAGGCATTGAATTCGGCGGCGAAGTTGCGGACCAGGAAGCTGCGCCGCGCCTGCTGCACGATGGTGGCGAAATGACTCAGCTCGCCGGGTGCATGGCCCTGGAGCTGGTCGGGGGTAGCCGGGAGTTCACCGACCATATCGCGCCACAGCTCGTCCAGCACCGGTTCGCCCTCGGCGTCATGCAGCACGGCGGCGCACTGGTCCATGAATTCATAGCCGGTGGTGCCATCCAGTGTCCAGTCGGGCGGCAGGACTTCGTCGCCGGCCAGGATTTTCTCGGCGATCAAATAGGGTTCGTGATCCGGGCGCAGGCTGCGCAGCCGGGCGCGCAGGCGTTGGCAATAGCCGGCCGGGTCGGTGAGGCCATCGATATGGTCCAGCCGCAGGCCATCGATGAGTCCCTCGGCATAGAGACGGAACAGCTCGGCGTGCATGGCCTCGAACACTTCTTCACGTTCCACCTTCATGCCGATCAGTTCGCTCACTTCAAAGAAGCGGCGCCAGTTGATCTCATCGGCGGCATTGCGCCAGTAGGCCAGGCGATAGTGCTGGCGCTCCAGCAATTGGTGCAGGGCGCTGCGGCCATGCGGCTGGCTGCCCGAAAAAGCGGCCAGCGCTGCATCGATGTCGGCCAGGGCCTCGGCATGGCTGGCCAGCTTGCGCAATTGCTCGCGCGCAGCGGCGGCCTGGCGGTCCTGGTCGGGATGGCGGGCGTCGATGGCCTGGAAGGCTGCCATCGCATCAGCCAGGCGCGCACTGCCTGCCGTCTCCAGCACCACCGCGTGATCCTGCGGCGCCAGCGGGAAGCGATGTTCGTTATGCGCCACGTACAGCTCGCCCTGCTCTGGATCGAACTGCAATACCAGCTCTCCGGCTTCCAGGGTCTCGGCATAGGATTGGCCGAGAAACGGCAGCAACACCTTGCCCGCCAAGGCCGGATCGGGGCTGTCCCACTGGATGTCGAACCAGTCGGCGTGGCGGCTGTGGCGGCCCCAGCGCAGGACATCCTGCCACCAGGCATTGTGCTGCCCGAGCGCCATATGGTTGGGCACGATATCGACGATCAGCCCCATGTCCTGGGCGCGCAGACGCTGGCACAACTGGCGCAGGCCCTCTTCGCCGCCCAGTTCCGGGTTGATGCGGGTGGTATCGACCACGTCATAGCCGTGACTGGAACCGGGACGCGCCACCAGAATGGGCGAGAGGTAAAGGTGGCTGATGCCCAGGCGCTGGTAGTAATCCACCACCTCGGCGGCGTGTTCGAAACGGAAATCGCGGTGCAGTTGCAGCCGTGCCGTGGCGCGCGGCACGCCACGGCGCGCTGTGCGCGCTGGGCAAGCGGAAGGATCTGGCATCAGTTCTCCTTGGGGGCGGCACCGCGCACGCGGCGCAGCCGTTCGAGCCGCGCGCGGGCGGCATAGTCGGCAAATAGTTGCGGGGTATCGGCGGGCAGACGGCGGCGCCAGTTGGGGTGTGGGTCGGTGAGGCCGGGCAGGTTCGGTTGCTGGGTCAGGCCGAGGATGTCTTCCAGCGGCACCACGGCCAACGGCGCGGGCGTGGCCGCCACCCACTGCAGCGCGGCATCCACCGCGATGGCGCAATCCTCCAGGGCAGCCGGCGCGGGCGCGGCCGCCATGTCTTCGGCCAATGCTGGCGCTACGTGTGGCAAGGGGCCGCTGGCCCAGCCCTGTTGGACCAACCCGTGCCAGAGCTGGCTGCGCTCCTGACTGCGTTGCGCCAGCGCGGCCGGCAAGCCCTGTGGCAGATGCCCCAGCCGTTCGCGCCAAGCCAGATCGGCCCCGGACCACCAGCCGGCCACCGTCGGCAGGTCATGCGTGGTGGTCACCGCAATGGCCTGGCGCGACCAGGCCGCCGGGGGCAGGAAGTTCTGCTTGTCGCGCTGGAACCAGAGCACGCGGATGCCCGCCACCCCGGCCTCGGCCAGCACCTGGTCGAAGCCGGGCGGCACCGTGCCCAGGTCTTCGCCGATCACCACGGCGCGATGCCGCCAGGATTCCAGCGCGATCAGGCGCAGCATGTCCTGCTGCGGATAGGCGACGTAGGCGCCGGCATCGGCCTGGCGCCCCTGCGGCACCAGCCACAGGCGATTCAAGCCCAGCACATGGTCGATGCGCACACCGCCGCCCTGGGCAAAGCAGGCGCGCAGCATGGCGAGATAGCCGCGATAGCCGGTGCGGCGCAGGGCCAGCGGCGAGAATGCGCCCAGTCCCCAGTTCTGACCCTGCGGCGCCAGACGATCCGGCGGCGCGCCGACCGTCAAGCCCGCGGCGATCTCGCCCTGATGGCTCCAGGCTTGGCTGCCGCCGTTGTCGGCCCCCACGGCCAGGTCGGCGATCAGGCCGATGCGCATACCGGCCTGGCGGGCGCGTTGCTGGGCAGCGCCCAACTGGCGCGCCGCCTGCCATTGCAGGAACAGGTGGAAGTCCAGTTCACCGGCGTGCTGGCGGGCGAAGTCTTGCATCTCGGGGGTCTCGGGATGCTGGCCGGCAGCACCCCATTGGCGCCAGTCGCAGTGACCGGGTGCGCCCTGGTTGCTCAGGTGCTGGCTGTAAGTTTCATATAGCGCATGGGCGCGCAAGGCGGCCCCGCCTTCGCGCTGGAAGGCCGCAAAGGCCGCCAGTTGCCCGCCATCGCTGGCCTGTTCGGTACGAAAAAGTGCATATAGACGCCGCAACAAGCTCAGCCGATGCGCACCGGCCCGCGACCAGTCGATCAGGCTGGCTTGTTGCAGGCGTTCATGGGCAGCAATCATTTCCGAGCCACCCTCGGCCAGCACCTGGGCCTGCGCATCCTCGCCGAGAATGCCGGCCGGATCGATCAGGAAGGGATTGAGGAACAGTCGACTGGAGGGCGAATAGGGACTGCTGCGTCCAGGGTCGGCCGCAAACATCGCGTGCAGCGGCGACATGGCCAATGCCGCGGCGCCATAGTCGGCCGCCATCGTCGCCAGTTGCGCCAACGCGCCGAAGTGCCCGATGCCGCCGTCGCCATAGACCTTGCGTGCCGCCTTGAGACTATCGCTGCGCAGGCCATAGACCTGCGCAGCCAGCGCCCAGCCACGCTCACTGCCCTGCCCGGCCAATGCGTCCGCCAAGGTATAGCAACGCGGCGGCGCAATGGCCAGGGTCAGGATGTGACCGGCCACCAGCAGGCGGTGATAACCCGGGACTTCGATAGGCGGCAGCGTAGGCGGCTGGTTGAGGTCGGAAGAAATGAGCAGCATCAGGCGCGCTCCATTGTCCAGCTCGACCCGGCAGGACAGACCATGCAGGCGTGAATGTGCGGGCAGGACCACCGGTTGGTGCTGCACTCCCGTCAACAGCGGCGGCAGGTAGCCAACCGCGTGCTCGCGCGCCAGCCGGGCCAGGCTGTCGCGGCAGTCGCCGGGGGTCGAACAGGGCAATTCGAGGGCGTCCAGGATGGCGCGCAGCGCGTCTTCCTGTACCGTCTGTGGCTGGTCGTAGGCATCGGTCCATTGCACGGCAATACCGGCGCGTCGGGCCAAACGATATAAATCATTTTCCGGGCGAGCTACCGAAGCGAGCTCCGGCTTGGCCGTGGTCGGCACCGATTGTCTCCTGAGCGCGCTGCTCATGCTGCCCTCCCCGCCTGGCTGGCCGGCTCGCGCAAGGCCAGGATGGCGTGCGCCGGGAAGCTGCCCTCGGCCAAGGCTTGCAGTGCCCCGCCGCTGTCAAAGAGCACATCGGCGCCGGCCGGCTGGGCCAGGTCGTCCAGGGTTTCCTGCAAGGGCGCCTGGTCCAGGTTGACGGTGATGTTGAGCACGCTGCCATTGGACAGTTGCCAGCGCGCATGGACCGCCTTGGGGCCGATGGCACGTGCTGCCAAGGCCTTGGCACCGCGCAGGTAAGGCGCGATGTGGTGCCTGCGCAGATGCAGCAGCTCGGCCACGCGCCGCAGGCAGGCGGCCGACGCCGGGGCCGGACCGGGCTCGGGAATGGAAGAGACGAAGGTGGCGAAGCTGTTGGGGTCCGGGATCTGCTCCAGCAGCTTGGGATCGGCAAACTGCGGGAAACGCGCGAACTCGCGCCGCCGCCCTTCGCGCACGGCCGCAACCAGCGCTTCATCGCGATGGCTGGTGAAGTAGAGGAACGGCTGTACCGCGCAGAATTCTTCACCCATGAATAGCATCGGCACCTGCGGCGCCAGCAGGATCAGCGCCTGGGCGGCATGGAGCGCCAGCGGATGGGCCAGCACGCTCAATCTTTCACCAAAGGCCCGATTGCCGATCTGGTCGTGGTTCTGCAGGAAGTTGACGAAGGCCGTGGGCGGCAAGTCAGCGCTGGGTTCGCCGCGCGGCTCCCCCGAATAGGGCGAGACCTCGCCCTGGTAGACGAAGCCCTGCTGCAGGCAGCGCGCCAGTTTCTCGGCGGGCGCGTCGGCATAGGCGCTGTAGTAGCCGCTGTCTTCGCCGGTCAACAGCACGTGCAGGACGTGATGGGCATCGTCATTCCATTGGGCGTCATAGACCTGGCTGGAGCGCTGGCGCACCTGGCCGATCTCGGCCACTTCCGCCTCGGCCGCGGCGGCCGCTGTGTAGCCCAGCAGATGGGCGGCATTGCCGTCATGCTCCAGCACCAGGTGCACATGGCGGGCGCTGCCGATCTCGGCGCGGATACGCTGACCCAGCGTGACCAGCCAGTCCGGCTCGCAGATGGCGTGGACGGCATCCAGGCGCAGGCCGTCGAAACGGTATTCCTGCAACCAGTAGAGGGCATTCTGGGTAAAGAAATCGGCCACTTCCGGGCGCCGGAAATCGATGCTGGCGCCCCACAAGGTCTGCCGGTCCTGGCGGAAGAATTCAGGGGCATAGCAATGCAGGAAATTGCCGTCCGGGCCGAAGTGGTTGTAGACCACGTCCAGGAACACCATCATGCCCAGCCCGTGGGCGGTATCGATCAGGGCCTTCAATTGCTCGGGCGTGCCATAGCTGGCATCCGGCGCAAACGGCAAGACGCCGTCATAGCCCCAGTTGTGGGCACCGGGGAATTCGGCCACCGGCATGAGCTCGATGGCCGTGATGCCCAACTCGGCCAGCTCGCCCAGGCGCTGCTGGATGCCGGCAAAGCCGCCCATGGCGCCGGGATGCAATTCGTAGAGCACCGTCTCTTCCCAGGGGCGCCCCTGCCAGTGCGGGTATTGCCAGACATAGGCCTGCGGGTCCACCACCACGCTGGGGTCGAACACATCGCCGGCCTGCCCGCGCGAGGCGGGATCGGGGGCGATCACTTCACCCTGGGCGCGGGTCTGGAATACGTAACGGTAGAGCGTACCGGGATCGCATGGAACCTCCAGCACATACCAGGCCGGCGACTCGGCGTCTTCCGGCGTCATCGGCAGGCGCTCACGACCGATGATCTCCACGGCCACCGCCTCGGCGCCGGGCGCCCAAACGCGAAAGCGTACCTGGCCGGGCGCGCTCACTTGCGCGCCAAACGGCAATGTCACGGAAAAGCGGGCGCTCATGCGCGTTCTCCCCATTCGTTACGGGTAATCCATTCATTGGCGGCCAAGGGATAGATGGCCGAGGACAGGTGCAAGGGACGGTTGGCAAACACTTGCAGGCTGTGCGCCTGCACCTGTACCGTGGCGCTGCCGGGCAGCTTGAGGGCGACGCCTTGGCCGTCGGGCATTCCGGTCGGCTCGGCGGTATCGAGCAAGAGGCAATACTCGCCTACGGTGCGCGGGAACTGGAACTGGATCGGTTCATGACCGGCATTGACGAAGATCATCAGCACGTCCGGCGTGGCTTGTGGCACCTCGCCCGGGCCGTCCGCGTTGGCCGCGTCGTGCAAGCGCGAGCTCAACTGCTTGTGCGCTTCGTGGCGCTTGCCGGCCAATTGCAGGGTGATGGCGCGCGCCACCGGGTTGTTCCAGTCTGCACTGGAGACCGGACGCGCCGCCTCATCGAACCAGGCCACATCCGGCAAGTCATCGGCCACCCTCTGCGCGCCATGCAGGAAGTAGCTCGCACGCAGCACCTCGAAGTCGCGCCGGATGGCGGTGAGGCGCCCGACGAAGGCAGTCAGCGCCGCCCCGTCCGGGGCGCGCGCCTGTTCCCAGTCGATCCAGGAAATCTCGTTGTCCTGGCAATAGGCATTGTTGTTGCCGCGCTGGCTGCGATGGAATTCGTCGCCGGCCAAGAGCATCGGCGTGCCCTGCGCCAGCAGCGTGGAGGCCAGCATGGAGCGCTGCACCGTGCCGCGCACGGCCAAGATGGCGGCGTCTTCGGTTTCGCCCTCCGCACCCCAGTTGTAGCTGGCGTTGTCGTTGTGGCCGTCGTTGTTGTGCTCGCCGTTGGCCTCGTTGTGCTTGCCGTTGTAGCTGACCAGGTCGCGCAGGGTGAAGCCGTCATGCGAGGCGATGAAGTTGACACTGGCCCAAGGCTTGCGGCGGTGGTGCTCGAACAGTTCGGCCGACCCCAACATGCGCTGGGCGAAGCCGCCGCGCATGTTTTCATCGCCCTTCCAGAACTTGCGCATGTCATCACGAAACTTGTCGTTCCATTCGGCAAAGCGGGCCGGATGATTGCCCAGTTGATAGCCGCCGGGGCCGATATCCCAGGGCTCCGAGATCAGCTTGAGGCGCGACAGTACCGGATCCTGCAACAAGGCATCGAAGAAACCCGAGCCCGGATCGAAGCCATGCGGCTCGCGGCCCAGGGTGGAGCCCAGGTCGAAGCGGAAGCCGTCGATGTGGAACGATTGCGCCCAGTAGCGCAGCGAATCCAGCACCATCTGCAGTACTCGCGGATGCGACAGGTTCAAGGTATTGCCGCAGCCGGTATCGTTGATGTGGTAACGCTCCTGGCCCGGCAGCAGGCGGAAGTAGCTGGCATTGTCCAGGCCACGGAAGGACAGCGTGGGCCCCAGTTCGCTGCCGCAACTGGTGTGGTTGTAGACCACGTCCAGGATCACTTCGATGCCGGCGCTGTGCAGGCGACGCACCGCCATGCGCAACTCGTTGGGGTCGCCCATGGACATGTAGGATGGCTCCGGCGCGAAATAGGACAGCGTGCTGTAGCCCCAGTAATTGTGCAAGCCGCGCTCGACCAGGAAGCTATCCTGCAGGAAGGCGTGGATGGGCATCAGTTCCAGCGTGGTCACGCCCAGCCGCAAGAGATGGTCGATAAAGGCCGGATCGGCCAGCGCAGCGAAGGTGCCGCGCTCATGCGGCAGCAGATCTTCGCGCAACTTCGAGATGCCCTTGACATGGGCTTCGTAGATCACGGTCTTGTTCCAGGGCACCTGCGGCAGACGGTCGTGCTCCCAGACGAAGGCATCGTCCATGACCATAGCCTTGGGCATGGCGGCGGCACTGTCGCGCCGGTCGAAGGACAGATCGGCGCGCGCCGAATGCAAGCGGTAGCCATACAGCGCATCGGTCCAGCGCACCTGGCCCACCAGGCGCTTGGCATAGGGATCCAGCAACAGCTTGTTGGGGTTGAAGCGATGGCCGCGGTTGGGTTCATACGGACCATGGGCGCGCAAACCATAGACCAGGCCCGGCGCGGCACCGGGCAGGTAGCCGTGCCATACCTCGTCCGTGCATTCGGGCAGTGTGATGCGCTTCAACTCGCGCTTGCCGGAGGGATCGAACAGGCACAGATCGATGCGGGTGGCATGGGCCGAGAACACCGCGAAATTGACTCCCAGACCATCGGAAGTCGCGCCCAGGGGATAAGGCAGGCCTGGCATCAGGCGATCAGGAAAGGCGACGCTCATTCTCAGGGCTCTCTACGCAGGATCAGGGTGGACAGCGGCGGCAGGTTCAGTTCGATGGACACCGGGTGGCCATGCCAGCCCGACTCCTGCACCTGCACCTGTCCCATGTTGCCGCTGTTGCTGCCGCCATAGACGGCGGCGTCGGTATTGAGCACTTCGCGCCAGACCCCGTTGTGACCGGGGCCAATCGGTGGCACGCCGATGCGATAGGCGCTGCGCGGTACCGGTGTCAGGTTGACCACCACCAGCACCGGCGGCCCCTCCTCGCCATAGCGGAAATAGGCCAGCACGCTATTGACGCTGTCGTCCCCCACCGCCCAGGAAAAGCCATCGGCGCGGCAATCGCGCTGGTGCAGGGCCGGCTCGCTGCGGTAGAGGTGATTGAGGTCGCTGACCAATTGCCGCAATTGGCGATGGCCGGCCGGATGGTCGCCATGCTCATCGAGCAGATGCCAGTACGGCGACTTGTCGTGATCGAACTCATCGGGCTGGCCGAATTCACTGCCCATGAAGAGCAGCTTCTTGCCCGGATGGGTCCACATGAAGCCGTAATAGGCGCGCACATTGGCAAAGCGCCGCCATTGGTCGCCCGGCATCTTGTTCAACAAGGCGCGCTTGCCGTGGACCACTTCGTCGTGCGATATCGGCAAGATGAAGTTTTCCGAGAATCCATATAAAAGACCGAATGTCATGTCGTGATGGTGGTAACGACGAAACAGCGGGTCATGCTGCATGTAGCGCAGGGTGTCGTTCATCCAGCCCATGTTCCACTTGTAGCTGAAGCCCAGGCCGTGATGGTCGGCCTCTTCCTTGACCGCAGCGGTGACGCCCGGCCAGGAAGTGGATTCCTCGGCGATCATCAAGGCCCCCGGACAGCGCTGCGCCACCACGGTATTGAGTTCGCGCAGGAAGGCCACGGCTTCCAGGTTTTCGCGTCCGCCGTGGATGTTGGGCACCCACTCACCGGACTTGCGGCTGTAGTCGCGATAGAGCATGGACGCCACGGCATCCACGCGCAGGCCATCGACATGGAAGTGTTCCAGCCATTCCAGCGCACTGGCGATGAGAAAGCCGCGCACTTCATTGCGACCGAGATTGAAGATCAGGGTATTCCAATCTTGATGGAAGCCTTCGCGCGGGTCGGCGTGTTCATACAGGGCGGTACCGTCGAACTGCGCCAGTCCATGTTCGTCGCTGGGGAAGTGCGCCGGTACCCAGTCCAGCAGCACGCCGATACCGGCCTGGTGGCAGCGATCGACGAAGGCGGCAAAGCGCTCCGGCTTGCCGAAACGGGCGCTGGGAGCAAACATGCTGATGGGCTGGTAACCCCAGGAACCGCCGAAGGGATGCTCCATCACCGGCATGAGCTCGATATGGGTAAAGCCCATGGCCGCCACGTAGGGGATCAACTGCTCGGCCAGTTCATCCCAGTTCAGGTTACGGTGTGCCTGTTCGGGAATGCGGCGCCAGGAAGCCGGGTGCAGCTCGTAGATCGACATCGGCGCGGCGAGTGACTGACGCTGCGCACGTTCGGCCATCCACTGCTGGTCCTGCCACAGATAAGGCCGGGCGTCGGCCACCACCGAGGCGGTGGCCGGTGGTGCTTCGGTGGCGCGTGCCACCGGGTCGGCCTTGAGCGGCAAGAGCACGCCGCCGCGCCCGAGGATTTCGTATTTGTAGACATCGCCGGGGCCGATGCGGGGAATGAACAATTCCCACACGCCCGGCTCATGGCGCAGGCGCATGACGTGCCGGCGTCCGTCCCATTGATTGAAATCGCCCACCACCGAGACGCGTTCGGCATTGGGCGCCCAGACGGCAAAGCGGGTGCCGGGGATGCCATCGATTTCCATGGGCCGCGCGCCCAGGCAATCGGCCAACTGGCGATGCCGCCCTTCCTGCAACAGGTGCAGGTCGAGTTCACCCAGCAGGAGACCGAAGGCATAGGGGTCTTCCGTGGTCTGCACGCTGCGGTTGCCATCGGGGATCAACCAGTCCACTTCCAGTACGTAAGGCACTTGATGACGACGCTGGTCCAGGCCACTGGCGACGCCACTGAAAAAGCCGCTGGGTTGACCATTGATCTGGAACGGCTGCAGTTCGCCCAGCAAGACGCCACTCTGGCGGCAGCGCACACGCACCGCCGCCGCACCGGGATGGAAGGTGCGAATGGCGCTCACGCCCCCCGTCTGGCTGGCGTAGCGCGGGCCGAGCAGGCCGAAGGGCTGGGCCAGGCGGCCGGCCAGCAGGGCTTCGAGCAGGCCCTGTTCTTCAAAGGACAGGGACAAGGCGGTACTTTCGGGGGATGGCGGCGCAGACGCCGGGCTGGCCTCGGGGGATGTTTCCATGGGCTCACCGCGAGCCCGATAGGCCATGACAGACATGCCGGACATGCACACTCCTGTTGTTGTTATCGGGGTTGATCGAAACATCGGAAAACAGCTCCCCGCCCGGTCCTGGGGATCGGGTGAGGTTCACATCAGAAAACCAAGCTGAAAACTGAAAAGACGCTTCAGGCAGCCGCCACCGCCACCGGCACGCCCACCACACCGGCCAGGGCGGCAGCGATGGCCGCAGCCGGGCTGACCATGCGCTCATGCTGCGCGTGGGCCTGGGCCTGCGCGGCGGGCCGCGTCACCGGCAGTGGCCGCGGCGCGAACAGGGGGCGCACTGCCATGTCGGCCACGTGGGCATAGGCATCGATATAGGCGCGTGTCGGACCGGCCCAGTCGCAATCGATGCTCATGGCATTGCGCTGGATGCTCTGCCAGCGCTCGTTGTCGCTATAGAGCGCAAAGGCGCGCGCCACGGCGTGCTGCAGGTCAGCCACGGTCTCGCCCTCGAACAGCACACCGGTGGCGCGCTGCGGGTCGAGATCGGCGTCGCACACGGTATCGACCAGACCACCCACGCGCGAGCCGATGGGGATGGTCCCATAGCGCATCGCATACAAGGGAGTCAGGCCGAAGGGTTCGAAGCGGGTCGGATGCAGCAGCATGTCGCTGCCGGCGTGCAGCGCATGGGCACGACGTTCGTCATAGCCGATATGGACTGCGATGCGGCCGGCATAGCGCTGGGCCAGCGCCAGGAAGGCGTGTTCATAGTCGTGGTCGCCGCACCCCAGCACCACCACCTGCAGGCGCGGATGACGCTGCATGATGCCCGGCAGCGCGGCGATGACCACATCGGCCATTTTCTGGTGCGACATGCGCGAGCCCAGGCCCATCACAGGCGCAAAGGGATCGACCGGCAACCCGAACAGCTTTTGCAGGTCGCGCTTGCAGGCGGCCTTGCCCTTCATTTTGCCGATGCTGAAGTTGCGGGCGATCAGCGGGTCATGGGCCGGATTCCACAACTCGGCATCGATGGCGTTGGGAATGGCGCGCAGGTCCAGCTTGCGGAAGGACAGGATGCCATCCATGCCGCAGCCGAAACGCGGGGTCATGATTTCTTCGGCATAGTTGCGGCTGACGGTGGAGACGCAATCCGAGAAGCGGATGCCGGCCTTGAGGAAGGACAGCTTGCCCCAGTATTCGACGCCATCGCCGGTCAGCAGATGTTGCGGGATGCCGATCTGCTCGGCCGACTCCAGGGCGAAGTTGCCCTGGAAGGCTAGGTTGTGGATGGTCAGCATGGTGCCGATGTGATCCAGCCCGCGCAACTTCAACAGACAAGGAATCAGACCGGCGTGCCAGTCGTTGGCGTGCACCACATGCGGTACCGGCAGACTGGTTTCTCCGGCGCAGATGGCCACGGCCGCGTGCGAGAGGTCGGCAAAGCACAGCGCGTTGTCGCTGAACTCGACACCATCGGTATCGAGATAGGGATTGGCGCCGCGCTGGCGAAAGCGCGCCGTATCCAGCAGCAGCGCCGGCACGTCGGTACCGGGGATGGTGCCGCGCAGAAGCCGACCGGCGCCGCCGGGCAGGCCGTGCTTCAAGCCGATCTGCACGGTCTCACCGAGGTTGCGGACCGCCTCCGGATAGGCGGGCATGAGGATGCTGGCATCGATGCCAACGTGGCGCAATGACACCGCCAATGCGGTGATCACGTCGGCCAGGCCACCGGTCTTGACCAGCGGCACGGCCTCTGAGCTGACTAACAGAACTCGAGCTTGCAAGATGGACCCCTAATGTGTGAAAGCACCTGAGATGGAAAGCACCCTTGGCTCGACGTATCACATCGATCTTCCCCTTGGCCGTGGCTTGATCCGGTGGGCCAGGGTGAAGACCCGCCCTTGTTGTGGTGTTGGATTGGACAGTCTTTTGTGCGCCGATGATTAACGTTATACGGATCAGGAGCAGTCGCCACTATCGGACAGCCACGTGAGATGGCGTAGGATGAATCCTACTGTTGCAGCGCGGCGAAAACCGCGCGGGCAATGGCTTTGCGCGCCCCGCCCCAACATGGAAAATACGGATGAGGTGCTCATACTGCGCTGCCAGATGAGCTTGTCGAGACGCGGCTGGATATAAGATGAAAAATATGGAAGATGGCATTACCATATGAAAATAAGAATACCTGGTCCACCATCGCCAGATCCTCCGATCACCACCCGAAGACCGATCTTCCGGCTCACCTGGAGGTGAGTACACACGGGTAGCGCATCCATTGCCGCGCAGCAAAGCAAGCCGATCCTGAAATGCGTAAATGATTGTCCGGCCTCAACACTACTGCGCTTCCTACAGAAAATTAAGTCAGCCAATACCTGTTGCAGCGCAACCAAAAGGGCTAATATTCCACTATCTGGCTTGCCATAATGTTCATATCTTTAATGCGCAGACTGTCGCCGCCTTCTTGGCTGGCGTGCGCCGAACATAGGCCGCCCTGCCCGTGCGCCACATGGCGGCGGGCCAGCACGAGATTTTCATCCCTTGGAGATCATCATGTCGCAACTCAACCCTGGCATTCCCAGCAGCACCCAAGCAAGTGCTCCCGTGAAGGTCATCAGCGCGCCGCCCGAAGACCTGCAACACGTCAACGACGATGCCGCTGCCGCCCGTCACCTGACCGCCATCCGCATCCGCGGACAACTGGCCGAACTGGACAGTGAGCCGCCTCAGGACGGATCGGTGCATCAGGCGTAAAGCTTCACTTACAGCACGACAAAACCGAGGCCGGAACCAGGATGGGCTGCTGCCCAGAAAGGTTCCGGTCTTTTTCTTTCATATAGCCCTTAACGCAAGCCCAGCCGCCTGGCCAGTCGGCTCAGGTTGGCCCGGTCCAGTCCCAGTTCACGGGCGGCGGCGGCCAGGTTGCCGGCATTGCGTTCCAGGCTCTGGCGCACCAGTTGACGCTCGTAGCGCTCCACGGCCTGGCGCAGGCTGTCTGGCGCAGGCGCATCGTCTGAGCTCGGCTCGGCCAACGCGGCCACAGGCGCTGCGCTGGCTACCGGGCCCGGATCGGTCGCGTGCAACTCCAGCGCTTGGGCATCCAGCGTCAGGATGGCCGGACGCGTCGGGTGCGCAGCCAGGGCGCGCAAGGCGCTGCGACCGATCAGGTGTTCCAGCTCGCGGATATTGCCCGGCCACGGGTACGCCAGCAGGGAGTGCTGCGCATCGGCCGACAGGCGCAGGCTGGACAAGCCCAGTCGCGCCCGGTTCTGTTCCAGGAAATAGCCCGCCAGCAGCAAGACGTCGCGCCCGCGTTCGCGCAAGGGCGGCACGCGGATCGGAAACACCGACAGGCGGTGATAGAAATCGGCCCGGAAATGGCCGCGCTTGACCTCTTCGGCCAGGTCGCGGTTGGTCGCGGCAATCAGGCGCACATCCACCCGGTGCTCGCGATCCGAGCCCACGCGCTGCAACTGGCCGCTCTGCAACACCCGCAACAGCTTGGCCTGTACCGCCAGCGGCAGTTCTCCCACCTCATCCAGGAATAGCGTGCCGCCATCGGCCATCTCGAACTTGCCGCGCCGGTCGGCCACCGCCCCCGAGAACGCGCCCCGCACGTGGCCGAACAATTCGCTTTCCACCAGGGTATCGGGCAAGGCCGCGCAGTTCAGGCTGATCATGGGCTTGGCCGCACGCGGCGAGGCGGCGTGCAAGGCATGGGCCACCAGTTCCTTGCCGGTGCCGGTCTCACCGGTGACCAAGACCGTCATATCGCTGGGCGCGGCCATGCGGATTTCTTCCAGCAACTGGCGCTGGGCCGGACTCTGGCCGATCAGTTCGCGCTTGCCCTGGCTCTCTTCCAGCCCCAGCCGGTAGGCTTCGGCGCGCTGGCGCGCCTGCTCACCGGCTTGCGAGAGCGCATTGATGCGCTCGGCGACGTTGACAGTGGCCGCTGCCAGCGCGGCGAAGGCTTGCAGCGAGGCCATGTCCACCCCATCGAAACGCCCCGGTCCCAAGGCATCGAGCGTCATCAAGCCCCACGGGCGGCCATTGATGGACAAGGCGCAGCCCATGCAGTCATGCACTTCCAGCTCGCCCGAATGGGCATCGTTCAAGCCATCGACCAGGCCATCGTAGGGATCGGGCAAGGGTGAATCGGCGGGAAAGCGCGTCGGTGCGGCGTTAGTCAGCAGCACGCCGAAGCGCGGATGGTCGGCGATGCGAAAGCGTCGCCCCAGGGTATCGCTGGACAGGCCGTCGATGGCCAGCGGCACCAGCAAGTCCCCCTCCAACCGCAACAGGGCCGCCGCATCGCAGGGAAACAGCGCCCGCAGGCTGTGCAGCAGGCGGCGGTAACGCTCGCGGTCATCGATGTCGCGCGAGAGGTCGGCCACCAGGGGCAACAAGGCATCGAGCAGGGCTTTGGAAGTCATTTTAACCCATCACAGAATGATATATAGTCATTATGACACAGGTTCAAACCACATAGAAACAAGCCAAGCCCTTGATTTTATTGGGAATCGAGGGTGGCACGCCTCTTGTAACAAGCATGGTGGACCGGGCCATCCCGGCACATCCACTCCACCATTGAAAGGTCCGCCATGCTTACCGATGCCCAACTTGCCATCGTCAAATCCACTGTTCCCCTGCTCGAATCGGGCGGCGAGGCGCTGACCACGCATTTCTACAAGTTGCTCATGCGTGACTATCCCCAGGTGCATCCGCTGTTCAACCGCGCCCACCAGGCCAGCGGCGACCAGCCGCGTGCGCTGGCCAATGGCGTGCTGATGTATGCGCGTCATATCGACCGCCTGGAAGAACTGGGGCCGCTGGCCGCGCAGATCATCAACAAGCACGTGGCTGTGCAGGTCATGCCGGAACACTACCCCATGGTGGGCGACTGCCTGCTGCGCGCCATCCGCGAAGTGCTGGGCGCCGAGATCGCCACCGACGCCGTGATCGATGCCTGGGCCGCTGCCTATGGCCAACTGGCCGACATCCTCATCGGTGCCGAGCGCCAGCAATACGATGCCAAGGCCGAGGCGCCCGGCGGCTGGCGCGGGGCGCGCAACTTCGTGGTCACGCGCAAGGTGGCAGAGAGCGAGGAAATCACCTCCTTCTACTTCATGCCCCAGGATGGCGGCGCGCTGCTGGACTTCGAGCCGGGCCAGTACATCGGCTTGCGCATGGTGGTCGATGGGCTGGAACAACGGCGCCAGTATTCGCTGTCGGCACCGCTGCGTCAGGCTGGCCAGCCGCTGCAATACCGCATCAGCGTCAAGCGCGAGGCCAGCGGCAAGGTCTCGCGCCAGTTGCACGACCATATCCACGTGGGCTCGGTGGTGGAACTGTTCCCGCCGGCCGGCGACTTCACGCTGACCGCCAATGCCAAGCCGCTGGCCTTGATCAGCGGTGGCGTGGGTATCACGCCGATGATGACCATGCTGGCGGCGGCCTTGCCCAGTGGGCGGCCGGTACACTTCATCCATGCCGCCCGTCACGCCGGGGTCCATGCCTTCCGGCGCGAGCTGGAACAACTGGCGGCACAGCATCCGCAACTACAGCTGCACTTCTGCTACGAACAAGCGCGCGCCGGCGACCCGGCAGCCCACGCCAACGGCTTCATCGACCCGGCCCGGTTGCAGCAATGGCTGCCCGCCACGCGCGACATCGATGCCTACTTCGTCGGCCCCAAACCGTTCATGAAGGCCATCAAGCACGCATTGGCCGAGCTGGGGGTACCGGCGGCGCAGAGCCGATATGAATTTTTTGGTCCGGCTGCGACCTTGCAGTGAGTTTTTCGCCTCTTTTTTCAAGCAAGGATGAAGCATCATGAATCTGGACAAGTGCCGCCCTCGCCCTGAACACGCCGAGGCCCATCGCCTGTCCAAACTGTTCGTCGAGCGGTAGAAGCGGCCTGACGCGCTCTTCCAGGCGGCACACCCCTGTTGTGCCGCCTGGCAGCCAATTTTCTTGATTCTTTACAAAAATCGGTGCCCCCGAACCCACCCATTCGGGAAGGATTGATCTTCAACAACTTTCCGCGGCGCAGCAAATGCTAAGCTGTGTACTCCCCTCTCCGCCGAAAGACCATCATGAGCGAAAAACTGAGCGCCGAGCGCCATACCCCCGATGAATTGAGCCAGGAGCTCGAAGCGCTGGACCTGGAAATCGTCCGCTTCGCCGTGATCTGTCAGGTGCGCCTGTTCGATCCAGGTGTACTGAACCATGTGATGGACAACAACGAACAAGTCTGCGGCCAACCCCATCCGACCGCCTTCCAGAGCCTGCGCGGCCTGCTCTATCTGCATTTCGACATGCACCGGCAACTGGCCCAGACCTATGGCGCAGCCGATGCCGAACAGATCATCCAGCGCGTGCATGAGCACCTGCGTCCGCGCATCGGCGAGCAACTGGGCTCGCTGTTCGATACCCGCCAAGTCCCTCACTGATCAGGCCACCAGCCGTTCTCCCAGGCTCACGCCGGCAGCAAAATCGCTGAGATTGGCGATGGTGGTCTGCATGATCTGGCCGATGGCCTCTTCCGTGAAGAAGGCCTGGTGGCCGGTGACGATCACGTTGGGGAAAGATACCAGACGCTGGATCACGTCATCAGTGATGATGGTGGAAGACAGGTCCTGAAAGAACAGGCTGGCTTCCTGTTCATAGACATCGATGGCCAGGCCGCGCAGCTGGCCACTCTTCAAGGCCGCAATCACGGCTTCCGTATCGACCAGACCGCCACGGCTGGTATTGACCAGGATGCAGCCGGGCTTGGTAGCGGCCAGGCTCTCGGCATTGACGATGTAGCGGGTAGCCTCGGTGAGCGGACAATGCAGCGAAATCACATCACTGGCGGCAAAGAGCGCCTGCTTGTCGACGTAACGTCCACCCAGCGCTTCGAAGACGGGATTTTGATACATGTCGCTGCCCAGCAGCGTGCAACCGAAACCGGCCATGATGCGGGCAAACAGTGCGCCAATCTTGCCGGTGCCGATCACGCCGACCGTCTTGCCATGCAAGTCGAAACCCATCAAGCCTTCCAGTTCGAAATTGCCTTCCCGGGTGCGCATACTGGCGCGCGCGATCTTGCGGTTGACCGCCAGCAGCAGGCCGACGGCGAATTCAGCGACCGAATAAGGTGAATAATCCGCCACCCGCGCCACGCTGATGCCCAGTCGCCGCGCGGCCTGGGTATCGATGTGGTTGAAGCCGGTCGAGCGCGTGGTGATGAAACGCACGCCCTGGGCCGCTAGCCGCTCCAGCACGGCCGCGCCCAGGTCATCGTTGACGAAAGCCGCCACGGCGTCACAGCCCTGGGCCAGTTGTGCGCTGCTGCTATCGAGCCGGTCTTGCAGGAACACCAGTTCGTGGGTATTGCCGGCGGCGGCATTGGCCCGCTGCAGCAGGGTCTGGTCGTAGCGGCGGGCGCTGTAGACGGCAGTTTTCATGGAGGCCTTTCAGCAGGAGAAGATGAGAGAGGGAGTGGCGCATTGCACCATATCCGGTGCAGGACTGCCTTGACGCATCTCAGCTTGCATCGTCCACCAGACTTTTTTGCGCGATTCTGGCGCAAATACGGCGCGAAGCTTTCATCCAGCTATCGAAAAAACCGATATTTGCATCCATTGCCGCCCAAGGCGGTGCGCACACGCGATTTCGGGCATAGAATCGGCGGCGCAATAGCTGTCCCACAAAAAAAGATCCTGACACAAGCTGCCGCACGGCAGTACGAGACAGGCGCAAGACCGGAATCAACACGGTCCGCCCAATAGATAACGAGGCACATATCATGACGACATCCACTTCTTCGCAATCGAAGTTTTCCACCGTGCTGCGCGTTACCAGCGGCAACTTCATGGAAATGTTCGATTTCTTCCTGTTCGGTTTCTACGCGACGCACATCTCGAAGGCTTTCTTCCCCAGCGATAACGACTTCGCCTCGCTGATGCTGACCTTCATGACCTTCGGCGCTGGCTTCCTGATGCGTCCGCTGGGCGCCATCATCCTGGGCGCCTACGTGGACCGCGTGGGCCGCCGCCAGGGCCTGATCGTGACCCTGGCCCTGATGGCGCTGGGCACCATGCTCATCGCCTTTGTCCCCTCCTACGCCAGCATCGGCGCACTGGCACCGATGCTGGTACTGATCGGCCGCCTGCTGCAAGGCTTCTCGGCCGGCGTGGAACTGGGCGGCGTGTCGGTCTACCTGGCCGAAATGGCTACGCCTGGCAACAAGGGCTTCTATGTGAGCTGGCAATCGGCCAGCCAACAGGTGGCCATCATCGTGGCAGCGGCCATCGGCTACGCCCTCTCGACCACCCTGACCCCGGCCCAGGTCGGTGACTGGGGCTGGCGCATTCCCTTCTTCATCGGCTGCCTGATCGTGCCGGTGCTGTTCGTGATTCGCCGCTCGCTGCAGGAAACCGAAGAATTCATGCGCCGCAAGCATCGTCCGAGCACTGGTCAGATCTTCCGCTCCATGATCGAGAACTGGAAGCTGGTGATTGCCGGCATGATGCTGGTGTCGATGACCACCGTGTCGTTCTACCTGATCACGGTCTACACCCCGACCTTCGGCAAGAACGTCCTGAAGCTCTCCACCGAGGCCAGCCTGATCGTGACCCTGTGCGTGGGCCTGTCCAACTTCATTTGGCTGCCCATCATGGGCGCGTTGTCGGACCGCATCGGCCGTCGCCCGATCCTGGTGGTGTTCACCGTGCTGACCATTCTGACCGCCTACCCGGCCGTGAACTGGCTGGTGCATGACGCCACCTTCGCCAAGATGCTGATGGTCGAACTGTGGCTGTCCTTCCTGTACGCCAGCTATAACGGCGCCATGGTGGTCGCACTGACCGAAGTGATGCCGGCCGATGTGCGCACCGCTGGCTTCTCGCTGGCCTACAGCCTGGCCACCGCGGTCTTCGGCGGCTTCACCCCGGCCATCGCCACTGGCCTGATCCAGGCCACCGGTGACAAGGCGGCCCCAGGCATCTGGATGAGCACGGCCGCGGTGTGCGGCCTGATCGCCACCCTGATCCTGTATCGCAACAAGGCGGCACGGCAGGCAGTGACGGCCTGAAGCAGGATTTCGCAATAGCTATTGAACGGGCCGCTGATGCGGCCCTTTTTTCATATCGACGATATTACGCTGTGCGAATTTCTTCCAACAGGTCAGGATGCCGATCCAACAACCTGAGCAGCTTGACCAAGGCCACTGGCGGCTTTGTCTTGCCATTAAACCAAAAAAACTAATCGATCACGGTAAAGCAGCAAATCGGTCCGGGCTGAATCAAGCCAAATAGAAAAATTTCTTCAAGTCTTATATAAGAGTTGAAGCATTTCCTCCCGCTTAGGAGTAAACTACCGCTGTTTTTTGCCGTGGCTCCCTGGCAGCAATACGCCGGGAACGCCGCCCCGGGAGACGAATTTCCGCGTAGCAAGCCGCAAGGAGATGGCGCCCAGTCCAGGCCGACAGAGCCAGGACAGCCCATCCGGCGCTGCGAGGATCGCACCAAAGCACATCAACACACCAACGCAAGGACATCATCGTGACTACTGGCAACCCGACCATCATCTATACGCTGACCGACGAGGCACCCTATCTGGCGACCCACTCGCTCTTGCCCATCGTCAAGAAGTTCACCGCTCCGGCTGGCATCGACGTCGTCGAAAGCGATATCTCTGTGGCTGCGCGTATCCTGGCTGAATTCCCGGAGTTCCTTACCGATGAGCAGAAAGTCCCCGATAACCTGGCCGCACTGGGCGCCCTGACCCAGGACCCCAACGCCAACATCATCAAGCTGCCCAACATCAGCGCCTCCATCCTGCAACTGCAGGCGGCCATCCGCGAACTGCAGGCACGTGGCTACAAGCTGCCCGACTACCCGGAAAACCCGAGCACCGAAGAAGAAAAGGCCCTGCAAAAGCGCTACGCCAAGATCACCGGCAGCGCCGTCAACCCGGTCCTGCGCGAAGGCAACTCGGATCGCCGCGCCCCCAACGCCGTCAAGAACTACGCCCGCAAGCACCCGCACTCGATGGCCAAGTGGTCCATGGCCTCGCGCACCCACGTGGCGCACATGCACGGCGGCGACTTCTACGCCGGCGAAAAAAGCCTGACCCTGGACAAGGCGGTCGACGTCAAGATGGACCTGGTCACCAAGTCGGGTGAAACCATCGTCTTGAAGCCCAAGCTGTCCCTGCAAGCCGGTGAAATCATCGACAGCATGTTCATGAGCAAGAAGGCCCTGTGCGCCTACTACGAAGAACAGATGCAAGACGCCTTCGAGACCGACCTGCTGCTGTCGGTGCACGTCAAGGCCACCATGATGAAGGTCTCGCACCCGATCGTCTTCGGCCACGCCGTGCGTACCTACTACAAGGACACCTTCACCAAGCACGCCAAGCTGTTCGCCGAGATCGGCGTGAACCCGAACAACGGCATGTCCGGCGTCTACGAAAAGATCAACACCCTGCCCGAAGACAAGAAGGCCGAAGTGCTGGCTGACCTTAAGGCCGATGAAGCCAAGCGTCCGCGCCTGGCCATGGTGGACTCCGCCAAGGGCATCACCAACCTGCACGCCCCCAACGACGTGATCGTCGATGCTTCCATGCCGGCCATGATCCGCGCCGGCGGCAAGATGTGGAACGCGGCCGGCAAGACCGAAGACACCAAGGCCCTGCTGCCGGAATCGACCTTTGCCCGTATCTACCAGGAGATGATCAACTTCTGCAAGACCAACGGCGCCTTCGACCCGACCACCATGGGCACCGTGCCCAACGTCGGCCTGATGGCCCAGAAGGCCGAGGAATACGGTTCGCACGACAAGACCTTCGAAATCGCGCAAGCCGGCGTGGCCCGCATCGTCACCCTGGACGGCCAGGTGCTGCTGGAGCAGAACGTGGAAGAAGGCGACATCTGGCGCATGTGCCAGGTCAAGGACGCCGCGGTCCGTGACTGGGTCAAGCTGGCCGTGACCCGTGCCCGCCTGTCCGGGATGCCGGCCGTGTTCTGGCTGGACCCGTACCGTCCGCACGAAGCCGAACTGATCAAGAAGGTCAACACCTACCTGAAGGATCACGACCTGACTGGTGCCGACATCCAGATCATGTCGCAAGTACGTGCCATGCGTTACACCCTGGAACGCGTCATCCGCGGCCTGGACACCATCTCGGTGACCGGCAACATCCTGCGCGACTACCTGACCGACCTGTTCCCCATCATGGAACTGGGCACCTCGGCCAAGATGCTGTCGATCGTCCCGCTGATGGCCGGTGGCGGCATGTTTGAAACCGGTGCCGGCGGTTCGGCTCCGAAGCACGTGCAACAGCTGGTCGGTGAAAACCACCTGCGTTGGGATTCGCTGGGCGAGTTCCTGGCCCTGGCGGTGTCCATCGAAGAAGTGGGCATCAAGACCGGCAACAACAAGGCCAAGATCCTGGCCAAGACCCTGGACGCGGCCACCGGCAAGCTGCTGGACAACAACAAGTCGCCCTCGCCCAAGACCGGCGAACTGGACAACCGCGGCAGCCACTTCTACCTGGCCCTGTACTGGGCCCAGGAACTGGCCGCACAGAAGGACGACGCCGAACTGGCCAAGCAGTTCGCCCCGCTGGCCAAGGCACTGGCTGACAATGAGCAGAAGATTGTCGAAGAGCTGAACTCGGTGCAGGGCAAGCAAGTGGATATCGGCGGTTACTACCTGCCGGACCGCGAGAAGACCTTCGCCGTGATGCGTCCGAGCGCCACCCTGAACCAGGCGCTGGAATCGGTGTAAGGCGTTGACGCTTGCAGGAGGGTGGATGCTTCGCCCTCCTCCGCAGCGCAAAGAAAAGGCCGCGAACTTGCGTTCGCGGCCTCAGATTGATGACAAAGCCTTGGCGAGAGCCAAGGCTTTGTTGTTTAATCGGTCATGCTCAAAAAACCGACAGCCGCCCAGCACGAGTTAGAGATGGTGACCATCGAGATGCTCGTGCCCAAGGACCACCTGCTGCGCAAGATCGACGCGGCGGTGGATTTCGAGTTCATCCGAGAGAAGGTGGCGCATCTGTATTGCGCCGACAATGGCCGCCCGGCACTGGACCCGGTGGTACTCTTCAAGCTCTTGTTCATCGGTTACCTCTTCGGTATCCGCAGCGAGCGCCAGCTCATCCGCGAGGTCCAGGTCAATGTGGCCTATCGCTGGTTTGCCGGATTCCGTTTGACCGACAAGGTACCGGACTCCTCCACCTTCTCCCAGAACCGGCGCCGCCGCTTCATTGATACCACCGTCTATCAAGAGATCTTCGACGAGATCGTGCGCCAGGCCATTGGACGCGGCATGGTCGATGGCCGTGTGCTCTACAGCGACAGCACCCACCTCAAGGCCAACGCCAACAAGAACAAGTTCGACTACGTTCAAGTTACCCAGACCCCCTCGGCCTATCTGGCCGAATTGGATGCCGCTGTGGATATCGACCGTGCCGAGCATGGCAAGAAACCGCTCAAGCGTGACGACGATGATGAGCCGCCCACCAAAGAGATCAAGGTCAGTCGCACCGATCCCGAGAGTGGCTACATGGTGCGCGACGACAAGCCCAAGGGCTTCTTCTACCTGGATCACCGCACCGTCGATGCCAAGCATTCCATCATTACCGATACCCATGTCACGCCCGCCTCAGTCCATGACAGTCAGCCTTATCTGGCGCGCCTGGATCGTCAGCGCCAGACGTTCGGATTTGATGTACAGGCCGTTGGCCTGGATGCGGGCTACTTCACACCGGCCGTCTGCCAGGGACTGGAGAATCGCGAGATCAGCGGCGTGATGGGCTACCGCACACCCAACCACAAGCCGGGGACATTCTTTAAACGGGCGTATGAGTACGATGCCTACCGTGACGAATACATCTGCCCGCAGGGTCAACCCTTGCGCTACAGCACGACCAATCGACTGGGGTATCGGGAATACAAATCCAACCCTGAGCAATGCCGAGGCTGCAAGGTACGCGAGCAATGCACCAATAGCGCCAATGCGGTCAAGGTGGTGACGCGCCATGTGTGGGAGCGTTCCAAGGAGAAGGTGGATGATCGGCGTCGTACCGAATGGGGCAAGCGCATCTATGCCCGACGCAAGGAAACGGTAGAACGCAGCTTCGCCGACGCCAAGCAATTGCACGGACATCGTTATGCCCGTATGCGGGGATTGCGCAAGGTCGCCGAGCAGTGCTTGTTGGCGGCGGCGGCCCAGAACATGAAGAAGATTGCCCTGTTGGTGGCGCGCTTGCGCGCGCTTTTACACGGCTTGAGCGCCTCTGCCAGCGTACAAAAGTGGCTACAGCGAAAAATGAGCGCCTTGCTTGGCTTCTGCGCCATCGACCATCTGCAAATTACCTGCGCCTGAAAAACAAAACCCCGTGTTCGAAAACACGGGGTTCGTCATCAACCTGAGGCCGCGAACTTGCGTTCGCGGCCTTTTCTGTTTGGGCTGTCCGAGTGCGGCCTGGCTCCAATTCGCTAGCGATCACCCAATAGGAAATTACGCCGCACATCCAGTTCCTGCCCCTCGCTGGCGGTCTCATCCTTCAAGGCCACGCCCGACAGGCTGCGCTGGTGCGCCTGCGCCATCAGGTAATGCAGCTTGTAGGCTGCCTCCGGGTAGGACAAGCCTTCCGGTCGCACATTGGAGATACAGTTGCGGCTGGCATCGGTCAGTCCGCGCGCAGGCATCCAGGTCAGGTACAAGCCCATGCTATCGGGCGAACTCAAGCCTGGTCGCTCACCGATCAGGATCACCACCAGCTTCACGCCCAGCAACTCACCGATCTCATCGGCCACCGCTACGCGCCCCTGCTGCACGATCACCGGAGGCGCCAGCGACCAGCCTTGAGGGGCGATCCTGTGCATCACCTCGGCCAGGAATGGCGCAGCATTACGCACGATGGCCAGGGCCGACAAGCCATCGGCGATGACGAAGCCGACATCGTAGCGACGTTCGCCCACGGTGCCGAAACGCTCAAGCAATTGCTGGCGCGAGGCATCGGACAATCTGCGCCCCAGGTCCGGTCGCTGCAGATACACCAGCCGGTCCGCTGCCGCGCTCTGCACCTGCAGCACATCCTCGGCGCGACAGATGCCATGCTGCTGCAATTGATTCTTCAGCGCCTCCACCTCCAACGGCAGATGCACCGCATCGCGTGCCTGTGCATGGGCCAGTTGGAAAGCCAGTTGTGGCGCGGTCGGCAGGCTCACGCCGCTGCGTCCCAGGGCGATGCGTGCAGCGGTAAAACGGCGCAGCGCTTCCCATGGATTGGCGGTGACCGTTTCTGCACCAGGGCTGACGTTTTCTGCACCTTGCGGTGCGATGTCTTGATCGCCCATGCTCATTGCAGCCGCAGCAAGGTATCGCGAAAACCGGGAGCCATGTCGGCATGAAGACGGAAAGTCGTCTCATCGCCGCCTGGGTTGAAGATCTGCATCCGGTGCAGCCAGGCTTCGAATTCCGGCGCGGGCCGGGAGCCCAGCACACGGCGGGCATAGAGGGCATCGTGGAAGGAGGTGGTCTGATAGTTCAGCATGATATCGTCCGATCCGGGAATGCCCATGACGAAGGTACAACCGGCCACGCCCAACAGGGTCAGCAGCACGTCCATGTCGTTCTGGTCGGCCTCGGCGTGATTGGTGTAGCAAACGTCGCAACCCATGGGCAGGCCCAGCAGCTTGGCGCAGAAATGATCTTCCAGCCCGGCGCGGATGATCTGCTTGCCATCGTAGAGATATTCCGGCCCGATGAAGCCGACCACGGTATTGACCAACAGCGGCTTGAAAGCGCGCGCCACCGCGTAGGCGCGCGCCTCGCAGGTCTGCTGGTCGATGCCGTGATGGGCATTGGCCGAGAGCGCACTGCCCTGCCCGGTTTCGAAATACATGACGTTCTCGCCCACCGTACCGCGTTGCAAGGACAGCGCCGCCTCACGTGCCTCGCCCAGGATCGCCAGGTCGATGCCAAAGCCCCGATTGGCCGCCTCGGTGCCGGCAATGGACTGGAACACCAGGTCCACCGGCGCGCCGCGCTCGATGGCGGCGATCGTATTGGTGACGTGGGTCAGCACGCAGGATTGGGTGGGGATCTCGTAACGCGCGATGACATCGGCCATCATACCGACCAGCTTGACCACCTGCGGCACATTGTCGGTGGCTGGATTGATACCGATGACCGCATCGCCATTGCCATACATCAGGCCATCGAGAATGCTGGCGGCAATGCCGCTGGCATCATCGGTCGGATGATTGGGTTGCAGGCGCGTCGAGAGCCGCCCCGGCAAGCCGATGGTATTGCGAAAGGCGGTGACCACGCGGCACTTCTTGCCCACCAGGATCAGGTCCTGGTTGCGCATGATCTTGGAGACGGCGGCGGCCATCTCGGGCGTGATACCGGGCGCCACGGCCGCCAGCACCGTGCTGTCGGTGTCGTCCTTCAACAGCCAGTTGCGCAGATCGCCCACGGTCAGATGCGCAATCGGGGCGAAGGCGGCGCGGTCGTGGCTGTCGATGATGAGGCGGGTGACCTCATCGTCTTCGTAGGGGATCAAGGGTTCTTCCAGGAATATCTTCAGCGGTAGCTCGGCCAGCGCCATCTGGGCAATGGCACGCTCCTCGGCACTGGCCGCCGCGACCCCGGCCAGCAGGTCGCCCGAACGCGCCGGGCTGGCCTTGGCCATTAACTCCTTCAGATTGCGAAACACGTAGCTGGCGCTACCCACGCTGTGGCGAAAACGATGTGTCACCATGGTCGCTTGCTCCCTGAAAAGCGCTCCGTCGCAACCATTGGCATCAGGCCAGCAGGCCGCGCCCCGAGCGTTGACGCGCCAAGGCAAGGTAGCACACATAACCCAATGCCAGCAGTGCCACGAAAATACCGAAAATAAGCGGGTTGTAGTAGATCATCGTGGCCATGCATACCAGCGCGCCAAACAAGGCAAAGGCCGGGAAGTAAGGATACAGCGGCGCACGGAACGGCCGCTCCAGCCCTGCCTCGGCGCGGCGCAGGCGGAACAGCGCCAGCATCGACAGGATGTACATCAGGATCGCGCCAAACACCGACATGGTCACGATGTTGGCCGTGAGCGTCTGACCACCCAGCGTGATCCATTCATCGCTGTAGATGGCGGCGATGCCCACCACGCCTCCGGCCAGGATGGCGCGATGCGGAGTCTTGAAGCGCGGATGGACACGCGCGAAATACTTCGGCAGGTAGCCCTCGCGCGCCAGTGCGAAGATCTGGCGCGAATAGCCCAGGATGATGCCGTGGAACGACGCCACCAGCCCGAACAGACCCAGCCACACCAGCATGTGCAACCAGTTGCTGTTATTGCCGACGATCAGTTTCATGGCCTGCGGCAGCGGATCATTGATGTTGGCCAACTTGGTCCAGTCGCCCGCGCCACCGGCAAAGAGCATCACACCGATGGCCAGCACCACCAGCGTGAGGATGCCGGTGATGTAGGCAATCGGAATGGAGCGCTTGGGATCCTTGGCCTCTTCGGCCGCCATGGCCACGCCTTCGATGGCCAGGAAGAACCAGATCGCAAAGGGAATCGCGGCGAACATGCCGGGCACCGCCGCCAGGCTGAAACCATCACTGCCGGACCAGCCGCCCTTGGTGAAATTGGCAACCGAAAAGCCCGGCGCCACCACCCCCATGAAGACCAGCAACTCGAAGATCGCCAACAGCGTCACGAACAGTTCGAAGGTGGCGGCAATCTGCACCCCCACGATGTTGAGCGTCATGAAGAGCAAATAGGCGCCCAGCGCCGCCAGCTTGGGGTCGAGCTGCGGGAACTGCACGTTCAGATAGGCGCCAATGGCCAGGGCGATGGCCGGAGGTGCGAAGACGAATTCGATCAGCGTGGCAGCCCCGGCCAGATAGCCGCCCACCGGCCCGAAAGCGCGCTTGCTGTAGGCAAACGGCCCGCCCGCGTGCGGAATGGAAGTGGTCAGTTCGGTGAAGCTGAAGATGAAGGTGGCATACATGGCCGCGATGAACAGCGCCGTCACCGTAAAGCCCAGCGTGCCAGCGCTGGCCCAGCCATAGCTCCAGCCGAAGTATTCCCCGGAGATCACCAGCCCGACCGCAATGGCCCAGAGCTGCAGGGTGGAGAGGACAGGCTTGAGCGTGTGGTCTTGCCCGGAAGAGCGTGCATTCATCGGATTCTCCTGTTGGCGCGAGAGGTAGGGCCGCGACATGACGGCCATTGTTATAGGACTGGCAGGATTGGCAAAACTTGCGGGCATGGCGCTTGCTTGATTTTCGTCAACACGCTGCCCTAGCGACGCAATATAGCAACGGCGAAATTGGCGGCGTTATCGAAATTCGGCAAAACTGCGCGGCCTGCGGGCCGGCAGTCGATCAAGGAGTGGCCTTATGTCTTTTCTTTCACTGTCCCAGGCTGACACAGCTGCCACGCCCACCCAGCGGGCATTGCGCACCGCCATTGCGCGCGACGTGGATGAGCACGCCCACAACCTGACCAATTGGGAACAGCGCTACGACCAGATCACCTGCGGCCGTTTCGAAGGCGTACTGCAGGAGTGGCAGAGCAGTGGCCTGCAGATCTTCCGCGAAGCCAGCAGCCGCGCCGTACGCCAGTCCTGCCAAGTGTGGCCGGATGCGTACTGGTTCGGCATCGAGGTGCGCACCAGCGGGATGCGCATCAATGGCCGCCCGGTGGCTGAGGATATGGTAATGACCCGCCCCGGCACCTGCGAATTCGAACTGGTCACGCCCGACGCCCATGAGATCTTCGGCATCGTGGTCCAGCGCGACGCCTTGCAGGCCAGCGCGGCACGACTTGGCTGCCAGCCCGACTGGGGCCGCCTGGGCCAGGCTGAACTGTTGAAGGTGGAGCATGGCGGCCTGCAGGATTGCCGCCAGCACATCAGCGCCCTGCTGGCCCTGGCCGACCAGGCCAGAGGCGCGCACGCCCATGCGGCGCTGCAGTTGCGACAGGAAGCGGTGCTGGTGTCGCTGCTGGCCCTGCTTGATGACAGCGAGATAGAGGCCGAAGCGGGGTCCAGCTTCCTGCGCCGCCGCCGCATCGTCAACGATGCCCGCGAATTCGCTCTGGCCCACCAGGAAAGCCCGGTCACGGTCCCCATGCTGTGCGAGGCGGTGCATGTGAGCCGGCGCACGCTGCAATACTGTTTCGAGGACGTGCTGGGCATGAGTCCGATCAGCTACCTGCGCTCGCTACGCCTCAACGGTGTGCGCCGCGCGCTATGCCAGGGTGACGGTAGCCAGGCCATGGGCAGCATCGGTGACATCGCTGCAGCCTGGGGCTTTGCCAATTTCAGCCAGTTCTCGTGTGATTACAAGAAACTGTTCGGCCAGACGCCCTCGGCCATGTTGCAGGCACGCACCCGGCATTGATCACCCGCGGCACTTGCCGTGCCGGTGATGCGTTGACGCGCTATATTTCAGGCGTATGCATCGACATGCCAACCTTCACCTGAACCTATGGCTCGTTTATCCGCCCTGCTTCTGACTGCCTTGCTGTCCTTGCCCCTGTTGCCGGCCCAGGTTGCCGCCCAGGCCCGCCAGCCCCTATCCTTGGGCGGCGCCACGCCCTACACCATGGCCGTCTATGCCAATGCCGATCTGAACCAATTGCCCAGCCATGTGCAACGGGCAGTCGTCATCGTGCATGGGGTCAAACGCAATGCCATGAATTATTTCGCCATCGGCCAGCACTTGCTGCAGATGGCCCAACTGACAGCGTCCGATACACTCCTGCTGGCGCCCAACTTCATGGCCAGGAAAGATGCCGGCCTGCTGCCGGACATGCCGATCTGGGGCGGCGCTGCCTGGATGCAGGGCAAAGCCTCGACCAGGGGAGTGACCGGCATTACCAGCTTCCAGGCATTGGACGACCTGCTGCGTTGGCTGGCCGACCCCGGTCGCTTTCCCGACCTGCGCGAGATCGTGCTGATCGGCCACTCGGCCGGTGCGCAGTTGATGCAGCGCTATGCCCTGCTCAATGACCTCACGGAAACCTTGCAGCAAGGCGGCATCCACCTGCGTTACATCATCTCCAGCCCCTCCTCCTACCTCTACCTGAGTCCCGAACGCCCCACGGACGGGGACTTTGCGGTGCCACCCGGCACCAGTTGCCCGCGCTACGACGACTATCGCTATGGGCTGGGCCAGCCGCCAGCCTACCTGGCGCAACAGCATCTGGATGGACACCAGTTGTTCGCCCGCTATGCCGCGCGCGACGTGCGCTACCTGGTCGGCGGGCGCGATGTCGACCCGCAGCACCGCTTCCTTGACCGCTCCTGCGGCGCCGCCCTACAGGGAACCACACGCCTGGCCAGGCAACTGGCTTACGTGAGCTACGAACAGTTCCTGGCACGGCAATGGCAGAGCCCGGTCAAGCACCCACAGCAGGTGATCCCGGATGCCACCCATGATCCGGCCAGGCTGTACCGCTCGCCATTGGCCCTGGGGCTGATCTTCCCCGAGCTGCTTGATCGTCAGCCCGGCCAGCGCTAAAGCACTGGCCCTCACGCGGTAGAGACGGCACAATGCCGGCTGCCTTTCTTGATGAAGAGACCCCGCGATGACGGCCAGCCAAGACGATATTTTCTCCCTGGAAAAATTCGAGTACCTCTGCTACGGACGCCAGCAGGAAGCGGCGGCGCGCGAACTGGTGCGGCTCTTGATGCTGATCGATCGCCACTACGGGCAACTGGCCGGCAATTTCTCGCTACAGGTCTCGCCCGCCGTCACCCAGGCCGAACTGGAACAGCACATGCTGACACGCATCACCAGTGCCATCTCGGCCCTGCTGTCGGACCCCAGCTTCCACATCAGCCCCAACGGTTTCGGCCAACTCATCAACTTCCAGCGCTGGCTGGCCGCCCTGTTCGGTGCCAGCCACTTCATCAATGCCGACCACATCCTGCGTTCGCTCAAGCTAGGCGGACCGCAAGCCGAAGTGTTCGAGGTCAAGCCGCTGGACCTGGTGAAATTCTGCCTGCTCTACTCCCCCGAATCCGAATTGCCGCTGGACGTGGAAGCACTCTGGGCGCAGAACAAACCACTGGCCGCCGCCCTGTTCCTGGCGTTGATGTCGCCGCGCTTCCTCGGCACCCCCGCCGCCCACTCCAAGCGCGAGGCGCTGCTCAACTGGCTGCCCGACCGGCTGCAGGAACTGGATTCGCTGGAAGGCTTGCCGGTGGGAGTGCTGCACGACGTCTACATGCATTGCAGCTACGCCGACCTGCCGCAGCGTCACCGCATCAAGGGAGCCATCAACCAGTTGATCCTCAAGAAGCTGCAGGCCGATGGACTGGGCGACCTGCAACATGAAGGAAGCGGCCGGGTCGCTGGCAAACCGGTCATGCTGGTGTTGCTGGAATGGTTTTCCGGCGGCCATTCGATCTACCGCACGCATTCCAAGACCCTGGAGGCGGCACGCCGTCATTTCCATGTGGTGGCCATGGGCTACGCCGCCAATACCGATGAACTGGGGCGGGCCGTCTTCGATGAATTCATCACCCTGGACCACCCGGCCGACCTGCCAGGCTGCCTGCGCACCCTGCGCCAGACTGCCCTGACACGCCAGCCGCGGGTGTTCTACATGCCCAGCGTAGGCATGTTCCCCATCACCATGTTTGCCGCCAATCTGCGGGTGGCGCCCTTGCAGGTCGCCGCACTCGGTCACCCGGCCACCACCTGCTCGCCGCGCATCGACTACATCAGTGTGGAAGAGGATTTCGTAGGCGACGCCGCCTGCTTCACCGAAGCACTGCTGCGCCTGCCGGCCGATGGCCAGCCCTATCGCCCCACCGCCATTCCCTTTGCCGTACCGCGCCTGGAACGGCGCGACCAGGCCGTGGTCAACGTCGCCATTGCCGCCACCACCATGAAGCTCAATCCGCGCTTCCTGGCGGCGTGCCAGAAGATCGTCGAACTGGCCGCGCAAGCGCCGCAGGGCGTCGCCCGGCAAGTGCAGCTGCATTTCCTGGTGGGCCAGGCCCAGGGGCTGCTGTATCCGCAGCTGCAACGCCTGATCCTGCGCTACGTGCCCAGCGCCCAGGTCTATGCGCACCAGCCTTACCAGCAATACCTGTCGCTGTTCAACCAGTGCGACATGTTCCTCTCACCGCTGCCCTTCGGCAATACCAATGGCATCATCGATGCCTTCACGGTGGGCTTGCCGGGCGTGTGCAAGACCGGGCCGGAAGTCTTCGAACACATCGACGAGGGGCTGTTCCGCCGCGTCGGTCTGCCCGACTGGACCATCGCGGCCACCCTGGACGACTACATCCTGGCAGCCGTGCGCATGGCCACCGACTATCCGACGCGCAGCGCTCTGTATGCGCAACTGGCCCAGCCGCAGGCCATGCAACGACTGTTCGAGGGAAGACCGGAAGCACTGGGCGATGCCCTGGCTGCGCTGTGTGCCGCAGAGCCGGCGCAGTAAGGCGTCAGGCGGCGATGATAGGAGCAGCCTGCTGCGGTGGCAGGGCCTCCAACGCCGGCAAACCCAACGCGTGGCGCCGTTGCTGGCATTCTGGATTGGGCTGGCCATCGGCCTCCCAGGGAGAAAACTCGCGACAGGGACTGGGCCGCCGATCGTAGATGCTGCAAGCCACGCCACGCTGACCAAGTTCGCCGATGAGCGCAATGCAGCGGCCATGGCCATGTTCTGTGCCCTTCATGCAGGCCAGGGTGTCATTGACCTTGCTGGTCAGCTCCACCGGCACCATGCCGCCGAGTCCATCGCTGAGCTCGCCGCAATAGAAGGACACGCGGAAATGCGCGCAGCAGCCACCGCAGGCGGTACAGGGGTTGTCGGGGGCGTCGGCCATGTCGGTGAAGAGGCGGTCTTCATCGATGATCCAGTGGAGGGCGGTGATTTCAGGCATGAGGAAGCGAAGGCTATACGTCGAACGGATTCAAATGACTTGCACCTGCTACGAAGATACGGCGGCATTCAGTCCTCAACCGGAGGCCACTGTTGCGCGCCATGCAGCAGACGCATCACCTCAATGACCCGTTGACGTGGCCGGTAACGATAAACGGCAATAAAGGGCGTGCCACCGATGACCAGCTCACGCGTGCCGTGGATCCGTCCCGCTCGCCCCAACAGGGGATGAGCAACCAGATGCAGGAGCTGATCCTCAATTTTGTCACCCTGATCAATCGCAGCGCGCAGGCTATGCTGCGCGATGTAATCGATCAATGCATCGCGATCATGCAGCGCCGTGGGAAGCCAGCGCAGGATCAATCACTTCCCCTCTTCATCTGCTTCAACAGCTTGGCCCGTTTCTTGGCCCAGCTTGCCTGCGCTTGCTCCTGCGTGACCCACTGCGTGGCGGGATCATCGGCTTGTGTCAATGCCTGCTCTACTTGCGAGCGAAACCAGCGGTCGTGCTCGACGGCTTCATGGGCATTCTTCATGGCCACAGCCCGATCAGGCCGGGTCCGTGCCAAGGGCTTGAGTTCGGGGTTCCAATTGGAAATATCAAACGTACCTACCATCAAGCCAAGCTTGCGCAACAAGGTAATTGCCGGAAGCGGATTGGGAAAAGTACGTGGCTCATCGCTGCGCGCATGGGACAGCACGGCTTGGCCGTTATTCTTGGTGGTGATCTGGACATAGAAACCACCGCCTTCGGCCCGCAACTTGACGGCAGCCACACCACCTGCCTCGGTCGCAGTACGCAACTGCTCAAGAGTCCAGCTTTGCATGAAGCCACCCCGCGAGGAAGTCATTAATGATTAAGAGTCTGCAAGTTTAATATAAAACATGCAGACTCTTCAACAATGATCTCAGCTCAGCGACTCGGTGCTTGTTGTAGGTGGTTGCAGGTGGTTCAACTCCCCTTGCGCTCCTTGAACGCCGGCACGAACATCTCATTCCACACCGCCGGCTTGGTCTTGATGGTGCCGGCTTTGCTCATGAAGACCACGTACTGCATGATGTCCACCGGGGTAGTCGAAAACTCGGTACCAGGGTCAGCCAGCATCTGCTCCACTTCTTCCTGCGGCAACTTCAGCTTGGACACGCGCAGGAATATCTCGGCGGCGCCCTTGCGGTTCTTGGCGATGTAGGCGTTGGCTTCTTCCTGCGCGGCCATGACGGCCTGGGTCAGCTTGGGGTTCTTGTCGGTGAAGGACTTGAGCGCAAAGACCACGTCGATGGTGATGTGGCCCAGCACGTCCGTGGAGTTCAGCACGCGGGTGATGCCGGGCGCCTTGGCTTCCTGGTAGGAGAACGGCGGCGAGGTGAAGTGGGCAGTGATCTCGGTCTTGCCCGAGACCAGCGAGGCCATCGCTTCCGGGTGCGACAGGCTCACCGTCAAGGGGTCCAGCTTGGCGTAGTTCTCGATGCCGAAGGTCTTGGCGGCCGCCATCTGCAACAGCACCGCCGACAGCGAAGTCTTGATGCCGGGGATGGCGATCTTGTCCTTGGGCGTGAAATCCTTGAGCGACTTGACGTTGGGGTTATTGGTGTTGAGCCACAAGGGCGAGGTCGACAGCGCGCCCAGCCCCACCACTTCCGAACGCGGGATGCCGTGCGCCTTGGACCACAGCGTCACGAAGCCTGGCGCGCCGGTACCGGCGATATCCAGATTGCCGGCCAGCATGGCGTCATTGATGACGTTGCCACCATCAAGCAGCACCCACTTGGTTTTCACATCGCCCAGGCCCATCGCCTTGGCGTGCTTCTCCACCAGGCCCTGGTCGCGCATCACCATCAGCGGCAGGTACAGCAGGCCATAGCCGTGCGAGATGCGTACTTCCTGGGCTTCGGCGCGGGCGGCACCGGAGGCGCCGGACAACGCCAGGGCGCTGGCGATCATGAGGCTGGTAAAGCTACGTCGTTTCATATTGGTCTCCTGAAGGTCGTCAGTTTATAAGTTTGTAGGGAGTCGCAAGGTCAAGCATCCATCAGTGCTGCATCCCCCAGCGACGGATGGTGCGTTTTTCGATCTGGGCAAAGATCAGGTTCTCCACCACCAGGCCGATGATGATGACGAAGAACAGGCCAGAGAACACATTGGCCGTTTCCAGCTGGTTACGGTTTTCGAAGATGTACCAGCCCAGGCCGCCGGCGCCGGAAGACACGCCAAAGACCAGTTCGGCGGCGATCAAGGTACGCCAGGCAAAGGCCCAGCCCACCTTGAGACCCGTGAGGATGCTCGGGAAGGCAGCGGGAATGAGGATGGATTTCACCAGCGAGAAGCGGCGCAATCCATAGTTCTGGCCCACCATGCGCAAGGTATTGGAGACCGCACGGAAGCCGCCATGGGTATTCAAGGCCACCGCCCACAGCACCGAGTGCACCAGCACGAAGATGATGCTGCCGGTGCCCAGGCCGAACCAGATCAGTGCCAGCGGCAAGAGCGCAATGGCCGGCAGCGGGTTGAACATGGAGGTCAGGGTTTCCAGCAAGTCGTTGCCGATGCGCGAACTGATGGCCACCGTGGTCAGCAAGCCGGCCAACAGGATGCCCAGGCCATAGCCCACCAGCAGGGTCTGCATCGACACGGCGGCGCGTTGCAGCAGTACGCCGCTGCCGATGCCGGAGAGGAAGGCTTGCACCGTTTCGCTGAAGCTGGGGAACAGCAAAGCATTGTCCAGCCAGCGGCCATAGACTTCCCAGATCGCCGCCAGTACCAGCAGGATCACGGTCTTGCGCAGCCAGCCCAGGCGATAGAGCGATTCAAAGGCCGACAGCGGGCGCTGGACTTCGGCGGTGGCATGGGGATTGGGGTCCACCAGGATTTCCGGGCGGACAAAGGGCAGATTGGTTTGCATGTGAAAGTCTCCGGCGCGAAATCAGTGGTGGGCGAACAGCATGTCGTTGATGCGGGTTTCCAGCTCGGCCTGGGCGGCCGTGCCAAGCTGGCTCGGATCAATGCTGTTGAGTTCGGCGCGGACCTGGCCCGGATGGGGCGTCAGGAGCAGGATGCGGGTGCCGACCCGGATGGCTTCCTCGATCGAGTGGGTCACGAAGAGGACCGTGAATTGGGTGTCATCCCACAGGCGCAGCAGTTCGTCCTGCATCTTGCGACGGGTCAGTGCATCCAGCGCGGCGAAGGGTTCATCCATCAGCAGTACATCGGGCTCCATGGCCATGCCACGGGCAATCGAGACGCGCTGCTTCATGCCGCCGGAGAGCATGTGCGGATAACTGTCGATGAACTTGGCCAGGCCGACCTTGCCGATGTAGTACTCGGCGCGCTCGGCGGCGGCACGGCCGTGCAGGCGGCCACTGGCGTGCAGGGCGAATTCGACGTTCTGGCGCACGGTCTTCCAGGGCAGCAACTGGTCGAACTCCTGGAACACCATCATGCGGTCCGGGCCCGGTTCATGCACTTCCCGTCCCTTCAAGCGGATCGCCCCGGAGGTCGGTTGCAGGTAGCCGCCGATGGCCTTCAAGAGCGTAGATTTGCCGCATCCCGAGGGGCCCAGCAAGATGTAGCGGTCGCCCGGATGGACGTTGAAACTCACGCTCTGGGTGGCCGTCACCAGCGAATCGCTGGTCTTGTATTGCAGGGTGACACGGTCGATTTCCAGCAATGGACGTGACGGGTCGATGGCCGATGTGCCAGGGGCATGGTCGCTCATGCAAGTCTCCAAATGATTTATAGGATTTTTTATACTGACGGCGATGCTAGGCCGCGAAGCTGTAACCAATCTGACTAAATCCTGACGGCCATGGTGGTGGGATGCCGGTTCGGGCATACAATGGCGCCCTGCCCAAGCAACGCCCAACAGTTGCGGCATCGTCAAATACTGGAGACCCCCATGCGCATCCTGCTGGTCGAAGACACCGCCGACGTGGCCGAGGCCATCGTTTCCCATCTCACCCGCATCGGTCATACCGTGGAATGGGAAAGCCACGGCGCCCATGCCAGTGGCCGCCTGGGCGAAGCCTTCGACCTGCTGATCCTGGACGTGATGCTGCCGCATACCGATGGCTTTGGCTTGCTGCAACAGTTGCGCGCCCGGGGCCAGCACACGCCCGTGCTGATGCTGACCGCCTGCGGCGAGATTGAAGAGCGGGTACGCGCACTCGACCTGGGCGCCGACGATTACCTGGTCAAGCCGTTCGATTTCCGTGAGCTGGAGGCGCGCATCCGCGTGCTGTTGCGCCGTAGCGGCGGGGAATCGACCAACCTGCTGCACTGTGCCAACCTGTGCATCGACCGCAAGAGCCGCACCGCCACGCTGGACGGCCAACCCATTGAATTGACCCGGCGCGAGGTGACTCTGCTGGAAATCATCGCGGCCCGGCCGGGGCGCATCTTCAACAAGGATGAGTTGATGGACCGGCTCTTCACGGTCGATGACACGCCCAACGCCAACACCGTCGAGCAATACGTGGCGCGCCTGCGCAAGAAGCTGGCCGGGGCGGGTTTCGAGATCCGCACCCTGCGCGGCCTGGGTTACCAGTTGGTGCTACAGCAGGCTGCCGCTGAAGTGGCGCTGGTGGCCCCGGCGGGCCTGAATTCAGGCGCGCGGTCCTGATGCACGACCGTCCCCAGCAGGTGCTCGCCGGGCCTTCGCTCTATACCCGGCTGGTGGTGCGGGTGGGCGCAGTGCTGCTGGTGAGTGCCGCGGCCCTGCTGATCGCCATCTGGATTTCCACCCAACTGGCGGCGCGCCAGGCCTATGACCGCATCCTGGCCGGCAGCGCCCTGCAGATCGCCGAGAATACCTGGTACGACCATGGCGAAGTCAACGTCGATGTGCCACTGGCGGCGCTGTCGATGCTGGGCACCGGCGACCATGCGATCTATGTGGTATTCGACCCGCGCGGCCGGGTGATTGCGGGCGATGCCGAATTCCGGCCCGAGATTCCCTGGAGCGAGCTGGAGCAAGGCCCGTTGCTGCGCGATGGTCAATACCTGGGTACGCCCGTGCGCATGGCCATCATCGGCCGCCGTATGCCGGTCAACAGTCCCCATCCCTGGGCCGTGATCGTGCTGGCGCAGACCAACAATGCCCGCATGTCCTTTGCCCAGAGCCTGGGCAGCAAGGCGCTGATGGTGATCGTGGCCATGAGCGTGCTCACCTTGGTGGCAGCAATGTTCACCTTGTACCAGGCACTGGCGCCCTTGAAGCGTATCGAGGCGGCCATCCGCGAACGCGACCTGAACGATCTTTCACCTCTGTCCTTAACCGTGCCCGCCGAGACCCATGCCCTGGTGTCGGCCATCAATGCCTTCATGCAGCGCCTGGAAGTGCATCGCGCCACCATGCGCCGCGTCATCGGTGACGCTGCCCACCAGTTGCGCACGCCGGTGACGGCGCTGGTGGCGCAGATGGAACTGCTGGCCAATGAAAGCAATGAAGACAAGCGCCAGCGCCACCTGGCCCTGTTGCGCGAACGTACCGGCAACCTGGGCGCGCTGGTCAATCAGCTCATCAATCATGCGATGGTCCAGCATCGCAATGACAGCAGCCTGCAAGCCCCCATCGACTTGGGCGAGCTGGTGCGCTCGCAGATGACCGAGGTACTGTCCAATCGCAGTCGCACCCCGCACGACCTGGCGCTGGACGTGCCGCCCCTGCCCTGCCTGATCCGGGGCGACACCATCGCGCTGGGCGAAGCGATCAAGAACATCCTCGACAATGCCCTGCAATACGGCGCACCGGGCTTGCTGCAGGTCAGGCTGGACAGCGATGGCCAGCGCCACCAACTGCGTTTCATCGATGATGGACCGGGCATTGCGGCCAAGGATTGGGAGCGACTGCGCAAGCCCTTCGCTCCCCGCAGCGAAAACCGCATGGGCGCCAGCCTGGGGCTGTCCATCGTCGAAGAGGTGATGCGCGCCCATGGCGCCGAGATGCGCTTTGCCTATCTGCCCAACGGGTATTTCTCGGTCGTGCTGGACTTTCCTGCCTGGCAGGAAGCGGTCTGATTCAGCAGCAGCTTACTTCCATTCCAGGATGGCATTGCGGCGATCCAGCCAATGCACCTTCACGCCACTCGGCGCCACCTTGCGGCCGGCACAGGCACTGGCGGCCAGCGCAAACGGGGCGTCATAGTAGCGCCCGCTGGCCGAGGAACGCAGCGCGGTCTGCGGCGCATTGCGAGCGATCCAGTCAGCCGCGTTGGTGCGCAGGAAGATCATGCAGGCGCCGCCGCTGGTCTCGGCCACCTGACAAGTGCAGCTATTGCCGGAGGTGGTGATGGGTTCGCTCAGGGGCGCATTGCGGTTCAGTACATCCGGCACCGGAACGGGAACCGGGACCGGAACAGGTAGCGCCTGTTGCGGCCCATAGTGCCCACCCAGGTCGCGCGTGGTGACCTGGGCCGTGGCCGGCCATATCGATGCGCACAAGAGCAGCGCGAGAAGCTGGGTCGGTTTCATGGGATGCGCCTTTCTGCCCGGTTGTGAGGGGACTTAGCCCCGTGCGCGCAGGCGCCACAGGGTGGTGGTTTCCTTGCTGCGGGCAGCGTGCAGCGGATCCTCGCGATCGGCGGCCTTGCCGTGGCGCGGCTTGATGTCATGACGCGCCACCACCGTCAGGCCAGCCTGCGCGATGGCCTCGGCCAACATGCCGGGGGCGCGCAAGCCCAGATGCTCGGCGAAGTCCGACATGATGAGCCAGCCTTCACCCTGGGGCGTGAGATGAGCTGCCAGGCCATTGAGAAAGCCCAGCAGCATCCGGCTTTCCGGGTCGTAGACGGCCTGCTCGATGGGCGAGCTCGGGCGGGCCGGCAGCCAGGGTGGATTGCAGACGATCAGCGGCGCACGCCCCGGCGGGAACAGGTCGGCCTGCTGCAACTCCACCTGCTCCAGCACCCCCAGGGCTTGCAGGTTTTCGCGGGCGCAAGCCAGGGCGCGCGGGTCCATGTCGGTGGCGACGATCTTGCGCACGCCACGCTGCGCCAGTACCGCCGAGAGCACGCCACTGCCCACGCCGATATCGAAGGCCAGTTCGGTGGCGGGCAACGGCGCTTGCGCCACCAGGTCCACGTATTCGCCGCGCACCGGAGAAAAGACGCCATACCAGGGATGGATGCGCGCGCCCAGCGCGCCGATCTCGACCCCCTTCTTGCGCCATTCGTGCGCACCGATCAAGCCTTGCAGTTCGCGCAGCGAGACCGCGAAGGCCTCGCCGGCCAGCGCCGCGCCATAGGTCTGGTGGCACGCGGCCTGCACATCCGGCGCGCGCCGCAGCGGCACCACGAAACCGGGATCGAGCGGGATCAGCAGCATCCCCAGGATGCGTGCGCGCTGCGCCTGCATCTGGCGATGATGATGGAAAGCCTGCGCCGGGCTGTCGCTGGTCGCCGGCTGGCCCCGGCTCTTGGTACTGGCCCGTTCGCGCGCGCGGTCCACGCGGCGCCCCAGCGCCTGCAACAGTTGGCGCGCATTCTGGAAGTCGCCGCGCCAGAGCAGACCTGTGCCTTCGCACGCCAGGCGATAGGCGGTATCGGCAGCGATCTGGTCATCGGCCAGCACGACCCGCTTGGGGGCTGGGTTGCCGGCTTCGGAATGCCAGCGCAGTTGCTGCTGGGTGTGGCCGTCCTGCCAGTTCAAATAGGCAACGGCAGCGGCCAGGGAATCGTCGTGTGAGGTCATGAATCAGGATCAACAAGGCGGGCCAGGGAGGGCCGTGCGCCAAAACAGCCGCCAGTGTAACAAAGCATGAGGCCATGGGGCGGTAACGTGCGCCGGAACTTAGTTCGCAGCATCGCAACCAAACACGAGAACTTGACGCGGGGCAAACCCAAAGAGCTTTTTTCGCCGGCCGAGCGGCAATGCGCCTATGATGGAGCCGGTCAATCACCCAAGGAGAATCCATGAGCGAGCAAATGCAAACCCCAGGTTTCGATCACCAGCGCCTGCTGGACATGGTCGGCCAGTTCGAGGCGGAACTGCAGAAACTGCCCGCCGGCAGCAGCGAAGCCGACCAACTGCGCGAAGACATCGCGCGCCTGCGGCAACACCTGAGCCAACCGCAGCCGCACGCCGGCCAGGTCAACGATACCTGGCAATCGCTGCGCCGCGCCGCCGACAACCTGGAAAACCAGGTTCTCAAGGATAGCCCCTACATCACCGAGATCGGTCGTATCATCGGTCTGCTGTAAAGCCGTTCCGAGGCCGGTGGCTGGTGGATGATTAGCCGGCCCATACAAAACCGCCTGCCGCATCGATTGCGGCAGGCGGTTTTGTTTTGCCTCACCCCCGTTGAGCCGTTCAGCGTCAGTGGGCCGGCAGCGGAATCCACTCGGTCTCGCCCGGGATGTCGGGGAAGACCTGCTTGTTGCGGCTGTTCCAGGCCTCTTTGGCGGCCTCGATCTTGTCGCGCGAGGTGGCGACGAAATTCCACCACACGAAGCGCGGGCCATCCAGCGGCGCACCGCCCAGGATCATGAACACCGATTCGCCCACGGCCTTGAACGCCACGCTCGCCCCAGGTTGCAGGATGGCCAGGGTGCCGGCTTCCAGGCGCTCGCCGTCGAGTGTCACATCGCCACGCACCACATAGAGGGCGCGCTCCTGGACCTCGGCGGCAATCTCCAGTTCGGCACCATCGGTGGTGCTGCCGGCCACGTACAGCGTCGGGCTGGCCGTGATCACCGGGGAACTCACGCCGAAGGCCGAACCGGCCAGCACATGCAGGCGGGCGCCGCCCACGGTGGTCTCGGGCATCTCCTGGGCGGAGTAATGACGGAACAGGGGTTCGCCCTCTTCCTGCTCGGCGGGCAGCGCTACCCACATCTGCAAGCCATGCACCGGCACCTTCTGCTCGCGGATATCGTCGGGAATGCGCTCGGAGTGCACGATGCCGCGCCCCGCCGCCATCCAGTTGACCGCCCCGGGGGTGATGCGCTGGACCACGCCCAGGCTGTCACGATGCATCATGGCGCCGGAGAACAGGTAAGTCACGGTGGCCAGGCCGATGTGCGGATGCGGGCGGACATCGCCCTCGGTGGTGCCGGCATCGAATTCCACCGGGCCCATATGATCGAAAAAGACGAAGGGACCGACGGTACGCGCAGCCGCCGCTGGTAGCAGGCGACGGACCGGGAAACCGATGTCGCGGGTCAGGCCCTGGATCTTATGAAGGATGTTACTCATGCGGTTCTCCAGAATAAGGTTGGCTAGCAATTGAGCTCAGAAGCGGCCGGCGCGGAAATCGTCGATGGCTTCTTCGACCTGCTCGCGGGTATTCATCACGAACGGCCCCCATTGGGCGATCGGCTCGTTCAAGGGCCGACCAGCGATCAGCAGGAAGCGGCTGGCCTGCTCGGCCCTGAGCGTCACCCCTGCGGCATCGGCCACATTGGACAGCAGCGCCATGCGTCCCGCCTCGGCCAGGCGCGCTTCGCTGCCTTGCGGGCCGACGGCCAGCCTGCCTTCATAGACATAGAGGAAGGCATTGTGGGTCGCCGCAATCGGCAGATCCAGGGTGACGCCGGCTTCCAGGTGCAGGTCCAGATACAGTGGTTCGGTGGTCTCGCGACGGATCGCGCCATCCACCCCGAAGGCGCTGCCGGCCAACACGCGTACCTTCACGCCCGGTTGCGGCGAGGTCTCGGGAATACCGGCGGCCGGAATGTCCTGGTAGCCGGGCGTAGTCATCTTGTCCTTGGCGGCCAGGTTGACCCAGAGCTGGAAACCGCTCATCAGGCCATCTTCCTGTTCCGGCAATTCCGAGTGGACCAGGCCGCGCCCGGCAGTCATCCATTGCATCCCGCCCGGTTCCAGCAAACCTTCGTTGCCGGCATTGTCGCGGTGGCGCATCCGGCCGGCCAGCATGTAGGTCACGGTTTCGAAACCACGATGCGGATGGTCGGGGAAGCCGGCCAGGTAATCGCTGGGTTCGTCGGAATGGAAGGCGTCCAACATCAGGAACGGATCCAGGCGGCGTTGCAGGTCATGGGTCAGCACGCGGGTCAGACTCACGCCGGCGCCGTCCTGGGTGGCGATGCCCTTGACCAGGCGTTCGATCTGGCGGGTGTAGGGGGTGCTCATGTTCTCTCCTTGGAAAGGTCCGCAGCCCATTCTCATGGCTGCGGGCGGGTCATGCGTTATGCGATAGGTACGCTTGGGCTGCGGCGATCAACGACGATCAGCGACGATCAGCGACGCTCTTCCGGCTGCGCTTGCGGGTCGATGGAAGACACCAGCAGCAGCGCACCGATCAGGGCCACGTTCTTGAGGAAGTGGATCATCTGAGCTTGTGCGGCGGCGCCTTCCATGGTCCAGAAGTGATGGGCCGACAAGGTGGCGCCGACGGTAAACAGGGCAATCACCAGCGACACCGGGCGCACGCCACGGCCAGTCATCAACAACAGGCCACCGCCGACTTCGACCAGGATGGTGAGCAGCACCACCAGGGTCGGGGCAGGCAGGCCCAGGCTGGAAAAATAGCCGACCGTGCCGGCGAAGCCGATGATCTTGAAGATCCCGGAAATGACGAACAAGGAAGCCAGCAGGACGCGGCCAATGCGGAAGGTGGTGAAGTTGGTGATCATGGTAAGCCTCTCTGTGTTGGGTGAACTATGTTGGTTTGTTTTTTCTTGCAGTCGTTGCTGCGGTTGCCTGATATCAATGTCTTGCCTGATCTGCTTGCTACTGCTTCGCTGCAGCCAGTGACGACAGAATAGGCAAGTTCGCCCTCGGAAAAAACTGATTATCTTTTTATAATCATGATCTAAATTTTAGATATAGTTGGCACTTCATCAGATATCGAGGTCAGTATGAATATTGAGCGCCTGTCGCTGGATCAGTTGCGTGTCTTCGTCCAGGTAGCCGACAGCGGCAGCTTCCTGGCCGCCGCCCGCAAGCTGGCGCGCGCCCAGTCCGCGGTCAGCTACGCCATCGCCACGCTGGAAGAGCAGCTCGGCGTGCTGCTGTTCGACCGCAGCGGCTACCGGCCGCAGTTGACCGCGCCAGGGGTGGCCTTGCTGGCCGATGCGCGCCAGGTGCTGGACCATGTGGATTCCTTGCAGGTGCGGGCCAGCTCCTATGCGCGCGGGCAGGAACTGGAAGTATCGCTGGCGGTGGACGTGTTCTTTCCTACCGATTGCCTGGTGGACCTGCTGCAGCGCTTCCGCCTGGCCTTCCCGGAGGTGACGGTGCGGCTGGAGGTGGAAGCCCTGGGGGCGGTGGCCGAGCGCGTCATCGATGGGCGTTCCATGCTGGGCATCCTGGGCACGTTGCCCACCACGCCGCCCAACCTGCTGCGTATTACCCTGCCCAGCGTGCAACTGGTGGCGGTGGTGGCGCCGGATCATCCGCTGGCCAAGGTGCGGGGGCGGATTTCGGAAAAGCTGTTGCAGCAGCAGACCCAACTGGTACTTTCCGACCGCAGCGAATTGACGGCGCGCCAGGATTTCTCGGTGCACTCGCGCCTGACCTGGCGCATGAGCGACCTCGGAACCAAGCACGCCCTGCTGCGCGCCGGCATGGGCTGGGGCAACATGCCACGGCATGTGGTGCAGGACGACCTGGACCACGGAAGGCTGGTGAGCATCAGTACCATCCACCACCCGCCGCAAGGGGCGGAGTTGCCCATCCAGTGTGTCTACAAGCCCGACCATCCGGCCGGCCCGGCGCTGTCGTGGTGGCTGGATTCGCTGGCGGCGCTGACCGCACTGGCACCAGGAGCAGCTGCAGGCGAAATACAAGCCAAGGGCGATAAATCGAATTTATAAGATAAAAGCGATAAATTACAAAAACAAGAGATTTCTTGTATTGTGCATTTATCGCTCTTATCCCCTATTCATGCCAGAGGGCCGCCTGCGCCAGCGCTATCGGCTGGCCTCCATCGAAGTCTTTGACTTGCAGCAGGCGCTGGGACACGATTGCGTCGGCGCCGGGCAATGAGGCTCAGGCCGCGGCAAAGCGTTCGCGATACTGCCCTGGACTGACGCCCAACTGGCGCAGGAAGACCCGGCGCAGGTTCTGTTCCTCGCCGTAACCGGACTGGCTGGCGATGCGCTTGAGGGGCAGACGGGTTTCTTCCAGGGCGCGCCTGGCCGCTTCCAATCGCATCAATTCCACCGTGCGGGCCGGGGTACGGCCAGTCTCGGCGACATACAGGCGGGCAAAGGTGCGCGGGCTCATATTGACTTGGCGGGCCAGGTTCTCGACCCGCAAATCCGCCTCCAGATGGCCGGCAATCCAGGCGTGCAGCTCCACGAAACGCCCGACTCCGGCCGACTGCGAGGCCAGCGGCGCGCTGAACTGGGATTGTCCGCCCGGACGCTTGATGAACATCACCAACTGGCGCGCCGTGGCAATGGCAGCGGCATGACCGAGATCCTGCTCCACCAGGGCCAACGTGAGGTCGATGCCAGCCGTCACCCCCGCCGAGGTCCAGATGCGTCCCTGGCGGATGTAGATCGGCTCGCCATCCACCTGCAGAGCCGGATAGCGGCGCTGCAACTGCGCTACCGAATCCCAGTGGGTGGTCACCCGCAAGCCATCCAGCAGACCGGCCTCGGCCAGGTGGAAGGCGCCGCTGCAGACCGAACAGATGCGTTGCGCCTGCGGTGCTCTTTGCCGTATCCACGCCACCAGCGCCGGATCAAGGCGGAACTGGTCACCCTGGCTGCCACCGGGCGAAACCAGGGTATGCAAGGGCGCGCCGGCCAGCGCCTGGTCCAGCTCGGCCAGCGATTGGGTGAGTACCGGCAGGCCGGCACTGGTGACGATGGCGCCGCCCTGGGCCGAGGCCACGTGCAGCCGGTAGATGTCCTGGGCTTGCAGGCGGTTGGTGGTGGCCAGTGCCTGCATGGGGCCGGCCAGGTCCAGCAGGTTCATGCCCTCATAGGCGAGCAGAACGACGTGGCGTGGGGGGTGGCTCGATGACATGGAAGACCGATATGAAAGATTATTCCGATCTTAGCGCAGGCCGCCTGCCAGCGCCGCCCCCTGGGTACGCTGCGCCAACATCCAGCGCAAGGTGAACAAAGCTGATAACAACAGCACCGGCAGGATCGCTGCGTTCAAGCTTTCCCAGCCAAAGCGCGCCAGCAAGGGCCCGGCCCCGAGCGTGGCCAGGGCGGTGGCGGCATAGCGCATCAGTTCGGCCAGGCCCTGGGTCTTGGCGCGCTCGCTGGGGGTGTAAGACTGCGCCAGCAAGGTCGTGCCACCGACGAACATGAAATTCCAACCCACGCCCAGCAGCAGCAAGGCCACATAGAACGCCGGCAGCGTGGTGGAGCACATGGCGATGAGCGCGCACCCCAGGTTCATCCCCAGCCCGGCCAGCAATACCGAACCCAGGCCGAAGCGCTGGATCAGCCGACCGGCAAAGAAGGATGGGGCATACATCCCTATCAGGTGCCACTGGATGATGGCCGCGCCATCGTCGATACCGTGATGGCAGGCCACAGCGGCCAGCGGTGCGGCGGTCATGATGAACATCATCACCATCGAGCCGGCCACGTTATTGGCCACCGAGGCCAGAAAGACCGGCGTACGCGCAATACGCGTCAAGGGTCGGGGCGGGGCCGCCTCGGCGCTGGTCATCGCTGCCGCAGCACCCGGCTGCTCCTGGTCGCGGTAGAACAGCAGCAGCACCAGCACCGACAGCAGGCCCATGCTTGCAACCACCAGGTAGGCGCCGGCAAACAAGGCCGTCGGGAACCAGTCCTTGCTCCAGGCGGCCAAGGCCGGGCCGACCAGGGCCGCAATCACGCCCCCGGCCAGCACGGTGGAGATGGCGCGGCTCTTGGCGGCCTCACTGACGGCATCGGCGGCGGCCAGCCGGTAATACTGGGCGAAGGCCTGGAACACCCCGACCAGGGCGGTACCGGCGCAAAAGCTCCAGAACTGGGCATGAAACACCGACCACACCGAAATCAGCCCGCCCACACAGCAACTGGCCGCGCCCAGCACGAAGGCCCAGCGTCGTCCCAGGCGCTGGATCAGGAAGGCGGCAAACCAGGTCACCACGGCCCCGGCCACCGTGATGAGGGCAAACGGCAAGGTGGCCAGCGCCTTGTCAGGGGCCAGTTGCCAGCCGGTCAGCGCGGTCAGGGTCAGGTCGATCGAGATGGCGCAGGTGAACAAGCCCTGGCACAGGGCCAGGATAGCGGCGTTGCGGCTGCCGGGCGGGATGGTGGAGGGGATGGCGGGAGTGTGACGCATGAGATTTGCTCCTGGCGGTCATTTGAGGAGAAAATTGTCGAATTCCCACCCGCTTGGCGTCAATGACACAACACCGTCAATTCCTGCCAAGCCTCGACGATAGGACAAACCCATGCTGATCCAGGCCAACGAATCCGCCCTGCTGGTCATCGATCCCCAGGAACGACTCTTGCCCGCCATCCATGACGGCCAGGCTGTCCTGGCCCAGACCGTGCGCATGGCGACGATTGCCCGCCTGCTCGGCATCCCCGTGATTGGCACCGAGCAAATGCCTGACAAGCTCGGCCCCAATCACCCCGACATCCGCCCGCTGTGCGAGGTAACGCTCTCCAAGCACCATTTCGATGCCTGCGCCGCAGGTTTGCTGCCGCTCATCCCCGCTAGCGTGCGGCAGATCGTGGTGGCGGGGTGCGAAGCCCATATCTGCGTGCTGCAAACCGCACTTTCCCTGTTACAACAAGGCTATCGGGTGCTACCGCTACTGGAAGCCTGTGGCTCGCGCCGGGCCGTAGACCGCGACGCTGCCTTCGAGCGCCTGCGAGCCGCCGGTGCCACCCCGGTCACGCTGGAAATGGTGGCCTATGAATGGTTGCGCGAGAGCCAACATCCGCAGTTCCGGGCGGTGTTGAAGCTGATCAAATAGCCATTCGGCGGGCAGAAATGAAGAAAAAATGAAGGAAATAAAAGAAATGAAAAAAATGATAGGAAAATCCTTACGTAACTAAAAAGCACACCAGCACTGAAACTGATGAAAGTTTTTGCTCGCCCGTCTGCTGAATGCATTCCGCAAGCGAAACTGTGGTAAAAGTACTGGAAAAAATAGCTGCGTGGCCGCATGACAATGTGGCGCATTCACAGATCATTACGCCAATAACCTGGCCAGCCGACGCCGCCACAACAAAGAGGAAAACCAAACGCTTATGTCCAGTCTACCCGCCCACAGCCCCGTCCATGCCCCACCTCCGCTCACCTTGCACGCGCTGCGTGCCAGTTGTTCGGCCTGCAGTATGCACCAGCTCTGCCTGCCGATGGGACTGGACCAGGGTGACATGCAGCGGCTGGAACAGGTCATCAACCGCCGCCGCAAGGTCAAGCGCGATGAAAGCCTGTACCGGCTCAATGACAAGTTCGACATGCTCTACGCGATCCGCCTGGGGCATTTCAAGACCTTCCAGGGCAACCCCAACGGCGGCCAGCAGATTACCGGCTTCCAGATGGCCGGCGAACTGCTGGGCATGGATGCCATCGGCGCCGGTCACCACCTGTGCGAGGCGGTAGCGCTGGAAGACAGTGAAGTCTGTGAAATCCCCTTCGCCCGCCTGGAAGACCTGTTCCGCGACATGCCCACCCTGCTGCGCCAGTTCCATCGCATGATGAGCCTGGAAATCTCGCGCGAACAGCGCGTCATGCTGACCCTGGGCAGCATGACGGTCCAGCAGAAGATGGCCGCCTTCCTGCTCAACCTGTCCTCGCGCTACGCCAGCCGGGGCTATTCGAGCACCCGCTTCCAGTTGCGCATGACGCGCGAAGAAATCGGCAACTATCTGGGCCTGGCGGTGGAAAGCGTGAGCCGCCTGCTGACCAACTTCAAGAAGACCGGCGTGATCGAAGTCAGCCACCGCGACGTCGAACTGTGCGACCTGGTAGCCTTGCGCGCCATTGCGCTGGGCAACGATCCCTGCGCCTGAGGCGGCCCGTACAGTTGACCCCTGCTGCCCCCTTAGCGCGCCTTGCCGGCGCCGGGGTAGCTGAGGGTAGAATGCCCGGATGACAGACCGACCCCACCCAACTGATCGTCCAGATCGCACGCTTGCCCCCTCTGCCACGCTCACTCGCTTCCTGCGCGCTCGCCTGGCACGCGACCATCATCTTGGCCTGCCGCTAACCACGGGCCTGATGGCGGTCGTCTCCACCGTCCTGCTGTTCGCCCTGATTGCCTACGAAGTCAGCACCCACGGCGCTCTCACGCGCCTGGACCAGCAACTGGCCGACTGGTTCAACCAGCACGCCTTCTCGCCGCTGACCGAACTGGTGCTGGGCTATACCCATCTGCATGGCACCATCGGGGTGCTGGTGATGGGCCTGGCGCTGCTCTGGCATATGCTGCAACAGCGGCGCTGGGCCTGGGTGATCGACCTGTTGCTGGTGCTGCCGGGCGGCATGTTGTGCAATTTCATCCTCAAGCATCTGTTTGCGCGCCTGCGTCCCAGCTTCGACGATCCCATCCTGGTGCTGCACAGCTACAGCTTCCCCAGCGGCCACACCATCGGCGCCACCCTGCTCTATGCCATGCTGGCGGCCTATCTGCTCAATCAGCCGAGCATCTTGGCAGCCATCGGTGCGCGCCTCAAGACCGGTGAGTCCGGTGTGCGCCTGAGCGTGATCGGCGTGGCCCTGCTGCTGGTGGTGCTGACCGGGTTCAGCCGGGTCTATCTGGGCGCGCATTTCCTGAGCGACGTGCTGGGCGCCATGCTGCTGGGCACGGCCTGGTTTGCGCTGTGGAGCACGCTGGTTTTCACGTGGCAGCGGCACTATTACGGCCTGCCGCGCTCCAACAGGCTTTGAATCCACCCTCGCCTGCGGATGCCAGACCAACACCCGACCACGGACTTTCCCGCCAACAATGGCCGCCCGGACGTAGTTGCCGTCATCAATGCCAAGGCCGGTGGCGGACACGCCGAGAAACTGGCCAACCACATCACCGACCAATTCGCCAGCCATGGCCTGCGCGCCCGCGTACACCTGGCACACAGCGGCCAGGACATGCTGCAAGTGGCACGCCAGGCGGTGCGCGAGAAGGTGCCGGTGGTGGCCGCTGGCGGCGGCGATGGCAGTATCAATGCCGTGGCTTCGATCCTGCTGGCCGAACCGCAGTGCCAAAGCGCGCTGGGCGTGTTGCCGCTGGGCACGCTGAACCACTTCGCCAAGGATCTGAATATCCCTTTGGCACTGGAAGAAGCGATTGCCAACATCGCCAGCGGACGGCGTATCAAGGTCGATAGTGGTGAAGTCAATGGCGCAGCCTTCATCAACAATTCCAGCCTGGGCCTGTATCCAGACATCGTGCGCGAGCGCGAAAAACAGCAGGCGCGCCTGGGCCGCGGCAAATGGCTGGCCTTTACCTGGGCTGCGATGGGGGCCTTGCGGCGCTATCCCTTCCTGCGCGTGCGGTTGTCCATCGATGGCCAGGAGCACTGGCGGCGCACACCCTTCGTGTTCATCGGCAATAACGCGTATCTGATGCGCGGGCTGGACATCGGCAAGCGTTCCACCCTGACCGAGGGCCGCCTGAGCCTCTATGCCTGCCACCACACAGGGCGCTGGGGCTTGCTGCGCCTGGCCTTGCACGCGCTGTTCGGACGCCTGCACGAGGCGCACGACTTCGATGTGCTGACCGCCACCGAGATCCTCATCGAAACCCACAGGAAACGGATGCGCGTAGCCACCGATGGCGAAGTCAACCTGATGGCCACGCCGCTGCACTATCGCATCCGCCCGGCCTCGCTGGAAGTGATCGTGCCGCAGGTGGCCGCGCAACCGCGCAATGGCCAGGCCGGCCTGTTGGACAAGTTGCTGGGAGAACCGTGATGCGCAAGCTCATCCACCTGTCGGACCTGCATTTCGGCCGTATCGATGCGCATATCATCGAGCCCCTGATCGCCCAGATCCACGAATTGCGCCCGGATCTCATCGTGGTTTCCGGCGACCTCACCCAGCGTGCGCGCAGCAAGCAGTTCAAGCAGGCACGCCAGTTCCTCGATGCCCTGCCCCAGCCGCAACTGGTGGTGCCGGGCAATCATGACGTGCCGCTGTTCAATGTCGCCGCCCGGCTGCTGCAACCGCTACGCCAGTACAAGCGCCATATCACCCCGGACCTGCAACCGAAGTACGTGGATGAAGAGATCGCAGTGGTCGGCATCAATACCGCCCGTTCACTGACCATCAAGGATGGCCGCGTCAATGATCGCCAGATCGAGCTGGCGCGGCGCGAGCTGGCCGCCGTGGGCGAGCATCTGGTCAAGATCATCGTCACCCATCACCCCTTCGACCTGCCAGCGGGACCGCAGCATCACGGCCTGGTCGGTCAGGCGGTGCCGGCCATGCGCGCCTTTGCGCTGTGCGGCGCCGACCTGCTGCTGGCCGGGCACGTGCATACCAGCTCGGCCGCCAGCAGTGCCGGGCGTTATCACATCCCCGGCTATTCGGCCCTGGTGGTGCAGGCCGGCACGGCCACCTCCACCCGTGGCCGGGGAGAAAATAATTCCTTCAATGTGCTGCAGGTGGAAGCGCACCAGATCGTGGTGCATAGACTGGGTTGGGAATCGGAGCAGAACAGCTTTGCACTGGCCGCGTCGCAGACCTTCGTGCAACGCGGCAGTGAATGGTTCGAGCAAAAACCGGATGGCCAGCTCGCCGAATAAGCCACCGTCAATGGCGGCACGTCAACGCAGGCTGCGCCGATAGCGGATCACATCGACCAGCAGGAACACCAGCAGGCTCACGCCCATCAGCGGCAGATTCCAGCCCAGCAGCAAGGCCAGCACGGCCAATGTGATGCGCTGCAGGGGTGGCAAGCGCATGACCGCTTCCATCAACGGCGCCAGGCTGGCACCGGCAGCCGGACGGCGGCGCCACCACATCAGGTAACCCAGCACGATCAAGCCGCTCAGGGCGAACCCAAAAAGCGCCATCAGGATCTGGTTGGCCACCCCGAACAGCACGCCCATATGCGCATCCACGCCCCAGCGCACCAGCTTGGCGACCAGCGGGAAGTTGGCGAAATCGGCGCGGCTGGTGATGACCATGCGATCGGCATCGATCGCCACCGTATCGACCTGGGTCGGCCAAGAACGGTCCACCTCGCGCACCACCCAGGCCTGATCGGCCGCGCGCGGTGGACGGATCTCGATGTCGGCGGCATCGATGCCACCGGCGCGGGCGATGTGCTGCACCATGTCGAAGCGCGCCGGGTCACCCACCTGTGGCATGGACATGCTCATGCCATGCGCGGCCATGTGGTCGGCGTGCTCGCCCATGTTCATGGCCGGTGCGCCCGGCTGCAACTGGGTCGAGACCGACGGCGTGATCCAGCCCAATTGCGCGCGCATCTGGCTGACCCGCTCGCCGGCCCAGCGCGACCAAGTCAACCCGGTGGCCGAGAAGAACACCAACCCGATCACGATCCACAATCCCAGCAGCGTATGCAGGCGGCGCACGTTCAGAGGGCGCGCTACCCGCAGCGCGCGCTGTGGCCGGCGTCCCCGCCACCACAGCCACACACCGCCCAGCGCCCCCAGCCACAACCAGGAGGCGGCCAGTTCGCTGTAGTTGCGGCCCAGTGAGCCCAGCATCAGATTGCGGTGCAGGTAGTCCAGGGTGGTGCGCAGCGGTAGCACGCCGCTGGTGCCATAGACGATCAGGTCGCCCCTGACCTGCAGGCTCACAGGATCGACGAAGATGGCGCGGCTTTCCGAGTCACCCAGTCCGCTCTGGCTGAACATGACCCGCGTATTCCAGCCGGCTGCTCTGGCCGGACGCACCGCGAACAGGCGCGCATCCGGCCCCAGAAAGGCTTGGGCTGCTGCCACCTGGTCGGCCAGCGGTCGGACCACGCCGGAGGTGCGATTGTAGAGCTGCTGCGCATACAGGTGCGACTCGATCTGCGGCGTAAGGACATACAGCGTGCCGGTGAGCGCGGCCACCAGGATGAAGGGGCCGACGAACAGGCCGATGTAGAAATGCAGGCGCAGCAGCACCGCCTGCACGGCAGAGACCGCTGGACGGGCGCGGCTGGCAGCGGTGACGGCAGCGCCATCAGCGGCGGGCTGGAGGGAGTGGGTAGTCATGCAGGCAAGGTCGACGCGCAAGGCGGACGCAAAGGATCATCAGGTGCGCGATTGTAGGCTGCGCAGCCGCGGCTGCGAATGTGGCAATTTGTCGCAGCCAGGCGCCCATGAAAAAAGAGCCGACGGTAGTGACCGTGCGGCTCTTCTATACCAGGTGCTTGGCAGCGCAGCCCGACTGCCGGTAGGCTGCATCCAGCGGATCACATGGGGTTTTCGTCGATCCAGTCGCCCGAAAAATCGAGGATGTAGGCAATGGCCTCGTCTTCGGTATCGAATTCATTGGTAGGCGCCTTGCGCTGGTAGCGCAGCTTGCCGCTGCCATCCTTGCCCTCGTGGATCACGAAGCAAGCCATGAATTTACCGTTATCGAGCGTCTTGATCTCTGGAATGACGGCATTTCCCTTGTACGGGAAGATCTGGGACATGTGATGAAACCTCCTTGTTGCGAGGCGCAATGCTAGCACAAGCCGGGCTTTCGCACCGGAGCGCCCCCCTGCAGCGAGGCCCATCAATGAGCACCTGGTCCGCACAAATTTGCAACATTGTTGCATTTGTGCGATATTTGCAACCAAGTTGCATTTTTTGCGACCGCATGTACATATTGCCCGGACTTCCCCCAGCCCACCATTTCCACTCTTTTCATGACCACCACCCAACGCCAGCCCGGCGATCGCCGGCTTCCCGTGACGGTGCTTTCCGGCTTCCTCGGTGCCGGCAAGACCACCTTGCTCAACCACATCCTGAACAACCGCGAAGGCCGCCGCGTGGCGGTGATCGTCAATGACATGTCAGAGGTCAACATCGATGCCGCGCTGGTACGCGACGGTGGCGCCGACCTCTCGCGCACCGAGGAAAAACTGGTGGAGATGAGCAATGGCTGCATCTGTTGCACCCTGCGCGAAGACTTGCTCATGGAAGTGCGCAAGCTGGCCCGCGAGCGCCGCTTCGACCAGTTGGTGATCGAATCGACCGGCATCTCGGAGCCGCTGCCGGTGGCCGAAACGTTCACGTTCACCGATGAAGAGGGCGCCAGCCTGTCGGATGTGGCACGCCTGGACACCATGGTGACGGTGGTCGATGCCTTCAACTTCCTCAAGGACTACAGCTCCCAGGACAGCCTGCAGGAGCGTGGCGAATCGATGGGCGAGGAAGATGGCCGCACGGTGGTCGATCTGCTCATCGAGCAGATCGAATTCTGCGACGTGATCGTCCTCAACAAGCTTGACCTGGTCGCGCCGGCCGACCTGGAACGCCTGCACGCCATCCTGCACAAGCTCAACCCGCGCGCGCGCATGGTCACGGCGCAATTCGGCAAGGTTGCGCTGGACCAGGTGTTGAACACCGGTCTGTTCGACTTCGAGCAAGCCAGCCAGGCCCCCGGCTGGCTGCAGGAATTGCGCGGCGAGCACGTGCCGGAGACCGAACAGTACGGTATTACCAGCTTCGCCTGGCGTGCGCGTCGACCCATGCATCCACAGCGTTTCTTTGACCTGGTCAACCGTGAATGGCCGGGGGTGGTGCGCTCCAAGGGCTTTTTCTGGCTGGCGACGCGACCAGCCCATGCCGGCTCCTGGTCGCAGGCCGGGGCCGTGTGCCGCCATGGACTGGCCGGCAAGTGGTGGGCCGCAGTGCCACGTGAGCAATGGCCGCAGGAACAGGAATCCATCGATTTCATCCTGCAGCAATGGGATGAGAACGTGGGCGATGCCCGCCAGGAGCTGGTCTTGATCGGCATCGAGATGGACCAGCAAGCCCTGCGCGCCCGTCTCGACGCCTGCCTGCTGTCGGATGCCGAGATGGCGCAAGGCCCGCTGGGCTGGTCGCGCATGGCCGACCCCTTCCCCGCCTGGGAGTGATGCGCATGGCCGAGTTCAACAAGCGCCCGCTGCCTGACGTGGCCCGCGAGGAGCGCCCGGCCATCGCGCTGCCGCTGGAATGGGTCGGAATGCGCGGCATCGCCCTGCCGCTGCAACTGGACAGCGGCAAGACGGTAGCGGCCAGCGCCGAGGTAGCGGTGGATCTGCCTGATCCGCACGCCAAGGGCATCCACATGTCGCGCCTGTACCTGCTGCTGGACACCTTCGCCAGCCGCGCGCGACTCACACCCGTCGCCCTGCACGAACTGCTGCGCCAACTGCGCGAAAGCCATGCCGATTGCCATTCCCGCGCCGCCGCGCTACGACTGGACTTTGCCTTGCTGCAGCAACGCGCGGCACTGGTCACCCCTGACCTCGACGGCTGGAAGAGCTATCCAGTCACCCTCTCCGCCGAATTGCATGACGATGTGCTGGAGATCAGTCTGCGGGTGAGCATCGCCTATTCCTCCACCTGCCCCTGTTCGGCCGCCTTGTCGCGCCAGGCGCTGCAGGATGCCTTCGCCCAGGCTTTCGCCGGGCAACCGGCCATCGAGCGCGAAGCCGCCCTGGCCTGGCTGCAGCGCAACGCCAGCCTGGCCACGCCGCATAGCCAGCGCAGCCAAGCCGAACTCAGCATCAATGTGTCGCCCAAGGCCGAGCAGCTACCCATTGCCGCCCTGATCGATACCGCCGAAGCGGCCCTGGGCACGGCAGTGCAGACGGCGGTGCGGCGTGCCGATGAACAAGCCTTCGCGCTGGCCAATGGCGCCAACCTGATGTACGTGGAAGATGCCGCGCGGCGCCTGCGGCAGGCGCTGGAAACCCGCTTTGGCGCTTGCGCGGTACGGGTGGCACACTTGGAAAGCCTTCATGCCCATGACGCCGTGGCAGCCACTGCCACGCCAGGCTGGCAAGACCGCGTGCGTTAATGCGGCAGACGAAACTTGTCCATGGTGCGGGAGGGCAGTGGCAGGCTACCCCGAACCGGGGTATCGTTGCCGCTTTCGTGTTCTTGTGTATCCAAGCTGCCCATCATGTCCGCTCCCTTTCCTTCTTCCCTGCAACGCCTGCAATATGCCGCCTTCGCCCCCGGTCCGCGCCTGCTGATCCTGGGGGCGGTGCATGGCAATGAAACCTGCGGCACCCAGGCCATCGGCCGCCTGCAACGCGAACTCGACAGCGGCCGGCTGCGCATCCAGCGCGGCTTGCTCACGCTGGTGCCGGTCACCAATCCGCTGGCCTACCAATTGCAGCAGCGCCAAGGGGAACGCAATCTGAATCGCAATCTGCGTGCGCATCCGGCCCCCGCCAATTTCGAAGACCAGCTCTGCAACCTGCTCTGTCCCTGGATCGATGAGCATGACGTCCTGCTGGACCTGCACTCCTTCCACACCGGCGGCCAGCCCTTCGCCATGCTGGGACCGGAAGACAACCACGATGACATCGAACCCTTCGCCCATGCCGCAGCCGAACAGCGCATGGTGGCCCACCTGGGTTGCCAGCGCGTGGTGGAAGGATGGATGGGCGCCTATGTGCGCGGCGTGGAACGGCGCCGCCAGCAGGGTCGCGCCATGTCCCCCGACCTGCTGGACCGCCAGTATGGCGTGGGCACCACCGAATATGCGCGCAGCAAGGGCTTGTATGGTGTAACACTGGAATGCGGCCAGCACGATGACCCGCAAGCCCCCGAGGTGGCCTACCGGGCCATCCTGCAGACGCTGGCCCTGCATGACATGATCGACCTGCCGCTGCAGCCCCCGGTGGCCGATATCCAGCTTATCCGGCTGGTCGACGTGATCGACATGGAGCACCCGCAAGACCGCTTCAGCCGCGACTGGTCCAGCTTCGACCGCGTGCAGCAGGGTGAAGTGATCGGCCATCGGCATGACGGCCAGGCTGTCATCGCGCCTGCTGCCGGCTATATTGTCTTCCCCAACCCGCGCGCCCTGCCGGGAAATGAATGGTTCTACTTCGGAGAAGACAGTCAGCGCAAGCTTTGAACGGGCTTCAGCAATCCAACGCGTAGAAGCGCGTGTCGACCGTCATCACCGGGAAGGCGGCGGGCAGGTCGCTCTTTTCGATCAAGCGGAAGCCATTCTTTTCATAGAAGCGATGTGCCGCCAGGAACTTGGCGGTAGTGCCGAGAAAGACCTGGCGCACGCCCTGTTCCCTGGCCCAGGCCAGCGCCCCCTCCAGCAGGCGCACGGCGGTGCCATGCTCCTTGCCGCGATGGCTGGCGGCCACGAACATCTTGCGCAGCGCCACCTGCTGGTTGCCGATGTCGAGCAGGGAAATGCTTCCCACCACCTTGCCGGCATCGAGCGCCACCCAGAAATTGCCCAAGCCCTTCTGGTAGAAGCCGGCGATATCCTTCAGATCCGGCTGGCCCTCCAGCGTGATGGGAATGTCGAACTCCTGTTGCTGGATGGGCAGGATGAGGTCGACCACGCCCTGGGCGTGTTGCGGGGCAAAGGCGAGTATTTCGATCATGGCGTATCTTGATAAATGATTTATAGCATTATTTCAGTTCATGCCCGGGCGTAAGCTCCCAGCAACGCGGGCTGTGGGCGAAGCCGATATGACTGTAGTAGTCGGTGGCATCGGGTGCGGCCAGCAGGCGCAGGCGGCAACGCGGCCCGAGGCGGCTGCGAGCAGCGCGGATGAGTTCCTTGCCGATGCCCTGGCGCTGGTAGCGCTCATCCACGGCCAGTTCCGACATGTAGCAAGCGTAGACGAAATCGGTCACGCAACGCGCCACGCCGACCAGCACATCGCCGTCCCAGGCGGTCGCGATCAGGCTGGCATGGCTGACCATCGCTTCCATGCAATCGCGGTCCTCCAGTGGACGGCGCGGCCCCAGTGACGTGCGGGAAAGGACATCGATGAATTGCTCCGCCGTAAGACGAAGATCGGTGCGGTACACGATGGACATGCGCGGCTCACTGTCGGTCAGTCGAAACCGCCCACGTTAACATAAAACGGCTGCCTATAGACAATAGGCCATAGGCAGCCCCACATCCGTGCCGCATCAGGTCATGGTGCAGAAAACGTCAGCCGATGTGCCGCTTCGTTCAATCGGGCATCAGGCGTTTTTCCACTGTGGCGGACGTTTTTCGAGGAAGGCTTGGACGCCCTCCTGCTGGTCCTGGGTATCGAACAGATCGACGAACAGTTCGCGTTCGGTCTGCAGGATAGTGCCCAGCGGATTGTGACGCGCCCCTTGAATCAGCTTCTTGCTGGCCGCTACCGAGGAAGGACTCTGCTTTTGCGCCTGCTGCGCCAGCGCCAGCGCCCGTTCGCGCGCCTGGCCACGCGGCACCACTTCTTCCACCAGGCCGATGCGCAGCGCCGTCTCGGCATTGACCCGCTCGCCGCACAGGATCATGCGCTTGGCCCACCCCTCACCGACCAGCCAGGGCAGGTTCTGGGTGCCGCCGGCACACGGCAACAGGCCCACCGCTGCCTCCGGCAAGGCCATCTGGGCTTGCTCCTCGGCGATGCGGATGTCGCAAGCCAGCGCACATTCCAGACCGCCGCCCATGGCATAGCCATTGATGGCGGCAATGGAGACGCCGCGGAAGGACGACAGCGTCTCGAAGGCTTCGCCGAAGCGGCGCGCCATCTCGCGCGCCATGGCCTTGTCGCCATCGGCAAACAGTTTCAGGTCGGCGCCGGCGGAGAAGAATTTTTCCCCCTCGCCAGTGACCACCAGGGTGTAGATTTCGCGCTCGGCATTGAGCTCCTTGACCAGGCGCGTGAGGTCCGAGAGGGCCTGGCGGGTCCAGGTATTGGCCGGTGGATTGGACAGTGTCAGTACGGCGGTGTGGCCGTGTTTTTCCAGCTTCAGGTTGGTATAGGTGCTCATGTTCTTCCTTGAAAGGGGTTGGCTCAGCGAATGTCGTCCAGCGTGTCGCGGCCCAACAGATTGCGCGAGATGATGACGCGCATGATTTCATTGGTGCCTTCCAGGATCTGGTGTACCCGCACGTCGCGGAAATAGCGCTCCAGCGGATATTCGCGGATGTAGCCATAGCCGCCATGCAATTGCAGCGCCTCATTGCAGATGTTGAAGCCCAGGTCGGTGGCCAGGCGCTTGGCCATGGCGCAATAGGTGGTGGCCTCGGGTGAGCCGGCATCCAGTTTGGTGGCTGCCAGACGTACCATCTGGCGGGCCGCCACCAGCTCGGTCTGCATGTCGGCCAGCTTGAATTGCAGCGCCTGGAAATCGGCAATGGGACGGCCGAACTGCTTGCGCTCCTTGATGTAGGCATGGGCCGCATCCAGCGCCGCCTGGGCCGCACCGACCGAACAGGTGGCGATGTTGATGCGCCCGCCATCGAGCCCCTTCATGGCGAACACAAAGCCCTCGCCCTCCTCGCCCAGCAGGTTGCCCACCGGCACCTTGACGTTGTCGAAGCTGATGGTGCGGGTGGGCTGGCTGTTCCAGCCCATCTTGCTTTCCTTCTTGCCATAGCTGATGCCGGGAGTGTCGCCGGGCACCACGATGGCCGACACGCCGCGCGCACCGGGGCCACCGGTGCGCGCCATCACCACCAGCAGATCGGTGCTGCCAGCGCCCGAGATGAAGGCCTTGGAACCGTTGATGAGATAGAAGTCGTCGACCCGGCGCGCGGTGGTCTTGAGCGAGGCGGCATCCGAACCCGAGCCCGGTTCGGTCAGACAATAGGAACCGATCTTGTGCCCGGCCGCCAATTGCGCGCACCATTCTTCCTTCAGTTCGCCCTGCCCCCAGGTGGCCACCATCCAGCTGACCATGTTGTGGATGGTGAGATAGGCGGCAGTCGAAGTACAGGCGCGTGCCAGTTCTTCGAAGACGATGGTCGCATCCAGCCGTGACAGCCCCAGGCCACCCTCATTTTCGGGGGTATAGAGGCCGCAAAAGCCCAGTTCGCCGGCCTTGGCGATCACGTCCAGGGGGAAATGCGCCTCTTCATCCCACTTGGCCGCAAAGGGCGCCATCTCGCCGGCAGCAAAGGCGCGGGCGCTTTGCTGGAAGGCCAGTTGGTCTTCGTTGAGTTCAAAATCCATGCTTGTCTCCGGTTCATTGTCGTTCTGCGTGCATTGCATTGGCGCCATAGCTTAATGGAATTCGCGCCGGGCAGTTGTCACCGGCGCGACATTGGCGCGCAGCAAGACAGCAGGCTCAGGCCGCCGCTTCCACCGAGGGCTGGCCCGCCCGTTCGAAGGCCGCCAGCAAGCTCGCCTGACGGGCGTGCATGTGCTCCACGGCCTGCTGCTTGACGTGACCATAGCCGCGTACCAGTTGCGGCAACTGTGCCAGTTCGATGGCGGTAGGCAGATTGTCAGTCGTCAGGCGCGGCAACAGGCCCAATACCAGAGAGCGATATTGCACGATCAGGGCGCGCTCCATGCGACGCTCCGCCGTGCGGCCAAAGACGTCCAGCACACCACCGCGCAAGCCCTTCATGCGCGCCAGCAGCTTGAAGGCCGTCATCATCCAACCACCATAGCGGGCCTTGAGCAGATGCCCCTGACCATCCTTGCGCGCCAGGACCGGCGGTGCCAGGTGGAAGCTGAGCGTGAAATCTCCCTCGAACTGCTGCGCCAGCGCCTGCTGGAACTGACCATTGGTATAGAGCCGCGCCACTTCGTATTCATCCTTGTAGGCCATCAACCTGGACAGCTGTCGGGCCACCGTCATGCTCAGCTTGTCGCTGCCCAGCGGTGCTTCGGCGGCGTGTACTGCTTCCACCACTTCGGCATACTGGGCGGCATAGGCGGCATCCTGGTAATCGGTCAGCAAGGCCACGCTGCGCTTGATCCATTGCTCCAGCGAGAGCGGCATGTGCAACACCACCGGCTGCGCCGGCACAGCGATATTTTCCACCTTCAGCAGATCGACCGCAGCCCGCCGCCCCCAGCCGAAGGCGCTCTGGTTGGCCTGCACCGCCACGCCATTGAGTTCGATGGCACGCAGCAGTGCGGCTTCGGTCAGCGGCAATTCACCGCGCTGCCAGGCATAGCCCAGCATGAAGAGATTGGTGGCGATGGCATCCCCCATGAGCGCCGTGGCCAGGCGTGTGGCGTCGATGAAGTCGGCCTGCTGGCCCACCGATTCGATGATCAGGGCCTTGACCTCCTCCAGGGGGAACTGCCAGTCCGGGTTGCGTGCGAATTGGCCCGGGGGTTGCTGGTGCAGGTTCACCACGGCGCGGGTGCGACCGGGGCGCATCTTGGAGATGGCATCGAAGGCGCCTGCGGTGAGCATGTCGCAGCCCAGCACCAGGTCGGCTTCGCCGGTGGCGATGCGCTGCGCGCCAATGGCCTCGCGCCGGGCGGCGATGCGCACGTGCGAGGTCACCGAGCCATTCTTTTGCGACATGCCGGTCATGTCCAGCACCGAGACGCCCTTGCCTTCCAGGTGTGCGGCCATGCCCATCAAGGCGCCGATGGTGATGACCCCGGTGCCGCCGATGCCGTTGATGAGGATGTTGAAGGGCGTGTCGCAGGAGGGCAGGACCGGCTGCGGCAGTGGGCCGAAATCATACTCGGCGCCCTGCCTGGTGGTGCCGGTGCGCGACTTCTTGAGCTTGCCGCCGGTGACCGTCACGAAGCTGGGACAGAAGCCTTTCACACAGGAATAATCCTTGTTGCAAGAGGATTGATCGATGACGCGCTTGCGGCCCAGCTCGGTTTCCAGCGGCAGGATAGCGGTGCAGTTCGATTGCGTGCCGCAATCGCCGCAGCCTTCGCAGACGGCGGAGTTGATGAAGAGACGTTCATCGGGATCGGGCAATTGTCCCTTCTTGCGACGCCGACGCTTTTCCGCCGCGCAGGTCTGGTCATAAATAATGACGCTCACGCCCGGCCACTCGCGCAGTTCGCGCTGGACCGCATCCATCTGCTGACGATCATGCACGCTCACGATGGACGGCAACTGGGTGCGCTCGGCATAGCGCGCGATGTCTTCGGACACCAGGGCGATACGCTGCACGCCTTCGGCCGCCATCTGCTGCGCAATCATCGGCACCGAGATCGTACCGTCGACCGGCTGGCCTCCGGTCATGGCCACCGCATCGTTGTAGAGGATCTTGTAGGTGATATTGACCTTGGCCGCCACGGCGGCGCGAATGGCGAGGTAACCGGAATGGAAATAGGTGCCATCGCCCAGGTTGGCAAACACGTGCGGCACCTTGGAAAAAGGCGCCTGCCCGATCCAGGGCGCACCCTCGCCGCCCATGTGGGTGGTCAGCTTGTTGAATTCGGGATAGATGGCGGTAGCCATGACGTGACAGCCGATGCCGGCCAGCGCAAAGCTGCCCTCGGGCACGCGGGTGGAGGTATTGTGCGGGCAGCCCGAGCAATAGTAGGCCGGGCGCGGCGGCGTATTGACCGCCTTGGTGAGCACCGCATCCTTGGCATCGAGAAAGGCCAGGCGCGCCTTGATGAGGTCGCTGGTATGAAAGCGCGCGATGCGCGCAGCGATCACGCGGGCGATCTGGGCCACCGAGAAATCGGCCTTGGAAGTGAGCAGCCACTCGCCGCGCGGGGCCACCCATTCCCCCTTTTCATCGAACTTGCCGATCACGCGCGGACGCACGTCGTCGCGCCAGTTGTAAAGCTGTTCCTTCAACTGGTATTCGACCATCTGGCGTTTTTCTTCCACCACCAGGATTTCATCCAGGCCTTGCGCAAATTCGCGCACGCCTTCCGGTTCCAGCGGCCAGGGCATGGAGACCTTGAACAGCCGCAAGCCGATCTCGGCGGCAAAGGCTTCATCGATGCCCAGCTCGGACAGCGCTTCCAACACGTCGAGATAGGATTTGCCAGAAGCGATGATGCCCAGCCGCGCACGGGGACTGTCGATCATCACGCGATTGAGCTGGTTGGCACGCGCATAGGCCAGCGCGGCATAGATCTTGTAGTCCTGCATCAGCGCTTCCTGCTTGCGCGCCTGTACGCCCAGGGTGTCGGTGGACAGGCGCGCATTCAAGCCGCCCGGGGGCATGACGAAATCGGTCGGCAAGCGGATCTCGACCCGCAACGGATTGGCATCCACCGAAGCACTCGACTCGACCGTATCGGCCAGCGCCTTGAAGCCAACCACGCAACCGGAGTAACGCGACATGGCCCAACCATGCAGCCCCAGGTCCAGGTATTCCTGGACGTTGCAGGGATAGAGCATGGGGATCATCGAGGCCGAGAAGATGTGATCGGACTGGTGCGGCAGCGTCGAGGAATAGGCGCCATGATCGTCTCCAGCCACCAGCAGCACGCCGCCGTGGGCCGAGGTGCCGGCATGGTTCATGTGCTTGAGCACATCGCCGCAGCGGTCCACGCCCGGCCCCTTGCCATACCACATGGCATAGACGCCGTCGTAGTCGGAGGGCCCGATCAGTTTGATCTGCTGCGTGCCCCAGACGGCCGTGGCGGCCATGTCTTCGTTCACGCCCGGCTGGAACTTCACGCGCTGCGCGGCCAGGTGCGGCTGGGCCTGCCACAGTGCTTCATCCAGCCCGCCCAGGGGCGAGCCGCGATAGCCCGAAATGAAACCGGCTGTATTCAGGCCCGCGGCGCGGTCACGGATCTGCTGCAACATGGGCAGGCGCACCAGGGCCTGGATGCCGGAGAGATAGATGCTGCCTGCGGTAGCGGTGTATTTGTCGTCCAGACTGACAGGCGCCAGCCCGGAAGTGTCAGCAACTGTATCGGTAGAGTGTGCGCAGACGGTAGGCAAGCCGTCTGTCGCGGGGGAACCGGGTGTCTGCTGTGACTGTGATACCTCTTGCAGGACCGGCCAGTGAGCGCTCACTTGGGTCGCAGCCTGTGCGCAGTTGCGATCGCCCTCTACGGTAGGCGTCGCCGCTGCGGCAGGCTCAGCTGCCGAACGGATGTGCATTGCTTGTCTCCAAAATTTTTGTTTCAGATAGCGTCTGCCATTACTGCGCCGGGTACGGCACATCACTGCCAGACACATCGACCGTGGTAGCGGTCAACACAACAATCTCCGTCTCGAAAACTGCTGTGACTGAAGTCTATCCGCAGGGCGCGAAGAGGCACAAATACCGAATGAGGATAGGGATATAAGAAAAAACGATGACCGATCAAACAGCATTGCCGGAAGGCAATGAAACGTTTGCCTGCCGTAGGCATATTTTTCATCTGCCTGACAGCAAGAGGCGTTATGCTTGCGCACACTGCCTGCAATGGCCGTTCTGACCGGGCCAGGCAGTCCTCTTACAACCTATCTCGCCCCCCCCCTCGACAGCCATGACCAACCACACACAAGAACAAATGGAACCCGATAGTGCGGTCTACAAGACCTTGCTGGAATCGACCAAGGCGATTCCCTGGAAGATCGACTGGAGCACCATGCAATTCACCTACATCGGCCCGCAGATCGAACAATTGCTGGGCTGGACACCGGAGAGCTGGAAGAGCGCCGACGACTGGGCCATGCGCATCCATGCCGACGAGCGTGAAGCGGTGGTCAATTTCTGCATCTCGCAATCCAAGGCCGGTGCCGATCATGAGGCCGACTACCGGGCGCTGACCCGCGATGGTGAACACGTCTGGATCCGCGACGTGGTGCACGTGGTACGCAATCCCGATGGCAGCCCCAATGCGCTGATCGGCTTCATGTTCGACATCACCGAGCGCAAGAAGACCGAGGCGCGTCTAATCGAATTGCAGAAGGAACTGGAAGCGCTGTCCTACCGGGATGGCCTGACCAATGTGGCCAACCGCCGCATGTTCGATTCCGCACTCGAAGTGGAGTGGGCCAATGCGATAAACACCCGCGCGCCGCTGTCGCTGATCATGCTCGACATCGATTACTTCAAGCAATACAACGACCACTACGGCCACATCCGCGGCGATGAATGCTTGAAACAGGTGGCCCAGCTCCTGAGCCAGACCGCGACCCGCAGCCGCGATTTCTTCGCCCGCTATGGTGGCGAGGAATTCGTGCTGATCCTGCCGGAGTGCGATGAAAAGGCCGCCCTGCAAGTGGCCCAGCGCTGCCGTAGCCTGATTGCGCAAGCCGCCATTCCCCATGCCGGCTCACAGGTGGCGCCACACATCACCATCAGCCAGGGCGTGAGCACCATCGTGCCTTCGCCCATGGACCAGCGCATTGACTTCCTGGAACTGGCCGACCGCCGTCTGTACCGTGCCAAGCAACTGGGCCGTAACTGTATCGCCGTGGACGAGTGAACTGTATCTGTCTGGCAGCGGGGAGCGTGGCTACAATCAAGCGCTCCTACTCCACTGCTGCGAGACTGCCATGCCTGCTACTTACACCTACCGCCTGCTCAACGTCTTCGCCGAATCGACCTTCGGCGGCAATCCCCTGTGCGTGTTCGAAGACGCACGCGGCCTGGATGAGGCCACCATGCAGGCGCTGGCGCTGCAATTCAACCTTTCGGAAACCACCTTCATTTTTCCCTCGACGCTGGCCGATGCGCGGGTACGTATCTTCACCACCGGTTATGAAATGCCCTTTGCCGGCCATCCCACACTGGGTACGGCACAGGTGGTGCGCGAGTTGCGCGGCTGCGGCGATGCGCTGACGCTGGAATTCAAGGCTGGGGTGGTGCCGGTCAACGCACGCGACAATGTCTGGACCTTCACCGCGCCCTGCCCCGGTGGAGCCAAAACCGCCCCCTCCCCGCTCACCCGCGCCGAGGTAGCCGCCTTGCTGGGCCTGCAAGTCAGCGACCTGGCCAGTGATCCACTGTGGGTCGATACCGGGGCCGACCAGTTCCTGATCCCGCTGCGCTCACCCGAGGCCGTGCGCCGCGCCCAACCCGACAGTGCACTGCTGGAACGCTGGCCCACCAGCAGCCTGGGACGCAGGACGGCGTATGTGTTCGCCTTCGACGAAGAAGCACCGGACCAGGTGCTGGCACGCTACTTTTTCACCAAGCAGGGCGGCGGCGTAGCCGAAGATCCGGGCACCGGCTCGGCCTGCGCCAACCTGGGCGGTTGGCTGATGGCCACCGGCCATGCATTACCGGCCCGCTATGCCATCTCCCAGGGCGCGGCGGTGGATCGTCCTTCGCTCCTGTACCTCGATGTCAGCGCAGCGGGAGCAATCCAGGTGGGTGGCCGGGTCATCGAGATCGGGCGCGGTACCGTCACCATCGATCCGGTCGGCCAGACCATGCTGGCCTGAACCATTGGCCCCTGGCCTCCGGCTCCATTCACGCGACCAATCCACCTTCCTGCGTGAGCGGGAAGATCAGCGCATGTAGCCAATCCATGAACTCCAGCAGCCGTGCCGGCACGTGGCGGCTGGCCGAGGGTGGTCGCATCATCAACATCTCCAGCGGCCTGGCGCGCTTCTCGCTGCCGGGCTGGCCGGCCGGATGATATCGGCGCTGCCATCGCCTCCCTGCTGCGCCCCGACAATGGCTGGATCAATGCCCAGCGCGTGGAAGTCTCGGGCGGCATGTTCATCTAAGGCTGATAAGGCTGATGGATGCGGGTGGGAACCCTGCTCGCGTCCATTGCCATGCCGGTATTGTCTGTGATTTTTCATGCCATCCTGATCACCTCCCCGAGGCTTTTCGTCTGCCTCGCCACATCGGCTGCAGACCCGCTCCCAGCCTGCCGCGATCACATCCTTCGCATTCTGTTGCGCAATGGAATCTGCTCGGGTAACATCGCTCGGCGCCTGGTAACCCACCGGTCCGGCAGCAGCAACAGAACAACAGCAAGGGCGCCGCCCCGGGTGCGGCGCTTTCGGAAAGGATGAGACACCGGCATGATTGGCATGACTGGCGCAACAGGGCGCCGCCGCTGGCGTCCAGAAGATGGCGTATTCACAGGGGGCAGTATTTTCAGTCGACTCTTTCGCATTGGCGCAGTGCGCCGCTGCGCGAGCGCAGCCATGCTGTTGTCCACCTTGTTGGCGGGCCCTGCTGTCCACGCCGCCAGCCCCGCCGTACCGGGCGGACCTGATTGCTCGCGCCCCTATACCCTGGCCCTGCACGACCATGGCCTGCTCTACTCGGCCGCCACCGATACCGGCATCGACAAGGATTTCGCCGATGAGCTGATCCGTCGCAGCGGATGTAAGGTCAATGTCAGCCTGATGTCGCGTGCGCGCATCTGGCAACTGATCGAGTCCGGCGCGCTGGACTTCAGCCTGTCAGGCATCACCAATGCCGATCGCGACAAGTTCGCCTCCTTCGCCTGGTACTTCAGCAACAAGTACTACCTGCTGGTGCGCAAGGATGCCGGCATCGCGCAACTGGCCGATGTGGCGCGCAACCCGCGCTTCCAGTTGGGCGTCATCCGCAGCTTCCGCTATAGCAACAATGCCAACCGCATGGTGGACCAGCTCAGCGCCGCCAACCGCGTGACCCAGGCTGGTGGTCTGGAACCGCTCTACGAAGCCCTGCTGCAGAACCGTATCCAGGGCATGATCATGGAGCCCTTCGATTACCCGGTGGTGGAAGAAAAACGCATCCGTGACGCCACCACCATCATCAGCTTCGAAGACCCATCGGTGCTGCATGGGCTCATCATGTCGCGGCGCGCGCTGCCTGCAACCGAGCAGGAAAAATGGCGGGCCCTGGTCAATGGCATGTTGGCCGATGGCACCGTCTTGCGCATCTTCCAGAAATACTTCAATGCGGAACTGGCAGCGGCCATGGTCCAATTCCAGAGCAAACCGTGAACTGGATACGCCTGATCCTGCTGCCCCTGCTCATCCTGGTCACAGGATTGGGCGTGACCTGGACTGCCTGGGACCATGAACGCCAGGCCGCTGCCAAGGAATTGCATACGCAGTTCGCCTCGGTGCTGCGCGAGACGGTCAGCCGCATCGAGCAGCGCATGGCGTCCTACGAACAGATGCTGCACGGCGTGCAAGGGCTTATCTCGGCCACCGGCAATATCGACCGCAGCCAGTTCCGTGACTATGTCGAGGCGCTCAACCTGGACGCCAACTTCTCCGGCATCCAGGCCATTGCCATCGAAGAGTGGATTCCCGCCACCCAACTGGATGCGCACCTGGCCCGCATGGCGCATCAGGGTCTGGCCGACTACGCGATCCGCCCCTCGGGTGCACGCGACGCCTATGCTCCCACCATCCTGCGCGAGCCCTACATGGGGCGCAATCGTATGCCCTTCGGCAATGACCAGTGGGCCGATCCGGTACGCCGCGCGGCCATGGAAAAAGCGCGCGACTCGGGCATGGCGACCATCTCCGGCAAGGTCCAATTGTCCAACACGGAGCCGTCCATCCCGGCCTTCATGATGTACCTGCCGCTGTACCAGCGCGGCAAGCCACAATCGACCATTGCCGAACGGCGCGCCAGCCTGGTGGGCTGGGTCCATGCAGTGTTCCGCATGAGCGACGTCATCGCCAGTCTCTATGGCGAGAGCAACCACACCATCGGCTTTGCACTCTATGACGGTGTGGTGCAGGAGCCCGATGCCCTGCTCTACAGCTCCGCCCCCAGCAGCTTCCGGCAGCGCTCGCCGCGCCTGCACGCCGACGAATACCTGGTGGTGGCCAATCACAACTGGACCCTGTCCTTGAGCACCACCGATGCCTTCACCGCCCAGTTCGGTCGCAATGCCGAGCCCCTCATTGCCGCCACCGGCATCGGCATGAGCGTGACCCTGGCGCTGCTGGCCTGGTTGATGATGTCCAGCCGCGTGCGCGCGGTGCGCCTGGCCGAAAAGATGACGGCCGAGCTGCGTGCCAGCGAAGAACAGTTCCGCGCCATCGCCGACTGCACCGTCAACTGGGAAGTCTGGTGGGGCCTGGACGGGCGGCCGCGCTGGATCAACCATGCGGTCTACGACTACACCGGCTACACGGTGACCGAATGCCTGTCCATGCCGGACTTCATCGGCAGTATCGTCCACCCCGACGACGAACGCCGCATCCGCGCCGAGCTGGCGCGCTGCATGGATGGCCAGAAACGCGAAGACGTGGAATTGCGCTGCGTGCGCAAGGACGGTTCGGTATTCTGGCTGGCCTTGTCCTCAGCCCCGATCACCGATGCCCAGGGACGCTTCACGGGCTTTCGTACCAGCAGCCGCGACATCACCGACCGCAAGCAGATCGAAGCCGAACTGCGCATCTCGGCGGTGGCCTTCGATTCCCGCGAGGGTATGTTGATCACCGATGCCAACAGCCGCATCCTGCGCGTCAACAAGGCCTTCACCGAGATCACCGGCTACACCGCCGAGGAAATCGTCGGCAAGCACCCCAACCTGCTGCGCTCGGACCGCCACGGCCCGGCCTTCTTCCAGGAAATGCGCGAGAGCATCCGCCGCTTCGGCAAATGGCAAGGCGAGATCTGGGACCGCCGCAAGAATGGCGAGGTCTATCCCGAATGGCTGACCATCTCGGCGGTCAAGAACAAGGATCACCAGATCACCCACTACGTGAGCACCCATCACGACATCAGCGACCGCAAGCTGGCCGAGGAACGCATCCGCGAACTGGCCTTCTTCGATGCCCTGACCCGCCTGCCCAACCGCACCCTGCTGCTAGACCGCCTCAAGCAAGCCATCGCCCTGTCCTTGCGCACCCGCACCTGCGGCGCGCTGCTGTTCATCGACCTGGATCACTTCAAGACCTTGAACGATACCGTCGGCCACGAAAAGGGCGATGTGCTCCTGAAACAGGTGGCCCAGCGCGTCGTGGCCAACGTGCGCGAAAACGACACCGTGGCGCGCGTGGGCGGCGATGAATTCGTGGTGGTACTGGAAGGCCTGAACGATACCCAGCAGGAAGCCGCCACCCAGACCCGCGCCATCGGCGAGAAGATCCTGGCGGCACTGGGCGAGACCTATCAGCTCGACGATGTCGAATACCGCACCACCGCCAGCATCGGTGCCACCGTCTTCCTGGGCCGTGCGGCCTCGGTGGATGAACTCATGAAGCAGGCTGACCTGGCCATGTACAAGGCCAAGGAAACCGGCCGCAACTCACTGCGCTTCTTCGACCCGGCCATGCAGACCGCGGTGCTGGAACGCGCTACCCTGGAAGCCGGACTGCGCAAGGCCATCGAGAGTAACCAGTTGCTGCTGCACTACCAGCCGCAGGTGGTCGATGGTGGTCGCGTGACCGGTGCAGAAGTGCTGGTGCGCTGGCAGCACCCACAGCGCGGCATGGTGCCGCCGGGCGACTTCATCCCGCTGGCAGAAGAAACCGGCTTGATCCTGTCGCTGGGCAACTGGGTGCTGGAAACCGCCTGCAAGCAACTGGCCGAATGGGCCAAGCGGGCGCGCATGGATGAACTGAGCATCGCCGTCAACGTCAGCGCGCCGCAATTGCGCGAACCTGATTTCGTGCAGACGGTGCTGGACATCATCGAACGCACCGGCGCCAATCCGCGCCGCCTCAAGCTGGAACTGACCGAGAGCCTGCTGGTGGACAATGTGGAAGACATCATCCAGAAGATGTTCGCCTTGAAGGCCTATGGCGTGGAGTTTTCGTTGGACGATTTCGGCACCGGTTATTCCTCGCTGTCCTACCTCAAGCGGCTGCCCTTGAATCAGCTTAAAATCGACCAGTCATTCGTGCGCGATGTCCTGATCGATCCCAACGACGCCTCGATTGCCAAGACCATCGTCAACCTGGCCCAGAGCCTGGGGCTGGGGGTCATTGCCGAGGGCGTGGAAACCGATGCCCAGCGCAGTTTCCTGGCCGATGCCGGCTGCCATGCCTACCAGGGGTACTACTTCTGCCGGCCAGTGGCGGTGGAAGCCTTCGAGAAATTCACCCAGGACCGCGATCTTCATCTATCCGTTGCCTAGGAGCCCTTCATGAGCCATGCCCTGTCCGCCTTCCCGATCAACCAGAAATGGCCGGCGCAACACCCCGAGCGCATCCAGTTGTATTCGCTGCCCACGCCCAATGGCGTGAAGGTCTCGATCATGCTGGAAGAAACCGGCCTGCCCTACGAAGCCCACCTGGTGAGCTTCGAGAGCAATGACCAGATGTCGCCGGAGTTCTTGTCGCTCAACCCGAACAACAAGATCCCCGCCATCATCGACCCCAACGGCCCCGGTGGCCAGCCGCTGCCGCTGTTCGAATCCGGCGCCATCCTGCTGTACCTGGCCGAAAAGAGTGGCCAGTTCCTGCCCGCCGACGCGGCGGCGCGCTACCAGGTGATCCAGTGGGTGATGTTCCAGATGGGTGGCGTGGGGCCGATGTTCGGCCAGTTGGGCTTCTTCCATCGCTTTGCCGGCAAGGACTACGAAGACAAGCGTCCGCGCGACCGCTACGTCAATGAAAGCAAGCGCCTGCTGGGCGTGATGGAACAGCGCCTGGCGCAGAGCCAGTGGCTGGGCGGCGATGCCTATTCGATTGCCGACATCGCCACCTTCCCGTGGATCCGCAACCTGATCGGCTTCTATGAAGCGGCCGAACTGGTCGGTTTCCACCACTTCCCGCATGTGGCCCGCGCACTGGAGGCTTTCGTGGCACGGCCAGCGGTGGTGCGCGGACTCAATATTCCGGCCCGCGGCTAAGCGGCTAAGTCAGCACGCGCCATGCCGATGCAGGGTGTAAATCATTTTGCCTCGGCGTAACCGGCGCGTTAACATGGCGCCCATCTCCGCGAACGCAACCAGCCTGCCATGACGATACGTTTTCCGTCGCGCCCCGCCCTCGCCCCTGCTGCCTTTTCCTGCCGTCGTCCCTTGGCACCCATGCGCCGGCTCCTGCTGGCAGCGCTGTGCGGGTGTTCTCTCTTGAGCGCCCTGCCCGCCAACGCCGTGGACCTGTCGCTGAAGACCATCCGCGTGGGCAATCTGGCACGCGCCTATTTCTCCGAACGCAACAGCATTGGCGAGCCGCGCCCGCTGATCATCGCGCTTCATGCCAGCGGCTCCAGCGGTTCGCTCATGGCGCGCGCCACCGGCTTGACCGAGATTGCCGAAGCGGCCGGCTACATGATCGTCTATCCCAACGGCACTGGCCTGGCCATCGATGCCCGCACCTGGAATTCGGGCGGCTGCTGCGGTTACGCCCAGATGCACAAGGTCGATGACGTGGCCTTCCTGCGCGCGCTCATCGATAAGCTGGTCAAGGATGGCTTGGCCGATCCGCAGCGGGTCTATCTGGTGGGGGTCTCCAATGGTGGCATGATGGCCTACCGCATGGCGGCCGAGGCACCGGAACTGTTCAAGGCGGTGGCCGTAGTCAGCGCCGTGCTGGACGTGCCGCCCGAGACCGTCAAGGCGCCCATGCCGCTGCTGCACATCCACGGCAGCGATGATCCTTTCATCCCCTTCCTGGGCGGCATCGGCAAGCAGGAAGTCTCGCAGTTGCCACGCCTGTCGGTGGCGCGCAGTATCGAAGCCTTCATCAAGGCCGATGGCGCCGCACCGCGCCCGAGCGTGACCGACATCCCCGATACCGCCAATGACGGCACCACCATCCGCCAATACACCTATGCCAGCAAGAGCGACCCGCAAGCGGTGGTGCTCTACGAGGTCAAGGGTGGTGGTCATGCCTGGCCCGGTGGCGTGGTCCCCATCATCAATGGCGGCAAGTCTTCGCAGAACCTGGATACCTCGCGCACCGTGATCAACTTCTTCAACGCGCACGGCGGCGGGCGCAAGAGCGAACCGGAAGACGACGACCTGCCACCGGGCGCGACGCCGCTGCCGGCTGCAGCCGGTGCAGCGACCAAGACGCCCGCAAGCACTGCCCCGGTCTCGCCTGCCCCCACGCCGATGCCGCCCGGCACGAAAGGCCAAGCCCCACGCTGAAGCTGCCAGCCCGAGCAAATCGCACTATCATAACGACCAGCGTTCAACCTTCTTCGCCCCGACAATGAAAAGACTCCTGACCAGCATCCTGATCGCCATCGTCCTGTATTTCCTGTTGCCCTTCGTGGGCAAGCTGATTCCGCATTACCGCCTGGCCGTGATCTGCATCACCGCCGGCATCGTCTCCTTCGCGATCTCGACGCTGATGGACAAGACCTGAATCCTGTCCGGGCTCGCCCAGCAAAACGGCCGCAACGTCTTCACGTTGCGGCCGTTTTGCTTGTTGCTCGGTTCAGCATTCTCCCTTGCGTGCATGACCGGGGGGACAATCACGTCCAGGGCCGGGGCCTGGTCCGCGACGATCATCATCCCAATCGCGCGGACCCGGACCGCGTCCCGGAGGCGGACCGCCGCGCCAGCCACCACGATCCAGCTCCCAGCCACGCGGCCCCTGACGCCATACCGGTTGGGCATAGACGTAACCGGGACGCTCGCGTAACCAGTGACCCTCGCGCCAGAGATGACGATGGCCGTCCCAATCCCAGAATCCCGGTACCCAGACATAGCCATGGCGCGGCGGCGGCAGGATCTCCTCGCGCGGCGGCGGCGGTGCGCCGATGTTGATGTTGACCGACACTTGCGCCTGGGCAACGGGCAACACGGCAGAAGAGGCCGCCAGCGCCACCAGGCCGGTGAGTATTATTTTTTTCATCATATAGAGCAGTCAGGAGGTGAAGATATTGCTGTGACCTCAGCCGGGCCTGTACAGTTCCAGCCCGGCCTGCCGGCCTCAATTGCCCTTGGCATTCTTGAACATGGTCTTGATCCCGCGAATGGCCTGGCGGATGCGGGATTCGTTTTCGATCAGGGCGAAGCGCACGTATTCATCGCCGTAGTCACCAAAGCCGATACCGGGCGAAACGCACACCTTGGCCTGTTCCAGCAGGATGCGCGAAAACTCCAGCGAACCGAACTGGCGATACGGCTCCGGGATACGCGCCCAGATGTACATCGAGGCCTTGGGCACATCGACCATCCAGCCGGCCTCGTGCAAGCCCTTGACCAGCACGTTGCGGCGCTTCTCGTAATTGGCGCGGATCTCTTCCACGCAAGACTGGTCGCCCTCCAGCGCGGCAATCGCCGCCACCTGCACCGGCGTGAAGCTGCCATAGTCGTGATAGCTCTTGATGCGCGCCAGTGCCGCCACCAGGCGCGCATTGCCGACCATGAAGCCGATCCGCCAGCCGGCCATGTTGTAGCTCTTGGAAAGCGTGAAGAATTCCACCGCAACCTCCCTCGCACCCGGCACCTGCATGATGGACGGCGCTTTCCAGCCATCGAAGGTGATATCGGCATAGGCCAGGTCATGCACCACCAGAATCTGGTGTTCACGCGCCAGCTTGACGACACGCTCGAAAAATTCCAGCTCCACGCATTGCGCCGTCGGATTGGAGGGGAAGCCCAGGATCATCATCTTGGGCTTGGGGTAGCTCTCGCGCACCGCGCGTTCCAGCTCATCGAAAAAATCCACGCCCGGGCTCATGCGCACCGAGCGGATATTGGCGCCGGCAATGACCGCGCCATAGATGTGGATGGGGTAGCTGGGATTGGGCACCAGCACGGTATCGCCCTTGTCCAGCGTGGCCAGCATCAGGTGCGCCAGTCCCTCCTTGGAACCGATGGTGACGATGGCTTCGCTGTCGGGATCGAAGTCGACCTCGTAGCGGCTGCGGTACCAGTGGGCAATGGCGCGACGCAGGCGCGGGATGCCCTTGGAGGAGGAATAGCCGTGGGTGTCGGGGCGCTGCGCGACTTCCACCAGCTTCTCGACGATGTGCGGCGGCGTGGGGCCATCCGGGTTGCCCATGGACATGTCGATGATGTCCTCGCCGCGACGGCGCGCAGCCATCTTCAGTTCGGCGGTGATGTTGAAGACGTAGGGCGGCAGGCGTTCGATGCGCGGGAAGCTGACCGGGAAGGCGTCGGGAGAAACGGCAGAAGAAACAGCAGGAGAAGCGGAAACGGCAGGCGAGCGCGAGGGATCGCGCGAATCGGCGGATTGCATCATGGAGGTCTTTCACGTAAGCGCCCGGAACCGTCCGAGCGACGTTGGAACCAATGTTCCGTTGCCGATTCTATGCGCGAAACTTCACCTGCACAAGTCTAGATGAGCCAGGAAGATCGATATATGCCCTTTTCCTTCATTTATTCGTATTTTCGGGCATCTTCAATGACCTTGCCATCATTGGGCAGGCTGCCCGGCGCCACCAGCAAGACTTCGCCACGCAGCTTGGTGACCTCGCGCAGGCTGCCGGCCAGCGCAGCGACATCGATGGCCGGGTGTTCCGGGTCGCCCACTTCGCAATGCAGGGTCATGACGTCATTGGCCATCTCGCCCGAAACCACCAAGCGCGCGCGCAGCACATCCCCGTGCCGGCGCAGCACATCGGCCACCTGCGAAGGATGCACGAACATGCCGCGCACCTTGGTGGTCTGGTCGGCGCGTCCCATCCAGCCCTTGATGCGGGTATTGGTACGCCCGCAGGGAGAAGGGCCCGGCACCACCGCCGACAGGTCGCCGGTGCCGAAACGGATCAGCGGATAGTCGGGATTGAAGGAGGTCACCACCACCTCCCCCACCTCGCCCTCGGCCACCGGATCGCCGGTACCGGGCCGCACGATTTCCAGGATCAGCGCTTCGTCCAGCACCATGCCGGGATGCACCACGCCGTCGCTCATGGTCTCGTAGGCGATATTGCCGATATCGGCCGAGGCATACAGTTGCAGCACCTGCGCCACGCCGTGTTCATGGAACCAGTGGCGCAGCGAGGGCGGCAGCGCTTCGGCACTGACCAGGGCGCGCTGCACGCTGGAGATATCGGCGCCCATCTCCTGCGCCTTCTCGATGATGATCTTCAGGAACGAGGGCGTGCCGACATAGGCATCGGGCTTCAAAGCCGCCATCGCATTGACCTGCAATTCGGTCTGGCCGATGCCGGCCGGAATCACCGCGCAACCGAGACGGGCCGCTGCGCCTTCGACCATGAAGGCGGCCGGCGTGAAGTGATAGGCAAAACAGTTCTGCAGGATATGCCCGCCCTGCAGTCCGAGTGCCTTCAGCGCACTGGCAAAACGCCACCAATCCGCGCCCTGCCCCTCGGGATCGTAGATCGGGCCGGGCGAGACGAAGAGCCGCCGCAATTGCCGGGCAGGCGTGGTGTTCAAGCCACCGAAGGGACGCTCGCGGGTCTGCAGTTCCTTCAGGTCGGACTTGCGCGTGACCGGCAATTGCGCCAACGCGGCGCGCGAGTCGATCGCCGCCGCGTCCACGCCATCCAGAATGCGCGCCCAGCCCGCCGCCCCTTGCGCCCGTGCCAACAGTTGCGGCAAGGCCCGTATCAGTTGTTGCTCACGCTGTTGCGGGTCGCGCCGCTCCAGGGCGTCCAGCTCGGCCAGTACCTGCTTCGGATCGGACATGATGCTCCCCTTAAGCCAGCCAGCGCTTGCGGCGGCGATAGAACTTCATGTCGCGGAAGTTCTTGCGCCCGGCGCCCGACACGCCGAGATAGAACTCCTTGACGTCTTCGTTATCGGCCAATTCACTGGCCGCGCCTTCCATCACCACGCGGCCGTTTTCGAGGATGTAGCCGAAGTCGGCATAGCGCAGTGCCACCATGGTGTTCTGCTCGGCCAGCAGGAAGGAGACTTTTTCCTTGCTGTTCAAGTCCTTGACGATCTCGAAGATCTCTTCGACGATCTGCGGCGCCAAGCCCATCGAGGGTTCATCGAGCAGGATCATGGAGGGCTTGGCCATCATGGCGCGACCAATGGCCGTCATCTGCTGCTCGCCGCCCGAGGTATAGCCGGACTGCGACTTGCGACGCACCTTCAGACGCGGGAAATAAGCGTAAATCTTTTCCAGCTCGTGTTTGACTTCGGCATGGCTGATGCCGCGCGTATAGGCCCCGGTCAACAGGTTTTCTTCCACCGTCAGGTGACCGAAGCAGTGGCGCCCTTCCATCACCTGGATGACGCCGCGCTTGACCAGGTCATTGGGGGTCATGCGGTCCACCCGCTCCCCCCGGAATTCGATGCTGCCCTTGGTCACATCGCCGCGCTCGGCGTGCAGCAGGTTGGAAATGGCTTTCAAGGTGGTGCTCTTGCCAGCGCCATTGGCGCCCAGGAGCGCCACGATCCTGCCTTCGGGCACGTCCAGCGAGACGCCCTTCAAGACCAGGATCACGTGGTCGTAGATGACTTCGATATTGTTGATCGACAGTGCCTTGCCCACGGTAGCAGGAGCAACATCAGCGGCAGCCGCACTGGTCGAAAGCGATGTGGCATTCATGGTCATTCGCATTTCCAAAAAAGCACCGACGGCCGTGGGAGACGTGCAAGGCCGCCGGCGCAAGCGCCTACTTCATGCAGGCAGGAGTGATGCCTTTTTCTTTTGCGTATTTCGCCGCAGAAGCCTTGAACAGCGGGTGGATCAGGTTCTTGTTGCCCTCGATCCAGTCCGACACCAGCACCCACTTGCTGCCATCCCATTGCTGGATCTTCACCTTGCCCGACCCCTCGTGGTTCTCGCAGGAAGTCTTGATCTCCGGCAGCAGGCCGGTGGCACCCAAGGCTTTCAAGCGCGCATCGGTGATGTTGAGGTTTTCAAAGCCCCAGCGCACCTGCTCGCCGCTCATGACCTTGCCTTTACCGAACTTGGCCTGGGCGGTGCGCACCGCTTCCACCGTCGCAATGGCGGCCGATACACCCCGGTTGTAGAGGATGGAGCCGAGCTTGTTCTTGTCCTGCATGTTGCCCTTGCCCGCGCCATAGACCACCTTGTCGATGTCGGCGATCACCGGCACATCCTTGCCGGCCACGTTCCAGGTGGCCGACAGGTAACCCTTGGCGGCTTCACCGGCGGGAATGGTGTCTTCTTCCGAACCGGCCCACCAGGAACCGATGATCTTGTCACGCGCATAGCCGACCTTTTGCGCCGCCTTCAATGCCGTCTGGTTCATCACGCCCCAGCCCCAGAAGATCACGTAGTCCGGGTTTTCCTGGCGGATGCGCAACCATTGCGCGCCCTGCTCGTTGCCGGGGTGCGCCACCGGGATTTCCACCAGCTTGAACTTGCCGATGGACGCCTCGGCCTGCAAGGCCACGATGGGTTCCTTGCCATAGGCTGAATCGTGGTACAGGAACACGATCTTCTTGCCCGCCAGCGAGCCATTGTTCTTGCCGGCCAGGTACTTGACGATGGCCGAGACCTGCATCTGGTAGGTCGTCACCAGTGGGAAGGCATACGGGAACACCGAGCCATCCACCGCATCGGTGCGGCCATAGCCGATCATCACCAGCGGTACCTTGTCTTCGGCGGTCTTGTCGATCAAGGCATAGGAAATGCCGGTGGCCATGGGGTTGATGGCAGTGCCGTGGGTGACCGGGTTCTTGTTCTTCATGCGCTCGTAGCACTCCACGCCCTTGGCGTTGTTGTACTCGGTCTCGCATTCTTCCCAGGACAGCTTGACGCCGTTGATGCCACCTTCCTTGAGGTTGACGTAGTTGAGGTAATCGACATAGCCGCCGTAGTAAGACTGGCCGTTGGTGCCATAGGGGCCGACCCGATAGCTGGGGATGGCGATGAACTGCTCATTGCTCTGCGCCAGCGCCGGCACGGCTGCCGACAGCAGGCCGGCGGCGCAGGCGGTAGCCAGCACCAGCTGCCTCAGATGCTTCATGGTTTTCATGGTCTCAGTCTCCTTTATGTTGTCGTTGCCGACTTATCTGGCGCCGGTGTGCCGGCCCCTCCTACCTCATTGCAATACAAGCCGTGGTCAGTGCGGGAACGGCCACAGGCGCAGTTTTTCCTTGGCGATCTGCCACAGCCGCGCCAGTCCGTGCGGCTCGGCGATCAGGAAGAAGATGATCAGGGCGCCGAACACCATCATCTGGATGTGCGACACGGTGGCATTGGTGAATGGCAGATGCAGCAGTGCCGCCAGCGGCGGCAGTGCGTTGTCGAGGAAGATCGGCAGCAAGAGGATGAAGGCCGACCCCAGGAAGGAACCGAGGATGCTGCCCACGCCGCCGATGATGATCATGAACAGGATGCGGAAGGACAGGTCCAGCGAGAAGCCGTCCGGCTCCACCGAACCCAGGTAGCAGAAGGCATACAGGGCACCGGCCACGCCGCAATAGAAGGAGCTCACCGCAAAGGCGGTCAGCTTGGTGCGCATGAGCGGAATGCCGATCACCTCGGCGGCCACGTCCATGTCGCGCACCGCCATCCAGGCGCGCCCGGTGGAAGAGCGCACCAGATTCTTGGCTACCAGCGCCAGCACGCTGACCACGGCCAGTACGAACAGGTACTTGCGCACGGGCGTGTCGATGGCGATGCCGAACAGATCGATCTTGGGGGTGCTGATCACGCCCGAGGAAGAATTGTTGGAAAACCAGGGAAACTTGGTCAGCGCCCACACCACGAAGAACTGCGCCGCCAGCGTGGCCACGGCCAGATAGAAACCCTTGATGCGCAGCGACGGCAGCCCGAACAGCACGCCCACCAAGGCCGCACAGCCACCGGAGAGAATCAGCGTAGCGACGATGGGGATGCCCTCCACGCGCAACTGGAAGTTGTAGGCCGCATACGCGCCCACCGCCATGAAGGCCGCCGAGCCCAGCGAGAGCTGGCCGGCGTATCCGGTCAGCACGTTCAGGCCGAGGGCCGCCAGGGCAAACACCAGGAAGGGCACCAGGATGGCCGAGAACCAGTATTCGCTGCCCAAGAGCGGCACGCCCACGAAGGCGAACACCATGAACAGCGTAAAGAGGATGCGATCCTGGCGGATCGGGAATATCTGACTGTCGGCGATGTAGCTTGTCTTGAATTGTCCTGCTTCACGGTACAGCATCATGTTCTCCTTGTTCCTGCATCGCAGCCATGGCGACATATCGCCAAGATTGGAATGAGCGCATTGTCATACACGGTCGATATGCCGCTCGCCGAACAGTCCTTCCGGTCGCACCAGCAGGAACAGCAGCGCAAACACATACGGGAACCAGCCTTCGATGCCGCCGAAGTTGCCGCCGAAGGCGTCCTGCATCACCGGTGGGATATAGATCTCGGCCAGTTTTTCGGAAGCACCGATGATGAGGCCGCCGACAATGGCTCCGGGAATCGAGGTAAAGCCACCCAGGATCAGCACCGGCAAGGCCTTCAAGGCGGTCATGGTCAGCGCGAACTGCACGCCATTGCGCGAGCCCCACAGCAGCCCCGCGATCAGCGCCACGAACCCGGCCACGCCCCACACCACGGCCCAGATGTGCTGCAGCGGGATGCCCAGCGACAGCGCCGCCTGGTGATCGTCGGCCACCGCGCGCAAGGCGCGGCCGACCTTGGTCTTCTGGAAGAACAGCGCCAGCGCCGCCACCAGCGCCACCACCATGCCCGAGGCAAAGAGGTCGAACTTGGAAATGCCGATGCCGATGCTGTCCATCACCGACTGGATCGGCTCATCGACGATGCCCAGGTCGATGGGCCGCACCTCGCTGCCGAAGAGCATCGGCCCCAGGCCTTCCAGGAAAAAGGTCAGGCCGATGGTGGCCATGAAGAGCGTGATGGGCGGCTGGTTCACCAGCTTGCGCAGCACGAAGCGTTCGGTGGCCAGCCCCACCAGGATCATGACCACGAAGGCGCCGATGATGGCGGCCCACATCGGCATCCCCTTTTCCATCAGGCCCACCACGGCCAGCGCAGCGAAATACACCATCGCGCCCTGAGCGAAATTGAAGACGCCCGAGGCCTTGTAGATCAGCACGAAACCCAGCGCCACCAGGGAATACATCAAACCCGAGAGCAAGCCGCTCAGGGTAACTTCGAGGAAGAATTGCATGTCGTCTCCTTGCCTGCCATATCCATATTATTTTTATTATTTATATTATTTTCATTTTTGAACCCGACGGATTCAGTGTGAAGTCCCGAGATAGGCCTTGATGACTTCGGGATTGTTCATCACTTCGTCCGGCGTGCCATCGCCGATCTTCTTGCCATAGTCCAGCACCACCACGCGATCCGAGATATCCATGACCACCCCCATATCGTGTTCGATCAAGACGATGGTGGTGCCGAACTGGTCGTTCACGTCCAGGATGAAGCGGCACATGTCCTGCTTTTCTTCCACGTTCATGCCGGCCATCGGTTCATCCAGCAGCAGCATGTGCGGCTCGGCGGCCAGGGCGCGCGCCAGTTCCACGCGCTTTTGCAGGCCATAGGGCAAGCGCCCTACCGGGGTCTTGCGGATGTGCTGGATTTCCAGGAAGTCGATCACCTCTTCCACCTTGCGGCGGTGGGCGATTTCTTCATTGCGCGCCGCCCCCCACCACATCGCATTGGACAACAGACCCGAGCGCATCTTGGTATTGCGGCCGGTCATGATGTTGTCCAGCACGGTCATGCCCTTGAACAGCGCAATATTCTGGAAGGTGCGCGCAATGCCCTGGCGCGCGATGCTGCTGGGATGCATCCCCAGGCGCGGCTGGCCACGATAGAGAATCTGGCCCTTCTGCGGATGGTAGACGCCGTTGATGACGTTGATCATCGAACTCTTGCCGGCGCCGTTGGGGCCGATGATGGCGCGGATTTCATGCTCGCGCACGTCGAAGGAGATATCGGTCAGGGCCTTCACGCCGCCGAAGGACAGCGAGATGTTCTGCAGGTCCAGGATGACCTCGCCGATACGGCGCCCATTGGCGGCCACCGCCGGGGCTTCGTCATCGGGGCTGGCCACGGGCGGCAGGCCCGCGGGCAGGATTTCGGAAGACAGGTGTCGTTTCATGGTGGTGTTCATTCAACGGTGGTCTGGTCGGGCTACGCTGCTGGCCGAACGCCTTATTGCGGGCGTCCGGGACGGGACTGCGTGCTGCTCAGGCGGCGCTTTGCAGCGTCTTGAAGGTCTTGGCCTCGGCGATCTTGAGGTCGGCCGAGATCATGCCTTGGCGGCCGTCCTCGAACTTGACCTGGGTCTCGATGTACTGCGAGGTTCGACCGGCATAGAGCGCCTCGATCAGCACCGCATACTTGTCGGCGATGAAGCCGCGCCGCACCTTGCGGGTGCGGGTCAGTTCTTCGTCGTCGGGGTCGAGTTCCTTGTGCAGGATCAGGAAGCGATGAATCTGCGAATCGGCCAGCAAGGGGTCCGCCACCAGATCGGCATTGACCTTTTCCACGCAGTCGCGCACCAGTTCATAGACCGCCGGGTTGGCGGCCAAGTCGGTATAGCCGCTGTAAGGCAGGTTGCGCCGTTCGGCCCAGTTGCCCACCGCATCCATGTCGATGTTGATGAAGGCCATGCATTGTTCGCGGCCATTGCCGAAGGTCACCGCTTCCTTGATGAAGGGGAAGAACTTCAGCTTGTTCTCGATGTACTTGGGCGCGAACATGCTGCCGCTGGCCATCTTGCCGACATCCTTGGCGCGGTCGATGATCTTCAAGTGACCGTCACTGTCGAAGAAACCTGCATCTCCGGTGTGGAAATAACCGTCCTGATCGATGGCTTCGGCGGTAGCATCGGGCCGCTTGAAATATTCCTTCATCAAGCCGGGAGAGCGCACCAGCACCTCGCCATTGGCATCGATGCGCACTTCCACTCCCTTCATGGGGCGGCCCACGCTATCGAGCTTGACGTCGCCCGAGGGTTGCATACAGACCGTCACGCAGGTTTCGGTCATGCCATAGAGTTGCTTGAGATTGATGCCCAGCGAGCGGTAGAAGTCGAACAGGTCGGGCCCGATGGCCTCGCCCCCGGTATAGGCCACGCGCAGGCGCGACATGCCAAGCACGTTCTTGAGCGGTCCATAGACCAGCAGGTCGCCCAGCGCATATTGCAGGCGGTCGATGAGCGAGACACCGGGCTTGCCGTCCAGGATTCTCATGCCCACCCGCCGCGCCACGCGCATGAAGCCGTGGAACATCTTGCGCTTGAACCAGCCGGCATCCTCGATGCGGATCATGACCTGGGTCAGAATGTTCTCGTAGACCCGGGGCGGTGCGAAGTAATAGGTGGGGCCGATCTCGCGCAGGTCGCTCATGACGGTGTTGGGCGACTCCGGGCAATTGAGGCAGAAGCCAGCCACGTGCTGCTGGGCGAAGGAATACAGGAAATCACCGACCCAGGCCAGCGGCAGGTAGCACAGGATGTCGTCGTGTTGGTCCAGGTGATCGAACTCCACCAGCGTGGTGGCGGTGGTGATCATGGCGCGATGCGAATGGCAGACGCCCTTGGGTTTGCCGGTGGTGCCGGAGGTGTAGAGGATGATGGCCACATCGTCCGGTGAGCCGGCCGCCACCTGCTGCTCGAAGAAATCCGGGTGCAAGCGTTCATAGGCCCGTCCTAGTTCCTGCACGCGGGCAAAGGACAGCAGTTCGGGCTGGTGGTAGTTGCGCATCCCGCGCTCATCGTCATAGATGACGTGGGCGATGCGCGGCAGGTTTTCCTTGATCTCGAAAACCTTGTCGACCTGTTCCTGGTCTTCGGCCATGACGAAATCGACGTTGGCATCGGCCAGGACATAGGCCATGTCGGCCGCCGGGGCGTCCTGGTACAGCGGCACCGGCATTCCGCCCAGCGCCTGCGCGGCGCTCATGGCCCAATACAGGCGCGGGCAATTGTTGCCGATGATGGCCAGGCTCATGCCGCGCTTGAAGCCCAGCGCAGCCAGACCGCAGGCGAAGCTGCGCACCTGCTCGGCCACTTCGCGCCAGCTGGTGCTCTGCCAGATGCCCAGGTCCTTCTCGCGGAAGGCAGCCCGTTCGGGTCGCTGGCGGGCATGGGCCAGCAATAGCTGCGCAAAGGTCGCAGCTTGGGTGTCTTGTCTCGTCTCCACCATCTTCCCACCTTCTTGTGCAGGTTCGAAAGATCCGTTTCCTTCACTCTTTACGGTGAGGAAGCGAACCCGGTGTCGGATCAGTCTGTGCCGCCAGGCTTACGCCGCTCTTACTGACGCAGTCATCCTGTCGGATATACCAGCTGTCCTGTCTCTATAGTTGGCCAGGAATTGCCCTGGTCCTTTTTGCGATGATAGTAGAGTCAGTGGTTGCCAGTAGATGTCATCTCACCGACAATTGAGCCAACTTTCGATATTGCGACGCATCATCATGCAGACAACCATTCGCCAGATGCTCTCCAGGAGTATCTGGGCTCAGGCGCTGACCGAAGAACAATTGACCCGGGTGGAGTCCGAAGTGGTCAGCCGCAAGATTGCCGCCGGTGGCTATGTGTGCCGCAAGGGCGATCCGGTGACGCACTGGATCGGCGTGCACGAAGGCTTGCTGAAGATGAGCAGTGTCTCGCCGGAAGGCAAGACCGTCTCCTTTGCCGGCATGGCCAATGGCGGCTGGCTGGGCGAAGGCTCGCTGCTCAAGGATGAACCGCGCAAGTACGATGTGGTGGCCTTGCGCGAAAGTGAATTGTTGTACATGCCCAAGTCCACCTACATCTGGTTGCTGGACAACAGTATTCCCTTCAACCGCTTTTTGGTGACGCAATTGAACGAGCGCCTGGCGCTGTTCATTTCGCTGGTGGAATACGACCGGATGCTGGAACCGGATGCGCGCGTGGCCCGCTGCCTGGCGGCGCTCTTCAATCCCTACCTGAACCCGGGCATCGGGCTCAATCTGCAGATTTCCCAGGAAGAAGTCGGCAACCTCTCGGGCACCTCGCGCCAGCGCGCCAACCAGGCCTTGCAGGTGCTGGAAAAGGCCGGCCTGTTGAAGGTGGACTACGGCAGCATCACCATCAATGACCTGGATGGACTGCGGCAATTTCCGGGGTGAAACGCCGGTTGGCAAGGACTGACATCCACCAGCGATGGATATGAAAAAAGCGCGGCCTGCCGCGCTTTTTGCTGGATGCTCAGGATGACGCTCAGGGTGCACCCGCCTCATCACCACGCGCCGGGCGATTGCGGTTGCGCCAGTAGATGCCGGTATCGGCGACAGTACCCATGAATTCCTTGGGATCGGTGGATTTGACAACGTAACCATTGGCACCCAGCTCATAGCTATGGTTGATGTCGCGCTGGTCGTCCGAAGAAGAAAACATCACCACCGGGATATGGGAGGTGGCGGCATTGGACTTGATGATCTTCAGGAAATCGTGGCCGCTCATCAGCGGCAGGTTCAGGTCCAGCAGGATCAGGTAGGGATGCAGATCCTTTCGGCTGGCGTATTCGCCCTGGAAGAAGAATTCCTCGGCCAGCTCCGCATCGGCAAACCAGGTCAACTTGTCGGCCAGCTTGCGGCTGCCCAGCGCCAGGCGAGTCAGCTCGGCCACTTCGGGGCTGTCGTCGACTAGGATGATGTCGTATTGCTCGATATCCATGGATGGATCGCTTTCTTCAGTAAATTTCAAGCTGGAACATTTCTTGTCTAGTTGACCACTTCCGGCCCTCCCTGCTCCGTCCATCCTCGGGACAGTGATCTGCCGTGGCTAGGGCCTGTTCCAGCACCGACGCTCTGCTTGAAAACCAGTACCGACGCCGATCCCCGTACTGTCAGAGGATTATTGCACAGACGTTTTCAAAAAAAATCAGATTTTTCCTGAAAGTGAATATCATTTCACCAGGACTAGTCACTTGTCCGTGGTGGCGATACCCGTACGGATGGCATAGCGCACCAGTCCCGGCACGTCGCGGATATCGAGCCGCTCCATCAACTGGGCGCGGTGGGTCTCGATGGTCTTGGCGCTGACGTTGAGTTGATAGGCGATCTCCTTGGTATTGTTGCCTTCGGCGATCAACTGCAGGATTTCGCGCTGACGCGGGGTCAGCACTTCCACCGGCGTGCCATTTTGTGCAACACGCTTCATATAATTGTCCAGCGCCTCGCGCGAGATGTGCGAATCCAGGTACTGGCGCCCATGTTTTACTTCATATAGGGCTTTTTCCAGCTCGGTGGCGGCCGAATCCTTGAAGAGATAGCCATTGGCGCCGGCATTCAAGGCCTGCATCACGTATTCCTCGCTGCCATACATGGACAGCATCAGGAAGCGGATGGTCGGATACTCGCCCCGCAGGCGGCGCAAGGCTTCCAGGCCATTCATACCTTTCATGGCGATGTCCAGCAGCACCAGGTCGGGTTGCAGCTTGGGGATCATCTCGATGACCTCGGCGCCATCGGACGCCTCACCCACCACTTCCACCCCCGGCATGGCGGTAAGCAATGCCTTGATGCCACTGCGCACCAGCGCATGGTCGTCGGCCAGCATGATTCGGGTAAGCATTTACATTCTCCTGACGATGGGAGCGACCGGCAGGTGCATGACGATTTCCGTCCCTGCGCCGGGCGCCGAAGTGATATCCATGGACCCGCCCACCAGTACCGCCCGCTCTTCCATGTTGAGCAGGCCGAAACTGGTGCCGGAAATGGCGTTGCTGCGCGCCCGTTCGATGTCGAAGCCTTTGCCGTCATCGCGGATGCTGAGATAGAGCTGGTCCTGCTGGCGGTCGATCTTGACCCAGATGTTCTGGCACTTGGCGTGGCGCAGGATGTTGGTGACGGCCTCCTGCACGATGCGAAAGGCGGTGTTTTCGATGTCGTGGTGCAATTGTCCATCATGACCGCTGCTCTCGAACCAGCCGTTCACGTTGGCCAGCTTGGACTTCTGCTCCACGTAGGAACGCAGGGCGGCAATGAGGCCCAGGTTGTCCAGCTGCGGCGGGCGCAGGTCCAGCGACAGGCTGCGCACCTGGGCCAGCACGGCGGTGACGATGTCGATGCCATTCTGCAGCGACGGCCCTTCCAGGGTACCGGTCTTCTTGATGGTTTCCAGGTTGATCTTCAGCGCCGTGAGCGACTGGCCCACATCATCATGCAAGCCGCGCGCCAGGTGCTGGCGTTCGCGCTCCTGCACCTCGATCACGCGCGAAGACAGCAGTTGCTGGCGCTGGATCGCCAGTTCCAGCTCGCGCCGCGACTGTTCGCGCTCGGTGACATCGATGGCCAGGCCAGCCACCATGTCGCCCTTGCCCTCGCCGCTGATCGGAAAGCGCACCACGTCGAGGATGCGGGCATTGTGGTTGTGGTCGAACACGGTTTCCTGGGTGTGCAGCTCGCACTTTTCTACCAGCACCTTGCGGTCGTATTCACGCGAGGCTTCGGCCGCGCCCGTGGTCATCAACTCGGCATCGGTCATGCCATCCATGTCGTGCGGGGTCATGCCATAGAAAGCCGATTGCGCCGGATTGACGTAGCTGTAGCGCAGTTGCGCATCCTTGATCCAGGTCGGCATGGGCGCCGCATTCATGAAGGCATTGAAGCGCGCCTGCATCTCGCGCAGGGCCTGGGCGCTGGCGCGCTGCTTGCGCCGCGCCTGGGCATCGCGCAATTCGCGATCGACCGCGTGCGGCAGGCGCGCAATGGCGCTCTTCAAGAAGTAATCCTGGGCGCCGGCCTTCATCACCTCCACCGCCGTCTGCTCGCCGATGACGCCGGAGACGATGATGAAGGGGGTCTGGTCATTGTCGGCCTTGACCAGCTTCAAGGCTTCCACCCCGGAAAACATGGGCATGGAATAGTCGGAGATGACGATGTCCCAGCGCTGCTCATGCAGTGCCGCCAAGAGCGCCTGTTCATCATCGACCCGCTGCCAGCTCGGTTCGAAGCCGCCGCGCTTGAGCTCGCGCACCATCAGCACGGCATCTTCTTCCATGTCTTCGACGAACAGCACGCGCAGAGGAATGCTCATGGGATATGTCTTTCAGTGTGCGGCACGGTGCGCCTCGCCCACGCCGGGCAAGACGTGCTTGCGCGGCAGCGCGAAGTAGAAACTGGCACCTTGCTTGGGCTGGCTCTCGGCCCACACCCGGCCGCTGTGGCGGATCACGATACGCTGCACCAGCGCCAGGCCGATGCCGGTGCCGGCATATTCTTCCTGGCGATGCAGGCGCTGGAAGGTACCGAAGAGCTTGTGCGCATAACGCATGTCGAAGCCCACGCCATTGTCGTGGACGCCGTAGATGTATTCGTCGGCACTGACCTCCATGCTCACCCGCACCAAGGGCTGCTCGCTCTTGCTGCTGAACTTGACGGCATTGGCCAGCAGGTTTTCCCACACCTGGGCAATCAACCCCCGATTGGCCACGGCGCCTTCCAGGTGCGGTACCTCGAAGGCCACGCCAGGATTTTCCTGGCGCAGACCGGCAATCACCTGACCGACCAGTTCATCCATGGAGAAGCGCTGCAAGGTCAGTTCACCGGTGGTGGACTTGGCCAGCTTGAGCAGGTCATTGATGAGCGCATCCATCTTGCGCACGTTGCGACGGATCACCTGCAACTGTTCGCGCCCCTTGTCATCGATGGCCTGGGCGTAATCCTCTTCCAGGATCATGGCATAGCCGGAGATGGCACGCAGCGGGGCACGCAAGTCGTGCGAGACCGAATAGGAAAAGCTTTCCAGTTCCTTGTTCACGCTGTGCAGATGCTGGGCCTGGCGTTCCAGATCGGCATTGAGGGCCTCGATCTCTTCTTCGGCGCGCTTGCGCTCGGAAATGTCGTAGATGACGGTACGGCTGATGAGCTTGCGCTGGTCGCGGCTGGGGATGGCGGTAGCGTTGACCAGGGCGGTAAATTCGCTGCCATCGGCCCGGCGGAAATTGAGGTCAATGCCGCTGATCTCGCGCTTCAACAGGAACTGCGGATAGAGCTCGCGCTGGTAACGCTCGGCACTGGCCGGCGCCAGCAGGTCGGCCTGGGTCATGCGCCCCACCACCTGGTCGCGCGTATAGCCCAGCCACTTGAGCTCGGTATCGTTGATCTTGATGATGATCTTGTTGCTCTCATCGACTGAGTGATAACCGCAGGGCGCGTTGTTGTAGAGGTCTTCGATTTCATCGGAATAGGCCTGGGCGCGCTGCTGGGCTTCCACCCGACGCGCCATTTCGCGACGCAGCTTGCGATAGACCAGCAGCAGCAAAGCAATGCTGAGCAGACTGCCGCTGATAACCATGAAGATGGTGAGATTGGCGCTGACCGCCGTATCTTTGGCACGGGTGGCCAAGAGGGTATTTTCGTTACCCTTCATCAGCTCGACATTGCTGCGGATGCGGTCGCCCAGGTCCTTGCCTTCGAGCACGCGAGCGCGGCCCTCTTCCGGGTTCAACGCCATCAACTGGCGCGACATCGCCAAGCGCTGCGCCACCAGGTCGTCGGTACGCCCCAGTAACTGGGTCTGCTGCGGATTGTCATTCACCAGATTGCGCAATTCCCGCAACAAGACATTGACCTGGCGCTCGCCGGCGTCAAAGTTACCACGGTATTCCTCCTGGCCCGAGACGACATAACTGCGCGAATTGCCAACCGTCTCGCGCAGGGTCGCATTGATCTCTTCCAGCTTGTTGAGGACGGTATAGCTGTGCTGCAGCCACACGGCGTGCTGCTCGAAGTCGCGCACGCTGTGATAGGAAAAGCCGGCCACTCCCAGTGAGAGCAACAAGGCCAACAGGAAGAAGATGCCGGTGCTGGCACCGGCCAGTCCGCTTTGTCTAGTTATCGGCATGTCTCAGTTTCGTTGATCCGACAGTCACGCCCAAGACGTAATAGTCGGTTACCTGCCCAGCCGGCATCCTACAATGCCACGCTGGACGCCCCCACTGCTGCGGCCCGCCCCCCCTGTCTGCGCCGGGTTGCGGATAGCCGCCAAGGCTTTCTTGCTGCCTGCCTCAATGCCGGGCACCTGTGCATCCGGCACCTACTGTTCTCTTTATGTCAGCAAATGAAGCCAAATTCTTCAATTTCGTAGAAAACGCCACGTCCCGGATGCCTCTGGCGGGGCTTCAGCGGACGCTGTCCATGCGCCTTCCTGTTTTCCTCTTGATTATCCGAATTAATTCTATATTAGTTTGTGAGATTTACCTCTTTTTTAGATAGCGATCGGATCGGACCGACAGCCTCCCCTTGCTTGCCAACGAGGATGATGATGACGCGGTTTTGACGCAACGATTCCTGCCCCGGATGTCGATCCGGCTTGACGATGGCACACGGCGAGGACTACAACATCAGCTATAGCGGATACCGGGGAAACCGGAGGGGGTGGGCGGTGCACTTCACGATGAAGTGCACCGTTTTTTTCAACTTGCGAGAATGAGGCCTGCCCCCTAGCCCGCAAACACTGCCTGCATCAGCGCCGCCTGCTGGGCGTAGTGGGTGGCCTTGGAGGCCGTCGGCCCGGAAGCGGTATCGGGGCGATACACCGCGCGCAGCGGCACTCCTGCTGGCAGGGCGGCCTCGATGGCATCGCGCACGCACAGCCAGGCACCCTGGTTGCGCTCTTCCTCCTGTACCCAGATCACTTCGGCCAGGTTTGGATAGCTGTTCAAGCACTCACCCAGCGCCTGCGTCGGGAAGGGATAGAGCTGCTCCACCGACAGCAGCACAGTCTCATCATTGACGGTCTGGCTTCGCGCTGCAGCCAGGTCGTGCCGCACCTTACCGCTACACAAGACCACCCGTCGCACCTGCTGGACCGGCGGTGCCTCGGGGTCGTCCGACAGCGGCTGGAAAGCCCCCTGCAGCAAGGCCGACAGCGGCGAATGGGAACGCGTTTGCGCGTGCAGCACCGACTTGGGAGTGAAGACCACCAGCGGACGCTCGGCCTGCAGGGCTTGCTCGCGCAGCAGGTGGAACCACTGGGCCGAAGTGGTCGGGCAAGCCACGCGGATGTTCTGCCCGGCGCACAGCAGCAACATGCGGCTGAGGTAGCCGGTCGAGTGCTCCGGCCCCACGCCTTCGTAACCGTGCGGCAGCAGCAGGGTCAGGGCCGAAGCATAGCCCCACTTGCCGCCGCCGGAGGTGACGTACTGGTCGATCATGATCTGGGCGCCATTGACGAAGTCACCGAACTGGGCTTCCCAGATCACCAGTGCATTGGCGCCCGCCTGGACGCTGAAGCCGTATTCGAAACCGACCACCGCCTCTTCGCTCAGCGGCGAATTGATGACCTCCAGCGCAGCACTGGGTGCGGCGACCTGGCGCAGCGGCCAGTAGGCCTGCTGCACGCCCTGGGCAGTATCGACGGCGTGCCACACCGCGTGGCGCTGCATGAAGGTGCCACGCTGCACATCCATGCCGGAAATGCGCACGCCATGACCTTCTGCCAGCAGCGAGGCATAGGCCATGTTCTCGGCAAAATTCCAGCTGCACGCCTGCTCGGGTGCGCTCACGCAGTCTTGCCACTGGGCGATCAGTCGCAGGATGGTCGGATGGGCCTCGAACCCGTCCGGCAGGTGTGTCATGCGTTCGACGAACTGGCGGATGCGCAGCAGGTCGGGGCCGGCAACGGGTGCCGGGGAAACGGGAACTGCTGCGGCCGCAGCGGCACTGCCGACGCGACTGGCCTTGAAGGCCGCCAAAGCTTGCTGACTGCTGGCCGCCAGCAGGGCCATCCCCTCCTCCGAACCGGGCCAGCCGGCTTGCGCATAGAGCTGGGTGACCGGCGGATGCTTGTCGATGAAACCGTGCAGCAGCGGCTGGGTCACGGTGGCGGTGTCCTGCTCGGCGTGGCCCCAGCGACGATAGCCGACCAGATCGATCACCACGTCGGCACCGAACTGCATCCGGTAATCGAAAGCAATGCGGGCGGCGCGCAGCACCATCTCCGGCTGGTCGGCATTGACGTGCAGCACCGGGGCGCCGACGATGCGGGCGATGTCGGTGCAATAACCGTGGTTTTCCGGGTCCAGCGGATTGGGGGTGGTAAAGCCGATCTGGTTATTGACGATCACGTGGACCGTACCGCCCACGCCATAGCCCGGATGCTGGGCCAGCTTGAGCGACTCCATCACCACCCCCTGACCGCAGAAGGCGGCGTCACCGTGGATCACCACCGAGGCCGGCAACGGCGCCTGCGGATGGCGCGCACGGTAGCCACGAGTCATGCCCAGCAGCACCGGATAGGCACTTTCCAGGTGGGAAGGATTGTGTGCCAGCAACAGCCCGACCTTGCCATGGGCAGTGGCGCGCACGGTCTGGGCGCCCAGGTGGTACGGCAAGTCCACCGCATTGGCGGCAGCCGGGGTGGTGCGCTCCGGATCGAAGTAGGCGACGATCTCGGCCGCCGGCATCTGCATCAGGTTCACCAGCAGGTTGAGACGACCACGATGCGGCATGGCCATGAATAGCTGGTCCAACTGGTAGAAGCTGCTGCGCTCCACCAACGCATCCATCAACAGCAGCAGCGATTCGCAGCCTTCCAGCGAGAAGCGCTTGGCCTGCGGATAGTCTTGCTGCAGGTAGTGTTCCCATTGCTCGGCGGCGGCCAGGCGCGCCAACACCGCGGCGCGTTCAGGCGCATCGGGCTCGGCGCCATGGTCACGCGCGGCCAAGCGGGCAAACAGCCATTGCCGGCGCGCTTCATCGCGCACGCCGCTGGCGTCCAGCGCCAGCGCTGCGCAGAAGAGACGGCTCAGATGGTGCGTCAATTCCTTGACGGTAGTCAGGCCCAGGCCGTCGAGCAGGCGATGCTGGGCCAGGATGATATCTTCATCTTCCAGGGCGTGGGTCTGGGGCAGCAGCGCGGCAATCTCGGGCAGCGAAATGGTCCCCAGCGGATCGATGTCGGCAATGCGGTAACCCTCGTTGCGGTAGGCCTCAATGAAGGACTGGACACGCGCATGGGCCAACGCCTGGCGGGCACTGGTGGAATGATTGAGGGAGGTGGACTGGTGCAGTGTCATGGCGAACCTTTCTTGGCAAGGACGTGGACATGTCATGCCGCCAGCGCCGGCCGTTTGCCACCGGCACCCACGACACGACGCCTGCGCCCTCTCCCGCCAGCCGGCTACCGCCCCCGTTCAGGCCGGACGCCGCAACCGCTGCAGGTGGAACGCTTTGTTCTTGTCACGCCCGAGCGTGGATGTTCGGGCGCGGTCTCCTCGCAGATATTGACAAGCTAGAGGTTCAGACGGCGGGCGAGCCGCCGAAGGGATACATCAGCCTTCCAGCAAGGACAGTTCGGGCTGGAGGATCTTTTCGCGCACACCGCTGCGAGCCTTGCCCGCCTGGGAATGCGTCGTGCCATGCGTGAGCAATTCGCTCAACTTGAAGCGCCCCATCAGCGCTGACAGTTGCTCGGCCTGGGATTGCAGGGCTTTGGCCGCCGCCGCGTTCTGCTCCACCAGGGCGGAGTTTTCCTGGGTCATCTGGTCCATCTGGCTGATGGCCTGGTTGATCTGTTCGATGCCTTCGCTTTGCTCCTTGCTGGAGGCGCTGATGTCGGTGATGAGATCGGTGGCGTGCTTGATGCTGGCGATGACTTCATCAATGGTGGCCACGGTCTGTTCGACGATGCCGCTGCCGGCCTTGACGTGATTGACCGAACCCTCGATGAGCGACTTGATTTCCTTGGCCGCCACCGCGCTGCGCTGGGCCAGTCCACGCACTTCGCTGGCCACCACCGCAAAGCCGCGACCATGCTCACCGGCGCGCGCCGCTTCCACCGCGGCATTCAAGGCCAGCAGATTGGTCTGGAACGCGATGCCATCGATGACGGTGATGATGTCGGCGATCTTGCCCGAGGACGTGCTGATGGCGCTCATGATGTTGACCACCTGCTCTACCGAGGCGCCGCCCCGCACGGCCACATCCGAGGCCGAGACCGCCAGCTCGCTGGCCTGGCGTGCGTTGTCGGCATTCTGGCGCACCGCCGAGGTCAGTTGTTCCATGGCCGAGGCGGTTTCTTCCAGCGAACTGGCCTGCTGTTCGGTGCGGTCCGACAGGCTCATGTTGCCCTGAGCCAGTTCGCGCGCAGCCATATCGATGGCCGAGGTGCCATTGCGCACATTGGACACCGTGTCATGCAGGTTATCGCTCATGTGCTGCAGGGCCAGCAGCAGACGACTGATTTCATCCTTGCCATTGGCCTGCAGGCGATAGGACAAGTCGCCCTGTGCCACCGTTTCGGCCAGCATTACCGCGTGGCGCACCGGTGCTGTAATGGAGCGCGTGATGAGCACACCGATGACCGAGGCCAGCACCACGGCCACGCCGGCCAGCACGATCATCTGGATCACGGCCATTCGCCCTTCCTCGGCGGCCTCCAGGGAATCGTTGACCATTTCCTTGGCCAGCGAATTGACCATCTTGTCGACCATCACGAAGTATTCGCCTTGCAGGCGCGACATGTCGCCCTGGTAGAGCGTGGTGGCCTCGGCACGCTGTTCGTCCTTCATCAATGCGAAGAACTTGCGCACGGCCACACCGTAGGCCGAACGAGCGCTGGTCTGCTCGGCGTAGAGCGCTTTGGTCTTGTCGGAATCGAGCAGGCCTTCCAGTTTCTGGTAGGCCTCGGTATTGGCCTTACGCAGGCCGGCATATTCATCCATGTACTTGGCCGATGCCTCGGGGGTCGTGGCCAACAGGATGTTGGACAGTACCGCATTGGCCTTGTAGCCATTGTTCTTGATCTGATTGCTCAAGGCGATGAGCTGGTACTTCTCGTTGACGATGCTGTTGATTTCAGCGTTGTTGGAAGACTGGTTCCTGATCCCGACCATGGCTGTCACCACGATCAAGAGCAAGACCACTGCAAATGCGCCGCCCAGGCGGACGCCAATATTGAAATTGGCCAGCTTCATCGCTACCCCCTTAATGATCCCATTTAGATACCCACGTACAGACCAGCAGGACGACAAAACCCCGATCGTCACGTCCATTCACATCCCTTGCTGCCATGGCACTGCACTTCCTGCGAATCCGCTACTGCGCTTCTTGGGTTCTCTCTACATCTTTGGGGAGCGGTTCTGGACCTTCTTCCTCGGCCGGTGCGCGCAGCCGGGTTCCCTCAAAAATCGATACGCCCCGGCGTGCGCCGGTCTCCTGTTTTTGTGCAACCGCAAATTCGGGTCTAGTGTAAGCATTTCCGAATAGAAATAGTACTAAAAACTCGAATTTTTATTAAACATGTGGCGTCATTTTCATAGGAGAAATGCTGTGCTGCAACTACAGCAGAGCTTGCTTTTCAAGTGTCGGGATTGTGACAGCACAAACACAATGCATCGGCGATGGCCTGGCTCTCGCTCTCCAGCCGACTGGTCCCGATCCGCAAATGCGCGCGGCCCGGCAGCAGAGAGTTGCGACTGCCTGCGCCGACGGCATAACCATGTGCGGCCATGGTGACCAAGGCATAGGGCTCCGAGGGTACTGGCAGCCAGATCGCCAACCCATCCCCTGCCGGACAATCCACGCCGCGCTGCGCCAGGGCCGCTACCAACGCCTGACGGCGCTGGGCATAGATGCCCCTGGCCCGCTCGACAGTAGCGAGGCACTGCGTATCGGTGAGCAGGAAGGCCATGGCTTCCTGCAGGATGCGACTGGTCCAGCGATCACTGAAATTGCGATAACCGTGGATCTGCCGGACCAGCTCGACCGGGCCGGACAGCACTCCCACCCGCAAGTCGGGACCGAAGGCCTTGGAGTAGGACGTGATGTGGATGGTGCGCTCGGGAAAATGACACCCCATACTCAGCGGCAGCGCCGATGACAAGGCGCCTAACCCATCGTCTTCGACGATGAGCAGGTCAGTGGATAGCAGCAGTCGGCGCAAGGCCTCGAACCGCGCCGTACTCACCGACACGCCGGTCACCGAATGCGTGCGCGGCTGGTAGAAAAAGGCCGCCGGGCGCTTGGCCAGGGCCGCCGCCAGTGAATCGGGCAAGGGCCCCTCGGCATCACACGCCACCGGCACGACCTCGGCGCCGAGATGATCGAGGTTGTCCAGCACGCGGGCGGCAGTGGGGTCTTCCACCGCCACCACCGAGCCGGGCAGCAACAGGCTCTTGAGGGTCAGGTGCACGCCACTGAAGCCGCCATTGACCGCCAGGTAGGCCGGGGCCGGATAAGGCCAGTGGCGCTCTGCTGCTGCACGCAACGCGGGCACGATGGGCGCGCGTTCATAAACGTTCAGTGAGGCCACCTTGGCCCCTGCGGCAAAAGCGTGCGACAAGTCCGGCAGCAAGGCCGGATCGGGCACGGCCAGGCTCAGGTCGGTGCGCAAATGTTCACCAAAGTTGCCCGGTGTCTCGAATCTTATCGGTCTTGGGGTCACATCATTGGTGTTGACCCAGGCGCCGTTGCGTCCCCGCCCGATAATCACGCGCTGCTTGCGCAAGGCGCCCCAAGCGCTGGAAATGGTCGCCGGGCTCACCCCCAAGGCATCGGCCAGGTCGCGCACCGGCGGCAGCTTGGCACCCACCGGGATGGCACCCGCCCGAATCAACGCGGTCGTGCCCAGGGCAATGCCACGGGTGGTGCGGTCGGAAAGCTGTTGTGCGAGCCATGCTATCGAGATTTCATCAGCCATAGAAAATTTAATTGTTCAGTAACTAAATACAAATTGTACAGCTTTTTGTAAACATTTAGGATCAAAGCCCTCAATGTTCACACCTCAATGGAGTCCGCGTGAAACCACAAGTACTGCTTGCCATGCGTGATTGGGATTACCTCACGCCGCTGTTGCTGGGCGACCTGGCGTCGCCGGATTTCGATCTGATCCTCAAGCGCGTCGATCGCCTACCGGGGCTGCATCCCCTACCCGAACTGTGCGATGCCTGTGAACTTTCCTTCAGCCAGTATGTGCGCGCCCTGGACCGAGGCCAATGCGACATGATCGGCATCCCCAATTTCGTCATGCGCGGCTTTCGGCATCGCTGCGTGGTGACCACCCGCGACAGTTCCCTGATGGCTCTGGATGAACTTTCAGGGCGTCGCGTGGCGCTGGCGGGATGGCCCAATTCCGGCCACACCTGGACCCGTACCGCGCTCCTGCATCAGGGCGTGCAACTGGAAGACATCACCTGGCTGGATTGCAGCGACGGTCCCTCACCCCTGGAAATGCTGCAGCGGGGCGATGCGGATGCCGCCTTCCTGCCCTTCATGCCAGCCGGTTTCTTCACGCCGCATGCACCATTGCGTCCGGTCCAGCGCAATTGCCTGGAACAGGAACGCCACTACCTGGCCAGCGTGGGCTACGTGCCGGGCATCCACATCCTGGCCGTGCGTCAATCGCTGGCACGGCGCCATCCTTGGCTGCCGCAAGCCTTGAGCGACCTGATCGACACCGCGCGCCAACTCTGGCGCAGCAAACGGCAGCACTACCTGGATACCAGCCCCTGGATCAACGAGCAATGGCAGCTATGTGGCGCGGACCTGCCGCCGCATTGGGATGCCAGCGGCGTGGACGAGAACTTCCGCATGATCAGCGACTTTGCCGCCAGCCTGTTCCGGCAAGGACTGACCAGCCGGGCGCTGCACGCCCACGAGATTTTCCCCGAGCATTCCCGTTCCTGATGGAGACCTTGCATGTTGAAAGTGGCATTAGGCCAATTCGCCGTCGCCAAGACCTGGCAAACCAACCTGGGCACCTGCCTGAGCCTGATGCGCCGCGCCCTTGAGCAGGAAGCGCAATTGCTGGTACTGCCCGAAGGCATCCTGGCGCGCGACATCACCGACCCCGACCTGGTACGCAAGAGCGCGCAAGCGCTGGACGGCCCGTTCGTCAGTGCCTTGTGCGAAGCCACGCGCGGCACCCCGCTCACGCTGGTGACCTGCGTGCATGTGCCGCTCGATGGCCTGCGGGTGGCCAATATGCTCATCGTCATCCGCGACGCCTGCATCATTGCGCGCTACCAGAAGCTGCACCTTTACGACGCCTTTACCGGGCAGGAATCGCGCAATGTCGAGCCCGGCAATGAAGTGCCGCCCTTGGTCGAGGTGGGCGGGATGCAAGTGGGCGTGATGACCTGCTACGACCTGCGCTTTCCCGAGCTGGCGCGACGCCTGGCACTGGACGGTGCGCAAGTGCTGGTGCTGCCGGCGGCCTGGGTCAAGGGGCCCCTCAAGGAGATGCACTGGGAAACCCTGCTGCGTGCCCGTGCGGTGGAAAACACCACCTATCTGGTGGCCGTAGGCGAATGTGGAGAACGCAACATCGGCTGCAGCATGGTGATCGATCCGCTCGGGGTGCCGGTCGTGCAGGCCGCAGAAGCCAGCACCCTGGTCTTTGCCACGCTCGACCCGGCACGACTGGCCGCTGCGCGTGCAGTGCTGCCTGTACTGAAGAACCGGCGCTTCAGCCGTCCCGAATTGCAGTTCCCTTCATGACCACCCCAGGAGATAAGAATGAAAAAAACCTATCAAGCAGCGCGCACGGCCTGGACCGGCCTGCTCGCACTGACCCTGCTCTGCCCACTCACCGTGGCAGCCCAACAGGGTGAGAACGCGGCTTACCAGGCGCTGCGCAAGCGCCTGCCCGAGCAGATCACGAAGGAAGGCCAGATCGTGGCGGTCAATCATGGCTCGTTCCCGCCTTACCTGATCGCCCAAAGTACCTCCTCAGTGCAGGGCGCCTCGGCCGAACTGGCCGAGGCGGTGGCCCAGGTGTGGGGAGTGAAGATCGTGCACCAGTCTGTCAGCGGACTGTCCGCCATCCTGATCGGCATCAAGTCTGGCCGCTACACCCTGGCCTTCGGACCGATCGGCGACTACCCGGAGCGCCAGGCCTCGGTGGACTTCATCGATTTCGTCGAGGAATCCGTGGCCTTTGCGGTACAAAAAGGCAATCCGCAAACCATCAACTCCATCAAGGACACTTGTGGCAAGCGCATCGCCGTCATGGGCGGCGGCTCGGCCGAGAAGGTCATCCATCAGTTCTCCACCGGCTGCGTCAAGCAAGGCCAGCCACCGGTGACGGTACAGATCTACAACGACCAACCCACGGCGCTGCTGTCGGTGCGCTCGGATCGGGCCGATGGCTTCTTTTCTTCCCACGCGCCGCTGAAATACTTCGTCAAGAAAACCCACGGCCAACCGGGCCAGCTGGAACTGGCCGGGGTGGGCGCGGGGAATGGCTTCGGACGCATCTATCAGGGTGCCATCGTCCCCAAGGGCAGCGAATTGGGACCGGTCTTGCTGGACACCATGCGCCTGCTGTTTGAAAACGGCACCTACGAACGGATCATGAAGAAATGGGAGTTGCAGGAACATCTGCTGAAGGCGCCCGGGTTGAACCTGGCCAAGGAGACACCCCAATGAGCGCTACCCGGTCCCTGAACCCCGCGCCGCCGCAGCCAATCGCGATCGACGTGCGCCAGGCACATCTGCCCATCGACAGACTGCACATCGTGATGTGGCTGCTGGCCTTGGCCTGCCTGCTGCGGCTGTTGTGGATGGTGGCGCACAACGAAGCCTTCCAGTGGCCGGTAGTGGCGCACTGGTTGAGTGCGCCCTCGGTATTGCGCGGCCTAGGTGTCACGCTGGGCTTGACGGCCATCTCGATGGTGCTGGGTTCCTTGCTGGGCCTGGTACTGGCCATTGCCAGGCTGTCCAGGACGAGCCTGCTCAGGTACATCGCCGGCCTCTACATCTGGTTCTTCCGCAGCACCCCCTTGCTGGTGCAGTTGATCTTCCTCTACAACATGGCCACGCTGTTCCCGGAAATCTCTGTCGGCCTGCCCTTCGGTCCCACCTGGATCAGCTGGAAAACCAATGACCTGATCACACCGCTGACAGCCGCCATCATCGGCCTCACCCTCAACGAGGCCGCCTACATGGCCGAAATCATCCGGGGCGGGTTGCTCGCGGTCGATCCTCGCCAACTGGAAACCGCACAAGCCTTCGGCGCTTCGCGCTGGTGTGCCTTGCGCCGCATCCTCATCCCGCAGGCGATGCGCTCCATCGTGCCACCGACCGGCAATCAATTGATCAGTATGCTCAAGGCCACTTCGCTGGTGAGCGTGATTGCCATGGGCGATCTGCTGCACTCGGTGCAGACGGTCTACAACCAGACCTTCGAAGTGATTCCCTTGCTGATCGTGGCGGTGTGCTGGTACCTGACGCTGACTTCCCTGCTGAACTGGGTGCAGTCCGCCATCGAGCGCCATTACGGCAAAAGCGAGCGCGATGAGGCGATAGGCCAGGCGCCATCGGGCTCCGCCTCGGCAGAGCGTTCATCTCCGGAGGCATTGGCATGAACAAAGAAGCTATGCAAGACACGCCACTGGTGGTAATCCGGGACGTACACAAGCGCTTCGGTGCGCATGAGGTGCTCAAGGGCATCGACATCGACGTTCACACCGGAGAGGTAGTGGTCATCCTCGGTCCCTCGGGCTCGGGCAAGTCCACCCTGCTGCGCTGCATCAATCACCTGGAGAGCATCGACCAGGGCTACATCCTGCTCGACGGTGAGCAGATCGGCTATCGCCAGCACGCTGGCCGGCTGCGCAAGTTGAGCCAGGCCGAGCTGTCTCGGCAGCGGCGCAAGACCGGGATGGTGTTCCAGCAATTCAATCTCTACCCGCATCTGACAGCCTTGCAGAATGTGATGGAAGCGCCCCTGCACGTACACCACCGCGAACGCGGTACGGTCGAGCAAGAAGCCCTGCAACTGCTGGAACAGGTCGGGCTGGGCGCCAAAGCCCATGCCTATCCGCGCCAGTTATCGGGAGGCCAGCAGCAACGGGTGGCCATTGCCCGTGCGCTGGCGGTCAAGCCGCAACTGCTGTTGTTTGACGAACCCACCTCGGCACTGGACCCGGAACTGGTCGGCGAAGTGCTGGCCACCATGCGCAGCCTGGCCGAACAGGGTCTGACCATGATCGTGGTCACGCACGAGATCGGTTTTGCCCGTGAGGCGGCCGACCGCGTGATCTTCATGGATGGCGGCAAGGTACTGGAAGCGGGGCCGCCCGATGAAGTCATTTCCCGTCCTCAGCATGGGCGCACCCGCGCATTCCTGAGTCGCTTCCTGTAGCAACCCGGCAGACCTTGCGTCTGCCTTTCACCTGCACTGCCCTATCCCGATACATCGCCACCGCGCACGCCCGCGCGGCGCGAGGCAAAGACGCGCCTTGCGGTGCTGTGGCTAGGGCCGAAGGTGGACCAGAACAACCTACCTCGAAGTACCGAATACCTTTTTTATCACTCAGGAGATGCACGGCAATTGGCCTTGGGCTATACCTATGGGTTGAGCCCGCGTACCCATCTCTATGGAGGAATGGCGCATATCAGCAACAACAAAAGTGCAAGATTCGGCTTGGCAAGCTTGGCCGAAGGTGGCGCGCCGGATGGTTCGGATCCCATGTTGTATACGGCCGGGGTGAAACATACTTTCTGATCCGGCGAACCTCTCCACTCCGCAGTTTTTGCTGCGCAAAAACAAAAATGCTCTGTTCTTGCGAACAGAGCATTTTATCTGGCGGAGCGGACGGGGCTCTCCTACACAAGCGCAGGCCGCGGAATCGCTTGCAAGCGATTCCCTTCTCGCCCCGCCGGGAGCCGCGCAGGCGGCTCCCTCCACTCCGCAGTTTTTGCTGCGCAAAAACAAAAATGCTCTGTTCTTGCGAACAGAGCATTTTATCTGGCGGAGCGGACGGGGCTCGAACCCGCGACCCCCGGCGTGACAGGCCGGTATTCTAACCAACTGAACTACCGCTCCTAAACTGGTCATGACTGCAAATTGCTGGTGGGCGCTGAGAGGCTCGAACTCCCGACCTAAGCCTTGTAAGGGCTCCGCTCTACCAACTGAGCTAAGCGCCCCGGCAAACTTGACAGTCTCGTTGCTTGCTCTACCTACCGCAGCAACGAAAGAACATTATTTTATAGCATCTTTTAAAGCTTTGCCAGCTTTAAATTTAGGAACTTTCGAGGCCTTGATCTTGATAGCGGCCCCCGTCTGCGGATTACGTCCCGCGCGCGCGGCACGCTTACCCACGGCGAAGGTGCCGAAACCCACCAGGGTCACCGTGCCATTCTTCTTCAACGTGGTCGTCACTGCACCAATGAATGCGTCTACTGCACGTCCCGCCGCTGCCTTGGAAATATCCGCCGCACCGGCAATGTGTTCAACCAGTTCGCCTTTATTCACTTACGCCCCTTGAATGAGTATTTGCTTGGTTTTTGATATCAAGCGACAGCGCCCGGACTCGGCCACGTGACACCGTGATAGAGCCTTCCTCACCATCACTTGCCCGGCGGAAAAAATTTCGCAGCGGCTATTAAACAGGCCGCCTGTCGGCGGTGTCAAGCTGCGTGCTGCACTTGCGGCGATTTTCAGTGAAGCTTTCTGCATCATTCTCACGGCCTGAAATACGAAGCTGCGAGCCATAAAAAAAGCGCCTCTTGCGAGGCGCTTTCCACAGCTTGGATTCGGATTAGACCAGCCGGATCAGTGCTTCACCACCGGATCGGTCGCCCCTTCCTTGGGTGCCACTGCGGCCTCGACGATGGCTTCGTCTTCGCTCAGCGGTACCGGTTGGCGCTCCAGGGCGACTTCCAGGACCTTGTCGATCCAGCGCACCGGGATGATTTCCAGCTTGTTCTTGACGTTGTCCGGAATCTCGGCCAGATCCTTCACATTCTGCTCAGGAATCAACACGGTCTTGATGCCGCCGCGATGCGCCGCCAACAGCTTTTCCTTCAGACCGCCGATGGGCAGCACTTCGCCGCGCAGCGTGATCTCACCGGTCATCGCCACATCAGCACGCACCGGAATACCGCTGAAGATGGACACCAAGGCCGTGGTCATCGCGATACCGGCAGACGGGCCATCCTTCGGAGTCGCGCCTTCCGGCACGTGGATGTGGATGTCGCTCTTCTCGAACACTTCGCTCTTGATGCCGAGCTTGCGTGCACGGCTGCGCACCACGGTGCGTGCCGCTTCGATGGATTCCTTCATCACATCGCCCAAGGTACCGGTGCGGATGATCTGGCCCTTGCCGGGCATGTTCACCGCTTCGATGGTCAGCAGATCGCCGCCCACTTCGGTCCAGGCCAGGCCCACCACCTGGCCGATCTGGTTTTCCTTTTCGGCGATGCCAAAGTCGTAGCGACGCACGCCCAGGAACTTGTCCAGGTTGCGCGAGGTGACGGTGACCTTCTTCTCCTGCTTTTTCAGCAGCAGCAGCTTGACGACCTTGCGGCAGATCTTGGAGACTTCGCGTTCCAGCGAACGCACACCGGCTTCACGGGTGTAGTAGCGAATGATGTCGCGGATGGCCGATTCAGCCACGCTGATCTCACCTTCCTTCAGGCCGTTGTTCTTGATCTGCTTGGGCAGCAGGTAGCGCTGCGCAATGCTGGTCTTCTCGTCCTCGGTGTAACCCGACAGGCGGATCACTTCCATCCGGTCCAGCAGCGCCGGCGGGATGTTGAACGAGTTCGAGGTCGCCACGAACATCACGTCCGAGAGGTCGAAATCGACTTCGATATAGTGGTCGGAGAAGGTATGGTTCTGCTCAGGATCCAGCACTTCCAGCAAGGCCGACGACGGGTCACCACGGAAATCCATGCCCAGCTTGTCGATTTCATCCAGCAAGAACAACGGGTTGCGCACGCCGACCTTGGACAGGCTCTGCAGGATCTTGCCCGGCATGGAACCGATGTAGGTGCGACGATGGCCGCGGATCTCGGCCTCGTCACGTACGCCACCCAGTGCCATGCGCACGAACTTGCGGTTAGTCGCACGGGCAATCGACTGGCCCAGCGAGGTCTTGCCCACGCCCGGGGGGCCGACGAAGCACAGGATAGGTGCCTTCAGCTTATCCACGCGCTGCTGCACGGCGAGGTATTCCAGAATGCGTTCCTTGACCTTTTCCAGGCCGTAGTGATCGCCTTCCAAGACCTTCTCGGCATTGGGCAGGTCGTTGTTGACCTTGGACTTCTTCTTCCAGGGCAGCGCGACCAGGGTGTCGATGTAGTTGCGCACCACGGTGGCTTCAGCCGACATGGGCGACATCAACTTCAGCTTCTTGAGCTCGGACTGGGCCTTTTCCAGGGCTTCCTTGGGCATCTTGGCAGCGACGATCTTCTTTTCCAGCTCTTCCAGATCGGCACCGTCTTCGCCTTCGCCCAGCTCCTTCTGGATGGCCTTGACCTGTTCGTTCAGGTAGTACTCGCGCTGCGACTTTTCCATCTGGCGCTTGACGCGGCCACGGATGCGCTTTTCCACCTGCAGGATATCCAGTTCGCCTTCCAGCTGGCCCAGCAGATGCTCGTAGCGTTTGGTGACGTTGAATATCTCCAGGATCACCTGCTTCTGCTCCAGCTTCAGCGGCAGATGCGCGGCGATGGTGTCGGCCAGGCGGCCAGCGTCGTCGATCCCGGCCAGCGAGGTCAGGATCTCGGGCGGGATCTTCTTGTTCAGTTTCACGTACTGGTCGAACTGCTGCACGATGGTGCGGCGCATGGCTTCGACTTCAGCCTCGTCGCCCTGCTCGGATTCGACCGGGGTCAGGTCGGCGACGAAGTGAGTTTCCAGTTCGCTGATGTGGTGGATGCGTGCGCGCTGCGCGCCTTCGACCAGCACCTTCACGGTACCGTCGGGCAGCTTCAGCATCTGCAGGATGTTGGCCACGCAGCCGATTTCGTAGATATCCTCGGCCGAGGGTTCATCCTTGGCGGCGGCCTTCTGGGCGGCCAGCATGATGCTCTTGCCTTGCTCCATGGCCGCTTCCAGCGCCTTGATCGACTTCGGGCGGCCGACGAAGAGCGGAATCACCATATGCGGGAAGACAACCACATCCCGTAAGGGCAACAGCGGCAATTGCGATTGTTCTGTGAGTATAGGAGTCGTCATGGCGGGCCTTATCAATAAGTACTGTGAATGATGTTGGCACGAGTGACCAAAACACAAGTCCGGCAAACTAAATATTCACCGGTTGCGCGTTGTCATGATCGCAACAAAATAAAAAGCCACACGCGAAGCTAACTCCGGGTGGCTTTTCGATGGAAGCCAGTTCATGTGCGCCGGTTTATTTTACCGTGTTTGCGGTGACCGGACTTCGGGTGGCTTCTTGCTACCAGAAAACCACCCCGATGACCCGGGGCGGTTTTCCTGTTCCTTGCAGGCGCTGGGCAATCAACCGCCCGACACCTTGGGCTGGTCGTGATAAATCAGCAGCGGCTTGGCGCCATTGGTGATGGTGTTTTCATCGACCACCACCTTGGCCACGTTCTGCTCGCTGGGCAGTTCATACATCACGTCCAGCAGTGCGTGCTCCAGGATGGAACGCAGGCCGCGCGCGCCGGTCTTGCGGGCCAGCGCCTTCTTGGCGATGGCGTGCATGGCTGCCGGACGGATTTCCAGCTCGGCGCCTTCCATCTGCAGCAGCTTGGCGTATTGCTTGATGAGCGCGTTCTTGGGCTCGATCAGGATCTGGATCAGGGCTTCTTCATCCAGCTCGTTCAAGGTAGCAATGACCGGCAGACGGCCGACCAGTTCCGGGATCAGGCCGAACTTGACCAGATCTTCCGGTTCAGCGTTCAACAGCACTTCCGAATTGCTCTTCTGGGACTGGCTCTTGACGCTGGCCGAAAAACCGATGCCGCTCTTTTCGGAGCGATCGGAGATGATCTTGGCCAAGCCATCGAAGGCACCGCCGCAGATGAACATGATGTTGGTCGTGTCGATCTGCACGAAGTCCTGATTCGGATGCTTGCGGCCACCTTGCGGAGGCACCGATGCCATGGTGCCTTCGATCAGCTTCAGCAAGGCCTGCTGTACGCCTTCACCCGACACGTCACGGGTGATCGACGGGTTATCCGACTTGCGGGAAATCTTGTCGATCTCGTCGATATAGACGATGCCCTTCTGGGCTTTCTCGACTTCGTAATTGCAGTTCTGCAGCAGCTTCTGGATGATGTTTTCCACGTCCTCGCCGACATAGCCAGCTTCGGTCAACGTGGTCGCGTCAGCGATCACGAAGGGAACGTTGAGCATCCGTGCCAGGGTTTGCGCCAGGAGCGTCTTGCCGGAGCCGGTGGGGCCGACCAGCAGGATGTTGCTCTTGGCCAGCTCGACATCATCCTTCTTGCCGAGGTGCTTCAGACGCTTGTAGTGGTTGTAGACCGCCACCGACAGGATGCGCTTGGCCGTAGCCTGTCCGATCACGTACTGATCCAGCAGGTCGGTGATTTCCTGCGGGGTCGGCAAATCCGACTTGGCGCCGGTCACGCTTTCCACGCTGGCGGCTTCATCACGGATGATGTCATTGCACAGGTCGATGCATTCGTCGCAGATGAAGACCGAAGGACCGGCGATGAGCTTCTTGACTTCATGCTGGCTCTTGCCGCAGAAGGAGCAGTAAAGCAGTTTTTCGCCGCTGGAAGATTTTTTCTCAGACATAGAGCTACTAGGATAGAAGTTACGACCCGATCATACCCGTGAAATCCGGATTCGTCACGGCTTGGTCATTTTTGCTGTCCCAAAATGCTTCACAGGACTGCCGTATGACCGTTATATGCCAGCACAGGTGCCATTTATCAAGCAAACAGAGCCAGAAAAGCCGCTCTGTGCCAATTTCGTCAAAATTTGCATAAAAAAAGCCCGAACGATTACGGTTCGGGCTTCTTCCAGGCGTTTTGCAACGCCGCAATACGACAAACTCAAGCGCGCTGGGTCAGCACCTGGTCGATCAGGCCATATTCCGCGGCGGCCTCGGCCGACATGAAATTGTCGCGATCGGTATCCTTGCTGATCTGCTCGACCGTGCGGCCGGTCTTTTCCGCGAGGATGGTGTTCAGACGTTCGCGCAGGTACAGGATTTCACGTGCCTGGATCTCGATATCCGATGCCTGGCCCTGGGCGCCGCCCAGAGGCTGGTGAATCATGATGCGCGAGTTCGGCAGCGAGAAACGCTTGCCCTTGGCACCAGCGGCCAGCAGGAAGGCGCCCATGGAGGCAGCCAGACCCGTGCACAACGTCGACACCTGCGGCTTGATGAACTGCATGGTGTCGAAGATCGCCATGCCGGCCGAAACCGAACCACCAGGCGAATTGATGTACAGGGAAATGTCCTTGTCCGGGTTTTCGCTTTCCAGGAACAGCAGCTGGGCCACGATCAGGTTGGCCATCGCATCATTGACCGGTCCGACCAGGAAAATGATGCGTTCCTTCAGCAGACGCGAATAGATGTCGTAGGCGCGTTCGCCACGGCCACTCTGTTCGATCACCATCGGCACCATGCCGAGCATTTGGGTATCCAGTGCAGATTGCTTCATCAGACCAGTCATGTATGCATCCTTAAGCGTAAGAGTTTTCTGATACTACTAGAGAAAACCGGATTACGCTTGCGCCTGATTACCCATCAGTTCGTCGAACGAAACCGGCTTTTCCGAGACCTTGGCCTTGCCGAGGACGTAGTTGACGACGTTTTCTTCCAAAACAAGAGCTTCGACTTCGGCCAGACGACGACGGTCGGAGAAGTAGTACTTCAGCACTTGTTGCGGATCTTCGTAGCTCTGGGCGAAGTCTTCGATCTGGGCCTTGACCTGTTCTTCGGTAGCTTCCAGCTTGTTCTGCTTGACCACTTCAGCCAGGATCAGACCCAGGCGCACGCGGCGCTCGGCCTGGGCGGTGAACAGTTCCTTGGGCAGTTGCATACCCTTGGGATCCATGCCGCGCTGGGCCATGTCCTGACGCGCCATTTCGGACAGACGCTCGACGTCCTGGTCGATCAGGGCCTTGGGCACTTCCAGTTCGGACGCCTTGATCAGGGCGTTCATCACGCTGTCCTTGGTCTTGGCCTTGGTGCGGGCGGTGACTTCGCGCTCCAGGTTCTTCTTGATGTCTTCGCGCATCTTGGTCAGATCGCCGTCTTCGATGCCCAGCGATTGAGCGAAGGCGGCATCGACTTCAGGCATGTGCGCCCATTCGATCTTCTTGACGGTGATGGTGAATTCAGCGGTCTTGCCGGCCACATCCTTGCCGTGGTAATCCTCGGGGAAGGCCAGCGGGAAGGTCTTGGCTTCGCCGACCTTCAGGCCGATGGTCGCGGCTTCGAATTCCGGCAACATGCGGCCTTCGCCCAATACGAACGGGAAGGCATCGGCCTTGCCGCCCTGGAATTCCACGCCGTCGATCTTGCCCACGAAGTCCACGGTCACGCGGTCGCCGTTCTGGGCCGACTGGTCGGCGCCACCGTCGCCGTGCGCGCCTTGCTCGCCCTTGACGTGGTAGTGCACGCGCTGCTTGCGCAGGATGTCGATGGTCTTGTCGATTTCAGCGTCGGACACCGATGCGGTGGTCTTCTCGACTTCGGCGCCGGACAGGTCGCCCAGGGTCACTTCCGGGTAGACTTCGAAGGTAGCGTCGAAGGCCAGCTTGCCTTCACCGGCTTCTTCGCTGGTCTTGGGTTCGATGCGCGGGAAACCTGCCACGCGCAGGTTGTTCTCGACGGCGGCGTCATTGAATGCGCGACCGACCTTGTCGTTCAAGACTTCGGTTTCGACCTGGTAGCCGAACTGGGCGGCAACCATCTTCATCGGCACTTTACCCGGACGGAAACCCGGTGCCTTGGCAGTACGGGCGCGCACCTTCAGGCGCTTTTCCACTTCAGCCTGAACATCGGCCAGCGGGAAAGACAGGGTCATACGACGTTCGAGTTTGCTCAGGGTTTCGACTGCAGTTGCCATTTAAATCGTCCAAATGTTAAGAATTCCGTAAGCCGGAGCACGCTGCTTTTCCCCCAATCGATTGACTGCAGACGAAAAGCGCCCTGCCCGGCCGCGCTAAAGCTCGCTATTCTATACGCAAAAAGCGCCGCGAGTCCAAAATTGGGCTGCCCTCGCCACAAACCGGGATCGGCCTGCGCAATCTCCCGCCCGGCCCCGGCTGGCGCGGGTTGAGGCGGAATATGAAGAAACTGCGCATTGCTCGCCAGCAAAAGCCGTCCGTAAAGAATTTAGTGAATTTTTATTATTTCACCGGAATCGGCGTGGCCGGCGACACCGGCACGGCCGTCACCGCGTTCATCGGGCTGCCATCGATGAGCTTGTCCGAATAGGTCAGATAGACCAGGGTATTGCGCTTGGCATCGACCACCCGCACCACGTGCAGGCGCTTGAAGAGAATCGACATGCGCTCGCTGAAGACATCTTCCTGGACCGGCAGCTTGCCCTGGAACTGGATGCTCGGCGCCACCTGACGGCAGGCGATGGACGCCTCCGACTTGTCCTCGGCCAGGCCCACGGTCCCCTTGACGCCACCGGTACGGGCGCGCGACACATAACAGGTCACTCCGACCACCTTGGGATCGTCATAGGCCTCGATGACCACCCGGTCGTTCTTGCCCAGCCAGCGGAAGGCGGTGCTGACGTCAGCCAGCTCCTCGGCCGACGCCGCGTGCGGGACAATGGCGGCCATGGAGCAGACCGAGAGGATCGCCCCCACCAGGGCGCGTGCTTGAAGTTTCATAGGAATACCTGGAAGTGATCAATGAAGGGGATAGACCGGCGCCGCCGCGCATTGTTCAGCTTGCCGGCGGCAATGCATCAATCCTCGATCTTCTGGAAGCGCGGCACCTGCCGGCCATCGACCCCCACCAGTTCAAAGAAGGCCTCGCGCGGACGCAGCCACAGGCGACCATCGGCGGCGCGGTAGATGATCATGGGGGTCAGGTCGGCCTCAAGGATGGCCTCATCGATATATTCATAAATCCCACCCTTGTAGTGACGATAGCGTGTCATGCGAATCCCGGTCGGTCATAAGACAGGCGGCATGGTACTACCGATGGGTGCTGAAGATGAAATGTCCGCGCAGAAAAACGCCCACAGCGGCAACAGCTTGCAGTACAATGGCGCGCTTTGACAAAATGCTACCTGCATCGGTAGCGGCAACTCTGCAGCAAGCCGGCTGCCAGATTGCTATCGCACCGATGCCCGACACCTTCAGCGAGGATGGCGAAATTGGTAGACGCACCAGGTTTAGGTCCTGACGCCAGCAATGGTGTGGGGGTTCGAGTCCCCCTCCTCGCACCAGACAATCCGTTTAAAATCAACAGCTTAAAGAATTTAGACTGTCATTATTTTGGGTATTTTTGATCTATTTAGCACAGGAATGCCAACATAATGACAACCTGCTTCTGCATAGGTGAAACGAAGAGGCCTCTAACGCTCACGCGCTAGAGGCCTTTGATTTTTCCTCTTGGCGACTCAATGGAGAGTCAACGCAGGGGCGGGATTTGTCCGTTATCTACCCTTCAGAATAAGCTGAAAGACAGGCTTATTACCCAAAAGCACGTCTAGCGACTAAGGTCCGCTTCTGGCCGAACCCAGCTGTTCACGCGGGCATAGCAAGTTGGTGCGCCTCAATAGTCACGGAGAGTCACGACCGGCAGCAGTTGACCCGAAGTTGACACAGGAATTTACTGGTCGTACTTCGCCAAGAAGTCGTCAATCTCTTGATCGGCAGCTGCCCATTTGGGGCCACGCGCTTCATACATGCTCACAACCCCAAGTAGTTCTATCAAACTTTCGGCCTGGAAAATCATGCCGTCTTTCTCGGCGTACCAGTCGTCATTTCCGGCTGCGGTAACGATGTAAGCCTTCTGGCTGAGGACGAGGTAGGCCGGGACTTCCACGTTCGCAGCCGCGCACAGGAAAGGTTGGGCTTGAGCCATACATATACTCCAATGCGTCCGAGGTCTGGTTGTCTGAGGGCCACCTGCGTCCGCTTCTGGCCGATTGCGGACTTCTCTAGGCCGCTTTACGAAAGATCCGCCAAGCGCCGAGCAATAGAAGAATTGCGACTACGGAAAATAGGATCATGAAAATAGCATCAGGACTCAATAACGACTTATCCTCAGTTCTGCTGGCGGAATCCTGATATTCCAAGAATAAGCCAGAGGTGCCAGGGCCATAGAAAAGCGCCGCTAGTGCATACGAAACATTGAGTAGCAGTGTCGATGAAACGACAAATAACCACGGCCGGCTGAGGCTGTTCCAAGTAATGCAAGAGAAACCTATTGCGAGCACGGATGGTAGAGCAACGAACAAAGACAGAGAGAACATGAATCCCCTTTTTTGATTTACGTATTTGGCCGCTTCTGGCCGGTAGGTGGCATTCGCATTGCGTCAGGGCAGCTTTGGAGGTTGTTGTGAAACCACACCGCCAGCAACTTCCTGAAGGTAGGCGGTAACGCGCTTTGTAATTTCTCTATCGGGAGAGCGAATCTTTAAGACAAGTGGTTTAACCGATACTGGGTCAACATGGACTTGTTCCTTTTTATTCCTGCCGCGAAGAATTAGTGAGACCTCAGTCCATTGCGTATCGTCTGGATTACGGCTATCACCATCCGAGTCTACGTTCGCCGCTTTCCCCCACAGAAAATCGGCGATTTTATAGTATGCCGGCCTATCGCCAGGGCCTTCGAGATAGAGAAAAAATTCGTCCTGCACGGCGTGATCCCCCTCAAATTTTGAACGTTGCGATAGTCCGCTTCTGGCCGATAGCAGACATCTTAGCTCAAAGAAAAAATGGGGGGCGGATATGGAAGCCTGTGTGCATCCCAGCAAATCATGCGAAGGTGGTTGATGGGCGTGGGGGCAGGATTTGTCCGTTATCTACCCTTCAGAATCAGCTGAAAAATTGCTGGGTACGTCCGCTTCTGGCCGATTGCGGAAAAGAGGCCGTAGACTCAGTCGTACCAAGGCGGGACCATTCCACCGACAAGAAATGCTATCACCGCAGCAGCGGCCAGCAAACCAATAGATATTTTTTCCGGGGAAACGCTCAGCCCAGCCAGAAGGAAGGCCCTGACATTCAGGATGATAGCCCCAGGCAATATGGCAAAGGCTGGATACAAAATCGCTCCCCACCCCACTTGGGCAGCATCATTCAAGAATGCCAGTCCGAACAATGTGAATGCTGGCGGCGCAAAAGGCAGGGCAATGTCGGAGGGTAGCAAAGTCCCATGTTGCCGAATAGATCGCCAGGGTGCGATGAGCGCCATCAGGATCGCCAAGAGAACAATAGTCAGATAGATGTATATCTGCATCATTTGAATTTCTTTAAAGGAGTGGCGGCTTCTGGCCGTCAGCTGCTGTCAGCAACACGTATCGAAGCCAGCGCATTCAGAAAATCTCTTGGCGCGTCAGAATGCTGAGCGAGTCCATCAGCAGCGGTACTCACATAGAAATCGAAGAACTCTGAAACTGCGCCATCACCACGTGCCACATAGGCCGCAGTAAACGCTTCCATGCAACGATATGCATCCCGAAGCGAGATCACTTGGTCGAATTCAGTGTCGTTTAGATCAGTTTTCATATTGTGTCGCAAAGATTAGTGGAGGGCCGCTCTTGGCCGATAGCAGACATCTTAGCTCAAAGAAAAATCGGGGTGGCCGGATGTGGAATCCGGTATGCATCCCAGCAAATCATACGAAGGTGGTTGATGGGCGTGGGGGCGGGATTTGTCCGTTATCTATCCTTCAGAATTAGCTGAAAGATTAATGGAAACGCCCGCCTCTGGCCGTTTGAGGACATCTCAATATAGTCGGCTGGAGGCCCAGTGTATTGCGTCACGCGCATGAATAACGGTCCGTTCCTGTGGGTCAACAAGAACCCCACCTGATATTGACGCAAGCACGCTAGATGCCACAAGTGCTGTCGTCATTCCCAATGGCGCTGAACCGATACAGAACAAAACAGAAAAATCCATCTGCGACTGCAATGCAAGCTCGGATATCTCTTCTGATGAAACACTCATCGCGTAGTATTCAACTCCCGCCAGAACCCCGTCTACGTGGCAAGGAAGAAAGCCAGAAAAGGATAAGACCTCGAAGTCCTCATAGAGGATCGCCCTAGTAAGACCATTGTTTGCATTCTGCACTGTCGGCTACTGGCCGCTAGCGGACGAATTGACTGGCGAAATCGTGAAAGCTATCGGCTATTCGGATGGCGGCCTCAGGCTCCATTCCAATCAGTGGCAACATGTAGACACTCCCTCGTTCATCAAAGGCTAGCACTTCACCTCCGCCATTCCCCGCAAAAGCAATGAAGCCCGGCGCGTACGTTTCGATTTCAATATCCGAATTGCTTTCAGAAATTTCATCCATAGCCCAGAGGCTAACGTAGCCTGGGAGCGCATCATCGACAGTAAACCCTTCGAACAAACCATTTTCTTGAATATAGTCGCGGTAGCTGCTTGGTATCGATGGAAGCATAGTATCTAGCTCATTATTTTGAACGTCGGCTTCTGGCCGGAAGCCGACTTCAAACACTATCGGCCAGAGGCAGTCGGATCCAATAGTACAGGTCGCCAACGGATGCCTGTAGTTGCCCCCGCAATTCAGGACACTCAGACATCGTTAAGTTAGTGATGCTGCAGCCCGTCTGAACTCGCGAGGCGAGCGGTATTTCAGGGCCTTGTGCGGATGGTGCTCATTGTATTGCTCGAAGGCAGAGGCCAGATGTGTGAGCGCCGTGGGCACATCGGGCTTGTCCATGAAGGCGATGTAATCATGTTTCATCGTTTTTACGAACCGCTCCGCCATGCCGTTACTCTGTGGCGAGCGCACGGGCGTGGTCAAGGGCTCCAGTCCCAGCTCGCGCGCGAAGCTGCGTGTGCGATGGTCGATGTAGGCAGAGCCGTTGTCGCTGAGCCATTCAATCACCTCTGGAGTCTGCGTGCTCCCAAACCGCTGCTCTACGGCAGCCAGCATCACGTCGCGCACGACATCCCCGCTATGCCCACCGGTAGTGGCCGCCCAGCTGATGGCCTCACGGTCACAACAATCCAGCGCAAACGTCACTCGCAATGCAGACCCGTCATCGCAACGGAATTCGAAGCCGTCCGAACACCAGCGCGCATTACTTTGCTTGACCGCTACGCTACCATCGTGGCGTCGATTGTCACGTCTCACACCAGGGCGGCGCAGCAGCAACTCGTGCTCTCGCATGACGCGATAGACCCGCTTATGGTTCACGCACGCCTGGCCCAGGGATTCCCGGCTACGTCGCAGCAAAGCCCAGATGCGGCGATAGCCATAGCTCGGCAAGCTCGCAACATGCAGTTCAATCTCTTCGAGCAAGCCGCTGTCGTCGACTTTGCGAACACTGCGGCCATCTCGCCATTCCGGGCTCCGGGCTCGTTTTACTGCCACTGCAGAGCGCGCCACACCGAGAACGTCACAAACCACTTTCATTGGTCGTCCTCCGGCAGCAAGGGCGAGCGCGCAATCAGGTTTTTTGACCGGCCCCATTCGACGGCCTCGCGCAGAATCTCGTTCTCCATGCTCTTCTTGCCCAACAGCCGCTGCAGTTCTTTGATTTCCTTGATGGCCGCGGCCAGCTCCGAGGCCGGCACTACCGTCTCGCCAGCCTTGACGGCAGTCAGACTGCCTTCCTGGTACTGCTTGCGCCAACCAAACACCTGGTTCGCGTTCACCCCGTGTCGCCTGGCAACGGCTGATACGGAAGCTCCAGGAGCCAAGGTCTCCTGGACGATGGCTATTTTCTCTTGGGGCGTGCGTCTTCTGCGACGCTCCGGCTCGGTCAGAATCTCGATATGGTCCACGGTTTGCCTAGTCGTAAAACTGGTCATAAGACTGTCCTCTATTTTAAGAGAGTCTTCGTGTCCTGAGATTCAAGGGGCTATTCCACCAACGCAATTTGCGTTTTCCTCAATACGAATTTTTTCCCGAATCAAAGTCGCTTCAGGTCCAGTTCGCATGGACAGGAAGGATCTGATTAAAGAAGATGTACCACCAAAATGGAATTCATCCGATCAATTAAAAAAACGCCCGCGCGGACGTTTTTCTTTGCTGATCGGCCTCGAAAGAATTTCTACAAAATATTATTGTTCCGGAGCACAGCGCGACCTTTTCCAAAAATATCTCATCACCATGCTGACACCTCTCCCGAGTCATTGCCCACGCTGCAAAACAGCGCTTCCCAACACAGCGCCATTCTGCGGGGAGTGCAAGCTTGACCTGAGGCACGAAAATCCTGACTGAGGCACGAAAATCCTGACCGAGGCCCTCAGGGGCTTTGCACCTATTGCAGCGCTGACGGACCGAATCAGCGACAAAAAATTACGAGAGAACATATATTCGGGAAATGGCTTAAACGAACTTTTCCCCCAGCAGCAAATTACTATCGAGAAACGTTCACTCGACCTGAAAGATATGAAATCGGAAATGAAGGTCCCCATGTTAGGGTAGAAATAAAAAAGGTGTCGCCCTACGATCTGCAAAAAGCACATGTCTGCGAAGACTGCAATCGTGGCTGGATGAGTGATCTTCAAAAGCAAGCAAAACCAATCTTGGTGAGCCTGGTTACTGGCGAATGGCCAGATCTTAATAATGAGCAATGCAGGATTTTGGCCAGATGGTGTGCAATGGTCTCTATCAATCTTGCGAAGCATTTAAATATTGGAATTTTTGAGCCATCCCAGTTGAGAGCGCTCAAATGGGGAGAAATGCCTGAAGGCTTTCACATATCTGCTATGAGGGTTCGATCTCCAGATGGAATGATGGCCGGCTACTTCCATCAAAATCCCGTCGAGGTTCCTGCAGGTTTCATCAAACCTATGACTGAATTGATTTCGACTTTGTTTTGCATAGAGCAGACAGCATTTCTGGTGACAAACATCGCAGGACCTGACACGATACTCAATGACATCCAAAAATACAACGCAGGTCTAGGCAGATTCCCTCGCGAGATTTACCCTACAAACTCTCCGGCCTCCCCAAGCAAAAACGTTTGGCTCACTTCACAGTCGTTACGTGCCTGCGACATTATGTGGGCTCACAAGCCCAATATTCCGGCCATCTATTATGGCGCTAACCCGCAATATCGGATCAGACGGCCTAGCTCCAAATTTGAAGCCATTGATGCGCCGATTAAAGCAAATTAGCACTTCAAACCAACTAACTAATTGCCGTGTGAGCAGGTAGCACATAGCATCATGGCCTCGTCGGCATGATATTTCTCGATGCAGGCATTGAGGTCGTGCACGATGTCGTCGCCTTATCGGCTTCGCGCAATATCCGTACAATTTGCTCATCGCTGTATCGCCTCTTTTTCATGGATTCCTTTCTGATTGAAAGCTATCTTCTCAAATTTTCAGCGGTCCGAACAATCCGGGGCAGGTCAGTCGCTCATCATGCCTCCGATGTGAACAAAACGTCACACACCCTCTCACCATCCCCGCTAGCCCGTGCACAGCCATTGCAGTCACACTCCCTTCTTTGAGCGACCCTCGGTTGCCTCAACTTGTCTTTTTCCCCCTGGCTTCAGCTTGTCAACCAACCAACGGCACTTTCGTGCGATTTACCGAATTATTTCAATCCGATTGAATCGTCGCGGGACCAACAAAACACCAGACCTGCCCGCCCTGTCGCTGCCCGTGGCCAGGGCGGCAGAAAACAGGTCCCCGGGGCGGGACGCTACATGCGATTGCCCTCCCCGTATCACAACGCCATCCATGGCGCACTTGAAAGGGAACCCGTGTCAACAAGCTTAGCCTCCTCTCACTCTTCCACCACTCTTGCAAAACCGATAGACCCCGTCATCACCCGCATCGACGACCGCTTCGTCAGCATCCGGCGCGGCAGCGTTTCCGAAGTCGTGTTCTCACCGATCCGGCCCGGCATCACGCTCTTTGGCAGTGCGCCCCCGGCACCGGTCAGCAAGCCTGCCACGGCATCGCCCGCTCCCGCAGTAGCCATCACAACACCAGCCAGTACACCTGCGGTCACACCGACGGCCATCACCAGCAAACCGACCAGTACAGTCCCTGTCAGTACCGATATACCTCCCCTAACGCCTCCATCGGCCATCATCAGCAAGCCGGTCATTGCGCCGCCCGTGACGCCATACACGCCTCCGATCATTGCACCGCCCATTACGCCAGGGGCTCCCGCGATGCCGGTAGTCAGCAGTGCGCCGCCGCTCACTCCCACGCCAGCGGCCAGCACAGCACCCGCCATGCCGCCGGCCAGTACCAGTACAGCAAACCAGACACCTGCGCCCGCCCCGGCTGACACTGCCCCTCCCATCGACCTGATCGCCCAGGCCAATGCGGCGCGCTATCAGGACAACTTCTACGCCCCCGCCCCCTTCGGCGACGAAGCTCCCAAGTCCAAGAAAGACAAGCCAGCGGTTGCCGCGAAATTCCTCAGCCTGGATGAAGACACGGACGATCTGTCTCTGGAGAGCAGCTTGAGCGGCATCGGCAATGGCCTGGACAATCGCCTCACCGGCAATGAGCAGAACAACATCCTCGACGGCATGGGCGGGGCCGACACCATGATCGGCGGCAAGGGCGATGACAGCTATTACGTGGACAATGCCGGCGACAAGATCGTCGAACAGGCCGGCGAAGGCGTCGATACGCTCTACGCCACGGCCAGCACCACGCTGGTGGCCAATGTGGAGAACCTGGTCCTGCTCGATGCCAGCAAGCCCCAAAGCGCAGTGGTCAATGGCGTCAATGTGCTGGTCTACGGGATGCCCCGTTCCTATCAGCTGGACTACGACCAAGGCGGCGAAGTCGATGGCTACTGGGGAACCTGTGGTGAAACCAGCGTGGCCAACGTGACCCTGATGGGCGGCCATGCCGCCTCCGAAAAAGAAGTGGTCCAGCGCGCCATCAAGGAAAACCTCTGCGATACCGCAGCCGAATCGGCTGACATGCGCGGCGCCACCTCGGAAGACGACCGGCAAGCCTTGCTTCAGGACTTCGGTTTTGCCTCCACCATCGATGAGCAGGTCGATCTCAAGGCGGTGGCCCAGAGCATCAAGGACGGCAAGGGCGTCATCATCAGCGTGAGCGCCAGCAAGCTGTGGGACTTGCATGAAGACAACGAGCAGCACAGCGACCACGCCATCACCGTCACCGGCGTGGCCTGTTCGGCCGCCAGCGGCAAGATCGTCGGCTTCTATATCGCCGACTCCGGGCGCGGCCTGAGCAGCGACATGTGCCGCTTCGTCACGCTGCAGCGCTTGCGCGAGGCCACCAACGTCTATGGGGCTGATACCGTTACCACCGATGACCCCATCAAGCTGGCCAACCAAAACCTGGACGCCACCGGCAATGCACTGGACAACATCCTGGTCGGCAATCGCGGCAACAACGTGCTCACCGGTGGCAAAGGCAACGATCTGCTCATCGGCGGCGCCGGCAATGACAGCTACGCCTTTGCCAAGGGCGATGGACAGGATGTGCTCTATGACCACGACGCGACCAAGGGCAATCTGGATACGCTCACCTTCAGCGACGCCAAACAGAGCAACCTGTGGTTCCGCAAGGCCGGCCGCGACCTGCGCATCGATGTGATGGGTGCAACGGATCAGGTGCTGGTCAAGGATTGGTACGTGGGCGGCGACAGCGGCAGCGACCACCATGTCGAACGCATCAAGACCGCCGATGGCAAGACCCTCTACGACAGCGACGTCGACAAGCTGGTGCAAGCCATGGCCAGCTTCGCGCCGCCAGCGGCCACCCAGACCAGTTGGCCGACCACCCAGGGCGGCAATGGCAAGGTGCTGCTGACCATCAGTCATTGAGCCTGCGGGCCGGGCTGTCCAGTCGGTGTGGGTAGCTTGGAGATGTCGAAAGAAAGCTTCACCTGCCGCCAACAGGGATGCCGTCTCAGGGCGGTATCCCGGCCTGGCCTGCAAAAACCTTCATATCGTGGCGAAATTGGCCTGATCCAGGGCCCTTCGCACCAGTTGCAGCCGGTTTCATCGTCCTCCCGCACTTAACTGCTACAATCCGCGCCTTTGCCGGCCATGCTGCCGTGCCGTCTCATCATCGGAGGACCACCCATGCCCACCCAGGAAGAATTCGACGCCTTGAAGCAAAGCCACCACGCGCTGCTCAACAAGTTCATCGAAAACAATACCGCCGACCAGATCCTGTTCTCCACCCTCTTCACGGCTGCCGCCGTGCTGTCCAAGGATGGCAAGCAGTTCACCGCAGGCGCCATGGGCATCGCCCGCTCGCTGGCCGCGCAACTCGATGCCGGGGGCACCATGCCCAAGGCGCTGCTGGAGACGGTGGAAACCCGCATCGCCACCATCGAGGCGCTGCTCAAGGACAAGTTCGACTAAGCCCGGCCCCGTCCGCATCCTCCCTACGAGCTACTCTGATGGCCGTCGATCACTACGAGAACTTCCCGGTCGCCTCACTCCTGCTGCCAGCCCGCCTGCGGCCAGCGGTGGCCGCCATCTATGCCTTTGCCCGCAGCGCCGACGACATTGCCGACGAAGGTGAAGCCAGCAGCGCCGAACGCCTGGCTGCGCTGCAAGCCTATGAGGCCCAGCTCGACCTGATCGCGGCCCAGGTGCCGTGTACCCTGCCGCTGTTGCAGCGCCTGCAACAGACCATCGCGCAATACGCCCTGCCCTTGCAGCCCTTGCGCGACCTGCTCTCGGCCTTCCGGCAAGATGTGGTGACCACGCGTTACCCGCATTACCAGGACTTGCTGGACTATTGCCGTCGCTCCGCGAACCCGGTGGGAACCTTGATGCTTCACCTTTACGGCGCAGCAAATGAAGAGAATCTGCGCGATTCAGACGCCATCTGCAGTGCCCTGCAATTGATCAACTTCTTGCAAGACATCGCCATCGACTGGCAAAAGGCGCGCATCTACCTTCCGCTGGAAGACCTGGAACGCTTTGGCGTCAGTCAGGACGATATCGCCCAAGCCTGCGTGGATCTCCGCTGGCAACAACTGATGCATTTCCAGACCGAACGCGCGCGCGCCCTGATGCTCGCGGGCGCACCGCTGGCCAAACGGCTGCCGGGCCGCATCGGGCTGGAATTGCGGATGGTGGTGCAAGGCGGCCTGCGGATCCTGGAGCGCATCGAGGCGGTGCAAGGGGATGTCTTCCATCATCGCCCCAAGCTGGGCAAGCTGGACTGGCTGCTGGTGGGCTGGCGCGGCCTGCGGATGTAAGGGATGTAAGGGACGTAAGCTGCGCCCGGCAAAAAGCCCCGGCTGGCACGCAGGCCAGGCGGGGCTTTGGCAGCCTATCAGGACAATGCGGCGGGATCAGACCAGCAAGGCCGCCGTCAAGGTACGGATCTGCTCTTCCGAATCGTCCAGCATCTCGCGCAGGGAATGGTCGCCGATGTAGTCATCGACCGGGTTCTCGCCACCGATGCCGGCCTCGGCCACCACGGTACGATGCAGCGGCGACGGCACCGGCGAGAGTTCCTTGGCCAGCAACAGCACGTCGCCGATGGTCTGCGGCGGCAGCACGCGCACCCCGTGCCAGAGCGATTCGATGGCGTCCACCACCGGCTGGGGCACGCCGAGCTTCTTGAGCACGGCACGGCCGATCATCTTTTCGCCATATTCCATCCAGTCTTCGGTGCCGCCGTCAAGCAGCCCCGGGAAGTCATCTGTGCGTGAGAGCAGGTAGAAGCCGCCCACCTCATGCACGATGCCGGCGAACATGGCCGTTTCCGGATCGGCCTTGGTCAGTTTGGAGGTGAGCACATAGGAGATTGCCGCGACGTGGGCACAGTGCTCCCACAACTGGGCCGACTTGATGCGCATACCGGGGTTGTTGATGGTGCGGCCGAGCTGGCGCACGATCACCGAGGTGGTGATGGTGTTGAGGGTCCGAAAACCCAGGCGCATGACGGCGGCGCGCACATTGTTGATCTCCCCGCCGGAACGGTTGTAGGCCGCCGAGTTGGCAATGGCCACGGTGCGCGCCGAGACCAGCGGCTCGGCCATCACCAGCTTGGCGGCCAGCTCCAGGTGGCAGTCGGGGTCGGCCAGCGCCTTTTGCAGCTTGATCGAGGCACTGACGTTGGCGGGGAATACCAGCTCGCCGCGGCCTGCCTGCGAAGCGATATTGCGAAAGATTTCCAGTCTGTCCATGATGTCTCCTGCCTCCAGAATGCCGTCCCGGAGGGGTGGGGTTGCCGATTTGCTACGCCCTGCGAGATGGCCGACCCGCGCGGCGCGCTGCGCTTGATCCTGCTCCCTCTGATTATCGGCAACATTCAGCCGGATTTGATGGGATGTGAATTTGTTTTCCGGGATTACCTTGGCTTGAGCTTAAAGGACAACGCGGGTAGCCGCAATAGAAGCCTGACCGAAGTACGCACGGCACCAGCCGGCATTTGCCCTGCGCTGCGCACTCGGCTAGCATAGCGCCTTTGCCGAAAGGCGCCGAAATGGCTGCCCCGGCCCGCCTCCACCGCCGCCACGCACCCATGTCTCCAGACGAATACTGCCAGCAGAAGGCCGCCGCCAGCGGTTCCAGTTTTTACTACAGCTTCCTGTTCCTGCCGCCGCCGCGCCGGCTGGCCATTACGGCGCTGTATGCCTTTTGCCGCGAAGTCGACGATACCGTCGATGAAATCGAAGATCCGATGGTGGCCCGCACCAAGCTGATGTGGTGGCGCAAGGAAATCGCCGCCATGCTGGAAGGCCAGCCGACCCATCCGGTGACCAAGGCCCTGCATCCACACATGGCCAGCTACCAGCTCAAGGGCGAGCACCTGCAAGCCATCATCGATGGCATGGAAATGGACCTGGACCAGAGCCGCTACCTCGACTATCCCGGCCTGCAGCGCTATTGCTGGCATGTGGCCGGCGTGGTGGGGGTGCTCTCGGCCAGCATCTTCGGCCATACCCAGCCCGGCACCCTGCTCTTTGCCGAAAAGCTGGGACTGGCGTTCCAGCTCACCAATATCATCCGCGACGTCGGCGAGGATGGTCGCAAGGGCCGCATCTACCTGCCGGTCAACGAGTTGCAGCAATTCAACGTGACCGCCGCCGACATCCTCAACGCCCGCCACAGCGAGCGTTTCCAGGCATTGATGAAGTTCCAGGTGGAACGCGCCCAGGCGGTCTATGACGAAGCCTTTGCGCTGCTGCCCAAGGAAGACCGCCGCGCCCAGCGCCCCGGCCTGATGATGGCCGCCATCTACCGCACCTTGCTCGATGAAATCGCCCGCGACGGCTACCAGGTGCTCAACCAGCGCATTTCCCTGACGCCCATCCGCAAGCTGTGGCTGGCCTGGAAGACCTATGTCTTCGGCTGAACGCCACGCTTGCTCACTCCATGCATAACGCCCCACGCCACCATGCCGTGATCGGCGCCGGCTGGGCCGGCTGCGCTGCGGCCGTGGCGCTGGCCGCGGGCGGCCATCGGGTCAGCCTGTTCGAGGCTGCGCGTACCCTGGGCGGGCGGGCACGCCGGGTGGAACTGGATGGGCAGGTGCTGGACAATGGCCAGCACATCCTGCTGGGCGCATATCGCGCCACCCTGGCGCTGATGAAACAGGTCGGGGTCGATCCAGCCAGGGCGCTGCTGCGTCTGCCCTTGCAGATGCGCTACCCGCTGGCTGCCGGCAGCGAGGGCATGGATTTCGTCGCCCCACGCCTGCCGGCGCCCTGGCACCTGGCGGTGGCCCTGTGGCGCGCCAAGGGGCTGGCCCGCGACGACAAGATGGCGCTGGCGCGCTTTTCCACCACGGCGCGCTGGATGGGTTGGCAATTGCACCAGGATTGCAGCGTGACCGAGCTGCTGGAGCGCTTTGAACAGACCCCGCGCCTGATCCGCCTGATGTGGCGCCCGTTGTGCATCGCCGCCTTGAATACCGCACCGGAGCAGGCCTCGGCCCAAGTTTTCCTGAACGTCTTGCGCGACAGCCTGGGCGCGCGCCGGGCCGCCTCCGACATGCTGATCCCGCGCCTGGACCTGGGCGCGCTGCTGCCCGATGCCGCTGCCACCTACCTGGAGCAGCGCGGCGCACTGGTGCACACCGGCGTGATGGTCAGCCGCCTGCTGCCGGGCAATGAAGCACATACCTGGCGCCTGCAAGACCGCGCCGGCGAGAGTCTGGGCCAGTTCGCCGGGGTGGTGCTGGCCACGGGGCCAGAGGCTGCCGCGCAGTTACTGGCGGGCCAGCATGACACCGGCTTGCTGCAGGCGCTGCAGCATGAGCCCATCACCACCTGCTACCTGCAATACCCGGATAGCGTGCGCCTGCCCGCGCCCTTCCTGGCCTTGGCCGATGATGCGCCGCGCCAGGCCTGGGGGCAGTTCGTCTTCGATCGCGGGCAATTGGGCGGCCAGGCGGGCTGTCTGGCGGTGGTGGTCAGTGCAGCCGGCCAGGCCATTGCCGAGGGTCACGCGGCCCTCGCGGCTGGCATCACGCGCCAACTGGCGACCGACTTTGCCCTGCCGGCGCTGGCCACGCCACAGTGGCGCCGGGTCATCACCGAAAAGCGCGCCACCTTTGCCTGCACGCCCGGCCTGCAACGTCCCGACAATGCCGCCATGCCAGCCGGTCTGGCGCTGGCTGGGGATTATGTGGCCGGCGACTATCCGGCCACGCTGGAAGGGGCCGTGCGCAGCGGCTTGGCCGCAGCCCGCCTGCTCATCGCCTAGCCGCCTAGCCGCCCCCAAAATTTTCATCGGTGATGCAAAGGGATTCACCCCAAGGCTCTTGGGGATGCACTAGGATGTAGGTCAATCTGCAGTTCCCCGTCCGCAATCCCGATTCCGGTTCGTGTCTGCTAGCCCACTGCCTGGCACGGCAACACGCCGCGCCCGACGAATAATCAATAACAACGGAGAAATACTATGCCGGTCATGACCTGTGTCGAAGACTTCCGCCTGCTGGCCAAGAAACGCGTGCCCAAGGCCTTCTACGACTACGCCGACAGCGGTTCCTACACCGAGAGCACCTACCGCGCCAACAGCCGCGACCTGGCTGCCCTCAAGCTGCGCCAGCGCGTGGCCATCAACGTCGATGAACGCAGCACCCGCAGCACCATGATCGGCCATGACGTGACCATGCCGGTGGCCATCGCCCCGACCGGCCTGACCGGGATGCAATGGGCCAATGGCGAGATGCTGGGCGCCATCGCCGCCGAAAAATTCGGCATCCCCTTCACCCTCTCCACCATGAGCATCTGCTCCATCGAAGACGTGGCCAGCGTGACCAGCAAGCCCTTCTGGTTCCAGCTCTACGTGATGCGGGACCGTGGCTTCGTGAAGTCGCTGATTGAGCGCGCCAAGGCCGCCAAGTGCTCGGCGCTGGTCTTGACGCTGGACCTGCAGATCCTGGGCCAGCGCCACAAGGACTTGAAGAACGGCATGTCGGTGCCGCCCAAGCTGACCCTGGACACCCTGCTGGACCTGGCCAGCAAGCCCGGCTGGGCGCTGCGCGCGCTGGGCGGGCGCAAGACCTTCGGCAACCTGGCCGGCCACATCAAGGGCGGGGAAGGCGCCGGTGGCGTGCAGACCCTCTCCAAGTGGACCGCCAGCCAGTTCGACCCGACCCTGAACTGGGATGACGTGGCCTGGATCAAGCAGCAATGGGGCGGCAAGCTGATTTTGAAGGGCATCCTCGACGTTGAGGATGCCAAGCTGGCCGTGCAGAGCGGGGCCGACGCCATCGTCGTCTCCAACCATGGCGGGCGCCAGCTGGATGGGGCGATGTCTTCCATCGAAGCGCTGCCGGCCATTGCCCAGGCCGTGGGCGACCAGATCGAAGTCTGGTTCGACGGCGGCATCCGCTCCGGCCAGGATGTGTTGAAGGCGGTGGCGCTGGGGGCACGCGGCACCATGATCGGCCGCGCCTTCCTCTACAGCCTGGGCGCCATGGGCGGCGAAGGGGTGTCGCAGATGCTGGAGATCATGCGCAAGGAACTCGATGTCAGCATGGCCCTGACCGGCACCAAGGACATCAAGGATGTGGGACCGCAGATCCTGATCCGCTAATCATTGAGCTGTTGCCAAGCCAACGTCCCGGTCCACCGCAAGGTGGCCGGGACGTTGGCGTTAGAGGGCCGTTAGACAGGCGGTGAGGCTTACTGGCGCGGCTTTTCGTTCAAGGCATCGATCACGCCATCCTGACCGTAGCGCTTGGCCAGGTCCATGGCGGTCAGGCCATCCTTGTTCTTCAAGCTCAGGTCGGCGCCATTGTCGCGCAGCACTTCGACTGCGGCCACCCGGCCACGCATGGCGGCCAGCATGACCGGGGTCATCTTGTCGTCGGGCGATTCGGCGTCCACATAAGCCGAGGCGTCCAGCAGCAGCTTGACGATTTCCGAGCTGCCATTGATGGCGGCATAGTGCAAGGCGGTCCAGCCGGGCCGATTCACTTCCACCTGGCGCGCCAACAGCAGCTTGACCACCGGGACGTTGCCGTAGAACGAAGCCAGCATCAGCGGCGTATCGCCGTTGGTGGCCTGGGCTTCCAGGTTGACGTCCGGGGCATTGACCAGCACGTCGAAGGCCTTCATCGAATCCTCGCGGATGGCCAGCATCAGGCCGGTATAGCCGCGCTTGGGCTCGATCAGGTTGGGCCCCATGCCACGCTGCATCAGTTGCTTGAGGAAATACACGTTATCCATGCGGATGGCCTGGAAGTATTCTTCATAGGCCCCGGCACGCGCTGCCCCCGGCAGCAGCAGCGAAGTGTAAAGGACGAAGCGGCCGAGGCCACCGAAACGGGAACGCAGCTTTTCCAGCAAGGTCATGGCTTGATTGCGAACAGCTTGAAGAAGTTGTCAGAGGTCTGGCGAGCCACTTCGGCCGCCGAAATGCCGCGCAGGTCGGCAATGAATTCACCGACGTGGCGCACGTAGCCGGGCTCATTGGTCTTGCCGCGGAACGGCACCGGCGCCAGGTAGGGTGAATCGGTTTCGATCAACATGCGCTCCAGCGGAATGGTGCGCGCCACCTGCTGCAGATCCTTGGCGGACTTGAAGGTGACGATACCGGAGAACGAGATGTAAAAGCCCAGCTCGATGGCGGCATCGGCTACTTCCTGTGATTCCGTGAAGCAATGCATGACCCCCGTCACGCCCCCGGCGGCGGGGCTGGCGCCCTCTTCGCGCAGGATGCGGAGGGTATCCTCGGAAGCCGAGCGGGTATGGATGATGAGCGGCTTGCCGGTGGCACGCGAGGCGCGGATGTGGGTACGGAAGCGTTCACGCTGCCATTCCAGATCGCCCTGCAGGCGGTAATAATCCAGGCCGGTCTCGCCGATGGCGACGATGCGCGGATGGTCGGCCAGGCGCACCAGCTCTTCCAGTGAGGGTTCGGGCGTGTCTTCGTAGTCCGGGTGCACGCCCACCGAGGCATAGACATTGGGATACTGCTCGGCCAGCGCCAGGACCTGCGGAAAATCCGGCAGGTCGACCGACACGCACAGGGCATGGCTGACCTGGTTCTCGGCCATCTTGCCGAAGATCTCGGGCAGACGCGCGGCCAGGTCGGGGAAGTTGATGTGGCAATGGGAATCGATATACATGGCCGCTATTGTAAAGCCATGCCGACAGGCTGTCGCCCCTGCTTGTCTGGCGCTTACCTTGGGTGACAGAGGGCGATCGCGCGCCTTCAGCGCGCCACCGGCCGCTTGGCCAGCTTGCGTTGCAGGGTGCGACGGTGCATGTTCAGGGCCCGCGCGGTCGAGGAAATATTGCCTTCGTGCTCGGCCAGCACACGCTGGATGTGCTCCCACTCCAGCCGTTCCAGCGACAGCGGCGAGGCCTCTTCCACCGGCAACACCGGCTCGGCCGCCGCCGCTCCCTCGGCCGCATGGGACAGCGCCGAGAGGATGGAATCGACATTGGCCGGCTTGGCCAGGTAATTGTCGGCGCCGGACTTGATCGCCTGCACCGTGGTAGCGATGCTGGCATAGCCGGTCAATACCAGCAGCCGCGCCTGGGGCAAGGCCTGGCGCAGCGGCGAGACCCATTGCAGGCCGGAATCCTTTTCCAGTTGCAGGTCGATGGTGGCAAAGTCGAAACGTTCGCGCCGCGCCGCCTCCAGCGCCTCTTCGCCACTATGCGCCACGGTGGCGCGAAACCCCCGGCGCGCCAGCGACCTGGCCAGGGTGCTGGCAAAGACATCGTTGTCATCGAGGATCAGGAAGGCTGCACTCATCAGGAAATCTGCAAAAAGAAATAAACGATATAAATCAAATAAACAATTCAGTTCAGGCCATGATGGCCGGCCACGGCACCGGCATCAGCACAGCGGAAAGCGCAACTGCGCCACCGTCCCCTGCCCCACCGTAGAGCGCAGGCGCAGCTTTCCGCCCAGGTGAGTGGCCGCAGCAAAGGCCAGCATGAGGCCGATACCGGAACCGCCCGAACCGCTGGTGACCGGCCCATGCCCCAGGCGCTGCAACAGTTCCGGGGCGATACCGCTGCCGTTGTCGGCGACCTCAATGATAGCCGTCTTTTTGCCCGGCTTGAGCGCCAGAGCCTTGCCACCCTGCGCCACATCAAGCGCCTCGGCCGGCAGCAGGCGGATGCGGATCTCGCCCTGGTGACCGAGACTGCGCACCGCGTGGGCGGCATTGTCCAGCAAGGTCAAGAGGATCTGCGACAAGTCCTGCAACTGGCTGGCCACCCAGCCCGGCTGATGCACCTCGGCCACCAGCAGCACGGCCGGATGGCGCAGGCGCCAGCCTTCCAGCAGACTGGTCAACCAGGGCGTGATGGCGGCGCTGTCCTCGTTGCGCAACTGGGCGTCGGCATCCAGCCGCATGTTTTCCAGCGCCGCCTTGCATACCGCGATCTGTTCTTCGACGATGCGCACGTCTTCTTCATAGGGCCGCAGGGCCGGGTTGGCAGTCATCTCGCGGCGCAACTCGCCGGCGATGACGGCCACCGTCGACAGTGGCGTATTGAGCGCATGGGCTGCCCCAGCAGCCTGGGTGCCCAGCGCGACGATGCGATGGCTCTGCAATTGCCGCTCACGCGCCTGCGCCAGTTGCCCATCGCGCAAGCGCACGGCGGCGGCGATACGGCTGACGAACCAGGTAATGAGCAAGGCCGAAATCGAGAAATTGATCCACATCCCCGCCAGGTGATAGGCCATGGCCTGGCCGTGATCGTGGATGTGCAGCGGCTGATAGAAATAGACCAGCCCGGAATAGGCGCCCAGCGCGCACAGCGCCAGCAGCAAGGCATAGGGCCAGGTCAGGCTGGCCGCACCGGCGGCCAATGCCGGCAGGTAGAAGGAAACGAAGGGATTGGTCGAGCCGCCCGAGAGATAGAGCAAGCCCGTCAGTACCGTCACATCGATGAGCAACTGCGCGAACAATTCGCCCTGCTCGGCCGGCCGCACCCAGCGCAGGCGCAGCCAGGTGATGCCATTGATCAACCCTTGCAGGGCGATCAGCGCCCCCAGCTCCGGCAGCGGCAAGGCAATACCCAGCCAGAAATGGGCGCCCGCCAGCACCAGCAGCTCACCTGCCACCATCGCCCAGCGCAGCCAGAACAGCCGCGACAGCAACAGGTGCTGCGGCGGGTTCACAGGATCGTGGGTGGCGCTGAAGAAAGAGGTCAGGGATGTCATGCCGGGATTATACGGGGCAGGCCGTCTTCCCTCTGCGCGCCGCACTCAATCGAACAGGCGCGCGTAATCGATCAGCATTTCCTCGATGAACAGCTTGGCCGACAGCGGATGGTCGGCAATGGCCCGGCGCTCGCCCATGCCGCGCAAGGCGCGGGTCAGGGCCAGGGCTTCCACGCGCCCGGCCAGCCGGCCCAGCTCCTTGCCATAACGCGGGTAATAACGCACCACGCCGGCCGACTTCAGCGACAGCAAGTCATACAGCCAGCGCTGGACCCAGCCGACCAGTTCGGCCGCCGGCGTCTTCTGCAACTTGTCGGCAGCGCGCAAGGCACCGTCCACACCGGGCTGGGCCAGATGGCGCAGCAATTCGTCCAAGGCCTCGCGGCCCTCGCCTTGCGCGGCTTGCAGCGCCGCCAGCGGCGCCCCGCCCTGCTCGGCCAGCCAGGCGTCGGCATCCTTGACGCCTTGCTGCTTGAGCCAGGCCAGCGCCTCATCATGGCCGGGCGCAGTCAGCGCGAACTTGCGACAGCGCGAGAGGATGGTCGGCAACAGGCGGTCCAGGCGGTTCGACAGCAGCAGGAACATAGTGCCTGGTGGCGGTTCCTCCAGCGTCTTGAGCAAGGCATTGGCGGCCGCCGTGTTGAGCGCTTCAGCCGGATACAGCATCACCACCCGCAGGCCCGAGCGGTGGGTGGAAACATTCATAAAATCAGCCAGTGCGCGGATCTGGTCGATCTTGATGTCCTTGGAAGGGGCCTTGCTGGCCTTGGTGCTTTTCTTTTCTTCACCTGCCTCGTCCTCGGCCATTTCCTCTTCCAGCATTTCCGGGCGCACGCGCCGGTAGTCCGGGTGATTCGATTGCGAGAACCAGTTGCAGGAGGCGCACACGCCACAGGCATGGGCCTGGGGCGTGGGCGATTCGCACAGCAGGGACTTGGCGAAGGCTTCCACGAACTGCGTCTTGCCGGTGCCGGCGGCGCCATAGAACAGCAGCGCGTGCGGCAGGCGCTCGCGCAATTGCTGCAACTGGCGCCAGCTCTCGCCCTGCCAGGGCAGCAACACCTCGGATGAAGTCACGGACATGGTTTTCCCTTACAGCGCCGCCACCAGGGCGCGCAACTCTTCCTGGATCACGGCAATGGGGCGGGTGGAATCGATGATGCGGAAACGCTGCGGGAACTGCGCGGCGCGGCGCAGGTATTCAGCGCGGGTGTTGGCGAAGAAATCGGCCTTTTCCTGCTCGAACTTGTCCAGCGTGCGTTCGGCATCCAGGCGTGCGCGCGCCACTTCCAGCGGCACATCGAAGAGCAGCGTCAAATCCGGCTGCAAATGGGGATGCACCCATTGCTCCAGGTCATTGAGCTTGTCTAACGCCAGCTTGCGGCCACCGCCCTGGTAGGCGAAGGTGGCGTCGGTGAAACGGTCGGAAATGACCCAGTCGCCGCGCGCCAGCGCCGGCTCGATCACCTGCGCCAGGTGTTCGCGACGCGAGGCGAACATCAGCAGGGCCTCGGTTTCCAGATGCATCTGATGATGCAGGACCAGCTCGCGCAGGCGCTCGCCCAGGTCGGTGCCGCCCGGCTCGCGGGTGGCCACGACAGTCAGTCCACGCGCACGCAAGAGCTCGGTGACGAATGGAATATGGGTCGACTTGCCGGCGCCGTCGATGCCTTCGAAGGTGATGAATTTGCCTGATGCCATGAAGGTATCGCTACTCAAATGAAAACGGTAAAGGAAAGGCGTCAACGCTGGTAGCGGTTGACGGCCTGGTTGTGCTCGTTCAGGTTGCTGGAGAAATGGCTGGTGCCATCCCCGCGCGCCACGAAGTATAAGGCTTCGGTCTTGTCGGGGTTCAACGCCGCCGCCAACGAAGCGGCGCCGGGCAATGCAATCGGGGTGGGTGGCAGGCCGGCGCGGGTATAGGTGTTGTAGGGAGTGTCGGTCAACAGGTCGACCTTGTGGATCTTGCCCTGGTAGCGATCGCCCATGCCATAGATCACGGTCGGATCGGTCTGCAGCAACATGCCCGTGCGCAGACGATTGATGAAGACCCCGGCCACCATGCCGCGCTCGGATTTCTGGCCGGTTTCCTTCTCGACGATGGAGGCCATGATCAAGGCTTCATAGGGCGTGCGATACGGCAGCGACAGGTCGCGCCGGGCCCAGGCTTCATTCAACTTTTTGCTCATCAGCGTAAAAGCCTGTTTGTAGACCTGCATATCGCTGGCGCCCTTGGCGAAGAGATAGGTGTCGGGGAAGAACAGACCTTCCGGGTAGGTATACTCGGTGGTCAGCTTGGCCAGGATCTGCTGGTCGGTCCAGTTGCTGGTGTCGTGCTTGAGCGAAGGCTGTGCGGCGATGGCCTTTCGCATCTGCTTGAAGGTCCAGCCTTCGATGATGGTCAGCGCCTCCTGGGCGAATTCGCCGCGCACCAGTTGTAGCAGCAGGCGCTGCGGCGTGTATCCAGGCTTGATCTCGTAGCTGCCGGCCTTGATGCGGGCCCCCTCGCCGGACAAGCGCGCATACAACGCAAAGAGATCGGGATTGACCGGCACCCCGGCGGCCGCGATCTGCTGGGCAGCACCGGAGACGCCGGCGCCGGGCGTGATGGTGAAGGCGATCACCTGGCCTTCGGGCGGCACGATGGGCTGCTTGCTCCAGTACACGCCTGCGGCGGCCACCAGTGCGGCCAGCACGAACAATGTTGCCAATAACTTCTTCATACCAGATGCCAAATTCCTGTTGCTCCGACGCGATTTTTCGGAGATCACTATAATCGAGGCATCAATGATAATCGCTGGCACGACAGTTGCCTAATTTGCCGGGTAGACCGACCCGGCAAGATGTAATCCGTAAAAGATTTCCTATGACCGACATGACCCCATCGCCCTCTGCCTGGCGCGACTTCCTCACGCAACAAGGCGCACAGTTCGATGCCGAGAGCAACGATGTACTGGGCTTCGGCCCCGACGCGCCGGCCCCGCAAAGCCTGGAAAGCTTCATGGCCCCGCTGACCGGCCTGGGCCTGATCGCCGCCACTGGCGAAGAGGCGGCCTCCTTCCTGCATGGCCAGCTCACCAATGATGTGCAGCACCTCGACAGCAACGCCGCCCGCCTGGCCGGCTATTGCTCGCCCAAGGGGCGTCTGCTGGCCACGCTGCTGATCTGGCGCGATGCGCAGACGATCTACCTGCAACTGCCGCGCAGCCTGCAGCCGGCCATCCAGAAACGCTTGCAGATGTTCATCATGCGCGCCAAGGCCAAACTGGCCGATGCCGGTACCGAGTATGCCGTCCTGGGCCTGGTCGGCCCGGCCGCCGCCAATACCCTGGCCGAATGGTTCCCGGTAACGCCCGCCGCTCCCTACGACAAGCTCGACAACAGCCACGGCAGCCTGATCCGCATGGCCGACGCCGCCGGCAGCGCGCGCTACCAGTGGATCGCCCCGGTCGACACGCTCACGGCAGCCTGGCCCAAGCTGGCCCAACACCTGAAGCCGACCGCCAGCCTGGCCTGGCGCCTGTCGGATATCCGTGCCGGCGTGCCCGGCATCGTGGCTGCGACCCAGGAGCAGTTCGTGCCGCAGATGATCAATTTCGAACTGATCGGCGGCGTCAACTTCAAGAAAGGCTGCTACCCCGGCCAGGAAATCGTGGCGCGCAGCCAGTACCTGGGCAAGCTCAAGCGGCGCACCATGCTGGCCACCATCGATAGCGCGGCAGCACAAGCCGGCCAGGAAGTGTTTGCTGCGGCCGACCCCGGCCAGCCCTGCGGCATGGTGGTCAATGCCGAAGCCCTGGACGACTGCCATGCGCTGGCCCTGGTGGAAATGAAACTGGCCGCGGCCGACGACACCGTCCACCTGGGTGCGGCCGATGGCCCGGCACTGCATTTCCACGCCCTGCCCTATGAGCTGGCCGATCCGCAATAAGCGGCGTGCAAGCCACCAGCCCTAGGGACGAATCCATGGATCTCTACATCTATTACCGGGTCGCCAGCACCGATACCGCCCCGCTGCTGGGCAAGATCAAGGGCGTGCAAGCCACACTGCAGGCGCGCCTGGGCATTGCCGGCGCCCTCAAGCGCCGCCCCGGTGAAGAGGACGGCTTGCAGACCTGGATGGAAGTCTATGAAGCCATCCTGCCGGCCGGGGTCGATGCGTTCACGCAGACCCTGCAGCGAGCCCTGGACGATGCCGGCGCCAGCGCACTCATCCAGGGAGCGCGCCATGTGGAACAGTTCGAGGACGTCGCCCCATGTGCCTGATCATCTTCGCCTGGAAAGTGATCCCCGGAATGCCGCTGATCCTGGCGGCTAACCGCGACGAGTTCTACGCCCGCCCGGCGGCCCACGCCGACTGGTGGAACGATCACCCGCACATCTATGGCGGGCGCGACCTGCAAGGCGGCGGCACCTGGCTGGGCGTGACCCGCGATGGCCGTTTCGCGGCGATCACCAATGTACGCGCGCCCGCCGAGCGACGTAGCGACGCCCCCACGCGTGGCCAACTGGTGGCCGATTACCTGGCCGGCACGCTGGAGCCGCAAGACTACCTGCGCCAGATCGAAGCCAGTGCGCAGCAATACAATGGTTTCAACCTGTTGCTGGGCAATCGCGACACCATGCTGTGGTATTCCAACCGGGGCGGCGAGGATGCGCGCAATGGGCAGCCGCTGGACTATGGCGTCTATGGCCTCTCCAACGCCCTGCTGGACACGCCCTGGCCCAAGCTCACCCGCGCCAAGGCGCAATTCGCCAGCCTGCTGTGCCAGGGCGCGCCTGAAGAAACCTTCTTCGAGATGCTCACCGACGGCACCCGCGCCAACGACTGCCGCCTGCCCGATACTGGTATCGGGCTGGAAAAGGAAAGGATGCTCTCGCCCATCTTCATCCGCTCGCCCGACTATGGCACCCGCTGCTCGACGGTCTTGCGCGTGCCCATCATCGGCGAACCGGTGCTCACCGAGCAGGTGGTTGACCCTATGGCGATGCAATATAGCGCCGAGCCAGCCACCGACAAGGCCTGCAAGATCCCCTGCAAGCCCCGAGTGCAGGGAGCTTCACCCGAGTCTGGAGTGGACGACGGACAAGCCCGCCCTGCTTGAGCTTGCGGCCTCCGAGCGCCTCCTATGGCATTCGCATGACATAACCATGCTGAATATCAGATATATGAAAGATAAATTGGATGGATTTGGTGCAGAGCAGTAAAGTCACACCTGTCTCCTCCAATTTCCTCCTAAAGAATTGGATTCAAGCCCACACCGCAAGGTCGTGGGCTTTTTTTTTGGCCTTCACCGGTACAAAAAAAGCCCCGCAGGGCTTTCTCTCTGATCCATCACCGCAACTTCTTGCGCTTCAACCAGGCCAACAAACGCTGCGGCTCATCGGTCTGGATGATGCTCACCCCGTTCTCGATGAGCTTGCCCCATACCTGTTCAGGATGCTGGAGCGCCACCGTGTCCAGGTAAGGGCCGGCCAGGTTCATCGGACGCCCGCTGTCGATGTCCAACGCCATGGTGTTGACCAAGAGCCGTACCGGACGTCCCTGCACTGCCTGGCGCGCGGCGTCGACTACCGCCGGATCGTGGAAGATAGGCTGCAACACCGTCGGCTCCTGCCGGGCCATCGCCTGCAATTGCGCTTGGCGTCTGGAAGCGCCGGTCTTTTCATCGAAATACAGGGTCTGCACGGCAATGCCCAGCGAACGCACCCAAGCCACCTGCTGCGGATCGACGCCTTCATTGATGTTGAGCAGCACGTCATGGGCCGTGTCGGTCTCCATGATGGCGGCCACCATCGGGCCGATGTCGGCGGCCTTCACGTCCAGGTTCAGCAGGATCCTGCCGCGGGCTGCGGCCAGCGCTTCCTGCAGCGTGGGTATCCGGCGCGCGGTCAAAGCCGCTTTATGCCCGCCGCCATGGGCGCGCAGTCGCAGGCTGCGGATCTGCGCCAGGCTCAGGTCGGCCACCGCACCCTGGCCGTCGGTGGTACGGTCCACCGTCTCGTCATGCATCAGCACCAGAGCGCCGTCGCGTGTGGTACGTACATCGATCTCGCCGATGTCGATGCCCTCGGCGATGCAGCGCCGGATACCGTCCAGGGAATTCTCCGAGGTCTCGGTCCAGCAACTACGGTGCGAAGACACCAGCACGACGCCAGTGGGGGTGGTCAGCGCCGATTGGCGCCATGCGGGAAAGGCGTGCGCTTGATCCATGAGCAGGCAAAGGGTACAGGTGGCAAGGAGACGACCAAGGTGATTCATGAAAACTTCCTGGCAAAGAGAATAGGCAAAGAACAGGCAAAGAACAGGCAGGAAACGGGCCGCAACAATACGGCCCGCCGCAGGACTGCTAACTGATGAAAACGGAGGGGCTCCCGGTCTCCACGTGGCCAGCCAGGCGACGTGCAAAGCCCGGCACATCCTCGACCTGCAACAGCAGGTCGTACCAATGATGGCTGGCCGCCACCGACCACTGGTAACGCAATTGCTGCCCCGCTGCCAAGGTCAGCGTGCGCGTTGCCTGGCCATGGATCTGGTCGTGGATGACGATACGCAGCGGCTGCGCACCGGGGTTCTCCAGCGTCAGGACCAGCTCGCCGCGCTCGCCATCGTGGCGCGCCTGCACCACCGGCTCGGCCAACTGCGGGCGCACCAGGCTGCCCCGCAACTCGCGCAGGAAACCATTGGGGCCATAGACCTTGAGCTCGTAACCACCCACCGGCCCCACCCCGCTCCACTGCGCCGACAAGGACTTGCCGGGCTCCACGGTGAAGGTCTTGTAGCGTTCGCTGTCCTGCCTGGCGTAGACCTGATAAACCACGCCGGCCCGGCCGGGATTGAGAAAATCGAGCTGGATGCTCCCCTGCGCCGGCAAGACCCGGTCATGCACTGCCAGGTCATAAGGCAAGGCGCGCGCCAGACGGGCGCCGCGCTCCTGCTGCGGCATGACCGGATTGCTGGGGGCCACTGGCACCGGCAGGCTGGCCTGGGCATCGGACAAGGCGCGGTAGGCCGAGGTATCGGGCAAGACCGGCGTGAGGGCATCACGCCGACTGAAGTCGAAGGCCGTGCTCAGGTCGCCGCAGACGGCACGGCGCCAGGGGCTGATGTTGGGCTCGTGGACATCGAAGACCTGCTCCAGGAAGCGGATCACCGAGGTGTGATCGAACACTTCCGAGCACACGTAACCGCCCTTGGACCAGGGCGAGATCACCAGCATCGGCACCCGCGCACCCAGCCCGGCCGGCAAGTCGTCGGCGGGATTGACGTAGTCGCCCACGCGGTGGAATTCGCCGCTCACGTCCACCGTCGACAAGCCTTGCTGCGCGTGAAGCGGCGGCGTAGGCGGCACCACGTGGTCGAAGAAGCCATCGTTTTCGTCATAGTTCACCAGCAGCACGGTGCTGCTCCACAAGGCTGGATTGGCCGTGAGGATATCCAGCACCTGGCTGATGTAATGAGCGCCATAGCCGGGGGTACGATCCGGGTGCTCGCAACTGAGCTTGGGCGGCATCAGCCACGAGACCTGCGGCAGGCTACCGCCCTGCACGTCACGCGCCAGGTCGGCCAGCGTGAACTTGCTGCAAGCCTTCTGCCACAGTGGCGAATCCGGGGCGGCGGTCTGGTACTGGTTGAAGAAGTACTGCAGGACATTGAAGTCGCTCGGGTAGTCGCCATGGTCCTGCTGCTCTTCATCAGTCCCCTGGTAGACCTTCCAGGACACCTGGTGCTGCTCCAGCCGCTCCGGGTAGGTCATCCAGCGGAAGCTGTCGGCCCCGGTGCGCACCTGGCCCGGCACGCCCGACCAGGCGCCGGTGCGCGGCTGGTAGGTCATGGGACCGCCAAAGCGGCCCGCCAGGTCGATGCCGCCACTCATCAGGTGAAAGCGGTTGGGGTTGGTCGAACCCAGCACCGAGCAATGGTAGGCATCGCAGATGGTGAACGCTTCGGCCAGGGCATAGTGGAAAGGCAGGTCTTCGCGGGTGAAGTAACCCATGGTGACGGTGTCTTTCTTGGCCTCGATCCAGCGATCATAGTCGCCCCGGTTCCAGGCGGCGTGCTGGTCCTTCCAGGCGTGCGGCAGGTTGCCACCGGCACGCCCGGCGCTGGTAGTGGCCATCTCCAGGCGATACGGCAGCACCAGCTTGCCCTGGGCATCACGCTGGTAAAACACCGGGTTGCCGTCCGGCAGGGGGCGCGGGATGCTGTCGCCAAAACCCCGCACCCCTTTCAGGCAGCCGAAATAGTGATCGAAGGAACGGTTCTCCTGCATCAGGATCACCACATGCTTCACATCCTTGATGCTGCCCGTGGGTGAGGACGGGGCAATGGCCAAGGCCTTGCGGATACTGGCCGGCAGGCTCGACAAGGCCAGCGCCGCGCCGCCCGAGCGGGCAGCGGCCTTGAGGAAATTGCGGCGGCCATAGGGGTTTCTTTTCATCGACATCATCCTCGATTGCTCATTCTCAGTTCAGGCTGAAGCGCAGTTCGACCTCGCCCAACACCGGTTCATCGGTACGCGAGAACTTCCATTGCATCAGCGCCTTGGTGGCGGCCTGGTCAAACAGCTTGGCCGGCTGGGCGCGCACGATCTTGACCGCACTGACCGAGCCATCCTTCTCGATGGTCACGTGCGCCACCACCACGCCTTCGGTATTGCTGGCCAGGGCCTTGGGGGGGTAATCCGGCTCCACCCGCAGCAGCGGCACCAGTCCGCGCCTGACCGCACCCGCGTCAACCTTGGGCGGAACCGGTGCTGGCGGCGCACTCGGGGCGGCCGGTTTGGCAGCCACGGCTGGGCTGGGCGGCGGTGCGGCTTGCGCGACCGGGGCCGGCTCTTGCGGCACGGGTTGCGCTTTGGCCTGCGGCGTTGGCGTTGGCGCCGGCTTGGGCTTGGGTGTGGGCTTGGGCGGCTTAGGGGTGGGCGGCGGCGGTACCGGCGGCGCCGGTTCCGGCAGCGGCGGGGCCTCGGCGATGGTGACCAGCTTCATCACCTTGACCGGCTCCGGTACCGGTTCGGGCACATGGGCCTGCGGCCAGCCCAGCCACACGATGGCCACTTCAATGGCCACCGCCACGGCGATGGCCAACGGCCAGCGCAGCGCAGCACCACCCTGGAAGGCAGGCGCCATCCCGTGGCGCGGCAGGGTCAGGGAATCACTCATCATGGCCATCTCAATGCTTGGCGGCGATGCCGATGTCTTCCACTCCGGCCTCGCGCGCCACATCCATGACGTGCAACAGGTTTTCCAGCGAGACGTCCTTGTCGCCAGCCACCAGCACTTCCAGCTTGGCCGTCTGCGCCCGCTCCTTGAGTTCGCCCACCAGCGCATCGTGCTGGACCGGCTTGCCCTCGAAGAACATCTCGCCTTGCTGGTTGACCACGATGGTCAGCGATTTGCTGGGCAGCGTGGCGGCGCTGGCGGCTTGCGGTACATTGATCTTCAGTCCGCTGACATCGATCATCTTCAACATGGTCACCATGAAGAAAATCAGCAAGAACATCATGATGTCGATCATCGGGATGATCTCGATATGCGGCTCATCCGATTGCAGGTAACGGGTGCGGCTCATGATGCGGCTCCAGCGTAAGCCACATCGGCTACGCGCTTGATGACGCTCTTGCCCTGCGCTGCACCCTGGGCATCGGCGGCTTGACGCACGATGATCGATTCTTCATACAGGCAATGTTGCTTGATGAAGACCAGCTTGATCAGATCCAGCTCCAGCAAGGCCAGGCGCACGCGCTTGGCGAAATAGCTGTTGGCCGCCACCCCGGCAATGGCCACCAGCAGGCCACAACCGGTGGCCAGCAGCGAGTGGCCGATGCCGTTGGTGACCGCGCCGCTGCTGCTGCCGGCAGTGCCCAGCACGTTGAAGGATTCGGTGATGCCGATGATGGTGCCCAGCAGACCGATCAGCGGACCCAGTGTGATGGCCGCACCCAGCAACCACAGCGAGCGATCCAGTTCGGGCATGGTGCGCACGATGCTCTCATCGATGTAACGCTCCATGGCCTCGCCCGAGGCCAGCGCCCGGGATTCGACCGAAGCCTGCAGGGTCGGGCCGAAGATGGTGCTGCGATAGCGTTGGACGATGTCCTGCAGCGCGGCAGTATTCTGATGGTCGGCTTGTGTGAGCGCCTCGTCGATGCGCTTGCCCGAAGGCAGGCAGCGCGCGAAGAAGATGAAGCGCTCGACCGAGACGGCCAGCACCACCAGCAGCAGCAGGGCCAGGATGGGAATGATGCCCATCGATTGGCGGCTCAATTCCAGGAGTTGTTCAAGATTGGACATGGCATTTCCTTACAGGGGGAGGTACAAGGGGAAGTCAAATGAAACCAGTTGCATCACAGGTTCTTGGGGCTGTAGTTCACGCCGACCCAGATCATCCGGCCCATGGAGAAGGTGTCCTTGAGCAGATCCTTGTTGGGACCGGTGACGCTGGTGACCGGCGAATTGGTCAGGTTGGCCACCTCGGCGAAGGCGCGCCAGCCATTGCCCAAGTCGTAGCGGGCCTGCAGGTCGATCTGCTTGCGCGCCTGCCAGTAGACGTCCTGGCTGGGCAGGCTGGCGTCCACCAGGCGCAGGCTGCGACCGGTCCAGTTGTAGGCGGCCGAGAGATCGAGCTTCTGGTAGTTGTAGAACACGGTCAGGTTGCGGATCTGGTCGGGCTGGTTGACCAGGTTGTTGATGGTGCGAGTACTGCCGTTGCTGGTGGCGGCGTTGAGGCGGCCATTGAGGAAGCTGATATTGGCCGAGAAGCCCAGACCCTGCAGCAGCGGGCTGATCCAGCCCAGCGAGTTCTGCACGTAGCTCAGTTCCACGCCATTGATCTTGGAGCTGGAAGCGTTGACCGGCTGGGTGATCGAAGCAGCGCGGGTGGCACCGTTGTAGAACAGGCTGCCCTGGCTGGAGAGGGTGTAGATCTCGTTCTTGATCTTCTTGTTGAACAGCGCCAGCGAAACCAGGTTGGAATTGGGCAGGTACCACTCGGCCGAGACATCGAGGTTGTTCGATTCACGCGGCTTGATGTCCGGGTTGCCCTGGGTCACCGACACCGAGCCATCGGTGTTCTGGCTGATGGTGGTGTTGGGGGCATAGGCGTCGAAGTTGGGGCGGCCGATGGTCTGGCTGGCGGCGAACTTCAATTTCAGGGCATCGGTGGCGTTGACGATCAGCGAGGCCGCTGGCAACAGGTAGTTGTAGCTGGAATCCTTGGTCTGCGAGACCCAGCTGGTGGCGCCATTGGTCACACTGCGCACGTTGCCGGTGGTGGACAGGTTGGTGTTGTCCTGACGCAGGCCAAAGAGCGTACTCCAGCCATCGGTGCGGTAGGAAGCCATCGCATACAGGGCTGCGGTCTGTTCGCTGTGCGAGTAATTGCTTTGCAGACTGTTGATGCTGTTGGCGCTGCTGGCGGCAATCTGGTTCTGGTTGGCCGCGAACTGCTGCCAGGCCTGCGGGCCATTGACCAGGATGAAGGGCAAGCCGCCGCTATAAGGCATGATGGTGCCCGAGACGAAACCGTTGCCCACCATGTTCAGCCCCCCTGAGGTAGGGAAATACTGGTTGTTGACATAGTCGTAGCTATGCTCCAGGCGCCGGTAATCCACCCCCACGCCAGCACCCAGGCCGCGTGCATCCTGGTCCATGTTCCAGCGGTAATCCAGCTTCACGTCACCCACCTGGTCATCGATCTTGACCATTTCCTTGCGCCAGTAATAGGCCTGCCAGTTGTTCAGGTTGGTGAAGTTGGAAGGATTGTTCAGTGCCACCGAAGGCTCGAAGCCGGCGGTGTTGTAGCTCATGCCCAGCGCATTGGTGCCGCTCAACACAGGTGCCGAACCGGCGCCCGGATAGGTGTAGTTGGCGAAGATGTACTTGGCCAGTTGACGGGGTTCGCGGTGCTGGGCTTGCGAGAAGGACGAACGCAGCGACAGCACCTGGTTATCGTCCAGCTTCCAGTCCAGGCCGCCCTGCAGTGCAGAGACGGTGCGCTTGACAGTAGAGGCGGCATAGCCGGCTTCGGCCTCGCCGCGGGCAAACTGGCCGCTGGTGGCGGTCTGGTTCAGGACCGGGTTATTGCCGGTGCTGCGGCTGTCATCGATGAAGGTTTCATTGCGCAGGATATGGGTGGAATCATTGTTGTAGCCGAATCCCACGAAACCATACAGATCCGGCGTGAAGCGCCCTTCCAGCTTGGCATTGAAGCCACTGGTCTCGGTGTTCTTCAGGTGCTGCCAGTACTTGAACTGCTGCGGCACCGGGAAGCCGTTACCGGTATTGGGGCCGCCCGAGGACGCCGGGTTGGCGATGCTGCCGTTGGGGTTGTAGTAGTTGTAGAAGATGTTATCGGTGGTCATGTGACCGATGGAGACCGTGTTTTCCTTCTCGAAGTTGGCCGAGACCACGTAGCCGAAGCGATGATCCGGACCGAAGGTATTGCTGAAGCTCACATCCGACTTCTTGGCCAGACCATCGGCGCCCGAAGTCACCTTGCCGCTGCCGGCGGCATGACCGACCGCCCCGGTGGCGCTGAAATAGGGCTTGCCACCATTATCGAAGGCGCTGCGGCCAACGATGTTGACCGAGCCACCGACCGCATTGGGGTCCATGTCGGGCGTCCAGGTCTTGAAGACCTGCACTTCCTTGACCATCGAGGCCGGCAGCATATTGGTGCGGGGGCTGCGGGTGGTCTGGTCGACCGAGGCCATGGGCGCGCCATCGATAGTGACATTGTTATAGCTGCCATCCAGGCCGCGGATAGCGATGAATTGCGCCTTGTCACGACCGTTCACGTTGTCCGGGTTAAAACTGACCGATACCCCCGCTACGCGCTTGACCACGTCCGTGACAGTAGAGTCCGGCAGGCGCTCCACCTGCTCGCGGGTGACGCTATCCATGACGCGGTCTTCCACTTCCTTGCCGGCCACCGCCGCGCTGCTCTGGCTGCGCTTGCGCGTGACCACCACGCTGTCCAAGCGTTTGACGCTGCCATCCTGGGCGGCCGGCGCATCGCTGGCCTGGGCCGCGCCGGTGGCCGGCACATCGTCGGCGGCGCGCGCCAGCATCGGCAGCACCGACAAGATGGCCAGGCTCATCAATGACAAACGTAGATAGTGGTGACATTGGCTGCGGTAAGACATGTTATTTCCCCTGAAAAGCAAATCGTGGCTAAGGTGGTGACCAAAGTGGCGAAACTGACGGAAGTGACAAAGACGCAGCCAGCAAGGCTTGGAGACCGGCTGCGTATCGTATCAATTAAATAGAACGTTCTAATTCAAAGAGAAAAAAAGTGGCCTTCTTTACATCGAATGGCCTCTCCAGTTCTTTTTTGCAATTTATTCGCTCTTGCTTTACATTGGAACGTTCCAACTACCGCTATTCTCGCGAAGATTTATGACCTCGTGATTACATCTGGCCGCAGCGCAGAAAAACATTTTTGTGCCTGTTGCACAAAGCGTCATATATGATTGCGCTGCCCGGCCAGCCGCCGCACCAGGGCTGCCCACCATTGCTGAATCATCATGAAACACCTCCACGGATCGCATTCACCGCTGTACCTGCCCCAGTCATGACCCGCCTCACCATCAAGGACGTCGCCAAGGCTGCCGGCGTGAGTTTCCAGACGGTCTCGCTGGTGCTGAACCACCCCGAGAAAGTGGCCCCCAAGACGCGCGAGCTGGTGCAAAGCGCCATCGATGCGCTCAATTTCATTCCCAACGTGGCCGCGCGCTCGCTGCGCAACATCTCCACCAAGACCCTGGCTTGCGTGATGTTCAACGGTTCGTCCTACGACGAACGTTCCGAGCGCACCCAGGACACCCACTACCACAACGTGGTGCAAACCCTGACCCGCGCCGCCGACCGCGCCGGCTATACGCTGCTGCAACGTAACCTGATGCGCGAGGATGAAGCCTCGCTGGTCTACGTGCGCGACCTGTTCCTGGCCGGGCGCATCGACGGCATGATCGCCATGGTCAACCGGGCCGGTAATCCGGTGGTGGCCGAACTGCACCGGCTGGGTTATCCCTGCGTGGTCTATGGCATGGCCGATCCGGTCTGTCACCACGTGGTGCAATCGGATCGCCAGGCCGGCCTGGCGGTGGTGGAACACCTGTACCGCACCGGCTGCCGCAAGATCGCCCTGGTCACCGGCCCACAAAAGGACCACCTGCCCGGCAAGTCGCGCGAGGATGGCGTGCCCACCTCCAGCGAGGCACGCTATTTCGGTTATCTGGATGGACTGGAAAAATGCGGTCTGACGCCGCACCCGGAATGGATAGTCACCGGCGACTGGTCGCTGGAGAGTGGCTATCGCGCCGCCGCCCAGCTATGCCACCAGGCCGAACGGCCCGATGCCATCTTCCTGGGCAATGACCGCATGGCGCTGGGCGCGCTCAAGGCGCTCTACGACCTGGGCGTGAAAGTGCCGCACGAGATCAGCGTGGTCGGCTTCGACAACATGCGCTATGACGACTTCAGCATCCCCTCGCTCACCAGCGTGGATGCCCCCATGCTGGACATGTGCGAATTCGCCGTGCGGCTGCTGCTGGAACACATCGGGCAGCGCGGCCAGCGCAAAACGGACGGCGGTGAACCCGCGACCCTGGTGCAGAAAGTGTTCTCGACCCACCTGGTCATCCGCGACAGTACCCGCCCCATCATGTGAAGACCCTGCGCATCCCCTGCCGACCGTGGCATCGCTCCTCACTGCTCGTACTGGCACTGGGGCTGTGCCTGCTGCTGGTCATGCCACGGGCACCAGCCGCCAACTTCGAATTCTGGAGCAGCCACGCCGGCGCCACGGCCGCTGCGGTGCGCCAGCTCTGCGCCGGCTTCAATGCGGCCCAGCACCAGCATCACGTGCGTTGCGTCATCCCCGGCACCTACGAGCAGACCATGCAAAAGACCATCGCCGCCTATCGCGCCGGGCAGCAACCGGCGCTGGTGGAAATCTATGACGTGGGCACGCTGGACATGATGTTGAGCGGCGCCATCGTCCCGGTGCACCAGTTGATGGCCGAGCATGGCCAGGTGGTGGACTGGCAGGACTACCTGCCGGCCATCCGCAGCTACTACACCGATGCCCAGGGCCAGTTCGACTCCTTGCCCTTCAATGTCTCCACCGCCGTGCTCTATCTCAACACCGACCGGCTACGCCGCGCGGGCATCAGCACGTTGCCGGCCACCTGGGGCGAACTGGAACAAGCCGCCCGCCAGCTGCGCGCAGCCGGCCAGGCCTGTCCGCTGGTGAGCGACTTCAATCCCTGGATCATGCTGGAACAGGTCAGCACCATCGAAGGCGCGCCCATCGCCGACCAGGACAATGGTCACCTGGGCTTGTCCCGCCATTACCTGTTCGATCAGGGCCTGCACCTGCGCTTCATGCAAGAAGTCTTGCGCTGGTACCGCCAGCATCTGCTGGTGCAAGGCGCAGCCACCCGCGCCGGAGGTCATACGCTAGCCTTCACCACCGGTGAATGCGCCATGCTGCTGGACTCCAGCAGTGCCTGGGATGCCGTGGCCAAGAGCGGGCTGAAGAACGTCGCGGTACGGCCGCTGCCGATCCATGCCGACAGCACGCGCCACAACAGCGTACCGGGCGGGGCCTCGTTATGGGTGATGAAAGGCTTCAGCCGCGAGGTCTATGCGGCGGTGGCCGCGTTCATCGCCTACCTGCAGCAACCGCAGAACCAGCTCATGCTGGTGCGCCAGACCGGCTACCTGCCGGTGACGCGCCAGGTAGCAGCACAGATCATGGATGACGCCAGCGGCTATCCGCCCTCGGTCGTGGCCGGCATCCATTCGCTCGATACCGCGGCCAGGCAATGCGGCGTCGGCCCGCGCCTGGGATTTTTCCCGCAACTGCGGCTGGCCTGGACCGAACAGGTGCAGACCGCCCTGGCCGGCGAACAGGACATGCGCCAGGCCCTGGCCCGTGCACGACAGCGCGGTGATGGTCTGCTGCAGCGTTTTCGCCGCACCTATGCCGCACCGGTCTCCCCCTGAAGCACCATCCTACCCATCATGAACCAACGTCCCGCCTTCCCTGATCGCTGGTTTCCGCTACTGCTGGCCACGCCACAGATGCTGATCGTGTTCCTGTTCTTCCTGTGGCCGGCCATCAAGGCCATTGCCTGGTCGCTGTACCTGGTGCGCCCGTTCGGCAATGGCTCGGTGTTCGTGGGACTGGACAATTACCTGCGCATCCTCAGCGACGACGCCTTCTATGGTTCGCTGCGCGCCACCCTGGTGTTTACTGCCGGCAGCACGCTGCTGGCCGTGGGCATGGCCCTGGCGCTGGCAGCCTGCCTGGAACTGGACGTGCGCTGCAAACGGCTCTTGCGCAGCATCTTCATCTGGCCCTACGCGGTGGCCGGGGTGGTGATCGGCATCGTGCTCAAGGTGCTCATCAATCCGGTCACCGGCGCCCTGGCCTTTCTCAACCATACCTGGCCGGGCCTGTGGGCACCCCATCTCTATGGCGAACAAGCCATGCTGGTACTGATCCTGGCCTTCGCCTGGACCCAGGTGCCGCTGAACTTCATCCTTTTTTCGGCGGCCCTGCAGCGCATCCCGGTCGATCTGCTGGGGGCGGCCGCCATCGATGGTGCCGGGCCCTGGCGGCGCTTTGCCGACATCCAGTTGCCCATGATCGCCCCGGCCCTGCTGCTGGCCTGCGTGATCAACGTGATCGAAGCCTTCACCCACGGTTTCGGCCTGGTTGATGCGCTGACCCAGGGTGGTCCCGGCCGCAGCACCGCGATCCTGGCCTACCAGATCTATTCGGATGGTTTCATCGGGCTGGACCTGTCGGGCTCCTCGGCCCTGTCGGTGATCCTGATGCTGTTCATCGTGGCGCTGACGCTGTTGCAGCTACGCTTTTTCCGCCAAGGAGGATGGTGATGGTCGAACGGCATCCCCTCATGACCGCCCTGGCCTACTGCGTACTGGCCCTGGGCCTTTTGCTGGCGCTGGGGCCGCTGTACCTGATCCTGTGCTCGGCTAGCGTCTCCAGCCAGCAGTGGCTGACCCAGGGAATGCCCTTCACGCCGGGCACCGCACTGCTGCACAATCTGCACGAGGTAGCGCAACGCATCGACCTGGGACGCTACCTGTTCAATAGCCTGCTGGTGGCCAGCCTGGTGGTGGCCGGCAAGCTGTTGCTATCCTCGGTGACCGCGTTTGCCGTCACCTATTTCCAGCCGCGCTGCCGCGGCCTGATCCTGGCCCTGCTCTTCAGCGCCCTGCTGCTGCCACTGGAGGTGCGCATCGTGCCCACCTATGCCGCCGCTTCCGACCTGTTCGAGCCGCTGCGCGCCCTGCTGGAGGCCACCGGCATCGATGGCGTGCTGCACGATCTGCTTGGCCTTCACATCGTGCCTTCGATCAGCCTCATCAACACCTATGCCGGCCTGTCGCTGCCGCTGGTGGCCTCGGCCACCGGCACCTTCCTGTTCCTGCAGTTCTACCGCACCATCCCGCCCGAACTGGTGGAGGCGGCGCGCATCGACGGCACCGGCCCGTGGCGCTTTTTCGTGGACATCCTGCTGCCGCTATCCAAGACCAATTTTGCCGCCCTGGGCGCCATCGTCTTCATCAGCACCTGGAAGGACTACATGTGGCCGCTGGTCATCACCAGTCACGACCAGATGCGCACCATCACTCTGGCCATGGCCAGCTTCATCCCCATCGAAGCCGGCCAGATGCCGGAATGGAACCTGCTGATGGCCGCCGCCCTGGTCGCCATCGTCATCCCGGCGCTGTTCGTGGTGGCCACCCAGCGCTGGTTCGTCAAGGGCATCATCGGCACCGAAAAAAACTAAGGCCCGTCCATATGCTGGACAGGCCTTGTTTGCCGCAGGCGACCGAGGATGGACGATCAAGCCGCCATGCCCAGCGCCTCCAGCAGCACCTGCGCCACCCGCTCCGAGGATTGCGGGTTCTGGCCGGTGATCAACTGACCATCGCGCACCGCGAACACCTGCCAGTTATCGGCTCCTTCGAAGACCCCGCCCAGCTCGCGCAGACGACTCTCCAGCAGGAACGGCACCACCTCGGCCAGTCCCACTTCGCGCTCTTCGGCATCAGTGAAGGAATTGACACGCTTGCCTGCCACCATCGGCTTGCCATCGGCGCGCACGGCCGAGACCAGACCAGCGGCGCCATGGCAGACTGAAGCAATGTACTTGCCGGCGCCAAACGCGGCCTCCACGGTCGCCTTCACATTGGCATCGGTGGGCAAGTCCCACATGGTGCCGTGGCCGCCGGGGAAGAACACGGCATCAAACGCATCGACCTTGACCTGCCCCAGCGGCAAGGTCTGGGCGATGCGTTGCTGCAGCTCGGCATCGGCCAACATACGCTCGACGATGGCATCGTTCTGGCCCTGGGCCTTGACGCTGCCCGGATCGATGGGCGCGCGGCCACCGGCGGTCGAAGCGATCACCACCGAGGCGCCGGCATCGACCAGCGCGTAATAAGGCGCCGCCAGTTCCTCGGCCCACAGGCCGGTGGGCTTGTCGGTGTCGCCCATGCGGCTGCTGGAGGTGACGATCATCAGGATATTGGGGGTCTTCATGCTGTTCCTTTCTTCATCAGGGGGAAGCGGCAACTGCACAAAAATGCGTTGCCAGCATGGACGCCACTTTATTGCCTCCCGCAACGAAGATAAACTGGCTTCCAGTCAATTCATTCATTACATCATTGAACAAATGCGCAGCTTCGACCCCGTCCAGCTAGGCAGTATCGAACTCTTCTGCAAGGCTGCCGAACTGGGCAGCTTCACCGCTGCCGCCGAAGCGCTGGGGGTCACGCCCGCCTCGGTAAGCCGCTCCATCAGCCGCCTGGAAACGCGCCTGGGGGTGCGCTTGTTTGCCCGCACCACGCGCCAGATACGGCTCACCCGCGAAGGCCAGCTCTACCACGAGCAATGCCGCCAGGCGCTGGAACAGATCGCCGAAGCCGAGCGCTTCCTGACCGGCCAGCAAAAAGTCCCCAGCGGCCTGTTGCGCATCAGCGTGGGCACACCCTATGCGCACTACCGACTGTTGCCCCTGCTGCCACGCTTCCAGGCCCGCTATCCGCAGATCGAGGTGGAAGTCAGCATTGCCAACCGCGTTATCGATTTCGTCGAGGAAGGCTATGACCTGGCCATCCGCCTGGGCATCCCACAGGATTCGCGGCTCATCGCCCACCCGCTGGAAGACGCCACGCTGGGCGTCTTTGCCGCCCCGGCCTACCTGCAGCGGCGCGGCACGCCGCACAGCGTGGCCGAGCTGGAACAGCACGACTGCATCCAGTTCATCCTGCCCAGCACCGGGCGTGCCATGCCGTGGATCTTCAAGGATGCCCAGGGACGCGACGTGGACTTCCATTTCAAGAGCCGTCAGCGCATCCACGACGACGTGCTAGGCTGCGTCAACTGGGCCATTGCCGGCGGCGGACTGTTCCAGATTTATCACTTCATCGCCCAGGCCGCCGTACAGCGCGGCGAACTGGTGGAAGTACTGCAGGCGGCCGGCCATCGTACCCGGCGTTTTTCCATCCTCTATCCGCACAACCGGCATCTCTCGGCGCGGGTGCGGGCGTTTGTCGATTTCCTGATCGAGGCGGTGCGGACCTGATCCCGCAAAGACATCGGCCCCATCGCCGCGCCAGCAATGACGCGAGGATGGGGCCGATCAGGCAGGCTGTACGGGAGTGCGCTCCCGCAGTCTGCTTAGTGATGCATCTTGGCTTCGGTGCGATCCAGCACGGCTTCCGGTGCCTGCGCGTCTTCCACGGTCTCGTTGTTCAAGACCTTGGTCAGGCGCTCGCTATCCAGTTCGCCACTCCACTTGGCCACCACCAACGTGGCCACGCCGTTGCCGATGGTATTGGTCAGGGCACGGGCTTCGGACATGAAGCGGTCGATCCCCAGAATCAGCGCCAGGCCGGCGACCGGTACGTGGCCCACTGCCGACAGCGTGGCGGCCAGCACGATGAAGCCGGACCCGGTGATGCCAGCCGCGCCCTTGGAAGTCAACAGCAGCACGCCCAAGAGCGTCAGTTCCTGCACGAAGGTCATGGGGGTGTTGGTGGCCTGGGCGATGAACACGGCCGCCATGGTCAGGTAGATGGCGGTGCCGTCCAGATTGAAGGAGTAACCGGTCGGGATCACCAGACCCACCACGGTCTTCTTGGCGCCGGCGTTTTCCATCTTGGCCAACATGCGCGGCAGCACCGATTCCGAGGAGGAAGTACCCAGCACGATCAACAGTTCTTCCTTGATGTACTTGACGAACTTCCAGATCGAGAAGCCGTGCAGACGGGTGATGATGCCCAGCACCACGAAGATGAACAGCAGACAGGTCAGGTAGAAGGTGCCCATCAACTTGGCCAGCGAGAACAGCGAACCCACGCCGTATTTGCCGATGGTGAAGGACATCGCACCGAAGGCGCCGATCGGGGCGACCTTCATGATTGCGCCCACCACCGAGAACAGCACGTGCGAAATCTTCTCGATGAAATCGAACACCAGCGTGCCGCGGCCGCCGAACTTGTGCAGCGCGAAGCCGAACAGCACCGCCACCAGCAGCACCTGCAGCACGTCACCCTTGGCAAAGGCGTCGAACATGCTGGTGGGGATGATGCCCATGATGAAATCGGTCACCGAACCCATCTTGCCCGGGGCGGTGTAGGAGGCGATGCTCTTGGTATCCAGCGTGGAGGGATCGACGTTCATGCCCACGCCCGGTTGCAGGAAGTTCACCAGCAACAGGCCGATGATCAGAGCTACGGTGCTGACCACTTCGAAATACAGTAGGGCCAGGCCGCCGGTCTTGCCGACCTTCTTCATGTCTTCCATGCCGGCGATACCGATGACGACAGTGCAGAAGATGACCGGCGCGATGATCATCTTGATCAGCTTGACGAAGCCTTCGCCCAGCGGCTTCATGGCTTCACCCGTGGAAGGATAGAAGTGGCCCAGCAGGATGCCGATCACGATGGCACACAGGACCTGGAAATACAGTGACTTGTAAAGGGGCGGTTTTTGCGCCGACATGGTGCTTTCTCCTTAAGCGTGGATGACCGGCAGGTCCAGCCAGACCTGCCGCCAGCCGTTATCGGATCGTCGTCCGTTCAGGCCAGTTGATTATTTTCTGTCCGGGAGAACTCCCCCTCCCCGGTTCGGCCGCAAGTATCTCTCAGCCGATTCCGGGCCGGTATTGTGGGAAACCACATAGCTTCAGGAAACAGGGACGCAAACTGCTCTATTCTTCATTCTGCATAGCAACAAGATTCGCTATATTCTGTGCTGGACTGAAGGAACCCTCACCACTCCTCCCCCTTCTTTCCGTCCGCACTCACAAGGAAAATATCGTGCAACGAAAACTGACGGTTACCGCTCGCCTGGCGCTCCTGGTAGCGGTAATGTGCGCCAGCGTGCTTTTGCTGGCCTGGCGCGACATGCTGGGCATGGCTTCCAGCAACGACAAGCTGCGCTATGTCTATGAAGACCGGACCATGGCCCTGGTCCACATCGCCCGGGTGCGCGATGCGCTCTACACCAACCGCGACGTCATGGGGCGCGCCCTGATGCTGGCCAACGTACCGACCGCGCCCGGTCCCGATGGGGCCAGCGCCCATGAACAGATCCAGCAGTGGCTGGGCCGCCTCAAAGGCCTGGACGCTAGTTTCGAACAAGCCTGGCAAGCCTACCGCGCCACCCGCCTGAGCCCGGAGGAGCAAGCCCAAGCCGAACGCTTCGAACAAAGCTGGAAAACCTACCTGCAAGAGCGCAACCAGGTCATCGAACTGATTGCCACCACCCAGTTATTGCAAGCCAACCAGAGCTGGACCCAGTTGACCCCACGCCTGGCCTCATTGGCCACCGAACTGGGCAGGCTGGGGCAGTTGCAGGAAAGCCTGACCCATGAATCCTACAACGCCGCCCTGGAGGAATACGCCACCCTGCGCCGCCACAACCTACAGATCGCCGGCCTGGCACTGGCCGTGGGCTTTGTCATCGCTCTGTGGATCATCTGCAGCCTGCGCCGCCAGCTCGGTGGCGAACCCGACTACGCGGCCCACATTGTGCGCCAGATCGCCGAGGGCAACCTTGGGGTGAGCGTGCGACTGCGCCGCCGTGACCGTGGCAGCCTGCTCTATGCCATGCACACCATGCGCGAACGGCTCACCGAGATCATGCACGCCGTAACGCTGTCGACCCAGGCGCTGGAGCACTCCTCACGCCAGCTCAACGCCACCGCGCACGACTTGGCAGAGGCCTCCAGTGAACAGGCGGCAGCGGTGGAGGAAGTCCACAGCGCCATCACCAACATGAGCCGGGCCATCCAGCAGACCGGCGAACACGCCCGCCGCACCGACCAGATCGCGGTGGCAGCAGCGGCCGATGCCGACAAGAGTGGCGCGGCGGTGCAGACCACGGTGGCGGCCATGCGCGGCATCGCGCGCCAGGTCGGGGTGATTGACGACATCGCCTACCAGACCAACCTGCTGGCCTTGAACGCGGCCATCGAAGCGGCCCGGGCGGGGGAACATGGGCGCGGCTTTTCGGTGGTGGCCGCCGAAATCCGCAAGCTGGCCGAGCGCAGCCAGGGCAGCGCCCACGAGATCAGCGTGATTGCCCAGCAAAGCGTGGAGATGGCCGAGCAAACCAGCCAGCGACTGGTCGATGGCACCCTGCAGGGAATACGCCAGGCCTCGCAGCAGATCAACCAGATCACGCTGTCCTCGCGGATGCAGGAAGAAGGGGTACAGGAAATCGGTTCGGCCGTGGCCCAGCTCAATGACACCACCCAGCGCAACGCCGCCGCCTCCGAGGAACTGGCCACGACCGCCGAAGTGGTGGCCGAACGTGCGCATGAATTGAGCGCCCAACTGGCTTACTTCAGGCTGCAAGACGACCTGCCACGCGCCAAGGCGCAGCCGGTCTGAGATTCAAAGACTCAAAGACGGGCGCGCATGGTGATGTGGGCGATGCCGGCCTCCATGAACTGCTCGCCTTCACGCGCAAAACCGTGGGCCTGGTAGAAACCTTCAGCCTGGACCTGGGCATTGAGGATGACTTCGACATCGCCGCGTTGGCGCGCCGCCTGCATCAGCGCCTGCAGCACCGCGCCGCCCACGCCCTTGCCACGCCCGGCCTTGCGCACGGCCATGCGACCGATGTGGCCGTCCGGTAGCAGGCGGCCGGTGGCCAAGGGCTGGCCGGCATCGTCATAGGCCACCGCGTGCAGGCAATGCGGGTCCATGTCATCCAGCTCGATCTCGGCCGGCACCTGCTGTTCATCGACGAAGACTTCGAAACGAATCGGCTGGGCCTGGGCGCGCAGCGCTTCCCAGTGATCTACGGTGATTTTCATTGCAACGTTCCTGCACAGGGTTCAAAACAAGAGCACATCGGCTCATTCATGATCGAGCTTGCGCGAGATATCCAGCCGCCGGATCAGCTTGAAGGTGCCCATGGCCTTGGCCACCAGGCGCTCGCCATTGAACAGCTCGGCCTGGCAAAAGCACATGGTGGTGGAGCGATGATAGGTATGACCGCGCGCGATGATGGTCTCGCCGGCATGACCGGCCGGTTGCAGGAAGCTGGTGCTCATCTCGACGGTAGCCGAGGATTTGGCATCCGGCACCCCGGCCCGCGCCGACAGGCCCATGGCCACGTCCAGCAGGGTCATGCTGATGCCGCCCTGGGCCACCTGCCAACTGTTCATGAATTCCGGCTTCAGGCGCAGCGCCATGACGGCGCGGTCCTCGCCGTAGGCCAGCACTTCCACGCCCAGCGCTTCGAGGTAGGGATTACCTTGCGGGAAGACCTCGCTCAAGGGCAGACTCATGCCTGCCTCAGATCTCGTAATCCATGCACTGGCGCGCTTCGCGCACGGCACCGATGAAGGGCTTGATGACCACGTGATCAGGATGTTCCTGGTAGGCGTCCAGCGCCTCACGCGAGGCGAACTCCGAATACAGCACCACATCGTAGGTGGCTTCCAGGCCGGGCTGCGCCAGCACGGCTTCGAACTTCAGGATGCCCGGCACCACATTGGCACAACTGTCGAGCAATTCTTTCATCTTGCGCAGGTTGGTGGCCTTGTCGGCGCCTTCTGCATGGTCCTTGAGCTTCCACATCACGATATGCTTGATCACGGTCGGTCTTCCTGGGTCAGAAATGAAGAAACCGTAATGATAAGGCAAAGCGATAGCCCAGGCGGTCGCGCCTTCAACTGCGCGCCGCGATCTTCATGAAGGAACCGACCAGCCGCCCTTCGCGACGTTCGGCCAGGCAATAGACATAGGTGTGGGTGCTGACCGGATCGCCCTCAATGCGTACCATGCGAAAACGTTCATCTGGAATGAATTCGGCCTCCGACACCGTGCCCAGGCCCAGCCCGCGCGCCACGGCCTCGCGCAAAGCTTCACGACTGCCGATTTCCATCACGATCCGGGGGCTCACGCCGGCCTGCTGCATGGCTTTTTCCAGTGCCAGGCGGGTGGTGGAACCTTGCTCGCGCATGAGCATGGGCTGCTGGTCCAGCTCGGCCAGCGCGACCGCATCGCGCTGGTAGAAAGGATGGCTGCGATGGACGAACAGCACCACCGCATGGTCGGCATAGGGCAAGGCATGAAAGCGCGCATCGTCGGTAAAACTGGCCAGTACGGCCACATCGGTCACGTAGTTTTCCAGGTCGGCCAGCGTTTGTGCGGAGTTGCCCAGCTTGATGGATAGCTCGACTCGCGGATAGCGGGCGCGATAAGCATCGACCATCTCGATCACGTGGAACGGCCCCACCGCACCGATACGCAGATGTCCCACATGCAGCGCCCCCGAATTGACCAGGAGGTTCAGGGCATCCAGCTCCAGTTCGGCAATGTTCTGGGCGATCGGCAAGAGGCGTTGCGCGGTCTCCGACAGGTCCACTCGCCGCCCCCGGCGAAAGAACAGTTCCACGTTGTGCTCGCGCTCCAGCGATTGCACTTGCGTGGTCAGGGTCGGCTGGCTCACACCCAGCGCCCGGGCCGCCGCCGAAAAGCCGCGGTGGCGCGCCACCGCCAGGAAAGCGCGTAATTGGGAGGGGGTCATCTATAGATCCTATCAATAGCTCGGTCCAGTTTTGATGATTATATCGATAACAGGGGCGTCACAATGTCTCTTTAAGCTCTTGTCCTGTCAACGCTGACGCCTTTGCTTGGCTTGAAAAAGAGAACGACACCATGTGGCATTTCCATAACCCGGTCACCCTCCATGCCGGCGCCGGCAGCTTGGCACAACTGCCGCGCCTGCTGGCAGGTCGCCGCGCGCTGCTGCTCACCTTTCCCGACGCCGCCGCGCTGGGGCTGGAAGACAGCGTGGCCGAACTGCTGGGCGTGCAGTTGGCGGGCATCGACAATACCGTGCAACCCAACCCGGATGTGGCCTGGCTGGCTGACATGTACCAGCGTCTGTGGCAGCAGCACGCCGATGTCCCCTGCTTGATCGCTCTGGGCGGCGGCAGCGTCATCGACTGCGCCAAGGCCATGCTGGCACCCACACCCTCGGGCCGTTTTGATGAAGTCCTCGCGCACCTGCGCGAAGAATCGGCCTTCCAGCCCGAGCCGACGCGCCTGAAGTCGCTCATCGCCATCCCCACCACCGCCGGCACCGGCAGCGAGGTCACGCCCTGGGCCACGCTGTGGGATGCCAGCGGCGGCCGCAAGTATTCCCTGCACCGCCCCTGGACCTGGGCGCAGGCGGCCATCATCGATGCGCGCCTGATGTTGAGCCTGCCTGCCGCCACTACCCTGGCCAGCGGCCTGGATGCCCTATCGCACGCCCTGGAGGCGATCTGGAACGTGCATCGCAATCCGGTCTCCTCGACCCTGGCCGTGGCAGCTGCGCGCACTATCCTCGTCAAGCTGCCGGCCCTGATGCGCCAGCCGCGTGACCTGGCCCTGCGCGAACAGATGGCACTGGCGGCGCTGCAAGCCGGACTGGCCTTTTCCAATACCAAGACCGCGCTGGCCCATTCTTTGTCCTATGACATTACGCTGCGCCAAGGCGTGGCGCATGGCATCGCCTGTTCCTTCTCGCTGCCGCATATCCTGCGCCTGGCGTTGGGGCGCGATGCCCAGGTCGATACCCTGTTGCTGCAGATCTTCGATGCCTACAGCGCCGAACAGGCGATTGCCCGCCTGACCGGTTTCCTGGAAGCGCTGGGCGTGTCCACCGATCCCGCCTGCTATGGTCTGGGCGGGCGCTGGGAGGCCGCGCTGCAGGCCGCCCTGCAGGGGACGCGCGGGCGCAATTTCATCGCCGCAGCCTGCTGAATCCCCCTTACCTTCCGCCAAGGAGAACACTCCATGCACCAAGCACAAGCCACCGTCCGCCCATTGCAGGCCGTCATCTTCGACTGGGCCGGCACCCTGGTCGACTTCGGCTCGCTGGCGCCGACCCAGATCTTCGTCGATGCCTTCAAGAGCTTCGACATCGATATCACCCTGGCCCAGGCACGCGGCCCCATGGGTCTGTCCAAGTGGCAGCACATCCGCGTGCTGCTGGACGATGCGACCATCGCCGCGCAGTGGCAAGCGCACAGCGGACGTGCGCCATCGGACGCCGATGTCGACGCCATCTATGCGCGCTTCATGCCAATGCAGATCGCCAAGGTGGGTCAGTATTCGCAGCCCATCGAGGGTGCCGCACAGGTGCTGGCCTGGCTGCGCGCAGAGGGCCTGAAGATCGGCTCCTGCTCCGGCTATCCGCGTCAGGTGCTGGAGGTACTGCGGCCCATGGCGGCGGTCGACGGCATCGCGCCCGACCACGTGGTGGCCGGCGATGAATTGTCCGCAGGCGGCCGCCCCGGCCCCTACATGGCGCTGGCCAACGTGCTGGCGCTGAAGATCGATGATGTGGCCGCCTGCATCAAGGTCGACGACACCGTGCCCGGCATCGAGGAAGGCATTCGCGCCGGCATGTGGAGCGTGGGCGTGTCGCTGTCCGGTAACGAAGTCGGCCTGACGCGCGAGGAACTGGCGCAATTGCCCCATGAGGAAGTCACGCGATTGAAGCAACAGGCCGAACTCCGCCTGCGGGCAGCCGGCGCCCACTACGTGATCGACTCGGTAGCCGAACTGCCGCAGGTCGTGGCGCAGGTGCGGGCGCGCCTGGCCAGCGGCGCGCGGCCCTGAGCGCCGAGATAATACGGCGGACGGCTGGGAGCCGCCAATCGTTGACAAGCCCGGCGCCGGGCTCATAGAATTGCCCGGCAGATTTTTAGATAAGAGACCATCTGTAGGATGGTCTCACCACGTGCGCGGTTTGCGACGGCCTCTTACAGACTTCATCAGGAGAGCCCCGTGCAAGCTGCAGTCCCCCTGCGAGACATCGACGATGTCGTCGCCTTCATCAATTCCCGCCCGTCCCTGCATGGCCATGCCGGCCTGGTGTGGTGGCTGCTCTTGGGCGGCCTGTTCCTGGAAGCCCTGTCGCATTCGGCCTTGAGCGTGGGCTTGCCGGCCATGATCGGTCAGCTTGGCCTGGGACCGCCCGAGGTGGCCTGGCTGGCGTCTTCGGCGGCCGCCTCGGCACTGCTGGCCAATCCTCTGGGCGGCTGGCTGGCCGACCGCTGGGGGCGCAGGCGGCCACTACTGCTGGCCAAGTTGCTGGCCTTGGGAGGAGCAGTGCTGGTGGCCTGCGCGCCCGATTTCGCCAGCATCCTGATGGGCCGCCTGCTGGCCGGCATCGCCTTCGGGCTGGACTTCGCAGTGGCCATGGCAATGCTGGCCGAGATCACCCCCCAGCACCTGCGCAGTCGCCTCTCGCTATGGCAAGCGCTGTGGTACCTGGCGGTATGCGGCAACCTGCTGCTGGTGCTGCTGGTGGAACCATGGGACGTAGGTCAGAGCCTGTGGCGCTATCCACTGGCGGCGACGGCGCTGGCTGCCTTTTTGATGCTGAACCTGCAACTGCTGTTCCTGGTGGAAAGCCCATGCTGGCTGGCGCGCCGGCGGCGCTGGCAGGAATGCGCCGAGGCGCTCTCGCGGCTCTACGATGCTCCCTATTTCCAGCTACTCGAGCGCCATCCTGCACAACACAACGGTGGCCTGACAAAGGCTCCCCACGCCAGCCTGCGACAACTCCTGCATCAGCCCTACTTGCTGCGCCTGATCCTGGCCGCCACCGTGCAAGTGGTGCAGGCGGTGCAGTACTTCGCCATCGGCTGGTATCTCCCCATTCTGGGCCTGGAACTGTTTGGCGAGGATGCGCGGCAAGCCGCCTGGGGCGCGCTGGTGTTCAACCTGTGCGGCATCGCCGGTGGCTTGCTGGCCCCTTGGCTGGCGCGCCGGCTGGGCTTGCGCAACGCCGCGGCCTGCGGCTTTGGCGCCACCGGCCTGGTGTTGCTGATGCTGGCGGCGTCCTGGCCGCAACTGCGGTCCTGGCAAGCCTGGCTGCTACCCTCACTGTTTCTGCTATGCCATGCGGCCGGGCCGGGTGCCAATGGCAAGAGCCTGTCCTCGCTATCCTTTCCCAGCGAATTGCGGGCCCGCGCCAATGGCATCACCGGCGCCCTGGGCGCCGGCGGCGCGACCCTTGGGCTACTCCTGTTCCCGCTGCTGCAAGCAAGCCTGGGCAGTTCCCTGTGCCTGCTGCTGGTCGCCATGTTGCCCTTGGCCGCCAGCGCACTGTGCCGCCTGATCCCCTGGGATCCAGAGCGCGTGGACTTCCATCCCGACCTCGAACGTCCTTGTGCGGTTGCCGATACCTCCGACCCGGCGCCCTATCCCAGCGACAGAAGACGCCATGAGCGGTCGTGAGGCCATCCTGGCCATCGATGCCGGTACCTCCGGCACTCGCGCGGCCGTGGTGACGGCCAACGGCCAAGTCTCCTGCCTGCACCACCTGCCCCTGCCGATCCATTCACCGCAACCCGGCGTGGTCGAGCAGGATGCCGCCCTGATCTGGCAACACACCCTGGCCGTGTGCCGCGCCACGCTGCAGCAGGCGCGCCAGAAGCGCCTGCAGGTACGCGCCATCGGCCTGTGCAACCAGCGCGCCAGCGCCGTGCTGTGGGATACCGTCAGCGGCCAGCCGCTGGCGCCGGCCCTGGTCTGGCAGGACAGCCGCCATGCCGCCCAGTTGGCCAAGCTGGCCGTGCACTGGGAGCGTCGCCTGCGCCCGCGCCTGGGGCGTCCACTGGGACCACGTTCACCCTACCTGTGGGCGGCCCATCTGTTGCGCAGCAACCCTGCCGTGGCCCAGGCCTGGCGGCAGCGGCGGTTGGGCTTCGGCAGCATCGACACCTGGTTGCTGTGGCAGTTGAGCGCTGGTCGCCTGCTGGCCACCAGCGCCACCAATGCCACCGCCTGCAATGCCTACTGCCTGGACGAACACGCCTATGCGCTGGACTGGTTGCAAGCACTGGATTTTCCGCTGGAGCTGTTGCCGCCGCTGTACCAGGATGCCGATGACTACGGCATGAGCGAGACCAGCGTACTGGGAGCCGCCCTGCCCATTCGCGCCTGTGCCGGCGACCAGCTGGCCGGCGCCATCGGCCTGGGTTGCCTGGCCGCCGGTCAAGCCCTGTGCGTGCATGGCACCGGCAGCTTCATCAACCTGCTGGTGGGCACGCGCGCGCCGCTGGCGACTGGCATCAGCGAGCAAACCGGCAGCGTGGTGGTCACGGCGCGCCGCCAGCAGGGCGTCTCCCATTTTGCCCTGGAGAGTTTTTGCGCCACCACCGGCGCCGTGCTGACCTGGGCCTGCCAGCGCCAGCGCTGGTTTCCTCATGCGCGTGCCCTGCTCTCGCTGGCGGCCAGCGTGCCGCACGCAGGGGGGGTGAGTTTCGTGCCGGCCCTGGCCGGCATCCAGGCGCCGCAACGCCACAGTGGCGCCCGCGCCGCCTTGCAAGGCCTGTCGCTGGCCAGCAGCCGCGCCGAGATCGCCCATGCCCTGGTGGAAGGCATCGCCCAGGCGGTCGCGGCCTGCGTGCACGCCAATGCCGAGGTGGCCGGCCTGCCGGTGACGCAACTCATGAGCGGGGGTGGCCTCTCGGCCAGCGACCTGCTGCTGCAATTGCAGGCCGACCTGACCGGCGTACCCACCTATCGCACCCATCAGGCCGCTCATGCCAGCCTGCGCGGCATCGCCTACCTGGCTGGCAGCCAGGGCTTGCTGTGGGACGACCTGCCGCAAGCCTGCGCCCGCACCCGCCTGCGCGCGGTGTTCGAACCACGCCTCGATGCCGCTGCCCGTACAGCGCGCCGGGCGCCCTGGCAAGCCCGTGTTGCCGCAGAACTGGCCTACGCCGGACGCGACACCGCGCATTGAGCGGCCCCGACCTTTTCTTTACTCTCCATAGGAGCCCTAGCATCATGCGTCGTCCCCCTCTCCCACCCCAGGCCCTCTCCACGGCCACCGCCAGTAGCCGGGACCATGACCAGTCCCTGCAAGCGCGTCTGAAACGCCATCCGATCATGGCCGCCGTCTATGGCCTGCAATACTTGCCGGCCTTCCTCGACAGCGCTGCCGAAGTGGCCATCGTGGCCCATGTGGAATTGCGCCAATTGCAGGCGATGATTGCCACCGTCAAGGCCGCCGGCAAGTTCCCGCTACTCAATGTGGATACCTGCGAAGGTTTGTCCCAGGACAAAGCCGCGATTGACTATCTGGTCGAGATCGGCGTGCCGGCCTTGGTCTCCACGCGCGTGTCCACGCTCTTGCGTGCCAGTCGGGCCGGGCTGATCACCATGCAGAAGGTATTCGTCACCGACCGCACCACCTGGCCGCGCAGTCTCAAGGCACTCGAACAGAGCTCCCCCAACCTGGTACAACTGATGCCGGCGCCGATGCTGGCAATGGTCAAGCCAGCCGACCGCGAGTTGTTGCCGCCCATCGTCGCCTCCGGCTTCGTCTGCAACGAGCACGATGCGCGCACCGCCCTGGCCACAGGGGCGGTGGCGCTGTCCACCAGCGACCAGGGAATGTGGAACCTGTCTGGAAAGATGCTACGGGCGGCCTGAACCGCGCGCACCACCTCCCGCCTCATGCGGCATCAACTACGCCGCGTGCGTGGCTTGGCGGGAGTGGTGGCTTTCTTCGGCGCTGGCTTGGAACTGACTTTGGTCTTGGCTGTGGCCTTGGTTGCGGTCTTGGTTGTCGTTGTGGTCTTGACCGGCGCTACCGGCTTGCGTGCCACCGGTTTGCGCGCTGCCTTCCTGGGCGCCACCGCCGGTGCCGATTCGGCCTGCGGCAGGCGCAGCTCATCGCTGTCTTCGCCGATGGCCGTGGTCAGCTTGCGTGCCAGGGCGATGACCTTGTCCGGTTCCACGTCCAGCGTGCCGATCAAGAGTTCGATGATTTCCGAACGCGGATTGGCCAGGGTCGGTTCTATCATCATCACCGCTGCTGCCAGCGCCAGGGCGCGTTCGCGGCTGGCGCGATCGGGCAGCATCTGGCCCAGGGCATTGAGCGCTTCCACCGGCGCCACGGCGGTAATGCGCGCCTGTTCCTTCAACAACTGCACCCAGTTGGTCTTGGCCGAAACACTGGCGTGCATGTTCGGCAGTTGCGCCAGCAAGCGCGCCAGGCGCAGGCTGCGCCGCTCGAAGGCGCCAATGGAAAGCATCCCGGCAATGACGATGCGGCACACCGCCTCGGCAAAGCCACCCTCGGCGATCTGGTCGATCACGGTGGCACGATAGCGACCCAGTTCCTGCTGCGCCCAGCGCTGTGCCAGCTCGGCATCCGGTTCACGCGGCGGCAGCCAGGCGCCCAGACCATTGCGGCCGAATAGCTGGCGGGTCACGCGCACCGTGCCCGCATCGCGCTGGTCACGCCAGGCATTGAGTTCCTCGGTGATTTTTTGCGCCATGCGGCGCTCGTAGAGCTTGAGCGGATGCTCCGGGTCCAGATGCACCCGCTGTGCCCGCGCCCGCGCGGCTTGCTGGCGAATGAAGGCCGCTGCCGGATGGGCATCCGAAAACAGTTGCCGCTGCATCCGCAGCGGGTTCAGGCGCATGAGCGCATTGGCGCTGTCGCGGGTGGCCGTCATGCGCACCCAGGGGCGTACCCAGGTCTTGTAGAGCTGGGCATTGATCTGCGACCACTGGCTGATGGTAGAGAACATCGATTCCTCTTCGCGCCCCTCGGGATTGAGCTTGCGCAGATCGGCCATGGTGCGGTGCTCGTAGTGCACCGTGTAGTCGCCCGGCTCCAGCGCATCCCAGCGCTGGGTCTCGCGGCCATCCTTGCGCTCCAGCTTCATCTCGTAGAGACCGGGCGGCAGGCTCTCGATCACGTCCAGCGAACTCACCAGCTGGTCATGTTCCTTCAGCGCCACCGAACCGCCCACGAAGATGCCCAGGTGTCCCACGCTCTCATGCAACACGTAGATGATGGTACGCCCGGCCGCCGCAATGGCGCGCTCATCGCCCCAGGTATCGATGATCCAGTCCAGCGCCTGCGGGGGCGGTGTGATGTTGTCCCCCCAGGAAGCGAACACCACGATGGGCGCGGTGATGTCGCGCAGGTTGACCGCACGGCCCTTGACCTCCAGTTCGCCGCGCGCCAGCTTGTTGCCCACGAACAGGTTTTCCGTGATGGCCTCGATCTCGGCCCCGGTCATGCGGAAGAAACCGCCCCACCAGCGTTCGAATTCCAGAAAGCGCGCCGCCTCCTGGTCGACGCCGGCCCACAGGTTGTAGTACTTGCCCCAGAAGGTATTGGCCGGATTGAGCTTCTCGAAATTCTCGACCAGGTAGGCACCGTCGAAACGATCTGCGCCCAGGTCGGCGGCCAGCGAAGCCAGCCAGGTACCGCCCAGGGTGGCACCGCTGTAGCGCATCGGATTCAAGGTGGAACTGCCGGCCCAGTAGGAAGCCGGTGCGCCCACCATCATCAGCGGACCGAACAGCTCCGGCCGCACCGCGTCCAGCGTCATCATGGCCCAGCCAGCCTGGCAATTGCCGATCACCACCGGCTTGGCCGAGCATTGCGGATGGCGACGGATCACCTCTTCCAGGAAGCGGGCTTCGGCATCCATCACCGTCACCAGGGTCTGGCCATCTTCCGGTTCAGGGCGGAAGGTGACGAAATAGACCGTATGCCCGGCCTTCATTGCCATGCCCACTTCGGAATCGAACTTGAAGCCGCCGATGCCCGGCCCATGCCCGGCGCGCGGATCGACCACCACCACCGGCCGCGCCTGCGGATCGACCGCCAGGCCGGCAGGCGGCTGCAGGCGCAGCAGCGCGTAGTTGCAGGGCTGCGGCAAATCGTGGCCGTCCAACACCAGTTCATGGTCGAACTTGAGCAGCGGTGGCGTGCCCTGCTCCAGGTGCTGCAGGTAGTCATTGCCGCGATCAAGCAGGGTATCGAGGAACAGGAAGCTGCGCTGTACGCAATCCTCTACGTAGGCGGGAACATCGCCCCAGGCTGACGGCGTGGCCGTATTGCCCGCCTCGATACCCGCAGCGTCGTGGGTGATGGATGCCGATTTGTTGCGACTGACCATGAATGCACTCCAGAGCAAGGAATGCCATCATGATACGGATAAAGAAGACGGCAAATCGTCCGATCTCTGCGACAATGGAACCGCAATTCACGGTATTGGCTGTGAAATGCAACAAAAATATTGCATGGAGGAATTGACATGGAGCTCAAGAGCCTGGTGGACCAGCCTGGCAAACTGCCGACCGTTCCCAAGGTGGTCCAGCAATTGATTGCCAGCTTCAATGCCGAGGATGTCTCCTCGCACGACATCGCCCAGCAGATCGCCGCCGACCCGGCCCTCACCGCCAAGGTCTTGCGACTGGCGAACTCGGCCTTCTTCCACGCCTCGCGCACCATCGGCACCGTCGACGATGCATTGCGCATGTTGGGTTTCATCATGGTGCGCAACCTGGTGCTGGGCAATGGCATGGTGGCGGCCTTCAAGAACACGCGCGGCATGGACCTGCACCAGTTCTGGCGCCACACGCTCTACACCGCCGTGGCCGCGCGCTGGCTAGCCATGCACGCCGGCACATCCGGCGAAGACAATGGCGACGCCGTCTTCACGGTAGGCATGATGCATGGCATCGGCCAGTTGCAGCTTCATGCCGTGGCCGCCGCGGCCGTGGCGCCGCTGGACAGGCAATGCAATGTCCTCGACGCCGACCGTGCCCAACGCGAAAAAGAGGCCTGGGGCTTTCATTACGCCGACGTCTCGGCGGAACTGGCGACGATCTGGCATTTTCCCGACGCCATGGCCAACGCCTTGCGTTCCATTCCCGATCCGCTGGCGGCCGGTCGCCTGGAACGCAGCGCAGGCTGGGTCCACCTGGGCGCCTGGGCAGCCCGGGTCGAGGTGCTCCAGCTCGATGACGCCGCCGCGCAGGCCAGCTATCCCCTTGGGCTGGCCAAGAAGCTGGGCGTGGACCCGGCCTGGCGACCGCTGCTGGTCAAGCATGCCGCCGACAAGGCCGAGCGTGCCATGCCGGCCTTCGGCGAACTTTCTGCCGGGCTGGATGCCATGCTCGAATAAGACAACAAAGACAGGACCTCCATGGACAACCTGATCGGTGCCGCACTCGGACTGCTGCGCTACCTGGCCGTCAATACCATCTTCTACGCCATCGGCGGCGTGCTGCTCAAGCTGCTCACCCTAGGCCGCTACCCACGCTGGCTGCCGCTGCGCCAAGGCCACTGGCGCCAGCAGGCGCAGGACTTCGAACTGGTGGCGCTATTAGGCCTGCTGGCCACGGTGGCCTTGGTGATTCTGGCGGCCCACCTGCTGAATTGATCTGCACCATCAGGTCGCGCAGATACTGCAGCTATGCCCCTTGCAATTGTGCAGCACGCTGCTGCGCCCCGCGCCCGCGTGCGTGCCGGGACCGGTGGCGCCCTGCCCGGCCAGTTGCTCGGCACCGTTGCGCGGCTGCCAGCGATACTTGACCTGCAATCCCACATGGCCACCCGTGGGCATGGGCGAGGCAGCCGTCTGCTGTTTGCAGTAAGGACAGGGAGTCTGCCCATGCAGTCCCTGCAGCGGGATGAGTCGCTCGAAGATACCTTCACAATGGCTGCAACGGATGTCATACAAAGGCATGTCGGCCTCCTCCAGAATGGCTGGCAAAAAAACCGGCCAGGCCGATGCCCGGCCGGTAACACACACGTCACTACGAACCACGAAAACCGCTAGGCCTTGCGCCCCCAATAGGACTTGTCGTTCAACATGCCCTTGGGCGTGATGTCCTGGTCGAAGATCGAGGTCGGCAAGGCCACCGTGCAGGCGCAGTTGGGGATGTCGACGATGCCGCCGATGCGCCCTTCCACCGGTGCGGCGGTCAGCAGCATGTAGGCCTGGCTGCCGGTGTAGCCGAAGTGGGTCAGGTAGTCGATGGCCTTCAGGCAGGCCTGGCGATAGGCCACGGTGGCATCGAGGTAATAGTTCACGCCGTTTTCCACGCTGATGCCTTCGAAGGTCAGCCACTGCTCGTAATGCGGCTTGACGATGCTGGGCATGAAGATGGGCGAAGTGATGTTGTACTTGGCCATGCCGCCCTTGATGAGGTCGAAGCCCACATGGCTCACGCCATCCATCTCGATGGCGCCGCAGAAACCGATCTCGCCATCACCCTGCGAAAAGTGCAGGTCGCCCATCGAGAAGCCGGCACCCTTGACGTACACCGGGAAGAAGATGCGGGTACCCGCCGACAAGTCCTTGATGTCGGTATTGCCGCCATGCTCGCGCGGCGGCACGGTGCGCGCCGCCACCTTGGCCATCTCGTCGAACTTGGCACCAGTCAGGCCGCGCAGCACCGCAGTGCTGGGGTTGGGCGGCTGTGCCAAGCCCTTGGCGGCCAGCGGCGCTTCGCGGCGATTCCATTCGGCCAGCAGATCATGCGACGGCAGGCAACCCATCAAGCCCGGGTGGGTCAGGCCGGCGATGCGCACGCCAGGGATGTGGCGCGAGGTGGCATACAAGCCCTTCAAGTCCCAGATGGCCTTGTCGGCTTCGGGGAAGTAATCGGCCAGAAAGCCGCCACCGTTTTCCTTGGCAAAGACACCCGAAAAACCGACCGGCGTCACCGGCTTGATGTCCAGCAGATCGATCACCAGCAGATCACCCGGCTCGGCGCCCTCGACATGGAAAGGACCGGTCAGCGGATGCGCGCGGGTCAGATCCACGTTCTTGACATCGGAGACGTCATCGGTGTCCTGGATCTGTGCGTCCAGGAAATCCAGCGATTCGATCAGGATGGATTCGCCCGGCTTGACCGAGGCCAGGAACGGCAGGTCCGGGTGCCAGCGGTTGTGCCCCAGTTCGGCCTGCTCTGCCAGCGGGACGCCGGGCTTGATCTTGAAGTGTTGCATACGATCTCCTTGGTGGTGGGTGTGTGATGACGACCTCGGGGGCGCTGGGCCTCAGGCCGCCGGCTCGGTAGGAATCCCCGGCATCGGACATTCGGGCGTACCGGCACTGTTGCGGGTCAGCGCCTCGACCTGGGCACGTGCCGCCTGCGGATCATTGACCCAGGTGCGGTAGAAGTCGAAAGGACAGTCGGCCACGCCGGCCGGCGACTCGCCCGAATTGATCTTGCCGGTGTAGCCGCGATGCAGCAGCTTGTAGAGATGGTTCTGCGACTGCCAGTTGCGGCGCGCATCGCGGATGGCAGAGATCGACAGCTCGGCATACTGGATGCCCATTTCCTCGGTGCCGCATTCGCCCAGCGTGCGGCCATCGAAGCCGACGATGGCCGAGTGGCCGAAGTAGGAATAGACGCCATCGAAACCGGCGGCATTGGCCACGGCCACGTAGAGGTTGTTCATCCAGGCCATGGCCTTGGAGACCATGATCTGCTGTTCCTTGGCCGGGTACATGTAGCCCTGGCAGCGCACCACCAGTTCCGCGCCCTTCATGGCGCAATCACGCCAGATCTCGGGATAGTTGCCGTCATCGCAGATGATGAGGCTGATCTTCAAGCCCTTGGGGCCGTCGCAGACATAGGTGGTATCGCCCGGATACCAGCCCTCGATGGGCGTCCACGGCATGATCTTGCGGTACTTCTGCACGATCTCGCCCTGGTCGTTGATGAGGATCAGGGTGTTGTAGGGCACCTTGCGCGGATGCTCTTCATGGCGCTCGCCGGTCAGCGAAAACACGCCCCACACGCCGGCGATGCGGCAGGCCTCGGAAAAGATGGCGGTCTCCTCACCAGGAATGGCGGCGGCAGTCTCGAACATTTCTTCACGGTCATACATGATGCCGTGCGTGGAATACTCGGGAAACACCACCAGATCCAGCCCCGGCAATCCCTGCTTCATACCGACCAGCATGGCGGCGATCCGCCGTGCATTCTCCAGCACCTCGCCGCGCGTATGCAGGCGCGGCATCTTGTAGTTCACCACGGCTACGCCGACGGCGTCGCGGCTACTTGAAATGTCTCCATGTCGCATGAACTTGCTCCTCTGAAAAGACGGTCACATCAGACCGACAGGTACTTGCTGATGGTGGGTGCATCGACGTTTGCGCGCGTGTCTTCGTAGACGAAGCGGCCCTTGTCGATGACCAGGAAGCGGTCGGCAATCTCCAGCGTGAAACTCAGCACCTGCTCCGAGACCACGATGGTGAGCGCACGGATCTTGCGGATTTCCTTCAAGCTCCGGGCGATGTCCTTGATGATGGAAGGCTGGATGCCTTCGGTCGGCTCATCCAGCAGCAGCACCCGCGGATTGGTCGCCAGTGCGCGCGCAATGGCCAGTTGCTGCTGCTGGCCACCGGAGAGATTGCCGCCCTTGCGGGTACGCATGTCGTAGAGCACCGGGAACAATGAATACAGTTCATCGGGCACCTTGCCCCGGGCCGCCGCGGGCAAGCCGGTCTGGATGTTTTCCAGCACCGTCATGTGCGAGAAGATCATGCGCCCCTGCGGCACATAGGCCACGCCGCGCTCGACGCGCTGGTGGCTTTCCAAGCCACCCAGCTCCACGCCATCGATGCTGATGCTGCCGCCGCGCAGCGGCAGGATGCCCATCAGGGTCTTGAACAGCGTGGTCTTGCCCATGCCGTTGCGGCCCATGACGGCGACGATTTCTTCCTTGGCCACCGACAGATCGACGTCGTGGATGACCTTGCTCTGGCCGTAGCCGGAAGCGAGTTGCGAGACTTTGAACATGGCAGGCTCCGAGGGGGATGGGGATTCAGTGACCGAGGTAGACATCGATCACCTTGGGATCGGACTGCACCTTCTCCATGCTGCCTTCGGCCAGGATCTTGCCCTGGTGCAGCACGGTGACCTTGTGCGCGATGCTCTTGACGAAATCCATATCGTGCTCGATCACCACCACCGAACGGCCCTGGCTGATGCGGCCCAGCAGCTCGGCAGTCTTTTCGCGTTCGGACACGCTCATGCCGGCCACCGGTTCATCCAGCATCAGCAACTCCGGCTCCTGCATCAGCAACATGCCGATTTCCAGCCACTGTTTCTGTCCATGCGAAAGCAAGTCGGCCTGGGTATGCAGTTGCTCTTCCAAAAAGATGTCGGCAGCCACCGCCTCCACCCGCGCCACCACATCCGGCGAACGCTTGAAGGTCAGCGCGCCGAACACCTTGCGGCCACGCGGGAAGGACATCTCCAGGTTCTCGAACACGGAGAGGTTTTCGTAGATGGATGGCGTCTGGAACTTGCGCCCTACCCCCACCCGCACAATGGCGTGCTCGCTCATCTTGGTCAGTTCATGGTTGTTGAACTTGATGCTGCCGGAGGTGGCGCGGGTCTTGCCGCAGATCAGATCCAGCACCGTGGTCTTGCCCGCGCCGTTGGGACCGATCACCACGCGCACCTCATTGCGTTGCACGTAGAGATTGAGCTTGTCGACGGCCTTGAAACCGTCGAAGGACACGGTCAGGTCTTCGATGGCCAGGACCGGATGGGCATCCGATTCGAAACCGATGGGGTTCTCGCTCATTTGCTGGCCTCCAGGGTGGCGCCGGGCTCGATGCCATCGCGCTTGGTTTCAGGGGTAGACGAACGGGCCACGCTCTTGAGCGGTTCGGCCGCAGCAGGAACCACTGCTTTGGGGTCGCCGCGCAGCTTGCCCATCAGGCGCTTGCCCTGGGTCTGCCAGAGACCGGCCAAGCCATTGGGGAAGTACATCACCACGGCGATGAAGAGGCCGCCCATCAGGAACAGCCACAGCTCGGGGAAGGTCTCGGAGAAATAGGTTTTACCAAAGTTCACCAGCAGCGTTCCATACACCGCGCCAAGCAGCGACATACGGCCTCCGACTGCAGCAAAGATCACCATTTCGATGGATGGCACGATGCCGACGAAGGAGGGCGACATGAAGCCCACCTGCAGCGTGAACATGGCTCCGCCGATGGCCGAGAACATGGCCGCCGCGCAAAACACGAAGACCTTGAAGCTGGCCACGTCATAGCCGGAGAAGCGTACCCGTTCTTCCTTGTCGCGCATGGCCACCAGCAAGCGGCCCAGCTTGGAACTGAGCACATAGCGACCGAACAGAATGCAGCCAAACAGCAGGCCGGCATTGACGAAATACAGCACCAGCTTGGCGTGATCGGTGCGGATATCCCAGCCCATCAGGGTCTTCAGGTCAGTGATGCCATTGACGCCGCCGGTGAGCCCCTGCTGGCCGATGATGAGGATGGACAGGATGGCGGCGATGGCCTGCGTGACGATGGAGAAATACACGTCCCCCACGCGGCGCTTGAACATCGCCATGCCGATCAGCATGGCCAACACGGTCGGCACCGCCAGCACGGCAAAGATGGTGAAGGCAAAGCTGTGGAAGGGCTCCCACATGGCCGGCAAGGCGGTGATCTGGTTCCAGTCCATGAAGTCGGGAATGCCCGGCGTGGATTGGATCTTGGTGCTGATGGGGTCGGAGGCTTCGAGTTTCAGGAACATGGCCATGCAATAGCCCCCCAGGCCGAAGAACACGCCCTGCCCGAGGCTCAGGATGCCACCATAGCCCCAGCACAGCACCAGGCCCACGGCGACGAAGGCATAGGACAGGTACTTGCCTACCAGATTGAGCCGGAACATGTCCATCGTCAGCGGGAACACCACCAGCAGCAGTGCCGCCATCACCAGCAGGCCAAGCGCACCGGAGCGCCCGCCCAACAGTTTTTCATCGGCTGCATTCATTATCGGACCTCGCACGTATTGTTTGATCTGTAGGAAGCGGCCATCACTTGCGCACCTTCACCGAGAACAGCCCTTGCGGACGCAGCATCAGGATCACGATCACCGCCGACAAGGTCAGCACCTTGGCCATGGAACCGGTCAGGAAGAACTCCGCCGTGGATTGGGTCTGGGCGATAGAGAAGGCCGAGGCGATGGTGCCGATCAGGCTTTGCGCGCCACCAAAGACCACCACCAGGAAGGTATCGACGATGTAGAGCGAACCGCTGGTGGGACCGGTGGAACCGATGGTGGTGAAGGCTGCGCCAGCCACGCCGGCCACGCCGCAACCCAGCGCAAAAGTGGTACGGTCCACCTTGCGGGTATTGATGCCGACTGCCCCGCTCATGACGCGGTTCTGCATCGTGGCACGTACCTGCAAGCCCCAGCGCGAACGGAACAGCAGCACGAAGATGGCGCCGGTCAGCAAGACCGTCAGGCCCATCATGAAGAGGCCATTCAAGGGAATGTCGATGGCATCGGTAGGCTTGAAGGAACCCATGAGCCAGTCCGGCAAGGTGGCGCTGACTTCCTTGGCGCCGAAGATGGAACGGAAGGTCTGCTGCATCGCCAGCGACAAGCCCCAGGTGGCCAGGAGCGTATCGAGCGGACGCTTGTAGAGGCGGCTGATGAGCAGCAGCTCGGTGAGATAACCCACTCCATACGCCACCGCAAAGGACAGCACGATGGCCGCGAAAAAATAGAACGGCTGCAAGGCCGGCGCATAGGTCGTGGTCAGGTGCGACAGCAGGTAGGTGATGTAAGCGCCGATGGTGAGGAATTCACCGTGGGCCATGTTGATCACGCCCATCTGCCCGAAGATGATGGCCAGGCCCAGCGCCATCAACAGCAGCACGCAAAAGACCGAAAGGCCATTGAAGCCCTGCATGGCGAAGATGGCGCCGAATTCGGATAGAGAAACCATGTTGACTCCCGACGGGGCAGGTTTGGAGATTGGAGGAAGGGGCGGCAGCGCCCGCATGTCACTACAGACACCGCCGCTTTGCTGCACAAGGGCCGGTACGTACCAGCCGAAACACCTTACTGATAGCCCTTGGGGAAGGGATTCGGCTCAATCAGTTCGGACTCGTAGACCACCTTGAACTGGCCATCCTTCTGGGCTTCGCCGATGCGGGTCTTGCTCCACAGGTGATGGTTTTCGTGGACCTTGACGTAGCCTTCCGGCGCGGTCTTGAGTTCGATGCCGGGTGACGCCGCCACCACCTTGTCGACGTCGAAGCTGCCGGCCTTTTCCACCGCTGCCTTCCACAGCCAGGGACCGAGATAGGCGGCCTGGGTGACATCGCCGATGACCGAATTGGCGCCGAACTTGGCCTTGAACTCGGCCACGAATTTCTTGTTGTTGGGATTGTCCAGGCTCTGGAAATACTTCATCGACGCGAAGAAACCTTCCACGTTCTCGCCACCGATGCCCAGCATTTCATCCTCGGTCACCGAGATGGTCAGCAGGTTCTGGGTCTTGGCGGTCACGCCGGCGGCCTTCAACTGCTTGTAGAAGGCGACGTTGGAGCCGCCCACCACGTCGGCGAAGATCACGTCCGGCTTCTTGAGCTTGATCTTGTTGATGAGCGAACCGAACTGGGTATTGCCCAGCGGGTAGTACTCCTCGCCTACCACCGAACCCTTGAGCACGTTCTCGATGTGCTTGCGGGCGATCTTGTTGGAGGTGCGCGGCCAGATGTAGTCGGAGCCGACCAGGAAGAAGGTCTTGGCCTTCTTTTCCTTGGCCACCCAGTTCAGGCCCGCCAGCACCTGTTGCGTCGCCTCCTGCCCGGTATAGAACACGTTCTTGGATTGCTCCAGGCCTTCGTAGAAGGTCGGGTAGTACAGCAGGCCGTTGTCCTTCTCGAACACCGGCAGCACCGCCTTGCGCGAGGCCGAGGTCCAGCAGCCGAAGACAGCCGCCACACGGTCGTTCTCCAGCAGCTTCTTGGCCTTTTCGGCGAAGGTCGGCCAATCGCTGGCACCGTCTTCCTGGATGATCTTGATCTTGCGTCCCAGGATGCCGCCCATCGCGTTGATCTGGTCGATGGCCAGGCGTTCAGCCTGGATCGATCCGGTCTCGCTGATGGCCATGGTGCCGGTAGCCGAGTGCAACTGGCCCACCGTGACTTCGGTATCGGTGATGGCCAGCTTGGTGGTATTGACCTTGGCGGTCGGATACTGCTGAGCCGAGGCCATGCCCGGCAGGGCCGCTGCTGCCGCACCAGCGGCCAGACCCATCAAGATCTTGCGGCGCGGGAACGAGGGAGGGTTGGAAGACGAGGAATGCGACATGCGGTACTCCTTTCGGGCGTTGTTGTTGGACTCGGTCTGGGCCATCGTGGCGTCATGCAAGCAATGAAACGAAGGCCCCGGCAAGTCGCTGCCCGCTGAGTGGGTGAAGCTTTCTTCCTTGCCTCCCCGGCCCGCTGTCTGGCCCTTCGTTCTGGGAGGCAGAATAGGTTCCGCAGTGCATCGCAACAATACGTTGTTTGACGTAAGCCCCCTGCTGGTGCGGCGTTGCGGCCCGCACAGCTTTTGCCCGCGGCTTGCCTGCTGGTGGTGCAAGCGGATGAGCGGGGGCGTGTGCAAGCTCTCGCAGAGCTGGTCAAGCTTGCTGCGTTTTGGTGAATTCCCGCGTGATGCAACGCCGCATCTACGTCATTTGACGTATGCCCCCGACGCGCGAATGGTTTGAAAATTGCTTGCGCATAAACGCGAGCGGTTCCGCCAGCAAGCAAGCTGACAGGGACCTGACCCGATCCCGACTTCAGTTAAGCCAGAGCCAACGTGACCCCACCCGCCACCCAACGCATCGTCAAGGTCCGCCGCGACTACAACACCTGGGTCGCCAACGAGACACTGGAAGACTATGCCCTGCGCTATACACCACTGTCGTTTCGGCGCTGGTCGGAATTCCGCCTGGCCAATACCGCCCTGGGCGCCACCTCCTTCCTGGCGCTGGAAGCCATCAGTGGCGCCATCACCCTGAGCTATGGCTTCACCAATGCCTTCTGGGCCATCGTCTGCGTGGTGGTGCTGTTCTTTTTGACGGGGCTGCCGATCAGCTACTACGCCGCCCGCTACGGGGTGGACATGGACCTGCTCACGCGCGGCGCCGGCTTCGGCTATATCGGCTCGACCATCACTTCGCTGATCTACGCCAGCTTCACCTTCATCTTCTTCGCGCTGGAAGCGGCCATCATGGCCCAGGCCATCGAGATCTACTTCGGCCTGCCGCTGGTGTATGGCTATGTGCTCTGTTCGCTCATCATCATCCCCATGGTGGCCTACGGCATCACCCTCATCAACCGCCTGCAGATGTGGACCCAGCCGCTGTGGCTGGTGCTGCTGGTGCTGCCCTACGTGTGCGTGCTGTACAAGGAGCCCGAGGCCCTGTCGAACCTGTTGAGCTTCGCCGGCCGCGCCGAGGAAGGTAGTTCCTTCAACCTGACCCTGTTCGGTGCGGCGGCCACGGTGGCCTTTTCGCTCATTGCGCAAGTGGGTGAACAGGTGGACTTCCTGCGCTTCCTGCCGCAGAAGACCAGCGCCAATCGTGGTCGCTGGTGGGGCGCGCTACTGTTGGCCGGCCCTGGCTGGATTCTGCTGGGTGGCGCCAAGATGCTGGGCGGCACCTTGCTGGCCTTCCTCGCCATCCAGCATGAAGTGCCCATGGCACGCGCGGTGGAACCGACCCAGATGTACCTGATCGGTTACCAGTACGTGTTCGGCAATCCGGCCCTGGCGCTGGGTGCGGTGGTGCTGTTCGTGGTGGTGTCGCAGATCAAGATCAATGTCACCAATGCCTATGCCGGCTCGCTGGCCTGGTCCAATTTCTTTGCGCGTCTCACGCACAGCCATCCGGGGCGGGTGGTGTGGCTGGTCTTCAATGTGTTGATCGCCGTGCTGCTGATGGAACTGGGCGTGTTCAATGCACTGGAGCACGTGCTGGCGCTCTATAGCCTGGTGGCAATCTCGTGGATCGGTGCGGTAGTGGCCGACCTGGTCATCAACAAGCCGCTGCGCTTAAGCCCTGCCCATATCGAATTCAAGCGCGCCCACCTGTATGACGTCAACCCGGTGGGCGTGGGCTCGATGACCATCGCCACCCTGCTCTCTACGCTGGCCATGTCGGGTGTACTGGGCAAGACGGTGGCGGCGATGGCGCCCTTCATCGCGCTGGGCACGGCACTGGTGAGCGCGCCCCTGATTGCCGTGGCCACCGGCAGCCGTTACTACATCGCACGGCGCGACACCCTGTCCGAGCAGAGCTATCGCCCCTACACCCCCGGCCAGGCGCACTCGGTGCTGGATTGCGTGATCTGCGGCAATGCCTTCGAAACCCCGGACATGGCGCATTGCCCGGCCTACCAGGGCGCGATATGTTCGCTGTGCTGTTCGCTCGATGCACGCTGCAAGGACCGCTGCAAGACCCCACGCGCACGACTGCCCAACCAGATCCTGCACACCCTGCGTCAACTGATCCCGGCCCGCTTTACGCTCAAGCTAAATACACGCATCGGGCATTACCTCGCCGTCTTCGGCTTGCTGGCGGGTGGGCTGGCCATCGTGTTGTGGATGCTGTATTTCCAACAGATGGCCGATCTTTCGGGACTGACGCTGTCAGCCCCGGACTCGCTGCGGGGCGTCTTCATCAAGCTGTTCTGCCTGTTGCTGGTGGTGGTGGGCGTGGGGGCCTGGTGGTTGGTATTGACCAACGAAAGCCGCGCCGTAGCGCAGGAAGAATCGGAGCGCCAGACCAACCTGCTGCTGCAGGAAATCGAAGCCCACAAGCAGACCGACGCCGAACTGCAGCGCGCCAAGGAAGCCGCCGAATCGGCCAATCTGGCCAAGAGCCGCTTCGTGGCCGGCATGAGCCATGAACTGCGCACACCCTTGAACAGCATCCTCGGCTACGCCCAGATCCTGCACGTGGATGCCACCATCCCGCCGGCCCGCAAGGAAGCCATCGCCATCATCCGCCGCAGTGGCGAACACCTGTTGAGCCTGATCGACGGCTTGCTCGACATCGCCAAGATCGAGGCCGGCAAGATGCGCCTGGCTTCCGACGAACTGGCGCTGGAAGCTTTCCTGGAGCAGATCGTGGGCATGTTCGCGCCGCAGGCTGAACAAAAGGGCTTGCAGTTCCGCTTCGAAAAAACCGGGCGCCTGCCGCAGATCGTCCATGCCGACCAGAAGCGGTTGCGCCAGATCCTCATCAACCTGCTGGGCAATGCGGTCAAGTTCACCGACCGTGGTGGCGTCACACTCAAGCTGCGCTATGCCCGCGAGATCGCCTACTTCGACGTCATCGACACCGGCATCGGCATTGCCGAGGACGACCTGGAACGCATCTTCCTGCCCTTCGAACGCAGCAGCGCCGCCAATCTGCGCGAAGACATCGGCACCGGCCTGGGCCTGGCCATCAGCCGTATGCTGGTGCACATCATGGGTGGCGAACTAGGCGTGCAAAGCCAGGTCGGCCAGGGCAGCAGCTTCCACCTGAAGATCTACCTGCCCGAAGTCCACGTCCCGCGCCCGCGCATTCCGCTCGAAGATCAGATGTCTGGTTACCTGGGCCGTTCGCGCCACATCCTGGTGGTGGACGACCAGGCCTCGCAGCGCCGCCTGCTGCAGGACATGCTGCTGCCGCTGGGCTTTACCGTCAGCCAGGCCGACAGTGGCCTGGCCTGCATGGAGCGGCTGGCGCATGAAGTGCCGGACCTGGTGCTGCTGGACATCGCCATGCCGCAGATGGATGGCTGGACGGTGGCGCGCGCCATCCGCGCCCGTGGCCTGACGCAATTGCCCATCCTGCTGGTCTCGGCCAATGCCTTCGAAAACCTGCACGAGCGCAACGAGCCGCCGCTGGTCAATGACTTCGTGGTCAAGCCGGTGTCCTATAACGAACTGCTAGGCAAGATCCGGCAGCATCTGCAACTGGACTGGGTGGCCACACCGGCCGCGCCAGCGGTGGTGTCGCAGTCGCTGATGCTGGTGCCCACGCAAGACAAGCTCGCCGCCCTGCTGGAGCTGGGCCACATCGGCTACGCCAAGGAAATCCTGCGCCAGCTCGATGCTCTGGAAAGTGGCAATCCGGCCTACCTGCCCTTCACCACCGAACTGCGGCTACTGGTCAAGCAATTCCGATTGAATGAATACGTCACCCGTATCAAGGAGCTGATCCGACATGATCTCAACGACGTTCGATAGACACGTGGTCCTGATCGTCGATGACATGCCCGATAACTTGGCCATGTTGTCCGACGCACTGGATGAAAGCGGCCATATCGTTCTGGTCGCCACCGACGGCCAGGCGGCCCTGGAACGGCTGGACCACATCACGCCCGACCTGATCCTGCTGGACGCCATGATGCCCGGCATCGACGGCTTCGAGACCTGCCGCCGCATCAAGCAGGTCAAGCGCGTGGCGCATGTGCCGGTGGTGTTCATGACCGGCCTGTCGGAGACCGAGCATGTGGTGCGGGGCTTCGAGGTCGGCGGCATCGATTACGTGACCAAGCCGATCCGACCACAGGAAGTGGTAGCCCGCATCGGCGCCCACATCCGCACTGCGCGCCTGATGACGCAGACGCGCGGCGTGCTGGAACATGCGGCCCATGCAGTGATCGTGCTGGGCGGCAATGGCCTGCCGATGTGGCAGACCAGCAAGGCATCGCAATGGCTGGAAAAATATTACGGCCCGGCCGCACCCACCAGCCACAAGCTGCCCGCGCCCTTGCAGGTCTGGCTCAACGAACAGCTGGTGCGCCAACGCCAGGGCGGGAGCCTGGACCATGTGCCGCCGCTGATCGTGCGGCACCAGCAGGATGCCTTGCACATCACCCTGTCCGGCCCCGGCCAGGGCCATGGCGTGAGCCTCGTGCTGGAAGAAAAGACCGCGAGCGCCGCCCTGCGTACCGACGAAGGCATGAGCCTGCCGCCCACGCTGGAAAGCTGCCGCCTCACCCCGCGCGAGAACGACGTACTGCTATGGCTGGGCAAGGGCAAGACCAACCGCGACATCGCCGAGATCCTCGGCATGAGCCCGCGCACGGTCAACAAGCACCTGGAACACATCTTCGTGAAGCTGGGTGTGGAGACACGCTCGGCTGCAGCGGTGCTGGCCAGCGCAATGGCGAGCGCACCGGCCAGCGGCAGCCAGTTGCTGCAATAACGCACCTCTGCGACTGATGCAGGTTCAGGGCGGCACCTTGGCCGCCCTGCCATCAATTGGCCGGTGTCTTGTCGGCCTGATGGGCTGCGGAAGAAGCCTCACCGTCATCGGCATGCCAACCGCCTCCCAGGGCGACGATCAATTGCACGCTGGTGGTCAACTGCGTGCCCTTGAGTTCCCACAGGCTTTGCTGTGCGGAGAGGCTGGTGGCCTCGGTGGTGGCCACGTCCAGGTAGTTGATCTTGCCGGCCTCGTATTGATCGCGGGTCACCCGGGCCGACACGATGGCCGCATCCGTGGCCGCCTGCTGGGCCTGTATTTCGGACTCCATGATGCGCATCTTGGCCAGATAATCTTCCACCTGCCCCAGGGCCGTCAGCACCGTCTGGCGATAGCTGGCCACGGCCGCATCGTAGCTAGCGCGGGCTTGCTCAACCTGGGCCTTGATGGAACCGCCATCAAAGAGCGTCTGGCTGAACGAGGGACCGAGCGACCAGAAGCGATACGGCGCCGTGAAGAGCTTGCTGGCGCTGCTGTTCTGGAAGCCGGCACTGGCCGAGAGCGTCAGGTCAGGATAATAGGCGGCGATGGCCACCCCGATGGCTGCATTGGCCTTGGCCATGCTGCGTTCGGATGAGGCGATGTCGGGGCGCCGCTCCAGCAGCGTGGAGGCCAGCCCCACGGGCGTGACCGGCACCTGCATCGGGCCGCCGATAACGGCCGGCAGCGAAAACGCCGCCGGCGCCTTGCCCAGCAGGATCGCGATGGCGTGCTCGTACTGCGCACGCTGCCAGGCCAGATCATGCATGGAGGCCTTGGCCGACTCCAGCTGGTTGCGTGCCTGCGCCACGTCCGCGCGCGAGGACTGGGCCTCGGTGTACTGGTTCTCGACGATGCTGGCATAGCGGGTATAGGCCGCCACCGTTTTTTCATACAGGGCGATGCGCTCATCCAGAATGCGCAGCGAGAAGTAATCCTGCGCCAGACTGGATTGCGCGCTCAGCAATGCATTGGCCAGATCGGCCTGGCTGGCCTGGGCGCTGGCCACGTCTTCTTCACGGGTGCGGCGCAGCTTGCCCCACAGATCCAACTCCCAGCTCAGGCTGCCCGAGGCCGAGACCTCATTGCTCACGCCGCTACGGGTAGTGCTGGCGGTGCTGGTAGTGGTCTTGCTGCTCGTGGTGCCAGACGCATTGCCGCTGCGCGTGCCGCTGGCCGTGGCCGTGACGGTGGGAAAGAAGCTGGCATCGGCCTGGCGCACGACCGCCTGGGCCTGGGCATACTGGGCCGCGTATTGCGCCACGTTCTGGTTGGAAATCTCCACCTGGCGCATCAGGGCATCGAGCTGTTCGTCCCCGAAGGCTTGCCACCAGGCGCGACGCGGCTGGTCATCGGACGGTGCAGCCTGTTTCCAGCCGGTGGCCTCCTTGTAGGCGATGGGCATATCCACGGTGGGACGATGATAGTCTGGACCCACGGCGCAACCGGCCAGCAGCGTAAGCAAGCAAGCCATGGCCATGGGACGCAGGCGCAGTGATGGAGTCAAAGAAGGCATAGTGATCAATTCTCGCTTGCAGGGACGGACGAACGCGGCCGGCGACGGCGCCATAAGCGCTTGGCCGCGCTGCCCATGCGGTCCATGTAGACATAGACCACGGGCGTGGTATAGAGGGTCAGAAGCTGGCTCAGGGCCAGGCCGCCGCAGATGGTCAGGCCCAGCGGACGGCGCAGCGCGGCGTCGCCACCGGTTTGCAACACCATCGGCAAGGCCCCGAAGAAGGCCGCCATGGTGGTCATCAGGATAGGACGCAGACGCATGCGGCAGGCTTCCAAGATGGCGCGCTCCGCTGCCCAGTCGTGCTGGCGCTCGACGTGCAGAGCGAAGTCCACCATCAGGATGGCGTTCTTCTTGACGATGCCAATCAGGAGCAGCACGCCGATCAATGCAATCACCGTAAATTGCGTATGGGTCGCCAACAGCAGCAGCAACGCGCCCACGCCGGCCGAGGGCAAAGTGGAGAGGATCGTGATGGGATGGATCCAGCTCTCGTAGAGCATCCCCAGCACGATATAGACCGCCAGCAGCGCCGCCAGGATCAGCCAGGGCATGGCGCTGGCCATGGCCACGAAGGCTTGCGCCGTGCCTTGCATGCCGCCATGGATGCTACCGGGCAGGCCCAGGCTGATGACGGCCGCATCGATGGCCGCCTTGGCCTGTTGCAGAGAAACGCCATCGGCCAGGTTGAAGGCGATGGTGGTAGTGGCGCTCTGGTTCTGGTGCGCCACCGCCAGCGGCGCACTGGCGCTTTGCAGGCGTGCGAAGGCCGACAGCGGCACCGCGTTGCCGGCGCTATTGAGCACGAACAACTGCTTCAGTACCTCGGGATCCTGGGTGTATTGGGGCGCCAAGCCAAGAATGGTGTAGTACTGGTTCAGCGCCTGGTATTGCGTGGCGACCTGGCGCTGGCTGAAAGCATTATTGAGAAAATCATCAATGTTCGTCATTTCCAGCCCCAGCCGGCGCGCCGCGATGCGGTCGATCACCAGCTTGACGGCCTGGCCGCCGCTTTGCGCATCGGTGTCCACGCTGGTCAGTTCCGGCAGCTTACGCAGCACCGCATAGACTTTCGGCGACCACTCCCGCAGCGTATCCAGCGAATCCGATTGCAGGCTGTACTGGTAGGTGGCATTGGCGCTGCGTCCGCCCATGCGCAGATCCTGCCCGGCCATCAGGAACAGTGAAGCACCTGGCACACCGCTGGCCTTGCGCGTGAGGCGGTTGGCGATCTCGGTGGCGGTGGATTTGCGCTGGCTGCTGTCCTTGAGGCTGACGAAGAAATTGGCCGTATTGCGCGAACCAAACGCCCCGCCCCCGGTGGAGGCCATGACCGAAGCCACGTCCGGGTCGCTCTGGATCAAGCGGCTGAAGGCCAGCAACTGCGGATGCACCGACTGGAAGGACGCGGCCTGGTCGGCCCGCATCTGGCCCATCAGCATGCCGGTATCCTGGTCAGGGAAGAAGCCCTTTTGCACGGCGGTGAAGAGAAACAGATTCAATGCCACCGTCAGCACCAGGCTCAGCAAGGTCAGGCGCTTGTGGCGCATGACCCATTCCAGGCTGCTGGCATAGCCATCTGATACGGCATTGAGGACGCGCTCGATGGCCCGATAAAATACATTGGGCTGCACCGGTGCGCCCGACGCATCATGCTTGTGCGCGCGCAGCAGGCGCGAGCACAGCATCGGCGTCAGGGTCAGCGAGACGATCATCGACAGAACCAGCGACACCGACAGGGTGACGGCGAACTCGCGGAACAGGCGGCCCACGATGCTGCCCATGAGCAGGATAGGCAGAAACACCGCAATGAGCGAAGCCGTCATCGACAGCACCGTAAAACCGACTTCCTTGCTGCCATCCAACGCCGCCTTCAGCGGCGGCGCACCCTCTTCCAGATGGCGGCTGATGTTTTCCAGCACCACGACGGCATCATCCACCACGAAGCCGGTGGCGATGATCAGCGCCATCAACGACAGGGTATCCAGGCTGTATCCAAGCAGATACATGGCCGCACAGGTGCCGATGAGCGAAATCGGCAAGGCCACCGCAGGAATGAGCACCGCCCGTGCATTGCGCAGGAACAGGAAGACCACGGCAATGACCAGCAGCGTCGAGATCAGCAAGGTCAGTTCGGTTTCGCGCAGGGAGCCGCGGATCGAGGGCGAGCGGTCCATCGCCAGACTGAGCTGCACTTCCTTGGGCAGCATCTTCTGCATGATCGGCAGCTGCGCCTTGATGGCATCGATGGTGGCCAACATGTTGGCACCGGAGGAGCGCGTAATACCCATCATCACCGAAGGCGAGTCGTTGAAGTAGCCCGCCACGTACTGGTCCTGCACCGAGTCATAGACCCGGGCCACGTCGGAGAGTTTGACCGCAGCGCCGTTCTGGTAGCTCACCACCAGGTTGGTGTAGTCGCTGGCCTTGGTCAGTTGGCCGTTGGCATCCACCCACCAGTGCAGGCCCTCGCCTTGCAGTTCGCCCTTGGGCAGGTTGGTGGTCGCATTGGCCACGACCTGGCGCACCGTATCCAGCGAAATCCCGTAGTGGCTCAGCTGTTGCGGCTGCAATTCAATGCGCACCGCAGGCAAAGCGCTACCCATGAGCGAGACCTGCCCTACCCCCTGCACCTGGGCAATGGTCTGCTGCAATTTGCTGGAGGCCAGGTCGTAGAGCTTGCCCTTGTCCACCGTCTTGGAAGTCAAGGCCAGCAGCAGGATGGGCGCATCGGCCGGATTGGCCTTGCGGTAGGTGGGCAAGGTCTTCAAGCTGCTGGGCAGAAGGCTGCGCGCCGCATTGATGGCAGCCTGCACATCGCGGGCAGCACCATCGATATCGCGCTCCAGGTCGAACTGGACGATCACGTTGGTAGAGCCCTGCGAACTGCTGGAGGTCATTTCGGTGATACCGGCGATCTGCCCCATGGCCCGCTCCAGCGGCGCGGCAATGGTCGCGGCCATGGTTTCCGGGCTGGCGCCGGCCAGGCTGGCGGTGACCATGATGGTCGGAAAATCCACCTGCGGCAACGGTGCCACCGGCAGCATCCGGTACGCCAGCGCGCCCAGCAAGGTCAGCGCCAGGCTCAGCAGCAGCGTGGCAACCGGGCGCAGGATGAAAGGACGCGACAGGTTCATGCGGACTCACCCAGACTGGACGCACGGGCGGCCCAGCGGCGTTTGACGGCGACGCTTGCCCGGTCAAAGAACAGATAGATCACCGGCGTGGTGAAGAGCGTGAGCAACTGGCTCAACAAGAGCCCGCCCACGATCACCAGCCCCAGCGGACGCCGCAGCTCGGCACCGGAGCCGGTCGCCAACATCAGCGGCACTGCGCCCAGCAGCGCGGCCATGGTGGTCATCATGATGGGACGGAAGCGCATGACGCAGGCCTGCTGGATCGCATCGAAGGCGCTCTTGCCTTCCTTCTGCGCCTGCAGGGCGAAGTCGATCATCATGATGGCGTTCTTCTTGACGATGCCGATCAACAGGATCACCCCGATCAAGGCGATGAGACTGAAGTCCGAGCCGGTCAGCAACAGCGCCAGCAAGGCACCGATGGCCGCCGATGGCAGGGTCGACAGCACCGTCACCGGATGGATGAAACTCTCATAGAGCACGCCCAGCACGATGTACATCGTGATCACCGCCGCCAGGATCAGCCACAAGGTATTGGAGGTGGCCGACGCAAACGCCTGTGCGGCACCCTGGTAGCGCAGGCTGATGGTGTCTGGCAGGCCGATCTCCTGCACTGCCTCGCTCACCGCTGCCCGCGCCTGCTCCAGCGAATAGCCCTTGCCCAGATTGAAGGAAAGAGTCACGGCCGGCGTCTGGTTCAGACGCGAACGGCTCTGGTAGCCCACCCGCTCCTGGATACGCGCCACGTTGCGCAGTGGCACCATCGGCGTGAGCGTGGTACTGCTCGACGTCGATGTACTGCTGGAGGTGCTGCTGGCGCTGCTCGAACTACTGGAACTGCTGGAGCTGCTGCTGGAACTGGAGCTGGAGGTACTGCTGGAACTGCTCGACGTGCTGTTGGCATCGGCCAGGTACAGCTGATCGAAGGCCGACACATCCTGGCGGAATTGCGGTGCCACTTCCAGCACCACGCGATACTGGTTGGCCTGGGTGAAGATGGTCGAGACCAGCCGCTGCCCATAGGCGTTATACAAGGCCGTATCGACGTCGGTGGCAGTGAGGCCATAGCGGGCCAGCGCCATGCGGTTCATGTCGACATAGGCCACCGGACTGCTGTTCTGCAGATTGCTGGTGATGTCGCGCAATTCGGGATGCTTGGCCAGTGCCGCCACCAGGCGCGGGGCCCAGGCCTCCAGATCGGATTGGGTCGGCGTGGACAGGGTGAGCTGATATTGGCTCGGCGTGACCTGATCATCCACGCTCAGGTCCTGGCTGGCGGTCAGATAGAGCTTGATACCCGGCACTTGTGCCGCAGCCGCGCGCAGGCGCTCGATGATGACCGGCGCCCTGTCGCTACGCTCATCGAAGGACTTCAGTTCGATCTGCAGACGGCCATTGGAGAGCGAGGTATTGTTGGCGCCGTCCACCCCCACCACCGAGGAGATCGACTTGACCGCAGGGTCCTGCTGGATGACCGCAGCCAGCGCCTGCTGACGGCGCGACATTTCCGCAAACGAGACGTTTTGCGGCGCCGTGGTCACACCCAGGAGCTGCCCGGTATCCTGGGTCGGGAAGAAGCCCTTGGGCACGGCCATATACAGCAGTGCCGTCAACACCAGGCTGGCAGCAGCCACCAGCAGTGTCAGGCGCTGATGTCCCAGCACCCAGCCCAGGCTGCGTTCATAGGCCTGCAACAGACGGTCGAAACGGCCGGCGCTCCAGCGGGCAAAGCGTCCTTCCTGCTCGGGTGGAATGTGGCGCAGCAGATAGGCGCACAGCATCGGTGTGAGCGTGAGCGACACCAGCATCGACACCAGAATGGAAACGGCCAGCGTAATGGAGAATTCGCGGAACAGCCGCCCCACCACATCGCCCATGAACAGCAGCGGAATGAGCACCGCAATGAGCGAGAACGTCAGCGAGATGATGGTAAAGCCGATCTCGCGCGAGCCCTTGAAGGCGGCTTCCATGGGACTGTCGCCGTTTTCCAGGTGGCGCTGGATGTTCTCCACCACCACGATGGCATCATCGATGACGAAGCCGGTGGCAATGGTCAGCGCCATCAGGGTCAGGTTGTTCAGTGAAAAACCCGCCAGATACATCACGCCAAAAGTCCCCACCAGCGACAGCGGCACCGCCACGCTGGGAATGAGCGTGGCCGACACCGTGCGCAGGAACAGGAAGGACACCATCACCACCAGCGCAATGGAGAGCATCAGCTCGAACTGCACGTCGGAAATGGAGGCGCGGATGGTCTGGGTGCGGTCGCTCAGGATCTCCAGCTTCACCGCGCCGGGCAGACTCTGTTGTAGCGAGGGCAGCAAGGCCTTGATGCTATCGACCACCTGGACCACGTTGGCGCCCGGCTGGCGCTGGATATTGATGACGATGGCCGGCTTGTTGCCGGCCCAGGCAGCCTGGTAGATGTTTTCCGGGGCCTGGTCGATGCTGGCCACGTCGCGCAGGAACAGGGCCTGCCCGTTCTGGTAAGCCACCACCAGATTGCCGTATTCCTCGGCACTGCGCAGCTGGTCATTGGCATCGATGGTCACCGAATGGGCGGGACCATCGAAGCCGCCCTTGGAACCGTTGACGTTGCCGTTGTTGATGACGTTGTAGAGGTTTTCCAGCGTCAGGCCGTGCGCCGCCAGCGCGGTCGGATTGGCCCGCACGCGAATGGCCAGCTGCTGGCCACCGGCCAGGGTCACCAGGCCCACGCCGGAGACCTGCGACAACTTCAAGGCGATGCGGGTATTGACCAGATCCTGCACCTGGGTCAGCGGTAGCGACTCGGAGGTAGCCGCCAGCGTCAGCACGGCGGTATCGGCCGGGTTGACCTTTTTATAGGTGGGCGGGTTGGGCAAGCCCGAGGGCAGCAGCGCATTGGCCGCATTGATGGCGGCCTGCACTTCCTGCTCGGCCACGTCCAGCGACAGTGCGAGATTGAACTTGAGCGTAATGACCGAAGCGCCACCGGCACTGGTGGAATACATCTGGGCCAGCCCGGCCATCTGGCCGAGCTGCCGCTCCAGCGGCGCCGTCACGGCAGTAGTCATCACTTCCGGGCCGGCACCCGGATAGAGCGTAGTGACCTGGATGGTGGGATAGTCCACCTGCGGCAGCGCCGAAATCGACAGCGTACGGTAAGCAAACATCCCCGACAGCACCACCGCGATCATCAGCAGCAGCGTGGCAACCGGCCGCCGGATAAAGAGACTGGATGGATTCATCGCTTCAACGTCCCGGCGGACCCATGTGCATGCGGTGTTGAGGCGCGTTCTCCAGCTCGCTGGCATCGACCTGCCGGGCCTTGACCAGCTTGACCTTGCTGCCGTTGGTGAGCGAATCGATGCCTTGCGTGACCACCTGGTCGCCTGCCTTGACGCCGCTGCTGATGACGATGCGACCGTCATCGGTCACGGGGCCGGTGCTCACCACCTGGCGCCGCACGGTATTGTCGGCGTTGACCACGAACACGTACTTGCCCGAATCGCTCTGCTGCACCGAGGACGCGGGCACCAGAATAGCCTGCTTGAGAGTGTCCACCTGCAGACGCACGTTGACGAACTGGTTGGGATAGAGCGCGTCATCATTGTTATCGAACAGGGCCTTGAGCTGCACGCTGCCCGTGGTGGTATCGACTTCATTGCTGACGAACATCAGCTTGCCGCTGGCGATGCTCTGCGTGCCCTGCTGCTCCAATGCCTGCACCGGCAAGGTCTGACCCTGGCGCAACGGCCCCAGAACCGACTTCAGGCTGGCCTGGGGAATACTGAATTTCACCGCGATGGGATGGGTCTGGGTGATGGTGACGATGCCGGTGGTATCGCTAGCGTGGACCACGTTGCCCGGATCGACCAGACGCAGGCCGACATAGCCGCTCACCGGCGCGGTGATGCGGCCGTACTGGATATTGAGCTGGGCGGCCTGGATCTGGCCCTGGGCGGCCTGCACGGCCCCTTGGTATTGCAGTACGGTGGAGCGCTGGGTATCCAGATCCTGACGTGCCAGCGAATCCTTGGCAAACAGCCGCTCATAACGATCCAGGGTCTGCCTGGCGCTGACCAGTTGCGCCTGGCTCTGCGCCAGAGTGCCCTGGTACTGGACCACTTCAGCCTGGTAGGCACGGGTATCGAGCTGCGCCAGCAGTTGGCCCTTCTGCACGTATTGCCCCTCGGTAAAGTAGACCGCTTGCAGGTGCCCGTCGATACGGCTGGTCACGGTCACGCTGGCGTTGGCAGTGACCGTCCCCAGGGCGGTCAGGGTCACCGGCACATCCCCGGTCGTAGCTGCGCCGGCCTGCACCGGGGTCGGCATATCCATGTTGGGGAAAGGTCGGCGCCCCATCTTGTGGGACAGGAACCAGCCCACAGCGATGAGCAGCAACAGCACAACGAGGACAAGAAGCCAGCGCAGAGGGCGGCGGACCGGCGGAACAGAAGATTGGGCAGTCATGTGTAGGCGGCCTGGAATTGGATGGGTTCTGGTCAGTCGAATTCGCCCGTCATCACTGGCTGTCCGCTTGGGAGCGGCATGGCTGAACGGACGGACGATATGAAAGGAAGAATGTCTTCCCTGGCCTGCGGCCGTTTCACATTCCATCCGGGGGTGCCAGTGGCCGCTCGCCCCGGCCAGCGCCATCGCGGTGTTGCGACTAGGGTCAGCAAGAGCGCAGGTGAGATCCGTTGGTCACGCCCCAAAGCGCAATCCTGGAAGAATGTGAACGGTCGCTAGTGTGGAGCCTCAATATGGGGCGAGGCAAGTTTTTTACCATTGGTCGCACAGCGCTTACAGCAATTCAACATTTTCCTCATTATTCCCTCAAGATTTGCTGAGCTTAATGGCACTCCTGCTGAGAAGGCCGGCGCGTACGGCGAAGAAAATTCCCCCATGCTCGCTGGCTTCCCCTATCCTTGCACAGGGCACTCACGCCCATCATCACCGAAGCAAGGAGGCATCATGGCCAAGAAAGAGAAACTGGATCCGGAAACCGAAGCCCTGATCCAATGGTGTACCGAAGTCGAGCAATTCCTGGTCAAGGGCGGCGCCACGCTGGAGCAGGCACAGGAGCACATCGAAGAACAGGTCGAATGGTTCACCGACCTCTACTACGATGGACTTACCCCGGAAGAAGCTGCCAAGGAAGCATTGGCCTGATTTTCATCAGATACTTCCCCAACCGCATCCCGGCCCGCAAAGCCGGGATTTTCGTTGGTGCCACCGCGCATCAGGTCCGACCAAAGCGCGTGGGCAGGCCCTGCAGCGCCTCATACAAAGGCCGGCAGGATTGCGCCAGACGCTCCAGACTGGCTTCGCGCAACGTATCCAGATCCACCGCCTCCACGCCTGCCAGCCCCGCCCAGGCCAGCAGTGCGGCAACAGCCTGCGGCGTGTCGAACATGCCATGCAGGTAGCTGCCCAGAATCTGCCCATCGGCCGATTGCCCCCCCTCGCCACGCCCCTCGATGACGAAGGCCGGCCGCTGCAGCGCCGCGCCGGATGACACGCCCATATGAATCTCGTAGCCACGCACCGGCGCGGCCGTGTCGCCGAAGGCGCAATGGCCGCTGACCTGCAAGAGCCGTTTTTCGCGGGTGAGCGCGGTACGCATGGACAGCAGGCCCAGACCGGGACTGCTGCCGGGCACGCCTTCCACGCCATGCGGATCATCCACGCTCTCGCCCAGCATCTGGAAACCGCCGCAGATGCCGATCAGCTTGCCGCCATAGCGCAGATGGCGGTCGATGGCAGCGTCCCAACCGTGCTCCCGCAACCAGCTCAGGTCGCCACGCGTGTTCTTGCTACCGGGCAGGATGATGAGGTCGGCCGGCGGCACCGGCTGGCCCGGCCCGATGAAGCGCAGATCCACTCCGGGATGAGCGCGTAGCGCGTCGAAGTCGGTATGGTTACTGATGCGCGGAAAGACCGGCACCACGATGCGGAAATCACCCTTGACCTCCTGCGTAACCGCCACCGCATCCTCGGCATCCAGGTGCAGGCCATGCAGGTAAGGCAGCACCGCCAGTACCGGCTTGCCGGTGCGCTGCTCCAGCCAGTCCAGGCCCGGTTGCAGCAGGCTGATGTCGCCGCGAAAGCGATTGATGACGAAGCCGATCACACGTTCGCGCTCGCTCTCGGACAGACAGTCGAGGGTGCCGGTCAGGTGTGCGAAGACACCACCGCGGTCGATGTCGGCCACGATGATGACGGGACAATCGACCGCTTCGGCAAAGCCCATGTTGGCGATGTCGCGTGCGCGCAGGTTGATCTCGGCCGGACTGCCCGCCCCTTCCACGATCACGCAGGCATATTGCGCGCGCAGCCGTGCATAGGATTGCAGCACGGCTTGCATGGCTTCGGTCTTGTAGCGATGGTAGTCGCGAGCGTTCATATCGGCGCGCACCTTGCCATGCACGATGACCTGGGCGCCGGTATCGCTGGAGGGTTTCAATAACACCGGGTTCATATCGGTGTGCGGCGCGATGCCAGCGGCCTGGGCCTGCAAGGCCTGGGCGCGGCCGATCTCGCCGCCGTCACTGGTGACCGCACTGTTCAAGGCCATGTTCTGCGGCTTGAAGGGCGCCACGGCAATGCCATCGTTCTTCAACAGCCGGCACAGGGCCGCCGCCAGCGTGCTCTTGCCGGCGTCCGAGGTGGTGCCCTGGATCATCAGGGTATGGAAAGGAAAATCAGCCATGCGGGCTCCATGCCATCAATGCTTCCTGCAAGCGGCTCCAGCCGGCTTCATCCGGGGGCAGCCCGAGGCGGATGCCGCCCGCCCCTTGGCGGAACAGGCGCACCCAGATACCAGCGCGCGCCATGGCATCGTGAAAGGCCGCGGCACGTGGCTCCGGCCACCACTGGAACAGGGCCGTACCGCTGGCGGCAATGCCCTGCTGCGCCAGCAGTTCATGCAGGCGTTCACCCTCGCTCAACAAGCGTTGCCGGGTCTGTTGCTGCCAAGCGAAGTCGCGCAAGGCCGTGCTGCCGATCTGCTGGGCCGGGCCAGTGATGGTCCACGGTCCCAGCCAGTCGGCCAGCGCAGCCAGGAGCGCAGGCGCGGCGCCGACAAAACCCAGTCGCAAGCCGGCCAGGCCAAAGAACTTGCCGACCGAACGCAAGACGATCAGACCCGGCTGTTCGCTGTAGGGCGCCACGCTGTAGCCCTGCAGGGTGTCGCCGAAGGCTTCATCGACCACCAGCCAGCCACCGCGCTCGGCCAGCAGCGCGGCCCAGCGCAACAGGTGTTCGGGAGCCACCAGCGCGCCGGTGGGATTGTTGGGATTGCACAGCACCAGCACTTCGCAGCCGGGTGTGCTGACGGCGTCTTCCAGGTCGGCGTAGCTGACTTCGCGCACCTGGTGACCAGCACGCCGCCAGCAATGCGCGTGCTCGGCATAGATGGGCGCGGCCACCACCACCTGGGCCGGGCGGCCATCTTGGCGCAGGCGCACTTGGGGTAGCGCCTGGATGGCCGCCTGGGTACCGGCCACGGCCAGCATATGCGGCGCGAGGTAGTAGTCGCAGGCCGCATGTTGCAGGGCGTGCGAGGTTTCGGGCAGGCGATGCCAGGCCTCGGCCGAAGGTGCTGGCGCCGGGTAAGGCCGGGGGTTGACGCCGGTCGACAGGTCCAGCCACTGGCTGCGCGCACGGCCATAATGACGGGCTGCGTCGTCGAGGTTGCCGCCGTGTTCAAGCATGGCTGCCTCCCAGGCACAGCACGGCCACGGCACCGACCACCGCCAGCCACAGGGCCGCGTTCATGGCCACCAGGCGCCAGGCGCGCAGGATGTCCGACCCTTGCGGCGGCTGGCCCAGGCCCAAGGGCGGACGCTGCTCCAGTTCGCCGTCATAGATGGCCGGGCCGCCCAGGGCCAGCCCCAGGGCACCGGCACCGGCGGCCATCACCGGGCCGGCATTGGGGCTGCTCCAGGCCGGGGCCTGTTGCTGCCAGCAGCGCATGGCCAGTTGGCGCTGTCCCAGCCAGGCATAGGACAAGGCGGTCAGGCGCGCCGGTATCCAGTTCAGCACATCGTCGATGCGCGCCGCTGCCCAGCCGAACTGCAAGAAGCGCTCTGTGCGGTAACCCCACATCGCATCGAGCGTATTGGCCAGCCGGAACAGCAAGGCACCGGGGCCACCGGCCACCAGGAACCAGAACAGCGTGCCGAAGACCGCATCGTTACCGTTTTCCAGCAGCGATTCGACCCCGGCCTTGGCCAGTTCCTGTTCGTTGGATTGGCGCGTGTCACGGCTGACGATGTAAGAGGTCAGACGACGCGCCTGTTCCAGCTCGCCAGTAGCCAGGGCCTGGGCGATGGGCAGCGTATGTTCGCGCAGGCTGCGCAAGCCTATACAGAAATACAGCAGCGTCGCATGGAGCAGCGCCGATAACCACCACGGCAGCCATGACAGCAGCCAGATCGTGAGCAGTACTGCGGGCAGCACCGCCAGGCTCCACGCCAGCACCCCACGCAGACGCAGCCCCGGTCGCGCATTGAGCAGCGCTTCGATACGCTGGGCCAGGTGGCCGAAACCGACCAGCGGATGCCAGCGCCGCGCCTCGCCCAACAGGAGGTCCAGCGCCATGCCCAGCGCCATCAGCACGGCCAGCCAGGGCCAGGAGAGGCCGCTCAACATGGGCTGCCCTTGAGGGTGAGCGGCAGGCCCGCCGCCACCCATTGCACCCGCTCGCAGAGGGCGGCCACGGCCTGGTTCAGGCGCCCTGCCTCATCGACGAACCAGCGCGAGATGGCGCCCTGCGGCACGATGCCCATGCCCACTTCGTTGGACACCAGAATCACCGTACCCGCGGCCTCCTGCAAGGCGCGCAAGAAGGACACACGCTGCAGGGTGAAGGCGGGCGGTGCCTCGATAGGACCGACCTCGGGAAATTCGAGGCCATCGGCAAAAAGCAGATTGGCCAGCCACACGGTGAGGCAATCGACCAGCACGACATTATCGGGGCGGCTATGGGCGCGCAGCGCATCGCCCAGAGCCAGCGCTTCTTCGACCTTACGCCACTGACCACCGAGGGCGATGCGACGTTGCTGGTGATGGGCGATACGCGCCTGCATCTCGGTGTCGCTGCGGCTGGCGTGGGCACTGGCGGTGGCGATATAGACGATCTCGCTGGCGCCGGCCTGCAAGGCGGCCAGTGCCAGTTGCTCGGCATGGGCGCTCTTGCCGCTGCGAGCGCCGCCGAAAACCAGGCTGCGGCATGATGCGAGAGTGGAGGCGGTCATGCCGGCGTTTCTCCTTGCGCCGGCCAACGGTCCTGGAAGACCAGGTCTTGCAGGCGCTGGCGCTGCGCCCATTGCTGCTGCTCCAGCATGGGTTTGTCATAGAAGGCAGGCACGTGGCCCAGGCACAGCACCGCTACCGGTTCTGCCCCGCTTGGCAGATGCAGCAAGTGCGACAGCGCCTGCGGCTCGAACAGCGATACCCAGCCCATGCCCAAGCCCTCGGCACGCGCCGCCAGCCACATGTTCTGCAAGGCGCAGGCCAGCGAGGCCAGGTCCATCTGTGGCAGCGTGCGACGACCGAAGACGTGCGCTTCGCGGCGATCCATCAAGGCCGCCACCAGCAGCTCGCCACACTCCAGGATGCCCTCCACCTTCAGGCGCATGAATTCATCCTCGCGCTGGCCCAGAGCCTGGGCGGTGGCGATGCGTTCCTGTTCGACCAGGGCGTGGATCTGCTGGCGCAAAGCGCGGCTGGCGATGCGGATGAAGCGCCAGGGTTGCATGAAGCCCACGCTGGGGCCGTCATGCGCGGCCTGCAAGAGCCGCTCCAGCAGGGCTGGATCGACCGGATCGGGCAGGAAGTGACGCATGTCGCGGCGCTCGCGGATGACGCGATAGAGGGCCTCGATCTGTTCCTGCGGATAACGATGACAAGCCGGCTGGCTCATGCGCTGGCGCCTCCGAAGAGGGCCGCCACCGTGCGCGGAGCCGAGCGGAAATAGGCGTGCAGGTAGCTGGCCGTGACCTGGCCGCGGCGATACACCACCTCGCCTTCGGAAGAATCGAACAGGCGCTCGCCGCGTGCCATGAACTGCGCGCCCACCACCGCGCGCGAATAGTGGAAGGTGTGGCAGCGCAGGTGTTCGCCCACCGCGCCCGGCAGGTTCAGTTGCAGGGTCTGGTAACCCAGCCCCTGCAGGCGCGGCTGCACGGAGGCCTGGCCGGGCAGCACGCCGCACATCTGACCACTGGCACCGTCCATGCCGATGATGGTGTCGAGCAGGAACAACATGCCGCCACACTCGGCATAGAGCGCCTTGCCGGCAGCGACATGGGCGCGCAGGCTGGACTGCGTGACCTGCGCAGCCTGCAGCCTAGCCAGGTGCAGTTCGGGATAGCCGCCCGGCAGCCATACGGCGTCGCACTCGGGCAGGGGCGCGTCGGCCAGTGGCGAGAAGAAGACCAGGCGCGCGCCCATCAGCTGCAACAGCTCGAGGTTGGAGGTGTAGATGAAGGAAAACGCCACATCACGGGCCACCGCGATGGTCTTGCCCTCCAGCAGGCGCGGAAAGACGCGCTCGGCGGGTGGAGCTCCAAAATCGACCGGCGCCGGCAGCTCGGCCAGTGAAGTGGCTGACATGCGCTCGGCCACAGCATCCAGGCGCGCCTCCAGATCGGCCACCTCGGGCGCGGCCACCAGGCCTAGGTGGCGCTCCGGCAAGGCGAACTGCATGTCGCGCTGCAGACCGGTCAGCAACGGCATCGCCGGGCGCGCATTGCGCAAGCCTTGGCGCAGCATCTGCGCATGGCGTGGGCTGGCCACGCCATTGGCCAGCACGCCGGCAAACTTCAGTTCGGGGCGATAGGCCAGCAGGCCCTGCGCCAGCGCGCCGATGGTCTGGCCCATGCCGCGTGCATTGATCACCGCCACCACTGGAATGCCCAGCAACTGCGCCAGGTCGGCGCTACTGGGTTCGCCATCGTAGAGGCCCATGACGCCCTCCACCAGCAGCACTTCGGACTCGGCCGCCGCCAGCGCCACCTGGCGCCGGCAATGGTCTTCGCCCGCCAGCCACAGGTCGAGGTTGACCACCGGCTGGCCGCTGGCCTGTTCCAGTACCATCGGATCGAGGAAATCGGGGCCGGTCTTGAAGACCCGCACCCGCTTGCCCTGCTGCCGGTACAGGCGCGCCAGGGCGGCGGTGATGGTGGTCTTGCCGTGACCGGAAGCCGGGGCCGAAATGAACAGGGCCGGGCAGCGATAATTGATATCTGACATCAGAACTCCACACCTTTCTGCGCCTTCACGCCTTGCTCCTTGTAGGGATGCTTGAGGGGCCGCATTTCGCTGACCAGGTCGGCTTGTTCGATCAAGGCCTCCGGCGCATGACGGCCGGTCACCACGATGTGCAGCATCTCACGCCGGGCGGCAAAGGTGCGTAACACCTCCTCAAGCTCCAGATACTGGTACTTGAGCACGATATTGAGTTCGTCCAGGATCACCATGTCATAGCTGGGGTCGCCGATCATGCGCACTGCCTCGGCCCAGCCGCGTGCAGCGGTGCGCATGTCGGCGGCGCGGTCCTGGGTATCCCAGGTATAGCCCTCGCCCACCACGTGGAAGTCGCAATTGGCGTGACTGCCCAGGAAGTCGCGCTCGGCGCTATAGAGCGCGCCCTTGATGAACTGCACCACCCCCAGCTTCATGCCATGGCCGAGGATGCGCATCCCCATGCCGAAGGCAGCGCTGGACTTGCCCTTGCCGGTACCGGTGTTGACGATCAGCAAGCCCTTTTCCAGTTGGGCTGCGGCCTTCTTCTTTTCGAAGCCTTCCTTGTGGCGCTGGGTCATGCGCTTGTGCGATTGGGGATCGGTTTTCACGATGTTCTTTCCTGATGCTGCCAGATAATCATTTCCACTCGGTCGCCGTCAGCGCCGAGAGCAGTTGCACCACACGGGCGCGGCTGGGATGGTAGCCGATAAAGACCAGTTCCGAGCATTGCGTACCGAACTTGCCCGCCTGGGCCTCGGCCACCACCACCCGCGCACGCACGGCTTGCAGCAGTTGCGCCCGCTCGCTGCCCGTGACAATGAAACCCTTGGTGCGCAGAATGGGCTGGTCCAGCGCGGCCGCCGCCACGGCGCGGCGCAAGGTGTCGCCATCCTGGCGCTGCTCGCTGCGCAGGGTGAAGGATTGCCAGCCCGGATCCTGTTCGTGGAAGTGCTTGTGGGTGGACAGCCCGTGGCTGTGCGCCCCCAGCCCGGAATGAGCGTGACCATTGAAGCGCCACTGGTCGGCGGCCACCGTGGCGCGCTCGCCGGGCATGGCCACCGGCGTGTAGTGATGATGCACGGTCGCGCCCGCCTGGTGCAGCCGCAGGCCCAGGGCCAGGCGGATGTCCAGCCGGGCGTCGTAGGCCAGTTCCAGGAAGCGCACATTGGGTGCCAGCGCGCGCACGGTATGTTCGGCCTGCAACAGCGGCGCTTCTTCCATGCCATCGATCTTGTTCAAGACCACCACGTCGGCGCATTCCAGTTGCTGGCGGAATAGCTGGGCGGTGGCATCGGCGGCGGCATTGCCACTGGCGAAGGCGTCTTCCAGCAACAGCGGGGTATCGACCACGGCCAGGGTGGCATCGAGCACGAAATGCGGGGCCAGTTCGGGCGATTGCAGCACTTCCATCACCGCGCTGGGCAAGGCCAAGCCGGAAGTTTCGATCAGTACATGATCGATCTGCGCCCGCCGCGCCGCCAGGGCCAGCATGGCCGGGACGAAATGTTCATCATCACCATAGGCGATCAAGCCATGGGCGAAATCCTGGATCTGCACCTGGCCCTGGGCATCGCCCTCGGCGCGCAGCAGCTCGCCATCGATGGCGACTTCGCCGAACTCATTGATCAACAAGGCCAGCCGGCGCGATTGGCGACGCTGCACCAGGCCGCGCAGCAGGGTGGTCTTGCCCGCACCGAGGAAACCGGTGACTACGGTGACCGGGATCGGAGGCAATGCGGGAGGCAATACCGAAGGCAAAGCGGACGCCAGGTCCGGGTTGAGAAGCGCCATGCTCAGGCTCCGCTCAGCGCCGCCAGTTGCGCATGAACATCCGCGAAGTCATGCGCCACTCGCGGATAATCCAGCGGTGGACGACGCACCGTCAGCAACGGGATGCCCAGCGCGCGGGCCGCCTCAAGCTTGGCCCGATAGCCGCCGGCCTCCCCCGAATCCTTGGTGACCACGCAATCGATACCCCAGTCGCGCCACAAGGCTTCATTGAACCCTTGCGAGAACGGTCCCTGCATGGCGCACAGGTGAGCGCGCGGCAAGCCCAGCTCCAGCGCGCGGCCGATGAAATCGGGGTCGGCGGTGACGCGGGCGAACCACTGGCGCGCCGGCGCGCCGGGGGCGTGCAGGAAGCTGGCCAGATCCTTGGAGCCGGTGGCCAGGAAAATGCGGCGCCCCATGGCGATAGCCTTGCCGGCGGCCTCTTGCATGTCGGCGCAACTGTGGGGATCGTCCGCGGCCAGCTCGCCCGGACGTTCGTAGCGCAGGTAGGCAATGCCCAGTTCCTGCGAGAGCCTCATCAACTGCTGCGACATCTGCACCGCAAACGGATGGGTGGCATCCACCAGCACCCAGGCCTGGCTGTCGCGCAACGCCTGGCGGCGCGCTTCCACGCCTTGACGGCCGGACCAGACCACGGCGCCCGGACAATCATCGCGCGCCAGTTCACCACCATAATCGGTGGCGGTGGACACCACCACGCGCCTGCCCTGCCCGGCCAGCTCGGCGGCCAGGGCATTGCCGTCACTGGTGCCGGCGAACACCCATACCGCCTGCTGCGGCAACTGCGCCACGGCCGGCGCCTGCGCCTCCTCGCTCCAGTCGTTGTAACCACGGGGCGTGAAGATCCAGTCGCGCTTGCGCTGGGTGAAGCGGTTGCCGATGACAATCGAAGTCAGCATGTCGAACTGCAAGCCCGGCAATTCATCCAGCCTATGGATGGCGACCTGCTGGCCGGGACGATAGGCATTGCGCACCACGCCGCACAGGGTATGAGGAGCCTTGTGCTGCAGCATCAGTTGCAGGATGCGATAGACACCCTCCTGACGTCCGGCGCTTTGCACGTTGTAGAGCACGCAGGCCAGGTCGGCCTGGGCGATGTGGCTGGCGCGCTGCTCGATCCACGACCACGGGCACAGCAGATTGGACAGCGACAGCGTGGCGAAGTCATGCGACAGCGGCGAGCCCAGCAGCGAGGCGCAGGCATTGGCCGAGGTCACGCCGGGGATGATGTTGACATCAAAGGTATCGTCCTCGCGCATATCGTCGAAGGCCAGCGCGGCCATGGCATAGATGCCGATGTCGCCGCTGGAGATGAGCGCCACGCGGCGCCCGGCGCGGGCCTGTTCGATGGCCAGCAAGGCGCGCTCGCGCTCTTGCGTCAGCGGCGGGGTGTGGATTTCCTTGCCCTCGATATGGGCAGCGATCCAGCGCAGATACAACTCGTAGGCGACGATGACCTCGCTCTCGCGCAAGGCCTCGATGGCGCGCGGGATGATCATCTCTTCGAAACCGGGGCCCACCGAGACCAGGTTCAATACGCCTTTTTTCTTGACTGCTTGCATCGGGTTTCCTGCAAATAAATGATTTACGGATTTTCTACAGCACTGCGCCAGCCCTGGGCATCGTCCACAATGGCCACGGTCACGCCGTCCAGTGCGGTCTTGCCCAGCAACAGCCGGCCACGCGGGCTGGCGATCAGCGCTGCCGGCTCGCACACGCCCTCCACGCCCACGTTCTGGCGCACCCAGTCCGAGGGCTTGCCGACCCAGGCGCGCTGGGCGATCTGCTCACGCGAGATCACTCGCACAGGCAAGCCGTGGGTAGCGCAGAAGGCCAGCAGACCGGGCTCCTCGGCCTTGATGTCGATGGTGGCCACTTCGCGCACCTGGGTCAGCGCAGCACCGGGACATTGTTCCAGCGCCTGCGTCACGGCGCGGCCGATCTGCTCGGCCGAGGCCAGCTTGCGGCAGCCTATGCCCAGCACCAGCGGCTTGAGCGCTTCGGTGGCAGTGGTCACCACCGGCTGCGCACCGGTCAGTTGGGCCACCCGATAGGCCAGATGATTGGCGCCCCCCTCGTGGCCGGCCAGCAAGGCAATGGCAAAGCGCGCCGCTTCATCAAGCACCACCAGCGCCGGGTCACTGTGCTTGTCCTGCGGCAGGCCATCGAGGAAGCGCACGGCGATGCCGGTGGCGCCGATCATGATCCACTGCCGATGACGCCGGTAGGCCAGCGCAAACTGCTGGCGCTGCGACAGGCTGCCTTCGGCATTGAGCCAGGGTTGGTAGAGTTCACCGCCCAGACAGTCCTGCAAGTGCATGGCCAGCGCCGCCGCCTCGGCGCGCACCGGCCACAGGCCCAGGTCTGCCGGGGCGACGGGCGGGTTCATGCGGCGTCCTTGTTCTTCTTCACCACCCGGAACAGGTGCGTGAAGTCCTTGGAATAGAGACTGGATTCGACCACCTGCTCCTTGTTCAAGGCCGCACCGACCAGCATCATGGTGGTGAGATTCCACTCACCACGCTTGTTCTCTTCCAGCACCTTGTCGAGCTGCCCCTGATAGACGCGCTGCTCGGGCCAGGTAGCGCGATAGACCAGCGTGACGGGCGTCTCGGGCGGATAGTGCAGCAGCAGGTCGGTGACGATCTTCTTCAAATGCGGGCCGGAGAGGAAGATGCACATGGTGGCGCGGTGCGCGGCCAGCGAGGCAATCGATTCCGATTCGGGCACGGCCGAAGCACGGCCCGACACACGGGTCAGGATCACGCTCTGCGAGACTTCCGGCTTGGTCAGTTCGGCCGACACGGCCGCAGCCGCAGCGGTGAAGGACGATACGCCCGGCACCACTTCATAGGCGATACCCAAGGCATCGAGCCGGCGCATCTGCTCGGCGGTGGCGCCATAGATGGCCGGGTCGCCCGAATGCAGGCGCACCACGTCGATGCCCTGCTCGTACGCACGCACATAGCAGGCCTGCTGCTGTTCAAGATCGAGTGCGGCGGTATCGATGATCTCGGCCTCGGCATGGCAGTGTTCCAGCAAGGCGGTGGGCACCAGCGAGCCGGCATACAGCACCATGCGCACCTGCCCCAGCAGACGCGCGCCGCGCAGGGTGATGAGGTCGGCCGCACCGGGACCGGCGCCGACGAAATAGACTTTCATGCGTTTCCTTTCAGATTCTCTTGCGGCGCGCGATGACGCAGCGCCTGCGCGCTCTTGCGGATCAGCAGCACGGCCAGGTAGCCGCTGGCTTGTGCCGCATCCAGCGTGCTCAGGTCGGTGGCCAGCACTTCGCCTTCCAGGCCGATGCGGCGGGCAAAGCCGCAGTGCTGTGCAATGTCCATCTCGCGCAGCAGCGCCAGCACCCAGGGCAGGCGTGCGCCCACCTTCATCAGCACCACGATGTCGTGGTGCTCGATCTCGGCGCGCAGCGTCGCGGCGTCTTCCGGGCAAGGCAGGATCAGCGTGCGCTCCTTGCCCACGCCCAGCGGCCATTCCAGTGCGGCGGCCGCCGCGGCATAGCTGGTGATGCCGGGCAAGGTCAGGCAGTCGCACTCGGGATAGAGGTCGCGCACCGCCGCCAGCACGTAGCCGTAGGTCGAATAGGTCAAGGCATCGCCGATGGTGAGATAGACCACCTGCAAGCCCTGGCGCAATTGCGCCGCCAGTTGCTGGCCGAGTTGGGCGTAATGCTCCTGCAACACCTGGCGGTCCGGGTCCATGTTGAACTCGATCTCGCATAGCCGACTGCGGTCGAACTCCACGCCCTCCAGGCATTGCAGGGCCACCGACAGATCGGCGCCGCGCGCACGCGGGATGTAGATCAGGTCGGCACTGCGCAGCGCAGCGATGGCGGCCAGCGGCAGGTAGCCAGCGGGGCCGGGGCCGACGCCGATGCCGGTCAAACGCCCGCTCATGCGCCGGCTCCCAGTTGCCGACCGTCGAGGTCGAACAAACGCACTTCGATGCGTTCGACTGCCGGTACGCGGGTGTGCGCCAGCGCGGCGATGCGCGCTTCGATCTCGCACCACAAGCGGCGCGACAGTCCGGCATCCTGCTGGCGGACCAGTTCTATGATTGCTTCCACCGTATTGGCTTCCTTCATCTGCTGCAGCAGGGTGGCGTCAAACAGCACGCCCTGCCCTGCCGCGTTCATTTCTTCAGCCACGCGGGCCACGCCCTGCATGGCCATATTGCTCTTGCTGGAGTGCGTATCCCACACCCCATCCAGCACCTTGGCCAGCTTGCCCGGATGGCCGGCCAGCCACAGCAGCGGCAGCGTGCGGCCTTCCTCGGCCAGGGCCTGTTGGGTGAAGTCCAGCGCGTCGCCCAGGAAATTGGCGATCTGCACGCTGCGCTTGTCCGGCAGGCCCAGCTGCTGCGCCACAAAGACGCGACCGATCTTGCCCGGCAAGTAGGCCAGCGCATCGCCCGCTGCGCAGGCGGCCAGGGCCACGCGGATGTAGACCTCGATAGAGGCGATCCAGGAGGCCATCGACATCGGCTCCACGATGCCCGAGGTACCCAGGATGGAGATGCCGCCGACGATGCCCAGCTTGGGATTGAAGGTCTTGGGCGCAATGGCGAGGCCCTCGCGGCAGCCGATGGTCAGATCGAAACCACAGGCCGGCTCACCGGGCTGCAACTCGGCCAGCACTTCGGCCACGGCCGCACGCATCATGGCGCGCGGCACCGGATTGATGGCCGGCTCGCCCACGGCCACGCGCAGTCCCGGCATGGTGGCCGTGCCCACGCCCTCGCCTGCAAAGAAACGGATTTCCCCAGCCGCGTTGCGACGCACCTGGGCAACGATGGTGGCGCCGTGGGTGTTGTCGGGATCATCGCCGCCATCCTTGAGCACTTCGGCCTGGGCTGTATCGGCATCGATCAGCGCGACCGTCTTGATGGGCAGGCTCAGGTAATGCAGGCCATCCGGCAGGCTGACTTCGGTGTGCTGCACCGTCATGCCGCCCAGCAGACGATAGAGCGCCGCACGCACCGCCGCCGTAGCGCAACTGCCGGTGCTGCGTCCACGGCGCAGGCCATTGGGGGCGAGCACGGCGAGGTCATACTCGGCCCGTTGCAGCTCGCTGGCGGCCTGCATCACTGCACGCCTTCGACGGAGGTTTCCTGCGCCACCATCCAGGCGATGGCGTCGATCATCAAGGCATTGACCACGCTGGCCGCCCAGGGCGATCCGCCGCGCGTGCCGCTGTTGGTAATGCGCGGCACTTGCAGGCAGCGACGCAGTTCGTCCTTGCTCTCGCGGGTACCGACAAAACCCACCGGCAAGCCGATCACCAGTTGCGGCCGCCAGCCGTGTTCACGGATCAAGCGCACCGCTTCGGTGATGGCAGTAGGCGCATCGCCGATGGCCAGCACCAAGTCGTTGCCAAACTTTTGCCAGGCGCGGCGGATGCCGGCGGCCGAGCGCGTCACGCCCAGGTTCTGCGCCATCAGGTGCGATTCGGGGTCGTGTACGCCGCACCATGTCTCTACGCCTAGTTGTTCCAGCACCGCGCGCTTGAGACCGGTCTGCACCATGGTCACATCCGTTACTACTCGCTTGGTGCGCAGCAGCGCCTTCATGCCAGCCTGTACAGCGCCAGCGGAAAAATAGATTTCATCGGCCACGGCGAAGTCGCCACTGGTATGGACCAGACGCTGCAAGACGGTCAGTTGCTCGGGCGGGAAGCCGCTCCAGTCGCGCCCGGCCTGGATGATCTCCATGCTCTCGGCTTCGATCGGATGCGGCACATAAGGTGCGGTACGTGCGGGTAGCGACGCGGCCTGCTCGCGCGCCGACAAGTCGCGCACCGGCAGATGATGGGCGCGTTGCGGCTCGCCCACCTGCTGCTCGAAACCGACGATCTGCACCCGGTACTTGCACAGCGTGCAGTTCATGGCCGCGCGGCCTTCGGCCGCTTCGCACGCGCGTTCCAGCATGACGTCGGCCACATGCGCGTGCACCCCCAGATAGGAGGCCTTGAGCACTTCCACGCCCGGTTCGCGCTGCGCCAGTTCGTCGGCGGCGGCATAGATGCGCTTGACCAGCACGCCATCGAACAGGAAGAACGGCAGCACCACCAGCCGCTGCCAGCCTTCGCCGGCGGCCTGTGACAGCCCCTCGCGCACCAGCGGCGTAGCGGTACCGGAAAAGCATACCTTGACGCCGCCAAAGCCCATGCCCTCCTGCACCATGCGCGCCAGCTTGGCAATCTCGCCATTGGCGTCGGGATCGGTGGTGCCACGACCGACCAGTACCAGGCAACTGTCCTGGCGATGGATGATCTCCTCGGAGCCGGCCTCGGCCTCCACCACGCGCTGCTGCACCAGTTGCAGCAGCAGCGGGTGCAGATCCATCGGCGCGCCGAAGTGGAAATCGACCTGCGGATAATCACGCGCCAGGGCCAGCAGTTCGGCCGGCAGGTCGTTCTTGGCGTGGCGTGCCCCCAGCAGCACACCGGGCACCACGGCCACCTCACTGGCGCCATCTTCGATGCAGGCCACGGCCGCCTGGGCGATGGTGGGAGCGGCAAATTCCAGGTAGCCATGGCGCACGATGCGCTCGCCCGCACGCTCGCGCACCAGTTCCACCAGCGCCTCGAATTGGCGCAGGGAATCGGGGTCGCGGCTGCCGTGGCCGGCGATCACCACGGCTGACTTGCGCGCACTGCTCATGCCGGCACTCCACTGGCCGTCTGTGGCGGCGGTTCGATCTGGCTGGCCATGGGCGTCAAGGTGCGGATGAGCATGATGCTCATGTCGCTGAATTCGATGCCGGCGCAGTCGGCCAGCTTGCCGTGCCATTCGGCGTCGCCGCGGGTCAGGTTTTCCCAGACCTCGGTGGGGTGGTCGGGACTGACGCCCTGTTGCAGCAAATAGCTGGCGATATGGCGCGGCATGAAGGAACGTGCCGCATCCCACGGACAGGGGATGACGATGGCATTGCGACCATCGTTCAATACGTTCACCAAATGGCGCTTGAAGGGCTCCAGATCGCCGCGCCGGTGGAAGGTGATGAAGGTAGTTTCATCAAAGCACACACGCGCCTTGGAAGCCAGGATCTGGGCCGAAGAAATGCCCGGCAGGGTTTCCACGCGGTGGCCGCAGGCGCGCTCCACGCGCTCCAGGTACTGGAAGCCGCTGAAGTGGATATCGCCCATGAAGACCACCACGCAGCGCTTGCCGGCATGATGCAGGGCCGCCACTTCATCGAGCTTGGCGACCTGGTCACGGTAGCCCATCAACACCACTTGTGCGGTCGGCGGGATCAGTTCCTGGACCACGTCCACCACGGCATTGAAACCGGCCACCACGTCGGCATTGCGGATGAGCTCGGCGCCGCGCATGGTGAGATAGGAATGGTCGCCGGGGCCGGCACCGATACAGATGATCACGTTCTTTCCTTTCAGCGCGCGCCCAGTTGCGCACGCACGGTCAACGCCAGGGCGTCGCCGGTCAATTGTTCCAGGGTCAGGCAAGGCGCACCCAGCGCCTCGGCCAGTTGGGCCGCACGGCCCAGGCGCAAGTAACCTGATTCGGTATCCAGCACCAGCGCCGGCACGCCTTGCGCGGCCAGCGCGTGGGCTGCGGCCAGCGTCTGCGCCCAGGCATCGCCACTGCTGCCGGGCAGGGCCACATTGGCCTTGCCGTCCGAGAGAATCACCAGCAGCGGCGGCGCTTCCTGGCGCGACTGTTGCAGCAGTTGCGCGGCCAATTGCAGCGCGTGCGGCAAGGGCGTGCGGCCACCGGTGGGCAGTTCGCGCAAGCCCTGCTCGGCCAGGTCGGCACTGCGGGTGGGCGCCAGCAGCAACTGCGCCTGCTCGCCACGAAAAGCGATCACGGCCAGTTGGTCACGCCGCTGGTAAGCATCGGTCAGCAGCGCCATTACCGCGCCCTTGACGGCTTCCATGCGCCGTTGCGCAGCCATGGAGCCGGACGCATCGACCACGAAGACGATCAGGTTGGCGCCACGACCGTTGCGCACCTGGCGATGCAGGTCTTCACGCTGCACGCTCAGGCGTTCGCCGGCCGCACCGGGGTCTTCTGCCAGTGCAGCACGCACGGCGGCGCTGCGCAGTGTAGCACCGACGGCCAGACGCTCTGGATTGGGGTCGGGCACGGCGCGCAGGGCGCTGCCCCGGCTGGCGTCGGCGATGGTGCTGCGACGGCCACTGGGAAGATGGGCCGCGGTCGCGGGCGTGGCAACCACGCTGATCTTGCGCGCGCTACCGCTGGCGGCGACGGCAAAGGTCTGCTGGCCGCCCTCGCCTTCCTGGTCTGGTGGTGGCTCCGGTGGTTGATCCGGCGATTGATCCTGCTGTTGCGGTGGCTGCTGCTCATCGCCCTTCTGCTCATCGCCCTGCTGCGCTTGGGCAGGCGGCTGGGGCTGGCGTGCCTGGTCCACCAGTTCATCGAGCTGATCCTGGTCCATGCCGGTCTGCTCGAAGGGCTTGCGGCGACGGCGATGCGGCAATACCAACATGGCCGCCGCGCGCACGTCATCGGGCGTGACGCGCTGGCGCGCGGCCAGGGCGGCGATGGCGCGGGCGGTCTTGTGCATGACGATGTCGGCGCGCAGGCTGGCCACCTCGAACTCGCAGCAGAGATGGCTGATCAGTTCCAGCATGGCATCGTCCAGCGCGACCTCAGGCAGCAGGCGCTGGGCTTGGGCGACCTCGGTGCGCAAGGCGTCCTGTTGCGCTTGCCAGCGGTCGGCAAAGGCGGCGGGATCGGCCTCGAAGGCGATGCGTCGGCGTACCACCTCGGCGCGCACGGTCTTGTCGGTGGGCGCAGTCACTTCGACCATCAGGCCGAAGCGGTCCAGCAGTTGCGGGCGCAGGTCCCCCTCTTCCAGGTTCATGGTGCCGATCAGCGTGAAGCGGGCCGGATGGCTCACCGACAGCCCTTCGCGCTGCACCGAATTGACACCCATGGCGGCCACATCCAACAGCACATCCACCAGGTGATCGGCCAGCAGGTTGACTTCATCGATGTAGAGAATGCCGCGATGGGCAGCGGCCAGCAGGCCCGGCTGGAACGCACGCTGGCCGCCTTGCAGGGCCTGTTGCAGATCGAGCGAACCCAACACGCGGTCTTCAGTGGCGCCCAAGGGCAAGGTCACGAAGGGTACGCTGGCCTGGTGCTGTACCGGTACAGTTTCCGCATTGCAGACTGAACAGGCCGCAGCTGGCTGGCCCGGCGCGCAATGGAAGGCGCAGCCTTGGTTGAGCGCAATCGATGGCAGTACCTGGGTCAGGCCACGGGCAGCAGTACTCTTGGCCGTGCCCTTGTCGCCGCGCACCAGCACGCCGCCGATGCCGGGATCGACCGCGCACAGCAGCAGCGCCTGCTTCAGCAGGGGCTGGCCGACGATGGCCGCAAAGGGATAGGCATTCACGGCCGTCATTGCATGTCCTTGGTATGTTCACTGCCGCGCACGGTCTCGCCGCGAGCTTCCAGCAGGGCTTCACTGTGCAGGTAAAGTGTGCGTAACTGTTGGATGGTCTGTGCCGGTGGTGTTTGCCACATGCCGCGACTGGCGGCTTCCAGCAGGCGTTCGGCGATGGCGTTCTGGGCCCAGGGATTGGCTTGTTCCAGGAAGGCGCGCATCTCCGGGTCGAAACCGTAGGTCTCGGCCAGTTGCTGGTACATCCAGTCCTCCAGCACCTGCGCCGTGGCGTCGTAACCGAACAGGTAATCGACGGTGGCCGTCAGTTCCAGGCCGCCCTTGTAGCCGTGGCGGCGGATGCTGGCCAGCCACTTGGGATTGACCACGCGGGCGCGGAAGACGCGCAGAGTTTCTTCCTTGAGGTCGCGCACGGCGGCGCGCTGCGGGTCGTGGCTGTCGCCGAAATAATGGCGCGGCTGCTGGCCGGACAAGGCGCGGATGGTGGCGATCATGCCGCCGTGGTATTGCAGGTAGTCGTCGCTGTCGAAGATGTCGTGCTCGCGGTTGTCTTGATTGTGCAAGGCGACCTGGACGCCCGAGAGGCGCTGGCGGAACGCCTCGCGCTGGTCCGCGCCCTGCACCTTGCGGCCATAGGCATAGCCGCCCCAGTTGATGTAGGCCTCGGCGAAGTCGGCCTGGTCCTGCCAGTTCTTTTCCTGGATCAGGGGCAGGATGCCGGCGCCATAGCTGCCGGGCTTGGCGCCGAAGACGCGATAGGCGGCCTGGGCGGCTGCCTCGGCCTGGCCCATGCCGCTCGTCACCGCCGCTTGCAGGTCGCGCAGGTAATGCTTGCGCACGAAGTTCATGTGCTCCGGTTCATCGGCGGCGATGGCCAATTGCACGGCATCGTCGATCAGTTCGATCAACTGCGGGAAGGCATCGCGGAAGAAGCCGCTGGTGCGAGTGGTGACGTCGATGCGCGGACGCTGCAACTGCGCCAGCGGCACCAGTTCGACCCCGGCCACCTGGCGGTTACCCTCGCGCCAGATCGGGCGCGCACCCATCAGCGCCAGGATCTGCGCCACATCGTCGCCATGGGTACGCATGGCGCTGGTACCCCAGATGCTGATGGCCACGCTCTCGGGATAGTCGCCGCTCTCGCGGTGATGCCGTTGCAGCACTTCCAGCGCCAGTTGCTGGCCCACGCGCCAGGCCGATTGCGAAGGCACGCTGCGCGGATCGACCGAATAGAAATTGCGACCGGTAGGCAGGATATGGGCCATGCCACGCGTGGGCGAACCGCTGGGGCCGGCCGGGATGTAGCCGCCGCGCAGGCCATGCAGGAGATTGCTGATTTCTTCCTCGGTGCGCAGCAAGCGCGGCACCAGTTGTTCGCAGGTGAAAACCAGCACGCGACGCAAGGCGCGAGTGTCGCTAGCCTTGGTCTGGATCTGCGCAGCGGTGCGCTTGACGGGTGCAGCAGCGGGTGCAGCAGCGGGCGCGGCGGCGGGACGCGACAGGCTGCGCATGGCCCCCAGCACACTGCCCGGCCCCTTGGCCAGGGCCGGTTGCAGGCGTGGCTGCTGCTCTGCCGGGGTGTTTTGCAATGAGCCCAGCACGCTCTGAAGCACGTCGTCGATGGCGGTCACGGCAAAGCCATGCTGTTGCAGTGCCTGCATCAGGGCCAGGCACAGTGCATCGATGGCTTCCAGCGCATCGGCGCGGGTGACGATGGCACGACCGGCAACACGAGCCAGGGTATCGTCGATATTGAGGCGACGGCCCTTGTGTTCCAGCAGCATGTCCAGCGACAGGCCGAAGAGCTTGGCCAGTTCTTCCTGCAAGCCCGGCAGGTCCTGGTTGGGCAGGCGAGTCAAGGCCACCAGCATGTCGGGCATCTGCTGCGAATCGGGCGTGCGGCCCAGGATGTGCAGGCCGTCGCGGATCTGGGCCGCGCCCAGTTCACACAGATAGCCGTCCAGATCCTCGATCAGGTGAGCCACGCCGGCACCGTCCAGTTCGGTCAGGGCGTGCGGCAGCTGGTCTGCGTCATGCGCATGGTCGTGATGCGCATGATCATGCGCGCCGTGGTCATGATGGTGGTGATGACCATGATGGTGATGCCCGTGGTCATGATCATGGTCATGATCGTGATGCAGCAGCTTGAACTGCAGATCAGTATCCAAATTGGTCTGTCGCACCAGTTCCCAGATCTGCTGTTGCAGCAGCGGCAGCTTGGACGGGTCCAGCACCTCGACCTGGTAGTACTCATCCACCAGTTGCGTCAACTGCGCCAATGCACCGTAGCTGTCGGCGGTGGTCATCGGCGGCGTCAGGTGGTCTACCACCACGGCATGGGCGCGACGCTTGGCCTGCGAGCCCTCGCCGGGGTCGTTGATGATGAAGGGATAGAACAGCGGGACGTCGCCCAGCAGGGCATCCGGGAAGCATTCTTCAGATAATCCCACGCCCTTGCCGGGCAGCCATTCCAGAGTGCCGTGTTTGCCGACATGGACGATGGCATCCGCGCCCCATTCTTCATCCAGCCAGCGATACAGGGCGTAGTAGTGATGGGTCGGCGGCAGGTCGGGCTGGTGGTAGATGGCGTCCGGGTCCATGCCATAGCCGCGCGGCGGTTGCAGCACCACGAAGGCATTGCCCAGGTCGAGACCGGCGATGACCAGATGCTGATCATGTACGTAGGCTTGCCCTGGGGCGGCGCCCCACTGCCGTTGCATCCGCGCCTGCAAGGCGGGCGGCAAGGCAGCGAACCATTGCGCATAGCGCTGTGCCGGGATGCGCGCGGCGGCGCGGCGCAACTGGTCTTCGGTGAGCAGGATATCGTCGTAGGAGCAGCGGTCCACCAGTTCGTGGATCAGTGCCGTGCCGCTGGCGGGCAGTTCGTCAATGGCATAACCCTCTGCGGCCAGGGCGCGCAGCACGGCCATCAGGGACTCGGGCGCATCCAGGCCTACGGCATTGCCGATCTGCGCGGCCTTGCTGTTGGAATTGGTGAAGATGAAGGCGATACGTTTTTGCGCATTGGGCGTGCGGCGCAAACGCACCAGTCGCTGCGTCAGACCGGCGATGCGGCGCACGCGGTCGGCCAGAGGCTGGTAATGCACGGCGCCGGTTGGCGTACTCTGCTTGAAGGACAGCGGCACGCCAATGATGCGTCCATCGAACTCGGGCAGGACCACGTTCATGGCGGCGTCCAGCGGATTCATGCCGCGCGTGGAATGTTGCCACTGTGCCTGGCTCATGCCGCTGGTGATGGCTTGCAGCACCGGGATGTCCAGTTGTTCCAGCACCGAGACCGACCAGCCAGCGGGGGTGACGCCGCCTGCGGTGATCTCGCCCATGGCAAAGGAGGTGGTATTGAGGATGAGATCGACCTGCCCGGTGGCGAAATACGCCAGCGCCGGCGGCAAGGCCTGGGCACCGGCAGCCGAGACGCGCAACGAGGAAGTAAACACCGGCAGTACGTCCATGCCACGCGCTTCCAGCGCCGCCACCAGCGCATCAATGAAGCCGGTATTGCCCGACAGCCAGTGCGCCCGATAGAAGATGATGCCCACCGCCGGCTTGCCGCTGGGTGCCTGTGCGCGCAGGGCGAGCCAGTCGGCGACGCCGGCGCCCTGCTCCAGGTCGGGATGGTAGAGGCCGTGTTCCGGCAAGGCTTGCGCCGGTTCATAGCCATAACCACTCAAGAGCAGGCGGTCCGACAGGCAGCGCAGCAACTGCGCCAGATTGACGCTGCCACCGCCGTTGAAATAGGCCAGCGCCTGTTGCTGCACGTCGGCCGGGGCGGTGGAAGCGGCCGCCAGTTCGGCATCGGGCTCGCCGGTGCCGGACAGCACAATCAGTTGCCGTCCTTGGGCGCGCGCCAGGCGCAGCAGTTCGGGGAAACCGGATACTGCGCCCAGGCGCCCCAGGATGCGCAGCACGATCACCTGTGCACCGGCCAGTTCGGTGCGCAGCAGGGCCGCCAGCGTGTGCAGCGGCTGGCCGTCTTCATCAGTGTGGGCTTGCAGTCCTTGCAGGTCGTAGCCGGCCACGGGCGGGAAATCGACCGGCAACTGGCCGCGTGCTGCCGCCAGCATGGCCAGGTCGGTGGGCGCGTGCGTGAGCAGCACAATACGAGCCAGGGCCAGGGCGTCAGACATCGCTGGCCTCCGTCTCAGGGTGGACATCGCCGCTACCGAGGCGGTGGAAGATCAGGTCCGTGACTTCGCGCCCGCCTTCCAGATGCTCCACCACCACGCGTTCGATGGCGCTGGCATCTTCGCAGCGATACCACACGCCCTCGGGATAGACCACCACCACCGGAGCCTGCGCCTTGCAGGCCACCATGCAATGAGTGCGGGTACGCTTGACGCGCAGCTCAGGACGGGCATCGATCTGTTCGCCCAGCACGCCGAACATGGCTTCGGCCAGCACCCCATTGTCGGTGCAGCGCGGGCCCACGCACATCAGTACGTGGCGGTGATGAGTTCTCATGACTTCTCTTTCAAAGGCGCCGCGACGCCGAAGTTGCTCAGCCGAACCGGCGATAGAAGAAACCGGTCAGGCCGCCCAGGGCCAGCCAGAATACGGCATTGGCCAGGGCGGTGGCGTGGATGAAGGCTTGTGCCAGTTCTTCCGGTGCCACGCTGCCATGGACCTCGGGCTGGGGCGCGCCGACCAGGTGCGGCACCACCAGCAGCAGCACGCCCACCAGCTTGTAGGGCCAGCCGCGCGTAAAGACGCACAGGCCCAGGCTGGCAGCCGTCATGGCGGCCGTCATCACCCACCACAACTGGCGTGCGTGCAGCGGGGCGGCCAGGGTACCGGGTACTTCCGGGGGCAGGCCCAGCGAAGGGGCGACGAAGAACACGCCGTAACCGGCCAGGCCCCACAGCAGGCCGCTACGCCAGCTGATGGTGCGACCGCTCAGGGCAAAGGCGGCGACCAGCATCAGCGCAAAGCCCACCGCCATGCTGACGTTGGCCAGCACGGTGTAGCCGGTGCGCTCGGCACCATCGGCGGGCTCCCAGGCGTCGGCGTCGTGGGCATGTTCATGGGCGTGGGCACTGGTGGCGGTGGCCTGATCATGATCATGGTCGTGCTCCTGTGCCTGGGCGGCAGCAGCCTCGCCAGCCTTTTCATATTCCTCGGCCTTGAAGATGATCTTTTCGACCTGGAATTGCTGCACCCCCGAGAGCAGCACGCCCGACAAGGCGCCTGCGATGACCACGGCCGAGGCCATGCGTCTGAATACGGTCCAGTTCATCAGGCGCTCCTCAGTGGCAGGGGAAGCCGGCCGAGTGACGACCATCGTGGGCGGCATTATGCAGCTCGACCTTGGAGGCGAAGCCGGCGCCGTAGATCAGTGCCACGCCCAGCGCGAAGGCCAGCAGCGCGGGCGCGATGCGGTCGCGCCAGACCTGGCTGGCCGATGCGGTGGAGTCGATGCTGGGGCTGGTCTGGAGACCGGAAGTATGGGACATGCGTTTTCCTTGGGCGGTTGATGGGAACGAAGTACGCCACACGGCAGCGCCCATGCATCATCCCGCCGCCCATCGCAGCGGGCAGCACCGAGTCACAGTGACGGGAAATGATGGAAGCTTTCCGCATGATCGCCCTCCGCGATGCATTCAAGAGTTGCCACTGGCCGGTCTCCGGGCTGGCGAGCTGAAGCCTGGGCTTCGGGACAGGCACCTTCCCATGCACTTGGCACAGTGGCGTCTTGCCTGTCTTGGCTCGCTTACCGTTGCGGGGGCAGCGCCGGCTTGGGGCGACGCTGTTTGCGCCGACCGCACCGGCTTCCCGTTTCAATCCCGAACGCGGCTGCGCGCGGGATACCAGAAGCAATGCTAAGGGGCGAAGTATAAAGGCGGGGGAGCGGTTGGGCAACGGCAATGTCGGTTGTGCTTGCCAGACCGCCCTACCGGCAAGACATCAGGGGGTGCCGGCTGATCCTGATGGCAGCACCATCTGCTTGTAAAAGAGCCGTAGTTCGGCTCCCATGCGCGCGGGAATACGCGCCACGAAGACCGAGCGCTGGCGCGGGCCATGGGTTTCCATCAGGCACAGGTAGCGCTGGCCGTGATAGCCCAGCGTGGCGAAGGCAGCCTGACGCGGGCGTTGCAGGCGTGGCGTGGCTTCCGGACTGAGCAGGATGGCATGGTCGAGGTAGCCGCGGTGGGAATTGACGAACAGATAATCGCCACCGGCCGGGTTGCCGCTGGCAAAGCCGATGCGCAGCACGCGGTTGTCGCCATCGGGCAGGAACAGGTCGTAGGGCGACAACGGTCCGCGCTCCATCACCTGCACCCGCCCGGCCACCGGGTCGATGCTCACCGGGAGGCGACCAAGCTGGTCGGCCTGGTCCACCGTGAGGCAGACCTCCAGTACCGCATCGGGCATGGAGGGTGAGTCAGGGCTTGCCACCAGGCAGACAAACAGCAAGACCAATGGCACATAACGCGTCATCAATAGCCTCCAGCAACAAACAGTGGCAAGCCAGCGGGTCACACGCAGCTCCTCGAACAAACGACAGGAAGGGGCGTCTCTGTGAGGTTCCAAGCCCCCTGCTTGCTATCATCGTTGCAGAAGAGAAAGTCGTTTCATATCAGAAAACTCTGAATGAATAGTCGAAGAATGTCACTGGGGCCGTCGAATTGCCTGCTTTGGGAGTTGCCTGGGCCGCTGTGGGGCGAGGCAAGGCGTCAAGGACTGGCGGGATCTGCGGCCAGGAACTCGGAAAACAGGTCCAGTCCGACGAAATGCCAATGTGCCGACTCCAGGTCATACAGGGCCAACTGGTTGATCGGCCCCACCGGCAGACAGACGCCGGGGATGCGCGCCAACGCGCGGGCCGCGTGGCGCTTGCGCTCCGGCTCGCTCATGACCAGGTCGCGCGCATGGCACTCGGCATGGGCGAACAGGCCGGCGTATTCCCACATGCGTTCATAGCAGTCCAGTTCGCTGAGCTCGATATGCAGAGGAATGGCATCAAGCAGGCTGGACATGCGTCCCATCCTGGAGGTAGACAGCCGCACCAGTCCGCCTTCGGGGCGCACCACCAGGCAGCCGTTGCTGGCGGCCCAGGCAAAATGCAGGCAATACGGCAAACGGCCGTGATGCTGCTCGATCATCTGGTCGGGGTGGAAGGATGATGCCGGCACGACCTGGTATTGCTCCGCGGGCAAGGAGAGAAAGGCGGCGTCGATGCAGGCTTGGAGGGGCGACAGATAAACCACCATGGCGTCGGTGCCGGCGGCCTGGCCGAGGCGGATGGGCTCGCACAGCACCCGGCAAGGCGTGGGACCGGGCTGGGCAGCCTGCTGGCTCACCAGCACGTAGAGCGGCGCGAGCACCTGCACGTGTGGCTGCTGAAGAGCGCCGGGGCGACCTGCGGCGTCCGCGCCGTGAGGGAAAGTGGGAGAGTTCACCGACTGCACTCCTGTGAAGAAACGGGAATGAAATGCCGGTAAACAAGCTAGGAGGGAGTGGTGCGCTTGGCGCGATATGAAGTTTCCTGCCCAATATGTCAGCGCCCGGCGCCAAATCGGGATGTTTTCACAAATGCAAGGCGCTTCATATCGGAAAACTCTGAATGTGGAGAGGAGATTTTTGTCGCCAGCCTGACCTGCTGAAAATCCCTGCATTCAGGCGGCCCCTGGGGTCCGCCTGTCCTCCGCTCACATGCGCAATGGCTTGTCGGAAGGCCGTGGATTGATCGGCGGATCCTCCACCGGGACCGGATCGTCGTCCGGCAACTCCGGGGGCGGCAGACTGGGCTCATGCGTGGGAGGGGTTTCTTGCGGGGTATGTAGGGTATGTGAAGCGATGTTCAATCCAGTCTCCTGTGGTGCATCCGGGATAGCGGCGCGATCGGCTGCGCTCAGCGCGAGCCAGCGCTGGGGTTCTGATGAGGGATCGGATCCTGCGGTGGAGTCGGGTCCAGTGGCGGCACTTCTACCGGTGGGGTGTCTTGGGGCTTGTGCATGGAGCTCTCCTGTTGAAAAGGGTGGGGGGCATGGCCCTGCCCTGGCACCACGCCGTCATCGGCATTGGCCCAGGGATCTTCGGTACCGTCTGGCTCGACTACCGGCGAGGGGTGATCGCCCACGCCGACAAGCGGGGCACGCGGCAGCACCGGCGGCGTGCCGGGTGGCCGCAACAGGGCGGCGGCTGGTTCGGCGGGCGATGGGGGCTGGCGATCTGGCATGGAGGTCCTCCTGGCCAAGGGTGGAATGCAATGACCCATCTTACGAAGATGGTGCCCTACCCTCAGCCAGACATCGGCCCATTCGCCTGTAGGAAGGCACGAAATGAAAACGCCGCCGGCCTGACGGGCGGCGGCGTGGGATGGCAGGCGAGTGGATCAGCCGGCCTTGAGCGCGCGGGTGACGATCTCCTGGGCCTCGGCAAAGATCTTGTCCAGGTGCGCCTGGTCGCGGAAGCTTTCGGCGTAGATCTTGTAGATGTTTTCGGTACCGGATGGACGGGCGGCGAACCAGCCATTGTCGGTCACGATCTTCAGGCCGCCGAAGGCCTTGCCGTTGGCGGGAGCGGTAGTCATCACGGTGCGGATGGTTTCGCCAGCCAGCTCGGTGGAGCTCACGTCGTCCGGCGACAGCCTGGACAGGCGGGCCTTCTGCTCGGGACTGGCGGCGGCTTCCTTGCGGCCATTGAGCGGTGCGCCCAGTTGCTGGGTCAGCTCCTGGTAGAGGCGGCCGGGGTCGTTGCCGGTGCGGGCGGTCATCTCGGCGGCCAGCAAGGCGGCGGTGATGCCATCCTTGTCGGTGCTCCAAGGCTGGCCATCGAAGCGCACGAAGGACGCGCCGGCGCTTTCCTCGCAACCGAAAGCCAGGCTGCCATCGTAGAGGCCATCGACGAACCACTTGAAGCCCACCGGCATTTCCAGCAGCTTGCGACCCAGGTGATCGGCCACGCGATTGATCATCTGGCTCGACACCAGGGTCTTGCCCACCGCAGCATCGGCACGCCAGGACGGACGATGGCGGAACAGGTAGTACACCGCCACCGACAGGTAGTCATTGGCTGGTAGCAGGCCGCTGCTCTTGGCGACGATGCCGTGGCGGTCGTGGTCGGTATCGCAGGCCATGGCCACGTCGAAGCGATCCTTGAATGCAATGAGTTCGCTCATGGCGTAGGGCGAGGACGGGTCCATGCGGATCTGCCCATCCCAATCCTGCGGCACGAAGCGGAAAGTGGCATCGACATCGGTGTTGACCACTTCCAGATTCAACTTGTAGCGCTCGGCAATGGCCGACCAGTAATGCAGACCAGCCCCGCCCAACGGATCGACGCCGATCTTGACGTTGGCACCGGCGATGGCGGCCAGGTCGATGATGTTGGGCAGGTCGCCCACATAGTTGTCGAGATAGTCGTAGCGGCGCGTGGTGTCGGCCTTGAGCGCCTGTTCGAACGTCACCCGGCGCACGCCTGCCAGCTTCTGCTCCAGGTAGGCGTTGGCGCGTTGTTCGATCCAGCCGGTGACGTCGGAGTCCGACGGGCCGCCATTGGGCATGTTGTACTTGAAGCCGCCATTGTCGGGCGGGTTGTGCGAGGGCGTGACCACGATGCCATCGGCCAGCTTGTCGCGGTGTACGCGGTTGTGCGTGAGGATGGCGTGCGAAACGGCTGGGGTCGGCACATAGGGGCTGCCGTTAGCCAGCATGGTCAACACTTCGTTGGCAGCCAGCACTTCCAGCGCGCTATGCCAGGCCGGTTCCGACAGGGCATGGGTATCGATACCCAGGAACAGCGGTCCCTTGAAGCCCTGCTGCTTGCGATAGTCACAGATGGCCTGGGTGATGGCCAGCACATGCCACTCATTGAAGCTGTGGGCATTGGCGTTGCCGCGATGACCGGAGGTGCCGAAGGCCACCCGGTGGCTGGCTTGGGCCACGTCCGGGCGCAGGCTGTAGTAGTTGGACAGCAGCACCGGCAGGTTCACCAGGGCCGAAGGCGCGGCACGTTTGCCGGCGAGGGAATGGACGCTACTCATGATGTCTTTTCTGGATGATGGAAAACCGAACAGGACGCAGCAGCACACTCAACGCACCATCTTGCGGCGACTAGCATGATAGCGGCGGCGCCCAGCAAAGCTTGATCTTTTTGCAATCTCACAGGCATTGTAACGCCATCATTGCGCAATGCAGCATGAAGATCGCAAATCTTGCAAGAATATTGCTGGAGATCAGGGGAGTTGTTGGCGCTTGGCAATGCAAAATGCGCCCGGGCAAGGCCACGGACGCATGGGATACGACCAAGTACGGCGCGACGCTGGGCCGGACCGTTCAGGCTCGCCGGAAGGCGCGTACGATCACCAGCAGCACGATGGCACCCAGCGTTGCGGTAACGATCGAGGCCAGGATGCCGCCGCCCACGGCGATGCCCAGCAGACCGGCCAGCCAGCCACCGATGACGGCACCGACGATACCGATCAGGATATCGGCCAGCAGACCGAAGCCGCCGCCCTTGACCAGCACCCCGGCCAGCCAGCCGGCCACGGCGCCAATGATCAGCCATGCGATGAGTCCGTGTTCCATGATGTTCCCTTTCCTATCGTTCTGTCGTTCTTGGATGGATGTCGGAAACAGCGCACGACCCTGACCGGGCCAAGTACGCTGCCGCCTCTTCTCTGCAAGCGCCGGGCGCAACAGATGAGGTCATGGTAGGAAAACAGGCCGGCGCAAGCTATCGGACAGCGGCCCATTTCCTTGTAGGAAAAGCCCGGCATATGCGGCTCTCGAGGCGACCGTGGATGGCCGTGGGTACCGTCGAATCTTCCTCTTTTCCTACATGGCAAAAAGAGCCATTCCTATAGAGAGGAAGCGCGAGTTTTCTTAATCTTGCTTTCCATAGGCGCAGTGCGGCATACGACAGCGTGCGGCACAGCGCAGCCCCGACCGGGCAGCAGTGTCATCGCCGCATTTGCCGCCCGACTTTCAGAGAGAGCCGCCCATCATGCCCAGCACCGAATCCAGCGCCCGCCAGACGCCCTCCTTCGCCAACTCCTTTGCGCTTCATGCATTTGGCACGGCAGCGCAAGACCAGGGTGGCGCCGAGTTTGCCGAGCACTATGCGCGTTATGCCCGCGAGTCGGCGCAACTGATGCAGCAAATCTCGATGAAGGCGCCGCAACTGGCTGCGGTGCTGGAGCAACTCAATGAAGGCAGCCTGCCGCGCAAGATCGACCTGGCGCAGCCATCGGCCGGCACCGAGCCGGGTGTATGCGGAGCTGGCCTCTTGCAGGCCATCGCCAGGTTCTGCCACCGCACACTTGCAAGCGTGACGCTGCTGTTGCAACCCAAGATGTTCAAGAACAACAAACAGGCCTGAAGCATCACGCCATGAAGGTGCCACGTCCTTCCATTCACTCAACCTGGACCTACCATGAAAAAAATTACCAAAGCCGTCTTCCCCGTCGCCGGTCTCGGCAGCCGTTTCCTGCCTGCCACCAAGGCACAGCCCAAGGAAATGCTGCCCATTGTCGATAAGCCGCTGATCCAGTACGCCGTGGAAGAAGCGGTGGAGGCCGGCATCACCGAGATGATCTTCATCACCGGCCGCAACAAGCGTGCCATCGAAGACCACTTCGACAAGGCCTATGAACTGGAGAGCGAGCTGGAAGCCGCCGGCAAGGTCAAGCTGCTGGAAACCATCCGCAACGTCATCCCCAAGCACATCAACTGCGTCTACGTGCGCCAGGCCGAGCCGCTGGGGCTGGGCCATGCCGTGCTGCTGGCCAAGCCGCTGGTGGGCGATGAACCCTTTGCGGTGCTGCTGGCCGACGACTTCATGGACGCCGCCCCCGGTCACAAGAACGTGATGGCGCAGATGACCGCCCTCTATGAACGCGAAGGCAAGAGCCTGTTAGCGGTGCAGGACGTGCCACGTCCCGAAACCCGCCAATACGGCATCGTCAGCGGCAGCCCCTATGGCGAGCGCACCGAGCTGTTGAGCGGCATCGTCGAAAAGCCGTCACCGGAAGAAGCCCCCTCCACCCTGGCCGTGGTAGGCCGCTATGTGCTGACCCCGGCCATCTTCGAGCGTCTGGAAAACATCGGCACCGGTGCCGGCGGCGAAATCCAGTTGACCGACGCCATCTCGGCCCTGCTGCAACAGGAGCAGATCTTGGCCTATCGTTACGAAGGCCAGCGCTTCGACTGCGGGTCCAAGCTCGGTTACCTGAAAGCCGCCGTGGCCATGGGCTTCAAGCACAAGGAAGTGGGCAGCGGTTTCGCCCAGTTCCTGCAGGAGTTCACCAGCCAGCACGACCTGACGCAAGCGGCCCAGCCCAAGGGCCCGGCCACTGTCACTCCCCTCAAGCCAGCCGCTGGCAACCAGCCTGCCAGCGCCGCCACCACCGACCAGCAGCCAGCAGTCGCCCGTAGTGTCATGTAAGTCCCCGGTAGAGAGCGTTGTTGATTGCAGTCCGACTTCAGGGTCGGGCTGCTTTTTTTTCGTGGGTACGTTGCGTATAAATTGTTTTGACCTTTGTCACAGAGTTTTAACCTGGACTTGTTAGCATCGCGGCCATGAATCTGGAGAAGTTCATTTCGCCCGGGACGAAGTAGTTCGTCGCAAACGGTCAGGCCACGCAGCTTGTGGTCATCGCACGCCACTTGTAAACGTTTGCAGATCAAAAAAGCAGGATAAAATCGTTACCAATTGTCGGGACCGATTGCGGCAAAGGCGCAAAAAATATATATTGTTTATATTAATTTTCACAGGAGCGTTCATGGCCACCAGAGTTCAAGCTGCAGCAGTACCGACCGAAAAGAAGAAACCCGTCGCCAAGGCGGCAGCACCCAAGCTCGCCGTGGTGAAGAAGCCCGCAGCAAAACCGGCCGCCCGTCCGGCCGCCAAGACAGCAGCACCGGCCAAGCCGGCCCCGGCTGCGGCAGCCGCTCCCAAGCTGGAAAAGAAGGTCGAGAAGGCTGACAAGCCGGCCAAGATCGAAAAGGTGGAGAAGGTAGAAAAGATAGAGAAAGCCCCCAAGGCCAAGAAGGTCAAGCAGGTGCGCGACAGCTTCACCATGCCCGAGAACGAATACGCAGTGCTGGCCCAGGTCAAGAAGTCCTGCCTGAAGGCCGGTGTCGAGATCAAGAAGAGCGACCTGCTGCGCATTGGCGTGTCGCTGATCAAGAACCTGAAGATCGCTGAACTCAAGGATATCCTCGGCAGCCTGACCCCGCTGAAGGTCGGTCGCCCCAAGAAGTAAGCCAGAAGTAATCCGTCAGGAAAGCTGATTGCCTATGCCGCCCGGTTCCGTCCGGGCGGCATTGTTTTTGGGATTCTCAAAAATTCAGTTCCCATTCGCAGGCCTGACCGACCTCAATGACACCGCCCTCCCCGCCGATGACGATGGCGTTCTGGCCGAAGGTGAGACCACCGTCCACCCGCGGATTGGCGCGGTAGGTGGAGAGCGTGGCAAGCGGTTCGTCGGGCCATTGCGCATCACGCAGCCCGGTGCGCTGGTCGATACCGGGGATGGGGCAACGGGCGCAGGGCTTGACCAGCTTCAACTGCACCGCCCGCCCACCAGCGCCGATCCTTACGGTATCGATGTAATCCTCTTCATAGGCTTCCAGTCCACTGATGACCAGGTTGGGACGGAAGCGCTCCATACCCTGGGCCGGCGCGCCCTTGGCCGCCAGACGGGCATTCAGGTCATCCAGCGAGGACTGGCCGATCACCAGCAGCGGATAGCCATCCGAAAACTGCGTGCTGGCGCGGTAATCCCCAGTCCAGCGCGTGCTGCAGGCGCGCATGATGGCCGGATTGAAGCGCACCAGGCGCACTGCATCGTGCAGGTAATCCGATAGCCAGATGCGCGCCTGCTCGCCCTGGTCGAGCGCTTCGAGCGGGCTGTTCCACACCTGCACCGCCAAGGTGGCACCATCCTGGCCGGCGGCGGCCAGTCGCAGGTCTTCCATGCCCGGTGCGCGCAGGACCAGAGCATCCTCTTCGAAGGCCGGCGTGATGCAGGCCATGCGTGGATGGCTGCGCTGGCTCAGGAACTGGCCCTGGCGGTCCACCACCATCCAGTGGCGGTCCAGCGCCAGACCCAGCGGCCCAATCTCGGCGCGCGCCAGCGACAGGCCACCGCAGGACTTGATGGGATAGAAGTAGATGGCACTGAGGGTGCTTGTGCTGGTACTGGACATGATGTGGCGGCCCCGAAGATGACGTTGCGGCGAGACCTTACCACAAGCTCGGCCGTGGGGGATGCAAGGGGAAGAGCTACGCCGGGTCGCCGCTCATGCGACAATGCGCACACCTTTTTCGCGAATTTCCTGACGGGAGTGCCATGCTGTTTGCCAAATTCATCCATGTGCTGGGACTGACCGTGTGGGTCGGCGGCATGTTCTTCGCCCACATGGCCCTGCGTCCGGCCCTGGCCGTGCTGCATCCAGAGCAGCGACTGAGCCTCATGGCGGCGGTGCTGGGCAATTTCTTCATCTGGGTGTGGGTGGCCATTGCGCTGGTGCTGGGCAGCGGCCTGCACATGATGGGCGTCATGAGCGCCGGAGCGACCATGCTGCCGCCCTACGTACACGCCATGACCGGCATCGGCGTGGTGATGATGCTGATCTTCGCCCACATCTTCTTCGCCCCGTTCCGCCGCCTCAAGCTGGCGAGCGCCCAGCAGGACTGGGACCGCGCCTCGCGCGCGCTGCGCCAAGTGCGGCTGCTGGTGGGCATCAACCTGGGCCTGGGCCTGCTGACCATTGCCATCGGCGCACTCGGGCCGCTGACGGCCTGATCCGCGCCCCTGGCCGGCTGGATTTTTGCTTGGCTACCTGCGCCGGCGTATCAGTTGGCCTTCTCCACGCCCGGCTTGAATTCCTCATAGCGGCGCGCCAGTTCCTGGCGCAGCGACTTGCGGATCACGGCGGCGTCGAAGCGGCGCTTTTCTTCCTGCGAGAAGGGGCGCAGCGGCGGCACCGGGATCGGCTTGCGCTGGTCATCCACCGCCACCATGGTGAAGAAGCAACTGTTGACGTGGCGCGTTTCCTGGGTGCGGATGTTCTCGGCCACCACCTTGATGCCGATTTCCATGGACGACTTGCCGGTATGGTTGACACTGGCCAGGAAGGTCACCAGTTCGCCCACGTGGATGGGCTGGCGGAACATCACCTGGTCCACCGACAGGGTCACCACGTACTGGCCGGCATAGCGGCTGCCGCAAGCATAGGCGACCTGGTCGAGCAGCTTGAGGATGGTGCCGCCGTGCACGTTGCCGGCGAAATTGGCCATGTCCGGGGTCATCAGGACCGTCATGGTGAGTTGGTGAGATGGCAGATCCATGGTGCGTGGCTCTCTCTGTATGTAGTGGGATGGCGATAGGTTGATCTTGGTCAGCGGGTCCGGCCGCAGGCACTCCCCCGAGTACGCTGGCGACCGGCCGGGGCTCTCGTGGAGGAGAGCACCCCGACCGCGGCCGTATTATCGGCCAGCCAGCCCGGCTATGGCAAAAAAACTCGCATTGATGCGCGGTATGGCGGCGTTCAAGCCCGTACCACCGGCTCGGCGGCGGCAAAATGTTCCTCGCAATTGCGCAGGAACTGGCGCACCGAGGCGCTGATGGCTTCGGGCGACCAGCCGGCAATGTGCGGCGTCAAGACCACGTTGGGCAAGCCGATCAAAGAAGCCGGCGGCTTGGGTTCACCCTCGTAGACATCCAGGCCAGCTCCGGCCAGGCGACCGGAGGACAGCGCGGCGGCCAGCGCTTCGGTATCGACGACACTGCCGCGACCGATGTTGACCAGATAACCCTTGGGGCCAAGTTCTTCCAGCACCCGGGCATTGATGAGGTGCAAGGTCTGGGCGCCGCCCGGGGCGGCCACGATCAGGCAATCGGCCCAGCCGGCCAGTTGGGCCACGTCCGAAAAGTAGTGGTAATCGACGTCATCGCGCTTCTTGCGGTTGCAATAGGCGATCTCGGCATCGAAGGCAGCAGCACGGCGGGCGATCTTCTTGCCGATGTTGCCCATGCCGACGATGCCCACCCGCTTGCCCGCCAGTTGCGGCTGCAAGGGCAGAGTCTCGCGCCAGCCACCCTCGCGGGTGTAGCGGTCCAGCACGGCAATATTGCGCAGGATGGCCAGCAGCAGGCCCAGGGTGTGATCGGCTACGCAATCCTCGTTGGTACCGGCACCGGTGGCGATCTCGATACCGTGGGCCTGGGCGTGGGCGACGTCGATGTTTTCGAAGCCGGCGCCCAGGGCGCATACCAGTTGCAGGTGCGGCAAGGCGCGCATTTCATCGGCCGTCAGTCCGGTCGAACCGTTGGTCAGCACCACCGCCACTTTCTTGGCAGGGCCGGCGATCATCGCATCGCGGCGCGGGCGATCCGGCGCGTAGAGGATGTCGTAGTGGGCGGCGATGGTAGCGGTGCTTTCTTCGGAAAGGTGAATCAAAACGAGTAGAGGCGGTTTCATGGCGGGCCTGGCGAAACGAGGATGAAGAGGGATATGAAGTAAAACGCAATGATCGCCATTCTATGGCGAAACCGACCATTGAGCCGATATCGCATGGCGGCAGTTGTGCTTCTCTCATGCGAATTCCATGCCACCTGGCGTGAAAAAGCCCGGCGCCGGCCGGGCTTGATGATTCTCAACAGCGCTCTTCAGTGGTGAGTTTGCTTCTCCAGCAGCTCATGGGCGGCCTGGCGCGCGCCCTCCTCGGCCGCTTTTTCATCTTCGAAGGTCTGGTCGGGCAAGACCCGTTGCACCGGAAAGACCGGGTTGCGGTGCATGGGATTGGTGGAGTGGCCGAAGATGGCCACCTGCGCCACCCACTCCTCACCGCCGATCAGGCGCACACCGGCATACTCGACTTCATAATCGCCTACTTGTTCGGTTGGCATGATGCTCTCCTCGTGTTTCCTTGCTGACAGCCGAGGCCTGCTTAAACCTGCTTATCAGGCCGCACCGTCCTCGCTGCGTTCGTTCAGATGGGTGATGGCATAGCCCTTCTCGCCGATCTGCATGAAGGCGTCTTCCGCCTCCAGCGTGAAGTGCCGCTTGCCATCGCGCTCGAAGTCCACGTTCTGTTCATGGAGCAGCCAGTCGGTATTGGCGACTTCATCCGGCAGGGCTTCTTCGTGGGGCAGGACAAGATAGGAAAACAATCCGTCGCCGTCCGGGCGCTTGTACACATCGACTTTCATACTGGGGCCTCCTGGTCGGGTTGATCAATGGCCATGCCCGACACCCGGCCAGGCATGGCTTGAAGATGCGACTGGACGACCTGGCATTGGTTCGCAGCGTGGTCGTCAAGGAATGCATAAAGCGTGTTGCACTGTCAGCCTGATCTGACAGAAACGGTCATGCCGCTTTGGGAAGATATGAAGATATGGATTCAAGATAGCACCGGCAGCGCCCGGATGCCAGCGCGCAAGTCGGCAATCGAGTCGATGACTTGATATACCTCATCGGCTCAGTCGGCTTGCCGACGCAACCAGGCCAGCGCCCCGTTGAGGCTGCGGAAGTCCGCCAGCGAACGGCAGGCGATGTGCGGATGGCGCTCGCGCAACATGCGCGAGAGGGCCGCACCGGGGCCCAGTTCCAGCGCCACGTTCACGCCCCGCTCGGCGCAGGCATCCATGCAGGCCGACCACTGGATGGGCTCGCACAGTTGGCGCAGCAGCAGCGCTTGCGCCTGGGCGCTGTCGCTGACGGTGTGCCCTGTGACACCGGCCAGCAAGGTCAGCGCGGGAGAACGCAATGCCAGTGCATCGAGGTGCGCAGAGAAAGGTGCTACGGCAGCCTGCATCAATGGCGTGTGTGAAGCCAGCCCGACCGGCAAGGCCGAGTTGCGCGCGCCCTGCCCGGCCAGCTCGGCGGCGGCCGCGTGCAAGGCCGCATCGGAGCCACCGGCGATGAGCGAGTCCTCACCAGTGACGATGGCCACGAAGCCGCCATGGCGCGCCAGGCAGGCTTGCACGCTATCGATGGCGACACCACCAATGGCCATCAGCCCTTGTCCCGGATATGCGCTGGCAGCCTGCGTCATGGCCGCAGCGCGCTGTGCGGCCAGCGCGACGGTGTCCTCGGCGGCGATGACACCGGCCACCGCGTAGGCCGACAACTCGCCCACGCTATAGCCCGCCACCAGGGTGGGTGCGCCCGCGATGGCGCTTAACGGCGCACGTAGCGCCTGCCACGCCGCCAGTTGCGCTGCCACGATCAGCGGCTGGGCGTTGCGGTTGGCGTAGCGTTGGGCGGGATCATTGAGCACCTGTTCCAGTGGTGCCTGGAGCTGATCGCGCAATGGACACTGCGCCAGGAAGGCCGCGGCCTGGGCATCCTCGCGCAGCAGGTCGAACATGCCGGCGTGCTGCGCCCCCTGCCCCGGACAAAGAATGGCCAGCCTCATGCTCATCGCCCCTCGGCCTCCAGCGAGCTTGCCTGGTGTACCAGGCAAGCCGCCGCCAGCAGGTCGGCGGCACCGCCCGGTGACAGGCGCCGGGCCACGAAGAGTCGATGACAATCCACAGCATCCTCTTGCCAACCGGGGCGAGCCGTGCCGCCCGCAGCCAGGAAGGCAGCGCTGCGCTCACGCACCAGTGCGGCGCCCTCGGCCCCGCCGCGATGGTAGACATTGGTATCGCTCAATTGCGCCATCAGGGCAAACAGGGTGTCGATCCTGGCGTGATACGCATCGCGCCCCTGTGCCAGCGTGGCCTGCAATTGCGGCAAAGCCACCTCGAAAACGGACGGAAAGCCCAGCGCCGCCTCTTCGCGCGCCCCGCCCACGGCATGTCGGGCAGCTACGCGCTGGCCATGGCTGTGGGACTCGCCGGGAATGGCTGCGCTATGGCGCGCCAGCGCATCGCCCCACTGGATCAGCAAGGTGGCACGGACGGTGGCCGGCTGCAAAGGCAAGCGCCGGCCCCGGCAACAAGCCATGGCCGCACACAACATGCCCAGCGCGAAGATGGCGCCACGATGCGTGTTGACGCCCCCCGTGGCGCGCAACATGCGTTCTTCGGCGCGTACCGCCAGGCGTTGCAGGGTGTGGAAGGGCGCGCCCTCCAGCCCGGCAGTGGCGATCTGGAAGAAGTAATGGCGCAGAGCGAACAGACTGCGCAGGAAGGTCTCGGCGGTCATGTCGGCATGACTGCCATTGTCCACGCGCGAGACCAGGCCAGGCTTGGGATAGAGCACCAGTTCCTGATGCAGGCTGCGCAGCGCCAGCCGGGCCAGCAGGCGACAGAATGCCCGGTGCTCGTGCGCCGCATTGTGCTGCAGATGAGGCAGGGGCGGCGCCAGCAGCGCCGGGTGATCGATCAGGCGGCGCACGACTGCGACTCCTCTTGCGGCAGGCTGGCGATGAGGGTGGCGACCCGCTCCAGGGCGACGCCGGCAGCGCGCTTGACCAGCACCCTGCCCTCGCCACCATTGCCCAGGACTGCGACCTGGCGCCACTCCTTCCAGGACACCGCAGCCCCCTCGGGGAACATGACTTCAACATCCAGCGGCAGGAACATCGCCTGCCACGCCAGGAGACGCACGCCGGCTTCCAGCTGGGCCAGGCTACGTGGCTGGAACAGCAGGTCGATGTCCGAACTGCTGCGCAGATAGGGCTCGGCGGTGAGCGCCTGCCAAGCCAGCGAACCGAACACGGCCAGCGTGATGCCGGCCCGTGCCATGTGTTGCTGCAACTGGTCCAGGCCGCTCTGCCATGCCGACGGCAAGCCCGACAGATGCGCCGCCACGATGTCGCGCAACAGGAACGGCGCATGACGCGCCACGACTTCTTGCGCCTGCACGCGCAAGGCGATGCGCGGCTTGTTGCCCTGGGCGTCCGGTGGCAGGGCAATGCCCACGCAGATCTCATCGTCTGCCACGCCCCCCTCCAGACGTCGCACGATGACCGGCCAGCGCATCCGCTGCCAGTGCGCCAGTGCCGCCACCTGGCGCGCATCGCTGCACTGGGCCTGCAGTCGCACCCAGGCCGACTCGCTCAACCAGAGCAGGTGGTGGCGTGACTGCGCCAGGCAAGACGCGGGCGCAATCATCCGTTGAGCGGTGTGTCGTGGACCACCGCCTCGATGACCCGCTGCGCCCACTTGCGGCCGCCCCGCTCCAGGCCAATGGCGGCGCGGGTGTCGGCGCTGCGGTCTACGGCCAGCGCCTGCGACAGGGCCTGGGCCAGGTCGCCGTTCCAGATCTCGGCCACGCCCCCCATGCGCAGATAGTTTTCCGGGCCGGGGGCGAACACCGGATTGCTCTTGGCCAGTTCAGTGAGCCGCTCTTGCGGCACCTTGGTGATGCGCGCCATGGCCGGCAAGCCCATGACGCGGATGGTGGCCGCTGGCAAGGCATAGCAGGCATCGGCGATGAGTCCGCTGGTGATGAAGCCACCCGACAGCGCCTGGTCATACACCAGGCCGATGACACGATGGCCCTGGCGGCGCGCCAGTTCCACGCACTTGCCCAGGTGCGCCATGTAGCTGTTGATGCCCAGCATTTCATCACGGTGGCGCAGGCGCTGGCCTTGCGTATCGACCAGGATCACGATGGGCCGGCCCGGATGCTCACGCACCGTCTGCAGGATCACGCTGGCCTGGGCCAGGGCAATCTCGATGCCGATGGGCGTGTGGCCGGTGGTGCCGACCACGGTGACGGTGCTGCCGTCGACCTGGGCCGTGCCGGAGAGGAAATACTCCTGCTCGGTGATGGCATGACCTTGCGGGAACAGCTCTTGCGCGAGCGCGCGCCAGTCGACCTGGGGGGGAGTGACAGTTTGATTCATGGATTCCTCTCAGGCCTTGGCGGCAATGCGCAGGCGCTCGGCCATGGCGGTGAAGGCGCCGGCTTCCAGCATCGGCACCACTTCCGGCTGGGACACGCCCAGCTCGGCCCAGATGTCCATCGGATCCTCGGCATGGCCGAAGGCGGCGATGCGACGGCGCAGCATGTCCTGTTCGGCTTCCAGCGCGGCCAACGTCAAGGGCACGTCGCCGGCCTGGGCCAGCGCAGCGATGGCGGCGGCGCGGAAGGCCTCGGTGTCATCGCCCACCAGTTGCTGGCAGTCGCCGATCAGGTAGCGATGCTTGCCGCCCGTGGTGCGCCAGACCAGCGCACGGTCGCGCGAATCGAATTCTTCCACGCCATTGGCCGTCTCGATCACCTCGGGACCGGACATGGCCAGCCGTCCTTCTTCGGACATGATGATGGTATTGGCGCAGCGCGCCACGATGCCCATGCCGCCGAAGCAGCCATTGGCGCCGCCCACCAGCACGATCACCGGGATACCAGCGGCGCGCGCCTCCAGCACGGCGCGCATCACCTCGGAGACGGCGATGAGACCGGCGTTGGCTTCATGCAGCCGCACCCCGCCGGTTTCCAGCAGCAGGATCACGCCAGCCGCCTGACGGGCGATGGCGCGCTTGAGCAAGCCCACCAGCTTGGCACCATGCACCTCGCCCACGGCGCCGCCCATGAAACCACCCTCTTGCGCCGCCGCCATCACGGCACGTCCGCCCAGCAAGCCTTCGCCGATGATGACGCCATCGTCAAAGGAGACCGGTGCGTCCAGTTGCCCCAAGTGCGGGCTCACCACACGCTGGGCCGGCGGCAGCAGTTCCTTGAAGCTGCCGGCGTCCAGTACCGCCAGGATGCGCTCGCGCGCCGTGGCTTCCAGATAGCTCGCGCTCATTGGCCTTCCTCCACCATGGCTTCCACCGCCTGGTCCAGACGCAAGCTGACCACGGCGGGCGTGGCGCCCATGTCGTTGATGGAAATGCGGGTATCGGCCAGTTGCCAGCGCTGCTGGAAGTCGGTCATCACCGCTTCCCAGATGGTGCCGAAGCCGCGCGCAGCGGTCTTGACCTCGATAGCGCAGGCGCCGTTGAGGGACGCGTTTTCGATCAGCACTTCCAGGTTGCCGGAGCTAACCACACCGACCAGTTCAGGCGCAGCCTTGAGGCGGCGCGAGCCGTGCTCAAAGCGAAAAGTCAAAGTTTCCATAATGTCGCTTTCATTGCAGATGGCTTACCAGTTGCGGAAGCGCTTGGGCGGGTTGTACAACCCACCGGAAGCCCGCACCAGATCTTTCATGTTCTTGGCCGCCAGCAGGTCGCGGGTAGCCATTCGCTTGTCGATGCCCAGATCTTCGGCGCGGCGGATGATGCCGCGGTCGCGCAGGTTTTCCACCATGCGCTTGTCGCGGCCCATGCCCACGGCAGTGTAACCAGCCACGCCGCGGATGGCTTGCTCGCGCTCTTCCTCGGTACGGCACAGCAACAGGTTGGCGATGCCTTCTTCGGTGAGGATGTGGGTGACGTCATCGCCGTAGATCATCACGGGTGGAATCGGCATCTTGGCTTGCTCGCCCAGTTGCCAGGCATCGAGTTTTTCGACGAAGGCCGGCTGCATGTGTTCGCGGAAGGTTTCCACCGTCTGCACCACCAGCTTCTGCCCGCGCGGGATGGTATTGCGACCGGCACGCGCCTGCTGACCAGCCTTGAGCCAGGCTTCGCTGGCGTGGCGGCGTCCTCTGGCATCCGCACCCATGTTGGGGGCACCGCCGAATCCGGCGATGCGACCCAGCGTGGCCGTGGAAGAATTGCCCTGCAAGTCGATCTGCAAGGTGGAACCGATGAACATGTCGCAGCCATAGTGGCCGGCCGTCTGCGAGAAGGCACGGTTGCTGCGCATGGAACCATCGGGGCCGACGAAGAAGACATCGGGACGGGCGCGGATATAGTCTTCCATGCCCAGTTCGGAGCCGAAGGAATGCACCGACTCCACAAACCCGGCTTCGATGGCCGGAATCAAGGCCGGATGCGGATTGAGCGCCCAGTGCTTGCAGATCTTGCCGCGCAGGCCCAGCGATTCGGCATAGGTCGGCAGGATCAGCTCGATGGCGGCGGTATCGAAACCGATGCCATGGTTCAGCCGCTGCACGCCGTATTCGGCATAGATGCCCTTGATGGCCATCATCGCCATCAAGACCTGGATCTCGGAAATCTGCGCCGGATCGCGCGTGAACAGCGGCTCGATGTAATGCGGCGTGGGCGCCTTGATGGCGAAGCTCACCCAATCCGCAGGGATATCCACGCGTGGCAGCTCATCGACAATTTCGTTCACCTGCGCAATCACGATGCCGCTGGAGAAGGCCGTGGCTTCGGCAATGGCGGGCGTATCTTCAGTATTGGGCCCGGTATAGAGGTTGCCGTGGCGGTCGGCCGCCTGTGCCGCCACCAGCGCTACGCGCGGGGTCAGGTCGACGAAGTAGCGCCCGAACAGTTCCAGGTAGGTATGGATGGCGCCGATGTTAAGCTTGCCGGCCGAGGCCAGCTTGGCCAGGCGACCGGCTTGCGGGCCGGAGAAGGAAAAGTCCAGCCGGTCGGCGATGCCTTTTTCGAACACGTCCAGATGTTCCGGCAAGGCCAGCACCGAGAACAGCATGTGCAAGCCGTTCACCCGTGCCGGGTCGAGCGCGGCCAGCCCCTTGGCCAGGAAATCGGCCTGCTTCTGGTTGTTGCCCTCGACACAGACACGGTCACCGTTTTCCAGCACCGCATACAGGAGTTCGCCCAGTTGATCGGCGGGCGCGATCTTGCCCTGCAACTGGCTTCCCAATGCGGCGGTGGCGCGCGCCAGCCGCTGTTCACGGTTCTTCTGGCGCGCATTCCACACGCGTTCGCTACTGCTCATTTACTTGGCTCCCATCAACAGGTCAGGCAATACGGTCGCGATGCCCGGGAACATGCACAAGAGCAGGACCGCGAGAAACATCAGCGCCAGGAAAGGAATCGTACCCTTGATGACATCGCCCAAGGCGATATCGGGTGCGATGTTCTTGATCACAAACAGATTCAGCCCCACCGGCGTGGTGGATCAGCCCCATCTCCATGACCACGGTCATGACGATGCCGAACCAGATCAGGTCGAAGCCGGCGGCTTTCAACGGCGGCAGGATGATGGGCGCGGTCATCAGGATGATCGACACCGGTGGCAGGAAGAAGCCCAGCACGATCACCATGGCCAGGATCACCGCCAGCAGCAGCCACTTCGACAGGTGCAGGTCGACCACCCACTGCGCCGCCGACTGGCTGATGTGCAGATAGCTCATCACGTAGGAATACAGCAGCGACATGCCGATGATGAGCAAGAGCATCCCCGATTCCTTGATGGTGGAACTGAGAAAGGGTGCAATCTCGCGCGGCTTGTAGATGCGATAGACCACCGCGATCAACACCAGCGCCAGCAGCGCGCCCAGGCCGGCGGTCTCGGAGGGCGTAGCCAGACCACCATAGAGCGCCACCATCACACCGATCAAGAGGATCAGGAAAGGCAGCACGCGCGGCAGCATTTCCACCTTCTGCGCCAGCGTGAAATGCTCATCATCCAGGTAGGCCGACTTGGCGCCGCCTGCGGTATAGACCGCGTGCGCCAGCTTGTACTCCTTGCGCGCACGGAAGACGGCATAGCCGGCAAACAGGATCACCAGCAGCACACCCGGCCCGATACCGGCCAGGAACAGGCGTCCCAACGACTGTTCCGCGGCCACTGCATACAGGATCATGGTGATCGAGGGCGGCAGCAGGATGCCCAGGGTACCGCCGGCGGCGATGATGCCCGCTGCAAACCCGGGCGAATAACCGCGTCGACGCATCTCGGGAATGCCCGCCGAACCGATGGCCGAGCAAGTCGCAGGAGAGGAACCAGCCATGGCCGCAAACAATGCGCAGGCAAACACGTTGGCGATGCCCAGGCCGCCCGGCACCTTGTTCAGCCAGGCATGGATGGCCGAGTACAAGTCCTTGCCCGCAGGCGACTTGCCGATGGCAGCCCCCTTCAGGATGAACAGCGGAATGGACAGCAGCGTGATGGAAGCGATTTCCTCGTAGACGTTCTGCGTGATGGTATCCAGCGACGATTCCGGCATGAAAAAGTACATGAAGCCAGTGGCCACCACGCCCAGCGCGAAGGCAATCGGCATTCCCGAACACATCACCAGGATGGTGACCACGCCATAGAGCACACCCAGGGTCAGCGGACTCATTGCGCACCTCCGGCTTGCGGCGCGGGAACGGTGCCGGTAATACGCACCAGTACCTGCACCAGCAGTTGCAGGGTGAGCATGGTCATGCCCAGCGCCATCAGGGAATAAGGAATCCACAGCGGTGGCGCGAAGGTCGAGGAAGTGGTCTGCCCTTCCACCCAGGCTTCATGGAACAAGGTCCAGGATTTCCAGGTGAAGAAGGCACAGAACAGCAAGGACACCATATCCACGATGAACATGCGCACTTGGTTGGCCAGCGGCGAGAGCAGCCCTGCCAGCGCCTCGATGCCGATATGGCCGCGCAGCGACTGCACATAGGCCGAGCACAGGAAGATCACCCCCACCAACATGAAGACCGAAGCTTCATCCTGCCAGTCGGTGGGCTGATGGAAGAAGTAACGCACCACCACCGAATAGGTCAGGATGCAGGAGGTGACCAGCAATGCGATCATCCCGAGGAACACGGCCACGCGATGGTAAGCCCGCAGAAAGGCCGCCAGCCACGCCACCGGAGCGCTGGCCGGAACGACCGGGCGCGCCGCAGCCGCGCCAGGCATCTCGAAACCGTGGCTCATAGGGTCTTCTCCGCCAGGGCCAGCAGCTTGGCGCAGCTGGCATTACGCCCGGCGAAGTCCTTCCAGGCGGTATTGCGGGCGATGTCCTGCCACTTCTTGACCACCTCCGCGTTCAAGTCCACCACCTTGGCGCCGGCCTTCTGGTACACCTGGGCCACGGCGATGTCATCGGCCTGGGCGGCCTTGGTGGCGAACTGCTCCATCTCGGCGCCCACCGCCATGATGACGGCCTGCTGGTCCTTGGGCAGGCGCTCGAAGACGGCCTTGGACATCATCAACGGCTCGAACATGTACCAGTAGGCCTTGTCGCGTCCGGTAGTGAGGGCCTTGGCCACTTCTTCCAGGCGGAAGGACATGAAGGAGGTCGAAGACGTCATGGCCGCATCCATGGCACCGGTCTGCATGGCGGCATAGATTTCATTGGAGGGCAGGGTCACCACGGCCGCTCCCGCTTCCTTGAGGATCAGGTCCATCTCGCGCGAACCGCCGCGCACCTTCATACCTTTCACATCGGCCGGATCGACGATGGGCTTGCCGCGCGAGGCCACCCCGCCGGCTTGCCAGATCCAGCTGACGATGACCACGCCCTTCTCGCCCAGCACACGGGCCAGTTCCTTGCCGACTTCAGCATTCTTCCAGGACGCGCCCTGCTGGTACGACGTCACCAGGCCGGGCATGAGGCCGATATTGGTTTCCGGCACTTCGCCGCCGGCATAGTTCAGCGGCACCAGCGACATGTCCAGCGCGCCCTTGCGCAGGGCCGAGAACTGGGCATTGGTCTTCATCAGGGAAGAACCGGGATAGATCTCGAATTTCAGCGCGCCTTTGGTGCGTTCGCTCACCTGCTGGGCGAAGGTACGCACCAGGCGGTCGCGAAAGTCGCCTTCGGTGATCGTGCCACCGGGAAACTGGTGCGAAATCTTCAGCGTGGCCGACTGCGCCCACACCGAGGGAACGGCGCTGGCAAGCGGGGCGGCGGCGAGGGCGCCGAGGAAATGGCGGCGGGTCATGGTGTTCATTGGGTGTCTCCTCCAGGATTGATGGAACTACGTGTGTTTTTATGCTCTCATCGTGTATACAATTTCATAGGAAACGCATACATTGTCAAGCATTAATCCTGTGGATCGCCCCCGCTTTACAATGCTTGCTTTAAAGGCAATTGATCATGGATACCCCCAAGACCCGTTCTGAAACCCTGCGCGAATCGATCGAAGAGATGATTGCCGTGGGCAAGCTGGCACCCGGCCAGCACCTGGATGAAACCTCGCTGGCCGAGCAGTTCGGTGTCTCGCGCACCCCCATTCGCGAGGCGCTGATCCAGTTGGCTTCGATGGGCATCGTCGAGATGCGTCCGCGCCGCGGCGCCATCGTGGCCGAGATCGGTCCACAGCAATTGATTGAAATGTTCGAAGTGATGGCCGAATTCGAGGCCATGTGCGGCCGTCTGGCCGCGCGCCGCATGACGCCCGCCGAACATGCCGAGCTGCTGGCGGCGCACCAGGCCTGCCAGGCGGCGCGCGACGCCAGTGACCCGGATGCCTACTTCTACCTCAACGAAGCCTTCCACGACCATATCTACGCCGGCAGCCACAACAGCTTCCTGGCCGAGCAGGCCCGGGCCCTGCACCGCCGCCTGCGGCCCTACCGGCGCCTGCAGTTGCGCGTCAGGGACAGACTCAAGATGTCCTTCGATGAACACCAGGCCGCGGTGGACGCCATCATTGCCGGCGACGCCGAGAGGATCGTGGAGGTGCTGCGCCAGCACATCATGATCCAGGGCCAACGCTTTGCCGACCTGGTGGCGTCGCTGCATCAACTGAAGTCGGCCGCCTGAAATAAAGCTGAAACGCTTGCGTTCTTCACAGGCTGCGCTGGCTGACGAAATGCCGCTCGCTGCCATCGAGTGGATCGATGAAGAAGAGCGAACGCGCCAGCAGCTTCAAGGGCTTGTCCAGGTCATCGGCCACCCCTACCGGCACGGCGTGCGGATAGAACAGGTCATTGAGGATGGGAATACCCAGCGCGGCCATATGCACCCGCAACTGGTGACGCCGGCCGGTGACCGGTTCGAGCTGATACAAACCCAGTTCCCCGCGCGCTTCCAGCAAGGAGATATGGGTCTCCGAATTGGGTGCACCTTGGGCCTCGTGCATCTTGAAGAATTGTTCAGGTAGTTCTTCCACACGGCTGCGATGCACCCGCGGTAGCTGGAGTTCCGGGCGCAGCGGGGCAATGGCTTCATATACCTTGAACATGGAGCGTTCCCGGAACATGGACTGGTACTTACCCCGGCTGGCGCGCTGGTGGGAAAAGACGATCACCCCGGCTGTCTCGCGGTCCAGGCGGTGGATGGGCACCAGGTCTTGCAGGCCGGTAGCTTTCTTCAGACGTACCAGCAGGGTTTCCTGCACGAAGCGGCCGGTCGGGATGACCGGCAGGAAATGCGGCTTGTCGGCCACCAGCAGGTGTTCATCAAGGTGCAGGATCTTTTCTTCGACCGGGATGCGTTCTTCCCCCTGGGGTAATTCGCGGTAGTAGAAGATGCAGTCGCCACTGCGATAAGCCGAATCCGGGCGCAGGTCTTCGCCGCGCTGGTTGCGCACTTCCCCCCGCAACAGGCGCTCGCGCCAGATCTCGGCCGGCACCGCCGTGAAGTGTTCGGCCAGGAAGGACAGCATGTCGCGCCACGGCCCAGGCTGCAACCAAAGATAACTGGGCGACAGACCATCGCGCATCGGCAGGGTCGGGGTCGGCCTCATGCACCCTCCCCGCTGGCGGGCTTTCTGCGCGCAGCACGACGGCGCCAGGCGGCCACGCTGGCATTGGCCTCCAGGTGCGCCAGCAGCCTAGTACGCTGGGCCTCGGTCAATGGCAGGCCGCCGATCAGGGCCGGCCATTGCGTCATGGCGCGCTCGACCGTCTCTACCAGCACGGCCTGCAGCCTGGGTTCTGGAATGCGCCACAGATTGGCCAGCTGGCGCAGGATGGCCGGCGTCAACAATTGCTTGCCCTTCTGCCCCGGCACGAAGGCCAGGGCATGACCATCCCCGCCCACGTAGGCGGCATAGGCCACGATGTCATAGGCCGGCGACAGAGCGGCGGCTTGCGGGGTGTGATACAGCAGGCTGAAGTTCTTCAGGTGGGCGTCGAAGTTGCCCAGCAATTCATTGACCTTGATGCGTCGCAGCAATTCAAAGACATCCTCCACCCCGCGGCTACTGCGTTCGGCCAGCACCACGCCGATGGCGGCATAGGTGCCCACATACTTGGCCCCGGGCGCAGTACCGGTGACCTGAGCGAAGTCTTCCATGTGCAGCCGGCCGGTCGGGGTGGGTGCATCGCGGTCGAAGCGCTGCACCAGCAGAAAGCGGCTGGCATCGTTGCGCAAGCCGAATGGCAGGTGATCGGCAATGGCCGACAGCGGCTCCAGGCTGAAGCGACAGGTCTGCACACCGGCTGCGGCGGCCAGCGTCAACGCGGCGAACTCGACCTGCGGCATGTTGGGGTAATCGGTGGCCGGCAGCTTGGCGATGAAATGGCTGCCCTGGCTATCCTTGGAGCGCATCACGTAGCGTCCACCCGGCTCCTGCACCAGCGCCAGCTTGGGCTGCACGCCCGAGAGCGATTCCCCGCCCGGCACTGGCAACTGGCCCGAGCTCATCTCGTAGCTGTCATGTCCCTGGCCCAGCAAGCGGCCCAGCTCGCGCTCATCGAGCTCCTCGGCCAGGGCCGAGACGTCGCCCGGCAAGTCGCGCCCGCAATAGGCCAGCAGGCCGAATTCATCATCCGGCGCCAGCCCGGCGCGCTGGATCAGGTGCTTGCGCAACTGCCCTTCCGGCAACAGGTTCTGGAAGAATGGCGGCAAGCCGCCCCGGCCATCGCCGCGATTGGCCGCCAGTGTCGGGTCGAGCAACTGGGCCCGCGTGCGCTCTTCGGTACTGGCCAGGTAGAGCTGCGACAGTACCGGGCGCTGCGGTCCTTGCAAGGCGTAGGCATCGTCGAAACGGAAGTAGCAGCGCCCATCATCGAGGGCGAACAACGAGCCCACCTCGCAATGCCCCAGGCGGATGCGCAACGAACGCAACATGCTCATGCGCCACCTCCCGGCCCCATCAGCGCTTGCAGACGCTGGCCCAGCTCGGTCTGGCTGCCGTTGCCCTGGGTCTCGGCCGCGCGCAAGGGTGCGGCCTGGCGCGGCAGCAGCAGCAGGTCCAGGTCCAGCGCATCGCACAAGGCCAGCAGCTTGACCAGCTCGATATTGCCGCGCCCGGTTTCCAGTGCCAGCAGGGTGTTGCGGTGCATTCCGGTCAGCTCGGCCAAGGCCATGGCGGTCAAGCCTCTTGCCTTGCGAGCACTACGGATACGGTGGCCGATGTCTTGCAGATTGGTCATGACAAGATCCAATTAAATGGTTCTTTTTAGATATGACTATTGTATTAGGCATCACATCAAATACAAGACCAATTTATTAGGCATTTTATTTTTTGACCAATTTATTATTATTTTTAAGATGGATGGCTGAATGAAACTTCAGCAGAACCACGGGCATAAACGAAAAAAACCGCAACCAGGCACGCGGCCGGCTGCGGTTTTCAAAAGCCTGTGGAAGCGCTCAGGCGGTGGTGTTGACGTTGCGCCCGATATTCGGATTGGCCGGCAACGGCGGCAATGCCTGCAACACACCAACGGCAGCTGCGGCCTGGGTGTTCAATGCCTTCTTCAGCATCAGCACATTGACCGAGTCCGAAGTCTGCGCCGAGGCCATGTTGGTAGCCAGCGATGCGATTTGATTGACGTCCATGGATCACTCCTTTTGGGGAAACCGGACAACAAGGTGCGCCGCCCGGTGCTTCATTTACGGCATTGGACTCTGTTTCTTTACATCAATCAAGAAAATTTTCGAGATACAGACAATTCTATCCACAGAAACCTCGATGATCTTCGATTGATTGCAGATCAATAAGTACTGGAAACGGCTATTTACCCGAACAGGTATAGCCTGTTAGGATGTTTACCAATGAGAAGCCGCTCGAGTGGATTGCGAGCAGCTACAAGGATCTGATGGCGCTGCCTGCGGAGGTTCGTCAGCGTTTCGGCTTTGCCCTGTCGCTTGCCCAGATGGGAGAGCGCGACGATACGGCCAAGGTCTTGAAAGGTTTCGGCGGTGCCGGGGTATTGGAAGTTGTCGAATACCAAATGGGCAATGCCTACCGCGCGGTCTCCACGGTGAAATTCGAAGAAGCGGTGTTCGTGCTGCATTGCTTTCAGAAAAAGAGCAAAAGCGGCATCGCCACTCCCCACACGGAGATGGACATCGTTCGGCCACGTCTCAACGTGGCCGCAGCAAGAGCCGAGGAATTGAAACATGCAAAAAAGAATCGTTGAAGAAACCGAAGTCCTTCGCAGCACCAGCAACGTCTTCGCGGACCTGGGATTGCCACAGGCCGACAAGCTGCGCATCAAGACCGGGCTGGTGATCGAAATCCGCAAGGCCATGCGCGCCCTTGGACTTACCCAGCAAGCGGCGGCACAGCGCATGGGGATTCCGCAACCGAAGGTGTCGGGCATGATGCGCGGTGACTTCAGCAATCTTTCCGAGCGCAAGTTAATGGATTGTCTGAATCGACTGGGTTATGACATCGATATCCGGGTGTGCCCCGCTACCGCTACGGTAGGACAATTGAAGCTCACGGTCGTCTGAACCAAAGCCCACCCCAAAAAAATCGCCCCCCCCAAGGGGTGCGATCGTACAGGCGCCAATGCGACACGCCCACGCCACCTAGACGATGGTATTGATGATGCGACCGATGTTCACATTGGCCGGTAAGCGCGCCACGGTCGCGGCCGCGCCGACCACATCATCCATCGCCGTCCTGGCCACCTTGGCCAGGTCGATGCCGACCGACTGCGCCGCCTTGTCGGCCAACCAGGCCGTGGCCACACCGCTGGCCAACGTTGCTAACTCCATATGAAACTCCTTGTCTGAAGGGCGCGAACCAGATGTCCGCCTGATCGTCCATGTTTCCCAATTCCCCCCAGCATGGTGGATCAGGCTTTACGTCATGGGTAAATGTGTTAGCGGCAGGCAGCGACGCCTCTTGACGGTGATTACCCCATCCTTACCCGCTTTTGCATGTGTAAACCAAGGCCCGACGTTCAGCGCACCGCTGGGCTAACCGGGGCCAATTGCTCGTAGACCGAGCTGGCGATGCGCGAGAGTTCGGTGCGGGGGATACCGGCAGACAGTGCATATCCGAACTGGCCATCGATCCAGTAGAAGACGTTGACCTTGCCTTCCTGGGCGAAGCGGAAACCCGTGTCGCGGTTCTGTACCTGCTCATGCGAGACATACAAGGTCATCCGCTGACCGGCTGCGTCCTGGTACATGAATTGCGCCACTGGTCCGCTCTGGCCCGGCAGCAGACGGCCGCCGATCAGGTCGTAACCCAGCGGGGCCAGCTTGGGGGCGCGCACGTTGGCGCCCAGGCGGCGCGAGAGCCAAGTCACCAGGGCCTGCTCCTGGTCAGCGCCAACTTCCACCGGCCGCCGTATATCAGCGCTGAATACCGTATGCGCCACCGCCGCCTGGTGCGCCAGCAATACCGGAGCCGAGGCCTGCGCACCCCGCACCTTGGCGCTGCCGGCCAGGTCATGGGCAACCCAGCCACCCAGGCCACCGGCCAGCGTGAGCAATAGCATGGCCGCATAACGCCACCAGGAAGAATGATTGGCAGGCGCTTGGCGACGATGTTGCGCGGGGTCGCCAGAACCGGCCAGCACGGCGGCGGCCAGCCTTGGTGGCAGGGCTTCTTCCAGCACCGGATCGTAATGGGCGTGCAAAACGCGGTTCTGCGCCCGCCAGGCGCGCACACGTTGCAGATCGTCGGCGTGAGCCGGGTCCTGTTCCAGCCAGGCGGCAATCTTGCTGGCACGCGCCGCCGGCAACTGGCCGTCGGCATAGGCGTGCAACTCTTCTTCGGAAACAGCCGGGGTCTTCATTTCACCACCTTCAGGGTCGAGCCGGCTTCGCCACGGCCACCGGGCCCATCCATCGACTGCCGCAGCCGTTCACGGGCACGCGAGAGGCGCGACATCACGGTGCCAACCGGAATGCCCAGGGTAACCGCGACGTCTTCGTAACGCATTTCTTCCAGTACGACCAGCAGCAGCACTTCGCGCTGTTCGGCCGGTAGCCGTTGCAGTGCGGCTTCCATATCCAGTGCCAAGCCTTGGTCGGGCAGCAAGGGCGTGGCGCTGGCCTCGTCGGCCTGCTCCAGCTCCACCGTGGCCAGCGCGGGCTTGCGGCGCTGGTCGGCGTGCAGGTTATGCATGATGGCAAACAGCCAGGGGCGCATATCACTGCCGCGCTGGTAGCTGTCCAGCCGTTGCCAGGCGCGCTCCAGCGTGTCCTGCACCAGGTCGTCGGCGCTATCGCGCGCGCCGGTCAGGGCGCGGGCGTAGCGACGCAGGCGCGGCAGGCAGGCGAGCATGGCTTGCTCATCGGCCTGACGTTCGTGCTGCTGTCGCTGTTGCCGGGTGGTACGTCCGAACATGGCGAGCGCCGGGTGCCTCAGGGCTTGACGATGTGCCAGACGTCCTTGACGTTGTCACCGGTGCGGTCACCCGGTTTCTTGTCGGATTCGTACAGGTACAAGGGCTTGCCCTGGTAGGCCAGTTGGGCGCTGCCATCGTCGCGGGTCACGGTGGAATAAGGGGCGGCGGGCGTGCCCATCGGCGCCACGGGCGGCCACAGCTTGGCGCAGGGGCCGTTGCAGACGCTCTTGCCGCTGTTGGCACTGTCCTTGTCGAAGGTGTAGACGGTCATGCCGTGGGCATCAACCAGGATGCCATCCATGGTCTTGACACCTGCCCCCTGGGCCGATGCGGTGAACGAAGCCGAGGCACAGGCCAAGGCCAGCAGGGAAGTTGCGAGCAGTCTCATGTCATTTCCTTTCGTGGTCGGGTTGCGCGTCATGCCATACCCATGCCGACGTATACGAGGGGCGGTCCAGCTTTATTCCCGTCCCCGGAAAATATTTTTCTAACGCGTGACCGCGTCGGGCTGCGTCGGTGCCAGCAGCGTCCAACCGGCGCTGTTGTTGGTCTTGTTCATTCTGCCCCTACCCCTTGGGATTATCATGTCGTCCCGGCTATGCCCGGACGCTGCGTTGAGCCGACCAGGTTACCGGACAACGCCGACCTGTGCGGTACGCGCCATTGCTGCCGCCATTCCAGGAAGTGTTCCACCGGCATCGGCTTGCCCATGAAATAACCCTGCCCCTGGTCGCAACCCATCTGCCGCAGCAGGAACCAGACTTCCTCGCTTTCCACCCCTTCGGCCACCACGCGCAGCCCCAGGTTGTGGCCGAGGTCGATGGTGGAACGCACGATCTTGGCGTCATCCTGGTCCTGCGCCATCTTCATGACAAAGGATTTGTCGATCTTCAGTTCATCCACCGGCAAGCTCTTCAGATAGGCCAGCGAGGAATAACCGGTGCCGAAATCATCGATGCTCAAGGCAAAGCCCATGGCCGAGAGTCGCTCCAGGGTGTTCTGGGCGCGTCCCGGATCATCCATGATGGCGCTTTCGGTGATTTCCAGGCAGAGTGCGTCGGGCGTCAGGCGATGGCGCTCCAGCATCGCGGCAAATGCGACTGGCAACTCCTGGTCCAGCAAATCGCGGGTGGAGAGATTGACCGAGAATTTCAAGGACAGGCCTTGCGCCTGCAATTGCGCCGACAGGCCGGCCACCTTTTCCATCATCCACAGGGTCAACATGCGGATGAAGCCGGTGGTTTCGGCAAAGGGAATGAAATTGTCCGGGCCGACGAAGCCCTTTTCCGGGTGTACCCAGCGCACCAGCGCCTCGGCCCCGATCACCGCGCCGGTGCCCAGTTCCAGCTTGGGTTGCAGGTATAGCATGAATTCATCGCGTTCCAGCGCGCGCCGCAGTTCGGACAACAGCGACAGGCTTTCCTGGCTGCTCTGGTCGATTGCCGGATCGTAGATCACCACGCCGCTACCCTTGCGCTTGGCGGTGTACATCGCGACCTCGGCACGACTGAGCAGCTCGCCACTGGTCTGGCCATGCGCGGGATAGCCGGCTACGCCGATACCGGCGCCCAGGTCCACCGTCTGCTCCTGCAGCGACAAGGGCTGTTCCAGCACGCGCAGGATATGCGTGGCCTGGGCCAATGCACCATCGAGATCGACCTCGGGCAGCAGGATGGCGAATTCATCGCCGCCCAGGCGCGCCATCTTGGCGCCCGCGTGCAGCAACTGGCCGGACAGGCGCAGCGCGACCTGGCGCAGCAGATCGTCGCCGAAGCTGTGGCCGAGCACGTCATTGACTTGCTGGAAGCGGTCCAGATCCATCATCAGGATGTAACAACTGCCCCCGCCACTGCGCTGGACCTGGGCAATCGCCTCCTTGAGCAGATCGGCAAACTGCACCCGGTTGGGCAGGCCAGTCAAATGGTCCTGGTACGCCAGGCGACTGATCTTCAGTTCGCGGTTGGCGATCTCCGAACGCATGGTCTCGAAGGCAGCGCCGAGCCGGCCGATTTCATCCTGGCGCCGCAGGTACAGACCTTCGCTGTAGTCGCCCTCCCCCAGACGCTTGGCCACCGCCGCCAGCTCGCGCAAGGGGCTGGTGATGCGGCGTGCCATCACGGCACTGGCCAGCGCCGCCACCAGCACGCCCAGCACCGTGATGCTGAGCAGGATCAGTTGCAAGCGCTGATAAGGCGCCACGGCTTCGCTGACCGAACGCTGCAGCACGGCCACCGCTTCCTGGCCATTGCTGGCACGCGCCAGCGGCAGGATGCGGGCGCGGTACTGGTTGTCGTCAATCTGCAGGTCGGTGGCACCGGCCAGGCCCATGTCGGTGTGGCCGGCCTGGCTGGCCAGCATTTGCGTCTGGGCAACCGGCAGGGTCGAGACATCGCTGCCCCAACTGCCGCTGTCACGCTGGCGCACCAGGATCGAGACCTGCAATTGCGACAGCGCCCGCATGTCATTGACCAGCGCCGGCCCCACCGGGAAGCCCATCACCACCCAGGCGATGGTGACCGGCGCCTTGACCGGCACGGCCACGATCTGGAACAGCTTGTCCCCCACCACGGCGCTCTCAGCAGCGCCATTGGCGTTGCCATTGCCAGCCTTGCGCACCAGCTCCAGGCTCACGCGCTGCAGCTCGGGGTCGGCCAGCTCCAGGGTGGAGGCATGGATGCGGCCATCGGTGCCGACCAGCATCCCGATGGTGGCGCCGATGCGCGCCCCATGGTTGGCCAGCACCGAGGCGATGGTGTCGCGGTCATCAGTGCCGATGGCCTGGCGGAATCCAAAGTCCGAGGCCAACAGGCGCGCACCCTGGGTCAGCTTCTGGGCGTTCTGGTCCAAGAGGTGCGTGAAGACGCGCTCGCCGATCACCAGTTCGTCACTGATGGCGCTGCGCGCATTGCGATCGATGGCGGTTCTGATCGCCACGAAGCCGGCCACTTGCACCACCACGATAAGGATGATGAATAGCGCGACGATCTTGCTTTCCAAACGGTATAGACGCACCCGGGCCCCGTTTCCTGTTGACTGGATGATGGGCGATGCGCGCCTTACAGCGGCACCGCCTTGACATTGAGCTTGATGACGGCCCGACCATCGCCCTGCACTTCCAGCGGCTGCTCCAGCGCCGCCTGGTTCGGCCCCATGGTGAAGTACCAGGCCTTGAGCGTATAACGGCCATTGGGCAAGCTCTCCAAGCGAACCGACCCACTGCGCTCGGTGACGCCGAAATAAGGCGTATTGACCACCTGCACATAGGCCACCATCTCATCATGGATATTGCAGCCCAATACCACCGTACCAGGCTTGTCGAACAGCACCGGACTGCCCGGCACACCGGAATAGAGTTTCAGCTCAAAGGTCTTGGCCGGCGAAAACGAATAGACGTGATGCCGCACGGTGTCATGATTGGGGAACAGGATGGGCGTCCCCGTCTGCACCACCGTAACCAGCGGCATGAAGGTCTTGTTCTTCTGCTCGATCTCGACCTGGCGCGGCTTGGCCGGTGCCGGCGCCCCGCCTGCCGGTTCGGCGTAGACCACCGCATTGGGCAGCGGCTGGCCGGCGTTATCCAGTACCTGCACCGCCACCTCCGCCGCCTGCGCCCCCAGGCTCCAGGCCGCCGCCCAGATCAGGAAAACGGACTTGGCGGCGGCGTGTCTCATGTTCTTTTTCTGCATATTGCTGTCACTGAAAATGGGTTCGAGGACTTTGATGCATGGCAGGCAGATCATGCATCCTGCACTATACGCAAGCCCCTTGGCCTTCATATCGGGATGTTTCTGAATTGTTGCACGGCAATATACACGCAAACGGCCAGGCAACCCAATCTCGGGGCCGCCTGGCCGTTTGCCGCCCAAACCTTCACTTAGGTAATTATGCCTGTGAAAGTTCTTGAAGTTCTTCAAGCATCGCTGCGCTGCGCAGTCAGATAACCGATCACCGCCGGCAGGATCTCCGGCCGCACGCTGCCCGGCGACACCCCGCCCGGGCCGGTCAGTACTACGGCCTTGATGAGCGCCTTCAACATGCGCTGCACCACGAAGGTGGCCACGTCGATATCGGGCGTGGTGATGCTGTGGCGATGCTTTTCCAGCACCCGGCGGATGGCATCGAAGAAGCCCTGGCGAATCTCGGTGGAAACCGGCAGGTTGTAGGCCGGGAATTCCTCTTCCAGGATGCGGTTCAATTCCGGCTCCAACAGGTGGGCCGCCACCAGCGCGCTGATCAACTTGTCGAAGTCGCTGGAGAGCGTACCGGAGTCGTCGATATGCGCCACCACGTCTTCGAACAACGCCAACATGCGGGTGGCATGGCGCTCGCGCAGGGCAAAGATCAGGGCATCCTTGTTCGGGAAATACTGGTACAGCGAACCGACGCTGATGCCCGCCGATTCGGCCACGAGATTGGTATTGGTCTTGGCATAACCGCGCTCGACCAGCACGCGCGACATGGCATCAAGGATGGTATCGACCATCGCCCGCGAACGTGCTTGGCGAGGTTCTTTTCTGGGTTGCAGTTTCATTGGCAGCTTTGATAAGGAATTCGCCCCGCCCCCGATGCGAATTCTCAACGTGAGTGATTGTTCGTATATCCAAGTATAATACGAAAGATGAGTTTTTACTCGCCGACCCCAGGATAGTACTCGTAAATCCGGTCCCGCGCATTGCGCCGCATCAGGCTAGTGCCACAAGACCTCTAGGCCGATTGCCCATCATCCAGCCGGGCGCGGGTCGCGAAACGCAAAAAAAGAACTCGTATCGCCAATACTCTTCGTGGAGAACTCTATGAAACGCATCACGTCGCCCGCCTCCCGGCCGCGGGTGATCGCCACCCACGCCGTGCTGGCCGCCCTGATCGGCGCGCTTGCCCTGTCTGGCTGTGCCAGCTTCGACGGCATCGGCAGCGACAAGCAATTGGCGCAGGCGCGCGACTTCAACACCCAGCGCAGCCTGTCTGACCCCAATCCCGGCGCCCCCGACGGCCAGTGGCCGGGCAGCGACTGGGTCCAGCAGTTCGGCGACGCCCAGTTGACGGCGCTGATCCAGGAAGCCCTGGCCTCCAGCCCCAACCTGCAACAGGCGCGCGCCCGCATCGGCGCCGCCGCGGCCCTGGTCGAAGCACGCGGGGCACCGCTGCTGCCCAGTGTGGATGCCCAAGCCTCGGTGATCCGCAACGAGTTCTCCAGCACCTCGATCTACCCGCCGCCCTATGGTGGCAACTGGTACAACGAGAAAAAGGCGGGACTCAACGTCGGCTACGAACTGGATCTGTGGAACAAGAACCAGGCCGCCCTGGCCCAAGCCATCTCCAGCGAAAAAGCCGCCCAGGCCAGTGAACAGGAAGCGCGCCTGGCGCTGACCGCCTCCATCGTCTCGGTCTACAGCCAACTGGCTGCGCAATATGCCGTGCAGGACATCCTGCAGCGCACCGTACAGCAACGCAGCGCCCTGGAGAGCATCACTGCCGAGCGCCTCAAGACTGGCCTGGACAGCCAGATCGAACGCAACCAGTCGCGCACCAGCAGCGCCGATGCGCGCGCCCAACTGGAGCAGAGCGCCGGCCAGATCGTGCTGCTGCGCCAGCAACTGGGCGCACTGACCGGCCGCGGCCCCGACCGCGGCCTGCAACTGGCGCCGCCCACCCTGCAGAACCTGGCCACCCCTGCCCTGCCGGCCGAGCTGCCGCTGAACCTGCTGGGTCGCCGCCCTGACATCGTGGCCGCGCGCTGGCAGGTGGAAGCCGCTAGCCGTGGCGTGGACGTGGCCAAGGCCCGCTTCTACCCGGACATCAACCTGAGCGCCATGATCGGCTTCGACAGCCTCATGGACAGCAACCCCTTCACCGCCGCCAGCAAGAGCATCGCCTTCGGCCCGGCGATCACGCTGCCGATCTTCGAAGGCGGTGCGCTGCGCGCCGGGCTCAAGGGGGAATACGCCAACTACGAGCTGGCCGTGGCCATCTACAACAAGACCTTGAACGATGCCTATGCCGACGTAGCACGCCAGATCGCGGCGATCCACTCGACCGAGCGCCAGTTGCCGATCCGTCGCGAAGCCCTGCAAGCGGCCGAGCGCGCCCATGACCTGGCACGCGAACGCTATCGGCTGGGCCTGATATCGCACCTGACCTTGCTCTCTGCGGAGACCGGTGTGCTAGCCCAGCGCCAGTCGCTGGTAGCCCTGCAGGCGCAGCGCCGCGAGCAGCAGGTTGCGCTCTACAAGGCTCTGGGCGGCGGCTTCGACGCCCAGCAGGCCGGGTTGGCCTACAGCGCCGCCCCGCCGCACTGATGGGCCATGCTCGGCACCAATGCTTGCGCCAGAAGTGAAGTTTTGAACCCAATCCATCCCGCCACCGGCCTCTCCACCGTGCCGCCGGTGACCGGGACGGCCGCCTGTTCCAACAGCCAGGCCGACTGACCGCCTACAAAGAGATAGAACGGAGTCCTCCATGAGTGACAGCACCACCCAAAACAATCCGCCCGCCAAGGCCAACGGCAACGGTAATGGCAAACGCACCCGCCAGTTGATCCTGCTGACCGTGGTCCTGGTGATCGTGGCCGCCGCCTGCTTCCTGTACTGGTTCCTGCACGCGCGCTTCTTCGAAGAAACCGATGACGCCTACGTGGGCGGCAACGTGGTCCAGATTTCGGCCCAGGTCGGCGGCACGGTCGTGGCCGTCAAGGCCGATGACACCCAACTGGTCAAGCTCGGCCAACCACTGGTGGCGCTGGACGCCGCCGACACCAAACTGGCCCTGGACCAGGCACAGGCCGCGCTGGCCCAGGCAGTGCGCCAGACCCGCCAACTGTTCCTCAACAATGACACGCTGGCGGCCAACGTGGCTGCCGCCGACGCCAACCTGGCGCGCGCCCGCGAAGACCTGCAACGCCGCCAGGCCGGCTTGTCCTCCGGCGCCGTCTCGCAAGAAGACGTCTCGCACGCCCGCGATGCCCTCAAGAGCGCCAGCGCCGCCCTCGACCAGGCACGTGCCGCTGCCGCCGCCAACCGCGCCCTGACCGACCACACCAGCGTGACCGAACACCCCAACGTGTTGCAGGCCGCCACCGCCGTGCGCAATGCTTACCTGAACTACGCCCGCGTCAACATCGTGGCGCCGGTCTCGGGCTTCGTCTCCAAGCGTTCGGTGCAGGTCGGCCAGCGCATCGCCGCCGGCAATCCGTTGATGGCCATCGTGCCGCTGGAACAGATCTGGATTGATGCCAACTTCAAGGAAAGCCAGTTGCAGCACATCCGCATCGGCCAGCCAGTGGAAGTGATCGCCGATGTCTATGGTTCCAGCGTCAAGTACAAGGGCACCGTGATCGGCTTCTCGGCCGGTACCGGTGGCGCCTTCTCGCTCTTGCCGGCACAGAACGCCACCGGCAACTGGATCAAGGTGGTGCAGCGCGTGCCAGTGCGCATCGCCCTCGATCCTGAGCAGGTGCGCGCCCATCCGCTGCGCATCGGCCTGTCCACTACCGCCACCGTCGACATCCATGGCGACGGACGCACGCTGGAAGCGGTGCCCACCAATTACCAGACCAATGTCTACAACGACCTCGACAAGCAGGCCGACGCCATCGTCGAGCGCATCATCAGCGACAACGCCAGCGGCCTGCCGCAGGCGCGCAAGGGCAAGGCCAGCGCCGCACCGGTGATGGTGCCGCACACCTGATCGGCGACCGCTGCCTTCACTGGACAATGACTTAAGCCATGGCCAACAGCCCTACTCCCCCCAAGCCTTACACACCGCCGCCACCGCTGAGCGGCGCCAACCTGGTGCTGGGCACCTTGTCGGTGTCGCTGGCGGTGTTCATGAACGTGCTGGACTCTTCCATTGCCAACGTCGCCATCCCGACCATCTCGGGCAACCTGGGCGTGTCTGTCGATGAAGGTACCTGGGTCATCACCTCCTTTGCCGCCGCCAACGCCATCTCCATTCCACTGACCGGCTGGCTCACCCAGCGGCTGGGGGCGGTGCGCCTGTTCGTCACCTCGGTGCTGCTGTTCGTGCTGGCCTCGTGGTTGTGCGGACTGGCGCCCACGCTGCCCATCCTGCTGGGTGCGCGCGTGTTGCAGGGCCTGGTGGCCGGCCCCATGGTGCCCTTGTCGCAATCGCTGCTGCTGGGGGCCTACCCCAAATCGAAATCCTCCTTCGCGCTGGCGCTCTGGGGCATGACCGCAGTGGTGGCGCCGGTGGCCGGGCCAGCGCTGGGTGGCTGGATCACCGATAGCTATACCTGGCCCTGGATCTTCTACATCAACATCCCGGTGGGCCTGATTGCGGCTGGCGTCACGCTGGCCATCTATCGCTCGCGCGAGACCCCCACCCACAAGCTGCCCATCGACAAGATCGGGCTGGCGCTGCTGGTGACCTGGGTGGCAGCTTTCCAGATCATGCTCGACAAGGGCAAGGATCTGGACTGGTTCGCTTCGCCCACCATCGTCACCCTGGGCTTGATCGCGCTGGTGGCGTTTGCCTACTTCGTCGTATGGGAACTCAACAATGACCATCCGGTGGTGGACCTGCGCCTGTTCGGACGACGCAATTTCGCCGGCGGCACGATTGCCATTTCGATCGGCTATGGCGTCTTCTTCGGCAACCTGGTGATCCTACCGCAATGGCTGCAGCAATACCTGGGCTATCGCTCCATCGACTCGGGGCTCTCGACGGCACCGATCGGCATCTTCGCGGTGATCCTGATGCCCTTGATCGGGCGTTTCCTGCCGCTGGTGGATGCGCGCAAGGTGGCCACCGCCTCCTTTATCGGCTTTGCCATCGTGTTCTGGCTGCGCTCGCGCTACAACCTGCAGGTGGACCAAATGACGGTGATCCTGCCCACGCTCTTGCAGGGCATCCCCACGGCCATGTTCTTCGTGCCGCTGACGGTGCTGTTGCTCTCGGGCCTGCCACCGGAGCGCATCCCGGCCGCCGCCGGACTGTCGTCCTTCGTGCGGGTCTTCTGCGGGGCGGTAGGCACCTCGATCTCGACCACCGCCTGGAACAATCGCACCATCCTGCATCACGCCCAACTGACCGAACACGCCACCCCCTACAGTCCGTGGCTGCAAGAGAGCGTCAACAACATCAGCAGCACTCTGGGACTGAACGCCGAGCAGACCGCCGGGATGCTGGAGCGGACCATCACCTTCCAGGCCGCCATGCTGGGCATCAACGATATCTTCTATGTCTCGGCGGTGATCTTCATCGTCATCATCCCGCTGATCTGGATCATCAAGCCCTCCAAGGGCGGCGCCGGTGCGGCAGAGGCGTCGGCGGCGCACTAGCGCAAGCGCGCCAACCCATGCTGCAAGCGGATGATATCGATCAGCTTGCGCAACGCCGGATGCGCATGGCGCCGGCTGCTGTAGTACATGTGAAAAGGCGCGCTGGGGGCGGCCCATTCTTCCAGGATGGCTTCCAGCGAGCCTTCATCGATTTCCTTGCTGATCCTTGCCTCCAGCAGATAGGCGATGCCGACCCCGGCCTTGGCCGCCGCAATGGTGGCGGCGGTATTATTGATCGTCACCAGACCCGGCACGCGGATACGCTGGCGGTACTTGCCGCGGCCAAACTCCCATTGGTAGCTGGAGTTATCCCCCAACAGTAATTGCAGGCAGGTGTGCTGCTGCAAGTCCTCCAGCGTCAGTGGCCGCCCGTGCCGATCCAGATAGTCCGGCGAGGCCGCCGCCACCCAGCGATGCGCACGCGTGAGCGGCGCAGTCACCATCCCCTCCGGCACGTAGTGGCCATAGCGAATGCCGGCGTCATAGCCTTCGCTGACGATGTCGATGGGCTTGTCATCAACCACGATGGTGAGCTTGACCTTGGGACACTGGCGCACGAACTCGGGAATGGCCGGCTCAATCAACAGATGCGCAGCATCGGCAAACACATTGATGCGCAATTCGCCCAGACTCCCTTCTGCCGAGCTCTCCAGTTGCCCCAGCGCCAGCGCGATCTGCTCGAAGCCCTCCTCCAGCCTGGCCGCCAGTTCACTGCCCGCCGCCGTGGGCGAGATCGCGCGGCTGGAGCGGTACAGCAACTGCGTGGACAGCCGCTCTTCCAAGCGCTTCATGGCATGGCTGGTGGCCGAGGGCGTCAAGCCAAGCTGGATGGCGGCGGCCTTGAAACTGCCGGTGCGCAGGATGGTCACGAACACCCGCAGATCGGAAAATTCGATATGGTCGAGGAGCGACATAGATGAATTTGAATCACTTCAAGAATGAATATGGCTCATCTTAAACCAGCCGCCCTCGCACGTGGCACGCGGTATAAATACGGCTTCATCAATCAGGCATTCACGGAGAACAGACATGAAATCAAGACGCTTTGGCCGCACCGGCGCAGAGGTATCGGAAATCGGCTTTGGCGCCTGGGCCATCGGCGGCTCGTGGGGCGATGTCTCGGCCCAGGATGCCAAGGCCGCGCTGCACGCAGCGCTGGATGCCGGCGTGAGCTTCATCGACACCGCCGATGTCTATGGCGATGGCCGCTCCGAGCAACTGATTGCCCAGGTGCTCAAGGAACGCGGCGGCCCCCGCCCCTTCGTGGCCACCAAGGCCGGACGCCGGCTCTCGCCGCATGTGGCCAGCGGCTACCAGCGCGACAACCTCACTGCCTTCGTCGAACGTTCACTACAGAATCTGGAGGTGGATTGCCTGGACCTGGTGCAACTGCACTGCCCGCCCACGGAGGTCTATTACCAGCAGGAAGTGTTCGGCTACATGGATGAGCTGGTGGCTGCCGGCAAGATTCGTCACTACGGCGTCTCGGTCGAAAAAGTCGAAGAAGCCCTGAAGGCCATCGAATACCCCAACGTCAAATCCGTCCAGATCATCTTCAACATCTTCCGCCAACGCCCCATCTCGCTGTTCCTGCACGAAGCGCAGCGCCGCGACATCGCCGTCATCGCCCGCGTGCCGCTGGCCTCGGGCCTGCTGACCGGCAAGATGAGCGCGCAGACCACCTTTGCCGCCGACGACCATCGCCAGTTCAACCGTCACGGTGAAGCCTTCGATGTCGGCGAGACCTTCTCGGGCGTGCCGTATGAAGTTGCCCTGGCGGCCGTAGAAAAGATCCGCACGCTGGTGCCGCCAGGCGTGTCGATGGCACAGTTCGCGCTGCGCTGGATCCTCATGGAAAGCGGCGTGAGTACCGTCATTCCCGGTGCGCGCAACGTACAGCAGGCACAATCCAACAGTGCGGCCAGCGACCTGCCGCCGCTTGCACAGGAGGTGATGCAAGCCTTGCGCGAACTCTATCTGCACGACATCGCCCCGCATGTGCATCAACGCTGGTAATCTGTGCGCCCATGCAACGATAACAATCCAAGGACACCATGACACCCATCAAGCTCGCCATTGCCGGCGTCGGCAAAATCGTCTACGACCAACATGCCCCGGCCATCAGCGGCAACCGGGACTTTGAACTGGTCGCCACCGCCAGCCGTAATCACAGCATCGATGGCGTGAGCGCCTACAAGAGCATGGCCGAGATGCTGGCCGCCGCGCCCGAGATCGAGGCCGTTTCCCTGTGTATGCCGCCCCAGTATCGCTATGCCGCCGCGCGCCAGGCCATTGCCGCCGGCAAGCACGTGTTCCTGGAAAAACCGCCCGGCGCCACCCTGTCGGAAGTCGAATCGCTCAAGAACCTGGCCGCCCAGCATGGCGTGACGCTCTTTGCCAGTTGGCACTCGCGCCATGCGCCTGCCGTGCAGGTGGTCAAGCGCCATCTGCAGCAACATGCCCCGCGCCAGGTCGAGGTGATCTGGCGCGAAGACGTGCGCCACTGGCATCCTGATCAGGAATGGATCTGGCAACCGGGCGGCCTGGGCGTGTTCGATCCGGGCATCAACGCCTTGTCCATCGTCACGGAAATCCTGCCGCAGATGATGTTCCTGACCAAGGCCGCACTGGAAGTACCGGCCAACCGCCAGACCCCGATTGCAGCGCGCCTGGCCTTCACCGACGCCCTGGGCACGGACGTGCAAGCCGACTTCGACTGGCGCCAGACCGGCGAGCAGACCTGGGACATCCGCATCGAGACCGACAGCACCCGGGTCCACCTGAAAAAGGGCGGACATGAACTGTTGATCAATGAAGTGCCGTGCGAACTGCCTGTGGAGGGCGAGTATCCCTCGCTGTATGAATATTTCTGCAAACTTATCCGCAACCGGGAGTCCGATGTGGACGTCGCACCGCTGCGGCATGTGGCTGATGCGTTCATGCTGGGGGAGCATATCGTCACGGATGCATTCGTTTGATGAGGACATGCGGCCTGGGGTCGCATCGCTTCAACTGACCGGCCCGGCTTCACATGGGCCGGTTTTTTCTTTAGAGCAGAAGCTCTCCAGCGCATTCAATTCTCACCATTGGACGATGCATAAAAAATGGGGGAGATGATGTCCATCACCTCCCCCATCATCGGACCCGCGATATACCAGCGACTTCACGCCATCAGGTTGCGATGATGGAAGCGCAAATGCTCCTCCACAAAACTCTCGATGAAGTAATACCCGTGGTCATATCCCTCATGCCGCCGCAAGCTCAAGGGCTGTGAAGCCTCCTTGCAAGCGGCTTCAAAGCGGTCCGGCAGCAATTGCTCCACCAGGAATTTGTCGGCCAGTCCCTGGTCGATCAGGATGCCCTGCGGGTACGGTGCGTACAGCTTGCGCATCAATTCGCTGGCATCGTGCTCCTTCCAGCTTTCCTGGTCCGGGCCGAGATAATTGCCGAAGGCCTTCTGGCCCCAAGGGCAGTGGCGCGGCGCGACAATCGGGGCAAAGGCCGACACCGAGCGGTATAGCTCGCGATGGCGCAAGGCCAGCGTGAGCGCACCATGGCCCCCCATCGAGTGACCGAAAATGCCCATGCGCTGGGGATCGGCCGGGAAGTGCTCCAGCACGGCTCGGCGTAAGTCCTGCACCACATAACTTTCCATGCGGTAGTGCTGGCTCCACGGCGCCTGGGTGGCGTCAAGGTAGAAACCGGCACCCACGCCGAAGTCCCAGCTCTCACTTTCCCCGGCAATGCCGGCGCCACGCGGGCTGGTGTCGCTGGCCACCAGGATCAGGCCCAGCTCGGCCGCTACGCGCTGGGCGCCGGCCTTGATCATGAAGGTTTCTTCGGTGCAGGTCAGTCCGGCCAGGTAGAACAGTACCGGCAACTTGCCGCCCTGCTTGCCCTGCGGGGGGACGAACACCGAAAAGCGCATGTCCAGGCCGATGGCCGGCGCGGCATGGCGATAGAAGCCCTGCACGCCGCCAAAACAGCCGTGCTCGGAGAGAGTCTCCAGCATCGCGCTCTCCTCAGAACTCGACCACGGAGCGGATCGACTCGCCGCTCTTCATCAGATCGAACCCTTCATTGATGCGCTCCAGCGGCAGCTTGTGGGTGATCAAGTCATCGATGTTGAGCTTGCCTTCCATGTACCAGTCAACGATCTTGGGCACGTCGGTGCGACCACGCGCGCCGCCGAAGGCCGAGCCCTTCCAGACGCGGCCGGTCACCAGTTGGAACGGGCGAGTCGAGATTTCCTGGCCGGCGGCCGCCACGCCGATGATGATGGACTGGCCCCAGCCCTTGTGGCAGCACTCCAGCGCCTGGCGCATGGTGGTGGTATTGCCGATGCACTCGAAGCTGTAGTCGGCGCCGCCATCGGTCATGCCGATGATGGCATCGACCACGTTGGGTACGTCCTTGGGATTGATGAAGTCGGTCATGCCGAACTTGCGGGCCATGGACTCACGGGCCGGGTTCAGGTCCACGCCGATGATCTTGTTGGCGCCCACCATCTTGGCCGCCTGGATCACGTTCAAGCCAATACCGCCCAGGCCGAACACCACCACGTTGGCGCCCGCTTCCACCTTGGCGGTAAACAGCACCGCACCCACGCCGGTAGTGACGCCACAGCCGATGTAGCAGACCTTGTCGAAAGGGGCATCGGAACGGATCTTGGCCAGGGCAATCTCGGGCACGACGATGTAGTTGGAGAAGGTCGAGGTGCCCATGTAGTGGAACAGGGGCTTGCCATCCAGCGAGAAGCGGCTGGTGGCGTCGGGCATCAGGCCGCGGCCTTGCGTGGCGCGGATGGCCTGGCACAGATTGGTCTTTTGCGAGAGACAGAACTTGCACTCGCGGCATTCGGGGGTGTAGAGCGGGATGACGTGGTCATCCTTTTTCAGCGACTTCACGCCCGGGCCGACGTCGACCACCACGCCCGCGCCTTCGTGACCGAGGATGGCCGGGAAGATACCTTCCGGATCGGCACCCGAGAGCGTGTAATAGTCGGTGTGGCAGATGCCGGTGGCCTTGATCTCGACCAGGACTTCGCCAGCCTTGGGGCCGCCGAGTTCGACTTCCTCGATGGTCAAGGGCTTGCCTGCCTGCCATGCTACCGCTGCTCTTGTCTTCATAGGGATGGGTCCTTTGCTTGATGGGGTGAAGTAAAACGTCTTGCTCTTTCAGGAAAATTCAGTAGAACGAATGATCGGCTGAATTCATCGGCTGGGCCGTATTATCGCATTGCAAACGAAAACGCATATCCAGTGCAACTTGCCCCTTCATCTTGATGTCGAAACAAGTGAAATGTCACACCCTGACATGAAAATCTCACTGTCGCGTTGTGAGCAAGTAGCCTGCTTAATGACAAAGCTCTTGGCTTGGGGTAAGGTTGCTACAAAACAAACGAAGAGCGCGCGGCAAACTCCTGCAAAACAGCGCAGAACAGCACGGGAAGCCGAACAGATTCGGAAAAGCGCGGCAGGACACGGGATAGCATTTCAATATCTCGCGTATCACGTAGTGGGGGCATCCACGTAATTTTTGCGTCAGCCAGTCGCCTGGGTGACTGCCTGCGGCTTGTCATCATGACATGGCACATCGTTATACAACATGTCATAGTGGCAAGTCGGCAGAAACTGGCAAGGTCATGCCGATTGCGTGCAAGGGCTGTCGATGCTCATACGAGGGGCGCGGGGCCAGGGGATGCAGCGTTGAGCTGCCTAACGACAGGGTGATGTGATAGTTCTTCACATGGAAAAACAGAACAAATCGCCGGGACGACCAGGCTATACCCTGAAGACCTTGCTGCTCTTCGTCGGGTTGGTCGGCTCCTTCATCATGGTGCAGACCTGGTGGGAAATTCGCCAGGACCGTCAGTTGACCATCGACTCCGAACGCTCCAGCTCGATGGCCGCCGTGCGCAGCGTGCAGGAACATGCGGATCGGGTGTTTGGCGAACTGGACCAGTTGCTGTGGGCCACGGCGCAACACCTCCATGCCGATCAGCCTGGACTGCTCGACGATGATCAGGGCTTGTACCATCTGCTGTCGGACATGCAGCAGCGTATGCCCAGCGTGATGGTGCTGCGCTACATTGACCGCAATGGCAACACGCGCGCAAGTTCGCTGCGGGCCTTCGATACCACCAGCATCGCCGACGACCATAAGCTGACCCACGTGGACGGCAACCCGGCGCGGCCCGGCCTGTTCGTGGGCCAGCTCATGCGCAGTCGCTACAACCGCGAACTGGTGCTGCCGGTGGCCATGAACCTCTATGACCGCAGCGCCCGTCCCATCGGTTTGCTGGTGGCCGAGTTGCGGGCATCGACCTTCTTCGACTTCTACAAGCGCATCACCAATTTCGAAACCATCGTCTCGCTGCGCACCGACAGCGGTTCCATGATGCTGCGCTCGCCGTTCGAGGAACGCTGGCTCAACATCAGCCTGGCCAATGCCAAGAGCATGAAACGCATCCGCGCCGGGGCCGAGGAAGGCAGCTTTGAAGAAGCCTCCCACCTGACAGGCGAAGCCTTGCTGTTTTCTTACAAGCGGCTCGACAAGTGGTCCCTGGTCGCGGTCTATGCACGGCGCATGGAAGATGTGCTGGCGCCCTGGCGCAGCCGTACCGAAAACCGCATCCTGCTGACCACGGGCATCCTCGGCTTCATCCTGCTGGCGCTCATTTCTTTCTTGGTCTATTACCGCTACCAGCGCCGCCTGGACCATGCGCTGTCGGCCAGTGAATACCGCTACCGCAAGCTCTACGAGGAAGGTAGCGACCCCATCGTGCTGATCTCCGCCGAATTGCGCTACCTCGACTGCAACAGTGCCGCGCTGCGCTTTTTCGGCCTGCCCGACAAGGAACGCATCATCGGCCGCAAGGTCGGTCTATTCTCGCGCCAGAAGTCGCGCCAGGCCCAGCAACCCGATATCGATGAGCTGGTGGGCCGAGTACTGGCGGGCCAGCCACAGCAGTTCGAGTGGGTGACGGTTCGTCGCAACAAGATCATCCATACCGATGTCACCCTCAATCGCGCCGAGTTCGAGCGCGGCTATGCGATCTTCGCCATCCTGCGCGACATCAGTGCCCGCAAGCGCGCCGAACTGCTGCAAAGCGAACAGAACCGGGTGCTGCACATGGTCATGGCCGATGAGGATCTCGATACCATCCTCAACGAAATCGTCGGCTTCGCCGATACCCAGATTCCCTACGGCGCCTCCAGCGTGATGCTGGTCAATGAACAAGCCTCGCACTTCACCTCGGTATTGAGCCGACGCTACCCTCCCCGCCTGCTGCGCGCCTTGCAGGGGATGCCGATCCGCCACGGTTGTGGCGTGGCCGCCGAGGCGGCCCTGCGGCGCGGACCCTGCATCGTCACCGATATCTCCCGTGACCCGGTGACCGAGCATTTGCGGGTATTGATCGATGTGGAGATCTATCCCTCCTGCGGGGCCTGGCCCATCATGGGCAAGGAGGGGCAATTGCTGGGTGTGTTCGCCGCCCTGCTCAAGGAAAACCAGGCACCCAGCAATGAGTACCTGCAACTGGCCAACATCGCCGCCGACCTGGCCAGCGTGGCCATCGAGAGTCGCCGCGCCGATGAGCGCATCCGCCACCTGGCGCACTACGATGAGCTGACCGGCCTGCCCAACCGCTTCCTGTGCACCCAGCACGTCTCCAATGCCATTACCCATGCCGAGCACCGCAATGGCCTGGTGGCGGTGCTGCTGATGGACCTGGACCGCTTCAAGAACATCAACGATACCTTCGGCCACCAGGCGGGCGAGGCGGTGCTGCAGGAAATCGCTCAGCGCTTTCGCCATAGCCTGCGTGAACTGGATATCCTGGCGCGCGTGGGCGGGGATGAATTCATCGTGCTGGTGGATGACTTCGACGATCCGCTGCAACTGGGCGAGATTGCGCAAAAGCTGCTCACCGAGGCGCGCAAGCCCTTCATCATCGATGGTCAGGAAGCCACGCTGTCGGCCAGTATCGGCATTGCCACCTATCCCGGCGATGGCGACAATGCGCAGACCCTGATCAAGAACGCCGATATCGCCATGTATCGCGCCAAGCACCATGGCAAGGATGACTATCGTTTCTTCTCCGATGAGGTCAACACCAACACGGTGGAACGCATCGCCCTGGAAGCGGAGCTGCGACGCGCCATCGAGCGCGCCGAGTTCGTGGTGCATTACCAGCCCAAGGTCGATCTGGCCAGCGGCGCGATCGTCGGTGCCGAGGCGCTGGTGCGCTGGCAGCATCCGGTGCGCGGACTGGTGGGGCCGAACGAATTCATCCCGATGGCCGAAGAGAGCCGCCTGATCGACCAGATCGGCCTGGTGGTGCTGGACATTGCCTGCCGCGACATTGGCCTGCTGCTGGAGCACCAACTGGAATGTGGGCGTATTTCCATCAACCTGACCGGCAGCCAGTTCGGCGACGCCCACCTGCTGCAGGACATCAAGGGCGTGGTACAGCGCCACGGGACGCCACCGGCCTGCCTGGAGTTCGAGATCACCGAGAGCATGGTGATGCGCAACCGCGACCGCGCCATCGCCATTATGGATGGCATCCGCGCCGAGGGCTTCACCATTTCCATTGATGACTTCGGTACCGGCTATTCCTCGCTGGCCTACCTCAAGCGCTTCCCGGTCAATACGCTGAAGATCGACAAATCATTCATCAACGACATTCCCGATGACGCCAACAGTAGCGCCATCGTGCAGGCCATCATCGCCATGAGCCATGCGCTGAATCTGAAGGTGGTTACCGAGGGCGTTGAAACGGAGAGGCAATGGCAGGCGCTGCGCGAGTTCGGTTCGGATGAATACCAGGGCTATTACTTCAGCAAGCCGGTGCCCTATGCGCAGTTCCTGCAGATGCTATTGCAGCAGCAAGCCCAGCGCCAGGCGCATCAATTGCAGATGGCCGCAGACGATCTGCACTGACGTGATCGCCCTGCTCTCATGAGCGGCGCGCGGCCAATCGATCCACCTGGTAGAGCGCGGGAAACAGGCGTATCCACAACAGCACGATGAGCAGCGTGCCGATACCGCCGATCAGCACCGCCGGCACCGCGCCGAACCAAGCCGCGGTCAGCCCCGACTCGAACTCGCCCAATTGGTTGGAAGTGCCGATGAAAACCGAGTTGACGGCCGAGACCCGACCACGCATGGCGTCCGGCGTTTCCAACTGCACGAACGAGGACCGTACCACCACGCTGATCATGTCAGCCGCACCCAGCACTGCCAATGCCGCCAGCGAGAGCGGGAAGGACCGCGACAGGCCGAAGACGATGGTAGCCAATCCGAACACACCCACTGCAATGAACATGGTGCGCCCCACGCGCCCGGCCAGCGGACGACGTGCCAGCAGCAAAGCCACCGCCAGCGCTCCGGCAGCCGGTGCCGAACGCAGCAGGCCCAGGCCGACCGCTCCGGTATGCAGGATGTCATTGGCATACACCGGCAGCAAGGCGGTGGCGCCGCCCAACAGGACGGCGAACATGTCCAGCGAGATGGCGCCGAAGATGGCCGGCTTGCTGCGGATGAAAGCCAGTCCGGCAAAGACCGACGACAGGCTGGCACCGGTGGGCTTGGTCGCGCCAGCCAGGTCGGCTTGCGGCGGGCGCCGGATCAGCCACAGCAGCAGGCTGCACAGTGCGAACAGGGCGCAACTGCTGGCATAGACCACGGCCGGACCGGCCACGTAGAGAAAGCCGCCCAGCGCCGGGCCGATGATGATGGCGAACTGGGTCGCCGAGGCCGAACCGGCCACGGCACCCGGCAAGGCTCGCGGCGACATCAGGCTGGGCAGCAGGGCCGACATGGTGGGCTTGGAAAAGGCGCGGCCGGCACCGATCACGGCCACGATGACGAAGATCATTTCCCGATTGAGCCAGCCGCCCAGGCTACCCAGCGCCAGCGTGGCCGCCGCCGAGGCTTCGACCAGGGCGCTGATGCGCGCCACATTGCGGCGATCGAAACGATCGGCCACATGGCCGACCACAAACACCAGGATCAGCGAAGGGATGAACTGCACCAGCCCCACGATGCCCAGGTCGAAGGCGCTGTGGGTGAGCTGGTAGACCTGCCAGCCCACCGCCACGATCTGCATCTGCAAGGCGATGGTGGAGGCCACGCTGGCGCACCAGAACAGCTTGAAGGGGGTGTGATGGCGCAAAGGCAGTTGCTGCTCGCTGGCCTCATCAGGGGCCGTGTGACTAGGCGTGGATGACATGTCTCGGGATGGTGGGATGGCGTGATGTAATCTGGCCCGGCAGCACTGCTGCCGGCACTGCGCAAGCGGTCTTGGCGCCGCTGCGGCCCTGCCCTGCAAGCCAGGACGGGCGCAGCTATACTACCCGATCCCGCGCCAGCCGGCAGGATGTGCCCACGCTCGCCCTGCCCCGCACTCACAAGGAGAACCGATATGCAGTATCGCCAACTCGGCCGCACCGACGCCAAGGTCAGCCTCATCACGCTAGGTACCATGACCTGGGGTGAACAGAACACCGAAGCGCAAGCCCATGCGCAACTGGACTATGCCGTGGAGCGCGGCATCAACCTCATCGACGTGGCCGAAATGTACCCGGTCCCGCCCAAGGCCGAAACCCAGGGCCTGACCGAGCGCTACCTGGGAACCTGGCTGAAGAAATCCGGCAAGCGCGATCAGTTGCTCATCGCCACCAAGTGCACCGGCCCGGCACGCAAACCCCACAACCCGCGCCACATCCGCGGCGGCATCAACGACCTCGACCGCAAGGGCTTGACCGAAGCACTGCATGGCAGCCTGGAGCGGCTGCAACTGGATCACGTGGACCTGTATCAATTGCACTGGCCGGACCGTAGCGTGAACAGCTTCGGCCAGCTCGGCTACCAGCACGTGGCAGACGAAACCACGGTGCCCATCGAAGAGACGCTGAAAGTGTTGAGCGAATTCGTCAAGGCCGGCAAGATCCGTTACATCGGATTGTCCAACGAGACCGCGTGGGGCGTGGCGCAATTCCTGCGCGCGGCCGAGCAGCATGGGCTGGAACGCATCGTCACCATCCAGAATCCCTACAACCTGCTCAACCGCAGCTTCGAAGTCAACCTGGCCGAGTTTGCCCATCGCGAACAGGTGGGCTTGCTGGCCTATTCACCGCTGGCCTTCGGCATGTTGAGCGGCAAGTACCTCGATGGCGCGCGCCCGGCCGGTGGTCGCCTGACCCTGTTCGAGCGCTTCTCGCGCTATACCAACCCGCAGGCCGAAGGCGCCACCGCCCAGTACGTGGCCCTGGCGCGCCAGCATGGACTGGACCCGGCGCAGATGGCGCTGGCCTACGTCAACAGCCGCCCTTTCCTCACCTCCAACATCATCGGTGCCACCACGCTGGAACAACTGCGCAGCAACATCGACAGCGCGCAATTGCAGTTGAGCGAGGAGGTGCTGGCCGGTATCGAGGCCATCCATCGCAAGCAGCCCAATCCGGCGCCCTGAACGATTCAGAACGATTCGAAGCATTCGGCAGGCAATAAAAAACCGGCTTCGCGCCGGTTTTTTGTTAGGTCCTGCAGCAGCCTGTAATGCGCTCTCAGTCGCCACCGCTTTCGCTGGCCATGGCAGCATGCACCTGGTCCTGGCGCGCACCGTAACGCGCTGCCAGCACCGCGCACACCATCAACTGGATCTGGTGGAACAACATCACCGGCAATAGCACCATGCCGATGGCGCCGCTGGAAAAAAGCACCTTGGCCATCGGCACCCCGGAGGCCAGGCTTTTCTTGGAACAGCAGAAGACGATGGTGATTTCATCTTCCTTGCTAAAACCCAAGCGGCGACTACCGAAAGTAGTGATGCCCATGATGATGGCCAGCAGCGCGGCGTTGATGAGCAGCACCGCCACCAGCATGGAGAGCGGTACCTGGTGCCACAAGCCCTGCACCACGGCTTCGCTGAAGGCCACGTAGACCACCAGCAGGATCGAACTCTGATCGACGAACTTGAGCCAGGACTTGTTGCGCTCGACCCAGCGACCGATCCAGGGGCGCACGATCTGGCCGGCCACGAAGGGCAGCAATAATTGATAAACGATTTTCAGGATGGAATCGAGCGAGGAATGCCCGTTGCCATCATGCGCCACCACCAGCACGCCTACCAGCAACGGCGTGAGGAAGATGCCCAGCAGGTTGGAAGCCGAGGCCGCGCAGATCGCGGCCGGCACATTGCCGCGCGCCACCGAGGTGAAGGCGATCGACGACTGCACCGTGGACGGCAGCACGCACAGGAACAGCAGACCCAGATAGAGCTCGGGCGTGATGAATTGCGTGAGCAAGGGCTTAAGGGCCAGGCCGATCAGGGGGAACAGGGCGAAGGTGCAAAGCAGCACCGTGACATGCAGCTTCCAGTGCGTGAACCCGGCCACCACCGCCTCGCGCGAAAGCTTGGCGCCATGCATGAAGAACAGCAGGCCGATCATGAAGGTGGTCAGGCTGTCGAAGACCTCGGCCACCTGGCCAGTACAGGGAAGAAAGGATGCGGTCAGCACGACGGCCAAGAGCATCAGGGTCATGTTGTCAGGCAGGAAGCGGGGACGGGCCATGGAGCTTGGATGGGGTAGGAATCGATGGAGCGCCCACACCCATGCTGGCTGCAGGCAAAGCGCCATTCTACGTGACAGGCCCCTGGCTTGCAGGGCAGTGCAAGCCAGGGCGGGAAGGTATCAGGCCTTGCGCACGAATTCGGTCTTCAGGCCCATGGAGCCGAAGCCGTCAATCTTGCAATCGATGTCGTGGTCGCCCTCGACCAGGCGGATGTTCTTGACCTTGGTGCCCATCTTGACCACGCCACCACCGCCCTTCAACTTCAGGTCTTTGATGACGGTGACGGTATCGCCATCCTGCAGCACGTTGCCCGAGGCATCGCGCCAGACCCGGACCTGTTCGGCGGGCGCCGCCTGGGCACTCCACTCGTGGCCGCATTCGGGGCAGACGAACTGGCCGCCATCCTCATAGGTGAATTCGGACTGGCATTGGGGACAGGCGGGCAAGGTGCTCATATAAAACTCCAGCAATTAGCGTGAAAAGGCAGCGATTGTACTGCTTCAGTGGCTAACTGCGCTATAAATCCGAGTCCTACCGATCAAATAAAGCACAAATAAAAACGGCAGGCTTGCGAGCAGGCCTGCCGTTTTCCTTCATATCCCGGAAGCAAAATCGTCCTTACCAGCCCCAGAACATCAGCCACCAGGCCGTATTCACCAGCGCCAGCCCGCCCATCAAAGGCAGCATGGCCAGCACCTGCTGCAACCGGTGGGTAGCATGGCGCGCCACCACCTTCCAGCACAGCCACAGGCTCCACAGGGTCATGGTGGCCAGCAAGGCGGCGCGCACATCGTTGGCCCAGTACACCGGCCAGTGCTCGGCACGCAAGAGGCTGATGGTAGTGGCCGACAGGCCGATGAAGACGCCGCAGCCCGCCAGCGGGATCAGCGCCTGCACCAGGTGGTTGAAGCGGCTCCACTCCCACTTGCCCAGCAGGCGCGTGGCCAGGCCGAACATGAGAGCCACGCCGGTGCCCAGCACCAGGCCGGTGGTGAGGATGTAACCCACCACCATGGCGCCGTCGAGCCAGGTGAAGACATCGCTTTGCTGCGGATAATTGGTCAGCAGCCACCACGGCGCCTGGGTGCCGAAGGGCCACATGATGTCGCGGTCGATCAGCCAGGTGGCGATGTCCTGCTTGATGGCGATGAACCAGGGGCTGACCGTCCAGTGGAAGGCACCGATGGCGATGCCCAGCAGTCCATACAGCACCAGGGCGCTTTCCCACAGGCTGTTGCTGGTCTTGCCGAACTGCACCACTTCCACCGCCGGCGGGCGGAAGCTCAGGGCGATGGCATCACGGTGACCACTGCAGCGGCCGCACATGTGGCAGTCGGAAGCACCCTTCATATTGCGCATGGGCACCAGAGGTGCGCAATTGACCGGGATGATCTTGTGATCGGGATGGTAGGAAGCGCGCCATGCATCTTCGTTCACCTTGTAGTGAACCGGGGCCAGTTTGGCCAGCAGGCCGAAGACGCCATTGACCGGGCACAGGTACTTGCACCAGACGCGCTTGTCGCGGCCATACAGGTAGCCGATGATCATGGCGCCCACGGTAGAGCCGCCCAGCACCAGCAGCACGGCCTTGGGATACTGGTAGACGCTGACCATCTGGCCATAGACGGTGGTCAGGGCAAAGGCGACGAAGGGCCAGCCGCCCCAGCGCACCCACTTGGGAATGGCGCGGCCACGGCCATGGCGGCTGGCAAATTCGGTGAGCGCGCCTTCCGGGCAAAGCACGCCACACCACACGCGCCCCATGAGCACCATGCTCACCAGCACGAACGGCCACCAGACGCCCCAGAAGGCGAACTGGGCGATCAGGGTGAGGTTGGACCAGAGGTGGGCGGTTTCATCAGGCAGGGGGAGAAACACCGGGACCAGGATCAGCAGCGCATAGAGGGCGACCACGATCCATTGCAGGCCACGGATGAATGCGCCATGACGGCGCATCCAGTCTCCGGTACGCGAGAGCAGAGTCGGCGATTGCGTACAGGTCGTCATCAGGCTTCAGGTTGCTTCTTGCCTTTTGCCCTGGGGCGCAGGCTTGGGTTTTCGATAGAGGGCCGAGCATACCACGACCCAGTAGAGGACGTAGACGATCACCGATAGCAGCGCCGGACGGGCACGGTAGCCAGTCAGGGTCGAGACCAGATTGCCCAAGGTGGACGAATCGTCGAGCAAGGCCGAGGTATCCCAGAGCTGGCCGGTCAGGATCATGGTCCAGTTGGCCGAGGCCAGGGCATCGGAGTTTTCCAACAGGACGTCGAAGAGCTTTTCCACGCCGGTCACCAACAGACCCGCAGCCAGCAACAGCAGGATCACTTCGGTGACCTGGAAGAAGCGGCGCCAGGAGAAGATCTTGCCGCCCAGTTGCAACAGATAGAAGGTCAGGAAGGCCAGGCCAAAACCGATCACGCCGGCCAGCACCAGCGAGACCGTGCTGGCATCCTGCTGCCCCAGGCCGATGCCGTAGAGGAACACCGCCGTCTCGCTACCCTCGCGAGCAATGGCCAGCATCACCAGCACGAACACGCCCCACCAGTTGCCGCTCTCGTAGCTGGACTGCATGGAGCTTTCCATTTCCTTCTTGAGGGTGCGACCATGCTTGCGCATCCAGAACACCATCTGCACGATCAGCACCGCCGCAATCAGCACGATGGCGATCTGGAAGTAAGTCTGGGCGTCGCCCGAGAGCAGTTCGGAAAAGCCCAGCAGGGCCGCGCCCAGGGCCGCGGCCAGCACTACGCCCGCAGCCACGCCGCCCCACAGATAGGGGATGCCGCGGCGCGCGCCGACATCGCCGTTTTTCAGCCAGGCATAGAGAATGCCGACCACCAGAAGCGCCTCGACGCTTTCGCGCCAGACGATGAACATGACCTGTCCCATCAAACTTCCCTTCCTGGAAAAACCTGACTTCCGTGTCGCTTGCGTGCGGCCTGGTCCTTACTTGGCCACGATCACGCCCTGCGGCATGTTGAGGTGGAAGTCATCGAAAAACTTGTATTCACCCGGACGCAAGGGGGCGATCACCACGAAGGACTGGGCACCCGGCGCCAGTACCTTTTCCTTGCGCAGTTCGACACTTTCGAACTCGACGGCAGACTTGCCGGTGTTATGCACTTCGATCTTGATGCGCTGGCCGGCCGGCACTTCGATGCGCGGCGGGATCAGCTTGCCGTCCTGCATCTCCAGCTTGAAGGTCGGCAGGTCAGAGGCCTGCACCTGAGCAGCAAGCCCCAGCAAGGCCAGCGCCAAGCAACTGAGACGGACAATTCTTGCGATCATGAAGACTCCGGTAATCCTGAAAAATCACACCGGCCCGCCGCGAACAGTGCGAGCCGGGGTCACATCAATACTGCCTGGTCAACTGGAGCGCATCCAGTAAGCAGCTTAAGCAGTTTAGTAACCGCCCTTCTTGCCGATACCGGCGAAGGTGAAGTCGTAGTTCAGTTCGAAGGTCTTGAACCACGGGCCGACCCCGGTTTCCTTGTCGACGTGGCGACCGAAGTGCGCATGTTCATTGGCCTGGGGCGAAGAGATGGTGAGCTTCAACTTGTACTTGCCCGGACCTTCGAGCTTGACGTTGTCGCCATAGTGCGGGCCGTCGTTGGCCACCATGGGCATCATGTCGCCCTTGATGGACTTGGTGGAACCGACCTTGGTCAGTTCGTACTTCACGACCAGGTAGGGCATCCAATCACCTTCGGCGAAGCCGTTGGGGTTCTTGGCCACGGCGTGGATGTCTGCTTCCAGGTGGATGTCGGATTCTTCGGCCTTGCGCATCATGCCGTCCGGCTCCATCTTCACCGGCTGCAGGTAGACGGCGTTGACTTCGAAACCGTTCTGGATCTGCGGCTTGCCGATGGGGTATTCAGCAGCCGAGGCGGCGCCAGCAAAGGCCATGCTCAGTACAGCGGCGACGGCAAGTTTCTTGAAACCGATCATTGCGTATTCTCCTGGTGGTCAAATGATAATGATTAGCATTAAGTATATCATCCTTTGAGCCAGCCCGGATCGCGCCCATAGTGCAATAGTGCATAACAATGCTGACTGCTATGTAAAAGCACGTAAAAAAGCCGTCCAAAAACAACGGACGGCTACTATCGAAATACAGGGGTAACCCAGCCAGCTCGGCGACGCACCAGGCTCTCAGGCTGTCACCTGACCGGGATCAGGACATCAGGCGCTCAGAACTCCTCCATCTCCAGCGCCTGAGGGTTCACTGGTGCGGCGGCGTCCGGCAAGCGGTTCGTCGCTGGCGTGACGTCCACGCTGCGCACGGGCAAGGCGGTGCGGCTTCCCAACTGGAATACCGCCACCACGCTCTCCAGCTTTTCGGCCTGGCCTTGCAGGGCCTGGGCCGCAGCGGCAGCTTCTTCCACCAGCGCGGCATTCTGCTGGGTGCCCTGGTCCATCTGCGAGATGGCCTGGTTGACCTGGGAAATGCCGGCACTCTGTTCCACGCTGGCGTCGGCGATGCTAGCCACAATCTGGGTCACGCGCTGCACGCTGTCGACGATTTCGCTCATGGTGCTGCCGGCCTGCTCGACCAGCTTGCTGCCGCTACCGACCTTATCTACCGAATCATCGATCAATTCCTTGATTTCCTTGGCAGCGGCCGCCGAGCGCTGCGCCAGCGAACGCACTTCCGAGGCCACCACGGCAAAGCCGCGGCCCTGCTCGCCGGCGCGGGCGGCTTCCACCGCCGCATTCAAGGCCAGAATATTGGTCTGGAACGCGATGCCATCGATGACGGCGATGATGTCGACGATCTTGCGCGAGGACTGATTGATGGAATTCATGGTATCGACCACCTGGCGCACCACGTCGCCGCCTTGGGAAGCAATGTGCGAAGCCGATTGCGCCAGCTCGTTGGCCTGGCGCGCATTCTCGGTGTTTTGCAGCACCACCGAAGTCAGTTGCTCCAGGCTGGAGGCACTCTCTTCCAACGCTGCGGCCTGCTGCTCGGTGCGTGCCGACAGGTCGGCATTACCGGCAGCGATCTGGCGGGCTGCCACGGTGACCGAATCGGTGGAGCTACGGGTGGTGGAGACCACCTCGACGATACGCGCCAGCAGCTTGTTGAAGGCAGCGGCAGTGTGGCCGATCTCATCCATGCGCTCCACCGGCACCGGGCGCGACAGGTCCAGGGTCTGGCTGACATGTTCGAAGGTCTGCTGGATGCGACCCAGGCTATGGATCACGATGCGCAGCATCTGGATGCCCAGCACGCCCGTGAGCAGCACCGCCACCACGATCACGGCGATCATGGTACGCAGGGCGAAGGCATAGGCCTCATCGCTTTCCAGCTTGATGGCGTCGATCTTCTTGCGACCAATCAGGATGTGGTCCTCAAAACCCTTCTTGGCGGCGGCCGCCGAGATAGCCAGCGGCGTGCCAGCCTGCAGGCTGGCGCGCACGCCTTCCATGTCGTTGGCATAGGCGGCGGCGAAGAACGGCACCAGGGCCTTGCGATAGACTTCGATATTGGCCTGGTCGGCCTGGATCAGGGCACGGTCCTGGTCATCGAAGATGAGATCGCGCTCATAGTGGGCGAACTCTTCATCAAGCGACTTGTTGGCGGCATCGACCGCCTTTTGCAATTCGCTCTTGTCGGCCAGGTTGGCAAAGACCGAGAGGCGATAACCTGCCAGGCGCGAATCGGCCAGGTAGCCCTTGAGCTGGTTCAGGCTATCCATGCCGGGAATGATGCGGTTCTGGATCAGTTCCAGCCGCTGCTGCGCACGTTGCAGCTGCCACAGGCCGTCGGCACCGACGAACAGCAGCGCCAGCAAGGCTGTCGAGAGAGTGAGAATGAGGCGCTTGGTAATGGTCATGATTGAAAATCCACCGATGAAAATGAAGGGTCGCACCACACGCTAATGCATCGACCCAGGAAAGAACGCTGCCCGCCATACCGAGGGCAAAGCCAGACCTGAAGCCGAGACCGCACGAAGAGCAACGCATTTTCATGGCGCCCTGGAGAAACCTTCATCTACCCCTGATCGGCGTTTTTATCGCGACGCCCCCAAGCATCGCCGTCCCGTCAGCGATGGCTGCGGCAACGTAAGTGATACGCATGGAGAGAATATAGCCGAGCAGCAACTGAAGAATCCTTCACTTCGCGATTTTATTCCCGCATATCTGGCATTCAGAAATTCAATGAGCCCAGCCCGGCAATCACGCCGCCTTGTAATTCTCACGTAAGCTCCCTGGTCTATCGGATCGGCAGCGCGGTAACACGAAAAAAAGCCCCTTGCCGGCTTGCTAGGCGCTGCGGCACGCACATTGAGCAATGGATTTATGTGACTTGCTATGTCAAACTTGCCGATACCAGAAGCGCACTATTCCAATAACAACGCCCAGTTTCACTCATAAGCATAAGCATGTCCCGCCCCAGCATATTGATGGTCGACCCCAGTCCTGAGTCGGTGGAACTGGCGCGTTTCAGCCTTTGGCGCAGCAAGCTCGATTGCGCCTTCGGCTGGTTCGAAGATGCGGAGCGGGCCATGGAGTCGCTGTTCAGTCCGCACGCCGTGGACCACCCCGACACTCTGCCCTGCCTGATCCTCCTGGAGCCGCGCTTGCCACGCATGGAAGGAGTGGACCTGCTGCACATGCTGCGCAGCCAGCCGCATACGCGCGCGCTGCCGGTAATCATGTTCGCCACCTCCTACGACGAAGCCGACGCCACCCGCTCGCACGCGGCCGGCGCCAATGATTACCTGGTCAAGCCGGTGGACGCCCGCGAATTCATGGAATTGATCAATCAGACCGTAGCGCACTGGCTGCCCCTTGCGCCATCGCGGGAGGCGGACGCACCCACTACATAGGCAAGGAAGAGACGCGCGGGACAGGGATACGGAATAAGCCCGCGCAAAATCAGGTGCAGAAAAGACAAAAGGGCCCATCTTGCGATGGACCCTTTATATCTGGTGCGGCTGGCAGGAATCGAACCCACGACCCCTTGGTTCGTAGCCAAGTACTCTATCCAGCTGAGCTACAGCCGCGAAAAACAAAATTATAGCAGCATGTTTTGCTTTTTGAATAGCCCCTTGTGATATTTTTTTCAGACGCCCCTCCTCTGCATCGACAGCACAGCCTGCCCTTCATTACCTTGTTCTTCATCAAAGCCCTGATAACGGACAGATGACCGGGCCTTCGCAGGCGGCTATGATGAAGCCATGTTCATATCTGCCTCAAGCCACCCCTTCCATGTCCGCCCTGCCCCTCCCCGACCCATCGCAAGTACAGCGCATCCGGGAAGAAGAACGCTCGCGCATCGCCCGCGACCTGCATGATGAACTGGGTGCACAACTGAGCGGCCTCGGCATGGCGCTGGGCCAGTTGCGCGAACAGTTGGCCCAGGAAAAGCATCCCTGGCTGGCCCAGGCAGACTACGCCCAGCAATTGCTGCAACAGGCCAGCCAGGGCATGGAGCGCATCATCGATGACCTGCACCCGCCCATCGTGGAGTTCGGACTGGTCGATGCACTGACCTGGCAGTGCCGCCATTTCAGTCGCCAAAGTGGCTTGGAATGCAAGCTGCAGTGCGACTGCACACTGCAGCCTGAGGATGAATTCGTGGTCCTGAGCCTGCTGCGCATCCTGCGCGAAGCACTCAACAATGCCGCGCGCCACGCCCATGCCCGCCATATCGAGGTGCGCTTGCAAGTGGACGAGGAACGCTTGCAACTGAGCGTGGCCGACGACGGCAGCGGTTTTGATCCGGATCGGGCCCCGCGCGGCGGGCGCATAGGCCAGGGCCTGGCCAACATGCGCCAGCGGGCGCAGGCGCTGGGCGGCAGCCTGGTGCTGGAAGCGCGCGCCGGAGGCGGCACGCTAGTGCGCCTGGAGATGCCTGTCGCACACTGAACGAACGCTATAGAATACGGCCTCGCCCAACCGGTTCGTCCAGAGGAGTTTCGCAGTACGCCCATGAGCAAGAAAGCCACCGCCGCCATCAAGGTCCTGATCGCCGACGACCACGCCATCGTGCGCGAGGGTCTGCGCCAGATCTGTGCCGTCAGCAAGGACATCGTCGTGGCCGGCAACGCCGCCAACGGACTGGAAGCGATCAAGCTGGCCCGCGAAGGGGATGGCGATGTCATGCTGCTGGACATCGTGCTGCCCGATCGCAACGGCATCGACATCCTCAAGCAGATCCGCAAGGAACAACCGGAACTGCCGGTGTTGATCCTGTCCATCCACCGCGAAGACCAGTACGCCATCCGTGCCCTCAAAGCCGGTGCCGCCGGCTTTCTGAACAAACAGGCGTCGCCCAGCGAGGTGATAGCAGCCATCCGCCAGGCCGCCGCCGGTCGCAAGTACGTCAGCCCTTCGCTGGCCCAGGAACTGGCCAACCAGATCGGTTTCGACCACGACACCCCCTTGCACGAAACCCTCTCCGACCGCGAATACCAGACCATGGTCATGATCGCCTCCGGCAAGACCGTCAGCGACATCGCCGCCGAACTATTGCTGTCGGTCAAGACCATCAGCATGTACCGCTCGCGAGTGCTGGCCAAGATGAAGATGCGCCACAACGCCGAACTGACCCATTACGCCCTCAAGAACGACCTGGTGGAATAAAACTCACAAAAATGCCCGGATCAGCTCGCCAGCACGGGCTGAAACGGGGATTTTCTCCTCCTATTAAAGGCATCCAGAGGACCTGCTCTGACGTACAATAAGTTGTCATTTTGCCTCCCCCCACTCCACGGGAAGGCAGTGTGGTGCGACTGAAGGGATCAGGCCGCGCGCGCATGATGGCCATGGTGGTGATACTCAAGCAATGTCCGGGTGCGCCGATACCGTAGGAAATTCCCTGTCGCAAACAGACAAGTACACCAACAATATAGTCAGCCGGCATGTCCAAGAAACCGACCACGCTCACGCCTGTCGAGATCGCCAGAGAAGCTTTCCAGAGGCTGGGAGCCCGGCGCATCGCGCCCACTCCTGATGCCTACCGGATTGCCTATGAGGAGATCCAGGGCGACCTGCCGGGCGTGTCCGCCGAATCGGTGATGGACAACTTCGCTACCCGACTGTCGCGCCAGCCGGGCGAGAATGGCCTGCTGGGCACGCGCCTGGTGCGGGCGCGTGAAAATGGCGACTGGTCGTCCTTCGAACGCCAGTTGATCGAATTTGCCGAGGCCAACTGGCAAAGCCGCCCCGCCGCTCCTCCCGCACCCGTGGTGCCACATGGCGAACTGGTGCCAATCGATCTCGAACGCCAATTCATTCGCGACAGCAAGAAAGAGAAGATGCTGCGCGAAATGCTGGTGCGGGTCCTGGTGTTCAACCTGCCCTCGCTGCTGTCGACCGCGCCGGAACTGGCCAATGAATCGCGTAACAGTGGCCAGGAACTGAAGATGGCCTTCTCCGAGCAATCGATGAATGACATCATCGCCCGGGTCAAGCAGTTGAGCTTCCAGATCGAACTCAAGACCGACGACATGGCCCAGCAGCAGGAATTGCTGATGCGCTTGTTCCAATTGCTGCTGGAAAACATCAATGGCCTGCTGGAGCAGGGTTCCTGGCTGTCCAGCCAGATCGAGACGGTGCAAAGCTTGATCGCCGGGCCTCTCAGCAGCACCTCGCTGGCCGATGCCACCAAGAACCTCAAGGAAGTGATCTACAAGCAGGGCTTGCTGAAGAACACCCTGTCCGAGGAAAAAGTGGTGGTCAAGAACATGATGCTGACCTTCGTGGACCGGCTCTCAGCCATGGTCTCCACCACCGACAACTACCAGCGCACCATCCGCGGCTTCTCGCAGCAGATCAGCCAGGCCGGCAACATCGCCGACCTCAACAGCGTGTTGAGCGAGATCATGACCGAGACGCAGAAGGCCCAAGAAGAAGCCACCCGCTCGCGCGACGCCATGGAAGATGCGCGCCAGGAGGTGGAAAAGGCCGAGGACCGCATCCATGCACTGGAACAGCAATTGCTGCAGATGGGGGAACTGGTGCGCGAAGACCAGCTGACGGGCAGTCTGAACCGGCGCGGCATGGACGAATCGCTGGACCGCGAGATCGCCAATGCGCTGCGCCGCGAGACGCCGCTGTGCGTGGCCCTGCTGGACCTGGACGATTTCAAGCGCATCAACGACACCCACGGCCACGCCACCGGCGACGAAGTACTGGTCCACCTGGTGCAGGTGATCCGCGAAACGCTGCGCCGGTTGGACGTGATCGCTCGCTTCGGTGGCGAGGAATTCGTAGTGCTCATGCCCGAGACCGAACCCCAGGATGCGGTACAGATCATCACCCGCGTGCAGCGTGAGCTGACCAAGCGCATCTTCATGCATGAGAGCCAGCGCCTGCTCATCACCTTCAGCGCCGGGCTGGCCCTGTATTACCCGGGCGAATCGCAGGCCGAGCTGTTGAAGCGCGCCGACGTGGCGCTGTACAAGGCCAAGAACGCCGGCAAGAACCGCATCGTCTTTGCCGAGCCACCTCCGGCCGCGCCACCGGACGCTTGAGCCGGGGTCAGACTGCTCCGGCGTCGCCTTTCGTGCGTCGCCAGCTACGCCATCCGGCCGCGGCCATCAGCACGAACAAGGCATAGAGCACGGCCGTCAGCGTCAGGTGCTTGTACACGTACAAACCTACGTAGAGCACATCGACTGCGATCCACACCAGCCAGTTTTCCAGCTTCTTGCGCGAGAGCAGGAATTGCCCGACCAGGCTGCCTGCAGTGAGAAAGCCATCCATGTGCGGCACATCCGTATCGGTATAGCGCTGCAGGAACCAGGACAGCAGCCACCATCCGGCCAGCCAGGCGCCGACCATGCAAGCCCAGCCGCCGGGTGCCAGCCGGGACACCCGCAGGGGCCGATGTTGTTCGCCGCCGCGCAGCCACTGGTACCAACCCCACACCGAGACCGCCACGAACACGAACTGCAAGCCGGCATCGCCATACAGGCGGGCATCGGCAAACACGGCCGCATACAGCAAGGAAGAGAGGATGGAAAAAAGCCAGGCCCAATGGTTCTGTCCGATATTGAGCCAGACAGTGACGATAGCCAGCACGAAGGAGACCAGCTCCAGCGGGGTCGTGGTCAGACCAAGCCAGGTCAGCGGGGTATCAAGACTCATGCAGCCCGGGGAAGATGGGATACGGCAACGGCACGCTAGCGCGTTGCGACATGGCTGGACGCAGCCGGCGCGTTGGCAGGAACCGAGACACTGCCAGGCTGCCCGGAATTGGGCATGAAGGGATTGGGATTGACGGCAGAAGCGGGCTTGCCGGAACTGCCGTCGAGCAGTTGGATGAAGACTTCGTTCTGCTTGATCATGCCCAGCTCGAAGCGGGCACGCTCTTCCACGGCGCCTTTGGACTGCTTCAGGTCATCCACTTCGGAAGCCAACTTGGCGTTGCGCTCCTTGAGTTCATCATTCTTCTTGTGCGCCAGTTGCACCTGGCGGTCGAGCTCCCAGACCTTGAACCAGCCGCCCTTGCCCAGCCAAAGCGGATACTGGATCACGACCAGCAGGAAGGACAGGCAAAGGATGATCAGGCGCATAGCCGGGAGCTCTCAATGCGGCGCCTGCCTTTGGGGTGGGCGCCGCAAGCTTGTTACTTCAGGTTGTAGAACGCAGCGCGGCCGGGGTAGCTGGCGATATCGCCCAGATCTTCTTCGATACGCAGCAGCTGGTTGTACTTGGCCATGCGATCCGAACGCGACATGGAGCCGGTCTTGATCTGCAGCGCGTTCATGCCCACGGCGATATCGGCGATGGTCGAGTCTTCGGTTTCGCCCGAACGGTGCGAGATCACGGCGGTGTAGCCGGCACGCTTGGCCATTTCGATGGCGGCGAAGGTCTCGGTCAGGGTGCCGATCTGGTTGATCTTGATCAGGATCGAGTTGGCGATGCCCTTGTCGATGCCTTCCTTGAGGATCTTGGTGTTGGTGACGAACAGGTCGTCGCCCACCAGTTGCACCTTCTTGCCCAGGGTTTCGGTCAGCAGCTTCCAACCCGCCCAGTCGTTTTCGGCCATGCCGTCTTCGATGCTGATGATGGGGTACTTGTCGCACCAGGAAGCCAAGAGACCCGTCTTCTGGGCCGGGGTCAGCACCATGTTTTCACCGGCCAGGTGGTAGTTGCCGTCCTTGTAGTATTCGGAGGCAGCGCAGTCCAGGCCCAGGGCGACTTGCGTGCCCGGCTCGTAGCCAGCCTTCTCGATGGCTTCGATGATCAGCTTGATGGCTTCTTCATGGCTGGAGACGTTGGGGGCGAAGCCACCTTCGTCACCGACGGAAGTGGCCAGGCCGCGATCGTGCAGGATCTTCTTCAGGGTATGGAACACCTCGGCGCCATAGCGCAGGGCTTCACGGAAGCTCGGAGCGCCCACCGGAATGATCATGAATTCCTGGATGTCCAGGTTGTTGTCGGCGTGGGCGCCACCGTTGATGACGTTCATCATCGGCACCGGCATCTGCATGGAACCGCTGCCACCGAAATAGCGATACAGCGGCAGGCCCGATTCTTCGGCAGCGGCCTTGGCCACGGCCATCGAGACCGCCAGCATGGCGTTGGCGCCCAGGCGGCTCTTGTTCTCGGTGCCGTCCAGGTCGATCAGGGTGCGGTCCAGGAAGGCTTGCTCATTGGCGTCCAGGCCCATGATGGCTTCCGAGATCTCGGTGTTGATGTTTTCGCAGGCTTGCAGCACGCCCTTGCCGAAGTAGCGGCTCTTGTCGCCGTCACGCAGTTCGATCGCTTCGCGCGAACCGGTGGATGCGCCCGAAGGCACGGCAGCGCGACCCAGCACGCCAGACTCCAGCAGCACGTCGCATTCCACGGTGGGATTGCCACGCGAGTCGATCACTTCGCGGCCGATAATATCAACGATTGCACTCATTCCAGATCTCCATCGAGGTTTTAAAAATTGTTGGCGGGTGCAGGCCCGGTGGCCGGGGCGCCCATGTTGAAACGGCCGCCCGACGGCAGCCGTTTCACGCGCCAGGCCAGCTGCTTATGCCTGGCCCTTCGACGCTGCGTGATGCGCCAGCGCCGCGCGGATATACGAAATGAACAGCGGGTGACCATCACGCGGAGTGGACTTGAACTCCGGGTGATACTGCACGCCGATGTAGAACGGGTGAGCGTTCTCGCCGGTGCGCGGCAATTCCATGATTTCGCACAGGTCTTCGCTCGGGGTACGGGCCGAGACGATCATGCCCGCCTCTTCCACGCGGCCGAGGTAGAAGTTGTTGGCTTCATAGCGATGGCGGTGACGTTCGGTCACGCTGTCGCCGTAGATCTCGGCAGCCAGGGTACCCGGCTTGACGGCGCAGGTCTGCGCGCCCAGGCGCATGGTGCCGCCCAGGTCGGAATTGGCATCGCGACGCTCGACCTTGCCGTCATGGTTCTGCCATTCGTCGATCAGGGCCACCACCGGTTGCTCGGTATCGGGATCGAACTCGGTCGAATTGGCCTTGGTCAGGCCGGCCTTGTTGCGGGCGTATTCCAACAGTGCCACTTGCATCCCCAGGCAGATGCCCAGGTAAGGCACCTTGTTTTCGCGGGCATAACGGGCTGCAGCGATCTTGCCTTCCACGCCGCGCTTGCCGAAGCCGCCCGGCACCAGGATGGCGTCGTACTTGCGCAGGGTGTCGGTACCGTTGGCTTCGATCTCTTCCGAATCCAGGTATTCGATATTGACGCGGCTGCCGGTATGGATGCCGGCATGACGCAGCGCTTCAGTGAGCGACTTGTAGGACTCGGTCAGGTCGACATACTTGCCGACCATGCCGATGGTGACTTCGTGCGAAGGATTATTTTGCGCATCGATCAGCTTGTCCCACATCGACAGGTCAGCCGGCTTGGGCGAGAGGCCCAGCTTTTCGCAGATGATGGTGTCCAGACCCTGGTCGTGCAGCATCTGCGGGATCTTGTAGATGGTGTCGGCATCCCAGACCGAGATGACGGCATCGGCAGCGACGTTGGAGAACAGCGAGATCTTGTCGCGTTCATCGTCGGGAATGCGACGGTCGGCACGGCACAGCAGCGCGTCGGGCGAGATACCGATCTCGCGCAGCTTCTGCACGCTGTGCTGGGTGGGCTTGGTCTTCAATTCGCCAGCCGAGGCCAGGAAGGGAACCAGGGTCAGGTGCACGAAGGCGGTGGCGTTGCGGCCCGAGCGCAGGCTCAATTGGCGCGCCGCTTCCAGGAAGGGCAGCGACTCGATGTCACCGACGGTGCCGCCGATTTCCACCAGCGCCACGTCGAAACCTTCGGCGCCGCGATGAATGAATTCCTGGATCTCGTTGGTGATGTGCGGGATGACCTGGACGGTCTTGCCCAGGTATTCGCCACGACGTTCCTTGCGGATCACCGATTCATACACCTGGCCGGTGGTGAAATTGTTCACCTTCTTCATCTTGGCCGAGATGAAACGCTCGTAGTGACCCAGGTCGAGGTCGGTCTCGGCGCCGTCGTCGGTGACGAACACTTCACCGTGCTGCAACGGGCTCATCGTGCCGGGGTCGACGTTGATGTAGGGATCGAGCTTGAGGAGGGTGACTTTGAGGCCGCGCGATTCGAGGATCGCAGCCAGGGACGCGGCGGCAATCCCTTTACCGAGGGAAGACACGACGCCGCCAGTGACAAATACAAACTTGGTCATTACAGATGAGTGCCGAACGGCACATGCGGGAAATTCAAATTATACCCCAAAATACGCTCGTTTTTTAAGACCGTCTGCGATTAGTGTCTCTACTTCACCAAACTTGCAGCAAGAAAACATGCACGCCCCGGGGACTGCCTTCTTGACCATCGCCCCGGCAGTTTGGTTCATCCCGGCGCTATTGGCCGTGCTGCGCCCTCCCCTGCAACAGCTCGCCTATCATCGCGTGGGTGGCCTGCGCCGCTTGCACGGGCGACTCCATCGGGAACAGGTGGCCGCCGGCGATCTGGCGAAAATGCGACCCCACCAGCCGGCGCGTGGCCTCCAGGCCGGCCATGCGGCACTCGACCGAATCGATCCCGCGGACAAAGCCGATCGGCAGCGGATAGGGCCGGCGCACCAGCGGTCCCAGGTGATGCGGGAGGGTGCGGTAGACGGCGGTCTCGGTCTCGCGCGAAAAGCGCAGTCGCACGCCACCACCCGGCTGCGGCACCAGCCCATGCTGCAGGTAGTCGCGCAAGACCTGCGGCGGCCAGGCGGCAAAGAGCGCCTTGGCGGCATAGTGCTGGTAGGCAGACTCCATGTCGGGCCACTGGTCGCGGCGGCGCGCTGAAGCCACCGAAGGCGAGTGGCGGCTTTCATACTTGAACCATTTGGCCAGGCGCAACACCTGCGCCCGCCAACCCGCCACGATGGGCGAATCCAGCAGCACCACGCAGCGCACCAGGTGCGGTCGCTTGCGCGCGGCCATCAGCGCCAGGATGCCGCCCATGGAATGCCCCACCAGAATGACCGGCTCGGTGTAGCTGCGCTCCAGCTCCTCGCGCAGCTCGCGCGCCAGCGTGCGCCAGCCGTCATCGACCGGAAAGCGCGGATCATGGGCGTGGATGGGCAAGGCGCGCACATCGTAATGGGCGCGCAATTGTTCGAAGAACATGCCGTAAGTCCCTGCCGGATAACTATTGGCGTGGGCGAAATGCAGGATGGGAAGGCTCATGGACGGGCAGATGCGATGCAATGGCCGCAGCATAGCAAAACGGCCAAGATCGCGAGCGTGCTATTTTCCCGCATCGCGAAATGCACCCGCACCTCCTTCAGGGAGAACGCCTCAATGACCGTACCAGTAGCGCGCGTGCTGCTTGCGGTATTGCTCGACCTGTAACTGGTCACCCAGGGTCATGGTCAGTGCGCCGGATTCATCGGTACGCAGCCGGCGAATGCCCAGGCGACCATAACGTTCATATACCTCGGGCTTGGGGTGATTGAAACGGTTGCGATAGCCGACCTGGAACACCACCAGTTCCGGCCGCACCGCCCGCAGGAAAGGCTCGGTGGAGGACGTGCCGCTGCCGTGATGCGGTGCCAGCAGCACGGTCGAAGGCAGTCGATCAGCCAGCGGGCCGTTGACCAGTTCATCTTCCTGGGTGGCCTCGATATCGCCGGTCAGCAGCACCGACTGGCGTCCAATCTGCACCTTCAGCACGCAACTGCGGGCATTGGGCCGCCATTTGTCGCTGTCGTAGCTGGCCGCAGCGGGATGCAGGACGGTAAAGCCGATGCCATCCCAGTTCCAGGTCTGGCCGGCCTGGCAGCGAGTATTCACAGGTGCACTGCGCAGGATGCGGCTGTCCGGCGACAAGGAAGAATAGACGCTATCCACCGATAGGCTCTTGAACAAGGACAAGGCGCCGCCCGAATGGTCGTTGTCATTGTGCGAAATCACCACCCGATCCAGATGATCGATGCCATGCGCGCGCAGATACGGCAGGATCACCCGGGTCGCCCCATCCGACTCGGCCGTGTAATAGGGACCGGTGTCATAGAGCAGGCGATGGCCGGGCGTTTCCACCAGCACCGCCATGCCCTGCCCGACGTCGAAGGCGGTCACGCGCATGGTGCCCTCGGCCGGGCCCAGCGGCGTATTGAGCAGCAGCGGCAGCCAGCCGAACAGACCCAGCCAGCGCACCGGCCAGCCGCGCGGCGCCAGCACCAGCAAGGTGCCGCCCAGGGCTAAGGCAAACATCCACCAGCTTGGCAAGGGTGTCTGCCATACCGCCCAGGGCATGGCATTGAGCGTTTGCAGGAAATCGGCCAGCCAGGACAGCAACTGGTGCGGCACCTGCAGCACGAATTGGGCCAGCACGGTCGGCAGGATGCTGCCCACCAGCGCCAGCGGCGTAATCACCAGCGACACCAGCGGGATGGCAATGGCATTGGCAATCGGGCTCACCAGCGAATACTGCCCGAACAGCAGCATGGTCAACGGCACCAGCCCCAGCGTGACCACGTATTGGGCATGACTGGCTTCCTTGATCCGCTGCAGCAACGCCGGCCACCAGTGCTTGCGGGCGGCGGCCGCCGCCATCGCCCGTGGTGGCTGCATCCGCCCGACCGAACCATACAGCAACAAGGCCACCGCCCCGAAAGAGAGCCAGAAACCCGGCCACAGCACCGCCCAGGGATCCAGCAACAAGACCAGCGCCAGGGCCAGGCACTGCACCACCGAGACACGCACTATGCGCCCGCGCCAGAAAGCGATCCCCACCACGATCAACATGTACAGCGTGCGCTGGGCCGGCACGCCGAAGCCCGCCAGCAGCACATAGAGCAAGGCCGTCACCATGCCCGCGATCACCGCCACCTTCTGGGCCGGCAGGCGCAGCGGCAATTGCGCGCCCGTGAAAAACGAGCGCCGCCACAGCCAGCCCGCCAGGCCGCCACACAAGGCCGCCAGCATGGTGATGTGCAGGCCGGAGATAGCCATCAGGTGGCCAATGCCGGTGCGATTGAAGACGGTCCAGTCATCCTGCCGGATGCCACGCTGGTCGCCCATGACCAGGGCGGCGATCACGCCGGCGTAGGGGGCATCGGGTAAGGCCGTGTAGATGCGGTCGCGCAGCCAGCCGCGGGCGCTATCGATCACATGCGAAGGAGTCCAGACGAAGGTATCGATACGTCGGTTCAAGGCCGTGGCCGGCGCACTGGCGGCGGCCGGGCGCCCCACCACGTAGCCGGTGGCGCGCACGTCATCCTGCAGCAGCGACAATTCGTAATCGAAGCCATCGGGGTTGGCATTGCCGTGCGGGCGCTTCAGGCGCACCTGCAAGCGCCAGCGTTCGCCGGGCCGCAGATCGGGCACGGCCAGCGGGGCTGGGGCAGCCTGTTCGCCATCTTCGGTGGGCTGCTGGTAACGCTGGTTACCATACCAGGACAGGGCCAGCCGCGGCGGCACCGGTGGCTTGATGCCGCTTTGTAGCACCACCTGTTCGACATCGAAGCGGAAACGCACGCCCTGATCGTTATGGACCGGCAAATCGGCCACGGTGCCGATGACGGTGATGTCACGGCCTTCCCAGGCGCTGGGCAACTCCTGGTCGAGGTAATACAGAGCAAAGGAAGCCGCCCACAAAAAACCCAGCCAGGCACCGCAAGTGAGCAGCACCGGCACGCGCAAGAAGGGCTGCCAGAACTTCCAGGCAGTGAAGGCCAGCAAGGCTGCCAGCACCAGGCCCACCCCATACCATTCCAGGCCCGGCAACTGCCCCTGCACCTGCAACAGCCCTACGCCAATGGCAAAACCGATGATCAAGGCGCGCATCAGAGCTTCAATCCAGAACAGGCCAGGCGCGGCAGTGCGACCTGGGCATTGGCAGTAGTGGTGGCGGCCACCTCGGTCAACGACAATTGGCGCAACTCGGCCAGCACGGCGCCGATGCGCGGGATCTGGTCGGGCGTATTGGTATCAGGATGGCGCCAGGCCGGCGAGATATCGGGGGCGTCGGTTTCCAGCACGATGGACGACAGCGGCAGTTCGGCCGCCAGGCGGCGGATCTGCAAGGAGCGCGGGAAAGTCATGGCACCGCCAAAGCCAAGGTGCAGGCCGAGTTCGACGAAGTTTTCGGCTTGCTGGTGGCTGCCGTTGAAGGCATGGGCAATGCCGCCGGGCACGCGGATGCGGCGCAGGTATTTGAGGATGATGTCCTGCGAGCGCCGCACATGCAGCAGCACCGGCAGGTCAAAGTCGCGCGCCAGCTTGAGCTGCTCGGCAAAGAAGAATTCCTGCTTTTCGCGCAAGGGACCTTCCTTCAACGCCGGCACGAAGAAATCCAGACCGATTTCGCCAATGCCCACGAAGAGCGGGTCGTCCAGGGCCGCCGCAATTGCCTCGCGCAAAACGTCAAGATCGGCGGGCTCGGCCGTAGGCACATAGAGCGGATGGATACCCAGTGCGTAGACGGCATTGCCGAGCTCGCGCGCCAGCTGTGCGACCTGACTGAAATTGACGCGGGCAATGGCCGGGATGACGATGGCCCGTACCCCGGCCTGCGCGGCCTCATCGGCCACGGCAGCGGAACGGTCGCCGAATTCCCCGGCGTCGAGATGGCAGTGTGTATCGACCCACATGTGCTGACTGGCTTGGCGAAAATCGGAAAGACCGGCACATCGGGCGCCGGTTCCGGGTGACGACACACGCAATGGGATTCGCTAGCGGCAAGTCCAGCCACAGGCTGATCCGGCTCGCTTCCCCCGAAGCGTCTTGTTATTTGTACAGCGTAACCTGTTCGCACAGGATGCAGACACGGGAGTGTAACGTTTAACGCCCTCTTGCAGCCGTTAACAATCGTAAAGAATTACCCATCACGAAGGGAGCGAACATAAAAAAGACGCGATCGCTCGCGTCCTCAGCGCTGGCCCGGCGCGATCAGGCAGCTTGCAGCGACTTGCCCAGCTTGCGCAGGAATTGCTCGCAACGTTCCATCTGCGCCAGCGCCACGAATTCATTGGGCTTGTGGGCGTTGCCGATGTCGCCAGGGCCGCAGACGATGGTCGGGATACCGATCTGCTGGAACAGCCCGGCCTCGGTGCCATAAGCCACCTTGCGGGTTTGGCGATCACCCGTAAGCGCGCGCACCAGTTCGGTGATGGCGGCCTGCTCGGCGGCTTCCAACGCCGGGCTGCCGGCGAAGTTATCGATTTCCACACGCGCGTCTGGGAATTCGGCGCGCATCCGGGGCAGCAGGACTTGGGCGATGTACTGGTCGATCTGGGCCTGGATGTCGCCCACGCCCATGCCCGGCAGGTTACGGAATTCATAGGTAAATTCGCACAGTTCAGGAATGGTATTGACCGCAATACCACCCCGGATCTGGTTGGTAGTCATGGTGCTGAAGGGCACGTCGAAGGCCTGGTCATAGGGGCCATTGGCCTTGTAGCCATCGGCGAAGTCGCGAATGGCGCAGATCAGGCGCGCGGCGTGCTCAATGGCGTTGCAGCCATGGGGCGTCAGCGAAGAATGCGCCGACTTGCCATGCACCTTGCAGGCAAACACGTTGATGCCCTTGTGCGCCACCACCACATTCATGCTGGTGGGCTCGCCCACCACGCAACCATCGACCTTGATGCCGCGCTTGACGATTTCTTCCAGCATCACCGGCGCGCCGATGCAGCCGATTTCTTCATCATAGGAAAAGGCCAGGTGAATGGGTTTTACCCGCGGCATGGTCAGGAACTCCGGCACCAGGGCCAGCGCGGTGGCGATGAAACCCTTCATATCGCACGTGCCGCGGCCGTACAGGCTACCGTCCTTCTCGGTGATCTTGAAGGGATCGGTATCCCACTTCTGGCCATCGACCGGCACCACGTCGGTGTGACCGGAGAGCACGATGCCGCCTTCGGTGCTGCCCGCATTGGGGCCGGCGGTAGCTGGCAGGGTAGCAAACAGGTTGGCCTTGGTCTGCTCCTTGTTGTGTGCCAACCAGGAGGAAATGCCCTGCTGTTGCAGGCTGTCACGCACGGTGGTGATCAGTTCCAGGTTGGAATTGCGGCTGGTGGTATCGAAGGCGACCAGGGTCTCTAGCCATTGGCGGGTGTTCATGCTGACTCCATGTTCCATCTGTTCATCTATTCAAAAGCACGCCGCCGTCTCCGAAAAGACGGCGGCGAAAGACTGCAAGCTTACCCGGAAAGTGTCAGGGCCGCTGTGAGGCCACGCGCAAGCCCTGGTCGGACAAGCGCAGGATCCGTCCGCAACGCCCTGCCAGTTCGATGTCGTGGGTCACGATCACGAAGGCCGTACCCAGCGTGCGCGAGAGTTCGATCATCAGTTCGAAGGTGCGATCGGCCGTGCTGCGGTCCAGATTGCCGGTCGGCTCATCGGCCAGTACGCAGGCCGGTTGGGTCACCAGGGCGCGTGCCAGCGCCACCCGCTGGCGCTCGCCACCGGAGAGTTCGCCCGGTACGTGGCTCACGCGCTGGGCCAGGCCGACCTTCTCCAGCATCTCGCGCGCCTGCTCCTGAGCCTGGTCGCGCTTGACGCGGCGGATCATCAAGGGCATGGCCACGTTGTCCAGCGCCGAGAATTCCGGCAGCAGGTGATGGAACTGATAGACGAAGCCCAGCGACTGGTTGCGCAAGGCGCCCCGCTCGCTCTCGCCCAGGCCGGCAAAGTCCTTGCCAAGCAAGCTCACGGTCCCGGTGCTGGGGGTATCCAGCCCGCCCAGCAGATGCAGCAGGGTCGACTTGCCCGAGCCCGAGGCGCCGACGATGGCGACTTGTTCGCCGTGGTAGACGTCGATATCGACATTGGCCAATACCTTCACCGAATACTTGCCCTGGGTGAAGGTCTTGCCCAGGCCACGCGACGACAGCACGGCCTGGCGGTTCTTGATCGGATCATTCATAGCGCAGCGCCTCCGCAGGTTTGACGCGAGCGGCGGCCCAGCTCGGGTACAGCGTGGCCAGGAACGCCAGCACCACGGCCACGCCGCCGATGGTGTAGACATCCGACCAGATCAGTTCGGAAGGCAATTCGGAAATCACGTAGATGCTCTTGGGCAGGAACTGCACATGGAAAGCGTGCTCGATGGCCGGCACCAGCACGTCGATGTTGAGCGCCACCAACACCCCCAGGCCGACGCCCACCGCCGTGCCGATCAGGCCCACCAGCGCGCCCTGGATCACGAAGATCTTCATGATGGAACCGGGCGAAGCACCCAGCGTGCGCAGGATGGCGATGTCGGCCTGCTTGTCGGTAACCGTCATGACCAGAGTCGAGACCAGATTGAAGGCAGCCACCGCGATGATCAGGGTGAGGATGATGAACATCATGCGTTTTTCGGTCTTGACCGCCGCGAACCAGTTGCTGTTCTGCTGCGACCAGTCGCGCAGGTAGAGGTCCCCGCTCAGGGTGCGCGCCAGCTGCTGGGTCACTTCCGGGGCCTGCAGCATGTCGCGGATGCGCAGGCGCACGCCGGTGGGGGCGTCCATGCGGAACAGGGTCTCGGCATCCTTGATGTCGATGAAGGCCAGCGAGGAATCGAACTCATAATGACCGGCCTCGAAGATGCCGGTCACGGTGAACTGCTTCAAGCGCGGCAGCACGCCGGCCGGCGTCACCTGGCCCTGCGGTACGATCAGCGTGACCTTGTCCCCCAGGCCCACACGCATCCCGCGTGCCAGCTCGCCGCCGATGACGATGTTGAATTCACCGGGCTTGAGCGAATCGAAACTGCCCTGCTTGATCTGCTTGGCCACGTCCGAGACCTTGGGCTCTTCCTCGGGCAGCACGCCGCGCACCATCACGCCGCGCAGGTTGTCGTCACGCGTCATCATGCCCTGCCCGGCCACGTAGGGTGCCGCGCCCAGCACTTCCGGGTTCTGGAAAGCCTGCTTGGCCACGGCCTGCCAGTCGTGCATGGAACCGGAAGCGTCGAACACCTCGATATGCGGCAACACCGACAACATGCGGTCACGTACTTCCTTCTGGAAGCCGTTCATCACCGACAGCACCACGATCAGCGCGGCCACGCCCAGCCCGATGCCGGCCATGGAAATAAGGGAAATGAAGGAAATAAAACTATTGCGGCCGCTGCGCTTGCCGGCCCGCGTATAGCGGATACCGACCAGCCATTCGAACGGCAGGTTTTTAATCAGACTCAAAATTGCTCCGGGAGAGGACCTGCAAACAATGCAGCCAAACCGGTCGCGCCAGGATGCGATGGTCGGGCCGCACGCCAACACGGGCGAAGGCAAAGCGCGAAGTTTGCCACAGTTTGGACGCTCGGCCCATCCCCTGACCGGCCCTGCTGTGCTTGCGCTTGCCCTTCGTGACACCGTCGTGCAGCCTATAGATCCACTTCCACGGCAGAGGTTCGCCAGGACCGGCTTCATATTTCAGGTATCAGGAGTGTTGCATCCGAACCTGGTTATATATACAGTACCTACAGTACTACCACCGTACCCATCTGCTCCACCCTATTCCTACCAGGAATTTCCCTGCTCCCCATGTCGCCAGATTTCGTCCAGGACGCCCCCGACACCCGCAGCGCAGCCGCTGCCCAGCACGATCCCTTTGCGCGCCTGAACCCGCAGCAGCGCGCCGCCGTCGAGCATGGCAGCCAGTTGCCGCCGGCACAGCAGGCGCCCTTGCTGATCGTGGCCGGTGCCGGCACCGGCAAGACCAATACCCTGGCGCACCGGGTGGCGCGGTTGATCCTGGATGGCGCCGATCCGCAGCGCATCCTGCTGTTGAGCTTTTCGCGCCGCGCCGCCGCCGACCTGGGCCGGCGCGTGGGCCAGGTGATCGCGGAAGTGCTCGGACTGGCGCCCGGCGCCAACCCGCCGCAACTACCCTGGTCGGGTACCTTCCACGCCATCGGCGCGCGCCTGCTGCGTGACTATGGGGCCGTGATCAGCTTGGAAGAAAACTTCACCATCCAGGATCGCGGCGACTCCGAAGACCTGCTCGGCCTGCTGCGTCACGAGCTGGGGCTGTCGGCCACCGAGCAGCGCTTTCCACTGAAGGCCACCTGCCTGTCCATTTATTCACGTGTGGTCAATACCCGGCAAGACCTGGGCCAGGTGCTGGCAAGCCACTTTCCCTGGTGCCGGGAATGGGAACGGCAACTGGGTGAGCTCTTCAGTCAATACGTGCAAGCCAAGGAAAACCAGCATGTGCTGGACTACGACGACCTGTTGCTGTTCTGGGCCGAGATGCTCTCCGATACGCAGATCGCACAATCGGTGGGTGCGCGCTTCGACCACGTACTGGTCGATGAATATCAGGACACCAACCGCCTGCAAGCCGAGATCCTGCAAAGGATCAAGCCCGATGGCGGCGGCGTGACCGCCGTGGGCGACGATGCGCAATCGATCTATTCCTTCCGCGGCGCCACGGTGCGCAACATCCTCGACTTCCCTTCGCTGTTTGCGCAGCCGGCACGCCTACTGACGCTGGAGCAGAACTACCGTTCCACCCAAGCCATCCTGCAAGCCTCCAATGCCGTCATTGCCGATGCCCCGGAACGTCACTTCAAGAACCTCTGGAGTGACAAGATCTCCTCGCACAAGCCGCAACTGGTGGTCATTCCAGACGAAGCCGAGCAGGCGCGATGGGTCGCCAACCGCATCCTGGCCCATCGTGAAGAAGGGCTCACGCTGAAGTCGCAAGCGGTGCTGTTTCGCACCGCCACCCACATTGCCGCGCTGGAGCTGGAACTGGTCCGCCGCAACATCCCCTTCGTGAAATTCGGCGGCCTCAAGTTCCTGGAAAGCACCCACATCAAGGACCTGCTCGCCCTGCTGCGCCTGGCGCACAACCCCAGCGCGCGCATGGCGGGTTTTCGGGTGCTGCAGCTGATCCCTGGCGTGGGGCCGGCCACCGCCAAGAAGGTACTGGACCGAATGGCCGCGGCCAGCGACCCGACCCAGGCCCTGCAGGATTTCCAGCCCCCCGCCAGCATCGCCCTGCAATGGCGGGACTTTGCCCAGACCTATGCCTTCATGCGCGGTACCGCCACCTGGCCCGCCGATCTCCAGGCTGCACGCGACTGGTATCTGCCGCTGCTGGAGCAGCGTTATGAAGACGCCGATGCCCGCCTGCTCGACATCGAGCAACTGGTGGCGCTGGCCCAGGGCTATGCCTCGCGCGAGAAATTGCTCACCGAGCTGACCCTGGACCCACCCGAGGCCAGCAGCGACTTCTCGGGCGTACCTTATCGCGATGAGGATTACCTGACCCTGTCCACCATCCACTCCGCCAAGGGCCAGGAATGGCGCTCGGTGCATGTGCTCAACGTGGTCGATGGTTGCATCCCTTCGGACCTGGCCACCGGCAGCGAGGTCGAGATTGCCGAAGAGCGGCGCCTGCTCTATGTGGCCATGACCCGTGCCAAGGAGTACCTGCACCTGGTGGTGCCGCAACGCTTCTACCTCACCCAGCAGACCGCCCAGGGCGAGCGCCACGTCAACGGCATCCGCAGCCGCTTCATCACCCCGCGTATGTTGCCGCATTTCGAAGACAGTCTGTGGCTGTCGGCCGAGACCAATGGCGCCCGCACGCCCATGCCCGAGAGCGTGCGCATGTTGATCCGGCAACGCGCCAGGAGCGCCTGGAGCAAACCCTGACGCCGCTTTGAAGTGAACACTTGCGCAGGCCATCAAGGCCAAGCGGCCCGCCAGCCGCTAAAATAGCGCCCCATGAATCAACTCGATATCCTCATCCCCTTCGCCCTGCCCCCCGCCGAGCTGGCGCGCGATCTGTTGCGCCAGAGCCATGCGCCGGCGCTGGCGATGCTGCTGGGGCGTGGCAAGGCGGCGCCGCGCCTGGCACATGACCCGTTTTCCCGCGCCCTGCCGCATGAACACTGGCTGGCACAACGCTTCGGCCTGCCGCCCGGCGCCCAGGACTCCAGTCCAGCCGCCGCCAGCGCGCTGATGCAGAGCCTGGGCCATGCACCCCAGGCTGGCCACTGGTTCGTGCTGCACCCGGCCCATATCCACGTGGCGCGCGACCACCTGGTCCTGACCGACATCGGCCAGTTACAACTGCAAGAGGAAGAATCGCGCCGCCTGTTCGCCGCCGCCCTGCCGCTGTTTACCGAGATCGGCCACGAACTGGTGTATGGCGACGAGCGCACCTGGTTCATCCGGGCCGACGCCTGGGCCGGGCTGCGCACCTCCACGCCGTCGGCGGCCAGCGGGCGCAATATCGACATCTGGATGCCGGAAGGTCCGGGCGAACTGGCCTGGCGCAAGCTGCAAAACGAAGTGCAGATGCAGTGGTTCGCCGAGTCGCTCAACGAACAGCGTGAAATGCGCGGCCAGAAGGCCATCAATTCGATCTGGATCTGGGGCGGCGCCAACGCCGGCATCAGCGCCCAGGCGCACTACACCCAAAGCTTCGGCCTGCGCGGTTGGCTGCGCGCCTTCGGTGCCGACAGCGGTCAGACCGGTGCGGCCGAAGTCGCCAAGGGCAGCGGCCCGCGCCTGCTGGTGCTCGACGCCCTGGCCGAAGCGGCGCTGGCCGAGGAATGGGGCCTGTGGTTGCAGCATCTGGAACACCTGGACCGCGACTGGCTGGCACTCTTGCTGGTGTCGCTGCGCACCGGCACGCTGGCCTCGCTGAAGCTGGTGCTGACCGGCGCCGATCGCAGCGTGGAGGTGGCCGTCACGCGCCCAGCGCTGCGACGCTTCTGGCGCAAACCTTCACTTTCGGGGCTATCAGCATGATCCGTGTAACCACCCGCCCCTATGATATCGGCCAGGCCGAGCAGCTCATCGCAGAAGGCGTACACCCGGTGCTGGCGCGCGTCTATGCCGCGCGCGGCCTGTCCACGGCGCGCGAACTGGCCAGCGAACTCAATGCCCTCTTTGCCCCTTCCGGCCTGTTGCACATCGAAGCCGCGGCCAGTTATCTGGCCGACGCAATTGCCGCGAACAAGAAACTGGTGATCGTGGCCGACTACGACTGCGACGGCGCCACTGCCTGTGCGGTGGGCCTGCGCGGCCTGCGCCTGCTGGGGGCGCAGGTCGATTACATCGTGCCCAACCGCTTCGAGTACGGCTATGGCTTGACGCCCGAGATCGTCGAACTGACCGTGCGCGAGAAGCAACCCGACATCATCGTCACGGTCGACAACGGCATCGCCAGCATCGACGGCGTGGCCGAAGCCAAGCGACGCGGCATCGACGTGGTGGTAACCGACCACCACCTGCCCGGCGACACCCTGCCGCAGGCGCGTGTGATCGTCAACCCCAACCAGCCGCAGTGCGGTTTCCCCAGCAAGAACCTGGCGGGCGTGGGGGTGATGTTCTACGTGCTGCTGGCGCTGCGCGCCGAAATGCGCAAGCGCGGCCTCTTCGATGCCCAGACCCAGCCGCGCCTGGATAGCCTGCTGGACCTGGTGGCGTTGGGCACGGTGGCCGACGTGGTGAAACTGGACGCCAACAACCGCATCCTGGTGGCACAAGGCTTGAAACGGATGCGCAGCGGCAAGATGCATCCCGGCATTGCCGCCCTGTTTCGCGCCGCGGGTCGCGAAGCCCGTCGCGCCACGCCCTTCGACCTGGGTTTTGCAGTCGGCCCGCGCCTCAATGCGGCTGGGCGCCTGGCCGACATGTCGCTGGGCATCGAATGCCTGACCACCGACGACGAAGGCCGCGCCTGGGCCATCGCCCAGCAACTCGATGCCATCAACCGCGAACGGCGCGACATCGAAGCCGGAATGCAAGATACCGCGCTGCTGCTGCTGGACGACTACAATCCAGCCGACCGCCGCACCATCGCGGTGTTCGATCCCTCCTGGCACCAGGGTGTGATCGGCATCGTGGCTTCGCGCCTGAAGGACAAGTTCTACCGCCCCACCATCACCTTCGCCCCCGGTGACGAAGGTTTCATCAAAGGTTCCGGTCGCTCGATTGCCGGCTTCCACCTGCGCGATGCGCTGGATCTGGTGTCCAAGCACGCGCCCTCGGTCATGACCAAGTTTGGCGGCCACGCCATGGCGGCCGGCCTGACCATCCATGCCGAAGCCTTCGACGCCTTTTCCCAGGCATTCGAAGCGGTGGGCCGCGACTGGCTCACGCAAAACCAGCTGGAGCGCGTCATCGAAACCGACGGCGCGCTGGAGGATGCCTACTATTCAGTGGAATTCATCGGCCTGATGGACCAGCAGGTATGGGGCCAGGGCTTTGCGCCACCGGTGTTCTGCGACCATTTCCGGGTGCTCAACCAGCGCATCCTCAAGGACAAGCATCTCAAGCTGCAACTGGAAAAAGGCGGTCGCAAATACGACGCCATCTGGTTCGGCCACACCGATGCCCTGCCCGACCACGCCCAGGTCGCCTTCCGGCTCGATGCCAACGAGTACAACGGCAAGACCACGGTGCAATTGATGGTGGAGCACGCCGAACCGGCCTAGCACTGACGACATACTCACAAAAAATGACTTTCCCGCGCCGCAAACCCAAGGTTGGCGCGGGACCGCAGCCCGACAACAAATACAAAAAAAGACCAACATTGCGGCGTTGCAGTGGCACAATGTTGTTTTGGAGCGACTTCCGGCAATGACAGCGGAAGAGTGGACAGCTAAGACGCTCCAGGCAAGAACAACAAGATCAAATTCCCGATGAACATCAAGCGCATCCATTGCAGCCTGGCGACCCGCCTGGTCCTGTTCGGCATCCTGCTGATCGTGGGCAGTGCCGTCATGCGCTATTACATCCTGATCGGCTTCCTGGAAAAGGAGCAAGCCCAGGTCGCGGCCGACCAGCAAAGCACCATCGCCAGCTACCTGGCCGATGACATCGGCTATCGCGTGCAGGAGCGGGTACGCTACCTGGAAGGCCTGGCGCGACACATTACCCCCGCCGTGCTGGCTGATCACGCCCAGCTGCAACACTGGCTGCAGGACCATCAGCTATTGCAACCCCTGTTCGGCCAGGGACTGTTCGTAGCCGATGGCAATGGCGTCATCGTGGTCGACTACCCAGCCCTCAATGGCCGGCGCACGCTCTCGCTGACCCGCTACGGCGACTATGAACGGGTCTTGCAAGGCGCCACCGTGATCTGTCCGCCGCTGACCAGCCCGGCCAGCGGCAAGCCCATCATCGCCATGCTGACCCCACTGCGCGATGCCAACGGCAAGGTGGTGGGCGTGCTGGGCGGCAGTACCGAACTGAATGCTCCAGGCTTTCTCGATCACCTGCAACGCGCCCGGCTGGGCCCCAGCGGCAGCAGCGGCAGTTTCCTGCTGATTTCACCTTCCCAGAGAACGATCATCGCCGCCAGCGATGCCGCCCTGCTCTACACCCAACTGCCGCCCACCGGGCAAGACCCGTTGATGGACCAGGCCCTGCAAGGCTTCCGCGGCAATGGCGTGGGCTTGGCGGCCAATGGCATCAACGAGATCCAGGCCTTTGCTTCGGTCCCCGGCACCGACTGGCTGGTGGCGGTCACGCTGCCGCTGGCGGCGGCGCTACCGACGGTGGAGCACACGCGCGCCCTGATCGGGCGTGGGGGCATCATCCAGGGCGTAGCGGTGGTGCTGTTCCTGTGGCTGGCCTATGTCTGGTTCTTCCGCCCGCTGCGGCGTGCCGCCGCCCTGGCTGATCGCATGACCCGCGGCGAATTGCCACTCTCGCCGCTGCCGGTAGTGCGGCGTGACGAAGTCGGGCACCTGACCCTGGCCTTCAACGGTTTGCTCTCGCGACTCAAACTGCACCAGGCCGAATTGCAGCACCAGGCCCACCACGACGTACTGACCGGCCTGCCCAACCGCATGATGCTGGCCGAACGCATGGAAGCCGCGCTCACGCACGCTTGCCGCGCCCGCACCGGGGTAGCGCTGCTGTTCCTGGACCTGGATGGCTTCAAACCCATCAACGACACCTTGGGCCACAAGGCTGGCGATCTGGTGCTGCAGGAAGTGACGCGACGTCTGCGCCAGGTGGCACGCCACGGCGATACGCTGGCACGGGTCGGCGGCGACGAATTCGTGCTGCTCATCACCGACCTCGGCCAGCCCTACGAGCATGGCGCCCAGGTGCTGGCCGAGAAATGCATCAAGGTGGTCTCCGAACCGCTGCACCTGGCCCAGGGCGAATACCAGTTGGGGGTCTCGGTGGGCATTGCGGTATGTGATGGCAGTTGCGACGCCGACAGCCTGCTGCAGGCTGCCGACCAGGCCATGTATGCTGCCAAGGGCAATGGGCGCGGCGGCTACGTGATCGCTCCGGCACGCCCAACCAGCTCGGCCAACGCGTCAGCGCACCGGCAGGAACTGCAGGAATGAGCCACCCAAGAGGTTCTGCACATAGCTGATGCCAGCCCGGCGATAACGCTCGGTCATGAATTCGGCCAGCAGATCCAGGCGCCCCACGATCTTGCCGAATTCACGCTCAAAACTGAGGTTGCGCGCTTCGCTGCCGATTTCGTCGGACAGCAGCAGCGGCACGCCGGCTGCGCTACGGCGACTGGCCAGCACCCAGGCGGCGATTTCCACATTGCGCGCGGCATTGTAGAGATGCTGGGCATCGAGCCCATCGACCAGGAAGAATTCGATCTTGTTGCCGTGGGCGACAATGATCATATCGGCGGTGGCATCAATGAAGGCTGCGACCCGATCTCCCTTGAAATCGGCCGACAAGGCCAGCGTCATGGCCTGGATATCGCGCTTGCCTTGCAGCTCGGGCCAGGCCTGGCGCTGCTCGATGGCCTGGCGCACCTTCTTTTCGGCCTCTTCGCGGCTGGCGGCAGTCTTTTTCCATTCGGCCGGATTGCGCCGATACAGCTTGGACATCAACAGATAAAGGCTATCCAGATTAGCCCGCATGGCCAGCGTGGCCACGCGATTGCTGTCGGACTGGCCCATCTCGCGGGAACTGGCTTCGGCTCCTTTTACCTCGCCATGCGGCGCAGGAGTGGAGGCGCAGCCAGCCAGGAAGACGGTGCACAGCAAAGTGAACGGCAGGAGGGGAAACAGCTTTCTGGTCATCGGCGGGCAGGACGAAAACAAGCTGGTAGGACTGCTCCTAGCAGAATGCGTTCCGTTGCCGCCCGCCTGGGACCAGGCTTATGCCTTGCCAGTGTGCGGCAGGCCGGTCAGGTAGCCCACGGTGGCGCCGAAGCGATCCTTGTAGTTGGCACGCACCAGCGGATCGAGCGTGTCCTTGACCTTGTCATGCAAACCCTTCTCCCAATCGCCGGCGTGCTGGAAATTGCTCATCACGTAGGTCCAGCCATTGATTTCATCGACTGCATGAAGACCGGTGGACTCGGCCCCGGCCGGGCAGGACAACACCCGGGTGAGCGCCTTGGTATCGACGTTGTAGGCCCACAGGAAGTTGTTGACGTGCATACCGCTGTCTTCACCGATGAACAAGGTGCGCAGCTTTTCGGAGAACTTGATGTTGTCCGGGTTGGCGATGTGTTCCTGGTCGGCCAGGTTGCCCAGGGCATCCGGGGTCTTCAGGTCGACGCCGACCAGGGCGGCGGGCGGCGCCATGTCGATGGCCACCCATTCACTGTCGATGGCGTTGCCACCGGCATCGCGCTGGCCGCCACGCAGGTTCAGGGCATACACGGCACCAGCCTTGGGGCCTTCAACCTTGATGTGGCCGGAGCCATTGAGCATCGAGGTCTGGATGTAGGACATGGCCGAATAGGCGATCTTGTCGCGCGCATTGACGGTGGTGCCTTCCATCTTGGTGAAGCCCAGGCTGCCACCGGCCAGGGCCGCATAGCGGTGGGTTTCCAGGAAGGCGGCCGCCTTCTGCATTCCCGGCTTGACGCGCACCCAGTTGAACTTGCCATTGAAGGGGATCTTGGAGAAGGAGCCATCGGCCGGATCGGTGGTGCGGATATCCATGATATCGGACGCCTTGTAGCGCTCCGCCATGGCTTTGACTTCGGCGCTGGTGGCGCTGCCCAGGCGCACCCAGGACAGCTTGCCGGCGCCCGGACCGACGCCGGAGACCTGCTCCCAGCGCGCCACGTAGAGCGTGCCTGCCGACAGGTCGGCGGCGCGGTCGGCGATGAACATGAACAGCCCGCCATTGGTGGCGTCGTCGCCCATGAGCACGGTGCGCTGGTCGGGCATGACCTGCACCAGTTCGTGCGAGATGCGGCCCAGGCAATAGTGCTTCTTGATGGAACCGGTGCCGTCCGGGTTGACCGTCACTTCCGGCAGGTGCCCGTAGTGGTAGGGATTGGCGCGGTTCTCATCGCCATACAGGTTCTTGCTGAACGCCTTGAATTGCGGGTTGGCGGCGATGGCCGATGCGTCCGGTTCATATTCTTCGGACGACAAGTGAGTATTCCAGGGCGACAGGCTGGCGCCGCAGGTGATCCACAGGCCGTTGACCTGGGAGGTATCGACATTGTGGTATTGCACCAGGGAAAGCTTGCCCGAGGAAGGGTCCTGATCCAGCGTCAGCACGGCGATGGGCGACGGCAGTTGGCCATACATGGCGGCTTGCTTCTGGTCGCGGGTGGTGTATTCGAATTGCACCACAGCAAATACCGCATTGCCCTTCACGCCGGGGACCTTGGCATTTTGCAGGGTCAGCAGCGAGGAGCCGTCCGGGCAATCGGAATAGAACTGGCGCTCCCGGCCCGCAACCGAGCGGTCGATGATGGGCTGGTTGTGGATGTCCAGATAGCCGCCTGCCAGGATGGTACCGCCCTTGCCATCCGGCACCATGTCACCGGTCATGAAGAAGGGTTGGTAGGCCAACTTGTAGCTTTGCTTGCTGCCATCGGCAAAGCTGACTTCCAGGGCCGAGCCGACGGTGGTGCTGGCCATGGCGGCCGGATTGGCCAGGGTCGGCGCCGGCATTCCGGTGAAACGTGCCGAGGCGAAGGGCTTGCCCGCCCCTGCAGTGGCGCAGCCGGCCAGCAGGGCCGAGGCCGACAGGCCACCGGTCAGCGGCAGCAGCGGTGCGGCGGCGAGTGCCTTGAGCAGGCCACGGCGAGCAGCTTGCGGCTGATCGGCGGTGGATGGGTGGGCGGTGGGGGCAGGCTGTCTCATCGAAGGTTCTCCGTATTGGCTAGCAGATAGCAGGTGTCGGGCAACGCCGGGCGCTGCCGTCAGGATTTTGTCAGTCAAACAAGCGCGCCGATGGTAACGAGGGAAAATGACAGGCGCGTGACGGGTGAAACTGCCCTCCTCCTCTTGTATAATTCAAGGTTTGATCGCAAAAGAAACCATCATGGAAGCAGAACGCCTCAATTCCCTCCAATCCCTGCTCGACGACCTGGCCACCCGCGCCACCGAGCTTCGGAGGTATCTTTGACTTCGATGTGAAGTCGGAGAAACTCGAACAAGTCAACGCCGAACTGGAAGACCCCAACGTCTGGAACGACCAGAAGCGAGCCCAGGACCTCGGCAAGGAAAAGAAATCGCTGGAAGCGATCGTCCACACCCTCATCAAGATCGATAGCGAACTCACCGATGCCCGCGACCTCTTCGAGATGGCGCGCGAGGAAAAGGACGAGGACACCATCGTCGCCATCGAGGATGATGCCGAGAACCTGAAGAAGATGGTGGAAGAGATGGAGTTCCGCCGCATGTTCAGCGGCCCCATGGACGCCAACAACTGCTTCATCGACATCCAGGCCGGTGCCGGCGGAACCGAAGCCCAGGACTGGGCTTCCATGCTGCTGCGCCAGTACCTGCGCTATTGCGAACGCAAGGGCTTCAAGGCCGAGATTCTGGAACAGTCCGACGGTGAAGTGGCCGGCATCAAGACCGCCACCATCAAGGTCGAGGGCGAATACGCCTATGGCTTCCTGCGTACCGAAACCGGCGTGCACCGCCTGGTGCGCAAGTCGCCCTTCGACTCGTCCAATGGCCGCCACACCTCCTTCTCCAGCCTGTTCGTCTACCCCGAAGTGGATGAATCCTTCGAGATCGAGATCAACCCGGCCGACGTGCGGGTGGACACCTACCGCGCCTCCGGTGCCGGTGGTCAGCACATCAACAAGACCGACTCCGCCGTGCGTCTGACCCACGCGCCCTCGGGCATCGTCGTGCAATGCCAGAACGACCGCAGCCAGCACCGCAACCGGGCCGAAGCCTGGGACATGCTGCGCGCCAAGCTGTTCGAGTTGGAACTGCGCAAGCGCATGAGCGAGCAGCAGAAGCTGGAAGACTCCAAGACCGACGTCGGCTGGGGCCACCAGATCCGCTCCTACGTGCTGGACCAGTCCCGCATCAAGGACTTGCGCACCAACTTCGAAACCGGCAACACCAAGGCCGTGCTCGATGGCGACATCGACGACTTCATCGCGGCCTCGCTGAAACAGGGCGTCTGATGCAGACCGGTCGCGTAGCACTGCGCGGCCGGGCTTTCCCGGACTGACCGTTCAACCTTCAAGAATTCCAACCATGACCACGCAAAACACCCCCGCCGCCCAGCCGGCAGCCGACGAGAACAGCATCATCGCCGAGCGCCGCGCCAAGCTGGCGGCCATCCGCGAACAGGGCATCGCCTTCCCCAACGATTTCCGTCCGGCCAACAAGGCTTCCGACTTGCATTCGCAATACGACGGCTTCGAGAACGAAGCCCTGGAAGCCGAGCCGGTCACCGTCACCGTCGCCGGCCGCATGATGTTGAAGCGGGTCATGGGCAAAGCGGCCTTCGCCACCCTGCAGGATGCCTCGGGCGCACGCGCCGATGGCCGCATCCAGCTCTACGTTACCAAAGACGTGACCGGCGAAGACGCCATGGCCGCCTTCAAGCACTATGACCTGGGCGATATCCTGGGTGCCGAAGGCACGCTGTTCAAAACCAAGACCGGCGAGCTGTCGATCAAGGTCACCAAGCTGAAGCTGATCACCAAGTCGCTGCGTCCGCTGCCGGACAAGTTCCACGGCCTGGCCGACCAGGAAATGAAGTATCGCCAGCGCTATGTCGACCTGATCATGAGCGAAGAGACCCGCCGCACCTTCAAGGCGCGTACCGCCGCGATGTCGTCGATCCGCCGCTTCATGGAATCCAACGGCTTCATGGAAGTAGAAACCCCGATGCTGCACCCGATCCCGGGCGGCGCGGCGGCCAAGCCCTTCATCACCCACCACAACGCGCTGGACATGCAGATGTTCATGCGCATCGCTCCCGAGCTGTACCTGAAGCGCCTGGTGGTGGGCGGCTTCGAGCGCGTCTTCGAGGTGAACCGCAACTTCCGCAACGAAGGTGTCTCGCCGCGTCACAATCCTGAATTCACGATGATGGAGTTCTACGCCGCCTACGTGGATTACCAATGGCTGATGGGCTTCACCGAACAGGTGATCCGCCAGGCCGCCATCGACGCCCACGGCACTGCCGTGCTGACCTACCAGGGTCGCGAGCTGGACCTGTCCAAGCCCTTCGACCGCCTGACCATCACCGGCGCGATCCTGAAGTACGCCCCCGACTACACCGAGGCGCAACTGGCAGACATCGACTTCCTGCGCACCGAACTGAAGAAGTTCGGCGTCAAGACCGACCAGGCCCCGCTGGCCGGTGCCGGCATCGGCGCACTGCAACTGGCGCTGTTTGAAGAAACTGCTGAATCGCAGCTGTGGAACCCGACCTACATCATCGACTACCCGGTCGAAGTCTCGCCGCTGGCGCGTGCTTCCGACACGGTGGCCGGTATCACCGAGCGCTTTGAACTCTTCATTACCGGCCGCGAGATCGCCAACGGCTTCTCGGAATTGAACGATGCCGAAGACCAGGCCGCGCGCTTCCACGCTCAGGTAGCGGCCAAGGATGCCGGTGACGAAGAAGCCATGTACTACGACGCCGACTACATCCGCGCCCTGGAATATGGGATGCCCCCGGCCGGCGGCTGCGGCATCGGCATCGATCGCCTGATGATGCTCATCACCGACTCGCCCAACATCCGCGACGTCATCCTGTTCCCGCACCTGCGCCGCGAAGACTGATCCGGCAGTGGGCGGCGGCCTTGCCTGCCGCCGTCCATCGACGTGCCCTCCTCCGCATCCCGCCCGGGATGCAGAACCTCTCCGCCCCGCTGGCGCTTGCCTGCCGCATATCTCCAAGCACTGCTGTTTAGCCGAAAACCCGCCACAGAGGCGCCTGTTGCGTCATTACAAGTTTTTACAACTGACACAGAATCGGGATTTTTTTTGGCCGATGACCACTCCATAATCCAGTCATCCACTTATCAACCACAACAGAACAACTAGAGAGGTCATCATGGAAACCAACACCACACAAAACCTGAGCAGCAACACCGCCGTGGCCAAGCCCTCCTCCGGCCGCCTGCATCCCCTGGTCGCCGGCGCCTCGGTGGCCGTGATCCTGGTCAGCCTGATCGGCGTGGCCGCCATGACCGGCCTGCTGCCCACTTCCCGTAGCGCCAATTCGCCGCAGCAATTGGCCTCTCTGGAACAACCCGGCCAGAATCCCGGCCAGCCCATGAGCCAACAACAACTGGCCCAGCCGCAAGCTCGTCCGACCACCTCCTACCAGCCGCAGCAAGGCGCCTACCCGGCCCAAGCCGCAGCCCCGGTGGCACAACGCGCTCCGGCCATCTGCAGCAGCTGCGGTGAAGTGATCGGCGTGCGTGCCGTGCGTCATACCGCTCCCACCAGCGGCGTCGGTATCGCTGGTGGCGCCGTGGTCGGCGGCTTGCTGGGCAACCAGATCGGCGGCGGCACCGGTCGCACCCTGGCCACCATCGCCGGCGCCGTCGGTGGCGGCTATGCTGGTAACGAAGTCGAGAAGAACGTGCGCGCCACCACCAGCTACGTGGTCGATGTGCGCATGGAAACCGGCAAGACCCGCAGCTTCCCGCAAAGCGGCGACAACTGGCGCGTGGGTGACCAGGTGCGCGTGGTCAACGGTCATCTGGAAGGCCGCGGTTGATCGCTGCTGACTGGCAAGCCCTGCAAAGCCCTTCGAGCCCCTCGAAGGGCTTTTTTCTTGGTAGTTTGATACTTTTGATGTATTGCATAAAACATCACTCGGCAAGATTTGATATGAAGTGATGTACACCAATTGCGTACAAACAACGTTATCCTGTCATCCACCGGTGATATTCCCGTCAAACGGAATGCCAAGCCACCCTCAGCCGGCATCCCTGGGAAGGATTTTTGATAAACGCTGGCAACATTCCTGCCGGGCAGTTAGACTTTCGCGCAAAGTCATCCGCCTGGACGGCAGCGGAATAGGCAGTCGGGATAAAGAACGCGCCAAGCGTCGGCCCGCCAGCTCGTACTGAACGGGGGCGAATGATTCGCCAGGCCGCGCCCATGCGGCGCGAAAGCGTTTGAAGATTTATGGACTCACAGTCATCCACCGACACCAGTGGCCAGGTCGATACGACCCGTGCCGACGACCGCCATGGCGGCCCCCACAAGGATCATGCAGTGATCCTGCTGCACGGCCTGTGCGGCTCGCAGCTGGAAATGGGCTCGATTCCCAAGCAGCTCAAGAAGGCCGGCTGCACCGTCATCCCCCTGAACATCGACAATTATTCGGCAGCTCTGACCAATCCGCGCGTCTCCCCCCGCTGGGAAGACTGGTGCGCCGTGGTCGAAAGCCGGGTGGCCCGCCTGAAGGAAGAATTCCGCACCGTCTCGCTGTGCGGCCTGTCCATGGGGGCTACGCTGGCCCTGGCGGTGGCCGCACGCAGCAAGGAATTGCTGTCGGTGGTGCTGCTCTCGCCGGTGCTGCAATATGACGGCTGGTCGGTGCCCTGGTACTGGAAGCTGTTGACCGTGGTCTACGACCTGGGCGTGCGCAACTGGTCCTACAAGGAAAGCGAACCTTACGGCATCAAGAACTTCGAGATGCGCCGCCGCGTGGCCGCCGCGCTGGAAAAGGATGGCGTAGCCGCCGTCGGCGCCGCCGCCATCCCGGCCCGCCACCTGCGCGCCGCGCTGCGCATGATCGCCTTCGTGCGCCAGTCGCTGCCGCTGGTACGCACAGATACCCTGATCATTCATTCCATCGACGATGAAACCGCCTCCCCGCGCAATGCCGAGGTAATCCTGCAACACATCAATGCCGAAGTGCGCAAGGTGGTCTGGCTGGGCGACTGTTATCACATCATCACGGTGGACAATGAACGCGAGATCGTCACCAACGAGACCGTGATGTTCATCAAGCGCAGCATCGAGATCCATGGCAACGAGCTCTCCCGCAAATACCTGGGGCATTCCTCGCCGCTGAAGGATAGACGTCACTGATTAAGGCATAGAAACAACGCCCCGGTCGCTTTTTCGCGCCGGTAAGCGTATTGACAGACTGCATTCTTAACATGAGCTCATTGCACGCACGTGTAATGTGAACCAAGATGGATACGACGCGCCACCATTCCAAAGCCATCATGAGCCTGATCCGATTGAAGAACGCCAAGAGCTGGCGCCCGCAGGGATTGCGACCACTGTACGTGAGCGCCTTCGGCTTCGTGGCCGCCTTCGGGCTGCGCTACGCACTGGCGCCGTTCGTCGACGAAGCATTGTCGATGCTGTTTTTTGCGGTCAATTGCATCGTCATCAGCTATCTGTTCGGCTACGTGTATTCGCTGAGCCTGCTGGCCATCAGTATTCCAACGGCCATGTTCTTCTTCCGCAAGCCCTTCTATGCGATGGATGGACTCAACGACAAGGACATCTTCATGATCCTGGTCTATATCGTCATCGTCGCCACCGCCTCGCTGATCATCGAATGGCTGCAACGCGAACGCTATGCCGCCGTGCTGCAGCAGCGCGTCTCGGAAACCCGCTACCGCCTGCTGATCGAATCCGACCAGGCGCGCCGCGCCGAATATGCCAAGCAGTTCGAGAACAACACCAGCCCCGCCAGCAACTCCGGCAGCGGCGAGAACGCCTGACCCAGCGCCCTCACGGTCTTGCCTGGCGCCATTGACGCCAGGCAAGGTCAACTCATCAGGAAGCCCCTGATATCCCTCCCCGCCGGCCTCTCCTAAGATGTACGCATCACAGCAAGGAGGCCGCCATGTCCCTGACCCATCACCTGCCCCGTATCCTGCTCGTCGACGCCGATCTGGACGCCATCGAAGCGGCCCGCTTTGCGCTCTGGCGCAGTCACCTGCCCTGCCAGTTCGAATGGTTCGACGATGCGGAACTGGCCAATGCCTCGCTGCTGACGCAAGCCCTGTGCCACTCGCGCGACCTGCCGGCGCTGATCCTGCTGGATCCGCGCAGCTTTGGCGGTACCGAAGGATATGAATTGTTGCGCACCCTGTGCGTCTACCAGCAATTGTCATCGATCCCGCTGGTGCTGTTTACCGCCGCGCCACTGTCGACCGACTTCGCGCAAGATCAGGACTGCCGCATCTGGTACGCCGCCAAGCCGCCACGCGCCAGCGACTACATGAACCTGGTCACCCGCTGCGTGCAACAACGCCTACGCCAGCCCGAAATGCTCTGAAGCGGCCAACGCCAGGGTCATGCGCAGACCCTAGCACTGCGTATGTGAATTAATCTTCTTCAACTGCTTGAGCTCCCACAGCGCCTGCAATACGTGCAGGGTAGCCGGTTCCAATTGCGCGGCGCGATGCGCAATACCCAGCGGACGCCACAGCGCCGGACGCAAGGGCCGCATCACGATGCGCGGATCCAGCGGCACCGTGCGGCCCTGGGCACTGGCCTCGTGCGGCAAGAGCGTGGCGCCATAGCCGGCGGCCACCAGGCTCTTGATGGCATCGTTGAAATTGAGTTGGATGCGCGGCAACGGATGTTCGCCGGCGGCGGCGAACCATTCTGCACTCAGGCGCGAGAGCCGGGTTTCCGGGGCGTTGAGGATCAAGGGCTGCGCCGCCAGCCAGGCCGGCGTCACCACCCGCGGTGCGTGCCACGCCGCCGGTACGAAAGCCATCACCGGATCACGCCGCCAGGGCTTCACCGTCAAGCCGCCCACGGGCGACTGCGGCAAGGCCACCAGGCCGATGTCCAGGCTGCCCTCGACCAGTTGCGACAGAGTTTCCTGCGAGGTCAGGATGTGGATCTGCACATCGATGCCGGGATGGCTCTGTCCCAGCCGCTCCAGCACCTGCGGCAATAGATAGGCGATGGCCCCGGTGGACGCCCCCAGGCGCACCCGTCCAGCCAGGCCCTGCACCTGCCGTCCCACTTCTTCCAGCGCCTGTTCGGCCGCCGCCAGCAACTGGCGTGCGCGTGCTACCAAGGTCGCTCCTATCCCCGAAGGCCGGACCTGACTGCGCTGGCGCAACAGCAACGGCGCGCCGATGCGCTCTTCCAGTTCACTGATGTGCAGGCTCACCGTGGGCGGCGCCAAGTGCAAGGCGCGTGCGGCGGCGGCAAAGGAACCCAGGTCGGCGATGGCGACCAGGGTGCGCAAGCGGTCCAGGCTCAATTCACGCATGACAAGACTCCAGGGGACAAGAACGTTGATTCAGAAAAGCTGAACGATCTCTTTATCATATTCAACTTTTCCAATTATACGATTGGGCGCACCATGCAACTCACTGGCCACCCCCGCCGCTTTCATCGGCGCAACCCTTCCTGCACTGGAGCACAGCGTGAGCACTCTTCCCCTCATCTTCATCGACGGCGACCAAGGCACTACCGGTCTGCAGATCCACGAACGCCTGCGCGGTCGCACCGACCTGCGCGTGCTGACCCTGCCGCCGGCCGAGCGCAAGGATGCGCGGCGCCGCGCCGAGGCCATCAATAGCGCCGATATCGCCCTGCTGTGCCTGCCCGACGCTGCCGCCCGCGAAGCGGCGGCGCTGATTGAAAATACCAAGGTCCGTGTCATCGATGCCAGCTCGGCCCATCGCACCAGCCCAGGCTGGGTGTATGGCTTCCCCGAAATGGCGCCCGGCCAGGCCGAAGCCATCGCCAGCGCGCAGCGCATCAGCAATCCCGGCTGCTATCCGACCGGTGCCATTGCGCTGTTGCGTCCGCTGGTGCAAGCCGGCCTGGTGCCGACCGACTATGCGCTGGCCATCCATGCAGTCTCCGGCTATTCGGGTGGCGGTCGTGCCCAGGTGGAACAGTACGAAGGCCCGCAAGCCGCCAGCGCCGCACCTTTCGTGACATATGGCCTGGGCCTGGCGCACAAGCATCCGCCGGAAATGCAATTGCACGCTGGCTTGTCGCAGCGCCCCATCTTCGTGCCATCCTATGGCGCCTTCGGCCAGGGCATCGTACTGTCCATCGCCTTGCATCAACGCCTGCTGCCGGCACAGGCCAGCCTGGAGCGCCTGCGCGCTGTGCTGCAGGCGCATTACGCCGGGGCGCGCCACGTCCACGTGCTCGATGCCGAACAAAGCGCTGCCACGGCCCAGCTCGATCCGACGCGCCACAACGGCAGCAACGACATGACGCTGGGCGTGTTCGGCAATGCCACTGAAGGCCACATCCTGCTGTGCGCGGTATTCGACAACCTGGGCAAGGGCGCCTCGGGCGCAGCCGTGCAGAACCTGGACTTGCTGCTGGGCGGCAATTGACTCGCTTATTGCTTAGGTAAAAAGCAAGCAAAACAAGCTTGACCAGCAAGGCACTGCCTCCAGGCGACGCCTTGCGTCAAGCCATTGACTCGTAAAATCTGGTAAAACCCTGACATCCTGCACGGCAGGATCGTTCAGGCTGTGGCATCATTGCGCACTTGATTCGCCACCCAAACAGCAGGGCCCCGGTCATGGCAGAACTTGCCGCCGCCCCGCTTCCAAGCAAGATGTCCACCACCCTAGGCGCCATCGCGTGCAAGTATCTCGACGCGACCATCAAACTGACTCCGGTATTGCGTACTGACGGCAAATGGACGGCCTTCGTCCATATCGACTTACCGGACCGCACCACCCACGAGTTCGGTGATTTCAAGCCGGGCAATTCCAAGATGGAAGCCCTGCAGAACGCCGTTACCGCGGCCGAGCATTACATTGTCGAACGCAAGAAAAAGTAAGTTTTACAGCCCTCGGTAGCCCACCTAAAAAAACGGCCTGCATCCTCGCAGGCCGTGGTATCGGGCTATTGCGGCAAGCGCTTCAATTCATCTTGACCCCGGCCGCCTCGCTTTCCTTATAGATCGCCTCGATCAATTCGGGCCCCACGCGCGTAGCCATGGACTTGTGTACCGGCAGCAGCGCGCGGCGCCATTGGGTCTTCTCTTCTTCGCTCAAGGTATAGACCTTGGTCTTGCCGCTGGCCTTGATGGCGGCCAGCGCATCGTCGTTTTCTTTCTGGGCGATGTTGTTGGCGTAGATGGTCGCTTCCTTCATCGCCCCTTCCAGTTGCGTGCGCACATCTGCCGGCAAGGCATCCCAGAACTTCTTGTTGACGATCACCGCGTAACCGATATACCCATGATCGGACACCGTCAGGTTGGACTGCACCTCATACATCTTCTGCGTATAGATATTGGAGGGTGTGTTCTCGCTGCCATCGACCACCCCGGTCTGCATCGCCTGGTACACCTCGGAAAACGCCAGCACCTGCGGATTGGCCTTGAGCGCCCGGAACTGTTCGTCCAGCACCTTGGAAGACTGGATGCGCATCTTCAACGCCCGGAAGTCGGCTACCTGGTGCAGGGGACGGTTGGCCGTCATCACCTTCATGCCGTTATCCCAATAGGCCAGGCCCTTGATGCCCCGGCTTTCCAGGCGCTGAAACAGGCCCTGCCCGATCGGCCCTTCGGTGACACGCTTCAAGACCGCCTTGTTGGGGAAGATGTAAGGCAGGTCGAACACCTCGAACTCCTTGGCCCCCAGCGGTCCAAACTTGGCCAGCGAAGGCGCCAGCATCTGCACCGAACCCAGTTGCAGGGCTTCCAGTTCTTCCTTGTCCTTGTAGAGCGTGCTATTGGGATAGACCTCGACCTTGACGCGGCCATTGGTGGCTTTCTCGGCCAGTTCCTTGAAGCGTTCCGCGCCCTTGCCCTTGGGCGTGTCATTGGCCACCACGTGGCTGAACTTGATGACGATGGTGGACTGGGCCAGCGCGACCTTGGCCGCCAGCGGCAAGGTCAGCGTGGCAAAGACGCAGGCGGCCAATGCCGCGCGCCGTGGGATGATGGTCATGCGTGTCTCCTCTGGTTGAAGCCAGCAGGCCGATGACCTCAGCCCTTTGGCGTTAGGGTCTGTTCACATTTAATCTGCGAGTGCGAGAGGTCGCCAAGCGTTGTCTGCCTAGGCGCGGCGACGCGCCGTAGCGGTGCTACGGCAAGGAGCTGCAACAACGGCAGGCGACGCTTGCCGGCCTCTCCCGGAGGGTTGCCCCCAGAAGGCGCGCTGGCCGCGTTGCACGTCAGGGCTGGTGGCACCACCACCAGCCCTGACGCGCGCCTTGCCACCACGCCTTCTGGGGGCAACGCATCTCGCAGATTAAATGTGAACAGGCCCTAAAAGACGATCAGGTCGCGCAAGCCCTCCCCGCTGTGCAACCGATCGAAACCGCGATTGATGTCGGCCAGCGCCAGGCGCTGGCCCATGAGCTTGTCCACCGGCAGCTTGCCCGCCTGGTACAGGCCGATGTAGCGCGGGATGTCGCGCACCGGCACGCAGGAGCCGATATAGCTGCCCTTGACGGTCCGCTCCTCGGCCACCAGGCTGACCTGCTGCAAGGCCCAGTTCTGATTCGGCGCCGGCAGGCCGGCGGTGACCGTCATGCCTCCGCGCCGGGTCATGCGATAGGCCGCTTCCATGGCCTGTACCGAGCCGGCCATCTCGAAGGCGTAATCGACGCCGCCGCGGGTCAACGCCTTGACCTTCTCCACCACGTCTGGATCACGGGCGTTGACGGTGGCCGTGGCACCGAGTGCACGCGCCACTTCCAGCTTGCTATCGTGCAGATCGACCGCGATCACCTCGCGCGCGCCCGACGCCAGCGCCCCCAGCATGGCGCACAGACCCACCCCGCCCAGGCCCAGCACCGCAGCCGTGGTCCCGGCCTTGACCTCGGCCGTATTGACCGCCGCCCCCACCCCGGTCAGCACCGCGCAACCGAACAGGGCCGCCTCCACCGGATCGATATCGGCCTCGATCTTCACGCAGGAGCGGCGCGACACCACCGCGTGATCGGCAAAGGCCGACACCCCGAGATGGTGATGCACGTGCCCGCTGCCATCATGCAAGCGGCGCTGGCCGCTCAGCAATTGACCCACCGTATTGGTCGCCGCGCCGGGCTCGCACAGCGCCGGGCGGCCTTCCATGCAGGGCAGGCAATGGCCGCAACTGGGCACGAACACCAGCACCACCAGATCGCCCGCGCGCAGGTCGGTCACGCCGCTGCCCACCTGCACCACCTCGGCCGAGGCCTCATGTCCCAGCGCCATGGGCACCGGACGCGGACGCACGCCAGTGATGACCGACAGGTCGGAGTGGCACAGGCCGGCGGCCTTCATCTTCACCAGCACTTCACCGGGGCCGGGTGGATCAAGGTCGAGTTGTTCGATCTTCAGCGGCTGGCTCACCGCAAACGGGTGGACCTCGGTCATCTCGCGCAGCACGGCGGCATGGATCTTCATGATGTCGTCTCCCTCCTGGTTGGAAAACGCCTAGGTTACACGAGCCACGGCCAGCGCAATCCGCGCTCAATCAAACCAGCGCCCGGCCACGCGCAGGAATTGTTCAGCCTGCAGAATCACCGGCTTGTCGATCATCTTGCCCTTGAACGAAATGGCACCGCCATCGCTGGCGCGCACCGCCGCCATCACTTCCTCAGCCCAGGCCAGTTCCTGGTCGCTGGGCATGAAGCCGTGCCGGACCCCGTCCACCTGACGCGGGTGGATGCACAGCTTGGCGCCGAAGCCCAGGCGCCGCGCCTGCTGCACCATGCGCGCGAGCAAGGCGTCGTCATTGAAATCGGTGGTCACGCCATCGATGGGCGGCGCAATCCCCGCCAGGCGCGAGGCCATCACCATCTCCACCCGCAGAGGCATCAACTCCTCTTCTTGCGGGCCGCATTGCATCCTCAGGTCGAGCTGGGCGTCGATGGAACCGAAGGCCAGGCGCTGCACGCCGGGCACGGCAGCAATCTGGCGCATGGCGGCCAGACCGGCCGCACTCTCGATCAAGGCGATCAAGCGGCATCCCGCGCCCAGGTGCGCGGCAACGGACGCCACCGTGGCCGCATCTTCCGCCTTGGGCAGCACGATGCCGGCCAGCGATGGTGCAGAAAACGTCAACAGGTCCTGCTGGTGCCAAACCGTATCGGCGGCATTGATGCGTACCCATATGCGCGGCTGGGCAGCCTGCTCCTGCAGCCAGTGCGCCAGCATGGCACGCGCCGCTTCCTTCTGAGACGGTGCCACGGCATCTTCCAGATCGACGATGACGGCATCGGCCCCGCTCTGCAGTGCCTTGGCATAGCGCTCGGGCCGGTTGGCCGGCACGAACAGGTAGCTGCTGGCAATCGCCCAGTCTGGCTTGGTGCTCATCACACGGCTCCCCGTTCACGCAGGGCGGTGATGCCTGCGGCGTCGTATCCCAGTTGCCCGAGGATGGCCTCGGTATGCTGGCCCAGCGCAGGAATGGCTTCCATGCGGTAGTCGTAGCGATCATTGGCGCCCGGTGGCAACATGGCCGCCACCTTGCCCACCGGCGTATCGACCTCGGTCCAACGCTGGCGTGCAGCCAGTTGCGGGTGTTGCCACAGGTCATGCATGGTATTGACGCGGGCATTGGCAATCTGCGCCTGATCAAGCCGCGCCACTACCTGCTCGGCGGTCATGTCGGCGAACATGGTCAGGATCAACTGGCGCAAAGTCTCGCGATGTTCGTGCCGAAGCGCATTGCTGGAAAAACGCGCATCGCTGGCCAGCGCCGCATCCTCCAGTACCACTTCGCAAAACACTTTCCATTCGCGCTCGTTCTGCAAACCCAGCATCACGGTCTTGCCATCGCCCGCCGTGAACGGGCCATACGGATAGATGGTGGCGTGCTCGGCCCCGGAACGCTGCGGGGCGCTGGCGCCCTGGTAGGCGTAGTACAGCGGAAAACTCATCCACTCGGCCAGCGCCTCCAGCATGGACAGGTCGATGTGACTACCCCGTCCATCGCGCCCACGCTGGATGAGCGCAGCCAGGATATTGGAATAGGCATACATGCCGGCAGCGATGTCGGCAATCGAGCAACCGGCCTTGGCCACATCATCGCGGGTGCCGGTCACCGACAGGAAACCGGCCTCGCTCTGGATCAACAGGTCATAGGCTTTCTTGTCGCGATAAGGACCATCCTCGCCATACCCGGAAATGTCGCAGACGATCAGGCGCGGATGCCTTTCATGCAGCACCTGGGCCGACAGGCCCAGCGCAGCAGCAGCGCCCGGGGCCAGGTTCTGCACCAGCACATCGGCCTGTTGCAGCAACTGGTCGATGATGCGCTTGCCGGCTTCATCCTTGAGGTTCAGAGTCAGGCTTTCCTTGGAACGATTGGTCCAGACGAAGTGCGAGGAAAGACCATCGACCCGCGCATCGTAACCTCGCGCAAAATCTCCCACGCCGGGGCGCTCGATCTTGATGACGCGCGCGCCCAGGTCGGCCAGTTGGCGCGTGCAGAACGGTGCGGCGATGGCATGTTCCAGGCTGATGACGGTAATGCCCGCGAGCGGGCCAGTGGCGTACGACATGAGGGCTCCGGTTGGGACGATCCGCTTCAGAAGGAACGTGGCAAGCCGAGAATGTGCTCGGCCACGTAGGAAAAGATCAGGTTGGTCGAGATCGGCGCCACCTGGTACAAGCGCGTCTCGCGGAACTTGCGCTCGACGTCGTATTCGCAGGCAAAGCCGAAGCCGCCATGGGTCTGCAGGCAGACATTGGCGGCTTCCCACGACGCCTTGGCCGCCAGGTACTTGGCCATATTGGCCTGGGCGCCGCAAGCCTGGCCGGCATCGAACAAGGCACAGGCCCGATAGCGCATCAGGTTGGCCGCCTCCAGTTCGATATAGGCCTCGGCAATCGGGAACTGCACGCCCTGGTTCATGCCGATGGGACGATCGAACACCACACGCTGCTTGGCGTACTGCGCAGCCTTGTCGATGAACCAGTAACCATCGCCGATGCACTCGGCGGCAATCAGGGTGCGCTCGGCATTGAGGCCATCGAGGATGTACCTGAAGCCCTGCCCTTCCTCACCGATCAGGTTCTCGGCCGGGATCTCGAGATGGTCGAAGAAAAGTTCATTGGTCTCGTGATTGAGCATATTGGCGATGGGCCGCACCTCCAGGCCGCGCCCGATGGCCTGTTTCAGGTCGACGATGAAGATCGACATGCCCTCTGACTTTTTCTTCACTTGATCCAGTGGCGTGGTGCGAGCGAGCAGGATCATCAGGTCCGAGTGCTGTACCCGCGAGATCCAGACCTTCTGGCCGTTGACCACGTAGCGATCACCCCGCCTGAGCGCCACCGTCTTGATGCGGGTGGTATCGGTGCCGGTGGTCGGCTCGGTCACACCCATCGATTGCAGGCGCAGCTCGCCACTGGCGATCCGGGGCAGGTAGTGCTGCTTCTGCTGGGGCGAACCATGCCGCAACAGCGTGCCCATGTTGTACATCTGGCCGTGGCAGGCACCGGAATTGCCACCGGTGCGATTGATCTCTTCCATGATGACCGACGCCTCGGTCAGCCCCAGGCCAGAACCGCCATACTCCTGCGGGATCAGCGCAGCCAGCCAGCCGGCCTTGGTGAGCGCATCGACGAATTGCTCGGGATAGCCACGCGCCTCATCGACCTTGCGCCAGTATTCCGGGGGGAAGGTATGGCACAGGTCGCGCACGGCATCGCGCAGGTCGGCATGGGTATCGGGGACGGACTGGTGCAACATGAAGGCAACTCCAAAATGATTTATATCGTTTCAAGCCAGGATGGCCTCGGCCTGCATGGCCAGTTCGCCACGCTCGTTCTGCGCCCACAGCGCCACGCTGCGGCCATCGGCGGCGGGTTGCCCGCACAGCGTGAAGGCGTCGATATCGAACAGGCTGCCCACGGCCCGGAAATTGAACTCGCGCAAGACCGCCTGCGGCATCTCGCGCGCCAGCAGGTCGGCCAGCAAAGTGGCAATCAGCGGCCCATGCACGATCAGGCCCGGATACCCTTCCACGCCGGTGACGTAGCTACGGTCGTAATGGATGCGATGCCCATTGAAGGTCAGCGCCGAATAGCGAAACAGCAGCACCGGATCAGGCAGCACCCGGCGCGACCACTGCGCCCCGGTGGGGGCGGCCTTGGGCGGTACCGGCGCCGCGCCTGGTGGTGGCAGGTCGCGATAGACGATGTCGTGCTCCTCGGTCAGGCAGACCTGCCCCTGGTGACGGATGGTGTGATGCACGGTGACGAAGGCCAGCGCGCCGGTGCGCCCCTGCTTGACGTCGACACTGGCGATGCGCGAGATTTTTTCGGCTTCGACGCCGATCGGCAACGGCGCCTCGAAGCGCAAGCGACCACCGGCCCACATGCGACGCGGCAAGGGCACCGGCGGCAGGAAACCGCCACGCCGCGGATGCCCATCGGCTCCCACCTCGGACTGGCGGCACACGTTCCAGAAATAGATCCAGTGCCACAGCGGCGGCAGGCTGGCGCCTACCCCGGGCTGGCGTGGTCCATCCAGCGTAGCGGCCAGCGCTGCGGCCAGCGCCGGGCTGATCTGGTCCTGTCGGGTTTCGGTCTTGCCCAGCCACTGCCGCAGCAGGGTCAGGTCGAGATCAGGGTGGGCCATGTCTGCTCGCCTCATTGTTCAAATTCAATGTTGGGCGCCAGTCTGGCGTGACCGCCTCGTGCAGACAATCTGTATTTTTGGAAGGGGGGCTTTGGCAGAACTGAAGTCAGGTCAGGATCAGGGCGGGCGATCCATCTGGCGCTGCAGCACAGCTACCTTGCCGCATCGTTCATCATTCGGCGTACCATTGCACTCTCCAACATCCTCTGCGGGAGCTGCCATGCTGTTCGACCTGACCGACCTGCGCCTGTTTATCCTGATCGCCGAACTCAACAGCTTGACGCGCAGCGCCGAACGCATGAACCTCTCGCTGGCGGCCACCAGCAACCGCATCAAGGAACTGGAAGCCCGCCTGGGCACGCGCCTGCTCTACCGCGAGAGTAAAGGCGTACAACTGACACCCGCCGGCCACACGCTGCTGCACCATGCCCAGCTCTTCATGCAGCAGGTAGAGCACCTCAAGAGCGACATGCAACAGTACAACAATGGTATCAAGGGTTACATTCGCATCTTCGCCAACACCACGGCGGTGACCGAATTCATGCCCGAGATCCTGGGCAAGTTCCTGGCCCGCCATCCGCAGGTCAACGTCGCGCTCGAAGAACGCCTGAACCACGACATCCTGCGTGGCATCCAGGAAGGCACGGCCGACATCGGCATCGTCGCCGGTCCGGTGCAAGGCGATGGCCTGCAGATCCTGAACTTCTCCACCGACCGCCTGGTCCTGGCCACTGCCCTGGAACACCCGCTGGCCGGCACCGGCAGCATTGCCTTCCTCGACACGCTGGAGTACGAACACATCGGTCTGCACGAGGGCAGCACCCTGCACCACTTCCTCAACCGGATCGTCTCCGAGCATGGACAAAGGCTCAAGCTGCGCATCCAGGTGCGCAGCTTCGAAGCCATGTGCCGCATGATAGAAACCAATGTCGGCATCGGCATCGTCCCGCGCTCGGCGGCACTACGGCATCAACAGACCATGCAATTGGCGGTGGTGGAATTGAGCGACCCGTGGAGCGTGCGCGAGCGCAGCATGGTGGTCCAGAACATGGAAACGCTTTCGCCCCATGCCCGCAACCTGGTCGAATTCATCCGAGAACAGACAGCCCAGCCCAGCGATGACGACAAAGCCCTGCTCCTCAACGCCATGACCGGCACCTGACAAGGCGCCTTAGCAAATTCAGCCGCCCATCATCATCCACACCGACAGCGCCAGCAGCGCCGCGCAAAACAGGATGCGCAGGCGCCGCTCCGGCAGATGGTGCGCCAGGGCCACGCCCCAGGAAATACTGAGCACCCCACCCAAGGCCATGGGAAGGCCCACTGCCCAATCGACATGCCCGGCCTGGGCATAGGTCCATAGCGCCACCAATGCCCCTGGGGTGACCATCGCCAGCCCCAGCCCTTGCGCCGCAGTCTGCGTGGCACCGAAGAAGGCCGTCAGCAAGGGCACTGCGACGATCGCCCCACCCACGCTGAAGAACCCCGCCGAGGCCCCCGCCGCCACGCCCACCAGCGGAATATAGGCAGGCCCCAGCAGCAAGGAAGACTGCACGCTGCGCTTGCGACGTAGCAGCGTCCACAAGTAGTACAGCGCCAGGAGCCCCATGAAGGCGGCGAAGCAGACATGCAGGCTGCGCGCATTCATGGCAGTGGCCACGCGTGCGGCAGCATAGGTGGTGAAGACGGCCGGCACGCACATCATGGCCGCCGTACGCCACTCGATCCGGTTACGCTGCTTGTAGCGCCAGAAGGCAATCACCACGTTGGGCACGATCATCACCAGCGCCGTACCCTGGGCCAGTTGCTGGTCCATGCCGTAGAGGTAACCCAGCACAGGAATGGCGATGAGCCCACCGCCGATGCCAAACAAGCCGCCCATGGCGCCCAGTGCAGCGCCGAGCAGAAAATTGACTATGCCAGAGAAAAACAAGGAAGCCGTCATCGGTGTAAAGTGTTGCCTCTGCCGCCGGGCAGGGTCCTGCAGCGGCAACATCGAAGGATAAAAAAGGAGACTGACATGAGCGGCGTCATCGTCTTTGCGCTGGAGATGGGCGTGATCGCCCTCATTGCGCTGGCCATCTACATGGTGATGAAGAAGTAGCCCCGGCCCGCCGCTGGTCAGGCCCGACAGTGTAGCGCAGCCTGCCATCGCCGTCCTGGCGGCCGCAGCGCGCCCTCTTTAGCAAAGGAAAACCGAATGGATCTGGGAATCAAGGGCAAGACCGCCCTCGTCTGTGCATCGAGCAAGGGCCTGGGCCGCGCCTGCGCGCTCTCGCTGGCACGCGAAGGCGTCCACGTGACCATGCTGGCGCGTGGTGCCGAAGCGCTGGAAGCGGCGGCCACGGCGATCCGCCAGGAAGTGGCCGCCACCGGCGCCAGCGTGCGCACCGTGGTATGCGACATCACCACCCCGGAAGGCCGCGCCCTGGCCCTGGCCGCCTGCCCGGCCCCGGACATTCTGGTGACCAATGCCGGCGGCCCCAAGCCGGGCGATTTTCGCGAGTGGACGCGAGATGACTGGATCGCAGCGGTGGACGCCAACATGCTCACTCCCATCGAGCTCATCAAGGCCACCGTCGATGGCATGATCGCGCGCGGTTTCGGGCGCATCGTCAACATCACCTCCAGCGCGGTGCGCGCCCCGATCGACATCCTGGGCCTTTCCAACGGCGCCCGCTCCGGGCTGACCGGCTTTGTCGCCGGTCTGGCGCGCAAGACGGTGGCGCATAACGTGACCATCAACAATCTCCTGCCGGGCCCGTTCGAAACCGACCGCCTGCGCTCCACCGCCACCGGCGCAGCCCAGCAGAGTGGGCGCACGGTCGACGAAGTGCTGGCGGACCGGCGCAAGCTCAATCCGGCCGGACGGTTTGGCGACCCGGCCGAATTTGGTGATGCCTGCGCTTACCTGTGCAGTGCGCAGGCCGGCTTCATCACCGGGCAGAATCTGTTGATGGATGGCGGGGCCTATCCGGGCACGTTCTGATCGGCCTGGAGCCGCGAGCGTGGCGGTGGGGCGCGGACTCGTTGCAGTTTGGCAAGCGCTGGCTGCAAAACCAGTGATGTGATGTATAATGCGGCCCTCATGCGACGGGCAACTGGCCCGGCTGCATCGCAAGGAGGTTTGGGTGAGTGGTTTAAACCAGCAGTCTTGAAAACTGCCGACGGGGTGACCCGTCCGTGAGTTCGAATCTCACAGCCTCCGCCAAGTTGCCGCAAGTCATTGTTTTAACGTAATATAAGGTACTTTTTTAATTGCGTTGGTACAAATGGCAGGCACAAAGCATAGGAAGCAGTTAGAGGCCCTTCACACCGAAAGGGCCCCGATGCCGCCGAATCTTAAGAAAAGTAAGACCGGTATCTACACTTACCGCAAAGTCCTACCTGCCGACGTCCGGCACGTCTTCGAAAACAAATCCGAAATCAAACGCTCCCTTGGCGACAACAGGGAGCAGGCTATGCTTGCCTACCATCGCATCGAGGCAGAAATTGGCCAGAAAATAGAGAGCGCGCGTCAGCAGGCCGAGAGCGAGAAAAACTTTGAAGCTCATTTGCAAAAGCCCCGCTCCCAGCGCCAGCCGGTCCGCATCAAGGGCGATACTCCCAATTTGGGAGCGAGCATTGCTAAATGGACGATGGATGCAATGGCGGCTGAAATGCAAGCCCGCCGTGAAGGGACGTTTGATGACTATGAGGATGTTAATAAGCAAATCGAAACAAATGTCCCCATCATCAACAAAGCCCTCGCCACCGGGAAAGTAAAGCCATGGCGCTCGCAAATTGAACTGTGGTTGGCAGGAAAAGGGTACTACCTTGACGCTACGGAAGCGCAAGTACAAACGCTTACCATCGAATATCTTCGGTTGTTGAAGAAGGCTTATGAAGTGCTGGCCTTAAGGCAACAGGGTGAGGATGTTGAATTTGAGGTAATCCTTCCTGAAGGCCCTCTCTTGCGCCCCGTCTGGGAACCCAAGGAAGTATATGTGGCGCCTCTCTCCTCGCAGCCCCGTTCGCCAAAGCTATCTGACGTTATCCCTTTGTACGAGAAGCATCTGAGTATCGTCCAACGCAAAACACGTACAACGCGTCTTTCGTGGTGGCGCCGGCTTGTCGATTTCTGTGACGACAAGCCTATCCAGGAAGTCACTAAAACAGATATCTACGCTTTCTTCGAAACCCGCCTCAAGGCTTCAGGCGATGACAATTGGACGATGGATACGAACAGCAAGGTCAAACGAGAATTCATTTTCGTGTTTTCCTTGGCTGATGCGCACGGCATTACCAATGAGAATCCCGCCAGTGCGCTCCGTGCTATGCCCCAAATTTCCGCCGAAGATGAAAAGAAACGGCGGAAGCCTCGCTATCCATTCACAGACGAGAAACTGAACACTATCTTTGCATCTGAGTGGTATGACCCTGACTCGGAAAAGATGCGCGGGCGTATGAAGTGGGACTTGGCAGCACGATACTGGATTCCACTGATTTGCCTCCATCACGGTCTACGGGTCCGAGAAGCGACTCAGATAGGGATTTTGACTTTTCTTTTTGTGCAGCAACAAACACGCTAATTAGATCCTCGGCTGCCCCAAGTTGCGTTAACCAAGACGGCGCCAAGTTTCGCGTCCTCAGCCATTTAGGCCACGGAAAATGCTGGATTAGTGATGCTTATACGATCGAAGGTTATCTTCCTCAAAAATACTTTGACTCTGGAAAGATCACTCTAAACAAAGGCAGAATCAAAGTCGCGTCTAAAGTGTCTCTTGCGAGAGAATATAGGAAGGAAAATGAACGCCTTGGCCTGATTGAACAATTTGGGTCACATGCTCCTAAGCCACTCAATCACCTTCTTCGGCTTTATAAATTCATCCAAGCAGCAAACAAGTAGGTCATTACCCTTTCCCCCAAACCAAAAAAACGCGCTTCATCGCGCCCGAGATCACGCGCCACATCGCACTGGCCATATCCCCGCATGGCGAACTGAGCCTGGCGTGCCGAACGGTGACGCAGTTGATCAAGGAACTGGCCCAGGACAGTGCGGATATCTCAGACCTCCACCAGGGGCTGTTCAAGACGCAACAATCGCTGTCCATTTTCGTCAAGTCGATTGACCCTCAGAAGCAAGCTGCAATGAACCATCCTCGCTACCTTGATCACCGCAAGCTAGTTCGTGGGATTCAATTGCAACGTTCCCGCTTGCGCGTGTCTCGCTACGGTATGGCGGCGACTCCCTACCACCCGACATATCTGAATCACATCAAAAATGGAGAATGCGTAACATGAATGAAACTCAAGCATCCGAGCTGCAAAAGCCATCCCTCTATGAACGTCTGGGAGGCTATGACGCGATCTACAAGTTCGCAGGAGAAGTACTGCGAACCTGTATGAAGCACCCGGACATAGGCCATATCTGGAGCCATATGTCGGAATCCACCTTCCAGAAGGAGCACATCAATTTTGTCGATTTTCTGTCGGTTCACTGGGGCGGAAATGCGCAGTACAGAGGGCGCGACATGGTGACGGCACACCGCGGAATGGGCCTCACCGAGGTTCACTGGCAAGCGGTAATGGAATGCATGGACGAGTGCTACGACAACTTCGCGGTACCTACCGATATCCGGGAAGAAGTCACGGCCTTTCTCACCAAGTTCAAACCGGCTGTCATCGGCAGCCCATCCTACCGCGACGTGGTGCTGGCCCATCCAGAAATGGATGTGGCCAAGGGAATGAAAAGCGTGGGCATCACCTGGCCCAAACATTGATTCTCTGCTTGTACGAAACTTGATCAATTGGTGATCGATCACCAATTGATCATCAATTTCATGTCCCACACAGGTTAGGCAAACGCTGCTTCGATACCCCCAGAGCCAGCTACTACACCGCTAGGTCTGCCTCCAGATCAAAGACTGCAACGGCGTGCACGAGCTGCTGCGCATGGCCGCCTGCATCTCGGCCACGGCCTGCGGCGGCCTGGCATTGAGCATGGTATGACGCAACTGTGCCGAGATATGCGTGATCATCAATTCCACATCCGCCCTGCGGCCTGCACTCAAGCCGTGAGCCATCGGGCTGCTCAAGCGCGCACCACGATGGCTTCCCGCTCGCTCAGAAGATCTGCAGCAATCGCAGGTTCAGACGGAAGTTCTCCTTGAAGCCGTTGTCCACCGACAAGTCGCGGCCGATACTGCCCATGATCTGCGTCTTGGGTCCCACGAAGGTGCTGCCACCGAAGGAAATCTTCAACTGATTGGGTTGATCGTGGCTGTCCACCCCATTGACAGTGGTCTCGCCGCCCCAGGTGCGCGACAGCCCCGCGCTGGCGTTGGTGGTGGCAGAAAACTGGTAGCGCAGATAGGACTGCAATTGATAAAGCGGTGCTTGGCGCATACTGCCTCGACCACTTCCATAATCGTTGTTCTTGCCATAGACCATCACATCCCCGGTCAGGTCGAGATACAAGGGGCCGGATATCTGCTGGACCAGACCGGCTTGCAGGTCGAACTTCCAGCGGTTCTCGCCGACATTGAGCGCGCGACTGTCGGAATACGATCCAGTGGGCAGGTAGAGATAGGGAGCCACAGCGAAGAAGGTTGATTTCGCTGGATCGTTGATGAGCCAGACGGGTGCGGCCAGGATCAGGTCACCCAAGGCGTTCTCATTGCCCAGCGCCTTGATGTCGCGACCACTGCGCAGACTGGCGAAGGGAAGCAGCACCTGGGGGCCCACGGTATAGCCACCGATGTTCATGTAATGCACCAGACGCAGGATGGTCACATCGGAGGTCAACAAAGGATTGCCAGGATTGCGGTTACCGTTGGTATAGCTGGCGTCGCGTTCGGCATGTTGCTGGTACAGCAGGCCGGCGGTGGTGCCAGCCGGCGCCGGCACATAATCTGCCGGGTCCACATCGATGGCACACGCGTCGGCCATCACGCCCATCGCCAAGGCAACGGCAATGGAGAATAAGACCGCTCGCAACGAGGCGAAACGGCGCCCTGCTTTTTGGTTCATGTTCATCTTGTCCTCTCTTTTCATATGGATGGAATCGCCGTGTTCCGGGCCGGCGTTGTCACACGCCCGCACCGATCCGACGGTGATGAAAAGATAAAGAGGCGAGGCCCGCCTGACTCGTCAAATCAGGCCAAGGTACTTGCCATAACAAGACATTTTGAGAGCCGATATTTTCCACGTCCGCCTTGACATGGATGACGCAACGGTCGCGCCCTTGCTGGCTTGCAGAATGGAAATCCAACAATGCGTAAATGATTTCTTATTTTCCTCACAGGCTCGCCGCTTGGCGGACTTGTCCGCAAATGACAAACGAATGACCTGTACGGACAAGCAGCAATAGTGACGCTCGCCAATGATAGCGATGCGCGGTGGCCGTCCCGAGCTTGCGGACCGCCGCTGCTGACCTTCCCATTGCAGTGCAATGCACCCTGGCAGTGCATTCGAAATACAGGAGCGCGAATTTCATGTCTATCGTCCGACCCACCCCTGAGCAACTCAAAGAGCTCGCCAGTTCCCTGCACATCCAGCTCACCACGGAGCAGGCCAGTCAATATCTGGACTTGATGCAGGCCAGCTTCGATGCCTACGATGTCATCGATGGCTTGCCCGATGAAATTCCTGCCATCAAATACCCGCGCTCGGCAGGCGCACGTCCCGCCGCCAAGGACAATCCCCTCAACGCCTGGGCCTGCAAAAGCACCGTCAAGGGCGCCGCCGCGGGCAAGCTGGCGGGCCGCACCGTGGTGCTCAAGGACAATGTGGCGCTAGCGGGTGTGCCCATGATGAATGGTTCTTCCACTCTGGAAGGCTTCGTGCCGAGCTACGACGCCAGCGTCGTGACCCGCCTGCTCGATGCCGGTGCCACCATTCTGGGCAAGGCCACCTGCGAGCATTTCTGCCTGTCGGGCGGCAGCCATACCTCCGATCCCGCGCCGGTCCACAACCCGCGTCGCCACGGCTATGCTTCCGGTGGTTCCTCATCGGGTAGTGCTGCGCTGGTGGCGGCAGGCGAAGCGGACATGGCCATCGGTGGCGATCAGGGCGGCTCGATCCGCATTCCCTCGGCCTTCTGCGGCACTTATGGCATGAAGGCCACGCATGGCCTGGTTCCCTATACCGGTGTCATGCCCATTGAAGCGACGGTCGATCATGTGGGACCGATCACCGCCAACGTGCGCGACAACGCGCTGATGCTGGAAGTCATCGCCGGCGCCGATGGCCTCGATCCGCGTCAATACGCGCCCCAGGTGCAGCCCTATACCGCAGCGCTTGATCGTGGCGTGCGTGGTCTGAAGATCGGCATTCTCACCGAAGGTTTTGCCCTGGGCAATATGGATAAGCGGGTGGCCGACAAGGTGCAGGAGGCGATTGCCCAACTGGAAAAACTGGGGGCCTCAGTGGCCACCGTATCGGTCGAGGAACATGTGCTGGCCGGCGCCCTCTGGCAGCCCATCGGCTGCGAAGGCCTGACCATGCAGATGATGCATGGCAACGGCATGGGCTTCAACTGGAAGGGTCTCTACGACCTTGGTCTGCTGGACCGTCACGCCCACTGGCGCGACCATGCCGACGATCTGTCGGCCACGCTCAAGCTGTGCATGTTCGTCGGCCAATACGGGCTGACCCGGTATCAAGGTCGCTTCTACGCCAAGGCCCAGAACATCGCCCGCCGTGCTCGCGCCGGCTACGACAAGGCGCTAGCCGATTTCGATCTGCTGGTCATGCCCACCGTCCCCATCATCGCGCAGCCATTGCCCGCCGCAGGCTGCCCCTTGTCCGACTATGTCGCGCGCGCGTTCGAGATGATCGGCAACACCGCGCCATTGGACATCACCGGCCACCCGGCCATGTCCATTCCCTGTGGCACGGTGGAAGGCCTGCCCGTTGGATTGATGCTGGTCGGCAAACACTACGCCGAAGCCACGCTCTATCAGGCCGCGGCGGCCTTCGAGGCCAGCATGGATTGGCAGCAGCACTGATGTTTCTTTCGTGAAGTTCTTAACAGCATTTTTTACCACCCCGCATGTTCAAGCCAGGAGTCAAAAAATCATGAGCAATCCATCCTCTTCCGTACAAACTTCCACCCCGGGTGAACGGGCCTGGGCGCTCTTCAAGGTGCTCAACGACAAGAAGCTGATCCCGGAAGGCTATATCGAAGGCCTGACCGATCTGCTGGCCAACAAGTTCTCCCCGGCCAATGGCGCCCGCGTGGTGGCCAAGGCCTGGAGCGACCCGCAATACCGCGAATTGCTGCTGCGTGACGGCACCGCCGCCTGCGAACAGTTCGGCTATACCGGCCCCCAGGGCGAATATATCGTGGCGCTGGAAGACACGCCCACCCTCAAGAACGTGATCGTCTGCAGCCTGTGCTCCTGCACCAACTGGCCGGTACTGGGCCTGCCACCGGAGTGGTACAAGGGCTTCGAATTCCGCGCCCGCCTGGTGCGCGAAGGACGCACGGTGCTCGCCGAACTCGGCACCGAACTACCCAAGGACATGGCCGTGAAAGTCTGGGACACCAGCGCCGAGACCCGTTACCTGGTGCTGCCGATGCGCCCGGCCGGCACCGAAGGCTGGAGCGAAGAGGCACTCAGCAAGCTCGTCACCAAGGATGTGCTCATCGGCGTGGCCCTGCCCAAGGTGGGCTAATCGCGGCCCCGATCCCCGAGCACTTCTCTTTCACATTCAATTAACGGAGATTCAAACATGGATGGCTTTCACGACCTCGGCGGTGTTCAAGGCTTCGGCCGTATTCCGCATACCATCAACAGCCTCGATTACAAGAAGGTCTTCAAGCAGGACTGGGAACATCTGGCCTATACCCTGATGTTCCTGGGCGCCGATCACATGAAGCTCTACAGCGTGGACGAAGTGCGTCACGCGGTGGAACGCATCGAATTCCGCCAGCAGGCCAACACCCAGTACTACGAGCGCTATGTCATCGCCACCGCATCACTGCTGGTCGAGCAAGGCGTGCTGACCCAACAAGAACTCGATGAAGCGCTGGGCTCCCACTTCAAACTGGCCAGCCCCGCGCAGTCCAAGGGCCGCCCCGCCATCACCGGCCGCCCGCCCTTCGAAGTCGGCGACCGCGTGCTGGTGCGCGACGAACGTGTCACCGGCCACATCCGCTGCCCAGGCTATGTGCGCGGCAAAGAAGGCGTGGTGCTCCACCGTACCACCGAACAGTGGCCCTTCCCCGACACCATCGGCCACGGCGACAAGAGTGCCGTGATGCAGCCGACCTATCACGTCCAGTTCAGGAACCGTGATGTGTGGGGCGATGCTTGCGATGATGGCTTCGTGGTGGTGGATCTGTTCGAAGGCTATCTGGACAAGGTACCGCAACAAGGTGGGCGCGCATGAACAAACCGGCGCCCGAGGTGTTGTTGAATGCTCAGGCGCAGAGAATCCCGGTGACGGTGTTATCGGGATTTCTCGGATCTGGCAAGACCACCTTGCTCAACCATATCCTGCGCAACCGGGCCGGGATGAAAGTGGCGGTGATCGTCAATGACATGAGCGAAGTCAACATGGATGGCGACGACGTCAGGCGCAACACCGAACTGTACCGCGGCAACGATGAGCTGGTGGAGATGAGCAATGGCTGCATCTGCTGTACCTTGCGCGCCGACCTGCTGGAGCAGGTCAGCGCGCTGGCAAGGTCGGGCCGTTTCGATTATCTGCTGATCGAATCGACCGGCATTTCCGAACCCATTCCGGTGGCGGAGACCTTTGCCTTTCTCGACAGCGACGGCTTCAGCCTGAGCGAACTGGCACGTCTGGACACGCTGGTCACGGTGGTCAACGGCGAAACATTCGAACAGCAATTGTCTGAGCACGTCGCCATCACGCAGGCCGATGGCAGCAGCACTCGCCGGCTTTCCGATCTGCTCATCGAACAGGTCGAGTACGCCAACGTGATCCTGGTCAGCCGCGTCGACCTGATCGGTGCAAGTGCCTTCGACGCCCTCAAGGCAGTGCTGCAAAAGCTCAACCCGACTGCACGGATTCTGCCGATGACGCATGGACAGATCGATCTGGACAAGGTACTCGATACCAAACTGTTCGATCTGCCCAGCTTGGCCAGAATGCCAGGATGGATGCAGACCATGGATGGCGCTCACCCTGCTTCGGAGGCCGATACCTACGGCATTTCCTCCAGCGTCTATCGCGCCAGACTACCCTTTCATCCCGGCCGCCTGCTGGATTGGCTCGGACGTCCCTGGTCCAATGGTCGTCTGCTGCGCTGCAAGGGCTATCTCTGGATGTCCAGCAAATACCCCGACATCGCCATGCTGGTGCAGACCGGAGGCCAATTCCAGTGGGGCTTCGTGGGGCGCTGGTGGCGTTTCATCGAGCAAGACCAATGGCCACAGGACAGCTATCGTCGGCAAGGCATCCAGGAAAAGTGGGACGCCCTGGTCGGCGACTGCCGGCAGGAACTAGTCTTCATCGGCCAGGGCATCTATTGGGACCGACTGACCGAGGAACTCGATGCCTGTTTGCTGAGTACCACCGAAATCGAAGCCGGCCCCGATGCCTGGGCCCAGCTACCTGGTGCTGCCGCGTTCGAGCAACAGGCCAGCACCACGTTGCATTGATATTTTCAAAAAGAAGGAGATCCCGTATGGAATCCGCAATCGACCAACATCTCAAATGCCCTCGTACTCTTTCGCGCCGGGTGGGCGACGATTACCAGCCCCCCTTCCCGATGTGGGTCGGTCGCGCTGACGACAGCCTGACCCAGGTGACGATGGCCTACCTCGGCATCCAGTTCAAGGAAGAACAACGGGCGGCGGCACTGCAGGCCATGCGCCATATCGTCGCCAGCTTCGCCCTGCCCGATGGCCCGGGCAATCACGACATGAGCTATCACCTCGACAATGCAGGATATGGCAACTTCATCGTCGTCGGATATTGGCGTGATGCAGGTCGCTATTGCCGCTGGATGCGCTCCCCCGAAGTGGCCGGATGGTGGGACAGCGAAGCCCGCCTCGCCGACGGCATCGGCTACTTCAGGGAAGTATTCTCGCCCCGCGCCGAACAATTCGAGACCCTGTATGCCTTCAAGGAAGAGCTGCCAGGGGTGGGCGCCGTCATGGATCGCATCAGCGACGACATCGAGGAACACGGCTATTGGGGATCGATGCGTGACCGTATCCCCGCCTCGCAAGTGGACCGGATGCGCCCTCGCGGCCAGCTTGAAGTGATCTCCGGCGACCCCACCAAAGGCGGCCGGGTGGTGATCAAGGGCCACGACAACATCGCCCTGATTCGCTCCGGCCAGGACTGGGCTGATGCCGACCCGGATGAGCGTGCGCTCTATTTCAACGAGATGCTGCCACCGCTGCAGGATGGCATGGACTTTCTGCGCGACCAGGGAAAAGAGATCGGCTGTTACAGCAATCGCTTCGTGCGCAACGTGGACCTGGATGGCAAGCTGCTCGATATCGCCTACGACATCGGCCACTGGCGCTCGCTGGATCTGCTGGAACGCTGGGCCGAATCACATCCCACCCACCTGCGCATCTTCACCACCTTCTTCAAGGTCGTCACCGGCTTGAAAAAACTCAGGCTTTATCACGAAGTGTCGGTCTCCGACGGCGCCACGCAATGGCTGGAATACATCAACTGCCATCCGACCACCGGCATGTTGCGCGACGCCCGGACTTCCTGAGCAGAAACACTCCTCGGCCAGTCAACTGACAGGTCATTGGCAAGACCACTGGGCAATCGCCCCAGTGGTTTTTTTTCGCCCTGCGCAACATCCTGGGCACTGCCTGGAACGACACCGACCTCGACTGCCAGCATTTGCTGCGCTGCGCCGAAAACCCTCTCCCCTCAACGCTTTCCCGCCAATCGACGGTGGCGACGTGCGCTTAATCCATCGATGAAGTTGCTCCATGAGCGGAGCTTGCCCGGATATCCGAAGGCAGGCATAAATTTTGCAAAAAACATGTAGCGTCGTTGGCAGCGATGCATGAAATTCTATTGCCCTTGTGCGTTCATCTGACAGATACTTTGCTACCAGGGATCGGTCCTCCAGCAGCCACAACGCTGCACGAAACCAGCCAGTCAAGCGTTGGCCAGCCCGGTAATCAGTCACCATGTCTGCATCGACTCGATACATCAGGAGTGCCCCTCATGAAGGCTCAATACACCACTGCGATCGTCGAAGCGCCACGGCGCTTCGAGTATTGGAATGATGTCGTCTGTCGTCATTGCCTCCAGGCGGACAGCAAGTTATCGGGAGAACCCGTCTTCGACGGCGCCATGTCCGTCAATTCCATCGGGATGCTCGACATGGCCATCATGAGTTCGCCCTTGCACCATTGGCGACGTGATGCGCACCATATTCGTTCAAATCCCGACGACGACCTGTGGCTGGCCTTCATGGTCAGCGGTCAAGCTTATCTGGCACAGGATGGCCGGCAGACACGCCTGCAATCGGGCGACATGGCCTTGTATGATGGCGCCCGGCCGTTCGAGTTTGCCTTGGGCCCGGAGAAAATCTATCTGACACGCTTGCCGCGCAAGTCCCTGTTGAGCCGCTGCCCGGAGGCCGAACACATGACCGCGCAGTTGATCGATGTGCGCCGGCCCGGTGTGATGGCGCTGCGCTCGATGCTGGAAGAGGCAAGCACCTGCGAATTCAACGATGCCGAATCGGCGGTACGCTACAGCGCCGCCTTGCTGGACGTGCTCGCCTTGAGCCTGGCCGCGCCCGGTGCCAGGACAACTGCGGCAGAAAAGAATGATCTCTACAAACGTGTGCTCGCCTATCTGCGTGAGAACTATACCGATCCGCAACTCAATCTCCACGTCCTGGCCGCAGCTCACCACGTCTCAGAACGAACACTGACACGCGCCTTTGCCCAGCACAACCAGACACCCATGGACGTGCTACGCCGGGTGCGACTGCAAGCCAGCTATCGTGCCCTCACCGAAGGCAATGCCGGCAATGTCACCACGGCGGCACTGGACGCCGGATTCTCCGATCTATCCCACTTCAGCCGGGTATTCCGGGCCACCTTTGGCTGTACGCCGCAGAGTTTGTTGTCGCACTAGGGTCTGGTTCCATAAACAATAAAGGCTGCCGATTGGCAGCCTTTATTGTTTCGTTCCACCTAGGTCAGTTTCACGAATGCACCTGATCGCTGGCAATGGCCCGCCCGATGACCAGTCGCTGGATATCGTTGGCCCCTTCATAGATCTGACAGATGCGCACGTCACGGTAAATGCGCTCGACCGGAAAGTCGCTGGTATAGCCGACGCCACCATGGATCTGGATCGCATCGGAGGCAATTTTCTCGGCGGCCTCGGAGGCAAACATCTTGGCCATCGATGCCTCCTTGAGGCAAGGACGCCCCTGATCCTTCAACTGGGCGGCGCGCCACACCATGAGCCTGGCCGCATCCAGCAAGGTGTTCATGTCGGCCAGGCGGAAATTGACGGCCTGGTGGTCGATGATGGGTACTCCGAACGATTCCCGCTGCCGGGCATAACTGACGGCGGCCTCGAAGGCGGCACGTGCCATGCCCACGCTCTGCGCGGCGATACCGATGCGGCCGGCTTCGAGATTGGACAGGGCGATGCGGTAGCCATCGCCTTCCTTGCCAAGCAAGGCCGTGGCCGGCACGCGGCAGTTTTCGAGGATGATCTGGACCGTATCCGAAGCGTGTTGCCCCATCTTTTCTTCGCTACGCCCGACCACGAACCCGGCCGTATCGCACGGTACCAGGAAGCAGGAAATCCCCTTCTTGCCAGCGGACCTGTCGGTGACGGCAAAGACGATGGCTACCCCAGCGTGCTTGCCACTGGTGATGAATTGCTTGGTCCCGTTGAGGATGAAATACTCACCATCGCGCTCGGCTCTGGTCCTGATGGCGGCCGCATCCGATCCGGTGTGTGGCTCGGTCAGGCAAAAGCAGCCCAACATCTCGCCGCGTGCCAGCGGCTTGAGCCATTGCTCCTTCTGGGCCGGGCTACCGTATTTCTCGGTGATGCCACAGGCCAGGGAATTCTGGACCGACACGATGGTAGAGGTGGCGCCGTCGCCCGCGGCAATCTCTTCCAAGGCCAGCACCAGACTCATGTAATCCATTCCGGCGCCACCCCACTGCTCCGGCACGCACATGCCCATCGCGCCCAATGCGGCCAGTTCCTTCAAGGCCTCGGCAGGAAAGGTGTGATTTTTGTCCCAGTCCGCGGCAAAAGGTAACAGGCGTTCCTGGGCAAACTGCCGCATGGCATCACGAATCATCTCGTGCTCAGGGCTCAACAACATGTCCATCTCTTTCTCCCTACAAACGGCATTCGACCGTCACGACAGCGCCAGGGCGATCGCAGTCGCTTCACCGCCACCGATGCACAGACTGGCGATGCCGGTCTTGAGCCCGCGCGCCTTGAGCGCGCCCAACAAGCTCACGATGATGCGCGCCCCGGAAGCACCGATAGGGTGTCCTAGCGCACAAGCACCGCCATGAACATTGATCTTCTCCATGTCGATGTTCAGTTCCCGGCTGGCCGCCATGGGCACTACCGCAAACGCCTCGTTGATTTCGAACAGGTCGGTGCTGACGGCATCCAGCCCGGTCTTGGCGAATATCTTGCGCAGCACGCCGATGGGTGCGGTGGGGAATTTCTCGGGGGCACCCGCATACGAGGCATGGCCGAGGAACCTCGCCAGGGGCGTCAGGCCCTGCCGAAGAGCTTCCGATTCGCGCATCAACACCAAGGCCGCCGCGCCGTCAGAGATGGAAGAGGAATTGGCCGCAGTGACGGTGCCATCGCCACGGAAGGCTGGCTTGAGCGTAGCGATGCGCTCCAGGTTCACCGCCATCGGTCCCTCATCCTCAGCGATCACGACGCTGCCCTTCTTTCCCGCTACCTCGACCGGAACCACTTCCCAGTCGAAACCGCCACTGCTGATCGCCTGGCGCGCGCGCAAGGTGGACTGCACCGCGTAGGCATCCTGCTGGTCGCGGGTGAAGCCGAAGTCGCTGGCGCAATCCTCGGCGAAGGTTCCCATCAGGCGGCCGCGATACTGGTCCGAATACGCGTCTTCCAGTCCATCGAGGAACATGTGATCCAGCAACCTGTCATGCCCCAGCCGGTAACCGCGTCTCGCCTTGGGCAGCAGATAGGGGGCATTGGACATCGACTCCATGCCGCCAGCCACCACCAGCGACGCCGACCCGGCCAGGATGCTGTCATGCGCCAGCATGACGGCCTGCATGGCCGAGCCGCAGACCTTGTTCAAGGTGGCGCAGGCGACCGACTGCGGCAAGCCGGCACGCAAGGCGGCCTGGCGTGCCGGGGACTGGCCCAGGCCAGCCTGCAGCACGCAGCCCATCCATACCTGTTCGATCTGCGCGATCTGCTGTGCGGATAAGCGGGCCCGTTGCAGGGCCGCCGCTATCGCCAGCGCCCCCAACTGTGGCGCCGGCAGATCAGCCAATGCACCCTGAAAGCTGCCCATCACGGTACGGGCCGCCGACACAATCACCACCGGGTCTGCAGACATGGTTTTCCTCTTTGTAACTTCATTCATATTCACGCGTCTTGTTCGTTGACGACTCTCCCTGGATACCGCTACTTGGCGCTCATGCGAAGTGCGCCATCCATGCGGATGACCTCGCCGTTCATATAGCGGTTTTCCAGGATGTACATGACCAGGCTGGCGAATTCGGACGGCTTGCCCAGCCGAGGCGGGAAAGGTACGTTGCGGCTCAGGGATTCCCGCACCTCCTCGGACATTCCCAGCATCATGGGCGTTTCGATGATGCCGGGCGCAATCGTCATGACGCGTATGCCATGACGCGCCAGCTCGCGTGCCATCGGCAAGGTCATCGACACCACTCCGCCCTTGGAGGCGGCATAGGCCACCTGCCCCATCTGCCCCTCAAAGGCGGCAATCGAGGCCGTGTTGATGATGACGCCACGCTCGCCCTCTGTGTCGGCTTGGCCAGCGCTGATGTGCTGTGCCGCCAGCCGCGCCATGTTGAACGATCCCACCAGGTTGATGTTGAGGGCACGCATGAAGCTGTCCAATCGATGCACACCGTTCTTGCCCAGCAGCTTTTCGCCCGGCGCAATGCCGGCGCAGTTGACCAGGCCGACCACCGGTCCCATGGTGCCGGCGACCTCAAAGACCTCCTGCGCGCTGGCCTCGCTGGTGACATCAGTCAAGACGAATCTGGCGTGGGCGCCGAGCGTGGCCTGCATCTTTTCACCAGCCACCGGGTTGACGTCCGCCAGCACCACCTGCGCGCCGGCTCTGATGAGCTGCTCGGCAGTGGCCGCACCCAACCCGGAAGCTGCGCCGGTGACGACATAGACACCTTGTTTGATAGCCATTGTTTCTCCTCGATTATTCTGGATTGCATTGAACGCGATCAACGCGTTTCAGGGATGCTCAGCCCGCCGGTCCGCTTCCATCTTGCGCAGCACGAAACGCTGTAGCTTGCCGCTGGGCGTCTTGGGCAGCGCATCGACAAACTCGATGGCGCGAGGATAGGCATGGGCGGAAAGACGCCGTTTGACATGTTGCGCCAATTGTTCCGCCAATTCGTCGCTGGCCTTGAACTTGTCCGAGAGCACCACGAAGGCCTTGACGATCTCGGTGCGCTCCGGGTCGGGCAAGCCGATGACGGCCACATCGGCCACCGCAGGATGCTCCAGCAGCGCGCTTTCGACATCGAAGGGCCCGATCCGGTAGCCAGCCGAGGTAATGACGTCGTCGGAGCGACCGATGAAGCTGATGCTACCGTTTTTCTCCAGCTCGACGTTGTCGCCGGTGGCGTAATAACCGCCGGCAATGGCAGGCGTCTCCTGCTTCCAGTAACCGGAAAACCAGAACAGCGGCGAGCGCGCAATGTCGATGGCCAGTTCGCCGGGCTGGTTGGCACCGAGTTCCTGCAGATTATCGTCCAGCACCACCACCCGATACCCTGGCATGGCAAAGCCGGCCGACCCTGGCACGACCTCATGCTGCAAGGCATGGTGGTTGTTGACCACCATGCCCAGTTCGGTCTGTCCGTAATGGTCATGGATGGGGACATCCAGGGCGCTGGCGAACCAGCGCACCACCTCGGCATTCAAGGGTTCGCCGGCACTGCTGACGGCGCGCAGTTGGCCCTTGACGCTGGCGGCCGCTTCTTCGCCGGCGGCCATCATCATGCGATAGGCGGTGGGAGCACCGGCCAGGCTGGTGATGCCCAGGCGGCGGATGAGCTCGTAGCTTCCCTGGACGGTGAATGCGGCTTCGTTGAAGGTAATGCCCTGCCCGATGGCCAAGGGGCCGATGATGGCGTAATAGAGACCATAGGCCCAGCCCGGATCGGCCATGTTCCAGAATTTGTCCTGCGGCAGCAAGCCTACTGCCTGGCGCATGTAGACCGCGAACGCCTGCAAGGCCGACAGCGGCACCGGCACGCCCTTGGCCGCACCTGTGGTGCCGGAGGTGGACATCATGAACATCAGGTCGCTACCGCTTCGCATGACCGGCGCGAAGTCATCGGACTGGGCGTCCACGGCCGCGCGAAAATCGATATCACCAGCGCGCAAGGGGTCGCTGCTCTCCCTGACCGTGCAGACTTGCGGACAATGGGCAATCTCATCGAGCTTGGCCCGGTTGGCCACATTGGTGACGATCAGACGAGCCCCGCTCAGTACCAGCCGATGCTCGATCGCCTTGGGCCCGAAGGCCGTAAACAGCGGCTGGTAGACCGCACCGGCGCGCAGCGTACCGAGTACCGTGGCCAATAGTTCCGGCGTGCGCGGCAGCATTCCGGCCACGATCTGGCCCGGTTGTATGCCTTGCTGCTTGAGCAGATTGGCTACCCGCGAGGCCATCGAACGGATCTGCGCAAAACTGTATGGGTGATGCTGGCCATGTATGGAGACAAAATCCAGGGCGATATTATCTGCCTGGATATGCCGGTCGCAGCACTCGACACAGGCGTTGATGCCAGTCTCGAAGTCTCCTTGGAATTGCTCTCGCAGCGCTTCGATACGAAATGCTGCATAGACGTCGGCATAGTCCGGCTTGCGCGGAACGGGGATAGGGGCAGGCATGGTGTCGTCTCCACTTTGTATTTTTTGCGCTTACACTGGTAACTTCGGTGACTTCGCTGTGTATGGCAATAGATACTAGGCGGGCAGAACATTGCAAGCAATGACAAATACCTGCTGATTCCTTGATCGGATTTACCATGTTGAAAAAGGCCAGCGACACGCCTTCCATCCCTTTCGCTTTCGTTGAAGATGCCCTGGGCTGCCTGCTCAGGCAGGGATACGAGACGGCACCGGTGCTCCAGCAAGCCGGGCTGGTCAGCAATGAAGATGAGCTCGGCCCCGTCACCGCCGAGCAATATGGGGCGTTGTGGCTGGCGATTGCACGCATCACGGACGATGAATTCTTCGGCCTGTCGGCCCGTCCCATGCGCCAGGGCAGCTTCACCTTGCTCTGCCATGCCGTGCTGCATTCGCAGTCGCTGGGGCAGGCCTTGCGCCGGGCATTGCGCTTCCTGCGCATCGTGCTCGATGAGCCCTATGGCGAACTGCACGTCGAGGACGGCAAGGCGCACATCATCCTGATCAAGAACAGATCGCCCTATCCCGCCTTCGCCTATCGGACGTTTCTGCTACTGCTGCTGGGACTGGCCTGCTGGCTGGTGGGCCGGCGCATTCCCTTGCAGCGCATCGACTTTTCTTGCGCGCTGCCGGAAGGACGGCCGGATTACCTGGAATTCTTCGGGGTGCCCGTCAACTTCAACAAGCCGCGCTGCTGCCTGAGCTTCGATGCCGTCTACCTGGACCTTCCGGTGATCCGCTCCGACATCGCCCTGAAGCCCTTCCTGCGCGATGTCCCGGCCAACCTGTTGGTGCGCTATCGCCACGACACCGGATGGGTGACCCGGCTGCGCGACTGCCTGAAGCAATCCTCCCCCACCGACTGGCCGGACTTCGACGTGATTGCCGAACGGTTCGAGGTGTCGCCGGCAACGCTGCGACGGCGACTGCGTGATGAAGGACAGAGCTATGCCTCGCTCAAGGATGAAATACGCAGTGGCCTGGCGCAGGCGCTGCTGGGCAAGAATGAGTTGAGCGTGGCGCAGATTTCCACCCAACTGGGTTTCACCGAACCCAGTGCCTTCCACCGGGCCTTCAGGAAATGGACCGGGAAAAGTCCGGGGGCCTTTCGCCGCGACTTGCTGCAGATCAGGGTCGGCGATCGCGTCGGAGCATGACCGGCAACGGGCTGGACACGGCACTGGCTGCATCACATGGCAGGGGTGCGACGATTCCATCAAGAGATGAATTTCCCGTCAGGCGCGCCCTTCCCGTCTCATCATCTGCGGCGCCACCCCATACCCCCGTATGAACACTTCGCGCATGTGGCGCCGATCCCGGAACCCGGTTTCGCGGGCGATCACTTCCAGCGAATGCCGGCTCTGCTCGATCATCAAACGCGCCGCCTCCAGCCGCAGTCCCTCGATGGCCTTGGAAGGTGACAAGCCGGTCTCGGCCGAAAAGACGCGGCTGAACTGGCGCGGACTCAAGTTGGCTTCCTCGGCCAATTCTTCCACCGTCAGCGGGCGCATCAGGTTCTTGCGGGCATAGTTCAAGGCGTTCTGGATGCGATCGGTCTTGGGCGCCAGCGCCAGCATTTCCGAATGCTGGGTCTGGCCGCCGGTGCGGTGCTGGTGCATCACCAGCTTGTGCGCCACGCCGCGCGCCACCTCCTCGCCCAGGTCCTTGGCCACCATGGCCAGGGCCATGTCCAGGCCAGCGGTCATGCCGGCCGAAGTCCAGATGGGACCATCGACGATATAGATACGGTCGTGCTCGACCTGGATCTCGGGAAACCGCGCCTGCATCTCGCGTGCAAAGAACCAGTGCGTGGTGGCACGGCGCTTGGCCAGCAGGCCCGCTTCGGCCAGCACGAAGCCACCGGTGCAGATAGCGGCGATGCGCCGGGCACTCTTGCCGGTGCGCTGCAGGAAGCTGCGTTCATCCGGGCTGGCGGGTGAGGCCAGCGGGTCGGCCACGCCGCAGATCATCCAGCTGTCCATATGATCGGCTTGCGACGCCGGAGTGGTGGTGATGGACATGCCCAGCGAGGAAAACACACTGCCACCGGCCACCGAGAAATTGTGCAAGGCATAGAAATCCTCGCCGGCGACCTTGTTGGCATATTCGAAGACGCTCTGCGTGGCCAGGCCCATGATCTGGAAACCGTCGGTCAGCAAATAGCCGATGTGGTGCATGTTCTTTCCTTCCCTGGTGTGACGATGCCGAGGGCATCACCCTATCCGTCCTCACGGGAAATCGCAAGCCGTTGATGTCTGCCGCCCCACTCAGCCACACTCAAGATACCCGTGTGGTAGTGAGGACATGTGCGGCGCCTCGGATCAGGCCGCCTGCGACAGCACCGACTGGCCGGCCTGTGCCCGTATGGCACTGATGTGCTCGAACAGATAGCGCGCATCGCGGTCGATGCCCGAGAAACGTCCCGAGCCCCAGGTGTATTGCCACGGCAGCCCGAGAAAATACAGGCCCGACGCTGCCGTGACACCACGCTCGTGGCCGGGATAGCCGCGACCATCGAAGATCGGTTCATTGATCCAGCTGAAATCGGTACGAAAACCAATGCACCACACCACCGCCGAAATGCCTGCCGCGCGCAGGTCCAGCGTGCGTGGCGCGTCCGACTCGGGTTGCCAGAGCGGCACGTAGCGCGCCTCGCTGGGGGCATCGATCTGGTTGGCGGCGATGAATTTGTCGATGCTGTCCTTGATGCTTTCGGAAACCGCATCAGCATCATCCAGGTAAGCCTTGAGGCCGCCCCCGAAACGTGCCACCTCTCCTTCCAGCGCCTCGAACTTGCCATAGAGCTGCATTCCTTCCAGGGCGAACTTGCGCAGGTCGATGTCATGCCCGCCATCGCGGCCGGTGACGTAGTGATTGGTCTTCTCGCGCACACCGGTACCCAGCGGATGCTGGTCCACCGGCAGATCGTAGTACTTCATCTTGTCCAGCCACTCCACCACATCCTTGCCGCGATAGCTGCGCGCCACACGCGGTGCATCGCCCACGCCCAGGTGCACGCGGCGGCCAGCCAGGTGCAGGTCTTCGGCGATCTGGCAACCGGATTGACCGGTGCCCACCACCAGTACCTCGCCCGCGGGCAGCGATTGCGGGTTGAGGTATTGGCTGGAGTGGAGCTGCACGATGTGCTGCGGCAGACGCTCGGCCGCACGCGGCACCACCGGGATGTGATAGCCGCCCACGGCCACCACCACCTGGTCGGCGGCATACTGGCCATCGCTGGCACTGATGCGCCACCGCGCGCCGTCGCGCCAGAGCTTGTTGACCGTCACGCCCTCGCGCACGGGGGGATCGAAGCTGGCGACGAAACCATCCAGGTAGTCGACGATTTCATCCTTCTTCATGAAACCATAGGGGTCGTCGCCGCGATACGGATAACCCGGCAGATTGCACTGCCAGTTGGGGGTGACCAGGCAAAAAGTATCCCAGCGCTCGTTGCGCCAGGCATGGCCGACCTGGTGTTTTTCCAGCACCAGGTGATCGACGCCAGAGCGCTTCAGATACCAGCTCATGGACAGGCCGGCCTGGCCGCCGCCGATGATGATGACGCTATGGTGGCGCACGGCGCCTTGCTCTTGGGTATGCATGATGTTCCTCTTGGGATGAAGTCTGATGAGATAGGCCGATAAGATGGGCCGATGGAGCGTTCAGGGCAGGAAGGATTCGACCACCACCCGGGCATCGGCGGCCCCCTCGAAGCGGGCCGCGGTCTCTTCGATGCGGCGCAACTGGTCCATGGCCGAGGAGCAGGCAAAGCCATACTTCTGGCGCACGCGCTCGCTACCGATGTTCAAGGCCGTGGCACTGCGTTCGACGAAGTCGGCCAGCGCATAGCTGCGCCCGGCCTCCAGGTGTTCCTTGACCACCAGCGAGGGCGAATAGCAATCGCTGACGGTGTCGTCCGGCCAGCGGACACGAAAGTGCATTTCAGGCATGGTGTTCCTCGCAAAATGAGGCTGCCGGGGCGCGGCAGCCGAGATAGTCGTTATAAAGATTCACATGGCGCTGAGCCGAGCGCATCCAGGAAAAGTCCGCGCACACCCGACTGCCGGCGGCGATCATGCTGGCGCGCACGGTAGGGTTGAGAGCGTGGGCGATCCCGGCGGCAATGGCGGCCGGGTCCTGGGGATCGACCCAGGCGCAGCAGTCGCCATCGAGGTATTCGGTAAAGGGCGCACGGCGCGAGACCACCACCGGCACGCCACTGGCCATGGCTTCCAGCACCACCAATCCGAAACCTTCCTTGAGCGAAGGAAACACCAGCGCATCGGCGCAACGGAACAACGCCGGCATGTCGACATCGGCCACCTGCCCCAGGATGCGCAGCGCGCCCGCCGGCAAGCCAGCAGCCTGCCACTCCAGCTGGAACTGCTGCTGATAGGCGGCGTGATCCAGCACGCTGGCCCCACCCGCGATGACCAGTTGCGCCTGCGGATAGACCCGGCGCAGTCGCACAAAGGCACGCAGGATGCCCAGCGTATTCTTGCGTGGCTCCACCCCGCCCACAGCCAGCAGCAACGGTGTGCCGTCCAGGCCCAGTTGCGCGCGCAGGACGGCGTCACGGTGGCTGCCTTGCGGCGTATAGCGCTGCGTATCGACGCCATTGGAAACCAGCTCGGCCTGCACACCATGTTCGCGTCGCAGGATCTCCTGCCAGGTACGGCTCACGCACAGCACGCGGTCAGCGGCGCGATAGCCGCGCTCCTGCCAGCGATGCAGACGGCTATCCTCGAACTGGTCGAGGTGATGCACGGTGCGCACATAGCCGGCGATCATCCCGCGCTCGGTGAGCGTGGCCAGTGCATTGGCACTGATGGAGTCCTGGGCGTGATAGAGGTCGAAGTCCGTCATGCCAGGCTGAGCGAAGCAGCGCAGGTAGTCCTCGATGCGCAAGCGCACCATGTCGGCGATATCCGCGCTATGTAACGCCCCCGGTACTGGATGGAAGTGGCAGGCCGCGCGCCGGAACAAGCCCTTACCAGCGGCATCAGGCGCCAATAGCGTGGTTTCATGGCCCAGCGCCTGCAAGCCTTCGGCCAGCTGCAAGGCGTGCACCACGCCGCCGCGCGGATTGACCGAGTGGGTCAGCATGGCAATCTTCAAGCTCTGTCTTAATGCGCTCATGTCAGGTCACCTTGCGCGGGCCGCAGCCGATCAGCGCTTCTTGATCCAGGTTCCAGAACGGCCATTGCTGCCCCTGCCGCGCCAGCGTCAACTGGCGGCTGTCGTCGATGCGACCGATGGAGGCCGCCGCAATGCCGCGCCGGGTAAAGCGCGCCAGTACCTCCGGCAGATGCGCATCGGCCACGCTCAACAGGAAGCCATAGCTGGGGAAGGCCGTCAGCCAGCGCAGCAAGTCGGCGTCAGATTCCGGCGGACGCGGGATGGCATCGAGCTCGATGCACGCGCCCTTGTCGGAGCACTCCAGCAACATCAACGCGGTGCCGATGACGCCGGCCATGCTGATGTCCTTGGCGGCACTGACCAGGCCTTCTTCGGCCAGCGAGGGCAGCAATTCCAGATCGGCACGCAAGCGCTCGGCGCCCGCCCCGGTGCTGGCGTTCCAGTAGGCATAAGGATGCTGGTAGCGCCCGCGCAGATCGATGGCCGCCACCAGATGTTCACCACTGCGCGCATCAAAGCTGGTCAACAGCCGCCTGGCACGGCCCATGATGGCCACCGACAATTGCTCGCGGTCATTGCGGGCATTGCTGTGACCGCCCACCAGCGGCACGCCATACACCCGCGCCGCCTCGGCCAGCCCTTCCAGCACCGGCCGTGCGGCCTCACCGCCCCGGCTCCACAGGGCATCCACCACGGCCAGCGGACGGCCCCCCATGGCATAGATGTCGCTGACGTTGACCATCACCCCGCAATAACCGGCAAACCACGGCTGCTGCTCCACGAATTCGTTGATGAAGCCCTCGATGGCAAAGAGCAGGTAGCCATCGCCATCGGGGATGGCCGCGCAATCGTCGCCCACGGCCAGGGTATGGCCCTGGTGCCGGATCGGTAGCGCCATGTCCAGCGTCTGCATCACCCCGTCGATATCGCGCTTGTGGGCGATGCCGCGTGCGCTGCGCAAGTGCTCGACGATCTGCGCCAGCGTGGGCGCCGGGTCACGGGCGTTCATGGCTGTGGCTCCTGGCGTGGCTGCACCAGGAAACCCTGCTCGCCGTCGCTGATGGGCGGATAGAAATCCAGCTCGGCCTGCATCAGATGATGAGGCAAGCCATGCACCTCGATTTCAGACAGGGTATGCCAGTGCAGACGCTGGAACAACGGCGCATTCTGGCTCTGCACCTGGGCCAGGAAGGTGTGGCAGCCATGGGCATGGGCCGTGCAGACGGCCAGCTTGATCAAGCCGCTGCCCACCGCACCGATGCGCCGCGCATGTTGCGCCACGGCCAGCCGCGAGCCATGCCACACACCCGGCGCCGATTCATGGATGCGCACGGTGCCGACCACCATACGGCTACCATCGCCGCCCTCCATCACCGCCACGATGGGCATCGCGATGGCGTCGATGGCATCGGCATCATCATCCTGGAACACGCCCTGCTCGGTGCAGAAAACGTCACGCCGCAAACGACGCGCGGATTCGCGCTCCCAGGGCTCCAGCGCCAGCTTGATGCGCACGCCCTGGGCCGGCGCCAGCGGCGCTGGCGTTTTCTGCACCAGTGCTGTCGTGCTCTCGATCACGTCACTCATGATCATTTCCTTTCGAAGGAAGACAGCGAAGAGCAAGCCCCGCATTTGCCGCAACCGGCCTTGGCATCTGCGGCGCGCATCCCGGCACTGTCCAGCATGGCGGCCAGCGGCGCCAGCAGACGGCGCATGGCCGCGCCATCCGGTGCAGGATGATCTTCCAGGGGCGTGCCGGAGATCGGCACGAAAGGCACCACGAAGGGATACACACCCAGCGCAATCAACTGTTCGCTCATGCGCAGGATGGCGTCGTCGCTGTCGCCCAGGCCGGCCAGGATGTAGGTGCTGACCTGCCCGCGGCCGAACACCTCGACGGCAGCGGCGAAGGCTTCCAGGTAACGTTCGACCGGGACCGTGGCCTTGCCCGGCATGATGCGCTTGCGCACCTCGGGGGTGACCGCTTCCAGATGCATCCCCAGGGTATCGATGCCGGCATCGGACATGCGCCGGAACCAGGCGTTGTCGTCCGGGGGCTCGCACTGGCCCTGGATCGGCAGGTTCACGGCCGACTTCACGCCGAAGGCACTCTCGCACAGCAGTTGCGCGCCGCGGTCGGTGGCGTTGGGGGTGCCGGTGGTCATGACCATGTGCTTGACGCCATCCAGCAGCACCGCTGCCCGCGCCACCTCGCCCAGTTGCTCGGGGGTCTTGCGCAGGATGGTGCGACCGGCTGCCAGCGACTGGCCGATGGCGCAGAACTGGCAGGACTTGCGGCGGCTCTCGTAGCGGATGCAGCTTTGCAGGATGGTGGTGGCCAGCACATCGGCCCCGTGCAGGGTGGCGATCTTGCCGTAGGGGATGCCATCGAAGGTCTGCATCTTGTAGAAACGCGGCTGCCGCGGGAAGGACACCACGCCCACCTCCACCCCGTCACGCAGGATGCGCGCAGCACCATCGGCGCCCGGCTGGGTCGCCACGTAGGGCGAGGACCAGGCCCCGGCGGTATGCACCGGAATCATCACGGTATGACCATCGACGGTTACCGCCTTGTGGTCCGAGGGACCGGCCCCGCCGCGCCGGCTTTGTGCGCCGGCAGTGGGATCGTCAAGACGCAGCCCTAAGGATTGCAGTTCCGAGATCAGCTCCATGGGAGCCTTGCGGCTCGCCAGCGGGGGATGCAACTGGATGACGGTTGTCTGCATGATGAGACCTCGCGAAAGAAGAAGTGACAGGAGAAGCGACTGGTTGCGGGAACAGCGACGCCATGGGCGCAGCGGGGCGATCATCGATCACCAGGTGCAGCAGTTCGGGGCGCGCATAGTGGCCCACCGAATCCATCATGCGCTTGCGCTTGGTGACCAGTTCCATCTCCAGGTCGGCCACCAGGATGCCCTCGCCACTGCGCAGCGGCTCGGCCAAGAGCTTGCCCTCGGGCGAGACGATGGCAGTACAGCAGCCGCCGCGCAGCGCCTTTTGCGCCTTGGGATCGGGTTCGATGGCAGCGATCTGGGCATCGGTGAGCCAGCCAGTGGCATTGACCACGAAACAGCCCGATTCCAGCGCATGGTGACGCAGAGTGACTTCCATCTGATCGGCAAAGATCTGTCCCACCATGGAACCAGGGAATTGCGCGCAGTGGATTTCCTCGTGCTGCGCCATGAGGCTGTAGCGCGCCAGCGGGTTGTAGTGTTCCCAGCAGGCCAGCGCGCCCAGCCGTCCCACTGCAGTAGGCACCACCTTCAGGCCACTGGCATCGCCCTGCCCCCAGATCATGCGTTCGTGATAGGTCGGCGTGATCTTGCGACGCTTCAACACCAGCTCGCCATCGGCATCGAACACCAGTTGCGTGTTGTAGAGCGTGCCGTGGTCGCGCTCATTGACGCCCAGCACGACCACCGTGCCGTGCTGCCGAGCCGCGGCAGAGACGGCCTGGGTGACCGGGCCGGGCAGCTCCACCGCGCGCTCATAGAGCAGTAGATGCTCCGGCCCCGCAGCGAAGGGTGGCCGCACGAACGAGAAGTACGGATAGTAGGGAACGAAGGTTTCGGGAAACACCACCAGTTCCGCTCCTTGTGCGGCAGCCTGTGCGATGGCCTCGCATACCTTGGCCACGGTGCCGTCTGCGCTGTCGAGGTCGGGCGCGATCTGTACCGCTGCTGCCCGTACCGTTCTCTTGTTGATACTCATGGGCCACCCTTTCGCTTACAGGGTCCAGGTGTCGAGAATGAAGGCGTTGTCGCGACGATGCAGCAACACCAGATCCAGTACGTCCAGCGGATTGATGGGACGGATGCCCGGGATCAGCGAAGGCTCGCCATGACCGTACAGCGCCTGCAGGGCGAAGCGGCAGGCATAGACCTTGCCGCCCTCTTCCATGAACTTGACGATCTGCTTGTTGAAGTTCTGGTGGCCGGGGAAGGCTTCGTCGCCCAGTGTCGGAAAACCGCGCTGCACGCCCAGGGTCACGCCCGGGCCATAGAGCAGGATGGAGGTCTCGAAACCCTTGCGCTTCAAGCGCGTGGCCTGCAGCAGGTTGACGAAACCGATCGAGCCTTCGAAGGCCACGGTATGGAAGGTCACCAGTGCTTTTTCACCCGGCTGGGCTTTGACGTCTTCGAACACCTTCTCTTCATAATCCACCAGGAAATCGCCGGGGGCGTGGGCGGCTTGAGTGACTGCGGGCATGGTGATACTCCTCTCGATTGCTGTTGGTCTGCACTTGGGGAAGTGGTCCGGCGACCTTGCCGTGACGCTGGCATTGAATGCATCAGGTGTGCCAGCAAGACGCCATCAATGCTGCAATTGACTGCATCAATATCCATACAATCGCGGTTTTCCGAGAACCTCTCCAGCACCCTCGCGGCTTGCAGAAACACACTGTATGGGAAGCTTTTTGCGCCCCGCGAAGCAATCCATTCAATCCCTCCATACAATCGCGCAAACCCTTGCGCACCCTGATACAGCGGCGTGTTTTAGGCTGGTGCAGACAAACCCGGAAGCATGATGCAAGGCAGTGCAGAGGCAGCCCTGTCAGAGCGCCATTGGATGGAATGCAAATTGCATTCAATGAAGAAATGCGATGCAGTCAATATTGAGTACAGGCAAGCCCAGCGAGGAAAGCACCATGCCCAAGAACAGCACCCTGTGGGTTCCCAAATTGAAGAAAGGCAGCGGCCCGCTCTACCTGGCCATTGCCAATGCGATTGCCGAGGATGTCGCCACCGGCCAACTGCAACCGGAACAGCGCCTGCCCCCGCAGCGCAAGCTGGCCGAGCTGCTGGCACTGGACTTCACCACCGTGGCGCGGGCCTATACCGAAGCACATCGACGCGGCCTGGTGGATTCGGTGGTGGGACGCGGCACCTTCGTCTGCGGCAAGCGCCGCCCGCGCATCCCGCGCGTGACCGAAGGCCGGCCCAATGTCGATATGTCGATGAACATGCCGCCCGAACCGGAATCGAGCGAACTGGTGGCCCTGATGCAGGCGGGCTGGAACAAAGTCAACGGCAAGCTGCGCGAGCTGATGCGCTACCAGGATTTCGGCGGTTCAGCGGAAGACCGCGAAGCCGGGGCACTGTGGCTGCGCCGGCGTGGACTGGTGGTGGAACCGCAACGGCTGCTGGTTACGCCCGGCGCACAGTGCGCGCTGCTGGCCATTCTCACCATGCTGGTAGGACCGGGCGGCGTGCTGTGCTGCGAGGATGTGACCTATCCCGGTCTGCGCGCTCTGGCCGGGCAACTGGGCATCAAGCTGGTCGGCTTGCCGATGGACAATGAAGGCATCGACGCCGTGGCCTTTGCCGGCGCCTGCGCGCAGTACGCGCCCAAGGCCTTGTACTGCAACCCTACCCTGCTCAACCCGACCACCTGCACCACCTCGCTCTCGCGCCGCCAGGCCCTGGTGGAAATTGCCCGTCATTATGAAGTGGCCATCATCGAGGATGATGCCTACGGCTTCCTGCCGCGCACTGCTCCCCCGGCCATCGCCAGCCTGGGCAGCGAGCTGACCTTCTACGTCACGGGTCTGGCCAAGAGTGTAGGAGCGGGCTTGCGCATCGCCTATCTGGTGGCGCCAGACGCCAGCTCGGCGGCACGCCTGACGGCATCCCTGCGCGCCACCACCGTGATGGCTTCGCCCATCACCTCCACGCTCGCCACACACTGGATCCGCGATGGCGTGGCCGACCTGGCGCTGGCCAACATCCGCAAGGAATCGATGGCGCGCCAGAAGATCGCCGCCCGCATCCTGCCCGAGCACAGCTATGCCTCGGAGCCGGAAGCATTTCATTTATGGATCAAGCTGCGCGGCGGCTGGCAGGCCAGCAGCTTTGCCGCGCAGATGCGTTCCTCAGGCATCGGCGTGGTGGCCAGCGACGCCTTTGCCGTGAGTGCCGCGCCCGAGCAGGCCGTGAGGGTATGCATCGGCGGCATTGCCAGCCGGCATGACATCCAACATGCGCTGGAAGTGATCCGCGATGCGCTCAATGAGGCGCCACTGGCGCGACCGGCGGTGGTCTAGGCGCAGCAGCCGCAAGCCGCAGGATGCGGCAATACCATCAGGGTTGGCGTAACGGCGCAATCGCCGATCGACCCAGCGTACCGGCACTGGCCAGCAGACGCAGACGCGCAGAGCGCCAGTCTGCCAACGAGCGCACGCGCTCCTGTTCAGCATCTGCCAGCGCCGCCTGGACATTGAGCATTTCCACGATATCGGCGATTCCCCTGTCGTATCTGCGTTGCACGTTCTCCAAGGCATGTCGTGCAGCATCCAGCAATGCTTGCGATGACACCAGGCTGGCCAGTGCCGCCGTTGCCTCGGCATGAGCAACGGCAATATCGCCCAGGATTTGCGACTGGGTCTCTCTGAGTTCCGCCTCTTTGAGTTCGATCTGTCCCTGCGCCCCGCGTACTTTGTAGGTGTGGGAGAAACCGTCGAACAGGGGAATATTGAGACTGACCCCGACCACGGTCTCCCGGCCTTGCGTGAGCGTGCCGGCCTGATTGGGACGGCCATTGAAATAGCGGCTCGCGCTCAGATCCACCGTAGGCAGGCCATCGGCGCGGGTCGCTTCGAGCTTGTTACGCGCTGCTTCCAGCCGCGAGCGTGCGGCGAGGATGGCGGGATGCTGCTGGCGGGCTGCTTCCAACCAGTCGGCAAGATCCTGTTCAAGCGTGGATTGTTCATCTTCCATATCAGCGGCCAGCGCCATACCTGGCACATCCTGCGCTTGCAAACCGATGACCACCATCAGTGCAGTCAGCGCTTTCTTGTATTGGCCCATGGCCCGGGCACGCTCCAATTCGGCCTTGGCCAAAGACGTCTGTGCCTGCAATGTGTCTGTTTTCGCGCCAAGCCCGCGCGCTTCGCGCCGCCGTGCCACGGCCAGCGTCTCGCGCGCCAAGGATTCCCCGCGCTGACGCGCCACCAGGTTGGCCGAGGCCGTTTGCGCTTCAAAATAGAGACTGATCACGCTGGTCAAAAGACGCTGAATGGCTGCGTCATGGCTGGCGGAGGCCGCATCCAGCAAGGCGTCGGCAGCCCTGCGCTTGGCACTTCTGGCGCCCGCGTCGAGCAAGCGCCAGGTCAGCGTGTAATAGTGCGAACGATTGGACTGACGGCGATTGACCTGGAATGCGTTGTCGGCGTACTCGGCGTGCGTCGAGGATTGATTGACGCCTGCACTCAACGTCGGCAGATAGGCGGCTCGCGCCTCGCCCACCTGGGCGGCCTGAATCTTGATATTGGCCCAAGCCATTTGGACCTGGGCATTGTGGCACAGCGCCCAATCAACCGCCTGAGCCAAGGGCAACACCATCCCTGCGGCTGGCTGGGACGGACTGCACGCGTAGGTGGATCTATCGCCCGGCAGGATCTTGCCATGATCCAGCTCGGGCGGTCGCGATAACAAGGGGTCTTCCCATGGCGTGGCAAGATGCAGCGCCGATTCGGCCAAGGCTGGCTTGACCGCCAGGCAGAAGACCAGGGCCACCCAGCCCGCCATTCCAATGCGTTCAACGCTCATTGAGCGCCTCCCGTTGATGCCGCATCAGTGGCGAGAGCACATATTCGATCACGCGCCGCGTCCCGGTCTTGATCTCGACACTCACGCTCATGCCTGCCAATACCGGCAAACTCTTGCCATCCACCACCAAGGTATTCTTGTCCAGCACGATCTTGGTCGAGTAGAGCAGACCACGCTTCTCATCCGGGATGGCATCTCGTGAGACGTGACGCACCCTGGCCGCAAGCGTGCCGTACTTGGTGTAATCAAACGCATCGATCTTGACGCGTGCCTCCTGGCCGACCTGCAAGAAACCGACATCACGGTTTTCCAGGAAAGCTTCCACCTCCACCTCCGTGTCTTCCGGCACGATCTGCATCAAGGGCTGTGCGGCAGCAACGACGCCACCGACCGTATGCACATTGAGCTGCTGCACCGTTCCGCTGACTGGGGCGATCAACTTGAGCAAGCGACTGTGCTCCCTTGCCCGCCGCTGATCCTGCTGTGCTGATTCGATCACGCGAGTGGCTTCGATACGGGCATCATGGGCCTCCTTGAGGGTCTGTGCGATCAGTGAAGCACGTTGGCTAATCGCTTCGGCCAGTTGGCCTTTGAGGTCTATCCTGGCCTGTTCTCGTTCCAGCCATGCATGACGCGACACGGTCTGATCGGCCACCAATGCCTGATAGTCCAGAGCCCTCTGGCTGGCCAATGGCAGCGCCGCGCCATAGCGTGCAATCTCCTCATCCATGCGCCGCAAGCGCGCCATGAAATCCTGATACTGGCCATCCAGTTGGTGACTGACCGCCTCCCATTGATACCGTTCTACGCCATCGATCGCAGGCAGGTTTGGCGCGCGCCGGTTCTGCACCGCGAGTATCAGCGCGCTGGCACGCGCAGCTTGCAAGCGGGCCTGGGCTACCGTATCGGAGGCCTTGTCGTGTTCGGCGTCACTGCTGCTGGAATCAAGTTCGATCAGCACATCCCCCGCACGTACAGCCTGACCTTCGCGCACATGCAGTGCTTTCACGCTCGACACATCCACCGAGGCAATGGTCTTGGTCCGCGCAGACGGGATGACCTTGCCGGTGGCGTTGACGATGATGTCCATCCGGCCAAAGATCGACCAGAGCAGGGCAAAGACCACGATGAGCATGAGCGCGCGGCCAGTCCAGCGCAAGGACTTGGAGTCCGGCGCTTCCTGCAGGGCCAACGCGGCTGGCAGGAATTGAGCCTCATCCTGATTGAAGAAATCGTTTTTCAGACTGCGGCGGATAGTCCAGAAATGCCGGAACACCGAGTAATAGCGTCGCCAAAGCGCATGGCTTGCTTGCAGGCGGTGGCGTAAGCTCATGGCGCCTCCGCCGCTGGCACCACGCCCTGTGACTGAGGATCGCCTTGGAGCTGGAACAGATGCGCGTAGATACCATTGGGTATCTTGAGCAATTCCTCATGCCGTCCACTTTCGGCAATCTGGCCACGCTCCATCACGATGATGCGATGCGCATCCCGCACGGCAGAGAGTCGATGCGCAATGATCAGGACCGTGCGCCCGGCGCAGATCTTGCGCATGTTGTCCTGGATGACCCGTTCCGACTCATAGTCCAGGGCACTGGTGGCCTCATCGAAGATGAGGATGCCCGGATTACCGATCAGGGCGCGGGCGATCGCGATACGCTGTCGCTGCCCGCCCGACAATCCGCTCCCATGCTCTCCCACCAGCGTGTCATACCCCTCGGGCAATTCACAGATGAAATCATGGGCGCCGGCCAGGCGGGCGGCCGCGATGATGGTTTCGATGGGCAGTGAAGGATCGGCCAGCGCGATATTGTCACGAATGGAGCGCGAAAAAAGCACATTTTCCTGTAGTACGACGCCGATCTGTTGGCGCAGCGAAGCCGTGTCGATGACGGCAATATCCTGCCCATCGACGCTCACTCTGCCTCTGTCACACACATAGAGCCGCTGCACCAGCTTGGTCAGCGTGCTTTTTCCTGAACCGGAGCGACCAACGATGCCGATCACCTCGCCCGGTTTCACCTGCAAGGAAACATCGCGAATGACGTCTTGCGCATCGGGGCGATAACGGAAGCAAACCTGATGAAAGCTGATCGCGCCGGCCAGCTTGGGTATGCGTGTCTTCTGGCCAGCCACCTCGGAGCGCGCATCCAGCACATCCCCCAGGCGGCTCATGGAAATGCCGACCTGCTGAAAATCATTCCAGAGCTGCGCCAGACGCAGGATAGGTGAAGAAACCTGGCCGGCCAGCATATTAAAGGCCACCAGCTCGCCCACCGATAGCTGGTTTTCCACCACCAGCTTGGCGCCGAGCCACATGATGCCAACCGTCACCAACTTACTGATCAAACCGACGCTGCCGCTGGCCACCAGTCCGATGTTGGTGGTCGTTAGCCCCGCTGCCACGTAGGCCGCCAGTTGCTGGTCCCACTTCTGCTGCCAACGGGGCTCAACGGCCATGGCCTTGACGGTATCCATGCCCGTCAATGTCTCCACCAGGAAAGCCTGGTTTTCCGCTCCCTTGTTGAATTTCTCGTTCAGACGCGCGCGCAGAATCGGCGTGAAGATCAGTGACAGCAGCAAGTAGATGGGGATGGAAGCCAGCACGATCAGGCTCAGCGGCACGCTATACCAAAACATCACTGCAATGAAGATGAAGGAAAAGACCAGATCCAATACCAGCGTCATGGCATTGCTGGTGAGGAAAGTACGGATATTCTCCAGTTCCCGGATACGGGCGATGGAGTCGCCTGCGCGCCTGGCCTGGAAATAACTGATGGGCAGGCTCAAGAGATGCTTGAACAGCCGGGCCCCCAGCTCGACATCAATCTTGCTGCTGGTCCTGGCAAAGACTGCCGTTCGAATTGCCGTCAACACGGCCTCGAACACGGTGGCCGCCAGAAGACCGATGGCAATCACATTGAGCGTGGTCATGGCGTTGTTGACCAGCACCTTGTCCATCACCACCTGGAAAAACATCGGCGTCACCAGCCCAATGATCTGCAGTACCAGGGACAGCAGCAGCACCTCGACGATCATCTTGCGATACTTGACGATGGAAGGGATGAACCAAGTGAAATCGAACTTCGCCATCTCGGCGGCAAAGCTGGCCTTGCTGGTCAGCAAGACCATCTGACCTGACCAGAACTGCTCGAACTCCGGGCTGGTCATCACCCGTAACGATTGACCAGGTTGTTGAATCAGTATTCGCCAGGGGGTCTGCGTCTGATCCAGTTTGCCGATCAGAAAAAATCGACCGCTGCGGTCGATGCCCATGGCTGGCAGCGCAATACGATCCAGTCGCATCATTTCCGTGCGCACGCAGCGGGCCTTCATACCCAGCGACTTCGCCGCCAACAAGACGGTATCCAGATGGAACGGCTGGCGACCGAACTGATGCTGCAATTGCAGCGCATCGGCGGCTATGCCATGCAGCTTGGCCATCATCATCAGACACTGCAGTCCGGTATCAACAGCAGCGCTGCCCACATCCTCGGCTGCATCATTCACAGTCTCGCTCTTCACGCTTTCCTTCTACGACAAGATACGACCAACAATACGAAGCGACTCCATCTCTGCTGACGAGCCACCGCCCTCGGTGATGACCGGCCCGGTTGCGAGCCGGTCATCTTCAACGCTTAAGGTGAAGGAATCAGTGCGTGACAGTCATCAGCACTTTTCCATTGCTGGTCTGGCCCGAGCTCCAGCTGGTCTGGGTTGCCGCTGGCGGCGCAAAGGCCGCCATGGCTTGCACCAGGCGCTCGACATCGGTGTCGTACATCGTGAAGCCCTCGGCGGTCCTGATACGCTCGATACGGTTGTCCTTGCCGCTGCTGCCTCCCTGATACCAGTCCTTGATCGAGATCTGATCAGTACTCCCCATGACATTGATCTGCAGGTCGTCACCCACATGCTTGAACCACAGGTTGGTCTGGTTGATGCCGCTCAATTGCAGCACATCGAGGTTACCGGCGGTGGCGTCATTGTCGACCACCAGATCCTGGCCATCTCCTCGTGCGAACTGATACACATCATTACCCGCCAGTCCCACCAGGGTATCGTTGCCCAAGCCGCCGTTGATGATGTTGTTGCCGCGATTGCCCACCAGGGTGTTGGTCAAGGCATTGCCGGTGGCATTGATGTTCTCTTCGCGCAGCTTGATCGCATCGACGGTGTAGAGGCTGTAGGCGTTGGTGACGTTGGCCATGTTCTTGAAGTCTGCCAGCGAGAGATAGCGGGTCATGTCACTGACCAGCCCGCGGCCGGAATCGGCAATGTAGAAGCCATTGATGGCGCCGCTGGAGGCGTCGCACGCAACCCCCGTCAAGGTCACCATATGATTGACGCTACCGCTGCCTACATAGCGGTTGTCGTTCCACAGCTTGCCGGCGTTGACGGCCAGCAGCACACCCTGGCCGGCCTTGATCAGATTGCTCAAGATCTGCTCGTCATAGCCAGCGAAGGCGCCGTTACGCACGCCATAGCTGTTGAGCAAGGCACGCTGGTCGACGATGGTGGTACCACCGCGCGAACCATCGTCGACCGAGTTGTCGGTGATGCACCAGCGGTTATCGATGGCGCGCTGAACTACCTGTGCCTCCGTCAGCGAGCGATCCGACTGGGTAATCAGGTTGGCGATACTGGTCAAGCCGCAGGTACCCTGGTAGCGCGCCACTGCATCGCCCTGGCGATAGTCGAGTTCATAGGCCTTGGGATAACCGTAGACCAGGGTGGCAACACCGTCCACCGAACCCTTCTGGGCCTTGGAGTAGTCCAGCAGGGTCAGATTCTCGACATTGGCAGCGAGGGTGCAACTGACACGGGAATTGACCACGTCCACACCTTCTCCGGCAAGCTCGACGACCACGTCACCGGCATTGTCCACGTAGTAGGTATCGTTGCCCTGACCGCCCAGCATCACGTCTGCCCCGGTCACGCCGTCGAGAATATTGTCACCGCTATTGCCGATCAAGCGGTTGTTCAAACTATTGCCGGTAGCGTTGCTATTGCCGCCCTCCAGCAGGCGCAGTTCTTCGATGTTGGCATTGAGAACGTAGCTGCCGGCTGCGTTGACCCGGTCATAGCCTTCGCCGCTCAATTCCAGGATGGAATCGCCGGCACTGTTGACCACATAGATGTCATCACCTTTTCCGCCCTGCATGGTATCGGCGCCACTGCCACCGTCGAGATAATCGTTGCCTACGCCGCCGATGAGCACGTCGTTACCGGCACCGCCATACAAGAAATTGTTGTCGGCCGCGCCAGCGGCAAGCGCACTCTGATCGGAAGCCACACCGCCGACCAGGATATCGTCTCCAGCGCCGCCGTAGAGCACGTCATCGCCGGCCCCACCGAAGAGGCGATCATTGCCGCTCTCACCGTAGAGTTGATCATCGCCATCGCCGCCGATGAGCAGATCATCACCTTGACCACCGTCGAGCAAATCCCTCCCGGCGCCGCCTTGCAACTGGTCATTGCCTTCTTCGCCATATAAGCGGTCGTCGCCCTCGTAGCCAAGCAGGGTGTCATTGCCGGTACCACCCCACAGGTTATCGCTACGGCTACTGCCGCCCATCAGATCATCGCCGCCGCCCGCCAGGAAATTGACCAGCAAATTGGTGTCGAAGTAGCGGCCATGAAAAGCAGCGTAATAGCTGGCATCGAACCTGTCGTTACCGTCCGTGCCGATCAGATAGCTGCGATTGCCATTGTTGATCTTGATCTGATTGGGCTGGAAGGAGATGGTCTGGCCGCTGGCGATCCGATACACATTGTCCGTATCCCGCAGGGTACGGTAGTTGCTGGCCGGAGCGGCACCGCCATAGACCGCATTGCCGGCGACGTAATAGGCGAATTCGCTGGAATGGATGCCGGACAGACCGGCCCTTGCCAGCGCCGCGGACAGCGTGGTCAATTCGCCGATGTCACCGCGCCCGTCCTCGTTAGCATCGGTCCAAGCATTCAAGCCATTCAACTCGGCGCCGCTGAGCTTGCCGTCACCATTCTTGTCGAGCGCGGCCAGTTGGCTCGCGGTCATTGCCTGGTTGGCGCTATTGAAGATGCGCAAGGTCTTGCCGGCAAGAACCTGCGTATGGTCGACCACCGGCGAGCGGCTTTCGGTAAAGGCACCCGCCGGTGCCAGGGATTCGCGTGAAAAACTTTGCGCCAGGCCAGTAGCTCCCGCGGTAACGACTGGTCGGCTGGGGGAAGTGGCTCTGCTGCTTTGGGTACGGCCATTGGAGAAATGGCTGCTGGATGGTTGCACAATGAACTCCATTCACGATTGAATTGTTAAGGGATCAATTCGGTTACGCGGTTACGTTCCGATATTCATGGATATCTCCCTCGAAAACAGATCCGCATTCTTCGGGCGAAAAATATCGCCTCACGCGAAACACGTCCTCGCCACCGTCGGGAAATTTAAGGGGAATGGAAATAATGCGAAACCAACACCAAAGGGCAGTTTGATGGCCCGGGGAACCCAGGCCGGCAATGCCTGGATTGTGCGACGCATCAGAGAAAATGAAGGTTTACGCCAATGGATTGCGCGGCATGGCGCAGTGGAAGGCGAGAGGGGGAATTCTTGTAAAAAGATTGAAATGAAGTATTTCAATCAAAAGAATATTGCAATCATTCAAAAGTATGGCGCATTTTCTTTTTGATATTGAATCAATTTCTCGACAAATATCGAGATGTTTTTTATATGAAGAGAAAACCAAGAAGTCGCCCTGGGGCCCTCCCGCGCCATGTCATTCGTCGCGGCAGTACGATGCGCGGCGCATCTCAGTCTCAGGGCGATGGACTGATGGATTCAGACCTTCGGCGCCCCGTCAACGGCGCGCAGCAGCAGCCAAACTGGCACGCCCCATCTCCCCCGCATTGGCCAGCAAGCGCAGCCGCGCCGAGCGCCAGTCCGAGAGCGAACGGATACGTTCCAGCTCGGCATCGTTCAAGGCCGATTGCGCATTGAGCATCTCGACGATATCGGCTGCGCCCACATCGTATTTGCGCCGCACCGAGTCCACCGCGCGCTGCGCCACTTCCAGCAAGCTGCGCGAAGAGGCCAGACTGCGCAAGGCCGTGGTGGCCTCGGCATAGGTGATGGCCAGGTCGCCCAGCACCTGGGCCTGGACATCCCGCAGCTCGGCCTCGCGCTGTTCGACCTGGGCGTGCGCGCCATCGACCTTGTAGTTGCGGGCAAAGCCTTCGAACACCGGAATGTTCAGATTCAGGCCCACCACCGTCTCGCGATCGCCCCGATTGCCGCCGCCCTGGTTGGGACGGCCATTGACGAAACGGCTGGCGCTCATGTCCAGGGTGGGCAAGCCTTCGGAGCGGGCCACCTTCACTTTTTCGCGGGCCGCTTCCACCTGGGCTCGCGCGGCCAGGATGGCGGGATGATATTGCCTGGCCGATTGCAGCCAGGCCGGCAGGTTCTGCTCCAGCCCCAGCGGATCTTCCTCGACCTCGGAGGACAGAGTGAGCGCAGGAACATCCTCGGACTCGCCCAACAGACCCAGGCCAACGGCCAGCGCCACCAGCGCGCGCTTGTGCTGGCCGATGGCACGCGCCAGTTCCAGTTCGGCGCGGGCCACGAAGGTGCGCGCCTGCAAGGTCTCCGGCAAGGCGCCGACGCCGCGCTGCTCACGCTTGATAGCCGTCTCCAGCACCTGGCGCGCCAGTGCCAGACTGCGCTCGCGCGCCTGCTGCGCGGCGCGCGCGCTGTGCGCGTCGTAGTACAGCCCGACCGCGTTGGCCATGGCCTTCTGCAAGGCTGCATCCTGGCTGGCCAAGGCCGCTTGCAGCAAGACATCGGCGGCACGCTGGTTGGCTGTGCGACCGCCGAAGTCGAGCAGGCGCCAGGTCAGCGTGGCATAGAGCGTACCGATGGAGCGCTTGCTGCTGCCCTGGGTCGAACTGCTGTTGTCGCGATATTGACTGGCGCCGGCCGAGAGGCTGGGCAGATAGGCGGCCCGCGCTTCACCGAGCTGGGCCGCCTGCAGTTTGATGGCGGCCCAACTGGCCTGGACCTGCGGCTGGTAGCACAGCGCCAGATCCACTGCATCGGCCAGGTTCAATACCTTGTCCGGCCGGAAGGACGTGCTCTGGCAGACCAGCATCTGGTCGTCCCCCGGTAAGAGCTTGCCCTTGTCCAGTTCGGGCGGGCGCGCCAGCAAGGGGTCGAAGCGTTGCGGCTCGGCGCCCTGGGCCGGGGCTGACGTGGTCGCCACCAGCACTGCGAGCAATCCCGGCGTGCTCAGTGCGATGGCGGCCAGCAGCTTGCGGGAGACGGCATCAACGTTCATGCAGGGCCTCCTTCTGATGGCGCAGCAGGGGCGACAAGGCATATTCGATCACACGCCGGCTACCGGTTCTGATGCCGACATTGACCGCCAACCCGGCCGTCAGCGGCAGCAGCCGGCCATCCACGCCCAGGGTGTGGCGCGAGAGCAGGATGCGGGTGGAATAGACCAGGCCTTTCTTTTCATCCTGGATGGCGTCACGCGAGACCTGCACCACCCGGCCCGCCACGGTACCGTACTTGGTGTAGTCGAAGGCATCCACCTTCACTTCCACTTCCTGGCCGACCTCGACGAAACCCACGTCCTTGTTGTCCAGCCAGGCCTCGACTTCGATCTCGCCATCCTCCGGCACGATCTGCATGAGCGGCTGGGCCGCCGGCACCACGCCACCGATGGTGTGGACATTGAGCTGCTGTACCGTGCCGGAAACTGGCGCCCTCAGGTGCAGCAGCTTGCTGCGCTCTTGGGCACGGCGCTGGTCCTGCTGCGCAGCTTCGATGATCTTCTCGGCTTCGAGGCGGCTGTCGTGGGCTTCCTTCTGGGTCTGCGCCAGCAAGGCAGCGCGCTGGTTGCGGGCATCCGTCAGTTGGCCTTGCAAGTCCACCCTGGCTTGCTCCTTTTCCAGCCAGGCATGACGCGACACGGTATGGTCGGCCATCAGTTCCTGGTAGTCGGTGGCGCGCTGGCTGGCCAGGCGCAGCGCCTTGGTGTAGCGCACGATCTCATCATCGAAGCGATCCAGTCGGGCGCGAAAGTCCTGGTACTGCCCCTGCAACTGACGCCGCACCGATTCCCATTGCGCCAGGCTCACATCGGCTACGTCTTGCAGTTCCGGTGCGCGCAACTGCTGCACCGCCTGCATCATGGCCGCGGCGCGCGCGGCCTGCAATCGCGCCTGGGCCACGGCATCGGCGGCCTTGTCGCGCTCGGCATCGCTGCTGCTGGCATCGAGTTCCAGCAAGACCTGGCCGGCCTGCACAAATTGCCCCTCGCGCACCAGGATGGCCCGCACGCTGGCCACTTCCACCGAGGCGATGGTCTTGGTGCGCGCCGAGGGAATGACCTTGCCATTGGCGCTGACGACGATGTCGATCTGACCGATCAGCGACCAGGCCAGCGCCAGCAGCACCATCGCTACCAGCAGCCGCGCCGTCCAGCGCAGGCTGGGCGAATCAGGCGCTTCCTGCAGCGACAGCGCAGCCGGCAGGAACTCGGCTTCCTGCTGGTTGAAGAAACCCTCGGGTTGCAGGTGGCGATCGCGCCAGGCCTGCAGGAAGCGACGCCGGTAACGTAGCAACAAGGCCATCCAGGCCTGGGAACGATGATGCAAGCTCATGATTTCCCCCCTTGAGCGGCTGCCGGCTGGCCCGCCTGCAGCGCGTGCAGATGCGCGTAGATACCACCGCGCAGGCGCAGCAGTTCTTCATGGCGACCACTTTCGACCACGTTGCCACGCTCCATGACCAGGATGCGGTCGGCTTGGCGCACCGCCGTCAAGCGATGGGCGATGATGAGCACGGTGCGACCGGCGCAGATCTGGCGCATGTTGTCCTGGATGATTTTTTCGGATTCATAGTCCAGGGCGCTGGTGGCTTCGTCGAAGATCAGAATGCCCGGATTGGTGATGAGTGCGCGGGCGATGGCGATGCGCTGGCGCTGGCCACCGGAGAGCCCGCAGCCCTGCTCGCCCACCAGGGTGTCGTATCCCTCGGGCAGCTCGCAGATGAAATCATGGGCGCCGGCCAGCTTGGCTGCGGCAATGACTTCTTCGATGGGTGCGGCTGGATCGACCAGGGCGATGTTGTCGCGAATGGAGCGCGAGAACAGCGTATTTTCCTGCAGCACCACACCGATCTGCTGGCGCAGCGAGGCGGTATCGATGATGGCGATATCCTGCCCGTCGACGCTGATGCGCCCGCTCTCGCACACGTAGAGCCGCTGCACCAGCTTGGCCAGGGTGCTCTTGCCGGAACCGGAGCGACCGACGATGCCGATCACCTCGCCCGGCTGGATCTGCAGCGACAGTGCGCGAATGACCTCGGGTGCTTCGGGACGATAGCGGAAATTCACCCGCTCAAAGGCAATCGCCCCGCTCACCCGCGGCAAGCGCGTGCGTTGACCAGCCACCTCGCTGCGGGCATCGAGCACATCGGCCAGTCGACTCATGGAAATGCCGACCTGCTGGAAATCGTTCCACAATTGCGCCAGCCGCAGGATCGGTGCGGCCACCTGCCCGGCCAGCATGTTGAAGGCCACCAGCTCGCCCACCGAGAGCTGGTTGTCCACCACCTGCATGGCTCCCATCCACATGATGCCCACCCCCACCAGCTTGCTGACCAGGCCCACGCTGCCGCTGGCCAACAGGCTGATGTTGGTGGTGGTCAGGCCCGCCGCCACATAGCCGGCCAGTTGCTGGTCCCACTTCTTCTGCCAGTGCGGCTCCACTGCCATGGCCTTGACGGTATCCATGCCGGTCAGGGTCTCGACCAGGAAGGACTGGTTCTCGGCGCTCTTGTTGAACTTGTCGTTGAGGCGCGAGCGCAGCATGGGTGTGAAGATCAGCGACAGCAGCAGATAGACCGGGATGGAAGCCAGCACGATCAGGCTCAAGGGAACGCTGTACCAAAGCATCACCGCCAGGAAGATGAAGGAAAACACCAAATCCAGCACCAGCGTCATGGCATTGCTGGTGAGGAAGCTGCGGATGTTTTCCAGCTCGCGCACGCGGGCAATCGAATCGCCCGCACGGCGCACCTGGAAGTAGGCCAGCGGCAGGCTCAACAGATGGGAAAACAGGCGCGCGCCCAGTTCGACGTCGATCTTGCTGCTGGCCTTGGCGAAGATGGCGGTACGAATGCCGGCCAGCAGCGCTTCGAACAGCGTCGCCGCAATCAGGCCGACGGCGATCACGTTCAAGGTCATCATGGCGTGATTGACCAATACCTTGTCCATCACCACCTGGAAGAACAAGGGCGTCACCAGTCCGATGATCTGCAGCACCAGCGAGATCAGCAAGACCTCGCCCAGCACCTTGCGGTACTTGACCACGGCCGGGATGAACCAGCTGAAGTCAAAGCGCGCCGACTCTCCTGAGTAGGTGGCCTGGCTGGTCACCAGGATCACCTGGCCACACCAGAAGGCGGTAAATTCATCCCGCGACATCACCTGCGGCGGCTGCCCCGGCTGCTGGATCAGGATGCGCACAGGGGCATTGTCCTGGCCGGTTGCCACATCGAGCTTGGCCAGCACGAAAAAGCGCCCGGCATGATCGATGCCGATGGCCGGCAAGGGTGTGTGTTCCAGCCGCCCGGGCCGCTGGCGGATGCAACGGGCCTTCATGCCCAGCGTTCGTGCGCCCAGCAGGATGGTCTGTACGTCGAAGGGCTGGCGGCCGAAGCGATGCTGCAATTGCTGGGCATCGGCGGCGATGCCATGCAGCCTGGCCAACATGATCAGGCATAGCAGGCCACTGTCGGTCCCGGTCTGATCGGGATCATTGTCGGTCTGGTTCATGGTTTTCTGTAGGGTGTGATGCGTCGATGGTCGGAGGCGCCCGAGGTATGAGAGGCGGCGCTCGTAGGCCGATGGGGCGGATGCCGCAAGCCAGCGTCCGCCCGCTGCTACGTGACCTTAGTGGGTCACGGTCAGCAAGACCTTGCCGGCGCTGGTCTGGCCGCTGGTCCACTCGGTCTGTAAGGCCGCAGGCGGCGCGAAGCTGGCCATGGCCTGCACCAGTTGCTCCACATCGCTGTCGTAGAGGGTGGCACCGTCAGCGGTCTTGATGCGCTCGACATGATGGTCGGTGCCACTCTTGCCGCCCACGTACCAGTCCTTGACGGTCACGCGGTCGCTGCTGCCCAGCACGTCGATCTGCAGATCCTGGCCGGCCTGGCTGAACCAGAGATTGGTCTGCTTGGCGTCCTTGAACTGCAGCACGTCCTGGTTGCCGCGGGTGGTGTCGTTGTCGATGATCTGGTCGCGCCCATCGCCGCGGGTGAAGACGTAGGTATCGTTGCCGGCGCCACCGATCAAGGTGTCGTCACCGCGGCCGCCGGTGAGGATGTTGTTGCCGCGGTTTCCCGTGAGGACATTGTCCAGCGCATTGCCGGTGGCATCGATGTTCTCGTTGCGGATCTTGATCGGGTCCAGGGTGTAGACCATGTTGGCGCCGTAGGCGTCGGCTACCTTGCGCATGTCGTCAGCCGACAGGTAGCGGTTGGCATCTGCAGTCTGGCCGCGTCCTGAGTCGGCGATATAGAAGCCGAGCACGTCACCGCCGCTGGCATCGCACGCCACTCCGGTGACGGTAACCACGTGGTTGAGGACACCGCCCTGGACATAATCTGGATCGTCCCACAGCTTGCCTGCGTTGACGGCGATGAGGACCCCACGGCCATCCTTGAGCAAGCCGGCCAGCTTGGCCTGATCGTAGCCATAGCTGCAGTCGGAGGGCAGACCGAAGCTCTTGAGCAGGTTCATCTGATCGTACTGATTGCAGCCCCCGCGCGTCTCATCGGTGGCGGCCTGCGTACGACACCAGCCATTGGCGATGGCGCGCTTGACCACATCGGCCTCGGTCTCCTGCAGGCCCGACATGATGCAGATGTTGGCCACGCTGGTCTCGCCACAGGTGCCCTTGTAACCGGGCACCTCGTCACCCTGCGAATAGTCCAGGTCATAGTTGTGCGGGAACCCGTACACCAGTGCCGCCTTGCCGTTGATGGTCTGGGCTTGGGCGCTGGTGCTATCCATCAGGCTCAGATTTTCCAGGTTGTCACCCAGGGTATAGCTGATCTTGGACTGGACGCTATCGATGCCTTCGCCGGCCTGTTCTACCACCTTGTCGCCGATGTCATCGACCACATAGGTATCGTTGCCCTTGCCACCGATCAAGGTGTCGGCACCCTGGCCGCCGTCGAGCAGGTTGTCCTGGCTGTTGCCGGTGATCAGGTTGTTAAGGGTATTGCCGCTGCCGTTGAAGTTGCCGCCTTCGGCCAAGTGCAGGTCTTCGACGTGGGTAGCAAGGGTAAGACTGCAAGAAGCAACAACCGTGTCGTGGCCTTCATTGGCGTTTTCGACCACGGTGTCGCCGCTACAGTCGACCAGATAGGTGTCATCGCCCTTGCCGCCTTCCAGGTAGTCGTTGCCGCTGCCACCGTCGAGCAAATCATTGCCCACGCTGCCATAGAGCGAGTCGTTGCCGGCCCCGCCATAGATCAGGTCGTCACCCCCGATATCGTTGGTCGCGGCGGCATAGGCGCGCATGTAGTCGCCATAGAGGACGTCATCGCCATCGCCGCCCTGCAGCACATCGTTACCGGCGCCGCCGTAGAGACGGTCATTACCCGCCTCGCCATCGAGCTTGTCGTCGCCCTCCTCGCCATAGAGGCTGTCGTTGCCGATGCCACCCCATAGCTGGTCGTTGCCCAGTCCGCCGGAGATACTGTCATTGCCGGCGCCACCGACGATCTGGTCATCATCGGTCTGGCCCGGTTCCAGCCCCTTGGTCACGCCGGCTTTCAGGTCATTACCGTACAGGTCGTCATCGCCATCGCCACCCCAGATGCGGTCATTGCCCAGACCGGCAAAAATGCGGTCGGCGCCGGCGCCACCCGAGAGGAGATCGTTACCTTCTGCGCCTACCAACTGGTCGTCGCCGTTCTCACCATAAAGCTGGTCATCCCCTTCCTTTCCCCACAGGAGATCCTTGCCGTCGCCACCCCAGAGGATGTCGTCCCCCTTGCTGCCATTGATCACATCGTCACCGCCGCCACCGGCCAATTGTCTGAAGGGCCCGGCCTGGACGTTGACGTTGTAGTTGGAGGTGCCGAGGTTGGGATCGAGCAGGTCATTGCCATCGGTGCCGATCAGGCAGCCCGGCTGGCTGTTGAGCGCCTTGATCTGGTTGGGGGCGAAGTTGATCGTGCGGCCGCCGTTGAGATGAAAAGCGTTGTCGTCGTCGCGCAGGCTGCGGAAATGGCTGTCCGGGATGGCTGGCTCCTCCGGTGCCGGCACATAGACTGCAGCGGGCGGCGCGACGTAGAGCGACGGTGCCGCCACAGGAGGGGCACTCACAGGCGAACTGGTCGGCGTCACCGCAGGGGAGACGGCGGGAGCAACGGCAGGCACAGGAGCAGCAGTGGGAGCAGGCTTGGGTGGGACAACGGGCGTCACGGCAGGCGCCGGCTTCGGTACCGGCACCGAAGCGAAGCCCGGCACGTCCTTGGATGGCACCAGCGAAGACACCGGCACCGGTACGCAATCCGACAAGGTGATTTGCACGTCAGGTGGAAAGGCCTCGGCCAGCGGCACCAGGTCGGTGGTCCAGCAGGGCGCCTGGTACGGAGTGGGGGATGGGCAGGATGTCGCAGGCGCTGAGGGTGTCGACGGTGGACAGGGCACAGGCTGCGGCGGCGCGGCAGCAACCGCAGGCGTGAGGCTCGGCAGTGCCGGCAATATCGGCTGCGGACCAGGCGTGACTGTCGCCGAGGATGCCGACGCGGCAGCCGATGGCGCGCTGGAGAGTAACTGCAGCACGCCCTGATCCATGGGTGCAAGGACATCCACGCGCGCAGCTTGCTCGCTCACGGTGGCGGCAAGCAAGTCTTGTGCTGCGGTGTGCTGGCTCACGACCGCCTGGGATAGCTGGGCGGCATCGGCGAGGTCGGCGGAGCGACTGGCCATCACCAGCGGCGGCTGCGGGGCCGGCCCGCTCCCGGCCTCGGTGCGCTGCGGGTGCGAGCGCTGTGCCTGGTCGCGTCGCTGGCTACGTGCATGGTGCGAAGGTGCCAGACTGCTGGCCCTGCCCTCGGCCAGGGAGTACTTGCCGCCGTCAAAGGCATCGGTGGACGTGATGCCATCCACTGCCACGGCTGACGTGCTGGTCACGCGGGTGGTGCTGGTCACGCTGGCTGCATCGGCCTTGCGTGTGCTGCTTGACGATGTGGTCCTGGCCGAAGGCGCAGAGGCCAGCGCAGTCATTCGATTGGGGGCAATGGTGATGGTCATGAACTTTTCCCTGAGCAGTGTGAGTCGTTGGCAATGACACGGATCGGGCTTGTTCTTGGGCCATCGTGACGTCCTCCTGGCGCTGGCATCGCCTGCTGAAGAACATTGGCCTCACCTCGAATTTATTTGTGTCAAAACTCGTAAAATTTCTTCCCGATGCCATTCAACCCAAGCTTGCGGACGCCGACAATCGCACCTAGGTGCTGGCTGGCGCACGCGGGGAATTGCTTTACAGAACATCTATTTGCTTGATGATGTGAACTATTCTTCAGCAATGAGTGGCTGTGCACGCATCACTGTGGCAAGTGCCTGAAAATGATTTATATGAATAATCATGCATAGCAATGGCTCCCGAAAAGACTTTCGTCCTGGCTGGGTGAATAGATTTTCCGCAACACGATCACCACTGGGCGATCACTGCCCTACCCGACGCCACGGCCTAGCACAGATAGGCCTCCCACCGCAATGCTCCCGAATCCCTATGTGACGAATAGCCCTTGTGGTTTATCGTGCATTTCAGTAGATTGGCGGAAAAAACGATAGTCCGAGAGACGCTCACGAAGGCGCTCCGAGACAACGGAGACGGAAAACCATACCTGCCTGCCCCTCGCCTCCGTGGACCTGGTCCGCGGTGTCGATGCGCGTCTGCTTGTCGTTTCCACGTGTTTTTTCAGGGTCAGCCTGCTGCACCGGTCGCCATCGACTGGCGCGGAATTTGCATGGATTTACCCAGAACATAAGGAGCCCGCGCCATGTCTTGCGACGATTTTTCGGTCCACGCCGTGCAGTTCTCGGACGTGGATGAACAAGCCAGTATGCTCACCGGATGGGAGCAGGAGTACCAGCAATTGGGCAGTGGCCGTTTCGTCGGCGCACTGGCCATGGTGCAGACCGAGGAATTCTGTTTCATCCGGGAAAGCACCAATACCGCCCTGCACGAACGCATCGTGCCGCCGCCCGATCAATTGGTGATCGGTTTGTGCAATACCGAGCAGTGCGGCCACCTGCTCAATGGCCGGCCACTCACACAAGACCAGTTGGTGGTGCTTGACGGCAGTCGCGCCCATCACATCCGCACCACCGGCCCCATCGAACTGGTGGGCATGTCGGTGCAGCGCGATCTGTTCCTGTCGCAACTGCATGAGCAGGACGAAGCCAGCGTGCGCAAGTGGCTGGACCTGTCGGTACTGCAACTGGACGCGGCCACGGCCGGCATGTTGCGGCATTACTTCTCGGTGGTCTTCGAACTGCTCGACGCTCCCAGCGGCAAGGCGGCGCGTCCGATCAGCCCACGCGCGCTGGCCTCTACCGCCATCAGCAACGTCGCCCTGGCGTTGTCGTTGAACCACGGCAGCCATGAACTGGAATCGACCCTGCCGTCACGCCAGCGGCGCGAACGCATCGTGCAGAACGCCATCGATTACATGCGCCTTCATGCGGGCGAGGAAATCGGCATCCTCGACGTCTGCCGTGCCACCCACGTGAGCCGCCGCACCCTGCAATACTGTTTCGAAGAGCGGCTGGATATCTCGCCGCTGCAATACCTCAAGGCCCTGCGCCTGAATGCCGCACACCGCGAGATCAAGCGCCGCACCGACCAGGATCGGAGCCACGACCGCCAGGCCACCATCGGCAACCTGGCGGCCCTGTGCGGCTTCAATCATCCCAGCCGCTTCGCCTCCGAATACAAGAAGATGTTCGGCGTGCTACCTTCGGAGACGGTGCTCAAGGCGGTCGCCGAACCTTGACACCAGGGTGCTGGACGCATTGGTATCATCCGTTACCATCTGCAAATGCACCAGCGGCTTGCTCGCCTGAACGATTACAGGGCACAGGCTTATCCGGTTTTGGCAAAAGCGTGCGGTTGCTGCGACGTTCACCTGCTGTTTCCCCGCCTTCTTTCATTGCGCTGGCCATCCCGTTTGGCGGGAACCGCCCGGCGTTTTCATCAAATACGAGCTTAAGCCCCCATAAATTCGACCAATTGGTCGATTTATATCGTTTTGGTCAACGATCTCCTCTTCGCCGCGGGAGAAATTTCCTGCACCTCCCCTCCTCTCCTAGATGACTTGCAGCGAGCCGCGAACGTCCTCACGCCCTACAAGCCCCCCCCTGAAAACCCCTAAAGAATGGGGGAAATTACGTATCGTGCTTCATTTTTGATCACCCCACGCACGGACAGGGACCGTGGTTTGCTAAAAGTGGCTAACAGTTGCAAGGTCGCCCCTTCTAAATTCTCTTTCGTCCACTGTTCTGAAAACAAGACCTATCAAGGACAACGCCAGAAGCGGGGCGACCTGAACCTGTTGCATCTGTTCCCGGGCCAGAATGGGGCGCTCTACGTGGCCGCCGAGCAAGGCGTGCTGTACCGTTCCACGGATGGTGGCCAGCAGTGGAGCGCGCTGTCTACCGGCAGCAAGGCCTCGCTGTGGAGCGGCGTGGTCACGGCCTCCGGTGTCATCGTGGTGGGTGGATTGGGCGGCAAGCTGCTGCGCAGCGACGATGGTGGGCAGCACTGGCAAGCGATCGATTCGCCCACCAGCGGCTCCATCACGGCGCTGCGCAGCCAAGGCAATGAGGTAGTGGCCAGTTCACTCTCCGGCGCCCTGCTGGTGAGCGAAGATGAGGGACGCCATTGGCGCATCAAGGCCAGCGCGCGCGATGCGCTGACCACGCTGGAATTGCAGGATGGACGCGCCGAGCGGCCGCTGGCCTATGGCAAAGGGGGGCAGGCCAAGCTGGAGGCGAAAGCCAGCCAATAGCACGCGTTTGACCAGTCCCATGCAAAAGAGGATATCCGCGGATATCCTCTTTTTTCGTACAGGTCCGTGCGATTTACTTCTTCAGGCTGATCACCTGCGGCTGGGTCACGCCCTTCAAGCCTTCATTGCCAAACTCCAGCCCCCAGCCCGAGCGCTTGTTGCCACCGAAGGGCACCATGGGATGCACCATGCCGTGCTGGTTGACCCACACCGTGCCGGCCTGCAAGCGTGTGGCCACCTGCGCTGCACGCTGGGCGTCACGGCTCCACACCGACGCTCCCAGCCCAACATCGAGCCGGTTGGCATTGGCGATGGCTTCGTCCAGCGTGCTATAGCGGATGATGGGCAACACCGGGCCGAACTGTTCCTCGTCCACCAGGCGTGCGCCATCGCGGATGTCGGTCACCAGCGTGAGCGGATAGAAATTGCCCGGCCCTTCCGGCAAGACGCCGCCACAGACGATGGTGGCACCCTCTTGCCGCGCACTGTCCACCAGCGCGGCCACCTTCTTCAATTGCATGGAATTCTGCACCGGCCCCATGGCGATGCCCGGCTGCAGGCCGTCGCCCATGGGCGTAGCGGCGATGATGGCCTTGAGTTCGGCAACGATCTGGTCGTGCAGCGCATCGGGCACATAGAGCCGCTTGGCACAGGCGCAGGTCTGGCCCATGTTGAGGAAAGCGCCCCAGAACAGACCCGGCGCAATCGCCTTGGGATCGGCATCGTCCAGCACGATGGCCGCATCGTTGCCGCCCAGTTCCATGGTGGTCGGTGTGAGATTGCGTGCGGCGGCAGCGACGATGCGCGCCCCGGTGGCCCCGGAGCCGGTGAACATGATCTTGTTGACGTCGCTATGTTCCACCAGCATGGCGCCCACGCTGCCATCGCCGCTGACGGTATTGAGCACGCCCGGCGGCAAGGCCTGGGCGATCACGCGGGCCAGTTCCAGGCCGCAGACGCTGGTGTATTCCGAGGGTTTCAGCACCACGGTATTGCCGGCATAGATGGCCGGGATCACCTGCCAGATGGAGATCATCAGCGGCCAGTTCCAAGGCGCGATGGCGGCAATCACGCCATAGGGCTTGCGGTGCAGTTCATCGCGCCGGGTCTCATCCTCGAACACCACTTCGCTGGCCAGTTCCAGGCTGGCGGTGGCGCGCGTCCAGGCTTCACAGCCCCACAGCTCGAAGCGCGAGCCGGGCACCTGGTCCGGTCCCACGCCCCCCAGCGGACGGCCCTGTTCCAGCGTCACCAGGGTAGCCAGGCGTTCGGCATTGGCGGCGATGGCATCGGCCACCCGATGCAGGTGTTCACGCCGCTGCTGCAGGCTTTGTGCGGCCCAGGCGGCTTGCGCCCGGCGCGCTGCCGCCACGGCGGCGGCCACTTCGCTCGCATCGGATTGGGGAAAACGGCCCATCACCTGGCCGTTGGCAGGGTTATGGGAATCCAGCAGGCGGCTGCCTGGGTGCAACTGACCGCCGATGATGTTGGATGCGATGTGCTCGATATGCATGGAGTCTCCTGGTGAAAAAGACCGCCGTGCGAACGTCGCAGGCGGTCGAGGTTTGGCCGATGGAAACAGCCTTATTTTTTCTTGTTCAAGCCCAGGGTCGGGGTCTCATCGAAGAAGTTCCAGGGCTTCAACAGTACATGGACCCATTCGGTGGGCATGATGGGCCACTCTTCGGCGCGCGCCACGTGGGTGGTGCCGGTGGTCAGCCAGACCACGTCGTCGTGGTTGACGATGGACTGGTTGTCCTTGATGAAGGCCCCCAGGCCGGTATCTTCATGCGAGCGGTTCGGATACTTGCCTTCGGGGAAGCGCTGTTGCGGATCGTAGCGGGTCACCCACAACTGGCGGTCCATGAAGCTCAGGCGCTTGTTGAGCCATTCGTCCTGCGAGAAATTGGCGCCCTTGGCAATCGGATGCGTGCCGCCTGCATAGGGAATGAGCTGGTAAGACACCGGATTGCCGACCTTGTTGAACTTGTTGGGATTGCTCAACAGACGGATGGTGGAGGCATCGAACTTCTGCGCCGCCTGCTGCTCAGTGTCGGGGGTGCGCTGCACGGTCTGCATGGTGCTGTTGCGCGGGCCGCCACGGGTGTTGGGCAAGACCACCGGATCGACTTCGATGAGCGAATTGTTTTCGCCATCGATGTCCAGGTCGAGGCGGAAGTTGTAGATGTGCTGGTGCGTGGTGCCGACGATGTTGTGGTCGATCAGAGTGCCGTAGCGGGTATCCTCGGCAGCGCTGGCGTCGCGCATGGTGGAAGACTTCACGCCCTTGACCGCCTCGATGCCGGTGGCGCCGGCATTGATGCCGATGGTGCCGTTTTCGGCAAAGACCCAGTCGAAGATGTAGTCATAGTTGCCCACCGTGCTGATCCAGCGGATCACCAGTTCGCGCCGCTCCACCGAGAGATTGGGCTGACCATATTCCTGGTGCTTGAATTCGGGGCCGGCATAGCGTTCGAACACGCCAATGGCGCGCGGGATGGTGCGCGGCTTGCCGCTGGTGTCAGCCAGGGTGGCATCGAGCAGCACGACGTTGTCGGGCGCGTCCTTGCCGCGTTCGATGGGCGAAGTCAGGGTGCCCATGCCGTATTCGCCGGAGTCCAGGTAAGCCTTGAAGTACCAACCCACGTCAGGGTCGCCATAGGGCACGATCATGCCGCCCAGCGAACCTTCGTACATGATCTGGCGTTTCTTGCCATGGTCGTTATAGGTCACGGTAGAGAACATCAGTCCCACGCGCGAATCCAGCTTGAAATGCATCTCCCAGTTGCGCCAGCGCAGGGTGTTGCCGGTAATGGTGTAGTTCTTGCCCTCGGGCTCGCTGATGTCCAGCGGCTTGGGCGGCGGCACCAGGGCGCGGCCGCTGCCATCGTAGCCGGTGGGCTTCATCGGCACCGGGATGACGCCATGGTCTTCGATCTTGATGACCTTCTTCTGCACCAGGTCAACCACCGCCACCAGGTTCTCGATGGGATGCGCCCAGTAGTTACCATCACCCACGTCCAGGTAGCTGACCACCTTGAGCAGGCGACCGTCTTCCTGCAAGGCATCCTTGCCGCCGAAGTAACCCACCGTCAAGGGCGTGGCCACCACCTTCTTGATGTCGGTGATGACGCGCTTGGCGAGGGCCTGGGCATATTCCGGGCTGGCTTCCATGGCGTTCTGCACCGTGGCGAAATCATCCACCAGCACCATGCCATGCACGCCGGCCTTGGGTTCCCAACGCTCCACGGTGCGTCGCTTGAGATCGACCGTCCCTTCGATGACCTTGCTGCCATCGAGCACGGTGAAGTCGGCACGACGCTCAAAGACCTGCTTGCGATCACCCAGGGCGAATTTCCAGACCTGTTCCTTGGGCGGCTCGGCCAGGGTGATTTCGGTGAAACGGTAATTGGGCTGGAAATGTCCGCTGGCCTTGAGCACGGCAACCGTCTCATTGATTTCGTCGGCACTCAAGGGGTTCAACGGATGCGGCACGGCCTCGATCTGGAAGGTCTTGTCCAGGCTGGGGGCAAATACGGTATTGATGAATTCGTCGGAGACATAAGGCTGACCGCCCTTCATCACCAGCGGCACCGGCAAGGCCACGCTCTGGCCATTGACCAGGGCGGTCTTGGCCTGCGGCTTGACGCGCACGGTCACGCTGTTGCGGGTGATGGTCCACAACCCCGCATAGTCATCCCAGCGCACCGTGGCACCGAAATCTTCCATGGTCTTCTTCAGCGGCAACATATGAGCCGCCGCGCCGTGGGCGGCAACTGGGGGGGCCACCAGCAAGACGGAGGACAGGCCGGCAGCGGCCAGTGCAGAAAGCAGGCAAGAACGAAGGAGTGGTTTCATGATCGGCGAACGAGGCGATTGAGAATGGTTGTGCGACCGATTATTGCGTGGCCGCCGAGCAGGGGCGTAGCCCGTTTTGGCAAATTTGAAGCGGCAAAAATGGGGCTGCCGCAAGCACCGCAAGTGCCCGCTTGCCGAAACTGGATAGTGCGCCATGGCGCACGCCGCTCCCCCTTCGCCCAGGCCGCTGTCCACTGCCATTTGCGCCCTGCGTGTTTACTGAAGAGCGCCGCCAAGCGTCGTCAATGCGCATTGCCGAAACTGGACAGGGAGCCGGAGAAGAATCCCAAATGTCCATAAACTAGACGAAACTGTCCAGTTTTCAAAAACCGTCTACCTCGTGCCACGCGCCACCGCCGATATCACTCCACCCTCCCCCCCCAGCCGTGCAGGCCAGGAGACAAGCGCGCATCGATTAGGCTCGACTGATGGACTCAGAACTTGTGACGCACGCCGATACGCAAAACGTTCTGGCTGCTGTCATCGGCTGGTGCCGACGAATAGGCCGCGCTGATGACGCCCGGATTGATCACCGCGCTGGCGGCCTGGCGGCTGGCCATGGCATACACATCGGTGCGCTTGCTGAGGAAGTAATCCACGCCCAGATTGAACTGGGTGGTATGGCCACGGGTGGCGCCGCTGCCGCTGCGGGCCAGGTCGGCGCGATCATGGATGACGCTGGCCAACAGGTGCAGCTTGGCATCGAGCGCGTAATCCACCCCGACATCAAACACATTGGCGCGGGTAGCGCTGGTGATGGCGACCAGGCCGGTGGCAGCCAAGGGCTGCTGGGTCGGGCGACGTACCTGCGACCAGGCCGCAAACAGCTTGGCCGGACCGGCCTGGTAGCTGGCACCGAGAGTGAAGGTCTTCAGATCGCTATCCCCGGCGTGCGCCGGCAAGGCGTCGGCAGCCAGCTTGCTCTGGTAGTAGGCGGCACCGATGCCGGCGTTGCCGTTGCGGTAGTTGGCGCCGACACCGAAGGCTTGACCGGCAGAAGTCTGACCGGCCACTTCACCGAAACCATAGAACAGACTGCCCATGAAGCCATTCACCTCGGCCGTATCGAAGCGCAACGAATTGCTGGTGCGCGCGCCGGTGAGGCGATCCAGGCTATTGAAGTGGCCGGCACGTACGCCGCCGCCACCGAAGATCTGGAAGGAGCTGTATTGCAGGCCGATCTCTTCCAGGTAGTCGGTCTGGCGACCGAGGGTGAGCGTGCCGTAGCGCCCGCTCAAGCCCACCACCGACTTGCGGTCGAACAGCGTACCGGGCGTACTCATGGCGCCATCGTCGGCGGCAAAACCATTTTCCAGTTGGAACACGGCAGCCAGGCCGCCACCCAGCTCTTCCTTGCCGCGCACGCCGATGCGCGAGGCCATGGCATCGCCCGAATCGAGGCTCATGCGGCTGCTGTTATTGGGGCCGACCTTGTTGGTATAGACCAGGCTCATGTCGATGACACCGTAGACGGTGACGCTGGAACTCTGTGCATAGGCCAGACCGGTCAATTGGGTCAGGCCGAGCGCGGTAAGGGTGAAAGCGAGTTTTTTCATGGAGAATGTGGTCAAGGATGGCATGGTGCAGAAAACGTCAAATCGTCGTGCGCGCTTTCTGCCGGTGATGGAGAGGGATCGCAATTGCCCGATCCAGGGAGAGGGCATGGTAGAAGCCAGGCTGCCGACCTGCAATTACCTCTTGGGATAGTGCCGCGTCGGCGACTACCGAGACGACTGCGAGTGGCGCAATGCACTGGCCGCGTGCCATACTTGTGCCGGCCTGCCGATGGCTTTTGCGCCAGAGCAGGCAAGTTGGGTAAACTCTGTTGCTGTCACCACGTCAATTCCTGCTTGCCTTGACTACCACCGCCACCTTCCGCCTCGCCCCGTCCAGCCCACCGGTGCTGCACGTGGAAGGCGACTGGACCCTGTCCAACTTCCGTAGCCTGTCGCGCCAGATCGCGCAGCAGCGGCCAGCCATCGGCGACGATCTGGTGTTGACGTTTTCTGCACTGAGCGCTTTCGATACCGTGGGTGCCAAGCTGCTGGTGGATTTGCTGGGGGTGCCGATGGCCCTGCGCCAGACCGGCGAAGACAGCAATCTGCCACGCGCCTGGCGCGGCCTGCTGGCCACCGTGGCCGACGCCAAGGCCATCGCCATGCCCAAGGCCGCCGCACCACGCCAGGCCTGGATCACCGACATGCTCGAGCGCGCCGGCATAGCCACCCTCAACCTGCGCGGATGTACGCGCGACCTGCTGGGCTTTACCGGACTATGCCTGCAAACCCTGGCCAGTTCGTTCTGGCGCCCCTCGCGCTGGCGCTTCACGGCCGTGGTGGCACAGGTGGAACAGACCGGGCTGGATGCGGTACCCATCGTTTCGCTGCTCACCTTCATGGTGGGGGCGGTGGTAGCCTTCCTGGGGGCCACCGTGCTGGCCGACTTCGGCGCCAGCCTCTATACGGTGGACCTGGTGGCCTTCTCCTTCCTGCGCGAATTCGCCGTGCTGCTGACCGCGATCCTGATGGCCGGGCGCACCGCCAGTTCCTTTACGGCGCAGATCGGCTCGATGAAGGCCAATGAAGAAATCGATGCCATCCGCGCCCTCGGTCTGGACCCGGTCAACCTGCTGGTGCTGCCGCGCCTCCTGGCCCTGCTGGTGTCGATGCCGCTGCTGACCTTCATCGGCATGATGTCGGGTCTGCTGGGCGGGGCCATGGTGTGTGCGCTATCGCTGGACATCAGCCCGACCATGTTCCTGTCGCTGGTGCAGCAGGACGTGGGGATACGCCACTTCGTGCTGGGCATGGTCAAGGCACCGCTGTTTGCCTTCGTGATCGCCCTCATCGGTTGCAACGAAGGCTTCAAGGTCAGCGGCAGCGCCCAGTCGGTGGGCGAACACACCACCTCCAGCGTGGTGCAGTCGATCTTCGTGGTGATCCTGCTCGATGCGCTGGCGGCCCTGTTCTTCATGGAGATGGGATGGTGAACGCAAACGCCACCAATCACACCAACAACACCAACAACACCGACAGCACCGTCGACAACATCATTGACGTGCGCGGCCTGCGTAACCAGTTCGGCGCACAGGTGGTGCACGACCAGTTGGCGTTGCAGGTGCGACGCGGTGAAATCCTGGGCGTGGTGGGCGGCTCCGGCACCGGCAAGTCGGTCCTGCTGCGCAGTATCGTCGGCTTGCAGCGCCCGGCTGCCGGGCAGGTGAAAGTGTTCGGGCAAGACCTCTCGGCCTTGTCCAACGAAGTGCGCTCGCGTTATGAGCGACGCTTCGGCGTGCTGTTCCAGCAGGGCGCGCTGTTCTCTTCCTTGACCGTACTGGAAAACATCGCCCTGCCCCTGACCGAATACGGCGGCCTCAATGCCGAGGAAGCGCGTGGCGTGTCGGCCATGAAGCTGGCCTTGGCGGGCCTGCCCATTGCTGCTGGCGACAAGTATCCGGCCGCGCTCTCGGGCGGCATGATCAAACGCGCCGCGCTGGCCCGCGCCCTGGCGCTGGACCCGGACATCCTGTTCCTGGACGAACCCACGGCCGGCCTGGACCCCATCAGCGCCGCCGCCTTCGACCGCCTGATCCTGACCCTGCGCGATGCGCTGGGGCTGACCGTATTCCTGGTCACGCACGACCTCGATACCCTCTACGCCATCTGCGACCGCGTCGCGGTGCTCTCGGCCAAGCGCGTGCTGGTGGCCGACCACATCGAAGCGGTCGCCGCCTACGATGATGCGTGGATCCAGCAATATTTCCAGGGCCCGCGTGGACGGGCCGCCAGCATGGCCGCACTGCGCGCGGCGGCCAGCACAACGCAGCAAGGAAAACCCTAATGGAAACACGTGCCCATCATGTCCTCATTGGACTGTTCACCATCCTGGTCGCCGGGGCGGCCCTGGCGTTCTGCCTGTGGCTGACCAAGGTCGGCCAGGACCGCGATGTCGATTACTACACGGTGATCTTCAACGAAGCCGTCAGCGGCCTCTCGCGCGGCAGCCCGGTACAGTACAGCGGCATCAAGGTAGGCGACGTGGTCGGTTTGAGCCTGGACCCGGCCGATCCGCGCAAGGTGCGCGCACGCATCCGCGTGGTCGGTCGCGCACCGATCAAGGAAGATACCGGCGCCAAGCTGGCCTTGGCCGGCATCACCGGCACGGCGCTGATCCAGCTCACCAATGGTTCGCCGCAGAGCCCGCGTCTGGTCTCCAAGGATGGCAGCGACCCCATCATCATTGCCTCGCCCTCGCCGCTGACCGCGCTGCTCACCAATGGCGAGGACTTGCTGACCAACGTCAATGAAGTGTTGATCAATGCCAAGCTGTTCCTGGCCCCGGAGAATGCGCGGCGCCTGAACCAGACGCTGGCACACCTGGAGCAGTTGACCGATACCCTGGCCGCCCAGCGCGGCAATGTCGGTGCCACCATGCAGGAGCTGGCTGCGGCCGCCCACCAGGCCAACCTGGCCATGCAATCGGCTAACCAGTTGCTGGGCACGCGCGGCAATGAAGCCATGGGCAATCTGCAAAAAGCCATGAGTTCGCTGGCCGCCAGCAGCCAGCAGATCGAAACGCTGATCAAGCAAAACCAGGCTGCCCTCAACAACGGCGCCCAGGGCGTGGCCGAGATCGGCCCCGCCATTAGCGAACTGCGCGGTACGCTGGCCTCGGTTCGGGCCATCACCCGCAAGCTGGAAAACGATCCCGGCGCCTACCTGCTGGGTCAAGACAATCTCCAGGAATTCAAACCATGACTAGCCCGTTCTTGCGCCCCCTTCTCCGTACCGCGCTCTTGGCCAGCAGCCTGGCGCTGACGGCCTGCTCGATCCTGCCCAAGGCCGATCCGCTGGCGGTATATCGTCTGCCGACACCGGCCACCACCAGCGCTGCCGTCGCCGCGGCCGGCAGCGCCTACCGTTCGCTGCGCATTGTCGCGCCCACGGCCAATCGCAGCATCGACAGCGAACGCATCCTGGTGCTGCCCGAAGGCGACGTGGTGAAATCCTACGCCGGGGTGCGCTGGAGCGACCCCGCCCCGCAACTGCTGCGCGACCGCCTGCTGGATGCCTTCCAGGCCGATGGCCGCTTCCCGCGCCTGTCCGGCGACAATGCCAACATCGCCGCCGAGGTCGAACTCAATGGCGCATTGAACGCGTTCCAGACTGAATATCGCCAGGGCGTGCCGACCGTGGTCATCATCTATGAAGCCCGCCTGGTCGACACCATCAGCCGCCAGCAACTGGCGGCGCGGCGTTTTGTCGTGGTGCAGCCGGTGGCTGGCAGCCAGGTGCCGGAAGTGGTCACGGCCTTCGGCAGCGCCAGCCAGCGGCTGGCCAACGAGGTGGTGGCCTGGGTCGCTACGGTCAGATAAACGATTTGCGCCCGCGCGCCATTATCCGAACGTAGCATGGGCAGGGGCGTCGCGCTGTGGCAGGCTGGGCGGTATTTTTCTTGCCGAGCGCAGACGGGAACCTCATGGACAAGTTGCAAGCGATGGAAACCTTCGTCGCCGTGGTCGAAAGTGGCAGTTTCGTCGCCGCCGTCGATATCACCGGCCAGTCCAAACCTGCGGTCTCGCGCCAGGTGTCGGAGTTGGAACAGTTCCTCGGCATTCGCCTGCTCCACCGCACCACGCGGCGCCTCTCGCTCACCGATGAAGGCCGCCTCTACTTTGCCCGCTGCAAGGAATTGCTGGAATCCATCCAGGATGTGGAAAGCGAAGTCGGCCTCAATTCGGACCAGGCTTGTGGTCGCTTGCGCATTGGCGTACCGCAGGATTTCGGGGTCGAACAACTGGCGCCGCTGTGGGGCAAGTTCACCCAACAACATCCCCAGATCACGCTCAACATCACCCTCTCGGATCGCACCATCGACCTGCTCGAAGAAGGTTTCGACATGGCCATCCGCATCAGCACCCTGGGTGACAGCCGCATGGTGGCCCGCCCGCTGGCCCCGGTCAGGATGATCGCCTGCGCTTCACCGGAGTTCCTGGCGCGGCATGGTACGCCGACCACGCCAGCCGAGCTGCGCGAATTTCCCTTCATTTCCTATAGCTATCGCGCCAATGGCGATGAGTGGAGCTTCAAGCACCTCCATGGCGATACCTGCCAGGTGCGCGTGCGTTCCACCGTCTACGTCAACAATGGCGCCACCTGCCGCGCCATGGCCATCGCCGGCCAGGGCATTGCGATCCAGCCCGACTTCATCGTCAATGCCGCCATCCAGGCCGGCCAGTTGGTGGAACTGTTCGAAGGCTGGAGCACCGGTGAGCAACTGGTGGTGCACACGCTCTACCCGACCCGCACCCATCTGCCGCCCAAGGTGCAAAGAATGCGCGACTTCCTGGTGGAACAATTCAAGGTGCCACCTTGGTGCCCCAGGCCGTGAGGCACTGGCGTCAGCTCCCTATCCAGCGCAGGAACCAGGGCAAGGCCAGCGGCACCATGACCGCAGTGAAGACGCCATTGAGCCCCATCCCCAGCCCGGCAAACGCGCCCATCTCGGCACTGACCTGCAAGGCCCGTGCCGTACCGATGCCGTGCGACGCCACGCCCAACGCAAAGCCGCGCACCGGATGGCTGTCGATGCGCAGGACATTGAGCACGTAGCGCGCCAGCACCGCCCCCAGGATGCCGGTGCAGATCACCAGCACGGCGGTCAGCGAAGGCAAGCCGCCGAAGCGTTCCGAGATGGCCATGGCAATCGGCGTGGTGGCCGACTTGGGCGCCAGCGACACCACGATGGTGCGCGAGGCGCCCATGGCATAGGCGATCCCCACGGCCGAGACCACCGCCGTGATGGACCCGGCCGCCAGCCCCAGCATCAGCGGCAGGGCCGCGCGTCGGAAGTTGTGCCACTGCTTGTAGAGCGGCATGGCCAGCGCCACCGTGGCCGGACCCAGCATGAAGTGGACGAACTGTGCGCCTTCGAAATAGGTCTGGTAGGGGGTATGCGTGATGGCCAGGATGCTGACCACGATGGCAATGGCGATCAACACCGGATTGGCCAGCGGATTGAAACCCAAGCGCCGATACAGCCACAGCGCTACCAGATAGGCCACCAGCGTGGTGGTCAAGCCCAGCAGCGGCGAGGCGGCCAGGTAGACCCAGACATCGGTCAGACGCGCCAGGCCGTGCATCAGCGCGACTCCTCATCGGTGCGCGCCTGGCGTGCGCTGGAAAAGCGCCTCATCGCCGCATTGGTCACCAGCGCCCCCACGGCAATGGCCAGCACGGTGCTCACCACCAATGCCACCACGATGGCCGGCAGATCGCCCTTGAGCTGCCCGGCCGCGGCGATCACCCCCACCCCGGCCGGCACGAACAGCAAGGACAGGTGCTGCAGGATGCTCCAGGAAGCGGGCTCCATCATCTGCGCCAGGCGCGGTGAGGCGAGGAAGGCCATCAACAGCAGCAACATGCCGATCACCGGGCCGGGAATGGGCAGGCCCAGCAACTGGGTGGCACCTTCGCCCAGGCATTGGAAGACCAGCAGGAGAGCAAGTGCGGTGAGGTTCATGGTGGGCTTTCGAGGACCCGCGCCACCACCGCCGAAGTCAGCTCTTGCGCGAGCAGGCGGGGCACATCGCCAGTGCCGGCAGGCAAGGCAGGTGCAGGAACGGTCGCGGCAAACGCAGCTGGACGCATGGCAAGGGCGGTGATGGGGTGAAACAAAGCGGTAGCGCGCCAGTTTGCCACAAGCGCATGGCAATGCGAGGAAACGACGCAATGCTGCTGCAAATCAATATGTAAAGACCGCTGTTACATCTGCAAACGGATTTCCCATTGTGAGCCCATCGCGCAGGCCCGATCATGCCGCACATAAGTTATATAAAAAACAATGTTACCCTCACATGGATGTCGTCTACCTGCATAGTCCCATCACCTATTCCATCGCCCGGCAATTGCAGCGGGAGGGAGTACTGGTTACGCCCTTCTTGGTCTGCGGACGTGGCATGAGCTGGGATGGCCCGCACGTGCAGGTGACCGATGATGGCATCTGGAGCCCGCAACGCACCGCTGAATTCCTGCTCAAGCTGGCACAGGCGCTGCCCGATGATGGTCAACCCCTGCGCGTGTTCCTGCCCCATACCGGTTATCTGCTGGGTAAGCTGCTCAAGCTGGCTACCGCCGTCAGTACGCTGTGCTATCTGGAAGAAGGCAATACCTCCTGCAATCCAGCCCTGGCCCTGCCGACGCAGGATCAGGTCGTCGATGCCGCGCAACTGCTGCAATTGCTGCAAGCCCAGCCGCTGGTCATGCGCCGCCTGGGCCTGACGCCGCAGGCCATCCTGGCCGTCAATGAGGTGCCGGCGCTGTGGTTCGACGCCGCCAGCCCCAAGTATGGCGGCGCCTATCGGGTCTCGCCCCAGGCCTTTCCTACCCTGCCGCGGGTCAGCACGCTGACGCTGTCCCCTTCTCATGCGCTGCGCGAACCGGGTCGCAACTGGCTGTGCTTCCTGCCCAATATCATCAACATGGTGGCGCGCCACGGCGCCCAAAGCGAACAAGCCCAGAAGAATCTGCATGGGCTCATGATCGCCATGCTAACCATGCAGGCGTTGGTGAGTAGCCAGCACGCGCAACTGGTGGTGAAATTCCATCCGGTCGATGACGCCAACCTCAATCCCGCCTTCAAGCAGCAGTTCTATGGCTACGGCGTGAGCTACGCCAGCTTCGCGGCCCAGCAGGCCATCGATGGACAACTGGAACCGGCGCTGTTCGATTTTGCCCGCTTCATCGTCATCAACGAATCGGCAGCGAGCCGTTATGTGGAATTGTTCAAGGGACTGGACTTCCTGATTTCGCTCAATCTGTTCTAAGTCAATTTCCCCTTCCTGGGTCGGCGCAGCAGGCTGACGCTATCTGCACCAAGGCTGACGTTTTCTGCACCATGGGCGGCCGCCCGCTCTCCTAAGATGAGCGCTCCTCAACCTTTACTGGAGCGCTCTCATGTCCTTTCCCCGCCATCTCCTCACCACGCTGGCCCTGACGTTTTCTGCACTGTCGGCCCATGCGGCCGAGTTCACCCTCACCAGCAGCGACATCCAGGAAGGCCAATCGCTGTCGATCTCGGAGGTATTCAATGGCTTCGGCTGCATGGGACTGAATCGCTCGCCGCAATTGTCCTGGTCGGGCGCGCCGGACGGTACCAAGAGCTTCGCCGTGACCGTCTATGACCCCGACGCTCCTACCGGCAGCGGCTGGTGGCATTGGACCGTCTTCAATCTCCCGGCCTCGGTGCGCAGCCTGCCGGGTGGCATCAATGCCCAGGGTCAGGGCTTGCCGGCCGGCGCCATCCAGGGGCGTACCGATTTCGGCAGCAGCGGCTTTGGTGGGGCCTGCCCACCCGAAGGAGATAAGCCGCATCGCTACCAATTCATCGTATGGGCGCTGAAAACCGAAAAGTTACCACTGGATGCGCAAGCCAGCGGTGCTATGCTCGGCTTCCTGTTGAATGCCTCCGCGCTCGGCCAGGCCAAACTCACCGCCTACTACGGCCGCGAAAAGAACCATGCAAAATGAGATCACCATCCTGCCCTTCGCCCATGGCCCCCGCCCCACGCTGACCCGCATCCGCGCCCGCCACGAACAGCAACTGCGCCAGGTCTTCATCGGCCAGGCCAGCATCTGCCATGTGCGCCAGGGCAAGAAGCGGGTGCAATGGGGCAAGCGCCACCTGCTATGCGGGCAGGATTGCCTATTGCTCATCGCGCCCGGCACGCAGATCAATGTGGCCAACCTGCCGCGCGCAGGGGAATATGCGGCCGACATGGTGTCGCTGCCGCCGACGCTGATCGACCGCTTCCGCCTGCACTATCCCGGCCAGGGGGTGCCGGCGCGCGAGGCCGGCGCCATCAGCAGCATCAGTAGCGTCACGCAGGAAGCCGACCTGCTGCGCGCCTGGCGCCATCTGCTGGAGTGCCTCCGTGATGAGGCCGCCCTGCCCTTGCAATGCCAGGCCGCCGAAGGCCTGTTGCTGGCCCTGAGCCTGGCCGGCGCCATGGGTGGCCTGCTGCGCGAGCGCGGCGACGCCATCAGCCATCACATCGAACAGCACCTGCTGATGCTGCCGCCCGAAGAGCGCAGCCTGGAACGGGTGGCCGATGCCTTCCATTGCAGCGTCTCCACGCTGCGTCGGCGGCTGGCGCGCGAACAGACCGGTTTTCGCGAACTGCTGGACAAGGTGCAACTGGGACTGGCGCTGGAACAATTGCAGGCGTCCTCGCTGCCCATCGCCGACATCGCCGCCACCTGCGGCTACGATTCAGCCTCGCGCTTTGCGATGCGTTTTCGCCAGCATTACGGGATCAGTCCCAGCGAACTGCGCCAGACCCTGCCTTGAAGCCACCCTCGCGCCCCGTGGCGCGATGGTCTGCCAATGATGAACCGCAGCCCGGCGAGGTTACAATGTGGCCCTTATTCCCTGCCCTGCCCCTGCTGCCTCATGACCGACTACCTGGACATCTTCTACCGCCTGCTCTTGGCCATGCTCATCGGCTGCGCCATCGGCATCGACCGCAACCTGCGCGGCAAGCCCACCGGCGTGAAGACCCTGGGACTGGTGGGGCTGGGCTCGGCCCTGGTCACGCTGGCGGCGATGAATTTCGCGTTGGACGCAGCCGACCACAGCCGCGACGCCATCAGCCGTGCCATCCAGGGCGTCATCACCGGCATCGGTTTTCTCGGGGCCGGCGTCATCGTCCATGAGCAGCGCAGCGAAAAGGTGCGCGGGCTGACCACAGCCGCCTCGATCTGGGTCACCGCCGCAGTGGGCATCGTCTGCGGCGCGGGTTGGTGGCGCGTGGCGCTCATGGCCAGCGGCCTGATCGTGGTCCTGTTCATGGTGGGCCGGCCACTGGAGCATTTCCTGCATCGGCAATGGCTGCGCAAGACCGAAGATGAACGTGCTGACATCAGTGCTCGCGAAGAAGACTGATTTCCGCACCATGCGTGAAGATTCCTTCCACGCTGCCCCCTGCACCGCCTCGATGCACTGCACCACGAACGCGCAAGCTGCACTGCAATACATCACGCGATGATATATAGCGGGGCTCCTTGCGACCTCGCCTCTTCCTTCCTGACCTCAGCCTTGCGCCCGCCAACCCAGTGCAGGCAAGGCTTTTCCCGCAGTCCCACGGCCTGGCACGACCTTTGCTCATTGTCCATCAGGATCAAGGACGATCCCCCCTATTCAATGCCGATCTAACGATGGATCTGCAACACACGGACAACGGCGTCCGCTTGGACCGAGGCTCTGCCTTGGCGTCAAGCGGACGCCTTTTTGTTTTCTAGAGGACCGAGATGAGCAAATCCAATCGTATCGAGCTGTTCTCCCTGCGCACGCCCCAGATGCGCACCTTCCACCTGACCTGGCTGGCCTTCTTCGTCTGCTTCTTCGCCTGGTTCGCCTGCGCGCCGTTGATGCCGGTGATCAAGGGCGAATTCCACCTCACCCCCGGTCAGATCGCCAACATCAACATCGCCGCGGTGGCCGTGACCATCCTGGTGCGCCTGATCATCGGCCCCATGTGCGACCGCTTCGGCCCGCGCAAGGCCTATACCGGCCTGCTGCTGGTGGGTGCGGTGCCGGTCATCGGCGTGGCCTTCGCCCAGAGCTACGAGAGCTTCCTGTTCTTCCGCCTCTTGATCGGTGCGGTCGGTGCCAGCTTCGTCATTACCCAATACCACACCTCGGTCATGTTCGCCCCCAACGTGGTGGGCACCGCCAACGCCGCCACGGCCGGCTGGGGCAATGCCGGCGGCGGCGTGGCGCAAGGCGTGATGCCGCTGCTCATGGCAGCCATGCTGATGCTGGGCGTCTCGCACGCCTGGGGCTGGCGCGCGGCGCTGCTGGTGCCGGGCCTGCTGATGCTGATCATGGCCGCGCTCTACTGGCGCTTTACCCAGGACTGCCCGGAAGGCAACTATGACGACCTGCGCGCCGCCGGCGTGACCATCGAAAGCGGCAAGCGCGGTGGCTGGGCCAGCTTCCGCGCCGCCGCTGCCAACTACCGCGTGTGGATGCTCTTCATCACCTATGGCGCCTGCTTCGGCGTGGAAATCTTCATCCACAACATCGCCGCCATCTATTACGTCGAACACTTCCAGCTCTCGCTGGAGTCGGCCGGCATCGCCGCCGCCAGCTTCGGCCTGCTGGCCCTGTTCGCCCGTGCCCTGGGCGGCTTCATCTCCGACAAGGTGGCCCTCGCCGGCGGCCTGAACCGTCGCGCCACCCTGCTGTTCGTGATGATGCTGGGCGAAGGCCTGGGCCTGCTGTGGTTCGCCCATGCCGGCAGCGTGGTGGCAGCGGTCATCGCCATGCTGTGCTTTGGTCTGTTCACCCACATGGCCTGCGGCGCCACCTATGCGCTGGTGCCCTTCATCGACCGCAAAGCCTTAGGCGGCGTGGCCGGCATCATCGGTGCGGGCGGCAATGTGGGCGCGGTACTGGCGGGCTTCCTGATGAAGGGTCTGGGCAATACCCAGCAAACCCTGTCCACGCTGGGTGTGCTGGTGACGGTCTCGGCCCTGTGCGCGGTGGCCATCCGCTTTACCGCATCGGACAAGAGCGGTGACGCCGTCGTAGTAGAAAACAAAGTCGCAGCCTGAGGAGAACACCATGAAGATCATCGTCATCGGCCACGGCATGGTGGGCCACAAATTCCTGGAATGCCTGGCCGAGAGCGGCGCCGGCGACCTGCATGTCACCATCCTGTGCGAAGAACCGCGCCCGGCCTACGACCGTGTGCACCTCTCCGAATTCTTCGCCGGCAAGAGCGCCGAAGACCTGTCGCTGGTGGCGCCAGGCTTCTTCGATGCCGGCCAGAGCCCGGTGCAGTTCGACCTCAAGCTCAACGCCAAGGCCCAGGAGATCGACCTGGAACACAAGCAGGTGCGGGTCAATTTGTCTGGTGTCGAACAGATCTTGTCCTATGACAAACTGGTGCTGGCCACCGGTTCCTATCCCTTCGTGCCGACGGTGGCCGGCAACCAACGCAAGGATTGCTTCGTCTACCGCACCATCGAAGACCTGGAAGCGATGCTGGAATGCGGCAACCGCTCCAAGAGCGGCGTGGTCATCGGCGGCGGCCTGCTGGGCCTGGAATGCGCCAAGGCCTTGCGCGACCTGAAGCTGGAAACCCATGTGGTGGAATTCGCGCCGCGCCTGATGGCCGTGCAGGTCGATGACAGCGGCGGCCGCATCCTGCGCCAGAAGATCGAAGAACTGGGCGTGACCGCCCACACGCAAAAGAACACGGTCGAGATCGTCGATGGCAAGCAGCACACCCATCGCATGAACTTCGAGGATGGCTCGCACCTGGAAACCGACATGATCGTCTTCTCCGCCGGCATCCGCCCGCGTGACGAACTGGCGCGCCATGCCGGCCTGAAGGTGGGTGAGCGTGGCGGCATCGTCATCGACAATTGCTGCCTCACCTCGGACGCTGCGGTCTATGCCATCGGTGAATGCGCACTGTGGAATGGCAAGATCTTCGGCCTGGTCGCGCCCGGCTACGACATGGCCCGCACCGCTGCCAAGCACCTGCTGTCGCACCGTGACGACGCCATCGAGGTACCGCAATTCAACGGCGCCGACATGAGCACCAAGCTGAAACTGATGGGCGTGGACGTAGCCAGCATTGGCGATGCGCATGGCAAGGAGGCTGGCAGCCGTTCGTATCAGTTCACCGATGAACGCAAGCAGATCTACAAGAAGATCGTGGTTTCCGAATCCGGCAAGCACCTGCTGGGCGCGGTGATGGTGGGCGATGCCGCTGAATACGGCACCCTGCTGCAGATGATGCTCAACAAGATCGAGCTGCCGGAGTCGCCGGAATTCCTGATCCTGCCGCAATCCGATGGCAAGGCCAAACCGGGTCTGGGTGTGGATGCGCTCCCGGAATCCGCACAGATCTGCTCCTGCAACAACGTCTCCAAGGGCCAGCTGTGCGCGGCGGTGGCCTCGGGCGTCACGAATATCGGCGATCTGAAGGCTTGTACCAAGGCCGGTACCGCCTGCGGCGGCTGCGTGCCGCTGGTCACCCAGGTGATGAAGGCCGAGATGAAGAAACAGGGCTTGGCCGTCAACAACCATGTGTGCGAGCACTTCCCCTACTCGCGCCAGGAAATCCACCACCTGGTGCGCGTGGGCCAGATCAAGAGCTTCGATGAACTGCTGGCCAAGCATGGCAAGGGACTAGGCTGTGACATCTGCAAGCCGATGGTGGCCAATGTGCTGGCATCGCTGTGGAACGACTTCGTGCTCAAGAAGGAACATGCCGGCCTGCAGGATTCCAACGACTACTTCCTCGGCAACATCCAGAAGGATGGCACCTACTCGGTGGTGCCGCGCATGGCCGGTGGCGAAGTCACCCCCGATGGTCTGATCGCGGTGGGCCAGATCGCCAAGAAATATGGCCTCTACACCAAGATCACCGGTGGCCAGCGGGTGGACCTGTTCGGTGCCCGCGTGGACCAGTTGCCCGATATCTGGGAAGCCCTGATCGCCGCCGGCTTTGAAACCGGCCACGCCTACGGCAAGTCGCTGCGCACCGTCAAATCCTGCGTCGGCTCGACCTGGTGCCGCTATGGCGTGGGTGATAGCGTGGGCTTCGCAGTGCGCCTGGAAAACCGCTACAAGGGCTTGCGCTCGCCGCACAAGATCAAGTTCGGCGTCTCCGGCTGCACCCGTGAATGCGCCGAAGCGCAAGGCAAGGACGTGGGCATCATCGCCACCGACAAGGGCTGGAACCTCTACGTCTGCGGCAATGGCGGCATGAAGCCCCGTCATGCGGAACTGATCGCCTCCGACCTGGATGAAGCCACGCTGACCCGTTACGTGGACCGCTTCCTGATGTTCTACGTGCGCACCGCCGACCGCCTGCAACGCACCAGCACCTGGCGCGAAAACCTCGAAGGTGGGCTGGCGTACCTCAAGAGCGTGGTCATCGATGACAAGCTGGGCATCGCCGCCGAACTGGAAACCGAAATGCAGCGCGTGGTCGATACCTACGAATGCGAATGGAAGAAGGCCGTCACCGACCCTGAAACCCGCAAGCGCTTCCGCCACTTCGTCAACAGCAAGGCCGCCGATGGCAACATCCAGTTCGTCGAGGAACGCGGACAGATCCGGCCGGCCACCGTGGCCGAGAAGAAGCTGCTGGAAATCCCGGTCGTCGTCGAGACGGTCTGAACCAAGGACGGTACAAGGGACCGATAAGGAACCGATAAGGAACCCATCATGCACAGCGACCAACAAATCAAGCACTGGACCCCGATCTGCGAACTGGCCGAGATCGTCCCCAACACCGGCGTGGCCGCCCTGGTGGGCGACCAGCAGGTGGCGGTGTTCCACGTCATCGACAGTACCTCCGGCACGCCGCAGGCGCGCGTGTTCGCCATCGGCAACTATGATCCCAACGCCCAGGCGGCCGTGCTCTCGCGCGGCCTGGTGGGCAACCTGGGGGAACGCATCGTGGTAGCCTCACCCATCTACAAGCATCACTTCGACCTGACCACCGGCCACTGCCTGGAAGAACCCGCCAACTCGGTACCGGCCTGGCCGGCGCGCATTGCCGAGGGCAAAGTCTGGATCGGTGGCTGACATGCAGACCAGCGCCGACAAGGATCAAGCCAAGCCATCACTGGTGGTGGTCGGCAATGGCATGGCTGCCATGCGCACGGTGGAGGAATTGCTCAAGCTCGCACCGGACCTGTATGACATCACCGTCTTCGGCGCCGAGCCGCACGGCAACTACAACCGCATCATGCTCTCGCCGGTACTGGCCGGCGACAAGAGCATCGATGACATCATGCTCAACCCGCGCGCCTGGTACCAGGAGAACGGCATCACCCTGCACGCCGGCGACCCGGTGATCCACATCGACCGCCGCCTGCGCAGCGTCCATGCCAAGTCCGGCCTGAGCGTGAAGTATGACCGCCTGTTGCTGGCCACCGGTTCCACGCCTTTCATCATCCCGGTGCCGGGCCATCAATTGCCGGGCGTGATCGCCTTTCGCGACATCCAGGATGTGGACACCATGCTGCAGGCCGCGCGCACGCACCGCCATGCAGTGGTCATCGGCGGCGGCCTGCTCGGGCTGGAAGCGGCCAATGGCCTGATGCGCCAGGGTATGGAGGTAACCGTGGTACACGTCACCGACACCCTGATGAACCAGCAACTGGACAAGCCCGCCGCCGAGCTGCTCAAGAAGGCACTGGAAGCCAAGGGCCTGCGCTTCCTGCTCAACGCCCACACCGAAGAAATCATCGGCCCGGATCGCGTCACCGCCGTGCGCTTCAAGGATGGCAGCCGCATTCCTGCCGATCTGGTGGTGATGACCGCCGGCGTGCGTCCCAACATCGCCCTGGCCAAGTCGGCCGGCCTGCATTGCGAACGCGCCATCATCGTCGATGACACCCTGCAGACCTACGATCCGCGCATCTATGCCGTGGGCGAATGCGTGCAGCATCGCCAGGCCACCTTCGGCCTGGTCGCACCGATCTGGGACCAGGCCCGGGTATGCGGCGCGCATCTGGCCGGCGCCGGTCATCGGCGTTACGTACAGCAGGCCACGGCCACCAAGCTGAAGGTCACCGGCGTGGACCTGTATTCGGCCGGCGACTTCATCGGCGGCGACGATACCGAAGACCTGGTGGTGCGCGATCCGCGCCGCGGCATCTACAAGCGCCTGGTCCTGCGCGGCTCACGCCTGGTGGGTGCGGTACTGTATGGTGACGTCAAGGATGGGCCGTGGTATTTCGACCTGATCCAGAGTGGACGCGACATCAGCGCCTTCCGCCGCGAACTGCCGTTCGGCCAGGCCATGTGCCAGCAGGCGGCCTGAACATTGCGGCTTACGGCAATTAGTAACAGAGGATACCAATGAATCTTTCCCAGACCCCGCTGGCCCTGACGGTGGCGACCACCCGCAGCACCTGTCCCTACTGTGGCGTGGGTTGCGGCGTCACGGCCTCGATGCAGCAAGATGGCAGCCTGGGCATCAAGGGCGATGAGCAGCACCCGGCCAACTTCGGCCGCCTGTGCGTCAAAGGCTCGGCCCTCGGTGAAACCGTCGACCTGGAAGGCCGCCTGCTGCATCCGCAAGTGCGCGATGCGCAAGGGGCCTTGCAGCAGGTATCCTGGGACGTAGCGCTGGAGCAGGTCGCCGGCAAGTTCTCCAGCATCATCGCCGAACACGGCCCAAACGCAGTGGCGCTGTATGTCTCGGGGCAATTGCTGACCGAGGACTACTACATCGCCAACAAGCTCATGAAGGGCTATATCGGTAGCGCTAACATCGATACCAATTCGCGCCTGTGCATGTCCTCGGCGGTGGCCGGCCACAAGCGCGCCTTCGGTGAAGACCTGGTCCCGGTCTGCTATGAAGACCTGGAACTGGCCGACCTGATCGTCCTGGTCGGCGCCAACGCCGCCTGGTGCCATCCCATCCTGTTCCAGCGCATCGCCAAGCTGAAGGAAACCCGCCCGGCCCTGCGCCTGATCGTGATCGACCCGCGCCGCACCGCCACCTGCGAACTGGCCGACCTGCACCTGCCGATCAAGGCCGGCACCGATGTCTGGCTCTTCAATGGCTTGATGAGCTACCTGGCCCATCGTGGCCTGCGCGACAACGCCTTCATCGCCGCCCATACCAACGGCTTTGACGAAGCCCTGGCGGTGGCCGACGCCGACTGCGCCGATCCCGCCACGGTAGCGCGCCTGTGCAAGGTCGATCTGCAAGACTTGCTGGCTTTCTACCAAGCCTTCGCCGAGACCGATAAAGTGGTCACCGGATTCTCGATGGGCGTGAACCAATCCTCGGTGGGCAGCGACAAGGTCAACAGCATCATCAACTGCCACCTGGCCACCGGCCGCATCGGCAAGCCCGGCATGGGGCCGTTTTCCATCACCGGCCAGCCCAATGCCATGGGCGGACGCGAAGTCGGCGGCCTGGCCAACATGCTGGCCGCCCATATGGACCTGGAGCAGCCGCTGCATCGCGAGATCGTGCAGGAGTTCTGGCAATCGCCGCGCATGGCCGACCAGCCCGGCCTGAAGGCGGTGGACATGTTCCGCGCCATCGAAGAGGGCCGCATCAAGGCGGTATGGATCATCGCCACCAATCCGCTGGTCAGCCTGCCGGACGCGGACCTGGTGCAGCGCGCCTTGCAGAAGTGCGAGCTGGTGGTGTCCTCGGATGTGATCGCCCAGACCGATACCAATGCCTACGCCCACGTCTTGCTGCCGGCACTGGCCTGGGGCGAGAAGGATGGCACGGTCACCAATTCCGAACGCCGCATCTCGCGCCAGCGCGCCTTCCTCAGCGCCCCCGGCCAAGCGCGTGGCGACTGGCGCATCCTCTGCGAGGTAGCACAGCGCATGGGATTTACCGGCTTCGACTTCGACGGCCCCCATGCGATCTTCGACGAACATGCGCGCCTGTCGGCCTATCGCAATGGCCAGGCCGATGCCGGCCAGGTGCGCCGGGTCTTCAACCTGGCCGGCCTGACCGGCCTGGACCGGCCCGGCTACGATGCGCTGGCGCCGATCCAGTGGCCGGTGCAGCGATTGTCCGATGGCAGCATCAACGGCACCGCACGGGTACTACAAGACCTGCGCTTCAGCCACCCCGATGGCCGCGCCCGCTTCATCCCGACCGCGCCGCGCAGCCCCGGCCATGCCCCGTGCGAAGACTACCCGCTGATCCTCAACACCGGCCGCGTGCGCGACCACTGGCACACCATGACGCGCACCGGCAAATCGGCCACCCTGGCCAGCCACATCCCCGAATCCTTCATCGACATCCACCCACAGGACGCCCTGCTCTACGGCGTGCGCGAAGGCGGCCTGGCGCGCATCAGCAGCCGCTGGGGAGCGATGGTGGCGCGCGTCCAGCATGGTGGCGGCATCCCGCGCGGTGCACTATTCGTGCCGATTCACTGGAATGGACAATCGGCCTCGGACGCCCGCGTGGGCGCGGTGGTCAATCCGGTGGTCGACCCGGTCTCGGGCGAACCCGAGTTCAAGCACACCCCGGTGGCCATCGAAGAATTCCGCGTGGGCTGGCATGGCTTCATCCTCACGCGTCATGCGCTGGCGCTGGACGACATCACGCACTGGACGCGGGTGCAGGGGCGCGACTTCGTGCGCTATGAACTGGCTGGACGCAACCACATCAACGACCACACCGCCTGGGCGCGGGCCTTGCTGGGCGTGCAGGATGCCGATGCCGACTGGCTGGAATATGAAGACTTGAGCGACGGCAGCTATCGCGCCGTACACGTGGTTGAGGATCGCATCGACATGTGCCTCTTCATGTCCGCCCGCCCCGACCTGCCCTCGCGCTCCTGGCTGGCCGGCCTGTTCGCCAAGGACAAGCTGGAGGATGCCGACCGTGTCGGCCTGCTGGTAGGCCAGCCCATCGAAAAAGGCGCCGACACCGGCCCGACGGTCTGCTCCTGCTTTGGCGTGGGCCGCAACACCATCTGCCGAGCCATCAAGGAGCAAGGCTTGCAGGAAGTGAGCCAGGTCACGGCTTGCCTGAAGGCGGGCGGCAATTGTGGCTCATGCGTGCCGGAAATCAAGAAACTGCTGGTCGAGATCAAGGTATTGGCAGCGGCCGAAGAGCGGGAGGATGTGCAGGCTTGATGAAGCGAAAAGGAGCAAAAGAAAGCAAATTACGGTTGCAGTTGACCGTTTGCAATCAATGCTGCTATTATCTCGCTTCTCGGAGTGTAGCGCAGCCCGGTAGCGCACCTGGTTTGGGACCAGGGGGTCCAAGGTTCGAATCCTTGTACTCCGACCACTCATGAAAAACGGGCTGTCGTGGACAGCCCGTTTTCTTTTTCTGGATCGTTGGCAGTAGCGCATCAGCGCAGCATCACACCGCCAGCCACGCCGAACTGCCCTTAGCTCAACTGGATAGAGCAATGGCCTTCTAAGCCATAGGTCGGGGGTTCGAGTCCCTCAGGGCAGGCCAGTTCCTTTACGTACGACCACCTTTCTCACTGCGGCTGTTGGATTGCCAACGGCTCAACAATCAAGCCTCGCTCCTCTACACAAACGCACAAACGCGCTTGCGTTTTCTCCGTTCCGAAACAAGCAAGCTAGAGGCCTTGTCGGTCAAAAATTGGGCCACCACGGAACCAAGATAAGGCAAGGGGGTCTTCGTCGTTATGAGTTTAATTGCCTAGCTGAAGTACGCGGTTAGTTCGATGTTGATTCAACCATCACTACTATCTTCAAACTGACCACGGGATAGCCATCACTCCTTAGCTTATTCGGACATCAACGACACCAAAAATGACAAAAGCCTCTGATTCGGTTAAGGCAGGGACAAACACTACTAAGGATTCTTGCGTAGAGGTTCAATGTAATTGCGACACGATGTGGTCGCTGGTCCAGCAGCAATGCACCAAGCGCCTTTGCAAACTTCATGGGCGCAACGAGGGAAGACTTTTGGCAAAGTTTAATGTCCGAGCCCGACGAATTGCCGCCACATATGCGCGTTTCTATCTGGAAATGGAGCAAGGACAAAAAGAAGAATTCAAAGGACGTTTTTATTGGATGGCATTGGGGGCTTTTGCGAGCAAGACTGTCGCATGCTCGCTCGAATTGCTGCGGGTACAGTTGCTGCCACCAGTAGTAGATGGCCTGGGCAAAGGAAACTTCTGGCTCTTCCAAGATATTGCGGGATGGCATTGGTATTACACGCAGTTCAATCCATCGGTATCACCCTGTTTTGAAAAACGGGATTCGTCCGCTTATGTTTCGGCTGTCAAAGCTCAAATGGAACATTTTCCGTGGCACAAAGAGGCCCTCAATAAAATCAATAATATGAGGATCTCGCCTCACATTCGTAAAGCATTTGAAAGCGTCAGACAATTTGAATCGACAGAAAATGCCAAGAAAAAGCTGACTATCCAAATGGATAACTTATTGGCAATCGCTGATCACGAACAACGCATTATTTTGCAACCGCTCATTTACGCAGATCCCTGCTTTTCCGGGTGGGTCAAGACCCAGCGCTCAGTCTGGGTGAGTTGGGCGAGCCCGGAATTAAGCTTAGCTTTTACCTGTGCATGTGACACAAAAGAGGCTCACCATAAATCTATCGCTCCAAAGGAAACGGAACTGGAGGACGAAGGAAGTCGGATGGCGTGGATCACAAAGGCAGCAAAAACATTTCATTTATTGATGCAGCGGGAAGCAGACTTCATGGAAGAACAGTTACAGGCGATAGCTACCTGGAGCACCATGGAAGATCCAGAGCCTCCCATCTTTACGCCTCCCAAGCTTCAACGTTGACATACGATGAACAATAAATATCGAAAGCTTCTGGTTTCCATTTTCCTGCTGGTCTTGCCTATGTTAGGGCAAGCTCAAAATCGTGATCAACATACTGCTACCGTGATTACAATCCAAAACAACTCAAGTCCAGAAGCCCTACTGAAGCAAGCCCCGTCTGCCGTGAAGGTCGTGACGCGACCACCGGGGGTCAACTTTTATTCCATTGACTGGAGCACCAGCAGCCTTGGCAAGGTCATCATTGAACAGGGCAAGAAATCCATTGAAGTGCCGCATGTCCGATCCCTGCAAGGCGCGGATGATCGCTGGTTCCCCGAAGAAAACATCACCGAATGGGAAATCTATGCAGACATCTCGGCGCTGCCACAGATCAGCCATGACGAGGCCAGAAAAACGATTTATGCATTCCTGCAGAACATCGCAGCCAAGGGATGGGAGCCCCTCATCGACCTTGACGACCCACGGATGACCGGAAAGGATCGTTTCGATTACGTCATCCATCAGTCACCCAGTAGTGGACTCAATATCGATTACGAACCTAGCCTGCAAGAGTGGATGAAATTGGAAGACATGAGTCACTGGTCCTTCCATGGGGATGACGCCTTCCTCACCGTAACCATGCGTCGCGCACAGGAAAAAATGAACGTCAACCAGCCTGGCGCTTATCTGCTGGTCATCACCTTGACAGGCGATAAAGAAGGTTTCCGTGCTTACGTTAAACCCAAGGAACGAAAAAACTGGCGAACTGTACTCCCAGCCGCGTTGAAGCAATTGCAACAGCAGCGTGCTGATCGCGAGGCAGAGGCTGTTTCCCGCGGAATCAAGATCAACAAGCAATATCGCGACCCCCAACCTCCGACTCCCTGACTGTTTGTTGTCGGACGAGAGCTAAGAAACTGACGATTTTCGTCAGCCAGGCAGTCGGCTCATGATCTATTCGATTACAGGTTACTGCCGCAGGACATACTTCATTGGAAGCCGAACGCAGTAACGATCCGCCTCAGTCAGGCATTTGCCATACCACTACCGCCCCCCTTAAAATGCCCTGCGCAGAAGACATCATGTTCGCCTGCTTGTCTTCTCCGTAACGCCTGAATACATCAACAACTAGGGGAAACAAAAATGAAAATTGCACTTTCCGTATCTGCGTTAGCGTTGATCCTCACCGGCTGCGCCTCGACCCAATCGGGCAATGCCAATCCCGAACTCTCGGTGACCGGACCTGGCGAGACCCAGGTGTGCAAGCCCACCACCGGAAAAGAAATCGCCGCCTTGTTCGACCGCTGGAATCAGTCGCTGCAAACACTCAAGCCCGAAGCCGTCGCCGCCAACTATGCACCGCGCTCGCTGCTGTTGCCGACCGTGTCCAACAAACCGCGTTTTACCAACGAAGAACGTATCGATTACTTCGAACACTTCCTGCATAACAAACCGGTGGGCAAGATCGATATGCGCTGGCTGTCGATCGGCTGCAACACCGCCATCGATGCCGGTCTCTACAGCTTCACCTACGGCACCACCGGCAAGGTGGTTCATGCCCGCTACACCTTCACCTATGAATGGGATGGCAAGCAGTGGCTCATCAGCAGCCACCACTCCTCGGCCATGCCGGAAGTCATGCCGCATTGATCGTTGGCGTGGAGCAAACCCGACGGTTCTGATCCACGCTGACGATGAAAACAACAAGGGCGCAGAGATGCGCCCTTGTTGCATATAGGGAATGGCCACTCCGCACCCCAAACGTCAATCCAACGAATAAAGGCTTTACGAGCCAAAGGCTTGGGTTCGATTTCCGAAGCGCTCATAGGACAGACATCCGATAACAGTCATCAACGGATGCAAGTTCAAGACCTTGAATACGTTAAGGGGGCGTCAAATTACGGGCCGTCGCCCCATTTCTCAACGGATCATCAGAACTTCACTCCACACATCAACGACCCGGAAAAATTGTTTGTGCGACTCAGATAGCTGTGATGAGATATATTTCCAATGCCCTGACAAAGGACATACCTAGCCTATCGGCCTACACAGCAATTCGACGAACAGCAGACAAAAATGAATAAACGTCTAGCGATGCAGTTTTTAAGGCAGAACATCGAAAACCTTGCCACAACTAGGTCTAGGGCACTAATTTCGATTTTTTCAGAAGGCAGAAGAGGGCGATTCGATGGCATTGGCACCGCCTTCCTTCTTTCCGTGGGAGACGAAAATATATTTCTTATTACGGCTCTACATGTCCTTGATGACGCCCAAAACGGGTACACGTTCGGCATTGTGAATGAAAAGGTTTTCGACCTCCGGGAGTTATCATTTTTCACCGATAAGTCACGAGATTTGGCCTGTGCCCGTTTAACTGGAACGTGGCTACGTAAGCACCACATTGAATGTGCGCAGTGCATTCACTTTGGAGCAGAGCCGTTTATGACACGTTTAGGTATGTATGCCATGCTGGGATTTCCAGCAACAAAGAAAAACAGATTCTCGATACGTAACAAGCGACCCGAGATAGAACGAACAAGGGCTCTCCTTACAGGTTTTATCGATCAAGAAAAAGCAAGATCATCCGACGGAAGTTACTGGCTTCCTCTTGAACACAATCGAAAAAAACTTACCGATACATCGGGAGTCCGGCGGGGTGGGCACCCCGAACTCCATGGTTTCAGTGGAGGCCCTGTATTAAAAGCTTCATGGAGGCCCATCTTATTTCCCCATGCGGTTGGATCTTCAATGGTCCTTGATCTAGAACTGATTGGAATGGTAAGTCACAAACGAAAACTGGGCTTAAAAAGCGGCCACCAACCAAAAATTCAAAAAAGCGTTATGACTCTCCGAGCCTCAGAAATTGAAAAATTTATTGTCCGGACGTTTCTCGTAACGTGAACGGATAAATAAACTCAGGGAATATGCAAGCGTCATGATCGGCTCTCCCTGGCGTGATATGGTCGCTGCAAAATGCCTTCCCCAACGTGGGAGCAGGAACCATACCGCAACTAAAGATCACCGGGTTTTAAATATCATGACCGAAACTGACCATCCAAAAAAATTAATATAAATAATTTATAAAATCGATATAAAAGCAAGGCAGGCGCCACCATCAGCGGCGCCTGCCCCGGCCCACCGAGGTCAGGCCGGCAGCGCCAATACCTCACGCTGCGCAATGGCTGTGCCGCGCTCCGCCACCTGTCCCGCACTCCCTTCGCCAATCAGTGGCGTCTGACGCTCCAGCCGGAACACGCCGACTGCCTGCGCCAGGTTCACCGCCTGTTCGCGCAGCGACTGCGAGGCCGCTGCCGCCTGCTCCACCAAGGCCGCATTCTGCTGCGTGGCCTGGTCCATCATGCCGATGGCCTGGTTAACCTGGACGATGCCGTCGCTCTGTTCGGCGCTGGCGGCAGTGATGTCGCCGACGATGTCGGTGACCCGACGCACACTCTCGACCACCTGCTGCATCGTGCTGCCCGCCTGCGCGACCAGGCGGCTGCCGCTTTCGACCTTACAGACGGAGTCGTCGATGAGTTCCTTGATTTCCTTGGCGGCGGCCGCCGAGCGCTGGGCCAGGGAACGCACTTCCGAGGCCACCACGGCAAAGCCGCGTCCCTGCTCGCCAGCGCGGGCGGCTTCCACCGCGGCGTTCAGCGCCAGGATGTTGGTCTGGAAGGCGATGCCATCGATGACGCTGATGATGTCCACGATCTTGAGCGAGGAAGCATTGATGGCAGCCATGGTCTCTACCACCTGCTGTACCGCGTGCCCGCCTTCGGTGGCTACGCTGGAAGCGGAACTGGCCAGGGTATTGGCTTCTTGGGCGTTGTCGGCGTTCTGGCGCACGGTCGAGGTGAGCTGTTCCATGGCCGAGGCGGTCTCTTCGATGGAGCCGGCCTGGGCTTCGGTGCGGGAAGACAGGTCGAGGTTGCCCGCCGCGATTTCGGCCGACGCAGTGTCGATGGTGCTGGCGCTGTTGCGCACGTTGCTGACGATGCGCACCAGGCTGTCGGTCATCTGCTGGATGGCTTGCATCAGTTGGCCCACTTCGTCATTGGCGCGGCGATGGATGCGGGTACTGAGGTCGCCAGTAGCAATGGCGCGCGCGGCCTGGATGGCTTCGCCCAGGGCGCTGGAAATGGTGCGTGAAATCACCACACTGACCATGCCCACGATGGCGCAGATGACCAGACTCATCAGCACGGCCTGGTAAAGCGCCGAGCGCAGGCTGTCTTGCGCGGTTTGCACGGCTTGCTGGCCCAATTGCTCGTTGTAACGGCGATGCGCAGCCAGGGCGTTGATGAGCTTGTCGCCGGGCGGCACCACCAGTTGCTCCACTGCTTGCAGTGCTTGTTCGGTCTTGCCTTCGGCGCCCAGGGTAAGGACGGTCTGACGGCTTTTTTCATAGTCGGCGAAGGCGTCGCGGTCGGCTTGCAGTAACTGGGCATCAGTGGCATCGGTGAGGTTTTCCTTCTGGTAGCGCTCGAAGGCGGCCAGGACTTTTTCACCTTGCAGGTTCATTGATTTTTCCAGCTTGGCACGGGTGGCGGCATCGGTGGACGCGGCATAACGCCAGATACCCACCCGTATACGGAACACCGCTTCGCCCGCATCGCCCAGCACCAGCAGGCTGGGCACGATGTTGGTCGAGGTATAGCTGGCGGCGTCGGCAATCTTGTTGCTCTGGTAGATGCTCATGCCAGTCAGACTGGCCATGCCGAGGACGACGGCAAGAAGCAGGAGACGGAGTTTATTGGTGATGGTCATGATCGGATGTCGGTAGGCATGGCCCTGCCCTTGGCACTGGATGCATGGCGTGGCGATGCGATGGTGGCAATGAAAGATGTACAAAAATTATAAGTCGGACAAAAATGATGCAAATTCACATCTGCCCACTCTTTGATACGGATCATCTTTGCGCCATTGCGGCAGGAACTGGATCAAGTCATCGCCAAAACTTAATTGCATAGCGCCAAGCGCCACCCAACAAGCCAATGCGGGAAGAAATAAGCTTAGAAAAAACGGAGACAGCCGTAGCGTATCAAGCCAACTTCTGACCCCATCTGACAGGAATCACTAGCTGTTTTGCTGTATTCAGTGAAGATCGTGATTACGCTAAAAAATAAGTTTTTTCGGTCGAGGCAGTGCGCTACCGCGCAACCTGAAGGAAGAGTAAAACGAGGAGGAAAAATGGAACAGCGGAGCCATGACAGGCTCCGCCGATAAGCAATGACAATGCAGTGATACAGACCCAGCTTACTGCTGCGCAGCCTGACGATAGATATCTGGACGGGAGATATGCCAGACGAAGTCGCCACGATTGATGGCCTCGAAACCACAGCTGGCATACAACCACGGCGCAGTAGAAGTGGTCAGCATGACGCGCCGCAGTTTCTGCAGGGTCGGGTGCTGGTTGACCGATTCGATCATCCAGCGCCCCAGGCCCTGGCCGCGCAGCTCGCCGATGACGAAGACGTCGCACAGGTAGCCGAAGGTGGCGTGATCGGTCACCACGCGGGCAAAGCCGATCTGCTCCTTGCCGCGATACAGGCCAAAGCACAGGCTATTGGCCAGGGCCGTGCGCACGGTGTTGAGATCGATGCCGGGAGACCAGCTCGAATGGGTCAGTACGTCGTGGATGAGGGGGATGTCCAGCCGGTCGGGATCGGTGTCGATGAGGAAATCATCGCGCCGCCAGATCAGGTGATGGCTCATGGTCGTTCCTTGCTTGATGGCTTGTTGTCGTAAAAAATTTGCCTTGATGCATGATGCGAAAACAGTTTAGAACGTTTCTCTTGCTCCGGTTCTCTTGGTCTAACCCCAGGCGTGGCGGGCCTCTTGGGCAGCTGACAATATCCGTGACCAGGGAACTGGCCAGGATCTGTTCACTGCCGGATTGATCGATTCCATTGATGAGATTCGTTCCGTGGCCGTTCATGATGCCACAGCAGCCCCCGTCTTGCGCAAGGCTTTCCCTCCAGCAATACCCCTCCTACCCTCGCCATCGGCCTGAAACATCGCTTGCAATTCCGTTACACCTGGCCGGGTGATCCTGGTCGAACATGGCTTCACCTTAGTGCAAGGGAAACTGCATTTTTCTTCCCCCCATTCCCCTGCACGCAATTCGGCAAGGAGAACGACGTGAACAAGACATCCCTGGCCTGGGCCGCCTGCCTGGTCTTTTCGCTGGTCTCGGGTATGCCCGCGCAAGCGCAGAGTAACGATCCCGTAGCCCCGGCCGTCTATACCCAGCAGCAACTGGACCAGATGCTGGCACCGGTGGCGCTGTATCCCGATTCGCTGTTGGCACAGGTGCTGATGGCCTCGACCTATCCGCTGGAAGTGGTGCAGGCGCAGCGTTTCGTGGAAGCGCGACCGGGCTTGCAGGGCGACGGCCTGGCGCGCGCCGTGGCGCCCATGCCTTGGGACCCGAGCGTGAAGGCGCTGGTGCAGTTTCCTTCGGTGCTGGCGATGTTGAATGATCGCCTGGACTGGATGCAGCAACTGGGTCAGGCCTTCCTGGCACAACAACCGGCCGTGATGGATACGGTGCAGAACCTGCGCGAACGGGCCCGCATTGCCGGCACCCTGGAGTCCAGCCCGCAGCAGCGCGTAGTGGTGCAAGAGGATGTCATCGAGATCGTGCCGGTCAATCCGCAGGTAGTCTATGTGCCCTATTACAACCCAACCGTGGTCTACGGTAGCTGGTGGTGGCCGTCGGCGCCGCCCTTGGTATGGGTGCCGCCGCCGCGCTATCGCCCGCCCAGCTATAGCTCGGGTTTTTCGGCCAGCATCAGCTTTAGCAGCGGCATCGGCGTCATGAGTGCCTTCTTCGGAGACGCCCGCCCCGACTGGCGCCAGCGCCAGGTGTTGGTGACCCAGACGCGCATCAACAACATCACCAATAACGTCACCAATGTGACCAACGTGAACAACACCAACGTGGTCAACAATCGCATCGTCAACAACAACGTGACGATCAACCGCAATGTGGCGTTCAATTCACGGCCGGTGGTGTGGCATCACGATGCCCGTTATGGCGGCGGACGCTTTGCCCAGCAACAGGCGCCGGTGCTGAACCCGCCTGCGCGTCCTGCGCCAGTGGCGCAGATGCAGCCACCAGCCCAGCCGCAATGGCGCGAGCATGGTCCGCAGGCACCGGTCTTCCAGCCTGGCCAGGCACATGCGCTGCCGGTAGTCGACAATGTGCAGCAGCGCCTGGCCCAGCAGGACCAGATACGCCAGCGCCAGGCCTTCGAACAGCAACGCCAGCGCGAACAGCAGGCCAATGACCAGCAGCGCCAGCGCGAGCAGATGATCCGCGATCAACAGCATCAGCGCGACCAGCAAGCCCAGCAACAGCAGGCCCAGGAGCGTCAGTGGCAGCAGCGCCAGCAGCAACTGCAGTGGCAACAACAGCATCAGCAACAGATGCAGCAACAGCACTTGCAGCAGCAACAGCGTCAGCAGGAGATGCGTCAGCAGCAGATGATGAACCAGCAGCGCGAACAGGCGCAGCGCGTGGCGATGGAGCAGGCGCGCCAACAGCACGAGCAAGCCGTGCATCGCGAGCCGCAGGCGCATCAGCCGCCGCCGCCTCAGCCGCAGCGGGAGGCGCACCCGCGCAAGGATGAGCGCAGGGATGAGCATTCCTGAGTTTTCTGAGTGTTCTTGAGCGGTGGCGAGCAGCACTCCTCGCCACGGCCCGCCCTCCCCGCATTGCCATCCGGCAAACATACGGAGAGGCGGGCCGCTTCAGTTATAATCACGGGTTTTCCAGAGCTTTCGGAACAGGCTGCGCGGCGCCTCCTCTTGCGCGCGCCGGCCGGGCCATGCCGGGTTGGATCGTCCAGCCGCGCCAGGGGCCGCGTTCCTCCGGCCTCCGACCCGACCGATCCGCCATGCAAGAACCCAGCAACGAACATCCCGACCTCGCCAGCGCCGCCGCCGATGAGGCTACCGAGGCCGGCGCCAGCCGCAAGGTCTCGACCGACCTGATCGCGCGCGAAGTCAAGCGCCGCCGTACCTTCGGCATCATCTCCCACCCCGACGCCGGTAAAACCACGCTGACCGAAAAGCTGCTGCTGTTTTCGGGTGCGATCCAGTTGGCCGGCACCGTCAAGGCGCGCAAGAGCGGCCGTCATGCGACCTCGGACTGGATGGAAATCGAAAAGCAGCGCGGCATCTCGGTGGCCAGCTCGGTGATGCAGTTCGAGTATCGCGACCACGTGGTCAACCTGCTCGACACCCCCGGCCACCAGGACTTCTCGGAAGATACCTATCGCGTGCTGACCGCCGTGGACTCGGCGCTGATGGTGATCGACGCCGCCAAGGGCGTGGAAGAACAGACCATCAAGCTGTTGAACGTGTGCCGGATGCGCAATACGCCCATCATCACCTTCATGAACAAGCTGGACCGCGAAACCCGCGATTCGCTGGAGCTGTTGGATGAGCTGGAGTCGGTGCTGAAGATCCAGTGCGCGCCGGTGACCTGGCCAATCGGTATGGGCAAGAATTTCCGCGGCGTGTATCACCTGCTGCGCGATGAGATCATGCTCTTCAAGGCCGGCGAAGAGCGCGCCAACGGCAGCGTGGAAATCATCAAGGGCATCGACAATCCCAAGCTGGCCGAGATGTTCCCGCTGGAAATCGAGCAGTTGAAGATGGAAGTGGAACTGGTGCATGGCGCCTCCCACCCCTTCAACCTGGACGACTTCCTGGCCGGCATCCAGACCCCGGTGTTCTTCGGTTCGGCCATCAACAACTTCGGCGTGCGCGAGATTCTCGATGCGCTGCTGGACTGGGCACCGGGCCCGGGCGGACGCGATGCCACCGTGCGCGAGGTCAAGCCGACCGAGGAGCCGTTCTCCGGCTTCGTCTTCAAGATCCAGGCCAACATGGACCCGGCGCACCGCGACCGCATCGCCTTCCTGCGCGTGTGCTCGGGCCGCTTCGAGCGCGGCATGAAGTTGAAACACTTGCGCCTGAATCGCGAGATCAAGGTGTCCTCGGTGGTGACCTTCATGGCCTCCAGCCGCGAGCAGGTCGAAGAAGCCTATGCCGGCGACATCATCGGCCTGCCCAACCACGGCAACATGCAGATCGGCGACAGTTTCTCCGAAGGCGAGATGCTGCAGTTCACCGGCATCCCCTACTTCGCCCCGGACTTCTTCCGCGTGGCGCGCATCCGCAATCCGCTCAAGATCAAGCAATTGCACAAGGGCTTGCAACAACTGGGCGAAGAAGGCGCGGTGCAGGTCTTCAAGCCCGTGACCGGCAGCGATCTGATCCTGGGTGCGGTGGGGGTGCTGCAGTTCGAAGTGGTGGCCAGCCGCCTGTTGAATGAATATGGCGTGGACGCGGTCTTCGAAGGTACCAGCATCAGCAGCGCGCGCTGGATCAGTTGCGACGACAAGAAGAAGCTGGCCGACTTCGAGAAGTCCTCCGCGGGCGCCAACCTGGCCATCGATGCCGCCGGCAACCTGGCCTACCTGGCCAGCTCGGGCGTGAACCTGCGCCTGACCCAGGAACGCTGGCCGGAAATCACCTTCCATGCCACCCGCGAGCACGCGGCCAAGCTGGACTGATCCTGCTGCACAGGCATTGAGCGGCCACAGGCCCGACAAGAAAAATCGCCCGACAGGCGCAAACCTGTCGGGCGATTTTTTTGTGGCGACCGCGGGGGAATTACTTGGCCTTGTTGAACGCTTCCACGCCCGCCAGGATTTCGGCGCGGGCGGCGTCCGGGCCTTCCCAGCCTTCGACCTTGACCCACTTGCCCTTTTCCAGGTCCTTGTAGTGTTCGAAGAAGTGCTTGATCTGGTTCAGGCGCAGTTCGTTGAGGTCTTCCGGCTTTTGCCAGTGGGTGTAGATCGGCAGGATCTTGTCCACCGGCACGGCCAGCAGCTTGGCGTCGATGCCCGATTCATCGGCCATCTTCAGCACGCCGATGGGACGGCAGCGCACCACCACGCCCGGGATCAGCGGGAACGGGGTGATCACCAACACGTCGACCGGGTCGCCGTCTTGCGACAGGGTCTGAGGGATGTAGCCATAGTTGCACGGATAGTGCATGGCGGTGCCCATGAAGCGGTCGACGAAGATGGCGCCGGTGTCCTTGTCCACTTCGTACTTGATCGGGTCGGCGTTCATCGGGATTTCGATGATCACGTTGAAGTCATTGGGCAGGTCGCGGCCAGCGGGGACGTTGTTCAGGCTCATGGGATTCTCACTAGGGAAAGAAACGAAAAGCGGTTTCCGGTCGGCATTGCATCAGCATTAACGCTACCTCCAATGAGCATTAGACAGTGTTTAATGCTCATATAAGGTATTACCTGACATCGGAAAGTCGCAATTATAGCGGCATTCGAGGCTTGCCCGGCATCTTGGCCGGTACAACTTACGCCAACATGACAGGGCCTCGTAACGGGCACAAAAAAGGCGGAAGGGCTCGCGCCGCTCCCGCCTTGGTCATTCATGCCGGCAACGAGTTCAGCGGATGGCCGTGGCCAGTGCGCATTGCTTGTAGTGGCCGGCCGCCTGTTCGGGTTGGTCCAGGGCTTCGTGCAACTGCGCCAGGGCCAGGTGCGATTCGCGCACGGTGCGCGGCTCGATGGCGTCCGACAGGGCTTGCTCCAGATGGCGCTGGGCCTTGCCCCACAGCTTCTGGCGCAGGCAGAACATGCCCAGCGTCAGGGCCAGTTCGGCATCCGTCGGATTCTTGGCCAGCCAGGATTCGCAATGCTCGATCTGCGACAGCAAGGCCGGTGAGCCGGCTTCGGCGGTCGAATCGCGGTAGGCGCGCAGCAAGCGGATATCCCAGTCGGCCGCCAACGCACGTTCCAGCAGGCCACGCGCCTCATCATGCAAGCCGCGGCTGGCAAAGGCCTGGGCCGCACGCACGGCGATGTAGGGCTTGAGCTTGTCGGCGCCGGGCACGCCATTCCATAGCAGGCGGATCGATTCGGCATCGTGCGAGCGATCCGACAGCAAGGCGTCGTAGGACATCTCGCGCAGGCGGTTGGACAGCGCCGGATGCAGGGCATTGCGCTTGTCCAGGGTCTGCACCAGGCGCAGCACCTCGGGCCAGTTCTTGGCTTGCTGGTTGGCCTTCAAGGCCCATTGCAAGGCCTGGATGTGGCGTGTGCCGTTGGCGTTCAATTCTTCCACGGTCTGCAGCGCCTGCTTGAAGTGGTGTTCGTCCACTTGCAATTCCAGCGCCGTCATCAGGCGTGCAGCCTTCAGCGAGGGATCGACCTCGGTGCTGGCCAGCCAGATGTCGCGGCGGTCGCCCTGGCGCATACGGTGCGCGGCGCGGGCCGCCACCAGCGCGGCGATGCCGGCGTTCTCGGGCAGGTCGGAGGCGCGCGTGGCGGACTTCTCGGCCTGGCCGAAGCGGCCTTCGAAGTAAGCTTTCAGGGCATCCCGCAGGGCCTTGTTGCTTTCGTTCTCGCGCTTGGCGCGGCGATAGGCGATCACCCGGCCCGGTAGCTTCTGGGTCAGGCGGATGGCGCGGATCACCACGTAGATCGCCACGAACAGCGCCAGTGCGGCAAAGATGAAGAAGTTCAGGGACAGGTCGATGCGGTACGGCGGATAGAACAGCACCACATTGCCCGGGTTGAAGCGCGCCAGCACGGCCAGGCCGATGGCGGACGCGAAGAGGGTCAGTAGCCAGAGCAGAATTTTCATATCAGGTTCCCGTCAGCGGCTCACGGACGGGCCTTGTAGTTGCGCACGGCATTGAGGCTTTCGGCCAGCGTGGGCAACTGGATGGAGACATTGCTGCCCTGCACTTGCTTCAACAGCGCCTGGGTGGTCTGGACCTGCTTGGCGCGGGTGTCGAAGTACTTGGCAATGGTGTCCTGGGCCGAGGCCAGGTCATTGCGGAAGGCGAACTCATTGCGCGAAAGCAAGGCCAGGCGCGCATTCAACAGACGCAGCTTGAGGTTCTCGCGCACGAAGTAAGCCTGACCCGGCGAGAGCAGGATGGCGTCCGGTGTCTGCACTTCGCGGATGCGCACCAGCTGGCGCAGTTCGGACCACATTTCGGTGCTCATGCTGTGCCAGGTTTCGCGGGCACCGGCCAGCCATTGCGACCAGGCCGAGGCTTCGGCGGGCGCAGCTTCGGCCTTGGTTTTGGCATGAGCGGCGCCGGCCTTGGTGGACTCCTTGTTGGATTCCTTTTCGGCGGCGACCCGCACCGGCTGCGGCTTGGGCTCGCTGGCCGACTCTACCGGACGCTCATCGACCAGCAGCGGCAGGCTGTCGACCTGGCCGATCACGCTGTCCAGGCGCACGGCGATGCCGGCGATGTCCACCGTGGGCAAGGCCTTCAGGCGTTCGATGTCGCGCGCAATGGCACGGCGAATGGCGATGAACTGTGCCTTGTCCGAGCGCGACAGGCTCTTGTCGGCATTTTGCAGGGCGATCAGCGCACCCTGCACGTTGCCGGCCAGCTCCAGTTGCTGGTCGGCGGTGGAGAGGACTTCCTCGATCTCGGACAGGGCCCAGTCGTCGCGGTTCTTGTTCAAGTCCTGGTACATCTGCTCCAGCGCCAGTTGCTGGCTCTGGGATTCGGCCTGCTTGCTGTCGAGCACGCTGACCTTGGCCTGCAGTTCCTTGGTACTTTCGGCCACCGACTTGAGCACGCCCTTCAATTCATTGTTGCTGTTGTCGCCGTTTTGCAGGCGCTGTGCCACTTCACTGCGCAAGTCGCGCAGTTCAGTATGCGAAACCCACCATTGCGCGCCCAGGCCGGCAATGACCAGCAGCAACACGACGGTCTGTGCGCGCTGTCGGCGGCGCAGTACGGCCGTGCCGTCTGGCGTGGTGAAGGTATAGGACGCCTGCGAGGCAGCCGCACCAGCGTTGTGGCTGGCTTGCGGCTGAGGCTCCGGCAATTGGGGGGTGGATTGCTGTTCGTTCATGGGCTGGATTGTAACGCGGCAAATTACGGGGCCGCTCAGGGAGCTGCGGGAGCAAGCGCAGCAAGTAAGCGTTCATCGCCCGAACCGGTCAGGATGACCTGCACGAAACCCTGCTGCCGTGCGGTCTCGGCGATCCGGTGGTGGGAGACGACGATTCGTTGCCGTTGCAGTTTTACCACACGTTCCTCGCCCCCGGCTAGTCTTGCCAAGTCCAGCAAATTGCGCAAGGCCTCGGAACTGGTGATGACCCAGTCGGCCCCACCGTCGAGCAAATCCAGCAGCAGCGCGCCGCTGCGCGCATCCAGCGTAGGGGCCAGGCGGCGGTAGGCGGTCAGGTGCTCGACGGTGACGCCATGTTGTTGCAAAGCTTCACTTAGGAAATCACGACCGGTCTGGCCGCGCACGATCAGAGCGCGTTTGTTGCGCAATTGTTCCATAGGGAGGGATTTGAGCAATTCCTCAGAATCCATCTTGTCGGCGCGTTGCGGGCCGTAGAGGGTGGCATTGCTGTTATCCACACCGTGGGCGCGCAAGGCCAAGCGACTGCCCTCGCCGACGATGCCGATAGGCACCTGGCTGGGCCAGCCGGACAGATGCGCAAAGGCGGCATCGATGGCATTGGGGCTGACGAAGACCACCAGGGCGAACTCGTGCAGGCGCGCCAGCGTGGCCTTGAGTTCGGCATCGTCCGCTACCGGCCCGATGGTCAACAGCGGAAATATCACCGCGCGCCGCCCCAGTTGCTCGACGCTGGCGGCAAAGGCTTGCGCCTGTTGCAGCGGCCGCGTCACGACCACCGGCAAGGAGGACGACATGTCAGGCCGAAGCGGCATCGGCCTGGGCCTTGCACAGGGCCAGGATGGCATCGGCGCCACGGGCCTTGAGCAGGTCGGCCACTTGGGCGCCCAGGGCTTCGGGCGCGTCGGCGCTGCCCTCGGCTTGGGCGGCAGCGGCTTGCGCACCGTCCGGGGTGGCGATCATGGCGCGCAGATGCAGGCGCTGGCCTTGCAGCGTGGCATAGGCCGCCAGCGGGATCTGGCAACTGGCGCCGAAGATGCGCGAGACCGAACGTTCGGCGGCCGAGACCACGGCGGCAGGCTCATCATGCAGCGGCGCCAGCAGGCGCTTGATATCGTCGCGACCGGCGGGGATTTCGATGGCCAGCGTGCCCTGGCCGGGCGAGGGCAAGCTTTGTTCGGGGTCGAGGAAGGAGCGGATGCGCGCCTTCAGGCCCAGACGATTGAGACCGGCCACGGCCAGGATGATGGCGGCATAGTCGCCCCGGTCCAGCTTGGCCAGGCGGGTATCGAGGTTGCCGCGCAGGGGCTTGACCACCAGTTGCGGATAACGCGAGGCGATCATGGCCTGGCGCCGCAGGCTGCTGGTGCCGACGATGGCGCCGGGCGGCAGCGCATCGAGGGCTGCGAAGTCATTGGAGACGAAGGCGTCGCGCGGGTCTTCGCGCTCCAGGACGGCGGCCAGCTCGAAGCCTTCGGGCAGGTCCATGGGCATATCCTTCAAGCAATGCACGGCCAGGTCGGCGCGGCCTTCGGCCATGGCCACTTCGAGTTCCTTGACGAACAAACCCTTGCCGCCGACCTTGGACAATGCGCGATCGAGAATCTGGTCGCCACGGGTGGTGGTTCCGAGAATGTTGATACTGCACTGCGGATATAATGCGGCCAGACGGTCCCGCACGTACTCGGCCTGCCACATGGCAAGGCGGCTTTCACGCGAGACGATGACGATGTTGGAAGGAGGAAATTCTTTCAAGACGGGCTTTCCGATTCAGTCGTGGCAAGCGCGGCAAAAGCGACAGGGAAAGCAGGAGACCGGCGAATCCAGACTGTAAAAAAAAACGATTAAAACGATTAAAGATGCGATCCTAAGCGAGCAGCAAGCAAGTTCGATCACACAGACCAGAAGCGAGACACAAACCCAAAACGAGGCAAATTCTAGCACGCACACCCACGGCAATCCGATCCACAAGCACGACTTTCTCCTCCGAAAACCGCAGCAACCGTTGATCATGGCGACTACAAATCCAACTAAACGCAGTGCCCGTTCCACTCCATCCACCCCGTCCACCGCACCCGCATCGCCCGCCGTCCCCACTGCGCGCGCCCCTGCCGCCAAGCGCAGCCCGGCCACCGACAAGGATGCGCCCTTGAAGGAAGACATCCGCCTGCTGGGCCGCCTGCTGGGCGAAGTGGTGCGTGAGCAGGAAGGCGATGACGTCTTCGAGGTGGTGGAAACCATCCGCCAGACCGCCGTGCGTTTTCGCCGCGAATCCGATGCCAAGGCCGGCGCCGAGCTCGACAAGCTATTGAAGAAACTGACCCGCGACCAGACCAATTCGGTGGTGCGTGCGTTTTCCTATTTCTCGCACCTGGCCAATATCGCCGAGGACCAGCACCACAATCGCCGCCGCCGCGCCCACCTGCTGGCCGGCTCGCAAGCCCAGCCGGGCAGCGTGGCCTATGCGCTCTCGCGTCTGGATGATGCCGGCGTCTCCGGCGCCCAGGTGCGCAGCTTCCTCAAGGAAGCGCTGGTCTCGCCGGTGCTGACCGCCCACCCGACCGAAGTGCAGCGCAAGTCGATCCTGGACGCCGAGCGCGAGATCGCCCGCCTGGTGGCCGAGCGCGACCTGCCGCTGACCCCGCGCGAACTGCGCCACAACACCGAGCTGCTGCGCGCGCGCATCGCCACGCTGTGGCAGACCCGTATGCTGCGCTATACCAAGCTGACGGTGGCCGATGAGATTGAGAACGCCCTCTCCTACTACCGCATCACCTTCCTGCGCGAACTGCCGGCGCTGTACGACGACATCGAAGCCGAGATCGACAGCCAGTTCCCCTCGCGCGCCAAGGCGCGTGCGGCCGAGCTGCCGCCCTACCTGCAGATGGGCAGTTGGATCGGTGGCGACCGCGATGGCAATCCCAACGTCAATGCCGCCACCATGCAACATGCATTGAAGCGCCAGTCCACCACCATCTTCGACTACTACCTTGATGAAGTGCATACGCTGGGTGCCGAGCTCTCCATCTCGACCCTGATGGTCGATGCCAGCCCGGAACTGCTGGCCCTGGCCGATGCCTCGCCGGACCACTCCGAACACCGCGCCGACGAACCCTATCGACGCGCCTTGATCGGCATCTATGCGCGCCTGGCCGCCACCGCCCGCTCGTTGGGCGTGGTCAATATCCTGCGCCAGGAAATCGGTAGCGCCGCGCCCTATGCCAACCCGGCCGAATGCGTGGCCGAGCTGGAGGTGCTGGTGAGCTCGCTACAGGCCCACCATGGCGCCGCCCTCATCAAGCCGCGCTTAGCCGGTGTGAAGCGGGCGGTGGAAATCTTCGGCTTCCACCTGGCCACGCTGGACATGCGTCAGAGCTCTGACATCCACGAACGCGTGCTGGCCGATCTGCTGGCCAAGGCCCAGGTCGAGAGCCACTACGCGGGCCTGAGCGAAGAACGCAAGATCACCCTGCTGCTGGGCGAATTGGCGCAGCCGCGTCTGCTGTATTCGCCCTACCTGCAATATGCCGAAGAAACCGAATCCGAACTGACCATCCTGCGCGCGGCCCGCGAGATCCGCCGCCGCTATGGCGAGCGCGCCATCCGCAACTACATCATCTCGCATACCGAGACCCTCTCGGACCTGCTGGAAGTCTTGCTGCTGCAAAAGGAAACCGGGCTCCTGCACATCGAAGGCAAGCAATTGCAGGAACTGGAGCTGATGGTGATCCCGCTGTTCGAAACCATCCCCGACCTGCGTTGCGCGGCGCAGATCATGCGCGGCTGGTTGACGCTGCCGCAGGTCAAGGGCTTGATCGCCAAGCATGGCAAGTTGCAGGAAGTGATGCTGGGCTATTCGGACTCCAACAAGGATGGCGGCTTCCTGACCTCCAACTGGGAGCTCTACAAGGCCGAAAACCAACTGGTGGAATTGTTCAATGAAGTGGGCGTGAAGCTGCGTCTGTTCCACGGTCGCGGCGGCACCGTGGGTCGCGGTGGCGGCCCCAGCTACCAGGCCATCCTGGCGCAACCGCCGGGCACCGTGAACGGCCAGATCCGCCTGACCGAACAGGGCGAAATCATCGCCTCCAAGTTCTCCAACCCGGATATCGGTCGCCGCAACCTGGAGTTGCTGGTGGCCGCCACCCTGGAAGCGAGCCTCATGCCTGCCGGCAGCGACGATAAGGAAGCCCGCAAGCTGGCCGAGTTCGAGCGCGTCATGGAAGACCTGTCCGAGCGCGCCTACCAGGCCTACCGCAACCTGGTCTACGAGACCCCGGGCTTCACCGATTACTTCTTTGCCGCCACGCCCATTGCCGAGATCGCGCAACTGAACATCGGTTCGCGCCCGGCCTCGCGCAAGGCCACCCAACGTATCGAGGATCTGCGCGCCATTCCCTGGGGCTTCTCCTGGGGCCAATGCCGCCTGCTGCTGCCGGGCTGGTATGGCTTTGGCAGCGCGGTCTCGGGCTGGCTGGAACAAGCCGGCAACGCCAAGGAAAGCGCCAAGCGCATGAGCACCTTGCGTGCCATGTGCAAGGAGTGGCCGTTCTTCGCGGCGCTGCTGTCGAACATGGACATGGTGCTCTCCAAGACCGACCTGGCGGTTGCCTCGCGCTATGCCGGGCTGGTGGCCGACCGCAAGCTGCGCACCAGCATCTTCGGTCGCATCACCGATGAACATGAACGCACCAGTACCATGCTCTCGGCCATCACCGGCAGCAAGGAACGCCTGGCCGGCAACCCGCTGCTGGCACGCTCGATCAAGAACCGCTTCGCCTATCTCGATCCGCTGAACCACCTGCAGGTCGAGTTGATCAAGCGCCACCGTGCCACCGCCGCCGCCAAGCGCACACCGGAAGAACGCGTACAGCGCGGCATCCACCTCACCATCAACGGCGTGGCGGCAGGCTTGCGCAATACCGGCTGATCGCGGCTTCATCAGCACTACCCAGCCAGGGCTGCCCCGATGACGGGCAGCCCTTTTTACGTGCCCCTAGCCAATGTTGGCAGCGCGACATGCACCAGAAGACGCTCCGTCTCAAGTTCAGCATTTACCTGCCGATAACAGATGGTTGAAATGACATTTGACGAAGCAGCAAGCTGTTGCGGGAGATGGACAAGCAAACCGGCGCCAGGGCGCTGAATCGGATTTTTGCAGCGCAAAAATCGATCCGACTCTCCGCAGCAGTCTTCACTTTTGTAAAATGGAAGCTGAACAGATTTAAAGCACGTCATCGCCGCCCAGCCTCATGGATATTGCTTGGGCGACCATTTTCCCGGCTCCGGGGAATGTGTCCACTGGGCGATACGGCTACCATTCGGGGAACCAGACATCATGCGTAATTGGGCAAAACCGCTGGCCGCATTCTGCATTGCAGCATCGCTGGCCGCGATCGGGACATGGGCACAGGCTGCCGCCAATTCGGCCTCGCCGCAGCCCCTGGAAGCGCGCCGGGTTTCGCTGACCAGCGTGGATGACAAGGGCGGCAAGGCCACGGCCCTGTATGGGGTGTGGATCAAGGCGCGCAAGTCGTCCAGCAGCAAGGGACCGTACCCGACCGTGATCGCCCTGCATGGCTGCGGCGGTCTCTACAGCATCATCAAGGATGGTCGCGGTGAATTCACGCCGCGCCACCTGGCCATGGCGCGCGTGCTCACCGACGCCGGCTATAACGTGCTGTTCCCGGACAGCTTCACTCCGCGCGGACGTCGCTCGACCTGCCAGGACAGCGTCGCCCAGCGCGAGATCAGCGCCATGAACCGCCGCTTCGATGTCCAGGCGGCGATGCACTGGGTGACTTCGCAACCGGACGTGGACGTCAAGCGCATCGCCCTGTTGGGCTGGTCGCATGGCGCCTCGACCCTGCTGGCCTCGATCAACCTGGCCGAGACCGACGTGGCCGTGCGCAAGATCCAGCCGCGTGCCGCGGTGGCCTTCTACCCGGATTGCCGCCCCTATGCCAAGGCCGGCGAACCCTTCAAGCCAGCCGCGCCGCTGCTGATCCTGATGGGTGAAAACGATGACTGGACCCCGCCCCAGGCGTGCGAAGCCATCGAACAAAAGATGCAGGGCAGCGATACCGAAATCGCCCTGCGCCTATATCCCGACACCTACCACGACTTCGACGCACCCGGCCTGCCGGTGCACGTACGCATGGACGTCAAGGGCGTGGGCAAGCGCGGCGAAGGCGTCACCAGCGGCGGCAACCCGGATGCGCGCAACCAGGCCTATCGCTCCATGCTCAACTTCCTGGACGCCAAGCTCAATTACTGAGGCAGCGCTGAGGATCAGGGCTAGCCAAGCGCCTCCTTGATTTTGACAAGTCCCTTCACCAACGACAATGCCGGCCCCTTGCGGGAGCCGGCATTGTCGTTTTCTACGTCATTTTCTTTCACATCGGCCGGACACCACCGTCCGCTGGCGCTTTCCGGCCACCCCTTCTTTACGCGATCAACTCCTGCATCCCCTCGCTCAATTCGGCCAGCGGCGGCATGTCCACGGTGAAGGTTTCCAGGCGCCAGCCCAGCTTGGCGGCCACGTCGACCGGGAAGGTCGATTCCATCTCATCCTCCGAATACTGGTTTTCCTGGGCCCGGGCGCGCCAGGCGGCCAGGTGGACGATGGCAGCGAACGGATCGAACTGGCCTTCCAGCGGCTGCGGGAAAGCCTTGATGACCTGGCCGAATTCATCCGGGAAACGCCAGCGGCGCGCCAGTTCTGCGCCCACATCGGCAAAGTCGTAACCGAAGGACTTGCGCTCCACGTCCAGGCGACGGGCGTCCAGCGGCCCGGCCACCTTGTCCACCTGCAGCGCCTGCTCCGGCATCCCGGCGTGCATCACCAATTGCCCGATGGCGTGCATCAGGCCTACCGTAAAGGCGAAATCGGAATTGAGCTTGGCCTGCTTGGCCAGCCACTTGGCCACGATGGCGGTATCCAGGCTGTAACGCCAGAACAGCTTGAGATCCACGCCCGGCAGTTTCTTGAAGCTGCCGGCCATGCCGGTGCTCACCACCAGCGTGCGCACGGTCATGAAACCCAGCATCAGCACCGCATCTTCGACGGTGCCGACGGTGCGCGAGACGTGGTAATAGGATGAATTGGCCAGACGCAGGATCTTGGCACTCAAGACCTGGTCGGCAGCCAGTTTCTTGGCGATCTCCTCGATCGAGACCGATTCATTGTTGAAGCTTTCGATGACTTCCTGCACCACCTTGGGAATGCTGGGCAAGGCGGTTTGCTGCTGAAACAGTGCTTCCAAATTCATGCTTCTCTCCTGTAAGACGACCCCCGAACATCTTGCTCATTGAAGCGCTTAACAGGGCCACCTCCAGGACCATCCCCACGTGGCATGTGCGGCCTTGGCTGGCAGCCCTTTTCTTCTCCGGAAGCAAACAAAACTTCCCCCGGATCAGTCATCGCAAGCCGAGTATAGCGTCTGGATTTGTCAGTAGTACAAGACTTTTCTGCTCCATGAGAGGACTTGCGCAAAAACAACAAGCAAAATGAATGCCATATGGAAACAAAGTGAGATAGCGGCCATTTCAGCCGTGTTGCCGCCGTGTTGCCTGAGGGTTTCACCAGCAGATGGGAAGGTATGAAAAAAACCTGCGAGGCCCACCGCCAGGAATGCGAAAAATCCGCGCCGTACCGCATTTCCGCCTGCATGGCCGTGGCTGGGCGCAGTTGTGCTTGCTATAATCGCCCCTTCTTCGGAATTCCTTCATATGACAGACCAATTTGCTAAAAAGGGCGAAGCCTGGTCGGCTCGCTTTTCTGAACCCGTCTCCGATCTCGTCAAGCGCTATACCGCATCGGTGTTCTTCGACAACCGTCTGGCCCAGGTCGACATCCAGGGCTCGCTGGCGCACGCCGAGATGCTGGCGCATCAGGGCATCATCAGCGCCGCCGACTACGCCGAGATCCAACGCGGCATGGCCCAGATCAAGGGTGAAATCGAGGCCGGCCAGTTCGAATGGCTGCTGGACCTGGAAGATGTCCACCTGAACATCGAAAAACGCCTGACCGAACTGGTCGGCGACGCCGGCAAGCGCCTGCACACCGGCCGCTCGCGCAATGACCAGGTCGCTACCGACATCCGCCTCTACATGCGCGGCGCGGTCGACGACATCATCGGCCTGCTGCGCGAACTGCGCGCGGCCCTGCTGGACCTGGCCGAACAGCACGCCGACACCATCCTGCCGGGCTTTACCCACATGCAGGTGGCACAACCGATCACCTTCGGCCACCACGTGCTGGCCTATGTCGAGATGTTCGGTCGCGATGCCGAGCGCATGATCGATGCCCGCAAGCGCATCAACCGCCTGCCGCTGGGCGCCGCCGCCCTGGCCGGCACCACCTTCCCGATCGACCGCCTGCGCGTGGCCAAGACCCTGGGCTTCGACGACGTCTGCCGCAACTCGCTGGACGCCGTCTCGGACCGTGACTTCGCCATCGAATTCTGCGCCGCCGCCGCACTGGTGATGACGCACATCTCGCGCATGTCCGAAGAACTGGTGATCTGGATGAGCCCGCGCGTGGGCTTCATCGACATCGCCGACCGCTTCTGCACCGGCTCGTCCATCATGCCGCAGAAGAAGAACCCGGACGTGCCCGAACTGGCGCGCGGCAAGACCGGCCGCGTCAATGGTCACCTCATTTCGCTGTTGACCCTGATGAAGGGCCAGCCCCTGGCCTACAACAAGGACAACCAGGAAGACAAGGAACCGCTGTTCGACACCGTCGACACGCTCACCGATACCCTGCGCATCTTCGCCGACATGGCGCGCGGCATCAGCGTCAAGCCCGACGCCATGCGCGCGGCGGCCCTGCAAGGCTACGCCACCGCCACCGACCTGGCCGACTACCTGGTCAAGAAGGGCCTGCCCTTCCGCGACGCCCACGAAGCCGTGGCACACGCCGTGCGTACCTGCGTGGACAAGGGTTGCGACCTGGCTGACCTGTCGCTGGACGAGCTGCGCGCCTTCTCCAGCCTGATCGGCGAAGACGTGTTCGCAGTGTTGACGCTGGAAGGCTCGGTGGCCGCACGTGACCATATCGGCGGCACCGCACCGAACCAGGTGCGTGCAGCCATTGCGCACATCCGCAAGGAACTGAACTAAGCATTTGCACCACCCCGTCCGCTGGCCGGACGAACTTCGCATGTCGCTGCGGCGCGCCCTACCCGGGCGTGTTGCAGCGGGTTGCCATTGCTGGTGCGGCCTGACATTTCAGGTAGGCTGTGCCGGCTGTATCGAAAGAGACCGCAAAACGGTCTTCAGAGGATGGAGCACAAGTCCCGGCCATCCCGGGCGCCTTTTGCATCATCCTCGATGAAGGAATCGCCGTGTGAGCTTGCGCGGACGATTTCTACAATATCTAACTGAGGAGAGAACTCGATGCAATTCAATACCATGCTCAAGACCATTCCGGCCCTGCTGATCGGTGCCGCCCTGTCGCAGGCGGCCCTTGCCGCCGACATCAAGCTGGGTGTGGCCGAAGCGCTGACCGGCCCGGCCGCCAAGTATGGCGTGGCCATCAAGAACGGCTTCACGCTGGCTTCCGAAGAAATCAATGCCAAGGGCGGCGTCAACGGCGACAAGCTGGCCCTGGTGATCGAAGACGAACAAGGCAAGAAGGAAGAAGCCATCAACGTCTTCAAGAAACTGATCTTCCAGGACAAGGTACTGGCGGTGTTCGGCCCCACCCTGTCCAACTCGGCCTTCGCCGCCGACCCGATCGCCAATGCCTCCAAGGTGGTGGTGTTCGGCACCAGCAATACCGCTGACGGCATCACTGCCATGGGCCCCTTCACCTTCCGCAATTCCGTGATGGAAGCCGACGTGCTGCCGGTCACCGTGAAGGCCGCCGTGAAGCACTTCGGCATCAAGAAGGTCGCCGTGATCTATGGTAACGACGACGCCTTCACCAAGTCCGGCTACGACGTCTTCAAGGCCACCCTGGAACAGCAGAAGATCCCCGTCACCACCACCGAGGCCTATGCCAAGGGCGACGTCGATTTCAAGGCCCAACTGACCAAGATCAAGGCCGGCAACCCGGACGCCATCGTCTGCTCCTGCCTGGCTGAAGAAGCCGCCAACATCATCCTGCAGACCCGCGCGCTGGGCATGAAGCAGCCCTTCATCGGCGGCAACGGCCTGAACTCGCCCAAGCTGTTCGAGATCGCCAAGGATGCCGGCGACAACACCTTGATGGGCAGCCCCTGGTCGGCCGAGAACCAGACCCCGGCCAACAAGGCGTTCATTGCCGCCTACAAGGCCAAGTTCGGTTCCGACCCCGACCAGTTCGCCGCCCAAGCCTATGACGCCATGTACATCGTGGCCGATGCGCTCAAGACCGTGAAGCTGTCGGGCAACCTGGCCAAGGACCGTGACGCCCTGCGCGCTGCCCTGCCGGCCGTGAAGATCGACGGCGCCACCGGCAAGTTCGCCTTCCGTCACGCACCGGCAGTGGCTGGCAAGCAGGTCGGCTTCGATGCCGACCAGGAAGCCATCGTCAACATCGCCAAGGGCGGCAAGTTCGTCCTGCTGAAGTAAGCAGCCCGAGGCCAGCAAGGCGGTCACTGCCGGACAATCGGCAGCGACCGCCAGCCAGTGATCGCGCAGCGCGCGGCGCTGGCCATCTCATTACCTATTGCAGGTTCCCATGTTAGAACAACAGCTCATCAATGCCCTTTCGCTGGGCAGCGTGTACGCGCTCTTTGCGCTCGGATTCACGCTGGTCTTTGGCGTGTTGGGCGTGATCAATCTTTCGCACGGCGCCATCTTCATGCTGGGCAGCTATGCCGCCCTGCTGCTGGTGGAGCAGATGGCCCTGCCCCTGTGGGTGGCGCTGCTGCTGGCCATGGTGGCCACGGGCCTGTTGGGCCTCATCATCGACGTGCTGGTCTTGAAGCCCTTGCGCAAACGCAATGCACCGCACCTGATTCCGATGATCGCCACCATTGGCGTGGCCATCATGATCACCAATATCTCGCAGGGCATCTTCGGCGCCGAGAACAAACGCTTCCCTCAGGGCACCATCCCTGAAGAGAGCGTAAGCCTGGGCAACCTGCACATCACGGCGGTACAAGTGGCCATCATCGTGATCGCCTTCGTGCTGATGGTGGTGCTGCTGGGCGTGATGCGCAAAACCCAGCTCGGTCGCGCGCTGCGCGCCATTGCCGAGTCGCCCAAGGCGGCTTACCTGCTGGGCATCAACGTCGAAGGCCTGTTCCTGCTGACCTCGTTTGCCGCGGCGGCCCTGGGCGGCGCGGCCGGCGTGCTGGTGGGCGTGTCCTTCAACGCGATCTCGCCCTTCATGGGCCAGCCGATGCTGCACAAGGGCATTGCCGTCATCATCCTGGGCGGCATGGGCGATATCCGTGGCGCCATGATCGGTGGCCTGTTCCTCGGCTTTGCCGAGGTGTTGACGGTGGCCTATATCTCCAGCGACTTCCGCGATGCGGTGGCGTTCGGCCTCCTGTTCCTGATCCTGCTGGTAAAACCCTCCGGCATGTTTGGCAAAGTGCTGGAAAGGAAGGCATAAGATGGGCTTCATGGATTGGTGGGATAGCTTCTGGGCCACCTACAACACCGTCATTTTCAGCATCGGCGTCAATGCCATGCTGGCTCTCTCGATCTACGTCACGCTGTCCTGCGGCTTGCTGTCGCTGGCCAATGCGGCCTTCATGGGCATCGGCGCCTATACCGCATCGCTGTTGACGATGCAGTTCGACCTGCCCTTCCCCATCGCACTGGCCGCGGGCGGCGTGCTGCCCGCGCTGGTGGCGCTGGTGATCGGCATCCCCACGCTGCGCCTGTCGGGCGTGTACCTGGCCATGGCCACGCTGGGCTTTGGCGAAGTGGTCCGGGTGATCGTGCTGAACCTGGACATCACCGGCGGCCCCATGGGCTTGAACGGCGTGCCGCCGATCACCGAGTGGTGGCACATCGTCTTGCTGCTGGGCGTGACCATCTATGCGCTGGCGCGCCTGCGTCGCTCCAAGATCGGCCGTGCCTTCGAAGCCATCAAGGAAGATGAAGTGGCAGCGCGCCTGATGGGCGTCAACGTGGCCGGCTACAAGCTGCTGGCCTTCGTCATCGGCGCGGCCATTGCTGGCGTCGCAGGCGGCCTGAACGCCCACTACACCTTCACCATCGGCCCCAACAACTATGGCTTCGAGAACGCAGTCGACATCCTGACCATGGCCGTCTTCGGCGGCACCAGCAACCTGATCGGCCCCATGATCGGCTCGACCATCCTCTCGCTGCTGCCGGAAGTGCTGCGTCATTTCAAGGACTTCCGCCTGGCCATCAATGGCCTGATCCTGATCCTGGTGGTGCTGTACCTGCCCAAGGGCATCTGGGACCCGCGCCGCATCCGCGCCTTGCTGGGCCGCAACGCTGAGAAGAAGGTGAAGTAATGCTTTTACAACTGAACGACATCAGCAAGAACTTCGGCGGCCTGCAGGTATTGCAAGGGGTGAACTTCAACGTCAAGCAAGGCGAGATCTTCGGCCTGATCGGCCCCAATGGCGCCGGCAAGACCACGGTCTTCAACCTCATCACGGGCCTGTTGCGCGCATCCTCCGGCAGCATCCGCTTCAATGACGACGACATCGGCGCCGTCGCCCCGCACAAGATCACCGAGCGCGGCATTGCCCGCACCTTCCAGAACATCCGCGTGTTCAAGGAAATGACGCTGCTGGAAAACGTCGTGGTCGGGATGCACGAGCACCTGAACTATGGCGTGGCCAGCATGTTGTTCAACCTCGGCGCTTTCCGCCGTGCCGAACAGCAAGCCCGCGAACGCGCGTTGGAACTGCTGTCCTGGGTGCGCCTGGACCACAAGGCGCACATGCTGGCCGACAGCCTTTCCTATGGCGAGCAGCGCAAGCTGGAGTTCGCCCGGGCTCTGGCGACCAAGCCCAAGCTGCTGTTACTGGACGAACCGGTGGCCGGCATGAACCCGGCCGAGAAGACCGAGCTGATGAGCGAGATCGTCAACATCAAGCAGCGCGGTTTCACCATCTTCATGATCGAGCATGACATGCGCTTCGTCATGGGCCTGTGCGAGCGCATCGCCGTGCTCAACTTCGGCAAGATCATCGCCGAGGGCAGCCCGGACCAGATCAAGAACAACCAGGAAGTGATCGAGGCCTATCTCGGCAAGGAAGAAGCATGAGCGCCAGCGGTAACAAGCAACCCATCCTGCAGGTAGAAGACCTGGCCGTGGCCTATGGCCACATCGAAGCGGTCAAGGGCATCAGCCTGTCGTTGAACGAAGGCGAGATCACCGCGCTGGTGGGCGCCAATGGCGCCGGCAAGAGCACGTCGCTCTTGGCCATCTCCGGCCTGGTGAAGGCGCAGCGCGGGCGCGTGCTGCTCAACGGGCAAGACCTCTTGCAGATGTCGCCGCACCGCATCGTTGAATCCGGCGTGGTGCAGGTGGCCGAGGGCCGCGCCACGTTGACCACGTTGACCGTCGAAGAAAACCTGGCCCTGGGCGCCTACACCCGCCGTGACAAGGACGGTGTGGCAAGTGACCTGGAGTGGGTGTATTCGCTCTTCCCGGTATTGAAGAACCGCGCCACCGGCCTGGCCGGCAACCTCTCGGGCGGCGAGCAGCAGATGCTGGCGATTGGCCGCGCGCTGATGGCCAAGCCCAAGGTGTTGTTGCTGGATGAGCCCTCGATGGGGCTGGCCCCGCTGATCATCCAGGAAATCTTCCGCATCGTGCAGGAGATCAACAAGACCGGCATGACGGTACTGCTGGTGGAACAGAACGTGCGCCAGGCACTGCGCATTGCGCAACGCGGCTATGTGCTGGAGACGGGCAAGATCGTGCTGGAGGATAGCGGTGCGAATCTGCTGGGCAATCCGAAGGTGGTGGAGGCTTATCTGGGGGGCTGATCCGCTTGATCTGTTGCATGTGGCGAGGCTGGAGAAAAAATAATAAAAAATTTCTCAATTAGGTGTTGACCATCAGCTTGATAGGCCTTAATATTCAGCCTCTTTCAAGCACAGCAAGTCACCGCTGATTGCAGAAGGCCCACGTGGCGGAATTGGTAGACGCGCATGGTTCAGGTCCATGTGCCGCGAGGTGTGGGGGTTCGAGTCCCTCCGTGGGCACCAAAATAGAAAAGGTCGATTGACGCAAGTCAGTCGGCCTTTTGTATTTTGGGGTCCACGAGCAAGGCGCCTGCGCGCCTTGCGGGAGGGACGAGAAAGTCCGGCCTTGCAAGGCCGGACGGGGTCGCGGGACGTGACCGAGTCCCTCCGTGGGCACCAGACATAAAAGGCCGGTTGATGAAAATCAACCGGCCAGGTTGATGACGAACCCCGTGTTTTCGAACACGGGGTTTTGTTTTTCAGGCGCAGGTAATTTGCAGATGGTCGATGGCGCAGAAGCCAAGCAAGGCGCGCATTTTTCTCTGTAGCCACTTTTGTACGCTGGCAGAGGCGCTCAAGCCGTGTAAAAGCGCGCGCAAGCGCGCCACCAACAGGGCAATCTTCTTCATGTTCTGGGCCGCCGCCGCCAACAAGCACTGCTCGGCGACCTTGCGCAATCCCCGCATACGGGCATAACGATGTCCGTGCAATTGCTTGGCGTCGGCGAAGCTGCGTTCTACCGTTTCCTTGCGTCGGGCATAGATGCGCTTGCCCCATTCGGTACGACGCCGATCATCCACCTTCTCCTTGGAACGCTCCCACACATGGCGCGTCACCACCTTGACCGCATTGGCGCTATTGGTGCATTGCTCGCGTACCTTGCAGCCTCGGCATTGCTCAGGGTTGGATTTGTATTCCCGATACCCCAGTCGATTGGTCGTGCTGTAGCGCAAGGGTTGACCCTGCGGGCAGATGTATTCGTCACGGTAGGCATCGTACTCATACGCCCGTTTAAAGAATGTCCCCGGCTTGTGGTTGGGTGTGCGGTAGCCCATCACGCCGCTGATCTCGCGATTCTCCAGTCCCTGGCAGACGGCCGGTGTGAAGTAGCCCGCATCCAGGCCAACGGCCTGTACATCAAATCCGAACGTCTGGCGCTGACGATCCAGGCGCGCCAGATAAGGCTGACTGTCATGGACTGAGGCGGGCGTGACATGGGTATCGGTAATGATGGAATGCTTAGCATCGACGGTGCGGTGATCCAGGTAGAAGAAGCCCTTGGGCTTGTCGTCGCGCACCATGTAGCCGCTCTCGGGATCGGTGCGACTGACCTTGATCTCTTTGGTGGGCGGCTCATCATCGTCGTCACGCTTGAGCGGTTTCTTGCCATGCTCGGCACGGTCGATATCCACAGCGGCATCCAGTTCGGCCAGATAGGCCGAGGGGGTCTGGGTAACTTGAACGTAGTCGAACTTGTTCTTGTTGGCGTTGGCCTTGAGGTGGGTGCTGTCGCTGTAGAGCACACGGCCATCGACCATGCCGCGTCCAATGGCCTGGCGCACGATCTCGTCGAAGATCTCTTGATAGACGGTGGTATCAATGAAGCGGCGGCGCCGGTTCTGGGAGAAGGTGGAGGAGTCCGGTACCTTGTCGGTCAGACGGAATCCGGCAAACCAGCGATAGGCCACATTGACCTGGACCTCGCGGATGAGCTGGCGCTCGCTGCGGATACCGAAGAGGTAACCGATGAACAAGAGCTTGAAGAGTACCACCGGGTCCAGTGCCGGGCGGCCATTGTCGGCGCAATACAGATGCGCCACCTTCTCTCGGATGAACTCGAAATCCACCGCCGCGTCGATCTTGCGCAGCAGGTGGTCCTTGGGCACGAGCATCTCGATGGTCACCATCTCTAACTCGTGCTGGGCGGCTGTCGGTTTTTTGAGCATGACCGATTAAACAACAAAGCCTTGGCTTTCGCCAAGGCTTTGTCATCAATCTGGCCGGTTGATGAAAATCAACCGGCCTTTTGCGTTTCCCGGGTTGGAAAATAGTTTTACTTGTTGATGGTTTTCTTTGAAAACTACTTCTTCAAATTGTTAGTTTTCAGTAGCTCGTTTCATTCTTAAGTAGCAGTTTTTTTACTTAGTTTTTCAGGAAAAAACTTAAAAAAAATAGGTGACAACTTAAAAGTTTGCCCTTAGAATGCAGCCTCTTTCAAGCAATGCAGTTTGAACGCATTTGCAGAAGGCCCACGTGGCGGAATTGGTAGACGCGCATGGTTCAGGTCCATGTGCCGCGAGGTGTGGGGGTTCGAGTCCCTCCGTGGGCACCAAAACAAAAAAGGTCGATTGACGCAAGTCAGTCGGCCTTTTGTGTTTTGGAGTCCGCGAGCAAAGCACCTGCGCGCTTTGCGGGAGGGGCGAGAAAGTCCGGCCTTGCAAGGCCGAACGGGGTCGCCGACCTAGTTCCTCGGTGAGCACCAAGACATAAGGCCGGTTGATAAAATCAACCGGCCTTTTGCGTTTTCGGGCGCACGAGTAGGATACCTGAGCACTTTTCGGATAGCCCAAAAAATTAACCACTATTAACATAAAAAGGTAATTTAGATGATAATGTCGATACCGCCAAAATCCAGGTAAACATCAATTAGGGGGCATTTTATGATGGAAAAAAAGACTAACGACCAAATCATCCTTGAGCAAATTATTAAAGATCGATGTGAGGAAAGCCAGGATGGGCTGACAATTTCTGAATACTTTGAAATCTACGCAGCTACTGAAGTTTTAAAAAACCAAGATCTATCTTACGATGATATTGAGTATGGAATTGTTGGTAACGGCGGCGACGGGGGCATCGATTCGATATATACATTTGTTAATGGCGAATTACTAAAAGAAGATACGCCGATTAACGCTACTCAAAAGAAAAACACCATTGAGCTTGTGCTCATCCAGTCGAAAACCTCTACAAGTTTCAAAGAAGACGCGATCACCAAATTCCGCGAGTCAGCTGAAGACCTTTTTAATTTATCCAATACAACAAGTGACTTCGCGGCTCGCTACAACAAAGATATTAGAGAAAAAGCTGAGCTATTCCGTAAGGCATACGGACAACTAGCCAAAACCTTCCCTAAACTTCACATAAAGTATTATTACGTTACGCAGGGAGTTGAAGTACATCCGAACGTGGAAGGCAAAGTTGAGAAGTTACGAGACTCCATTTCTTCTATGTTCAGTAGTTCAGAATTCTCCTTTGAATTCATTGGCGCAAATCGGCTCTTGGAGCTAACAAGGAACATTCCTACGAGTTCACGTGTCCTTGAAGTGTCAGAATCTCCTATCAGCACAGCTGGTGGCAGCTATATTTGCTTGGTGGAGTTGAGTAGCTATTATCGCTTTATCTCGGACTCTGGCGCTCTTGCGAGAAGCCTCTTGTAGTTGCCCCCGCAATTCAGGACACTCAGACATCGTTAAGTTAGTGATGCTGCAGCCCGTCTGAACTCGCGAGGCGAGCGGTATTTCAGGGCCTTGTGCGGATGGTGCTCATTGTATTGCTCGAAGGCAGAGGCCAGATGTGTGAGCGCCGTGGGCACATCGGGCTTGTCCATGAAGGCGATGTAATCATGTTTCATCGTTTTTACGAACCGCTCCGCCATGCCGTTACTCTGTGGCGAGCGCACGGGCGTGGTCAAGGGCTCCAGTCCCAGCTCGCGCGCGAAGCTGCGTGTGCGATGGTCGATGTAGGCAGAGCCGTTGTCGCTGAGCCATTCAATCACCTCTGGAGTCTGCGTGCTCCCAAACCGCTGCTCTACGGCAGCCAGCATCACGTCGCGCACGACATCCCCGCTATGCCCACCGGTAGTGGCCGCCCAGCTGATGGCCTCACGGTCACAACAATCCAGCGCAAACGTCACTCGCAATGCAGACCCGTCATCGCAACGGAATTCGAAGCCGTCCGAACACCAGCGCGCATTACTTTGCTTGACCGCTACGCGACCATCGTGGCGTCGATTGTCACGTCTCACACCAGGGCGGCGCAGCAGCAACTCGTGCTCTCGCATGACGCGATAGACCCGCTTATGGTTCACGCACGCCTGGCCCAGGGATTCCCGGCTACGTCGCAGCAAAGCCCAGATGCGGCGATAGCCATAGCTCGGCAAGCTCGCAACATGCAGTTCAATCTCTTCGAGCAAGCCGCTGTCGTCGACTTTGCGAACACTGCGGCCATCTCGCCATTCCGGGCTCCGGGCTCGTTTTACTGCCACTGCAGAGCGCGCCACACCGAGAACGTCACAAACCACTTTCATTGGTCGTCCTCCGGCAGCAAGGGCGAGCGCGCAATCAGGTTTTTTGACCGGCCCCATTCGACGGCCTCGCGCAGAATCTCGTTCTCCATGCTCTTCTTGCCCAACAGCCGCTGCAGTTCTTTGATTTCCTTGATGGCCGCGGCCAGCTCCGAGGCCGGCACTACCGTCTCGCCAGCCTTGACGGCAGTCAGACTGCCTTCCTGGTACTGCTTGCGCCAACCAAACACCTGGTTCGCGTTCACCCCGTGTCGCCTGGCAACGGCTGATACGGAAGCTCCAGGAGCCAAGGTCTCCTGGACGATGGCTATTTTCTCTTGGGGCGTGCGTCTTCTGCGACGCTCCGGCTCGGTCAGAATCTCGATATGGTCCACGGTTTGCCTAGTCGTAAAACTGGTCATAAGACTGTCCTCTATTTTAAGAGAGTCTTCGTGTCCTGAGATTCAAGGGGCTATTCCACCTCTTCGAATCCAACGTACGCGATTACCAAGGTAGCGTGATAGTAAACACTGGTATTCGCCAGACGTTACAGAATCAAGATTCTGAAGATTTTTGGTATCTCAATAATGGGGTAACCATCATTACCCCCAAAGCGGTATTAGCTGGAAAACAGCTCACCATTGAAGATCCGCAAATCGTAAATGGATTACAGACTTCACACGAAATTTATCAGCACTTTACCGAATCTAATCAAGGCCCATCACCAGACAAACGAACTTTATTGGTTCGAATAATTTGCGAAAAGGACGAGCCGGCGCGCGACCGCATCATTAGAGCTACGAATAGCCAGACAGCAATTCCTCCGGCCTCGCTGCGTAGCTCGGATGAAATCCATCGCAACATTGAGGATTTCCTCAAAGCAAATAATTTTTATTACGACAGAAAGAAGAATTATTATAAGAATAAGGGAATGCCAATTTCCCAGATCATCAGTATTCCGTATATGGCGCAAGCCATGATGGCAATAGTATTAATGAAACCCGATCAAGCACGCGCAAGACCGTCCACACTTTTGAATTTAGATTCTGAATACAAGAAGATCTTCAGCCTTGAAATGCCGATCGATGTCTATCTCAAGGCCATTCAGATAATGAGGGCGGTAGAGAGGAGACTGAAAGAAAAGGCCGTGGAGAGAAAGACTAGTACAAATATTAAATACTACGTAGCAATGATGTATGTAATTGGAATCACAAGAAGCATCACAGACATCGCCAGTAAGCTAAATTCCATAACTCAAGTAACTGTCAATTCATTAGTGCTTGATACTGTTATCGATGATGTTATGGGGAAATTCGAAAAGGCTGGCGGGACAGACCAGGTCGCGAAAGGCTCATTATTTGCAGAGAGTCTTCTAGCTCACGCGTTGGGCTAAATTTGGTGGTCGCTAATTAAGGCCTGGACCTCAGATTGAAGGCGAACTTTCATCAGAGCACACCCTGATGAAAGTTCGGTTTCAATTCCTTTCAACATAGCTAATCTAATGTCGTGATTTTCCTTTGGACTTAGGTAATTCCAAAGCCCCCCGCACCTCGAATCGCACACTATCCAGTTCCTTGCCGCCCTGGTCCTGCAACACCAGCACATGCTTGCCCGGCCAAGGCATCCAGTCAAAGCCCAGTTCTTCCTCCCCCGTGGCCGATGTGTTGGCGCTGACCTTCTGCGCCTTCACCCTGCCCGCCTGCATGACTTCCTGCGGTATCAGCTTGCCATTCAGCATCCAGCGGCTGCCCACCGGTGCGCCCTGCGCCCGAAAACGGATGCGCTGGCGCGCCGGTGGGATGTCCGGGTCCAGGGCCGCCAACATGCCGGCGGTGGGATAGGTGATGGCGGGCCGTATCTGGCGCGCATGGGCGATGCGGATGTCCGACTGCACCGTGCCCGGCAGGAAATATTCGGTGCGCGCCGCTTCCACATCCTGCTCGTAACGGATGGCCTGCGCCTGCACGCCGGCAGGCTTTGCGGGAGACGCATTGCGCGCATCACGACCGCCCTCGCGGCCACGCTCATGCAGATATTGCATGAGCTCCTGCCACACCGGTGCCGCACCGGTCACACCGGAGACGTCCCACATCGGCGCGCCGGAGGCGTTTCCGACCCATACCCCTACGGTATAACGCGAGGAATAGCCGACACACCAGTTGTCGCGCATGTCCTTGGAGGTGCCGGTCTTGACCGCTGTCCAGATGCGCGTGGACAAGGCGTTTTCCAGGCCGAAGGTGCGGGCGCGGGCGCTGCGGTCGGAGAGGATGTCGCCGATGATGAAGGCGGCGTCGGCATCCATCACTGGCGTGGTGCGCGCTGGCGTGCGCGCTTGGTCCAGGCGCGTACGCAGGGGGGAATAACGGCCCTGGTTGGCCAGCACCCGATAGGCATTGGTGAGATTGGCCAGCGTCACATCGGCGCTGCCCAGCGCCAGGCTGTAGCCGTAATAATCGCCGCTTTCGCGCAGGTTGAAACCCAGCGCCTGCAAGCGACGGAAGAAACGCTCGGGCGTCACCATCACCAGCGTGCGCACGGCGGGGATGTTCAAGGACGATCCCAATGAAGTGCGCAAGCTGACCAGGCCCTTGTATTGCTTGTCGTAGTTCTGCGGGATGTAGAGCCCGGCCGAGGTGGCCAGGTTGACGGGGGAATCGTCCAGCAGGGAGGCTGCCGTCAGCCATTTCTTTTCGATGGCCAGTTCGTAGAGGAAGGGTTTCAGGGTCGAGCCGGCCTGTCGTTGCGCGACCACGCCATCGACATTGGCTGCGGCCGACAGGCTGCCGCTGGAGCCGATCCAGGCCAGGACTTCACCGCTGGTATTGTCGATGACAATGATGGAGCCATCCTCGATATTGCGGTCGGCCAGTGCGGCCAGTTGATGGCGCAGGGCTTGCGCGGCGAAGCGCTGCAAGGGGGCGTCCAGCGTGGAGCGCACTTGCTGTCCCGGCGCGCTCAGCAGCTTGCGCGCCAGGTGAGGTGCCAGTTGCGGGGCATCACTGGTACCCGGCAGATCGCGCTTGGCGGAGACGCGGGCCAGGGCCAGTTCGGTGCGACCATCCATGCCATTGCATTGCTCGGCAGCGCCCTCTTCCTTCAGGATCGCACAGGCGCGTTCGGCCACGCGGCGCGGCGTGGCGTTGGGGGCACGGATCAATGCCACGGCGATGGCCGCTTCGCCCTGATCGAGTCCGCTGGGGTGCTTGCCGAACATCACGCGCGAGAGCGCATGGACGCCGACCAACTCACCACGAAACGCCACCAGGTTCAGATAGGCTTCCAGGATCTGGTCCTTGCGCCAGGAGCGTTCCAGCGATTGCGCAATCCACGCCTGCGAGACCTTCTGCGTGAGCGAGCGCGCACCGGACTTGCGGCGCAGATTGTCATAGATCAAACCCGCCAGCTGCATGGTGATGGTGGAGGCGCCGCGGGTCTTGGTATTCCATAGATTGCCCCAGGCCGAGGCCGCTACGGCGCTCCAGTCGATGCCGCTGTGCTGGTAGAAGCGTCGGTCCTCGGAGGCGATCAGTGCGTGGCGCAAGGCAGGAGAGACATCTTCCAGTTTGACCCAGGACAATCTGCGCTCATCCATGTTGATGCGGATGCGCTGCAACAGCTCGCCATTGCGGTCCAGCAGGCTGGCCTCCGAGGGCAGGAAGTCGCGCTGCACTTCGCTGAAGGAGGGGACGGCACTGGCCGCAGTCGGTATCAGCAAGACCAGCACCAGCGCGCTCATCGAAACAAGCGCACCGGGCCGCACACTGCATGTGGTCATGCGCATCACTGCGCCGCCTTCACGACGAGCTTGCCGTTGGGGATTTCACCGAACATCTCGGGCGCATACATGGCTTCTACCCGCGTGGGCGGCAGGTTGAATTCACCCGCATTGTTCAGGCGCACGGTGTAGCTGATGCTGGTGCGGCCCTTGGGCATGGCTTCGTAATACGCGCGATAGGCTTCGAAGCTGCGCTCTTCATAGGCCAGCCAGCCCATGCCGCGATCGCGGGGGGCATCCTGCTTGCCTTGGGCGATGGTGGAGTCGCGCCCGAGACCAGAACCCAACAACGTGGCGCCACCCGGCACCGGGTCGCTCACCACGACCCAGGTCATCTCGGCTTGCGCATCGATGTCCAGCGTCACCCGCAACACGTCGCCGCGTGTATATACACCGGCCTGCTTCTGCTCAATGGCCTCGACCTTGCGGGTGATGCGATAGCCCGCGGCGAAAGGCTGCGTCAAGGGAACCGCGGCCAGGCTTTGCAAGGTGACCCAGGGCTTGCCGTTGCCTTCTTGCGCAAAGCGCACGCTGCCGGCCTGGGCATGGTCTTGCGGCCAGGGCAATTGCAGCTTGCCGCCATTGGCCGCTCCGCTCCAGGCCAGGCTTTGGGTGGTGCTGGTGGCGCCGCCTTGTTCCAGCGTAACGCGGGTGGTGCCGGTGACCGGTTCGGATTCGAACTTGCGGGCGAATTTCTCCAGCGCCAGGCTGCCCCAGACGTTGGCCGTGGTGGTGCTCCAGTGGCCGCGCTGCTGGCGGCCGATGGCGCCGGCCACCAGGCGCGGCAAGTCGTCGCGCCAGGCCGGGTTGTTCAGCTCCAGCAGGATCAGGCGGTTGGCGTTGGCGTCGGCGCTGCTCATCAACCACCACCAGTAATCGCCCTCTTCGTTGGAGAAGCCCATGCGCGTGCCCTGGAAGTTCAGGCGGGCGCGCAGGATCTGGTCGGCTTCATCGAGCTTCTTCTGGCGCTCGGGGAGGGTGTTGACGCGTTGCAGGATGGCGATCCAGTCCAGCAGGCCGGAAGTGGGCCAGCTATTGGGATTGATCTGGAGCGATCCCAGCATGGCCGGCTGCACGCGGTTGTAGCGCGACAGCGCTTCCAGCGCGGCCAGCTTGCGCACGTCCAGGTCTTTCTGTGGCGACCAGAACTCGCGCATGACCTTACCCTCGACGAAGGCGGCCAGGCCATCAAGCATCTTGTCGCGGCTGGCCTGCGGGATGGCGTAGCCGGCTTCGTTGGTGGCGGCCAGCAGGTAGGCGGTCAGCGTATCGCTGCCACGACGCGCGCCGCTGTCGCTGGGCGGGAAGTAGTAGGCCAGGCCGTCGCCGTCCAGATAGGTCGGCAGGTCGGCGGCGATCTTTTGCCAGGCGGCTTCGTCACGCAGGCCGATGGCCTTGGAGGTCTTCTGTTCCAGGCAGGCGAAGGGGTAATTGACGAAGTAACGCGTGAGCGCATCGCTGCCGCCGGCCAGGCTGGGCTTCAAGGCTACGGCCAGGCCACCGCGCCCAGGCAGGCTGTCGGCCGGACGGGCGACGTTGATGGCGGCGCTCTTGTCGAGCTGGAACAGCGTGGCCTGCTGCACCGTGACCGGCACCGCAGGGACCACGCGCTGGGTGAACTTCATCGCATCTCTGGCCTTCTGGCCGCCCTGCTCCTGGGCGCTGATGTCCCAGGCCAGTTGGCTGATGCCTTCGGGGGTCTGCACCGGCCACATGACTTCGGCCGCCTGCCCGGAAGCAATCTTCACCTCGCGTTCCGGCAGCGTCAGCGTGCTGGCCGTGGTACTGCCTTGCGCGCGTGCCGTTACCTTGATGTTCATATCATGGGTGGTAGTGTTGCGTACCGTGACCGTACCGTTGAAATGGTCGCCCTCGCGCACCAGGGGCGGCAGGCCGGAGATGAGCTGAACGTCCTGGGTGGAACGGATGCTGATGCTGCCGGTACCGAAGTCGTCGATGCCATTCTCGGCGATGGCGACGATGCGGAAGGAAGTCAGCGCATCGTTGAGCGGCACCTCCAGTTGCGCCCTGCCCTCGGCGTCCAGCGTTACGCTGGGCTTCCAGAGCAGCAAGGTATCGAACAGTTCGCGCGTCGGCGCACGGCCACCGCCGCCGCCGGCCGGCGTGGCCTTCTTGCCATAGTGACGTTTGCCGACCACCTGCATCTGCGCCGTCGAGGTTTCCACGCCGTAGCTGCGCCGTTGCAGCATGGCGCGCAGCACATCCCAACTGCCATTGGGTTGCAGTTCCAGCAGGGCTTCATCGACGGCGGCCAGGGCGAATTCACCGCCGGCGGCTGGCTTGCCGTTGGGCAGCTTGACCTGCACCTGGACCTTGGCCACGGCACGGATGGGATAGCTCGGCTTGTCGGTGCTGACCGCTACTTGCAGGCGATGACCGGCGTCGCCCACGTTGACCTCGGCGATGCCGAACTTCCAGGCCGGCTTGGAGAGATCGACGATGGGGCCGGGGCCCTGGTACTCGCGGAATTCATGCCACCAGTTGATCGGTTCCTTCCAGCCCCAGATGAAGAAGGAATACCACGGCACCTCGCGCATCCGGCCGCGCACGGCCAGGACCGAGACGTAGACGTTGGGACCGTACTCGGCTTTCATCGGTACGCTGATGGTCGGGTCCTGCCCCGACAATGACACCACGCGGGTATCGATCACCCCTTCGCGCTCCACCGCCACCAGGGCGGTGGCATGGCGGAAGGGCATTCGCACCTGGAAGCTGGCGGTCTCGCCGGGCTGGTAATTCTTTTTCTCGGGCAGGATGTCGATGCGGTCCTGGTTCTCGCCATCGAACCAGACTTCGCCGCGCCCGGTGACCCACACCGAGGAACGGGCCGCCGCGGCGTTGCCATTGCCATCCTTGGCGGTGGCGATCAGGTCCACATTACCGGCCTCGGACAGCTCGGTGTCGCAGGTGAACATGCCATGCTGGTCGCTCTTGCCCGAGCAAAGCTTGCCGAGGTCTTGCTTGCTCTCATCGTTTTCATAGGCGTAGAAGCCGCCGACCATGCGCTTGCGGTGCGAATTGGTCTGACGCGCCAGGCCCCGGATTTCCACCGGCACGCCGGCTTGCGGCTGGCCGGCGGTGTTGAGGGTGACGGCAGTCAACGTGAGCTTTTTCTTGACCGAGACCCAGTTGCCAGTGCGCAGGCCCACCACCACGGCGGAGGGCCACAGCGGCGTGACGGTGGAGATGGTCTGGACCTCGCCATTGGGGTCGCTGTAGGTCATCTCGGTCAGCAGTTCCTGCGGCCGTTGCAGCGCCGGCAGCTTGCCGATGATGGCGCGGCCGGCGCCGTTCTTGTCGAGCGTGACGGCCAGCTTGTCGGCGACGATCTTCTGGTCGTCGGCATTGCTGTCGTCATCGCTGCGCGGGGCGTCGAAGGAGAAGCCATCGTAACCAGCCATGTCCAGCGAACGCGAACGCAGCAGCGAGGACACCTGTACCGTCTGGTTGGCGGCAGCACCGCCGTTGATGTAGTTCAGTTGCAGGTCCAGCGGCAGTTCCTTGATGGCGACCTGCGCGCCCTTGGGCGGAGTGATGCGGCCCTGCATCAGCGGCAGGCGGAATTCTTCCACACGGAAGGTGCCGGTGACGTAGGTGCCACGGCCGTAGCTATCTTCGTCGTCACCAGTCTGCTCACTGGCATTGGCATTGACGCGCCCCTGGTCTAACACGACTTCATACGTGCCCAGCTTGGCTTCCTTCGGCAGCGTGAAGCTGGTCTCGGCGCTCTTGTTGCCACGCCAGGTCAGCGGGAACTGATATTGCTGGCCACTGCCGAGGTGGCTGATGCGAATGCGCGTGGGCAGGTCTTCCTTGCGCACCAGGCCGAAGCCTTGCAGGGTCTCGGTGCGGATGACGTGCTTCATCGACACCGTTTCGCCGGCGCGCAACAGGGTGCGGTCGAAGATGGTGGTGGCACGGGTGGTGGCCGACTTGTCCATGTCGGTGGGCAGGTTGAAGCGCCAGGATTCGATGCCTTCGTTCCAGGAGGTCAGCGCAAAGGCCATGTCCTGGCGGCCCTTTTCATCGGTCTTGCGGGCGCTCACGAAGAGGCCATTGATCTTGGCCGCATTGTCGGCGCTGTAGCCACGGTTGAGGCAGGCATCTTCCAGCGCCGGCATCATGGCTACGCCATTGGCATTGGTCTTGCCCTGCCAGAGCTGGGTACCATCGCAATTGGACACGCGGATCTCGGCATCGGCCACCGGTTTGGCATCATCCAGCCGGGTCACCCAGACGGCGCCATTGGCGCGGCCCAGTTTCACATGCACCGACAAATTGGTCACCAGCGCACTGGTGCGCACGTACATCGGTTGCGGCTTGCCCAGCAGCGACGCGCCCAGCTTCTGCGATTCCAGTTCGACCACGTAGAAGCCGGGGTCTTTCAAGGGAATGCCGATCACTTCAAAGGGCCATTCGCCGTCCTTGGCCTCCTTCTGCGCGGGCAGGTCGAGTTTCTTGACACCCGGCTCCTTGGCCAGCAGGCTGATGCTGCGGGTATCGACCTTTTTCGGGTCGCCCCATTTCTCGTGATACTGGTTCAGGCGCGTGAGCCAGGCGATGACCGCACGGTCACCATCGACCTTGAGATCGGCCACTTGGCCCGGCATGGCGCGCCCATCCTTGCCGCGCACCTGCAGGCCGGCTTCCACCCGGCGCAGCGTGACCGGCAGGGCGGGATCGGCATTGAGTTCGATGATGCCGAAGGGCGCCGCCGCGAACTTGGCCAGCGGCGGGAAATCGGCCAGCGCCGACTTCAGCGGAAAGGAGGCGGCATTGGTGAGCGTGCGGCCATCTTCATCCTTGAAGCCCGATGGCAGGCTGATGGTGAATTCGGATTTTTCCGGGAATGGCGGCTTGAAGCGCAGTTCGCGCACCGCTTCATCCTTGTCCCCTTCCAGGGTTGGCTTGATCTTGCCGGTGCTGGCGTTCATCACCACCTGCTCGGCCAGCTTGCGCGGCACCGGCGCCGAAAACGACAAGCTCACCGGCAGGATCGGCGAGCAGGCGGCGTTGGCGTTCTCGCGCTGGCAGGACAGGCTGGCGGCGAATTCGCTGCGCACCTGGAACGTGAAGACCTGGGGCTTGGAGGTGACGATGGCGGGTGCGCTGGCTGCCGCAATACCGCGATCCCAGACCAGTTTCACATGGGCTTCATTGGGCAGGCGCTGCTGACACTGCACGATGCTCACGGCAGCCGGGTCCACGCCCTTGGCGAACTGTTGCAGCAGCGCCTTGCGATCGGCTTGGCCCACCGCCTTGGTGGGAATGCGTTCGTTGATACCTTCAGCTTCGCAATACAGGTGCTCGCGCACCGAGGCTTCGGTGGCCGGGCCGTTCTGGAACAGGATGAAAGCCTGGTCTTCGGCGATCTGGGCGCCGTGGTAGGGTTCGATGCGCGTGACAGCCGGGCCGCCGGTGCTGAACTGGAAGCGGGTCTTGCCGCTCATCGCATTGCCGGCCACCGATTTGGCATCGGCGCGCAGGTTGAAGCTGCACCGGGTGCCGGGTGGCAGGTCGCGTTCGAAGTCGTAGACCCAGTTCTTGTCATCGGCCCAGCGGGCGGTGCCGGCCACGGCGCAATCGGCGTCGAAGGGCGACGCCGCCTTGGGGTCGCCGAACTTGACCATGGATTCGGAAAAGCGCGCCCGCACCTGGCGGATGCGCTGCACCTCGCCCTGCGGCGAGAAGGACAGCACGCTGGCATTGGCGGCTTGCGCCGGCGGGGCCGGCAGCGACCACATGGCTGCCCCCAGCAGCAGGCTTGCGGCCAGGGCGCGGGTGGCGATGTGACGCAAGGATGTCGTGACCCGTGTGGCCAGGCCGGTTTCCGTTTGATTCATCTTGTTCTCCGGAGCAATCTTGTTGTGATGACAGCCACAGGTCTCTTCCCCCTTGCGGCGATGCTGGCGCTCAGACTGGAATAACGGCAAAACGTTTCCGGTTTATAGCTTGCATTGCAAAAAATCCAGGAAACAGCTGATGCGGCGCGAGAGTTGGGTGTTGTGGTAGTACACCGCCGAGATCTTCTGGCGAAAGCCGCTATCGTAATGATCCAGGAGGCGTACCAGGTGCCCGGCGGCGATATCGGCATCGGTCATGAAGCTGGACAGGCAGGCGATGCCCTGCCCTTGCAAGGCCAGATGGCGGATGGTCTCGCCGCTGGAGGCGCGAATGGCGGGGCGGGTCTGGTAGCGGTCGCCGGCGGTATGGCGCAGCGGCCAGTGATTGAGGATGTCGGGCTGGGAAAAGCCGATCAACTGGTGCTGTTCCAGCGCCTCCACCGACTCCGGCGTGCCGCACCGGGCCAGATAGTCGGGGCTGGCCACGATGTTGAGCCGGGCCGAACTGAGGGGCCGCGCGTGCAGTGTCGAATCCTGCAATTCACCGATGCGGATGGCGATGTCGGCGCGCTGCTCGACCAGGTCGATGAAGCGGTCATTGGTGGTCAGTTCCAGTTCGATGTCGGGATAGGCTGCGCGAAAGGCCCCCACATGCGGCACCACACAGTGCAGCATGAAGGGCACGGCGGCGTCCACCCGCAACTTGCCTACCGGCTTGCGGCTGCGCATCCTTACCGTGTCTTCGGCCTGCTCCATCGCCCCCAGGATGGCGCGCGCCTGGTGCAGCAAGGCTTCGCCTTCCTCGGTCAATTCCATGCGACGCGTGGTGCGGGTCAGCAGACTGGCGCCCAGTTTTTCCTCCAGCCGCGACAGCGCCCGGCTCACGCCCGAGGTGGTCTGCTCCAGCACCTCGGCGGCCGATGACAAGGTGCCCGCCTCCACCACGGCGACAAAGGTGCGCAATTCCTCCGATTGAATGCTCATTATTGACTCCAGATCAAATATTCTTTGATTGTAACGGCATTTTTCTCAACAAAGACTGCGCGCACAATCCTTCATATCGCTGGCCATCCAGAGCGGATCGACCAGCCGGAACCCCTCACTCCATAAGGATTGCCATGCCAATTGCTCTTTGGGCGCTGACCATCAGCGCATTCGCCATCGGAACCACCGAATTCGTCATCATGGGCCTGCTACCGGAAGTCGCGGCCAATCTGGGCGTGAGCCTGTCCTCGGCCGGGTTGCTGGTGACCGGCTATGCGCTGGGCGTGTTCGTGGGCGCCCCGCTGGTCACCGCCACCACCGGCCGCCTGCCGCGCAAGACCTTGCTCATTGCGCTGATGGTGGTATTCGTCATCGGCAACCTGGCCTGCGCCATGGCACCGGGGTATGTCACCTTGATGATAGGACGCGTAGTGGCGTCCTTCGCCCATGGCGCCTTCTTCGGCGTCGGTTCGGTGGTAGCCACCAGCCTGGTGCCCAAGGAAAAGCAAGCCTCCGCCATCGCCTTGATGTTTACCGGGTTGACGGTGGCCAATGTGCTGGGCGTACCCTTCGGCACCTGGCTGGGCCAGAGCTATGGCTGGCGTGCCACCTTCTGGGCGGTGACCGCCATCGGCGTGATCGCGCTGGCCGCCACCGCAGTGCTGGTGCCGCGCTCGCAGGGTGGCCAGGAAGCCGACTTCGGCAAGGAAGTACGGGTACTGATGCGCCCGCAGGTGATGCTGGGCCTGTTGATGACGGTGCTGGGCTTTGGCGGCGTATTTGCGGCCTTCACCTATATCGCCCCGATCCTGACCGACATCAGCGGTTTCCCGGCCTCGGCGGTCTCGCCCATCCTGCTGCTGTTCGGATTGGGACTGGTAATCGGCAACCTGGCCGGCGGCAAGCTGGCCGACAAGAAGTTGATGGCCACCCTGCTGGGCAGCCTGGTCTTGCTGGCCGTGGTGCTGGTGCTGTTCGGCCTGACCAATGGCCACCAGATCGCCGCCATCGTCGGTGTGGGCCTGATGGGTATGGCCGCCTTCGCCACCGTGCCGCCGCTGCAGATGCGCGTGCTGGAAAAGGCGACCGGCGCACCCAACCTAGCCTCCTCAGCCAATATCGCCGCCTTCAACCTGGGCAATGCCGCCGGCGCCTGGCTGGGCGGCGTGACCATCGATCACGGTCCGGGCCTGCACGCGGTGCCCTACGTGGCCGCCCTGCTGCCGCTGGCCGGGATCGTGGTGGCCCTGGTGAGCTGGAAGATGGATGCCAGCTCGGCCGCACTGTCCGGCACCGAACGCACCACGACCTGCTGATTTGCGGAAGAGCACCATGCCCCATCCTGCAACTTCTCCCCAGCCGCAGCGCCACACCGCCCTGGTGGTGGGTGCCCACGGCGTGATCGGCAGTCGGTTGATCGCGCATCTGCAGTCCCTGCCGCAATGGGAGGTGATCGGCCTGTCGCGCCGCGGCGGCGAGCAAGGCAAGCAGGAGCGCCTGCGCCACGTCGCCGTAGACCTGCTCGATGCCGTCGATACCGAACGCCAGTTGGCGCGGCTGGAACAGGTCACCCACGTGTTCTACGCCGCCTACCAGCACCGCCCCAGCTGGAGCGAGCTGGTAGCGCCCAACCTGACCATGCTGCAGCACACGGTGCAGGCAGTGCAAGCCCATGCGCCGGGCTTGCGGCATATCAGCCTGATGCAGGGCTACAAGGTCTACGGCGGTCATCTCGGTCCCTTCAAGACACCGGCGCGCGAAAGCGATGCGCAGTTCATGCCGCCCGAATTCATGTTCGACCAGCAGCGCTGGCTGGAGCAGCGGCGCATCGATTCCGGCCGCTGCTGGAGCTGGTCGGCACCGCGCCCGGCGGTGGTCGGCGGCGCCGCGCTGGGCAATCCCATGAACCTGGCGCTGGCCATTGCACTGTATGCCTGCATGTCCAAGGCGCTGGGACTGCCGCTGCGCTTTCCGGGCAAGCCGGGCGCCTATGACAAATTGGTGGAGATGACCGACGCCGATCTGTTGGCCAAGGGCACGGTGTGGGCCGCCACCACCGAGGCGGTCGCCAACCAGGCCTTCAATGTCGGCAATGGCGACCTGTTCCGCTGGAGCGAGATGTGGCCGAAGATCGCCCGCTATTTCGGTATGGAAGTGGGCACGCCGCTGCCGCTGAAGCTGGCCGAGGTGATGGCCGACAAGGCAGCATTGTGGGAACGCATCGTCACAGCGCATGGCTTGAAGCAGCATCCTTATGCTTCATTGTCGGCGTGGGAATTTGCCGACTTCGTGTTCTCCTGGGACTACGACATGTTCGGCGATGGCAGCAAGGCGCGGCGCCTGGGCTTTCATGAATATGTGGAGACGGAGCAGATGTTTTATCGGCTCTTTGATACCTTCAAGGAGCGCAAGATCATTCCTTGGTCCTGATGCCCTGCCCGGCCTCAACGGACGAAAAAAAAGAGCTTGCCGCGGCAAGCTCTTCAGGTTGATGACGAACCCCGTGTTTTCGAACACGGGGTTTTGTTTTTCAGGCGCAGGTAATTTGCAGATGGTCGATGGCGCAGAAGCCAAGCAAGGCGCTCATTTTTCGCTGTAGCCACTTTTGTACGCTGGCAGAGGCGCTCAAGCCGTGTAAAAGCGCGCGCAAGCGCGCCACCAACAGGGCAATCTTCTTCATGTTCTGGGCCGCCGCCGCCAACAAGCACTGCTCGGCGACCTTGCGCAATCCCCGCATACGGGCATAACGATGTCCGTGCAATTGCTTGGCGTCGGCGAAGCTGCGTTCTACCGTTTCCTTGCGTCGGGCATAGATGCGCTTGCCCCATTCGGTACGACGCCGATCATCCACCTTCTCCTTGGAACGCTCCCACACATGGCGCGTCACCACCTTGACCGCATTGGCGCTATTGGTGCATTGCTCGCGTACCTTGCAGCCTCGGCATTGCTCAGGGTTGGATTTGTATTCCCGATACCCCAGTCGATTGGTCGTGCTGTAGCGCAAGGGTTGACCCTGCGGGCAGATGTATTCGTCACGGTAGGCATCGTACTCATACGCCCGTTTAAAGAATGTCCCCGGCTTGTGGTTGGGTGTGCGGTAGCCCATCACGCCGCTGATCTCGCGATTCTCCAGTCCCTGGCAGACGGCCGGTGTGAAGTAGCCCGCATCCAGGCCAACGGCCTGTACATCAAATCCGAACGTCTGGCGCTGACGATCCAGGCGTGCCAGATAAGGCTGACTGTCATGGACTGAGGCGGGCGTGACATGGGTATCGGTAATGATGGAATGCTTGGCATCGACGGTGCGGTGATCCAGGTAGAAGAAGCCCTTGGGCTTGTCGTCGCGCACCATGTAGCCGCTCTCGGGATCGGTGCGACTGACCTTGATCTCTTTGGTGGGCGGCTCATCATCGTCGTCACGCTTGAGCGGTTTCTTGCCATGCTCGGCACGGTCGATATCCACAGCGGCATCCAATTCGGCCAGATAGGCCGAGGGGGTCTGGGTAACTTGAACGTAGTCGAACTTGTTCTTGTTGGCGTTGGCCTTGAGGTGGGTGCTGTCGCTGTAGAGCACACGGCCATCGACCATGCCGCGTCCAATGGCCTGGCGCACGATCTCGTCGAAGATCTCTTGATAGACGGTGGTATCAATGAAGCGGCGGCGCCGGTTCTGGGAGAAGGTGGAGGAGTCCGGTACCTTGTCGGTCAAACGGAATCCGGCAAACCAGCGATAGGCCACATTGACCTGGACCTCGCGGATGAGCTGGCGCTCGCTGCGGATACCGAAGAGGTAACCGATGAACAAGAGCTTGAAGAGTACCACCGGGTCCAGTGCCGGGCGGCCATTGTCGGCGCAATACAGATGCGCCACCTTCTCTCGGATGAACTCGAAATCCACCGCCGCGTCGATCTTGCGCAGCAGGTGGTCCTTGGGCACGAGCATCTCGATGGTCACCATCTCTAACTCGTGCTGGGCGGCAGTCGGTTTTTTGAGCATGACCGATTAAACAACAAAGCCTTGGCTTTCGCCAAGGCTTTGTCATCAATCTGAAGAGCTTGCCGCGGCAAGCTCTTTTCACATCTGCTTCCATGAAACTGAAGCAAAAGATCAGGCGCCCTTCTTGATCCAGGCCGCCAGTTGGTGCGGGCCCAGGCCGTCATATTCTTCGAACGGCTGGTGAATCCACGGGTTGGTCGGCAGGTAGTCGATGTGGAAATCGGGCTCCACCACCGAGCAGGCCTTCCACCACAAGACGGCACTCTTGATCTCGGTGACGGACGGGTAATGTTCCTTCAGGTGGACCATCACCTTCTGCAGGGTGACGCCGGAATCGACCAGGTCGTCCACCAGCAGGATGCGGCCACCCAGGGTTCCCTTGGTGATGGTGATGTACTTGGCGATGTCCAGGGAGCTGCGGATGGTGCCGGCGGCTTCGCGGTAGGAGCTGGTCGAAAGGATGGCCAGCGGGACATCGAAAATGCGCGACATCACGTCACCCGGGCGCAGGCCGCCACGCGCCAGGCACAGCACCTGGTCGAACTGGTAGCCGGATTCGTAGACCTTCAATGCCAATCGTTCGATCAGGCGGTTGTAGTCGTCCCAGGAGACCCAGAGGTCTTTGTCGTCAGAGATCTTCATATTCTTGATTGCTTCGTAGTGCCTTGTGCCCTTGCGGGCGATTGCGTGGTGAATTACTTGAACGGATGGCGCAAGACGATGGTCTCTTCGCGGTCCGGGCCGGTGGAGATCATGTCGATGGGCACGCCCACCAGTTCCTCGATGCGCTTGATGTAGGCGCGGGCGTTGGCCGGCAGCGCGTCCAGCGACTTGGCGCCGACAGTGGTCTCGGACCAGCCGGGCATTTCTTCGTAGATCGGCTCGCAGGCAGCAGCTTCTTCGGCGCCCACCGGGAAGATGTCGACGGTCTTGCCGTTCAACTTGTAGCCGGTGCACAGCTTCAACGACTCCAGGCCATCGAGCACGTCCAGCTTGGTCAGGCACATGCCGGAGACGCCATTGATCTGCACCGAGCGCTTCAGCAGGGCCGCATCGAACCAGCCGCAACGGCGTGCACGGCCGGTGACGGTACCGAATTCATGGCCGACCGAGGCCAGGTGCTTGCCGGTGCCGGCGTCCGTCGGCAGTTCGGCCGGGAACGGTCCCGAACCGACGCGGGTGGTATAGGCCTTGGTGATGCCCATGATGTAGTGCAGCATGCCCGGACCCACGCCCGCACCGGCAGCGGCATTGCCGGCCACGCAGTTGCTGGAGGTGACGAACGGATAGGTGCCATGGTCCACGTCCAGCAGGCTGCCTTGCGCGCCTTCGAACAGGATCTTGCCGCCGGCCTTGTGGATGGCGTACAGGTCGCTGGAGACGTCGGTCACCATGGGCTTGATGCGCGGCACGTTGGCCAGGGCTTCGTCCAGGGTCTTCTGGTAGTCCACCGGCTGGGTCTTCAGGTAGTGGGTCAGGACGAAGTTGTGGTAGTCCAGGTTGGCCAGCAGCTTTTCGGCAAAGCGCTTTTCGTTCAGCAGGTCAGCCACGCGGATGGCGCGACGGGCCACCTTGTCTTCGTAGGCCGGGCCGATGCCCTTGCCAGTGGTGCCGATCTTGTCGACGCCACGGGCGGCTTCACGCGCCACGTCCAGCGCCACGTGATAGGGCAGGATCAGCGGACAGGCGTCAGAGACCTTCAGGCGCGAGCACACTTCCACGCCGGCGGCTTCGAGCTTGTCGATCTCGCGCAGCAGGTCGGGCACCGACAGCACCACGCCGTTGCCGATGTAGCAGGCCACGCCTGCGCGCATGATGCCCGAGGGGATCAGTTGCAGCGCAGTCTTCTTGCCGCCGATGACCAGCGTGTGGCCGGCATTGTGGCCGCCCTGGAAACGCACCACGCCTTGGGCGTGATCGGTCAGCCAATCGACGATCTTGCCCTTACCTTCGTCGCCCCATTGCGTACCGATGACGACGACATTCTTTGCATTGCTGTTCTGTAACATGACTCAACCCAAGTTTTTGATAATCCAGTTTCCATTGCTGAAATCGAGTGCGCGGTCGCAATCGAATTCGTCCTGATCGTGTTCGTGGCCGGGAAGGCTTTGGATCACGATCTCTCCCGCTTGCCGCAATTGCGCTATTTTCTCACGCAGACCGGCGTCCCTGCCCCAAGGGGCGAGGATGGCGCGTTTTCGTTCTGCGCCCGGCATCAGTCGTGCCAGTTCACGCAGGTCCAGGGAGAAGCCCGTCGCCGGCCGCGCACGGCCGAAGGCTTCACCCACATGGTCGTAGCGGCCGCCGCGCACCACCGCATTGGGCAAGCCGGGCACATAGGCGGAGAACATTACGCCGCTGTGGTAATGGTAGCCGCGCAGGTCGGCCAGATCGATGGTAACGGCCGCGCCTTCATGGCCGGCCGCCAGTTCCACCAGGGCCTGCAGCTCATCCAAGGCCTGGGCGATGCCAGGCAGCGCCGGCAGGGTGATGCGGGCGCGCGCGATGACCGAGATGTCGCCATACAGGTTGGGCAGCGCCAGCAACGCGGCGCGGGTGCCCTCCTGGTAAGCGGCGGTGATTTCCTTCAAGCCCGGCACGTCCTTGGCCTGCAGCAGGCCGAAGAGCTGGGCTTCGTCGCGCTTGGCGGCGGCATCGTTGGCGATGATGGCGCGCAGCACGCCGACGTGGCACAGGTCCAGGCGGATGGTGCGCATTCCGGCCAGGGCCAGGGAATTCAAGGCCAGTTCCTGAATCTCGGCGTCGGCTTCGAGGCCGGCATGACCGTAGATCTCGGCGCCGATCTGGATCGGTTCGCGCGTGGCGTGCAGACCGGTGGGGCGGGTATGCAGGACACTGCCGGCATAGCACAGGCGGGTGACCGAGGCGCGATTGAGCAGGTGAGCGTCGATGCGCGCCACTTGCGTGGTCATGTCGGCGCGCACGCCCAGGGTGCGGCCGGAGAGCTGATCGACCAGCTTGAAGGTACGCAGGTCGGTGTCCTGGCCAGCGCCGGTGAGCAGGGATTCAAGGTATTCCAGCAGCGGCGGCATGACCATTTCGTAGCCGTACAAGCGGAAATTGTCGAGCAAGCGACGGCGCAGTTCCTCGATCTTGCGCGCTTCCGAGGGCAAGACGTCGGCGATGTTTTCAGGAAGAAGCCAGTTAGGCATAAACAAAAGTCAAAGCAGAAAAAACGGTTTGCGTGCTTGCGCGGTGCAGACAACAACGATGCAAGCAGGCGCCCAGACGAACAATCGGGGCGGTCCGGGAATGCCTGCCGCCCCTCTTCTTGCATTCCGGGAAAATTGCATCCCGGAACATATGTCCGACCCAAAAAAGGAAAGATGCCCTTTACCAGCGGCATCCATCCGGTTCGCCCTGCCCGCCCCACTCTGGAGACGGCGCAGAACTGTTCACATTATCGCCTGTTAAGCGGATTTTTACTTCTTCGCCGCGCTGGTAGCGCCGCCTATTCCCTTGAAGTACTTGAAGAACTCCGAGCTGGGATCCACCACCATGACGTCGTGGCGGCTCTTGAAGCTGGCGCGGTAGGCTTCCAGACTGCGGTAGAACTTGTAGAAGTCCGGGTTCTGGCCGAAGGCCTGAGCATAGATCTGGGATGCCTTGGCGTCGCCGGCACCGCGGATCTTTTCGGACTCACGATAGGCTTCGGCCAGGATCACCACGCGCTGGCGATCGGCATCAGCGCGGATCTTTTCGGATTCGGCCGCACCGGTGGAGCGCAGCTCATTGGCCACCCGCACGCGCTCGGACTTCATGCGTTCGAACACCGAGTTGTTGATCTGGTCAACATAATCTACGCGGCGCAGACGCACATCGATGATTTCCACGCCGATCTGCTTGGCTTCGTTGGCCACGCGCGCCTGGATGGCGTCCATCACACTATTGCGCTGGCTGGAGATGACTTCGCGCACGGTGCGCTTGGTGATTTCATCGTTGAGCGCGGCCTTGACGATCTGCGACAGACGATCCTGGGTGCGACGTTCGTCGGCGCCGAAGCTGACGAAGTACAGGCGCGGATCGACGATACGCCACTTGACGTAGGCATCGACCAGCACGTTCATCTTTTCAGCGGTGATGAAACGGTCGGCGTCGGGCGTATCCAGGGTCTGGATGCGCTTGTCCAGATACATCACGTTCTGGAACGGCGGCGGCAGCTTGAAGTGCAGACCGGGTTCGGTGATGACCTGCTTGACTTCCCCGAGGGCAAAGACGATGGCCGAGGAACGCTGGTCGACCACGAAGATGGTGGACGATGCCAGCCAGATCGCCACCACGGCGACGATGACGGAAGTAACGAGGCGGCCCATCAGCGCACCTCCCTTTCACGCGACTCGCGGGGATCGCGGTTTCTCGAATCTCGCATCAGCTCGGATGAATACACGGTGTCGGTTCCTGCAGTCGAATTGGTGGACGCAGCACTGGGGGCAGCCTGGCCAGCCGCGGAGGCTGGCGACTTGGCGCCAGCCGGGGCCGCATCGCTCACGCTTTGCTGGATCAGTTTGTCCAACGGCAGGTACAGCAGGTTGCTGCCATTCTTGACATCGACCATGACCTTGGTGGTGTTGGCGAAGATCTGCTGCATGGTTTCCAGGTACATGCGGTCGCGGGTGACGGCCGGGGCCTTGGCATAGGCTTCTTGCACCTGGGTGAAGCGTGAGGCGTCACCTTCGGCATTGGCCACCACGCGGGAACGGTAAGCTTCAGCTTCTTCCAGCAGGCGCGAGGCGGCGCCAGAGGCGCGCGGGATCACGTCGTTGGCGTAGGCCTGGCCTTCGTTCTTCAGGCGTTCGCGGTCCTGACCTGCTTTGACGGCATCATCGAAGGCCGCCTGCACCTGTTCGGGCGGTTGCACGCCTTGCATGGTCACGTTGGTGATCTGTACGCCGGACTTGTAGCGGTCCAGGATCTGCTGCATCCGCTGACTGACATCCAGTGCAACCTTTTCACGGCCTTCGTAGAGCACGAAGTCCATCTTGCTGCGGCCGACGATTTCGCGGATGGCGGCTTCAGCCACCTGGCGCACGGAATCATCTGGATCGCGGTTGTTGAACAGCCATTCGGCTGCGTTCTTGAGCTTGTACTGGACGGCGAACTGGATGTCGATGATGTTTTCATCATCGGTGAGCATCAGGGATTCCTTCAACTGCTTGTTGCGCACGTTGCCGCGATAGCCGATCTCGGCGGTCCGCACCTGGGACATGTTGACGATCTCGTGGCCCTGGATGGGATAGGGCCAGCGCCAGTTAAATCCGGGCAGCGTGGTGTGGCTGTAGCGACCGAAGGTGGTCACCACGGCAGTCTGGCCTTCTTGCACGATGAAGAAGCCGCTGGCCAGCCAGAGGAACACGACGATGATGGCGATCACGCCCACACCGATACCGGCGCCCTTGACGTCACCCCGGTTGAAGCCGCCACCACCGTTGCCGCCGTCGGAGCCACCGCCCTTGCGGCCGAGCATCCCGGCGATGCGCTGGTTGAAGTCGCGCCAGAGCTGGTCCAGGTCGGGCGGGCCGTCATCGTTGCCGGACGGTTTTTCGGGCCGTTTGTCGCCGTTATTTCCGTTATTCTGATTGTCGCGGTTGTCATTTTGTGAACCACGCCCCCATTGGGGGTCGTTCAACGAAAACTTGACACCGATTTTCCTGAATAAAGACACAAGCATTCGTTTGCGTTCCGGCTGTAGTGATGGATTAAGAAAATCTAGGAGGAATGCGCGCCAGGAACGTCTAAAAAGCCGTTCCCTCGAACGGCTCAAGCGTGCATGTCTGCGGAATCGACTGGCTCAGAACGGCTGCGACCCCTGGCCTCCAAGGTGGCCTTGAGCGAAGCGGCGATCGCTTCGCGCAGCAGATCCAGGCCAGCACCGGACTGGGCACTGACAAAAACCCGCTGGATTTTACCATACTCGTCATACTCGACCGTCGGTTCCAGCCCAGCGGCGTCGATCTTGTTCCAGACCAAGATCTGCGGCACATGGTCGGCACCGATTTCCTTCAAGACCAGGTTGACCTGCTCGATCTGCTCCATGCGCACCGGGCTGGCCGCGTCGACCACATGCAGCAGCAGGTCGGCGTGGATAGTCTCTTCCAGCGTGGCGCGGAAGGCTTCCACCAGTTGGTGCGGCAGTTCGCGGATGAACCCGACCGTATCCGAGATCACCACATGCCCCACTTCGCCCAGGTAGACCCGACGCGAGGTGGTATCCAGCGTGGCAAAAAGCTGGTTGGCGGCATACACACCAGCCTTGGCCAGTGCGTTGAAGATGGTTGACTTGCCGGCGTTGGTATAACCCACCAACGAGACCGAGAAGGTCTCGTTGCGCCCCCGCGCACGGCGCTGCGTGGCATGTTGCCGGCGCAGCTTGGCCAGCACTGCGCGCAGTGCCTTGACACGCTCACCCAGCAGGCGGCGGTCGGTTTCGAGCTGGGTTTCACCGGGACCGCGCAGGCCGATACCGCCCTTTTGTCGCTCCAGGTGAGTCCAGCCGCGGATGAGGCGAGTGGACAGGTGCTGCAACTGGGCCAGTTCGACTTGCACCTTGCCCTCGTGGCTCTTGGCGCGTTGCGCGAAGATATCGAGAATCAGGCTGGTACGGTCGAGCACGCGCACCTTCAGCATCCGCTCCAGGTTACGTTGCTGGGCCGGCGAAAGGGCGTGATTGAAAATGACCAGTTCGAGCTGGAGATCGGCAACGGCATCGGCGACTTCCTGTGCCTTGCCGGTACCAACGAAGAGAGCAGCATCAGGACTGGCACGACGACCGGTGATGGTGACCACCGGTTCCGCACCAGCCGATTTTGCCAACAGGAAGAGCTCATCCAGACTTGCGGCGAAATCGTTCTTGCCGAAGTCCAGGCCGACTAACGCGGCACGCATGTCAGAATGCCCACGGCGTCAAGCCGGCCAGGTAGACCATTATTCGTCGGACGAGGATTCGAGACTGAGGTTGACCGCACGTGCAGGCACGACGGTAGAGATGGCGTGTTTGTAAACCATTTGCGTAACGGTGTTACGCAGCAGGACCACGTATTGATCGAAAGATTCCACATGGCCTTGCAGCTTGATGCCGTTGACCAGATAGATAGAGACGGGAACGTGCTCTTTTCTCAATGCGTTCAGGAATGGGTCTTGTAACAATTGCCCTTTGTTGCTCATGGCAGCTCCACGGTGTTGTTGTGATTAGGACTTGGAGGCACTTCTAAGAATATCAAGTGCTTTACCAACTTTATGCTATTCAATTTAAACGATTTTCGCTCCAACGCCAAAAAACATTGATCGAATAGCAGGATTTACGATTATTTTTCCTGCCGGATGAAAGGATTCTTGCCCGACTTGAACTCGATACGCAGTGGAGTGCCCACCAGGGAGAAAGTTTCCCGGAAGTGCTTTTCCAGATAGCGCTTGTAGTTGTCATCAATGGCTTCCAAGGCATTACCGTGGATCACCACTACCGGCGGATTCTGGCCGCCCTGGTGCGCATAGCGCAGCTTGGGACGGATCGAACCCTTGCGGCGCGGCTGCTGATGCTCCAGCGCCTCTTCCAGCGCGCGTGTGAGGCGCGGCGTGCTCAGCTTGGCCATAGCAGCAGCGTAGGCCGAGTCGATGGACTTCATCAACGGGCCGATGCCGGTGGACTTCAGGGCCGAGATGAAGTGGAACTTGGCGAAGGAAAGGAAATTCAGTTTGCGCTCCAGATCCATCTTGATCTGGTTGCGCTGGTCGCTTTCCATGCCATCCCATTTGTTCACACCGACCACCAGCGCCCTGCCCGACTCCAGCACGAAACCGGCGATGTGGGCATCCTGCTCGGAAATATCCTGCTGAGCATCCAGCAGCAGCAGCACGACGTTGGCATCTGAAATCGATTTCAGGGTCTTGACCACGGAAAACTTCTCGATGGCCTCGAACACCTTGCCACGACGGCGGATGCCGGCGGTATCGATCAGGGTGTAATGGCGCCCTTCGCGCTCGAACGGAATTTCAATCGAGTCGCGCGTGGTGCCGGGCATGTCAAAGGCGATCACGCGCTCTTCGCCCAGCAAAGTATTGACCAGGGTCGACTTGCCCACGTTGGGACGACCGACGATGGCGATCTTGGTACCGCGTACAGCCGGCTCTTCCGGCTCGGGCTCCTGGGCACGTTCGGCCTCGACCATGTCCAGCGCTTCCTGCACCAGATCGGCCACGCCATCGCCGTGGGCCGCGGAGATCACATAGGGATCGCCCATGCCCAGCTCGTAGAAGTCTGCGGTGACCGAGGTGTACTTCATGCCTTCGGACTTGTTGACCACCAGCAGCACGGAACGACCGCACTTGCGCAGGAAGTCGGTGATGGTCTTGTCGTGCGGCGTCAATCCCTGGCGACCGTCGACGATGAACACCACGATGTCGGCCTCGACCACCGCCTGCTTGGTCTGCTTGGCCATCTCATACATGATCCCGTCCTTGGCCACGGGTTCGAAGCCACCGGTATCGATCACCAGGAACGGACGTTCGCCGACTCGGCCTTCGCCGTAGTGACGATCGCGCGTCAGGCCGGGCAGGTCCGCCACCAGCGCATCGCGGCTGCGGGTGAGCCTGTTGAACAACGTCGATTTGCCGACGTTGGGACGGCCTACAAGTGCAATTACCGGTTTCATTTCTTTTCTTGGGGGTCGTTCGTCACTGGCTTACTCAGCAGCGACGGCGACCACGGTTCCTGATTTGGTTTGGAAAACGACAGACGATCCGGTCGAGACCGGCGGCGCCTGGATGGCACTGCCATCGGTGGCCAGACGGGCCACGAAGGCACCATCTTCACGCGACAGGAAGTGAATATAACCCTGGAAGTCGCCCACGGCCACTGCCTTGCCGATGGCAATCGGGGCTGATAGTACGCGATTCTTCAGACGGTCGTTGCGCCAGATGACAGCGCCGGTGTCACGCGCAAACTCGGTGACGGTACCGCCGACATCGGCAGCATAGACGTAGGCATCATCCAGATTGACGCCGACATCGCTGGAAAACTCCTTGAGCCAGCGCACATTGCCATTAAGCAAGTCAAAGCAACCTATCCGCCCCTGGTAGGAAGCCGCGCAGATGTCGGTCGCACCCAGGGCCGGCATCCCCGACACGTCGGAGATGCGCTCCAGCTCGGTGGTGCCGCGCGGGTCACCGACCGGGATTTCCCAGCGCGGGCCGCCATTGTTCAGCGCCAGGGCCGACAGACGACCACCCGGCAGGGCCACGAAGGCAGTCTGCGCACCGATGGCGATGCCCGGCGCATTGCGCAGGGTCAGCGAAGGCAGGTTGCGCTGGACCATCCAGCGCTGGCTGCCGCTGTCGGCGTCGTAGGCAGTGACACGGTTGTCGATACTGCGAATGACCACCAAGCCTTCACCCACGGCCGGTGCCGACAGCACTTCGCTGGGCGCCTGGGCAGTCCAGGTCGGCTTGCCGGAAGCGGCATCGAAGGCCTGGATACGGCCCTTCTCGCCCACCACCACGACCGTGCTGCCGTCGGTACCGACACCGGCCGTCAGGTCACCCTCGGCACGGCTGCGCCACAGGGTCTGGCCGTTCTGGGCATTGATACGCACCACGGTGCCATCGTTGGCGGCGGCAAAAATACTGCCGGACGCAAAGGCCGGGCTGAACTGGTAGCTGCCAGCCTTGCCGACCGACACCGTCCAGGCGGACTGGGCACGCATCTTCTGCGTAAATTCGACCAGCGGTGCCGGCGGATTGGGATCCTTCTTGCTGGAAAACAGCGAACAACCGGACAGGGCGACCACGGCGGCAATGGCGGCCATGTTCAGCGCCAGCTTGCCGGCGCGGCGGGAACGAGCAAAGGATGTTGCCTGGGCAGCAGTGGCTGTCACACTACGCATATTCTGTTTCCTCTCAGCGATGGATGGATTCGCACTGGGATTGCGGTTCAATGGCTGGGCTGCGTGGGCAACCCGTCGGGCAGGCGGTCCGCCGCAGCGGACCTGGGTCCCGGAAGTTCAGTGGCTCAATAGCTCAATAGAAGCTCAGGCCTTGGGTGCTTCGCCGCCGATGGCGTCCAGCTTGATCTGGATGAGCTGACGACCCGGATCCTTGGCATCACTCTTCTCCAGCGCCAGCTTGTAGGCGGTACGGGCTTCATCACGCTTGCCCTGGGCCAGCAGGACGTCGCCCTTGCGGTCGGCGATGGCGCCGGCGAACTGGGCCGGATAATCACCAGCCAAGACCTTCAACGCTTCCTCATAGGACTTGGTGTCGAGCAACACACCGGCCAGGCGCACCGCGGCGATGGCCTTGTATTCCTTGCCACGACCATGGTCGATCACCCATTGCAACTGCTTCTTGGCAGTCTCGTTGTCGTTGGCATCGAAGGCCGACTTGGCCGCCACCAGCGCGCTCATCTCGGCGTAGGCGGTGCCGCTGAACTTGTCCTGGATGTCGGTGGCAGCGCGCTGTACCTTGGCATTGTCCTTGGCAGCTAGGGCCTTCTGCTGCTCTTCGTACAATACCGAGGCTTGCGCCGACTGGCGGCCCTGGTAGGTGTTCCAGCCGGTCCAGGCAGCGTAACCGGCCAGGGCGATGATCAGGGCCCAGGTCACCAGGTTGCCGTACTTTGCCCACCAGGCCTTGATGGAATCAAGCTGTTCTTGTTCTTCGAGATCGTATGCCATGTAACTCAGCGATTAGGTAAAGTTGACGGGTCTTCAGGGGTGGTAGTGCACGTGATCGTGGTCATGATCATGGTCGTGATCGCCCACGATCTGCTCCACGATGTAATCGACCACACCATCGAAGGCCATGTTGCTCTGGTTGGCGCGGCCTTCTTCGGCGTTGCCTTCGCGCAGGTGCTTGACGGTGGCGGTAGCGGCCTTGAGTTCATCCTCACCGATGATCACGGCGAAGGCGGCACCACTGGCGTCGGCGCGTTTCATCTGCGCCTTGAACGAACCACCACCATTCGACGATGCGCAATGTAGCACAACATCGAGCCCGGCAGTCCGCAAACGTTCAGCCAGGACGAAAGATTGCAGCTGGGCATCCTCGCCCTGATGGACCAGGTAGACGTCACACTGGTTGGGCGCGTACTGCTCGCCATTGGCCTTCATCAGCTCCAGCAGACGCTCCACGCCCATGGCGAAACCGCAGGCCGGAGTCGGCTTGCCGCCGAACATCTCGATGAGCGGATCGTAGCGACCACCACCGCAGACCGTGCCCTGCGAGCCGAGCTGGTCGGTGACCCACTCGAACACCGTACGGTTGTAGTAGTCCATGCCACGCACCAGGCGCGGGTTGATGGTGAAGGGAATGTTGTTGTGGCGCAGGATCTTCTGCACGCCTTCGAAATGCGCGCGCGATTCTTCACCCAGGTAATCCAGCAACTTGGGAGCGGCGTTCACCATCTCCTGCATGGAAGGATTCTTCGTATCGAGGATGCGCAGCGGGTTGGCGTGCAGGCGGCGCTGGGCGTCGGTGTCCAGCAGCTCCTTGTGCTGCTCAAAGTAGGCGATCAGGTCGGCGCGGTGCTTGTTGCGCTCTTCCGCATTGCCGATGGAGTTCAGTTCCAGGCGGATGTCGGACAGGCCCAGGTCATCCCACAGGCGCTGGCACATCATGATCAGTTCGGCATCGATGTCCGGGCCGCTGAAGCCCACGGCTTCGGCACCGACCTGGTGGAACTGGCGGTAACGGCCGCGCTGCGGACGTTCATGGCGGAACATCGGGCCGACGTACCACAGGCGCTTGGGACCATCGTAGGTCAGGTTGTGTTCGAGGGCTGCGCGCACCACGCCGGCGGTGTTTTCCGGACGCAGGGTCAGGTTGTCGCCGTTCATGGAATCGGTGAAGGAATACATCTCCTTCTCGACGATGTCGGTCACCTCGCCCAGCCCGCGTGCGAACAACGCGGTCGGCTCGACGATGGGGGTGCGGATCTGCTGGAAACCGTAGCTCTTGAGCACCGATTGCACGGTGTTTTCGAACAGTTCCCACAGCGGGGCGTCGGCCGGCAGGATGTCATTCATGCCTTTGACGCCAACGATTTTTTCGACTTTCTTTTGTTCTGACATACCGAATACCGGAGAGTGTTGTCTTTTACTTCATTTCTGAAATCTGGAATATGACGCACCTTTCGTGCGATATACCAGCGCAAGTGTACTGCATGGCCCGCAACGCCCTACTTTGGCGGGCCACACGGCCATCAGACATGGCTGCCCTGACCGTAATGCGATTGAACGTATTCCAGCACCACGTTCTGGAATTCCTCGGCGATGCGCTCGCCACGCAGGGTCATCTTCTTTTCGCCATCGATGAACACCGGCGCGGCTGGCGACTCGCCGGTACCGGGCAGGCTGATGCCGATGTTGGCGTGCTTGGATTCACCAGGACCGTTGACGATGCACCCCATCACAGCCACGTTCATGGCTTCCACGCCGGGATACTTGCCCTTCCACACCGGCATCTGCTCGCGCAGGAAGGTCTGGATCTTGTCGGCCAGGTCTTGGAAGACAGTGGAAGTGGTGCGACCGCAACCCGGACAGGCGATCACCATCGGGGTGAACTTGCGCAAGCCCATGGTCTGCAGGATTTCCTGCCCGACCACCACTTCCTTGGTACGGTCGCCGCCCGGTTCGGGAGTCAGTGAAATGCGGATGGTGTCGCCGATACCCTCCTGCAGCAGCACCGACAGCGCCGCCGTGGAGGCCACGATGCCCTTGCTGCCCATGCCGGCCTCGGTCAGGCCCAAGTGCAGCGGGTAGTCGCAACGACGCGCCAGCTCACGGTACACCGCGATCAGGTCCTGCACGCCCGAGACCTTGCACGACAGGATGATCTTGTCACCCGCCATGCCCAGTTCTTCAGCGCGTTGGGCATTCTCGATGGCCGAGGTGACCAAGGCTTCATACATCACCGCCTGGGCGGCCCATGGCTCGGCGCGACCGGCATTCTCATCCATGATGCGCGCCAGCAGCGCCTGGTCCAGGCTGCCCCAGTTCACGCCGATGCGCACCGGCTTGTCGTACTTGCAGGCCACTTCGATCATCTGCGCGAACTGGGTATCGCGCTTGGCGCCCTTCCCCACGTTACCGGGGTTGATGCGGTACTTGGAGAGTGCCTGGGCGCACTCCGGATACTCGGTCAACAGCGTGTGACCGTTGTAGTGGAAATCGCCCACCAGCGGTACATCCACGCCCATGCGGTCGAGCTGCTCGCGAATGGCCGGCACCGCCGCCGCAGCCTCGGGCGTATTGACGGTCAGACGCACCACTTCGGAGCCGGCGCGGGCCAGGTCCTTGATCTGGATCGCCGTCCCGATGGCATCAGCCGTATCGGTGTTGGTCATGGATTGCACCATCACCGGTGCGCCGCCGCCGACGATAATCTCGCGCGCCCCGTGGCTGATGACCACGCGGCGGCTGTTGCGGCGGGCCAGCGGCCCGGAGGCGATCGGGGAGGAAGACATGATGGACAGTCGCTTCAGTTCAGGTTCAGGCGCGCAACATTGCTGCCGCCCGGAGTTTTCAGATCCAACGGCTGGCCGCGCAGGGTGGCATCCACCCCGGCGGCATTGCCGATAATGAGCGTCGTGGCATCGGAGACATCGAAGGTCTCGGTGGTTCCGGCCTTCAACAGGCGCGAGATGATCGTGCTCTTGTCGGCACGACGGATTTCCACCCACGAATCCTCACGAAAGGTCAGGCGCAGCAAATCCTTGCTGTTGACGATGTTCAGCCCACTAGGCACCGTAGTGGAAGCCATGGACGTGGACGATGCTGCCGGGGACGTCGGCGCTACCGCTGCCGCTGCCGGGCTTGCCGTCGATGCCGGCTCGCTGGCGGCCGGGGCGGCAGCCGGCGTCGGCGCCGGCTGGGCCGCTACCGGCGCCGGCGCTTCGGGCGCGGGGGCTGCCTGCGTGGCGGATGCCTCAGCAGGGGGCGGCGTAATGGTCTCCACGCGGGCATTGACTGGCGTGTCATTGGATGCGACCTCCACGCCTTGGGTCGCCTCTGTCGTTTCCGGTGCAGCCGAAGTTTCGCTGTGGTGTGCCTTCAACCAGGCCAGTTGCGGCACGTTGGCCCCCAATTCGGTCCAGCGCACGGCGGCCGCCCCGGCCAGCACGGCGACCACGACCACGCCTGCCAGGATGGGCAGCACCGAACTGTTGCCGCGCGTACTCATCATCATGGCCGGCAGCGGACCTTCCGAGAATGGTGTGGACAGCGAATGCTGCGGCACGATGTGATCGCGCTGTTGCACCGCGGTTTCCTGCGGCATGGCAGCGGCCAGTGCATGGGCATCCAAGCCCAGCACCTTGGCATAACTGCGCACGAATCCGCGCGCCACCGCCAGGCCCGGCAAGGCCGCGTAATTGTCGGCCTCGATGGCCTGGATCTGGCGCGGGGCCAGTTTCACCAGGCTGGCCACCTGCTCCACCGACCAACCCTTCTTTTGCCGCGCCGACGCCAGCATGGCACCGGGCAAGATGGCAGCCTGGGACGGTTGACGGACATCTTGCGGTTGCTGCGACGACATTTCGTTCATTTGTTGATCACTCATCAAATGCTCCACATGGAAAAGCTTTTTTTAGCCGGCCCTGGCCGGATTCTTCTGGAGCGTCCCTGCGCAGCCTGCGCCGCGTCCCTCCGGGGAAATTCGACAACTTCAGCAAAAACACAAAAAGGACGTTCGATGACTGCGCCCCAGCGCAACATCGACGCCCCCGTACTGCATTCTCTAAAAACCGCTGCCAGCTTCCTCGCCTTGACGACAAAGGCCGGCGCGACATGTTCAGCAAAGGCATCACACCTGCTTGCCGTCACCCGGAAATCTCCACGATGCGGCCAAAATCCTTGCCGAACTTGCTCTGGTACTCAGCCATCTTCTGCATCCGTTCCTGCACACGGGTGCGATCCTTGACCTCGCCGGCCAACTGCCCACAGGCAGCGTCGATATCGTCGCCGCGCGTCTTGCGGATGGTGGTGACAATGCCCGCATCCATCAGAATCTGCGCAAACGCCTTGATGCGCGGATTATGAGAGCGCTTCAAGCCCGACTCGGGGAAGGGATTGAAGGGAATCAGGTTGAACTTGCAGGGGATGGCGGTCTCACCCTCCTTCACCAGTGCCACCAGTTCACGGGCGTGAGTATCGGTGTCATTGACGCCATCGAGCATACAGTACTCGAAGGTAATGAAGTCACGCGGCGCGAATTCCAGGTAGCGCTTGCACGCCAGCATCAGCTCGCGCAACGGGTGCTTGCGGTTCAGCGGAATGAGCGAATCGCGCAGCGCATCGTTGGACGCGTGCAGCGAGACGGCCAATGCCACCGGGCACTCTTGCGACAGCTTGTCGATCATCGGCACCACGCCGCTGGTGGAGAGCGTCACACGGCGGCGCGACAGGCCATAAGCATTGTCGTCCAACATCAGGCGCAAGGCGGTGACGGTCGGTTCGAAGTTGAGCAACGGCTCACCCATGCCCATCATCACCACGTTGGTGATCTGGCGTTCGCCCTTGGGGCCGCCTTCGATGCCCTTGGTCTTGCGCAATTCGAATTCCGCCATCCATAGCTGGCCGATGATCTCGGCCACAGTCAGATTGCGGTTGAAGCCCTGCTTGCCGGTCGAACAAAAACGGCAATTCACGGCACAGCCCGCCTGCGTCGAAACGCACAGCGTGCCACGGTTTTCTTCAGGGATGAACACGGTTTCCACCGCATTGCCCTGACCCACGTCGACCAGCCACTTGCGCGTGCCGTCGGTGGAGGTATGGTCGCTGATGATGGCCGGCGCGCGAACTTCGGCGCGGGTCTTCAGCTTGTCGCGCAGCGACTTGGCCAGATCGGTCATCTGATCGAAATCAGCAACACCGAACTGGTGTATCCAACGCTGCAACTGCTTTGCACGAAACGGCTTCTCACCCAACTCGCCGCAGTAGGCGACGAGCTGCGCGGGATCCATATCCAGCAGATTGGTGAGAGCTGTAGTCATGATGCTTGCGGTCGGGAGCGAGGCAGAAAGGCGCTGCAGGAATTGCAACACCGGTTTCGGCCCCGATCCGGAAGACCGATGAAAAACAGGAACAGATTAACGCGAATAAACGTTCAGCGCCGGGAAGAAGTAGGCGATTTCGCCCTTGGCGGTTTCTTCAGCGTCCGAACCGTGCACGGCGTTGGCGTCGATGGAATCGGCGAAGTCGGCGCGGATGGTACCCTTTTCAGCCTTCTTCGGATCGGTTGCGCCCATCAGGTCGCGGTTCTTCAGGATGGCACCTTCGCCTTCCAGCACCTGGATCATCACCGGGCCGGAGATCATGAAGTCCACCAGATCCTTGAAGAAAGGACGCTCACGGTGCACTGCGTAGAAGCCTTCCGCTTCAGCGCGCGACAGTTGTGCCATACGGGCAGCAACGACCTTCAGGCCAGCGTTTTCGAAACGGGTATAGATCTGACCGATCACGTTCTTGGCGACGGCGTCGGGCTTGATGATCGACAGGGTGCGTTCAATTGCCATGAGAAAAACTCCAATAAAAAGAATGGCTTAAAGCCAAGAATTGATAATTCAATGAACCTTGTATTTTAGCATGAAACCACCAAATATCATGTCAATTCACCTCCTTTGACGCCGCACTCCTTTATTCGGACGAACTGCTGTCGAACCGGGTCGCGATGCCAGCCTCATATAAAACGAGCCCGTATCTCGAACCATGGCGAGGGAAGACTTGTCTTAACCGTGAGCCGTCGTGCTATTCTTTGGCTCGCATTCATCGCTTCGGAGGACATATGAACCAACTGGACACGACCTTCGGCCACTCGACCACGAGCCTGGCCTCCCGCAACCGCGTACTGCGCAACACCTACTGGCTGCTGGCGCTGTCGATGGTCCCGACCGTACTGGGCGCCTGGCTTGGCGTGCAGATGCATTTCAGCCTTTTCGCTGCCAGCCCCATGATCGGCTTCGTGCTGTTCCTGGCAATCGCCTTCGGCTTCTTCTTTGCCATCGAAAAGACCAAGAATTCCGGCTGGGGCGTGGCCTTCCTGCTGGGCTTCACCTTCTTCATGGGGCTGATGCTATCGCGCCTGATCGAGTACACGCTGGGCTTCTCCAACGGTGCCGGCCTCATCATGACGGCCTTTGGCGGCACCGCCATCATCTTCTGCGGCATGGCCACCATCGCTACCGTCTCCAAGCGTGACTTCTCCGGCATGGGCAAGTGGCTCTTCGCAGGCGTACTGGTGATCCTGGTAGCTTCGCTGGCCAACATTTTCCTTCACCTGCCGGCCCTGCAACTGACCATTTCGGTGGTCGCCATCGCCATCTTCTCCGCCTACATCCTGTTTGACGTGCAACAGGTGGTCAACGGTGGCGAAACCAACTACATCTCTGCGACCCTTTCGATCTACCTGGACGTCTACAACGTCTTCGTCAACTTGCTGTCTATCCTGGGCATCCTGGGCGGCAACCGCGACTGATGCAAATCTGACATGCAAGTCTGATTGCCTCATGAGTAACAAAAAAGCCGGCACAAGCCGGCTTTTTCACGTCTGGTCGTGCCGGATCACTGCGGCAAGTCGAACACCGCGATCGATTCGACGTGCGCCGTGTGCGGGAACATGTTAACCACGCCCGCATACTTGAGCGCATAGCCGCCCAGATGCACCAGCATTCCGGCATCGCGCGCCAGGGTGGCCGGATTGCAGGAGACATACACGATGCGCCTGGGCTTGAGGTGCTGCTGCTCGGGCAGCAGCTCCACCAAGGCCTTGCAGACTTCCATGGCGCCTTCGCGCGGCGGATCGATCAACATGCGGTCGAACTTGCCCAGCGCCACGAAATCCTCGGACTTGGCTTCGAACAGGTTGCGGCAGTAGAAGCTGGTCTTGGCATCCACGCCATTGACCTTGGCATTTTCCAGCGCGCGCTCGGTCAAAGCCGTGCTACCCTCGATTCCCACGACTTCCCGCGCCAGCGTAGCGATGGGCAAGGTGAAATTGCCCAGACCACAGAACAGGTCGGCCACGCGGTCTTGCGGCTGCACATCCAGCAGCCGCAGTGCGCGCGCCACCAGCACGCGGTTGATCTGATGATTGACCTGAGTGAAGTCGGTCGGCTTGAAAGGCATACGGATGCCGAATTCAGGCAGCGTGTACTGCAGGCGCGATTCGGCCGGGTAGTAAGGAGCTGCGGTATCGGGGCCCTTGGTCTGCAACCACCACTCGATCTTGCGCTCATCGGCGAAGCTCTTGAGCAAGGCTTCATCAGCAGGCGATAGCGACTCCATGATGCGCAGGACCAGCACGGTGACCTTGCTGCCATCATCGCCCTCGCCCACAGCCAGCTCGATCTGCGGCATCCGGTCACGGATCGACAAGGCGGCCACCAGTTCACGCAATGGCACCAGCATGGCCGACACATTAGGCGGCAGGATTTCACAAGTCTTCATATCGGCAATGAAGGAAGAGCGCTTTTCGTGAAAACCGACCAGCACCCCGCCCTTCTTGGCCACATGCCGCACCGAGATGCGCGCGCGGTAGCGATAACCCCAGGTGGGACCATAGATCGGGCGCAACATCACCTCGGCCTTGGTCTTGCCCAGGTGCCAGAGATTGTCTTCCAGCACGCGCTGCTTCATGGCGACCTGGGCCGAAGGCTCCAGGTGCTGCATGGCGCAACCGCCACAGGTGCCGAAATAATCACACTTTGGCTTCACGCGCAGTGAAGATTCGTGATGCAGCGTAGTCATCACACCGGCTTCCCACTTGGGTTTCTTGCGATAGGACGCGAAACTGACGCGCTCGCCGGGCAGCGCGCCTTCGACGAAGATAACCTTACCTTGCGTGCCATCCTCGTTCTCGAGGTGACCGACGCCGCGCCCATCCATGTCGAGCGACTTGATTTCAATGATGATGTCTTGTTGCATGAGGGAAACCACAGGTGGGACCGAGGTCCACTGCCGAAAACAAAAGCGGTATTGTCCGCGATCCGGGACCGAGAGGGAAGCACGAAGCACGTCCGGGCCACCCCGGACGTGGAAAATCCGCGGAAATGTCTATACAGGTCGCTAGAACAGGGCGTCGCGCCCCACACCACGCGAGGCCAATAGGCGTTTGAGCTTGACCAGCGCCTCCTGCTGCACCTGGCGTACGCGCTCGCGGGTGATACCCATCTCGCCGGCCAGTTGCTCCAGTGTCGATGGATCATCGTTATCCAGCCCGAACCGGCGGGCTACCACCACCCTTTGCTTTTCGGACAGGCTTTTCAGCCATTCCCGGATCAGCACTGCCATCTCCTGGCTCTCGGCACGGGTGTCAGGATGTTCTTCCACGGAGCTGGGCAGCAGATCCATCAGGCTGGCCTGGGGATCGTTGTCCAGCGGGGTATCGAGCGAGGCCGCGTGTTCGGACAAGGCCAACACATCCTGCACCTCCTCCACCGGGCGATCGACCAGGTGGGCGATATCCTCGGCACTGGCGTCGCGACCGTCACGTTGCTGTGCTTCCAAGTGATATTTGGCGCGGAGGATCTGGTTCAGTTCGCGCACCATATGGACCGGCAGGCGCACAGTACGCGCCTGGTTCATGATGGCGCGCTCGATGCTCTGGCGTATCCACCAGGTGGCGTAGGTGGAGAAACGGAAACCACGCTCTGGCTCGAACTTGTCGATGGCGCGCATGAGGCCCAGGTTGCCTTCCTCGATCAGGTCCAGCAGGGCCACGCCGCGATTGATGTAGTGCTTGGCGATCGACACCACCAGTCGCAGGTTGTGCTCGATCATCTTCTGGCGCGCAACGAATTCGCCGGCCTTGGCCTGGGTAGCGAAATGCAGCTCTTCGGCCGCCGTCAGCAGCGGCTTGGCGCCGATCTTGTTGAGATAGTGCTGGGTGGTATCGGTGGACAGTTCGGCGGCCAGCACCTTCTTGAGTTCATCCACCCCTTCGGCGGGCGCCGCCTCCTGGGGTTCGCCGGCCGCTTCGCCGTCGATCACTTCCGGTTCATCGATCTCATCAACGGGATCGTCCATATCCTCTTCGCGAGGGTCTTGGTCTGGCAAGTGATCGCGGCGATTGCTTGTCATACGCTAGCGTGGTGGTAAGTATTTGGAAGGATCAACGGGCTTACCCTGTTGACGGATCTCGAAGTGCAGCTTGACACTGTCGCTGTCGGATTTACCCATTTCAGCGATCTTTTGTCCCTTGGTCACACTTTGACCTTCCTTGACCAGGATGGTCTTGTTGTGGGCATAGGCCGACAGCAGATTGTTGGTGTGCTTGATGATCACCAGGTTGCCATAGCCACGGATGCCGCTGCCGGCATACATGACCTTGCCGCTGGCAGCGGCCAGCACGGCCTGGCCATCCTTGCCAGCAATGTCCACCCCCTTCTTGCCACCCTCGAAGGTACCCACCACCTTGCCTTCGGCCGGCCACATCCATGACACACCTTCATCCTCGCCTGAGGCCGCAGGCTGGCTGGCCGCTGCCGGCTTTTCCGCCGCATGGGATGGCTCCGGCTTGGCAGCAGGTGCCGGAGCCGCCGCTGCATCCGGCTTTTCCAGTTCCGCCAGGGCACTTTCCGAATAGGCCCGCTTGTCACCACGCGGACCGGTCTTGTTGTTGCCCGAGGCCATCGGCGCGGCCGCTGGCGCCGCCGCACCCGGGGCACCCAGCGGCTTGACGTCCAGGCCTGCACCTGGAGTGGCCACCACCGCAGCAGTCTGCGCCGGGCCCACGCGATCAGGCGGTGCTACGCGCAAGACCTGATCGACCTTGATGTCGTTCGGATTGGTCAGGTTGTTCCAGGCGACGATGTCGCGCCAGTTCTGACCGACGTCCAGGGCGATGCGATACAGGGTATCGCCCTTCTTGACCGTGTAATAACCGCGTCCCGAGGGAACCGGCGCAGCGGGTGCGGCAGCAGTGTCGACCGGCTTGACGGTGCTGGTGGTGCGCTCCACGACGGGCGCCGGCTGCTGATTCGGTGTCGAGCCGCAAGCGGCCAGCAAACTGACGACACTGCACAATACAGCCAAACGAATTTTCTTCATGCTCTTACGTTAGATTTTGTACGACGCTAGTTGACCCGCAGCCAGCGCCAGAAGTTCATCAGGGAAATGCGGCCCCCATGGCTACCCATCCGCTCGTTTCATCGACCCGCGGCTTGGTTGCTTGTGCTTGTTGCCGCCCGTTCCCTGTTTCGATGATGCCTGGCGGACCTGATATCCGCCCATGCTGTTCATTGCGTTGCTGCACTTGCCATCTCACGCTGTCGCGCCCGGTCACGCTGCCCTACACCGTCCCCGGCCGCAATGGCACGAAATGACATTGTTCCAGGGTAGTACGACGCCAGTCGCGCTGGCCGACCCGCTCGATCAATTCCAGTACTTGCTGGCGTTCGCCCACCGGCGCCACCAGCCTGCCGCCGATGGCCAACTGCTCCAGCAGGGCCTGCGGCACTTCCAGTCCGGCCGCGGCCAGGATGATGCCATCGAAGGGCGCAACCTGCGGCAAGCCAAGCATACCATCTCCGTAATGCAAGCGGATATTTGCCACCCGCAATGGACGCAGATTGGTCTTGGCCAACTCATGCAGGGGCTTGATGCGCTCGATGGAATAGACTTCGGCGGCCACGCGCGACAGTACGGCGGCCTGGTAGCCGCAACCGGTGCCGATTTCCAATACCCGTTCCAGCCGGCCACCGTGGCGGTTCTGGCGCATCAACTCAATCATGCGCGCCACGATATAGGGCTGGGAAATGGTCTGATGGTGGCCGATGGGCAGCGAGGCATCGATATAGGCCTGGCTGGCCAGCCCGGGCTCGACAAACATGTGGCGCGGCACTGCCTCCAGCGCCGCCAGCACCTTGGCATCGGCCACGCCCTGCTTGGCCACGCGCGCCACCATGGCCTTGCGCACCGCTTCGGAAGCCAGCGGCGAGGCATGATGGGAGGCATTGGTCTGGGTCACCGTCATGACGTTCTTGACGGCGGTACGCGGTACGGGTGCAGCGCTCAACAAGGGCTGGGCCGGCGCCAGCGGAGCCCGTGGCGGTGCCGGTGGCGGCCGCAAGGCCTGGGCCAGACCCTGCTGCACCGGCTTCAAGGCCGCCCGCTGCGAAGACTGGGCGGCATTCTTGGCCGCCGTCTGGGTGGTGGCCTGGGGGCGGCCAGGCACATCCCGTCCGGCGTTGGCGGTCTTTTTCTTGTCGACCACCGAGGACAGGCTCAGCGGAAAGCGGCTGGGCTTGTCGCTCATGCAAGCGCTTTCTTGAGATTGTCCAGTTGCGCCGTGTGCGTCAGGTCGATCTGCAGCGGCGTGATAGAGACGTAGCCATTGGCAGTGGCATGAAAATCGGTACCCTCGCCACCATCCTTGGCGGCCCCGGCCGGACCGATCCAGTACAGGTCGCGGCCATGCGGGTCGGTCAGCTTGTGCACCGGCTCGGACATATGGCGCTTGCCCAGGCGGGTGGCCAGGCTGCCCTTGATTTCTTCATATGGCAGGTTGGGAATATTGACGTTGAGCAGGTAAGGTTTGGGCAGGCTGTCGAAGCGCCGCTCTACCACCTCACGGGCGATGCGGGCTGCCGACTTCAACTCGGCCCAACCCTTGTGCAACTGCGAAAAAGCAATCGAGGGGATGCCAAACAGAAAGCCTTCGGTGGCTGCTGCCACCGTGCCGGAATAGAGCGTATCGTCACCCATGTTCTGGCCTTGGTTGATGCCCGAGACGATCAGGTCCGGGCGCTCCTGGAGCAAGCCGGTCAGCGCCACGTGAACACAGTCCGACGGCGTGCCATTGAGGTAATAGAAGCCATTGGCGGCCTGCTCTACCCACAGGGGCCGGTCCAGGGTCAGAGAGTTGGAACTGCCCGAGCGATTGCTGTCAGGCGCCACCACGGTAATGTCGGCGATCGGCGCGAGTGCCTCGGCCAGGGCGATGATGCCGGGGGCGAGGTAACCGTCGTCGTTGCTGATGAGGATTTTCATGGGCTGAATTTTAACCGAAGCCGGGCTTTGGACAGCCCCTCCGCCCGACATTCTCCTGCAGCAATGACAGTCCTATTCCTGCAGGGTCAGTTCCTGGTAGACATAGGCCGACAGCACCAGCTTGTCGCGCACCGTCAACGGGGCAAATTCCACCCCGTACTGGTGGAAATCGGCCTCTCCCAGCGATTCCACCGCGCGCAGCACCACCGGCAACTCCAGGGGCAATTGCTGGTCGGCCACCGAGGCGATGAAGCGCAACGTGCCACTGACGCCCTTTTTCGCCTCCACCCTGCCTTTGAGGGAAGTCGCCACCAGCGAGGCACCCGCCAGACTGAGATCGATCACGCTGGCCGGTAGCGGCGTGGAACCATCCACCTCTAGATAGCCTTCCGCCCCCACCGGCACGCGGGTAGCCTGGCGAATAACGGTGGAACGCACTTCCCTGGGGGCTGACAGGTGCAGGTAGACGAAGGGCGAATGCTGGTACTTCAGCAATTGCGATGCAAAGGCATAAGCGCGACGCCCGGTCAGCGCGCGCACCACGAAAGCCTGGCCCTCGCGCAGGAAGATCTGCTTACCCTCCTTTTGCGGGGCACTGACCAGGATGCTGCGATTGGACAGGCAACCCACCAGGGTGACCGCATGGCGCTGGGCAGCATCGTCGGCCAATTGCAGCCACACGGTGTCGCCGATCTGCCAGCGCACGTCATCCAGGGGAATCACGCTGGCTTGACCACGCAGGGCCGGCTTGGGCTTGTGCGGCTTCTTGCCACCATGCTTCTTGCGCAGCACATCGCGGGCCTGGGGCAGCGGCACCGATTCGGTATCTGGTTCGGCGATCCAGCGGGCATTGCGATACAGGCCGTTCTCGATCAGTCCGGCCAGTTGGTCGGGCGTGTCGATCATGGTGCCGCGCGCCAGCAGCAGCTTGCCGGCTTCATTGTAGATGTGCCAGGGGGCGGGCTTGCCCAGGCTCAGTTCGGAGCTGCGCACCGGCACCAGCGAGGTGTGATCGGCCATCTCAATTCTCCACCACGGCGCTATCGCCCTCGGCCGCGGCTGCACGGCGCGCATCCTGTTCGCGGAAGAAAGCTTGCACCACCTCCAGTTCGCGGGTGCGCTTGAAGGGTGGCAGGCTTTGCCAGATACGGCGGCCGTAATTCTTGGTGATGATGCGCGGGTCGCAGATCATCAGCACCCCACGATCTCCCTCATCGCGGATCAGGCGGCCAGCCCCCTGCTTGAGGTTGATGATGGCCGCCGGCAGTTGATGGTGCACGAAACCGTTCAAGCCCTGCTTTTCCATCTCGCTGATACGCGCAGCCAGTACCGGATCATCCGGTGGTGAGAAGGGCAGCTTGTCGATGATGACCAGCGAGAGCGCATCGCCGCGCACGTCCACCCCTTCCCAGAAGCTCTGGCTGCCGATCAGCACGCCATTGCCGGCAGCACGGAATCGATCCAGCAATTCGGTCCGTCCCGCCTCACCCTGGACGAACAGCGGGAAATCATGTCCGCGTGCCGCGAACTCGGTGCGCAAGCGTTCAGCCGCACGGTTGACCGCGCGCAGCGTGGTACACAGGAAGAAGCAGCGTCCACCAGCGGCCTCGATGGTAGGCAACGCGGCATCGATGACGGCGTCGGTATATTCAAACGAGTTGGGCTGTGGCAGGTGCTGCGGCACGTACAGGATGCCCTGCTCACCATAGTTGAAGGGGCTAGGCCAGGACTGGGCCGGAGCGTTCCACAAGCCCATCTGGGCGGCATAGTGGTTGAAGTCTTTCTTCACAGCCAGCGTCGCAGAAGTGAAAATCCATGAACGCGGCGTACCCTCGCGCTGCTTGTTGAAGATGGGCGCGATCGACAGCGGCGTACGATGCAATTGCAGCGAAGATTGGAAAGCTTCCACCCACAGCACATAAAAAGGTTTCTGGGGCGACTCGTCACCCTCACCCTCGCTTGGCTCACCCACCGTGGCGGTCGGCTTGCTTGCCGCTTCAGGCTGGGCCTTGGCCAATTCTTCGGGCGTGCCCCAGTTTTCCAACTGGCGCAACAATTCATTGGCGCGGTCGCGGCACTGCTCGATGGTCTCGGCGCGCTCAGCCTGCTTTTCCAGCACGGCGATCATGTCGTCCATGCTGTCCTTGAGCGTATCAAGGGCGGGAAAAAAGGCGGCAGAAGGAGCGATCTGGTTCAGCGCCAGGCGGATCGATTCCTCCGGGAAGGCCAGGCGCAAGTCGCGCGCGGCACGCTCCACCGGCGCCACCAGGCGCGCCCAGTCAGCGCCGTCACGCGCATGAGAGAGGCCTTCGGCCAATACGTCACGGCACAACTCCAGTATCTGCGAGGTGGAAATAGTCTCACCGAAGAACAGCGTCGCCGTATCCGGCAACTGGTGCGCCTCATCGAAGATGACGGTATTGGCTGAAGGCAGCAGTTCGGCGATGCCGGTATCCTTCAACGCCACGTCTGCAAAGAACAGGTGATGGTTGACCACCACCACGTCGGCCTGCTGGGCCTCCTTGCGCGCCTTCATGACGAAGCAATCCTGGTAGTACTGGCATTCGGAGCCGAAACAGGTGTCACGGGTCGAGGTGACCAGGTTCCAGACCGAGGCCGTTTCCGGCACCTTGGTCAGCTCGGCCTTGTCACCAGACGAGGTGGATTTGACGAAGCGCGAGATCTCGCGCAGATAGCCCACGTCCTCGCGCGCGGTAAGGCGACCATTCTGCAACGTGCGTTCCAGGTGGAAATGGCAGACATAGTTGCTACGGCCCTTCAACAGCGCTACCGAGACCGGGGCGTGCAATGCATTGCGCACGGTAGGGATGTCGCGGTTGTAGAGCTGGTCCTGCAGGGTCTTGGTCCCGGTGGAGACGATAGTCTTGCCGCCCCACAGCAGCGCCGGAACCAGGTAGGCAAAAGTCTTGCCAGTCCCGGTGCCGGCCTCGGCGATCAGCGTGCCCTGATTGGCGATGGCCGTAGCGATGGCCTTGGCCATCTCGGTCTGGGCATGACGCGGCCGATAGCTGCCCACGGCCCCGCCCAGCGGGCCACCGGCACCGAAGAGACGATCGATCTCGGCATCATGGACGCCGGGAGAGTCGGCCGTGACCTCCTGCGCGTCGGCGGGAAGCGTGGAGGCACTGCTATCGACGATGTCGGCGGGGGCTTCTGGGGCAGTCACTGCGGCAAACCTGTAGGAAATACGTGCGGCACAGGCATCGGCGATGCCGGCGTACCCGCACGTCATTGGAACGAGCCGCTATTTTACGCGGAGTCGGCACCCTGGCCCCGACTTACATGAAAGAGCAAGCGCCGACTGCCAGCTGAATGCAGATGCGACCGACCCAGGCCGGCGCGCGCAGCGCGATTCAGGCGGGAATGTCGGGGACCAGCTGCATCTTCAGCAGCGCGATATGGTCCTTCAATTGCAGCTTGCGCTTCTTGAGGCGACGCAGTTGCAGGTCTTCTGAACGGGCATCGCGCATGAGCATGTCGATGACACTGTCGAGATCGCGATGCTCTACTTCGAGTTCGATGATGCGGCGCTGGATGTCTTCGCGATGCGTACTGGTCATGATGGCGGACTGGTTGCTGATGTGCTTGCTAGTGTAATGCACTGGCTTGCGCACGCCAATGGACATGCGCAAGCCATGTAGAGGTCCCACCGGACGGACGGCTTATTTGGCTGCCGGTGTACCCTGTTGATCCGACTGCTGTTGCTGTTGCTGTTGCTGTTGCTGTTGCTGCTGTTGCCTTTGCTTGCGTTCGGCACGTTCACGTTCGTTCTCGGCCTTCTTGCGCTCGACTTCCTGGCGATGCTCCTCGGCTTGCTGGATACGCCGCTGGCGCTCGGCAGCATTGGCTGCACGCGCCGGCGCACGGGCAGCCTCCTCGGCCTGCTGGCGCTGGACTTCGGCCTCATGCTGGCGCACACGATAATCGGCTGGCACGTTCTTGTTCTGGTCGATGCGCTGCTGCACCTCGCTGTTCTTGGCGCGGCTTTCCTCGACCTTGCGGGCGGAATCGGCTTGCTTCTGCTTCTGGTCGGCCAGGCGGCGCGCGGCATCTTCCTCGTCCTTGGCGCGCTGCTCGGCTAGCGATCGGTCGCGATCATCCACGGTGGCCTGGCGCTGGAACACCTTGGCCTCGTACTCCACCGCCTTGATACCCTTGTCGGTGAGACGCTTGCGGTCGCGCGCAGCTTCCAGACAATCGGAGACCAGGAACTTGGGATAGCACGCACGCTGGTCCAGGATATAGCGCAACTCGGCAACCTGGCGGTCTTCGGCGGCTTCATCCAGCGCCTTCTGGGCCAGTTCGCCGGACTTGATGGAGCCGGCCGGGAAACGCTGGGCAATCGGCGGGCGCGCCTCCAATTCATCAAAGCGCTCGCGGCTCATGGGCTCCGCCGGTGCGGCCGCGGTGGCCGCCGATGCCGCCTGCGGCTGGCTTGCCTGGCTTTGCGCGCCCGAGGTAGCACTTTGCGCAGCACAGGCGCCGGCCACCAGGGCCAGCATCAGCCCGCACAGGGAAGAAGTGACGCCCTTGGCATCGACAAAAAGACCTTGCATGGATTTCTTGTTCATCAGGTGATTGTTCAGGAGAGACTGTCGGCAATCGAACGGCGGTCCGCGTCCAGATATTCCTTCGATTGCATCTCAATGATACGTGAAACGGTACGGTGGAACTCGTTGGAGAGCGTACCTACCGTATAAAGCTCATCCGGCTCGACGGCGGCCGACATGATCAGCTTGACCTTGTGGTCGTAGAAGACGTCGATCAGCCAGGTAAAGCGGCGCGCCTCCGAGGACATCGCCGCCGACATGCGCGGAATGCCCGACAGGATCACGGTCTGGAAGCGGCTGGCCAGTTCCAGGTAATCGTTTTGCGAGCGCGGGCCACCGCACAGGGTCGCAAAATCGAACCAGATGGCGCTGCCGGCCCGGCGCAGGGCACGGATCTCGCGGGCTTCGATGTGTACACGCGGATCTTCGTCGGCGGCTTCGGCCACTGCGGCGAAGGCTGCGCGCAATTCTTCATCGGTCTTGGCGTTCAGGGGAGTGTGGTACACCTTCACTTGCTCCAGCACCCGCTTGCGGTAGTCGATGCCGGCGTCGATGTTCATGACGTCCAGCTTTTCCTTCAGCAAGGCAATGGTGGGCAGCATCCGATCGCGATGCAGGCCATCTGGATAGAGCGTGCTGGGCTCGTAGTTGGAGGTCATCACGAACGACACGCCATGGTCGAACAGGCCCTTCAACAGGTTGTAGAGGATCATCGCATCGGCGATGTCGGAGACGTGGAATTCATCGAAGCAGATCAGGCGGTACTTCTTGGCGATGCGCTTGGCGACCTCATCGAGGGGATCGGCGATGCCCTTCAATTCATCGAGCTGACGATGCACATCGCGCATGAATTCGTGGAAGTGCAGGCGCGTCTTGCGCACCACCGGCACCACGGAATAGAAACTGTCCATCAGGAAGGACTTGCCACGCCCTACCCCACCCCACATGTAGACGCCGCGCGGCACGGCCGGCCGGCTGATCAGACGCTTGAAGGTGGAGGCGCGCTGGGCCTTGTAGGCGACCCATTCCTCATAGGCGCGCTGCAGGCGCTCGATGGCGCGCAACTGCGCCTCATCGGGTTGATAACCGCGCTGGGACAGCGACTGTTCGTAGAATTGACGGACATCCATGGTGTGGTCTTGTAAAACGACAATGGGCGAGCCAGGCTCGCCCATTGGGTTGGCATCTCAATGCTGACTATGCGGGCAACTCAAACCTGGCCATGCTGGCAGGCATGAGCGACGCGTATTGTCGCATTGATCGCGCATCAGAAGTTCAATGCGCGCTTGTCGACGGCCAGGGCCGCTTCCTTGGTCGCTTCGGACAGCGAGGGGTGAGCGTGGCAGATACGGGCGATGTCTTCGGACGAAGCACGGAATTCCATCGCCACCACGGCTTCCGAAATCAGCTCGGAAGCCATCGGACCGACGATGTGCACGCCCAGGATTTCATCGGTCTTGGCATCGGCCAGGAACTTCACCATGCCCGAGGTATCGCCCAGCGCACGGGCGCGGCCGTTGGCCAGGAACGGGAAGGTACCGGCCTTGTACTGCACGCCTTCGGCCTTGAGTTGCTGCTCGGTCTTGCCGACCCAGGCGATTTCCGGCGAGGTGTAGATGACCCAAGGAATGGTGTTGAAGTTGACGTGACCATGCTGGCCGGCGATACGCTCGGCCACGGCAACGCCTTCTTCTTCGGCCTTGTGGGCCAGCATCGGGCCGCGCACCACATCACCCACCGCCCACACGTTGGGCAGGTTGGTCTTGCAGTCGCCATCCACGGCGATGAAGCCGCGCTCGTCCAGCTTCAGACCCACGCCTTCGGCGTTGAGGCCAATGGTGTTGGGGGTACGGCCAATCGAGATGATCAGCTTGTCGAATTCGCCGGTGTGGGCTTCGCCCTTGGCATCGGTGTATTCCACGGAGACGCTGTTCTTGCCGGCCTTGATGGTGCCGATCTTCACACCCAGGTTCACGGCCAGGCCTTGCTTGGTCAGCAGCTTCTGGGCTTCCTTGGCGATCTGTTCGTCGACGGCGCCCAGGAAGGTCGGCAGGGCTTCCAGCACGGTCACTTCGGCGCCCAGGCGACGCCAGACCGAACCCATTTCCAGGCCGATCACGCCGGCGCCGATCACGCCCAGCTTCTTCGGCACTTCAGTAATGGAGAGTGCGCCGGTGTTGGAGAGGATCAGCTTTTCATCGAACTCGGCGCCCGGCAGTGCACGGGCGTTCGAACCGGTAGCAACGATCACGTGCTTGGCGGTGATGGTTTCTTCGGCAGCACCGGCGACCTTGATCTCGTAGCCATTGGCATCGCCCTTGACGAAGGAGCCACGGCCGTGGAAGAAGGCGACCTTGTTCTTCTTGAACAGGTACAGGATGCCATCGTTGTTCTGCTTGACCACGGTGTTCTTGCGGCCCAGCATCTTTTCCAGGTTCAGGCCCAGGCCCTTGACTTCGATGCCGTGCTCGGCGAAGCCGTGGCTGGCGTGCTCATAGTGTTCGGACGATTGCAGCAGCGCCTTGGAGGGGATGCAACCGACGTTGGTGCAGGTGCCGCCCGGTGCGGGACCGCCCTTTTCGTTCTTCCATTCGTCGATGCAGGCGGTATTGAAGCCCAGTTGCGCTGCGCGGATGGCGGCAATGTAACCGCCGGGGCCGCCACCGATGACGACCACGTCAAAATTCTTGCTCATGTGTGTATTCCTGATTCGTTGTGCGCATCCGCTGCTAGCTATTAACTTTTAGCCTGCAGCGGATGCAAAAAGGCGCTGAATGCCTGGGGGCCGTTCAGCGCCTAGCTCACGCCGTGATGGCCGGTTGCTTACAGATCCAGCAGCAGACGGGCCGGATCTTCCAGTGCTTCCTTGATCGCGACCAGCGACAGGACGGCTTCGCGGCCGTCGATGATGCGGTGGTCATAGGACAGCGCGAAGTAGTTGATCGGACGGACCACGACCTGGCCGTTTTCAACCACAGCGCGTTCCTTGGTGGCGTGGATGCCCAGGATCGCCGATTGCGGCGGGTTGATGATCGGGGTCGACAGCATGGAACCGAAGGTGCCGCCGTTGGAGACGGTGAAGGTACCGCCCGACAGTTCTTCGATGGACAGCTTGCCGTCCTTGGCCTTCTGGCCGAATTCACCGATCTTCTTCTCGATGTCGGCAATCGACATCTGGTCCGCATCGCGCAGGATGGGCACCACCAGACCACGGGGCGAGCCGACGGCCACACCGATGTCGAAGTAACCGTGGTAGACGATGTCATTGCCATCGACCGAGGCGTTGACGATCGGGTACTTCTTCAGGGCATGCACGACGGCCTTGACGAAGAAGGACATGAAGCCCAGCTTGACGCCGTGTTCCTTCTCGAACTTGTCCTTGTACTTGTTGCGCAGGTCGATGACCGGCTGCATGTTGACTTCGTTGAAGGTGGTCAGGATGGCGTTGGTCGATTGCGATTGCACCAGACGCTCGGCCACGCGGGCACGCAGGCGGCTCATCGGCACGCGTTGTTCCGGACGACTTTCCAGGCCAGCCTTGACCGGTGCGGCCACTTGCGCCAGGGCCGGCTTGGCGGCAGCAGCAGGTGCAGCGGCGGGAGCCGACAGCGCACCCAGCACGTCGCCCTTGGTCACGCGGCCATCCTTGCCGGTGCCGGTGACTTGCGAGGTCGACAGGTTGTTGTCGGCCAGCAGCTTGGCAGCGGCGGGCATGGCGACGTCTCCCTTGGAGGCCAGCTCGGGAGCGGCAACCGGGGTCGGTTCGTTGGTCGCTTGCGGTGCCGGGGCAGCCTTGACTTCGGTCGGGGCCACTTGTGCGGAAGCGTCGGTGTCCAGGATGGCGATCACTTCACCGGCTACGACGGTGGCGCCGTCGGCCTTGATGATCTGGGTGATCACGCCGGCGTCCGGCGAGGGCAGTTCCAGCACGACCTTGTCGGTCTCGATGTCGATCAGGTTTTCGTCACGGGCGACGGGTTCGCCAACCTTCTTGTGCCATTGCAGCAGGGTTGCTTCAGCAACGGATTCCGACAACTGCGGGACTTTTACTTCGATTTGAGCCATTTTCAGGATTCTCCGATTTTCGGGTGATTTCGTTCTTATGGAAACAGGGACGCCCTGCCCTCGCAGCGCGTCCCGTTTGCATCAATGATTACTTGGTCAGCACAAAGCCCTTGAGCTTGGCGAAGGCGGTTTCGATCAGTGCCTTTTGCTGTGCGTAGTGCTTGTCGTAGTAACCGACGGCCGGCGAGGCGCTGGCCGGGCGGCCTGCATAGGCCAACTTCTGACCTTCGGAGAGATTCTCGAAGATGTTGTGCTGGATCTGCAGCCATGCGCCCTGGTTCTGCGGCTCGTCCTGTGCCCACACCAGTTCGTTGAAGTTGGGGAACTGCTTCAACGCGGCCGCGAAGGCCTTGTGCGGGAACGGATACAACTGCTCGACGCGGATGATGGCGGTATCGGTCTGACCACGTTCCTTGCGGGCGTTGACCAGGTCGTAGTACACCTTGCCCGAGCAGGCAACGATGCGCTTGACCTTCTTGGCGTCGATGGTTTCATCGACTTCCGGGATCACGGTCTGGAACGAACCCTTGGCCAGGTCGGACAGCGGGGAACCGGCATCCTTGTTACGCAGCAGCGACTTCGGGGTCATGATGATCAGCGGCTTGCGGAACAGGCGGATCATCTGGCGACGCAGCAGGTGGAAGATCTGCGCAGCGGTGGTGGGCTGCACGACCTGCATGTTGTTGTCGGCGCACAGCTGGAGGTAACGCTCGATACGTGCCGAAGAGTGTTCCGGGCCCTGGCCTTCATAGCCGTGGGGCAGCATCTGCACCAGGCCCGAGGCACGGCCCCACTTCACTTCGCCGGAGCTGATGAACTGGTCCATCACGACCTGGGCACCGTTGGCGAAGTCGCCGAACTGGGCTTCCCAGATGGTCAGGGTGTTCGGTTCAGCAGTCGAGTAGCCGTATTCGAAGGCCAGCACGGCTTCTTCGGACAGCACCGAGTCGATCACGGTGAAGGTGGACTGGTTCTCGGCCACATTCTGCAGCGGGATGAAGGTACCGGCATCCCAACGCTCGCGGTTCTGGTCGTGCAGCACGGCGTGACGGTGGGTGAAGGTGCCACGGCCGGCATCCTGGCCGGTCAGGCGCACGGCATAGCCGGAGGAAACCAGGCTGGCGTAGGCCAGGTGTTCACCCATGCCCCAGTCCAGGTTCATTTCGCCACGGCCCATGGCGGCGCGGTCGTTCAAGACCTTCTCGACCAGCGAGTGCACCTTGAAGCCTTCCGGCACGGAGGTGATCTTGGTGGCCAGGCGCTTCAGTTCAGCCAGCGGCACGGCGGTTTCGGCCGCGTCGGTCCACTTGCGGTTCAGAAACGGCAGCCAGTCGACGGCGTACTTGCTCTTGAAGTTGGTCAGCACCGGATCGATGGCGTGCTTACCGGCGTCCATCGCGGCGCGGTAAGCCTTGACCAGTTCTTCGCCGCCATCGGCGGGGATGGTCTGCTGGGTCACCAGCTTGTCTGCGTACAGCTTGCGGGTGCCGGGGTGCTGGGCGATCTTCTTGTACATCAGCGGCTGGGTCAGAGCAGGGGTATCTTGCTCGTTGTGGCCCAGCTTGCGGAAGCAGATGATGTCGACCACGATGTCCTTCTTGAACTTCATGCGGTAGTCGACAGCGATCTGGGTGGCGAACACGACGGCTTCCGGATCATCGCCGTTGACGTGCAGCACCGGGGCTTCGATCATCTTGACCACGTCCGAGCAGTACAGGGTCGAACGGGAGTCGCGCGGGTCGGAAGTGGTGAAGCCGATCTGGTTGTTGATGACGATGTGAACGGTACCGCCCGTGCCGTAGCCACGGGTCTGTGCCAGGTTCAGGGTTTCCATCACCACGCCTTGGCCGGCGAAGGCGGCATCGCCGTGCACCAGGATCGGCAGCACTTGCGAACCATCCTTGTCGCCGCGGCGGTCCATACGGGCCTTGACCGAACCCTCGACCACCGGGTTGACGATTTCCAGGTGGGACGGGTTGAAGGCCAGCGACAGGTGGACCGGACCGCCAGGGGTGGAGACGTCGGAGGAGAAACCTTGGTGGTACTTGACGTCACCGGCCGGCAGGTCGTCAGCGTGACGGCCTTCGAATTCGGAGAACAGTTCCTGCGGGGTCTTGCCCAGGATGTTGACCAGCACGTTCAGACGGCCGCGGTGGGCCATGCCGATCACGATTTCCTGCACGCCCTTTTCACCGGCGCGCTGGATGGTTTCATCCAGGGAGGCGATGAAGGATTCGCCGCCTTCCAGCGAGAAGCGCTTCTGGCCGACGTACTTTGTGTGGAGGTAGCGTTCCAGGCCTTCAGCGGCGGTCAGGCGTTCCAGGATGTGCTTCTTCTTCTCGGAGGAGAAGCTGGGAACGGCACGGGTCGGCTCCAGGCGCTCTTCCAGCCAGCGCACTTCCGACATGTCGGAAATGTAGGTGAACTCGGCACCGATGGAGCGCGTGTAGGTGTCGCGCAGCATCTGCAGCAGGTCGCGCAGGGAAGCGGTTTCCGGGCCGAAGTAGGTGTTGTTGATGTTGAACACGATGTCCATGTCGGCGTCAGTAAAGCCGTAGAAGGACGGATCGAGTTCGGGGATGTTGGGGCGTTCCTGGCGTTGCAGCGGGTCCAGGTTGGCGAAACGGGAACCGAGGTCACGGTAGCCGGCGATCAGCTGGGTAACAGCGACGCGCTTGCGGCCCATGTCGGAGTCGGCGGAAGCGATGACGGTGCGGATCGGGCCTTGTTTGGCGCGTTCGGCGAAGGAAGCGATCACCGGAGCGTGGGCCACGTCAGGACGGGTCGAGCCGTCAGTTGCGGGCACGTGTTGCACGGCGTCGAAGTAAGCACGCCAGTTGTCAGGGACGGAGCCGGGGTTGTTCAGGTAGGCTTCGTACAGTTCTTCGATGTACGGAGCATTCCCACCGAACAGGTAGGAGTTGATGTTGTATTGCTCGTAGAGCTTTGTCATTTGCTCACCTTTCTTCGCGCTTCGCGAGATTAGCGGGTTTCTACACCTTCCGCGACACGGCCTGACCGGTTAGCGGATTGCATCAAGTTGTGGGGGAAGGACTTTGTCTACCTGAACTTCTGTACGTCATCCAGTCAGCGCAACGGAATTATATCTCCTAATATCAAATAAAAAAGCGAATCCTCAGGGATTCGCTTTTTTATTTGAAACATGAAGCAACAGGCATTTCTCGCTACCAATGCGCGCCTGCAAAGCCTTGCCGGACGGGCTTTTCACCCTCCTCCCGACCATCCCGGAAGACGGGAAACAAGGCTATCCGGCAGGCATTGTTGTCCGTCCGACTAGGCAGACGGACAACAGCGTGCGATCAGCGCTTGTCCATCGGCGGCACGTCGCGGCGCGGCGAACCGACGAACAGCTGACGGGGACGGCCGATCTTCTGTTCCGGATCCGAGATCATTTCGTTCCACTGTGCGATCCAGCCGATGGTACGGGCCATGGCGAAGATGCAGGTGAACATCGAGGTCGGAATGCCCAGGGCGCGCTGCACGATGCCCGAGTAGAAGTCGACGTTCGGGTACAGCTTGCGGGAGACGAAGTATTCGTCTTCCAGCGCGATCTTTTCCAGCTCCATGGCCAGCTTGAACAGCGGGTCGTCGTGCAGTCCCAGTTCGTTCAGGACTTCGTAGCAGGTTTCGCGCATCAGCTTGGCACGCGGGTCGTAGTTCTTGTAGACGCGGTGGCCGAAGCCCATCAGCTTCACGCCGGAGTTCTTGTCCTTCACTTGCGTAATGAACTCGGGGATCTTGTCGACCGAACCGATCTGTTCCAGCATGTTCAGTGCGGCTTCGTTGGCGCCGCCGTGGGCCGGGCCCCACAGGCAGGCGATACCGGCGGCGATACATGCGAACGGGTTGGCACCAGAGGAGCCGGCCAGACGCACGGTCGAGGTCGAAGCGTTCTGTTCGTGGTCGGCGTGCAGGATCAGGATGCGGTCCAGCGCGCGCACCAGCACTTCATTGACCTGGTACTCTTCGCACGGGTTGGCAAACATCATGCGCATGAAGTTGGCGGTATAGGACAGGTCGTTGCGCGGATAGACGAACGGCTGGCCGATGCTGTACTTGTAAGCCATGGCCACCAGGGTCGGCAGCTTGGCGATCATGCGGATGGCCGAGACTTCGCGGTGGTTGGCGTTGGAGATGTCCAGCGAGTCGTGGTAGAAGGCCGACAGCGCGCCCACGGAACCGGTCAGCACGGCCATCGGGTGCGCATCGCGGCGGAAGCCACGGAAGAAGAAGTTCATCTGCTCGTGCACCATGGTGTGCTCGGTCACGGTCTTGACGAATTCTTCCTTCTGCTTGGCATTGGGCAGCTCACCGTGCAGCAGCAGGTAGCAGGATTCCAGGAAGTCGCAGTTCACCGCCAGCTGTTCGATCGGGTAGCCGCGATACAGCAGCTCGCCCTTGTCGCCATCGATGTAGGTGATGGAGGAATTGCAGGAAGCGGTCGACATGAAGCCCGGGTCATAGGTGAACTTGCCGGTGGCGCCGTAGAGCTTACGGATATCGATCACATCAGGGCCGATGCTGCCTTTGTAGATAGGAAAATCTACGGACGGAGAGCCGTCGGAGAACGACAGGGTAGCTTTGATATCGGTATTGGACATAGCTTTTCCTTTTGCTGGGATGGTGAAACCGTTAATCAAACGCCGCGACCGCAAGCCGGGCTGCATCGTGGTGCGGATGCGCCGGGGGGGCGAGTTGGAGCCGGCCGCGATCGGGCAAAATCCGTCTGGCTTGTGGCCAGGCGCAATATTCGTGCAACAGTCAGGCAGTACGCAGTGTCTTGAGCAACGCATGCACTTGGGGCAAATCGACCGCCGCTTCGGGCTCCTTGCGAGCCAGCAACAGGTCCATCAGGTCGTTGTCAGTCAGGTCCATCAGGCGCGAAAAGGCATCCACCTCGTCGTCGCTCATCTCGGCCTCATGGGCATCGAGATAGCGCGTCAGGATCAGGTCGTTCTCCAGCAGCCCGCGGCGCGCACGCCAGCGCAGTCGCGCTCGTTTGGCCGGATCATCCTGGTGACGCTGCTCAGTCGTGAACTCGCTCATTTCTTGTCTTTCCATTCACTTCAACCGCACCAAAACTGACTGGAACGGTCGGGGAAGCCGCTTGCAGCCCTGCTCCCCCTCGCTGCAGCCCGCCAACCACGGCGGGTCTGGCGGGCCGATCAACCGATAAGACTTATACCGAACGACGAACCATCAGTTCCTTGATCTTGCCGATGGCCTTGTTGGGGTTCAGACCCTTGGGGCAGACATCGACGCAGTTCATGATGGAACGGCAACGGAACAGGCGGTACGGGTCTTCCAGATTGTCCAGACGCGCGCCGGTGGCTTCGTCGCGGCTGTCGGCGATGAAGCGGTAGGCTTGCAGCAGGCCAGCTGGGCCGACGAAACGGTCCGGGTTCCACCAGAACGACGGGCAGGAGGTCGAGCAGCAGGCGCACAGGATGCACTCGTAGACGCCATCAAGCTCTTCACGCTGTTCGGGCGACTGCAGGCGTTCCTTTTCGGGCGGAATGCTGTCGTTGATCAGGTAGGGCTTGATCGAGTCGTATTGCTTGAAGAAGTTGGTCATGTCCACGATCAGGTCGCGGATCACCGGCAGGCCAGGCAGCGGCTTCAGAACGATGGGTTCGGTCAGCTCGTTCAGATTGGTGATGCAGGCCAGACCGTTCTTGCCGTTGATGTTCATGGCGTCCGAGCCGCACACGCCTTCGCGGCAGGAGCGACGCAGCGCCAGCGAATCGTCCACATCGGACTTGATGCGTTGCAGGGCGTCCAGCAGCATCTTGTCGGTGGGCTTCAACTCCACCGTCAGGTCTTGCATGTACGGCTTGTCGTCCTTGTCCGGATCGTAACGATAAATCTTGAATTTCAGGGTGCGAGTCATGTTGCGACCTCTTAGAAAGTACGTGCTTTAGGTTTGAAGGTCTCGACGGTCAGCGGCTGCATGTTGACCGGCTTGTAGTCGAGACGATTCCCCTCGGAGAACCACAGCGTGTGCTTGAGCCAGTTCACGTCGTCGCGTTGCTCGTAGTCGCTGTGGGCGTGGGCGCCACGCGATTCCTTGCGAGCTGCGGCCGAGGTGATGGTGGCCTTGGCGGTTTCGATCAGATTGTCCAGTTCCAGCGCTTCCACGCGGGCAGTGTTGAACACCTTGGACTTGTCCTTGAACGAGACGTGCTTGCGGCGCTCGTCCAGCTCCATGATCTTCTTGTAGCCTTCCTGCAGCAGGGCGTCGGTACGGAACACGCCGCAGTACTTCTGCATGGTGGCACGGATGTCGTTGGCCACGTCTTGCACGCGCTCGGAACCGGTGCTGCTTTCCAGGTGCGCAATGCGCTCCAGCGAACGGTCCAGGGCGCCAGCCGGGATCGGCTTGTGGCTCTGGTCCTGCAGACGGGTGCCGACGATGTGGTTGCCGGCGGCGCGACCGAACACCACCAGGTCCAGCAGCGAGTTGGTGCCCAGGCGGTTGGCGCCGTGCACCGACACGCAGGCGCATTCGCCGATGGCGTACATGCCCTGCACCACTTCCTTCATCGAACCACCCTTGGGTGCGACCACCTGACCATGGACGTTGGTGGGGATGCCACCCATCTGGTAGTGGATGGTCGGCACGACCGGGATCGGTTCCTTGGTCGCATCGACGTTGGCGAACTTGTGGGCGATTTCCAGGATCGAGGGCAGGCGCTTCTTGATGGTATCGGCACCGATGTGGCGCAGATCCAGCAGCACGTGATCCTTGTGGGGACCGACGCCACGGCCTTCCTTGATTTCCTGGTCCATCGAACGCGAAACGAAGTCACGCGGGGCCAGATCCTTCAGGGTCGGCGCGTAGCGCTCCATGAAGCGTTCGCCGTTGCTGTTGATCAGGATGCCGCCTTCGCCGCGCACGCCTTCGGTGATCAGCACGCCCGCGCCGGCCACGCCGGTGGGGTGGAACTGCCAGAATTCCATGTCCTGCAGCGGCAGGCCGGCACGCGCGGCCATGCCCATACCGTCGCCGGTATTGATGAAGGCATTGGTCGAGGCGGCCCAGATACGACCTGCACCGCCGGTGGCGAACAGGGTGGTCTTGGCGTGCAGCATCATGATTTCGCCGGTTTCCATTTCCAGCGCGACCACGCCGAGGACATCGCCCTCTTCGTTGCGGATCAGGTCCAGCGCCATCCATTCGACGAAGAAGTGGGTCTTGGCGCGCACGTTACGCTGGTACAGGGTGTGCAGCAGCGCGTGACCGGTACGGTCAGCGGCGGCACAGGCACGCTGCACCGGCTTTTCGCCCAGGTTGGCGGTGTGACCACCGAACGGACGCTGGTAGATGGTGCCATCCGGGTTGCGGTCGAAGGGCATACCGAAGTGTTCCAGCTCGTAGACGGCCTTCGGTGCTTCGCGGCACATGAATTCGATGGCGTCCTGGTCGCCCAGGTAGTCCGAACCCTTGACGGTATCGAACATGTGCCAGTACCAGTTGTCTTCGGACATATTGCCCAGCGAAGCGCCGATGCCGCCTTGGGCAGCCACGGTGTGCGAGCGGGTCGGGAAGACCTTGGACAGGACAGCGACGTTCAGGCCGGCTTCGGCCAGTTGCAGCGAGGCGCGCATACCGGAGCCACCGGCGCCGACGATGACCGCGTCAAAGCGGCGGGTAGTGATGGCGGATTTGATTGCAGCCACGATTAGTTTCTCCACAGAATCTGCGCGGCATAGCCAGCGCAAGCGATCAGCCACACGATAGTGGCAACTTGCAGGACCAGACGCAGGCCAACGAGCTTGACGTAGTCCATGAGCGCATCACGCACGCCGATCCAGGCGTGGAAAAACAGCGCCATGAACACGGCAAAGGTGGCCACCTTGAACCACTGACGCGAGAACAGCGCCGCCCAGCCCTCGTAGCTGAAGTGGGTCGAGGTGAAGAAGCACACCAGCAGGATCACGGTGTAGATCGCCATTACCACGGCGGTGGCGCGTTGCGCCATCCAGTCACGCAGGCCATAGTGAGCGCCCACGACCAGGCGCTTGGGTCCGATGTTGTTATCAGCCATTTTCAGAATGCTCCGAACAGTTTCAATGCGACCAGGACCATCAGCGTGATGCTGACCACCAGGACCGTTGCCGAGGACTTGCGTGCGCTGTCCTTGTCCAGACCGATGTGGTTATCCATGATCAGGTGGCGGATGCCGGCACAGAAGTGGTGGAGATAGGCCCAGGACAGGGCCAGGATGACGAGCTTGACGAACCAGCCCGATGCCAGGCCCTTGAGATAGGCGAAAGTACCTTCCGAGAGCAGGCTGCTGTCCAACAGGAACAGGATGAAAGGCAGCATCAGGAACAGGAACAGACCGCTGATGCGGTGCATGATCGAGACGATGGCAGCCAAAGGCATACGGTAGCCGGCAATTTGGGTTAGGTGTATGTTACGAAATTGCGGCCGTTGTGGTTTAGCGGCTTCAGACATACAAGGTTCTCCTCAGTTTAAAACAATCATGCAATTTTCGCCGATTTTCGAAATCACCATCAACTTTTATTGCGCTTCGCAGCACGTCGACAAGGCGTGACACCAGCCCTTCTCCACTGGACAGGCCAGGCTCGCCAGCGTCTTGCAACAACCGGCAACGGATTGCTCAGCTCAACTCGCTTTGGTAATGATGATTCGTCGTCAGGTACAGTCCGCGCCGCATCTCCACCGGCTTGTCGCCATAGGTAAATGAAGCCCGCTCCACACTCAGCAACGGCGTTTGGGGCGCTACGCCCAGAAACTCTGCAGCATCCTGATCCGCCCCGACGGCACGGATGCGCTCTTCGGCACGGATCATGCGGGTGCCGAACTCCGACTCGAACAGGCCATACAGCGGGCCGCGGTATTCCACCAGGCGCTCGGCCGTCAAGCCCTTGAAGATGGCGCCAGGCAGCCAGATATCTTCGAGGATGATGGGGGCGCCATTAAACGATTTTACCCGGCGAATGAAAATGACCGAGTCGCCCGACTTCATATCGAGCTGACGGGCCACTTCGGCCGAGGCGCGCACGCGCTTGACTTCGATGATCTTGTTTTCGGGACGCTGCGGTTCTTCGCTATCGGCCATCAGCCGCAGGAAGCGGAACTGCGCCTGGGTCTCATGATGGGTAGCGACGAAGGTGCCCTTGCCTTGGCGGCGCACCACCAGGTTTTCGGCCGCCAGTTCGTCGATGGCCTTGCGCACCGTGCCTTGACTGACCTTGAAACGACTACCCAACTCCACCTCGCTGGGAATGAGCTCACCCGGCTTCCACTCGCCGGCTTCCAGGCGCTGCATGATGAGCGCCTTGATCTGCTGGTACAACGGACTGAAGGTGGGCGCCGGACTGGCGGCACCCGCCCCCGCGGCTTGCGCGTCGGCGTTGTTCGAATTGGGCAGGATCGAGCTCATAACCTCGAATTTCACCACAAAACTCCTTCCGGCGTCCAGCAAAAACTAGGCAATAATATGTCTTATATAAGACATAAGATATTGATTGACAGCAGTCTTTCCCAGGCCTAAACTCGCGAGCAGTCTGCAGAGCCGCAAGGCAGGCAGGGAGCGATGTACCGACCAGTAGACGCTAACGAGAATCGCTCTCATCCAGACCTCGCCCACGCGGCAATCTCATGCGAGCGGAACGCAAGTTTGACAGGTTTTTGATTTGTCGGCAGGACCCACCGCGAAAGCAACTGACTCACTGCGTTTTCGACGGTATCATGGCGGCCTAACAAGAATTCGAGGAAATCGCGCATTTTTCATGCGCAAACCAGAAGCAACCGCAAACGGCCCTGCCGCGCCATGCGCGACGTAGCCGCAACGTGCGCTTCATTGCAGTCTGAATGCTTTTTTTCATCACCTCTTTTGGAGATTCAACATGGCTAAAGCCCCCATGCGTGTTGCCGTCACCGGCGCCGCCGGTCAGATCGGTTACTCCCTGCTGTTCCGCATCGCCAACGGCGATCTGCTGGGCAAAGACCAGCCGGTCATCCTGCAACTGCTGGAAATCCCCGATGAAAAGGCACAGAAGGCCTTGAAGGGCGTCATCATGGAAATCGACGACTGTGCCTTCCCCCTGCTGGCTGGCGTGACCGCCCACAGCGATCCGATGACCGCGTTCAAGGATGCCGACATCGCCCTCTTGGTGGGCGCCCGTCCCCGTGGCCCCGGCATGGAGCGCAAGGATCTGCTGGAAGCCAACGCCCAGATCTTCACTGTACAGGGCAAGGCACTGGACGCCGTGGCTTCGCGCAACGTCAAGGTGCTGGTGGTCGGCAACCCGGCCAACACCAACGCCTACATCGCCATGAAGTCGGCCCCCAACCTGCCGGCCAAGAACTTCACCGCGATGCTGCGTCTGGACCACAACCGCGCCCTGTCGCAAGTGGCTGCCAAGATCGGCAAGCCGGTCTCGGCCATCGAAAAGCTGTGCGTGTGGGGTAACCACTCGCCCACCATGTACGCCGACTACCGCTTCGCTACCGCTGATGGCGCTTCGGTCAAGGACACCATCAACGACCAGGAATGGAACAAGAACGTGTTCCTGCCCACCGTCGGCAAGCGCGGCGCCGCCATCATCGAAGCCCGTGGCCTGTCCTCGGCCGCTTCGGCTGCCAATGCCGCCATCGACCACGTGCGTGACTGGGTGCTGGGCACCAATGGCAAGTGGACCACCATGGGTATCCCCTCCGACGGTTCCTACGGCATCCCCGAAGGCACCATGTTCGGCTTCCCGGTGACCACCGAAAACGGCGAGTACAAGATCGTCCAGGGTCTGGAAATCGACGAGTTCTCGCAAGAGCGCATCAACATCACCCTCAAGGAACTGATGGAAGAGCGTGAAGGCGTCAAGCACCTGGTTGGCTGATTGACCATGTGACGTTGGTGCGGCAGCAGTCTGCTGCTGCCGCACCAACCGTAATTTAAGCATTACGTCTTACGCTTACGTATTGCGATCTCGATCGATTCGACAACCCCTACCCCAATCCATTACGCAGCAATGCATCCTTCCCAGGTCTTGTTCCCAGGTGCCCAGCAGCCGGTTTCGCTTCCGGTATGCGATCACTACGCCGGCTCCGAAAAGCTGATGCGCAAGTCGATGGCCCTGCAGCAGGAACTCGGCCCCGTGTTCGACATCACCTTCGACTGCGAAGATGGCGCTGCCGCCGGCAATGAAGCCGCGCACGCCGAACTGGTCGCCGCGCTCATCGCCAGCCCCGACAACGTTCACCGTCGCATTGGCGCGCGCGTGCATGACGTGGGTCATGCACATTTCGAGCAGGACGTGGCCACCCTCTGCGGCGCCGCTGCGCGCGAGCTGGCCTACGTGATGTTGCCCAAGCCGGAAGGCGTCGAAGATGTGCTGCGCGCACTGGAGAGCATCAACCGTGCCGCCCGCGCCGCCGGTCGCAGCTACCTGCCGGTGCAGGTGCTCATCGAAACCCACGGCGCACTGGCCGATGCCAACAAGATCGCCGCCCTGCCCCAGGTGCAGTCGCTGTCCTTCGGGGTGATGGATTTCGTTTCGGCCCACTACGGTGCCATTCCCGGCAGCGCCATGCGCTCGCCCGGACAGTTCGACCATCCGCTGGTGCGACGCGCCAAGCTGGAGATTGCCGCTGCCTGCCATGCGCACGGCAAGGTGCCCTCGCACAATGTGAGCACCGACATCAAGAATCCCGCCGCAGTGGCCGACGATGCGCGCCGCGCGGCACAGGAGTTTGGCTATACCCGGATGTGGAGCATCCATCCGGACCAGATCCGTCCCATCGTGCAGGCGATGTCGCCTGCCACCGAGGAAGCCGAACTGGCGGCACAGATCTTGCTCAAGGCGCAGGCGGTGCAATGGGGCCCGATCCAGCATCTGGGCAACCTGCATGACCGTGCCAGCTACCGCTATTACTGGAGTATCCTGCAACGCGCGCACGCCACCGGCATTGCGCTGCCGCCGCAGACTGCAGCATGGTTCGCCCCTGGCGACTCCCCTTCAACCCAGCCGTAAAAACCGTTTCGATATTCGATAGACGTCTATGAAAAAGCACCTGAGCCTCCTCGCCCTGTTGGGCGCCCTGTTCGCCGTCGCCGGCATCGCCCCGGCACATGCCGACACCGACAGCACGCACACCACCAAGAAGAAGGTGGTCAAGAAGGCGCACACCAAGAAGGCTGCTGCGGCTGCTGCAGCGCCGGCGGCCAAGATGCCGTTCTCCTCGGATGCCGAGGATGACGACAGCGAACCCGAACTCAGCGGCACCCAGTCGGCCGACTTCCAGTGCGAAATGGGCAACAAGCTGACCATCTGGAAGAACGATGCCGATGACAAGCACATCGCCATCCGCTGGAACAAGCGCATCCACCGTCTGACCCGCGTGGCCACCACCACCGGTGCCAACCGCTTCGAAAACCACAAGATGGGCCTGGTCTGGATCGGTATCCCGGCCAAGGGCCTGCTGCTGGATTCCAAGAAGGGTCAGCAACTGGCCAACGAATGCAAGAACGCCGACCAGATCAAGGCCGCTGCTGCCGCCAGCGCAGCGCCGGCCTCGACCCTGGCCGCCGCACCGCACCAGAACTGAACCGGTCAGGCAGCCTTTGCCGGTCCAGGAAGTTTTTAGTAACAAAGAATCATAGAATCAGGCAGCACCCCGCAGTTCACCATTGCAGCGCAAACCGGATTCGACTAGCTAGCATCACTAAATTGCCAAATTAAGGAGAAGAGGCCATGTCTCGCAACACATTGAACACCCTGAAGGAATTCAAGATTTCCGGTTCCAAGAAGGGCAAGTTCTACTCCCTGCCCGCCCTGCAAAAATCGCTGGGCGTGAATATCTCGCGCCTGCCGGTGTCCATCCGTATCGTGCTGGAATCGGTGCTGCGCAACTGCGACGGCCAGAAGGTCACCGAAGAACACGTCAAGCAGTTGGCCAACTGGGGCGCCAAGGCCGCTCGCGTGGATGAGATCCCCTTCGTGGTGGCCCGCGTGGTGCTGCAGGACTTCACCGGCGTGCCTCTGCTGGCCGACCTGGCCGCCATGCGCAACGTCGCCAGCAAGCTGGGCAAGAACCCCAAGAACATCGAACCGCTGGTGCCGGTGGACCTGGTGGTGGACCACTCGGTGCAGATCGACCACTTCCGTGAAAAGAAGGCACTGGACCTGAACATGAAGCTGGAATTCTCGCGCAACAACGAGCGCTACCAGTTCATGAAGTGGGGTATGCAAGCCTTCGACACCTTCGGTGTGGTGCCCCCGGGCTTCGGCATCGTGCACCAGGTGAACCTGGAATACCTGGCACGCGGCGTGCACAACAAGACCGGCGTCTACTACCCTGACACCCTGGTCGGCACCGACTCCCACACCACCATGATCAACGGCATCGGCGTGGTCGGCTGGGGCGTGGGCGGCATCGAAGCCGAAGCCGGCATGTTGGGCCAGCCGGTCTACTTCCTGACCCCCGACGTGGTCGGCGTGAACCTGACCGGCGCTCTGCGCGAAGGCGTCACCGCCACCGACCTGGTGCTGACCATCACCGAACTGCTGCGCCAGACCAAGGTCGTGGGCAAGTTCGTCGAATTCTTCGGTGAAGGCACCGAATCGCTGTCGCTGACCGACCGCGCCACCATCGCCAACATGGCCCCGGAATACGGCGCCACCATGGGCTTCTTCCCGGTCGACGACGCCACCATCGCCTACTTCAAGGGCACCGGCCGCACCAAGGCCGAGATCGACGCCTTCGAAGCCTACTTCAAGGCCCAAGGCCTGTACGGCGTGCCCAAGGCTGGCCAGATCGACTACACCCAGGAAGTCTCGCTGGACCTGGGCACCGTCGCCCCGTCGCTGGCAGGTCCGAAGCGTCCGCAAGACCGCATCGAGATCGGCAACGTCAAGTCCACTTTCTCGGACCTCTTCACCAAGCCGACCGCTGAAAACGGCTTCAACAAGAAGGCTGAAGACCTGGGTGCTTCCTACAAGAACGCCGACGGCGTGGATGTGCACAACGGTGACGTGCTGATCGCCGCCATCACCTCCTGCACCAACACCTCCAACCCGAGCGTGCTGCTGGCTGCTGGTCTGCTGGCCAAGAAGGCCGTGGAAGCCGGCCTGAAGGTCGCACCGCACATCAAGACCTCGCTGGCCCCTGGCTCGCGCGTGGTGACCAAGTACCTGGAAGCCGCTGGCCTGCTGCCGTACCTGGAAAAGCTGGGCTTTGGCGTGACCGCCTACGGTTGCACCACCTGCATCGGCAACGCTGGCGACCTGACCCCGGCCATGAACGAAGCCATCGTCAAGAACGACGTGGTGGCCGCTGCCGTGCTGTCGGGCAATCGCAACTTCGAAGCCCGTATCCACCCGAACATCCGCGCCAACTTCCTGGCTTCGCCCCCGCTGGTGGTGGCCTACGCCATCGCCGGCAACGTCACCCGTGACCTGATGACCGAACCGGTCGGCAAGGGCAAGGGCGGCAAGCCCGTCTACCTGGGCGACATCTGGCCGACCTCGCAGGAGATCGAAAAGCTGCTCAAGTTCGCCATGAACGCCAAGACCTTCAAGGAAAACTACGCCGATGTGAAGGGCGCTCCCGGCAAGCTGTGGGAAGCCATCAAGGGCGTGGCCAAGGGTGAAGTCTACAACTGGCCGAGCTCGACCTACATCGCCGAGCCGCCGTTCTTCGAGAACTTCAGCGAAGAACCCCAGGCTGCAGCGACCGGCATCAGCGGCGCCCGCGCTCTGGGCGTGTTCGGCGACTCGATCACCACCGACCACATCTCCCCGGCCGGCTCCATCAAGGAATCCAGCCCGGCTGGCAAGTGGCTGCAAGCCAATGGCGTGTTGAAGGCGGACTTCAACTCCTACGGCTCGCGTCGCGGCAACCACGAGATCATGATGCGCGGCACCTTCGCCAACGTGCGTATCAAGAACCTGATGATCCCGGCCAAGGAAGACGGCTCGCGCGTCGAAGGCGGCATCACCATTCACCAGCCTTCCGGTGAAGAAATGTCGATCTACGACGCCGCCATGAAGTACGTGGCCGAAGGCACCCCGACCATGGTCTTCGGTGGCGAAGAGTACGGTACCGGCTCCTCCCGTGACTGGGCTGCCAAGGGCACCCAGCTGCTGGGCGTGAAGGCCGTGATCGCACGTTCCTTCGAGCGTATCCACCGCTCCAACCTGGTGGGTATGGGCGTGCTGCCGCTGCAGTTCCTGGGCAATGACAGTGTTCAGTCGCTGGGCATCACCGGTGAAGAAAGCTTCGACCTGAAGGGCCTGGAAGGCGAGATCAAGCCGCAACAGGAAGCCACCCTGGTGATCCATCGCAAGAACGGCCAGACCCAGGAAGTCAAGCTGCTGCTGCGCATCGATACCCCGATCGAAGTGGACTACTACAAGCATGGCGGCATCCTGCCGTTCGTGCTGCGTCAACTGCTGGCCGCCTAAGCAGGGCCTCACCGCAGCCCGTTGCGGCTGCAGTGGCACAGGCAAGACCGAAAAACGCCGGATTCGTCCGGCGTTTTTTATTGCCCATTGGAGCGACCTGCCCGCGCTTGCGGCTGACAGCCCGGACAAATCATCTACAATAGGCAGTTTCGTCTCTACAGATTACTGATTGCCTCCATGCGTCGTCCCGCCAAACGTTCCTCCTCCAAGCTTTCTGCCGACAGCCAACACTTGGTGACCTTCGCGCAAGCCATCGCGCAAGCCTCCAGCCGGCTCGAAGAGCGCGCCTGGCTGAAGCCCCTTGACGCCCTGCTCAACAAGCTGCTGCGCACCGGCCATCAAGGCTTGCTCGATGCCGCCCTGGATCACCTGTTCAAGGCCGACCTGGACGCCTATGACGTCTTGATCGAAGCCGTCGAGGCCGGCAGCGAATCGACCACCCTGGAGCATGACGGCCAGGACTACGACGTGCAATTGCTGGTGCTGCCGGTATTGGCCTGGACCCGCTTTGCCATCGCCTCCGGCCCGATCGCCGGCGACCTGCTCAGTGCCATCGGCGCCCATCTGCACGCCCACGTGCTGGCCACCGATGCCCGTCTGGCACTGGCCCCGGCGCTGTTCTCCATCGAGCAACTGCCACGGGTGCACGCTGATGTCTTCGCCCTGACCCGCCAGATGGGCCAAAGCGCCCTGAAGAACGCGCCGGTGCAAATGCGCGGCGAGCAGCCCCCCACCGCCGCCTTCCTGGCCGATACGCGCTATGTGATCGCCGCAGTCGCGGTACCGGCCGGCGGCGCCCTGTTCCACTGGCAGGACAGCGAACAGCAAAGCCATTTCTCGGCCAACAAGGCCGCCGCCTTCGAAGCCTGGAAGCAACAGGCCACACCGCTGTTTACGCGCCTGTTGCCCGGTTGCAGTGTCGAACTGCTGCTGCCGCAGGCCTACTTCTTCGGCTGCCGCGAGGCCGACAAGCGCATCCGCCCGGCCTCCATTCGCGCCGCCGACTACTTCCTGACGCAAACCCTGGACATCGCCTCTTCCGAGCTGCACGCCAGCATCGGCGGCTTCTCCGAGGACATCAATGGCCAGATCGATGAATACCGCATCGGTTTTTCCATCGGCGACGACCCCACCGTGGTCTATGGCACGGTCTGGCCCTTGTATGAACAGGAAAGCGGTGAAGAACTGCCCATGATGATCCCGGCCGGCGCCGGCCTGCTGGAAGGCCTGCCGCCCAGCCCGCTGCAGCAGATCCTGATGGTGTTGCGCGAATGCGGCATCGTGCACATCAAGCATCATGCAGAACGCTTCACCATGGAGTTTTGCGATGACTGCGGCGCCCCCCTGTTCCCTGACCGTGAAGGTGAACTGGTGCACGCGGAAATGCCGGAAGATACGCCTCCTCAGGTCGAGCACTTCCACTGAGATATGAAGCAATAGCCTACCAGGAGGCAGGCCAGACCGGCTTGGCCGCACAAAGCTTCATATCGCCCCCAAGGCGTGCCGAAACGCCAATAAAAAAGGCATCCACCACACGGCGGATGCCTTTTTCTCTTCTGTAGCAGGCTATCGTGCCTGCTTTTTCCTGCGCGACCGAATGACGACCAAAACCAGATCCGGTCTGCGTCTCCTCCGGATCCCTTGCCACAGCCCGACAGTGATCAGGCGGCCAGTTTCTCGATCAGGCCCATTTCGGCGCTGGACATCAGCTTATCGATATCGACCAGGATCAGCATACGCTGCTCCAGGGTACCCAGGCCGATCAGGTAGTCGGAATCGAAGGTGGTGCCCATTTCCGGTGCCGGCTTGATCTGTTCCTGGGTCAGGGTGATCACGTCGGAGACGCTGTCGACCACCATGCCTACCACGCGACCACCGATGTTCAAGATGATCACGACGGTGAACTGGTCATAGGTCGGCTCGCCCAGCTGGAACTTGATGCGCATATCGACGATGGGGACGATGATGCCGCGCAGGTTGACCACGCCCTTGATGAAATCAGGCGAGTTGGCGATGCGGGTGACGGCTTCGTAGCCGCGGATTTCCTGAACCTTCAGAATATCGATGCCGTATTCTTCCTTACCCAGGGTGAAGGCAAGAAACTCGTTTCCGTTGCTGTCGGTCTTGTCGCCGAAGCCGGAAAGATTCTTGGATGCAGTGTCAGACATGTTGAGGCCCTTTAAAAATCAGGAAAATACAGATTCGTCATTCAGTTGGCGGCTGGATCGCAGCAAGGCTGCCACATCGACAATCAGGGCAACGCCGCCGTCACCCAGAATAGTAGCACCGGAAATACCGGCGACCTTCCGATAGTTGGATTCCAGGTTCTTGACAACGATTTGCTGTTGTCCGATCAAGTCATCCACGAAAAGTGCCGCCTTCTTTCCATCTGACTCCAAAATGACCACCAATCCTTGCGAGGGGTCAGTAAAGGAAGGTTCGATGTTGAAAATCTGATACAGCGGGATCAGTGGCAGATATTCGCCGCGCACGCGCAGCACCTGGCCCTGACCGGAAATTTCCTTGATATCTTGCGGCAAAGGCTGCAAAGATTCAACCACATATCCAAGCGGCAATATGTAGACTTCTTCACCTATGCGGATCGACATGCCATCCAGGATCGCCAGCGTCAGCGGCAGCGAGATCGAAATGGTGGTGCCGAAACCCTTGCTGGAGCGGATATCGACCGCCCCGCCCATGGCCAGGATGTTGCGCTTGACCACGTCCATGCCCACGCCACGGCCCGAGACATCGGTGACCTGCTCGGCGGTGGAGAAACCCGGCTCGAAGATCAGTTGCCAGACATCGGCGTCAGACAGGTTGTCGGTCACCGGCATCCCCTGCTGCTTGGCCTTGGCCAGGATCTTGTCGCGGTTCAGGCCGCCACCGTCGTCGGTGACTTCGATGATGATATTGCCGCCCTGGTGCTCGGCCGACAGTGACAGCACCCCGGCTTCGCCCTTGCCGGCCGCACACCGGGCTTCCGGCAATTCGATGCCGTGGTCGATGCTGTTGCGCACCAGGTGGGTCAACGGATCGACGATGCGCTCGATCAAGCCCTTGTCCAGCTCGGTGGCTGCGCCATGGGTGACGAACTCGACCTGCTTGCCCAGCTTGTGGGCCAGGTCGCGCACCATGCGCGGGAAGCGCGAGAAGACATAATCCATGGGCATCATGCGGATCGACATCACCGACTCCTGCAGATCCCGGGTATTGCGGCTCAATTGGCTCACGCTATTGAGCAGGTGTTCGTGGTGCATCGGGTCGAGCTTGCCCACGCGCTGCTCGATCATGGCCTGGGTAATGACCAGCTCGCCCACCAGGTTGATCAGTTGGTCGACCTTCTCGATGCTCACGCGAATGGAAGACGACTCCTGGGCCAGTCCGGCACCACCCTTGGCCGCCTTCTTTTCGGCCGAGGCATGTTCGCCATGCAAATGGGCATCGTCGTGATGCGCATTGCCGTTGCCATTGCCTGTGGCATGAGCCGCGCCGTCGGCATCGGCCTTCTTCGGGCTGATGTCCAGCGGCACGAAGGGGGCGAAGAAGCCGTAGCCCTGCTCGCGCTCCTTGTCTTCGATAGCGGTGTGATTGTCGAAGAAACCGTAGCCCTGGGTGCGTTCGCGCTCTTCCTGGGTCACGAAATTGTCGAAGAAGCCGTAGCCGCGCTCTTCATCGCTGCCCTGAGCGGCTTCGACCGCTTGTGAAATCTTCAGATCGGCCACATTGACGATGAAGGCGCAAATGGCGACCACGTCATCGATCGGTTCGGCCGTATCCAGGATGAATACCCAGCGCCCCTCGGGCGACTTGGATTTTTCCAGCTTGCCCAGCATGGACAATTCATCGGCCAGGGCGTCGGCATCCTTGTCGGCGATGACGGGCATGTCCAGCCGGTAGCGGCGCACGCCACCAGGTCCGACCACGGCCGCGACCGGGGCAGCCGCCGCCTTGGGTGCGGCGGCACTGGAACTCTTGCCCTGCGACAGGGCTTCGAGCAACATGCGCACCTGAGCCACCGCTTCCTGGTCCACCTCGGCGCCATGCTTGTGGCCGTCGAGCATGGACTTGAGCACATCCTTGGCGGCCAGGAAGGCGTCCACGTGCTCCGAAGTCAGGGCCATCTGGCCCTGGCGAATGCGGTCCAGCAGCGACTCCAGCACGTGCGTGACTTCGGCGATATCGGTCAGGCCGAAGGTGGATGAACCACCCTTGATCGAATGTGCGGCGCGAAACACCGCATTGAGGTCTTCCGGATCGGGAGACTCCACATTGACGGCCAACAACAGCTTTTCCATTTCCGCGAGCCCTTCCTCGGCCTCGTCGAAAAAGACCTGGAAAAACTGGCTCATATCAATGCTCATGCCTGGGCTCCATGCTGGATGCAGTACGTGTATTCTTATTATTCCGGCAAGATCAGCCGATTACCTTGCGCACCACCTCGGTCAGGCGTTGCGGATCAAACGGCTTGACCAGCCAGCCATTGGCGCCGGCTGCCTTGCCCTTGGCCTTCATCTCGTCGCTGAACTCGGTGGTCAGCATCAGGATGGGCACGCGGGCGTAGCTGGTCAGCTCGCGCAGCGAGCGGATCAGGGTCAGGCCGTCCATGCGCGGCATGTTCTGGTCGGTCAGCACCAGGTCGAAGGTATGCGTCTTGGCCTTTTCCAGCGCGTCCACCCCATCGACCGCCTCGGTCACGTTGTAACCCGCAGCTTTCAGACTGAATACCACCATCTGACGCAGTGACCCGGAATCATCTACTGCGAGAATCGTTTTGGACATCGTTACTCCCTGTTTCTTCAATAAGGCTCATGCGCGTATGCATTATGCCGCACCATTGGTCTCCGACCTAACGGCCAGTCTGACCGGAATGACCTAGTTCAATCTTGTACCACTCTGCCAGCCACCGACTAGAACAACTCGATATCGCCGCTTTCCATGCGGGTCTGGCGTACTGCCTTCCACAGCCCCGAATCGAGCACTGTCAAGCGTTCTTCCATGGCCTGCACGGTGCTGGCCAGCAGTTCCTTCAACTCTTCATCGGTCTGGCCCTGCTCGGGTACGATCTCGAAGCTGTTGGCACTCAATACGCCCAGCGCTTCACGCAGGCCGATCACGCGGCGCACGATACGCTCCAGCAACTGACTGGTCATGTCCTGGAACTGCAGGCCGGTCACGGCTGCATTGACGTAGTGGCTGACCTGGCCCTGGGTGGCCTTGAGCTGCTCGATGCTCTCGCCGTCGAACTGGCTATTGCCGTTCATCAGCCCCTCCAGGATGCTCTGCTGGAGCTGCACCGAACGATGCAGTTCCATGAAGCTGGTCCCCAGCTTGCCAATGGCTTCACCCAGCAGGATGTTGGTCTGGACCAGGTCCGACTCCACTTCCGTCAATTGGCGGCTGCCGCCGCTGGCAGTATCGAGCAACAAACGCTTGAGCTCCTGCAGCATGGTCTTGGTCGGCATATCCAGCTCTCTTCCCCTGTTCAGTTGAACACTTCTGCTTCATCACCACATCGACGTCAAACTCGACGCCCCCGCTCAATTCTTGGCCGGCGCGCCCAGCCCCTGCTGGACGTCATCGTCGCTGGCATCGGTGGGCACATTGAGCGACCCACTATCCTTTTCCACCATCTCTTCGGCCTTCTTGTTCATGACGATGATGCTGATGCGACGATTGATCGGGTTGAAGGGGTCTTCCTTGTCCAGCAACACCGCCGAAGACAGGCCCACCACCCGCAACACCTTGGATTCATCCATGCCGCCGGCGATCAGTTCGCGCCGCGAGGCATTGGCGCGGTCAGCCGACAATTCCCAGTTGCTGTAGCCCTTCTCGCCCTGCGAATAAGGCGTGGCATCGGTGTGGCCGGACAGGCTGATCTTGTTGGGCACGTCATTCAAGGTACGACCGATCTCATGCAGGATTTCCTTGGTATAGGGCTGCAACTGGGCGCTGGCCAGGGCGAACATGGGACGGTTCTTTTCGTCCACGATCTGGATGCGCAAGCCTTCGGTAGTGATGTCAATCAAGAGCTGGTTCTTGAACTGCTTCAAGGTCGGGTTGGAGTCGATGGCCTTTTCCAGGCGCGTCTTCAATTCTTCCAGCCGGGTGCGTTCGGCGCGTTCCAGTTCCTGCTGTGCCTGCTTCAGACTCTGCTTGCGCGAGACGATATCGTTCTCGCCCTTGCGCAACTGCCCATCCTGACGGGTCAAGTCCTTGCCGCCCCCGGGCAGCACGGTATTGGCGTCACCGCTGCCGGAGCCGCCGGCCATGGCGACCTTCAGCGGCGTCTTGAAGTACTCGGCAATGCCGTTCAAGTCACCCTTGGCGGTCGAACCCAGCAGCCACATCAGCAGGAAGAACGCCATCATCGCCGTGACGAAGTCGGCGTAGGCGATCTTCCAGGCACCGCCGTGGTGACCGCCGCCGCCCTTCTTGATGCGCTTAACGATTATGGGACGTAGCCCTTCGTCGGCCATGCCTGTACTCCTGCCTCAATACTGATGTCTATGTAAATCAATGTAAGTCTGGCCTGCCCCGGCGGGATGACTTGCTTACTTTCTTCGCTGCTTAAGTTGCTTAACGTCTTACTTGCTCTTGGCCTGCTTGACGTGTTCTTCCAGTTCGAGGAAGGTCGGACGTTCCGTCGAGAACAGGACCTTGCGGCCGAATTCGATCGACAGCGCCGGTGCATAGCCATTCAAGCTGGCCAGCAGGGTCACCTTCACGCATTGGTAGATCTTGGTCGACTCGTGCAGCTTCTGTTCCAGCAAGCTCGAGAGCGGCCCCACGAAGCCGTAGGCCAGCAGAATACCGAGGAAGGTACCGACCAGCGCGTGGGCGATCAGCATACCCAGTTCGGAAGGCGGAATACCCACCGATTCCATGGTGTGCACCACCCCCATCACCGCGGCCACGATACCGAAGGCCGGCATACCGTCACCCAGCTTGGCGATGCAATGCACCGGAATTTCGCCTTCGTGGTGATGGGTCTCGATTTCGTTGTCCATCAGGTTTTCGATCTGGAACGCATCCATGTTGCCCGACACCATCAGACGCAGGTAGTCGGTCATGAATTCGATCAGGTGATGGTCCGCCAGCACGCCCGGATACTTGCTGAAGATGGGGCTGCTCTCGGGTTCTTCGATATCCCCTTCAATGGACATCAAACCCTCTTTACGAGACTTGGTCAGAATCTCGAAGAGCAGCGCCATCAATTCCATGTACAGCGCCTTGGTATAGGCCGAACCCTTGAAGACGGTCGGCAATGCCTTCAAGGTGGCCTTGATCGCCTTGCCGTTGTTACCAACCAGGAAAGCGCCGCCGGCGGCACCGCCGATCATGAGCAGTTCAATTGGCTGGAACAGCGCTCCCAGGTGCCCCCCCGCCATGGCGAAGCCGCCGAAGACGGATGCCATGACCACGATATATCCAATGATGACTAACAAGTGCCTACTCCCGTCCCTGTGGCGTTGAGTGTATTTTCACGTTCATCAGGTTACAGGTATTCCAATCAAGCAAATGAGGGAATACATATCCGAAAAACGTCCTTCCTTTTTGATTTACGGCGCAATCGCCACAAACTTGATACGTCGCGTCTCGCAGCTCACATGCGCCATCCATGCAGGACCGGTCCGCCACCCGGTGCGTCGATCACGACATCAGGCGTCGTACCCGGAATATGAAACTCATAGCTCAAAAGCAGCGTGCCCGGCTTCATCTCGGCGCGCGCCTTGTGCCACAGCGCCACCATGGCTGCCGGCGAGAGGTAGGCAAAGACCACGTCGTAGTCACCAAAATCGAGCAACAGATAATCGCCCCGCACAAAGCGGCAGCGATTACCCGCCAGCGCAGCCCGCAGGCGACTGACCAGCCACGGCAAGGGCGCGATCTCGATGCCGGTGAACTCGCTCTCGGGACGGCGTCGCGACAGGTCCAGCACGGCGCCGCCCAGGCCACTGCCAATGTCCATGAAGCGGATCGCCCGATCCTGCGGCAACAAAGCCGCCACGGCATCCCAGGCACGCTGGCCGGAGGGATAAAACGGCACCTGGCTGCGAAAGGTGGACCAGAACAGCACCAGCATGAACAAAAACACCACCAGGAACACCCACGGCGGCAGGTGCAGGCTGCCCACGGCCAGCGCCGCCACCGGGAACACCAGCAGGATCAGCCACCACCACACGGCCATGCCACGCAGGCGCGCCAACAGCGCGGCCAACACACCGTGCAGCAGCGACGTCTGGAGGGGGGATAAAGGAGAAAGACCGGCGCGCTGCAACAGCACATCGATCACATTGGCAGCCACCAGGCCCAGCACGAACAACAACAGGGCCTGGATGGCCGGTGCCTGCAACAGTGGTCTGCGGCGCGCACCGGCCTGGTTCTGATCTTCGGACATCGCGGCAATCGGCCTTATTCTTGTGGTTGACCTACCTGGCCCATTCCCGCATCAATGCATCACTGCACCAGCACCCGCTCGGGATGGCTCAAGCCACCGCCGCCAGCACCGGCACCTCGGCCAGGGGCGCTGCCACTGCCAGCGGCATGGCGGCCTCGACCAGACCCATGACCACGGCATCCTTGGCCTTCTTGGTCTTGCCGGCACGCGAAGGCATGTGGCACAGGCCACACAGGTAATCTTGGTGCAGATCCAGGCGATGCACCACGAAATGCCCGCCGCACTTGCAGCAGGGCGTGGTCATGAGCATCTTGCTTTCGAAGAAGCGCACCAGGGTCCAGGCACGGGTGAGCGAGAGCACCGGCTCGCCCGAGTCGGTGTAGCCAACCTGCTCCAGATAGAGCTTGTAGGCCTTCATGACGGCTTCGATACCGCTGATGCGGGCATATTCCACCAGATAGCGGTGGATGTTGATGAACAACGACGAATGGATGTTGGGCTGCCAGGTAATGAACCAGTCGGTCGAGAACGGCAACATGCCCTTGGGCGGAGACACGCCCTTCAATTCCTTGTACAGCTTCAGCAGGCGCTCGCGCGACAGCGAAGTTTCTGATTCCAACAACTGGAGGCGTGCCCCCAGGTTAATCAATTCAATGGCCAACTGAATTTCCTGCGCTTCTGTGACGACGCTCTTCTTAGCCATGTTGCTACCCCCCGGTGATTTCGTAGTAAAACTGCCTGACCTAGGCCCGTGCGCCCCAGGCGGACGGACAATCAATGCAGGCTGGATCAAGACACAAACTGTTTAACTTCCTGGAACATCTCCCCTCCCGCACGTGAACATCCCCTGTACGCGCAGGCCCTGCTCTGTCTTGTTGTTTTACGAAATTTGCTCGCTGGGCTGACAAGCCATCAGAATGGCCGCATGAGACTGGGCCAGGCTTTTATCCTTGTTGTAGTTGGTCAGCATCCCGAGGATGGCGCTATCGTCAAAGCGAAAGCGCGTCAACATCATGTTGGTCGCCGCCAGCTTCATGATCTGGGCATTGGACAGCCCTTCGATCAAATCGGCGATCTCGGCGCTGATGCCCAGCCGGAAGATCGCAGTCGGCTTGTCCGAACGGATCATCTGCTGCGCCAGCATGAGATAGCTCAGGTTGGCATCGCGGATCTCCGCCATCATGTCGTTGGTATTCATTTACACCCCACCTCGGTAAATACTTCCCCTGCTCAAAGCGGCACGACGCGGCGTCGGGCTGCTTACAATCGCTTACATTTACTTGACTGCAAGCTAATTCTGAGGGGGGGCGGACAGGCGGGAAATTAGACTTGATCGGTATTTTTCGTCCGACACCGGCCCGTCCGACATGTAGGCGTTAGTCCTACACAAGCACGAAATCATCGGGTGGTTTTTCAGTCAGGAGAGGGAACAGGCAGTTTGCTTGCGACTTTCGGGGCCAATCAGGAATTTCCTGATCAAAAGCTTTCTTGCCTGAAATGACTCAATAAAATTGTATTTTTAGCAATTAAATAAATTGTAAATTTTCGATGTTTACGCGCTGCTTGTTGCTGGTGGGCGACTAGCTCATCCGCATTTTTACCTCTTCACCGAACCTCCACTGTAGTTTCCTTACGCTTTGCTACTGAGAAAACTTGCAGAGTTTTACACGCCTTGATGTTTTTTGCGCAACGCCGTCAGCGCGCAAAAAACAGGCGTATCGAGAATTACTGCTATTTTAGGCCCCCACGGCACAGCTCAAAACGCAAAACAAGCCCGACATTTACCTTTATTCAATTGCTCAGCAGCAAACGGAGCCATTGCAACGGAGCTGTCAGGGGGGCGCTCTGCCCTCCCTTGGCTTGATCTCACAGCTGCGCCAGTGCCTGTTCGATATCAGCGATCAAATCCTCGGGTGACTCCAGGCCGATATTGAAGCGTACCAACTGGCCCTCACGCTGCCACTGGCGACGCATCCCGCGCATCCGGTAAGGCACGCACAGGCTATGCGCGCCACCCCAGCTATAGCCGATCTTGAACAGGCGCAGGCTGTCCACGAAGCGGTCGGTCTGCTGTTCACCGTAGCGCGGGTCGAAGATCACCGAGAACAGGCCGCCCGCCCCGGTGAAGTCGCGCTTCCAATTCTCATGGCCGGGGCAATCCTCGAAGGCCGGATGCAGCACCGCCACGATTTCGGGGCGCTGCTTGAGCCAGGCCGCCACCTTGCGCGCAGCCGCATCATGCGCCTGGAAGCGCAGGCGCATCGAGGACAGGCTGCGCAGCACCAGATAGACGTCATCCATGCCCACCCCAAAACCCAGGCGCATATGGGCCAGTTCCAGCTTTTCATTGAGCGCCTGGTCGCGCACGATGACCGCCCCCATCAACACGTCCGAGCCGCCGGACTGATACTTGGTGACGGCTTGCATGACGATGTCCACGCCGTGGTCAAAGGCTTTGAAGGCCAGCCCGGCAGCCCAGGTATTGTCGATGGCCACCAGCACGCCACGCGCATGGGCGGCACGGCACAGGGCCGGGATGTCCGGCACTTCCATGGAGACCGAGCCGGGCGCTTCGGTCCAGATCAGCCGCGTATTGGGCTGGATCAGCTCAGCCAGCCCCGCGCCTATCATGGGGTCGTAGAAGCGCGCAGTGATCTGGAAATCGCGCTCCAGCCACTGTCCCAGATCCTTGCTGGGGCCGTAGACGTTATCGGGCAGCAGCACGTCGTCGCCACTCTTCAAGAAAGCGAAGTTGACCATGGCAATGGCAGCCAGGCCACTGGGGGTGACGCGACAATGGCTGCCGCCCTCGATCTCGGCCAGCCGCGCTTCCAGCACGAAGCTGGTGGGGGTGCCGTGCAAGCCGTAGGTATAGCCCAGCTTTTCGCGCCAGTCACGCGAGCGCATGGCGGCCACGTTGGGGAACAGCACGGTAGAGGCATGATGGATACCCACCGGGAAGGCTTCGAAGCCTTCCGGGGCACGGTAGCTGCTATGGATCAGCGCGGTCTGGGGATCAAGCGGAGGGAGCGATGCGGAGGATGGAGCGGGGAAATCGTTGGAATCTGACACGGATCTGCCTCAAGAAACGATGGCGCACCTCGGGATGGGGGCGCAAAAGCTTCACTATACGCGCAGCGTGCTCACATCGAAAGCGACAGCCGCCCGTGCAGACGGGCAGTGCAGCTGGATCAGCGCAGACGGACAGAACAAAACTTCATATGGCCGCTAGCCGCCGCCCCAGGCGGCTCAGGGCAGTTGCAAGGCAAACGGCTTGCTGATGGCGCCATCGGCGCTGGACCAGGTACCGACGATGGACTGGCCCTGGCGATGCCCTTCCCACTGGCCGGAGACATCCTTGCCATTGATCGACTCTTCCATGATGAGGTCATCCCCATCCACTTCGCCGGCCACCAGGATCTCGGGCGAGCCGCCGAAGAAGAAGTAGCGTCCTTCCAGGCCATCCTCGTTCTTCTTGGGCGCCAGCGAGAGCTGGATGTCGCGCCCGTCGATCTGGCCGCGCAGCACCAGGGTGTGCGTCATCAGGGTCTGCTGCAGCGAACCTGGCGGGGCATTGGCGGCCGGACCGGAGGACGCTGCCTGAGCCGGACTCCAGGCAACCGCAGTGCACAGCACCAAGGCTGCGGCCAGCAGGCCGCGTCGCATCATCGGCCCAGCCATCACTCGGCCGCGCCCCACAGGTCGTGGGCATCGGCGGCGCTGATGCGCACGTCGACGAACTGCCCCACTTCCAACTTGCGATGCGGTTCGAAAGGCGGCTTCACATAGACCACGCCATCGATCTCGGGCGCATCCGAATAGGTGCGACCGGTGCCGCCGTTGCGGTCGACTTCATCGATCAACACGCGCAAGGTCTTGCCGACCTTGGCTTGCAGGCGCTTCTTGGAGATCTCTTCCTGCAACTGCATCACGCGGCCACGACGTTCTTCGCGTACCTCTTCTGGCACTGGATTGGCGATCTCGTTAGCGGTCGCGCCTTCCACCGGGGAATAGGCGAAGCAGCCCAGGCGGTCGATCTCGGCCTCCTTGAGGAAATCCAGCAGGTATTCGAACTCAGCCTCGGTCTCGCCGGGGAAACCGGCGATGAAGGTCGAGCGTATCGTCAGGTCCGGGCACATGGCGCGCCAGGCCTGGATGCGCTCGATGTTCTTCTCGCCATTGGCCGGACGCTTCATGCGCTTGAGCACGTCCGGGTGGGCGTGCTGCAGCGGCACGTCCAGGTAAGGGAGGATCTTGCCTTCGGCCATCAGCGGGATGATCTGGTCCACATGCGGATACGGATAGACATAGTGCAGGCGCACCCAGGCGCCGTACTGCTGGGCCAGCTCACCCAGCGCGCCCACCAGTTGGGTCATGTGGGTCTTGAGCGGCTTGCCGTTCCAGAAGCCGGTACGGAACTTCACATCCACGCCATAGGCGCTGGTGTCCTGGGAAATCACCAGCAATTCCTTCACTCCGGCCTTGAACAGATTCTCGGCTTCCAGCATGACATCGGCGATGGGGCGCGAAACCAGGTCGCCGCGCATGGAGGGGATGATGCAGAAGCTGCAGCGATGGTTGCAGCCTTCCGAAATCTTCAGATAGGCAAAATGCTTGGGGGTGAGCTTCACCCCTTGCGGCGGCACCAGGTCGATGAAGGGAGCATGGGGCTTGGGCAGGTGCTTGTGCACCGCCTGCATGACCTCGCCCACGGCGTGCGGGCCGGTCACTTCCAAGACCTTGGGATGGATCTTCTGGATGATGTCTTCGCCCTCGGCATCCTTCTTGGCACCCAGGCAGCCGGTGACAATCACCTTGCCGTTTTCATTCAGGGCTTCGCCGATGGCATCCAGCGACTCCTGCACGGCGGCGTCGATGAAACCGCAGGTATTGACGATCACCAGGTCGGCGCCGTCATAGGACTTGGCGGTATCGTAGCCTTCGGCGCGCAGCTGGGTCAGGATCTGTTCGGAATCGACCAGTGCCTTGGGGCAGCCGAGGGAAACGAAACCGACCTTGGGCAGGGCCGGGCTGGCGGGAGTAGATGGGTTGGACATGGCAGAAGGCTCAGTGAGACGGGCCGAAAACGGCCGAAAATACGGGAAAAAGCGAAAAATGCTTTAAAAATCAGGGCGCTATTGTACATCGTCCGCTCGCTTTCACCGGTTTTTACCGGTTTTCGCCCCCGCCGACGCCAGCAACTGCGCCACCAATGCAAAACGGCCCACACGGGGCCGTTGCATTGGGAGACGACGGATTACTTCTTCTGGTCCGGCGGATTGCCCTGGGCACCGAAGGGGAAGGTGCCGAACATATTCTTGGTCTGGCTTTGCATCTGCTCCTGCATCTGGATGAACAGATTCTTGCTCTGCTCAATGTAGTTGCTCATCATGCCCTGCATCATCGGCCCTTGCACGTTCATGAACTGGGTCCACATCTCGGGGCTGAAGGGCTTGCCTTCGTAGAAGCCCTTGGAATTCTCGGCCAGCTTGTTCTGGATGTCGATGAAGGTCTGGATGTTCTTTTCCAGGTAATTGCCCATCATGCCCTGCATGGCATGACCGTAGTAGCGGATGATCTGCGAGAGCGCGCCGCTGGAGAACATGGGCACGCCATGCGACTCTTCTTCCAGGATGATCTGCAGCAGGATGCTGCGGGTCAGGTCGTCGCCGCTCTTGGCATCGACCACGGTGAATTCCTCATTGTCCAGCACCAGTTGCTTCACATCGGTGAGCGTAATGTAGGAACTGGTCTGGGTATCGTAAAGACGGCGGTTGGGATATTTCTTGATCAAGCGATCTGCCGAATTTTTTGCAGTAGTCATCTGAAGTCCAGTCTCTCTCATTTCAGCCGTTTTGCCGGCCTTGGTTTGCAGCGATTGCGGGCGACTTGGATGCAGTCCTGCCGCGCGGGCGTCCGGGGCATGGCTTGCCCTCTCTTTGCTTCTTCTCTCTTCTACTGTGTGCGGCCTGCATTTTGCAGGGCAACAACGCAAGCCATTATAGGGGGGAAGACCTGCAAAAGGGGAGCTCTATCGTGCATGGCTGACAAAATCTCAGCCTGTGACACACGTAAAAACGGCCACGCTTGCGGCACTGCCGCGTGCGTGGCCGCGTGCTGCAGCATCAGCCCATGTACAGGCCGCCGTTGAGGGAGAAGTCCGAACCGGTAGCGTAGCCACCTTCAGCCGAAGCGATCCAGGCCACGATGGAGGCGATTTCCTCCGGCTCGCCAAGACGCTTGACGGGGATGCCCGAGACGATCTTTTCCAGTACTTCCGGCCGGATCGCGCGCACCATGTCGGTCCCGATATAACCCGGCGAGACGGTATTGACGGTCACGCCCTTGGTCGCCACTTCCTGCGCCAGCGCCATGGTGAAGCCATGGATGCCGGCCTTGGCGGTGGAGTAGTTGGTCTGGCCGAACTGGCCCTTCTGGCCGTTGACCGAGGAGATGTTGATGATGCGACCGAAACCGCGCTCGCACATGCCCTCGATGACCTGCTTGGTGACGTTGAAGAGCGAATTGAGGTTGGTGTCGATCACCGCGTCCCAGTCGGCCTTGCTCATCTTGCGGAACTGACCATCGCGGGTGATGCCGGCATTGTTGACCAGCACGTCCACTTCACCGATCTCGGCACGTACCTTTTCGAAGGCGGCCTTGGTGGATTCCCAGTCCGAGACATTGCCTTCGGATGCGTGGATGTCGTAGCCGTGGGCGCGCATGGCCGCCAGCCAGGTATCCTTGCGGGTGGAATTGGGGCCGCAACCGGCCACGACCGTGTAGCCGTCCTTGCACAGACGGGTGCAGATGGCGGTGCCGATGCCGCCCATACCACCGGTCACATATGCGATACGCTTGCTCATTTTTGTTGCCTCCTATAGGGATGGTGATTTATCGGGGTAGCCCTGCTCCCCCTGTTTCGCGTCTGCTTTGCGCCGCATTGGTGGACGCCCCGTCTGCACAGGGTCGTCCTTTATCTTGTCAGGCCTGGCCGCGCCGCGGATGCGCTGCCGGCCGTCTCTCCCTGTCGGCGGGCCCGCCTGGGGTCACCGCCCTCTTTTCATCACTGCCGCCGGCTTCTATCTCGACGATGGCCGGCTGGCTGATCATTTGTGCCGACCTACTGGTCGACCTTGACCTTCACATAGCGTCCGGGCGCAGCTTCGATATGCTTGTAGCGCGTCGAGCCGGCCGTCTTGGGTGCGGCCACCTTGCGCCCGCCATGCTTGGCCAGGAAGGCCGCCCACTCGCCCCACCAGCTGCCGGGGTGTTCGGTGGCACCGGCCAACCAGGTATCGGCATCGCTGCCGACCTTGGCCTTGTCGTTGAGCCAGTAGTTACGTTTGTTCTTGGACGCCGGATTGATCACGCCGGCAATATGACCCGAGGCACCCAGCACGAAGCGGTTGTTGCTGCGCTTGCCGGTGTTGATCAAGCCCAGCGAGGCATAGGCCGACTTCCAGGGCACGATGTGGTCATCGCGCGAAGCATAGATGAAGGCCGGCGCGCTGATCTTGCGCAGGTCGATCTTCTCTCCGCCCACGCTCAGGCGACCGGGCTCCTTGAGCGCATTTTCCAGGTACATGTGCCGCAGGTAGTAGCAGAACATCGGCCCCGGCAGGTTGGTGCTGTCGGCGTTCCAGTACAGCAAATCGAAGGCGCTGGGTTTCTCGCCCTTGAGGTAATTCGATTCGACGTAGTTCCACAGCAGATCGTTGGGACGCAGGCTGGAGAAGGCGCTGGCGAAATCGCGCCCGGCCATCAGGCCGCGCTGGCCGATCATCTGCTCGCGCAGTGCCAGTTGCATCTCATCGATATAGACGTCGATGGCGCCGGTGTCGGAAAAATCGAGGAAGGTGGTCAACAGCGTCAGGCTGGCCACTGGATCCTCGCCACGCGCCGCCAGCAGCGCCAGCGCGCAGGAGAGGATGGTGCCGCCCACGCAGAAGCCCAGCGCATTGATCTGCGGCTGCTTGCTGATTTCCTGAACGATGTGAATGCAACGCACCACGGCGTCGTCCACGTAGTTGTCCCAGGTCGCGGTCTCCACTGTCGCATCGGCATTGCGCCAGGAAATGAGGAACACCGTATGGCCCTGCTCGACCGTATAGCGCACCAGCGAATTGTGCGGCTGCAGGTCGAGGATGTAGAACTTGTTGATGCACGGCGGCACGATCAACAGCGGCACGGCGTGCACGGTCTTGGTCAGCGGCTTGTACTGGATCAGCTGGAACAACTCGGTCTCGAAGATCACCGAGCCTTCGCTGGCGCCGACATCGCGCCCCACTTCGAAAGCCGTTTCATCGGTCTGCGAGATGTGGCCCTTCTGCACGTCGGCCAGCAATTGCGCAATGCCCTGGGTGAGACTTTCGCCGCGGGTCTCCAGGATCTTTTGCTGGGCCACCGGATTGGTGGCCAGGAAGTTGGCAGGCGACATCGCATCGATCATCTGCTGCACTGCAAAACGCAACTTGTGACGCACCTTCTCGGTCCCCTTGACCGCATCGGCCAGCGCCAGCAGGAAGCGCGAATTCAATTGGTAAGCGGCGGCCTGGAATGCGAAGTAAGGATGTTCCTGCCAGGCCGGAGCCGACAGGCGGCGGTCGGTGATAGCCGGGGTCTTGGCCGCCAGCATCGACTGCCACAGTTCGCCGAACTCGCGGGTATAGTCCTGCTGCAGGCGGACCAGGTCGGCAGGCTCGAGGGTGGCGCCCATCTCGCCCAACTGCTTGACCAGCAGCGCCGGATCGATCTGCCCGGCCCCCGGCGGCAGGCCACCAGGAAAACCCTGCGCACCCGGCATCTGCCCCATCCCTGCCAGGTTGGGCATGGGCGGCAAATGCGACTTGATCTGGTCGAACTGGGATTGGAATTGCGACTGCAGCGAAGTCCAGAATTTCGGATCGGACATCTGTGCCAGCCACGCGGATACATCGGGAGAGGGTTGCTGCGGATTCTGCTTGTTCATGCTCGGATCGGCAATTTTCGCGTATCTTTACGGTTTGTCTCGAAGCGCAATTTCACCATGGTCATCGTCGCTATCGCATGGCTCTACGTCGTCTTCATGATGTCAATCACCGAACAATCAGTGATCGCTGGCGTCGCTACTTTCCTGCTGTACGGGATAATTCCCCTGACCATCGTTTTATACCTGATGGGTACGCCGCAACGCAAGCGGAATCGTCAAAAGATGAAGAAATCGTCAGCTATCCATCCGCAAGAGCGGGACGATGACAGTTCGATGAAATGCGAGTCTCACGCCCAAGGAAAGGCGCCACCCACACCAACGGAGTAAGCCCCGGATACGGTCGGCACGACGAAAAAACTTAGAAAATGCAAAAAGCCGGCACATCTTTGATGAAGCGACAAGCCTTTAACAGCGCTACTTTTCGCAGTGCAGCATCGATCACGACGACCTACAAAAACTCAGGAAACTCTGTTCAGCGACGCGCCACGCGTCGCAAGGCGATACGCCGGTAGCGGGGTTTCAGTACAGCAAGCATATCGCGCAACACAGCTGATCCGCGCCACGGTGGCGAGACATAGGCCATACGTAACTTCAGGCTACCACTGTCACGTAACTCACAATCAAGCATGGCGATCATGCTGCCATCGAGCCAGGCATAGACGTGGATTTCATTGCCCTGTCGTTGCTTGGGTCCTTCGATCTGCCAGCCATAGGGGTGACGGTAGGCGCTCCTCATCGCCCCACTCCGAACAGATCGACGATATGCCAGGCAAGGTGCAAGCCCAGCAGCAGCAAGCCGATGAAGAAACAGCGCCGGAAGGTGGCAGCCCGCACCAGGCCACGCACACGGGTGCCGATGGCCATGCCCAGCAGGGCCGGCACCAGTACCACCAGCGACGCCCAGCCTACGCCCCCGCTGAAGGCTCCACCCTGCCCCAGGTTGACCGCCAGCGCCAGGGTGGACACCGTGAAGGACAGGCCCAGGGCCTGGATCAATTGGTCACGCGGCAAGCCCAGCGCCTGCAGGTAAGGCACAGCCGGAATGACGAACACGCCCGTGGCTGCCGTCACCAGCCCGGTGAAGAGCCCGATCACGGGCGACCACCAGACCTCCTGCCCGGGTCGCACTGTCGGCGTCCAGGCGGCCAGCCCGGCAATGGCGTACAGCATCAGCGCCAGCCCCAGAACGACGATGGCCCGGCGACCACCATCGGCGCCCATGAACCCGGCCCCGGCCAGGGTGCCGATGAGGATGCCGGCCAGCATGGTCCACAGGCGCCGTGCCAACGCCAGGAAGGCGCCGCCGGTGGCCAGTTGCCAGCCATTGGTGACCATCGATGGCACAATCAGCAGCGCTGCAGCCTGCACCGGCGACATCACCAGGCTCAACAAGCCCACCGCCACCGTGGGCAAGCCCAGGCCGATGACGCCCTTGACGAAGCCGGCCAGCAGAAACACCGCCAGGCTCACGAGCAAGACGGTGGCATTCATATCGACAAAGGCAAGCAGGCTGGGCATGGCAGAAGAGAAATGACGCTGACAAAGCTGGTGGTATTGAGGTTTCCCAGTCTGCCAGTGTGCGCGTCGTCTGGAAATGTGGAATACACTTAGCCAGCCTTCGGCCTGGACGAAGGCTGAAAATGGCTTGCAGCGTTTTTTCTTCCCTTCTGTCGTGCTTTTCCTGTTTTTTCCTGGCCAACGATGAGCAACCGTTTCGAACTCTCCGACCTGCGCCTGTTCCTGCACATCGTCGAAAGCGGCAGCATCACTGCCGGTGCCCAACGGGCTCACATGGCGCTGGCCTCGGCCAGTGCGCGCATCCGCAACATGGAAGATGCCCTGGGCACGGCCCTGCTGGAGCGCGGTCGGCGCGGCGTGCAGAGCACTGATGCCGGGCGTGCGCTGGCGCATCATGCGCGCATGGTGGCGCAGCAGATGGAACAAATGCGAGATGAACTGGGCCAGTATGCACGCGGGCTCAAGGGCCATATCCGACTGCTGTGCAATACCTCCGCCATGACCGAATTCCTGCCGGAAGTGCTGGCGCGCTTCCTGGCGCAACACCCGTACACCGACATCGAACTGGAAGAAAAACTGAGCTATGAAGTGGTGCAGGCGGTGGTCGATGGCGTGGCCGACATCGGCATCATCGCCGACTCCACCGACAGCGGCCCGTTGCAGACCTACCCATTCCGCCAGGACCACCTGGTGGCGGTGCTGTCTAGGAAGCACCCGCTGGCGCGCCGCAAATCACTGACCTTCAGTGAATTGCTGGGCGAGGATTTTGTCGGCCTGTCCGGCGACAGCGCCCTGCAACAGCACCTCTCGGGCCACGCCACGCGGGCCGGCAAGCGGCTGCAATACCGGGTGCGGCTGCGCAGCTTCGACGGCATCTGCCGCATGGTGGAACACCAGGTCGGCATCGCGGTGATGCCCGAGACCGCCGCTCTGGCCGGCGCAGCCCGCATGGATATCCGCGCCATCCCGCTCTCCGATGGCTGGAGCCGACGCCAATTGCTGATCTGCGTGCGCGGACTGGAAGGCCTGCCGGGCCCTACGCGTGAACTGATACTGGCATTACAGCGTCACGCTTGACGCGCCACGCCTGCAGCACAGGATCACTTCAGCCAAATCAGCGATCCCATGCGTCCGGTCGTGCGGTCGCGCCGGTAGGAATAGAAGCGCGTATCGGCGACGGTACAGAGTCCGCCGCCGCTGACATCGCGCACCTCGACCATTGCCAGCCGCTGGCGCGCCAGTCGGTAGATATCGGCCAGGTACTTGCCGGGACGCCCAGGATAGGGGCGGAAAGCGGCATCAGCCTGGGCCTGCTGCGCGAGGAAGGTTTCCCGCACTTCGGCGCCGACCTCGAAATTGTCCGCTCCGATGGCCGCCCCCAGCCAGGCCATGATCTGGTCCGCACCGCGCGCGCGCATGGCCGCCACAGTCTGCTCCAGAACACCTGCGGCCAGTCCTCGCCAGCCGGCATGGGCCGCCCCGACCACGGTCCCGGCATGGTCGCAGAACAGTACCGGCAAGCAATCGGCGGTCATCATCACGCAGACGGCACCAGGCGTGCTGCTGATGCAGGCATCAGCGCAGGCATCGTCCGGCAGCGCGGCCGCGTCCAGCACATTCACGCCATGCACCTGGGTCAACCAGGCCGGCTCGGCAGGCAGCAGGCGGCGCAGCAAGGCGCGGTTGCGTGCTACCAGGGCGGGATCATCCTCGACATGCGTCCCCAGGTTCAGGCCGCCGCCACCCTGCCCGTCATCATACGGGGCAGGACTGTATCCACCAGCACGCAGCGTAGTCAGCGCGCCGATGTTGGCTGGCGCAGCCCAGTCGGGGATCAGCAGTTCCATGGATATCCGACCTCAATACTCATCATCGTCTTCATCGTAGTCGCCCAGCACCGGATCGGCTTCTTCGCTCATCTCGGGGATCACGGCCAAGTCCGGGTCGATGCCGGCGCGCTGGAGCAGAGCTTCGATGTCCGGCGGCAAGGGCGCGGCCCACTGGCGGAACTTGCCCGAGGTCGGATGCACCAGGCCCAGGCGACCAGCAAGCAGCGCCTGGCGCGGGAACACCGGCGCCAGGTGCTGCTTGCCATAAAGCGAATCTCCCACCAGCGCGAAGCCCAGCGACTGCAGATGCACGCGAATCTGGTGGGTGCGCCCGGTTTCCAGGCGGCAATGCACCAGGCTAACCGGCTTGCGGTCGATCTCGCCCGTGGCCAGGCGACGGTAATGGGTCACGGCCGGCTTGGCCCTCATACTTTGCGACACCGCCATCTTGATGCGGTCACGCGGATGGCGCGCCATCGGTGCATTGATGGTGCCGGAGAGCTGCGGCAGGCCCCATACCAGGGCCAGGTACTGGCGCTTCATGCTGCGCGCCTGCAATTGACGCACCAGGTCGGTCTGCGCAGCCAGGGTCTTGGCCACCACCATCAAGCCGCTGGTTTCCTTGTCCAGACGGTGCACGATGCCCGCGCGCGGCACATTGGCCAGGGCTGGGCAATGGTGTAACAGGCCGTTCAGGAGCGTGCCGCTCCAGTTGCCGGCGGCCGGATGGACCACCAGCCCGGCCGGCTTGTTCAAGATGATGATGGACTTGTCCTCGTGCAGGATGTCCAGCGCCATGGCTTCGGGCGCATAGGGCTGGTCGGCCGGCACCGCCTGCGGCGCCACCTCCACCAGCTCATCGCCCAGCATGGTCATCTTGCCCTTGGCGGGCGCGCCATCGACGGTCACATGGCCGTCTTCGATCCATTGCTGGATGCGGCTGCGCGAGAATTCAGGCATGAGGCCAGACAAGACCTTGTCCAAGCGCTGGCCGACGACCTCATCGTCAAGGCGGAAAGTCAAGGGCTCCAGGCCAGGGACGCCATCGTCGCCGGCTTGCTCGCCGTCATCGAAATCGTCCTCCAGCGGGAGGTCGGTCTTTACAGGCTCATCGCCATTTGTAATCGGAAGGGGTTTCTTACGTGACATCAGCTATAATCGCCGGATCGGGTTGATTGTATTTCGGGTATCGATGCAGCCGGCTCGGGAAGGCGCTTCACGCCATGCACAACTGATAAGTCCCAGACAAGCACACAAGAGTCATGCACAAAATCTTATTGAAGTTCTTCATCATCGGTTTTGCCCTCTCGCTCACCGCCTGCGGCCTGTTGCCGGAACAAAAGGATGAGACGGTCGGCTGGTCTGCCGCCAAATTATACTCGGAAGCCAAGGATGAACTGAATGCCGGCGGCTACGACAAGGCCATCAAGTACTTCGAGAAGCTGGAATCGCGCTATCCCTTCGGCACTTATGCCCAGCAGGCGCAGATGGACATCGCCTACGCCTACTACCGCCAGAACGAGCAGGCGCAAGGGCTGGCGGCGGTGGACCGCTTCATCAAGCTGCACCCCAACCACCCCAATGTGGACTACATGTACTACCTGCGTGGCCTGATCAATTTCAATGATCGCACCAGCATCTTCGACACCTTCACCGACCAGGACAACACCGAACGCGACCCCAAGGCCATGCGTGACGCCTTCGATTCGTTCAAGCTGCTGGCCGAACGTTTCCCGGAAAGCAAGTACACCCCGGACGCCATTGCCCGCATGAAATACCTGGTCAATGCCATGGCCCAGTATGACGTCCACGTGGCCAGCTACTACTATCGCCGCGGTGCCTATGTCTCAGCCGCCAACCGCGCCCAGGCTGCCATCAAGCAGTACCCTGACTCGCCGGCCAACGAAGAGGCACTGTTCATCCTGATGCACTCCTACGAAGCTCTGGGCCAGACCAAGCTGAAGGAAGACACCGAACGCATCATCCAGGCCACCTATCCGAATAGCCCCTGGTACCACGGTGGTCCGAAGAAGAAGGACAATCCGTGGTGGAAGATCTGGTAACCCAAGGCCGACCTGCAGGCATTGGAGTGAAACAACGCAACGGCAACGTCCCAGAAAAAATGCCGCTCAGTCGAAAGTCTGGGCGGCATTTTTCTTGGGGAACGCAAACACTGGACAAAGCGATAGGCGCAAGGCAGACCGGGCGCTCAAGCCCCTCAGCCCGGCGCCCTTCCCTTCAACGGGCAGCTCAGTCCTCCAGCTTGCGACGGAACACCCAACTGCTCTCGCTGGAGGCCTCGGGCGCGAAGGCATAGCCTTCCAGGTCGAAGGCCTTGAGCTTTTCGGGATGGTTGATGTTCTTCAGCGCGGCATAGCGCGCCATCAATCCACGTGCGCGCTTGGCGTAGAAGGAAATGATCTTGTACTTGCCGCCCTTCCAGTCCTCGAACACGGGCGCCACCACCTGCGCCTTGAGCAGCTTGGGCTTGACCACTTTGAAGTATTCCTCCGAGGCCAGGTTCACCAGCACTGGCGTCTTTTGCGCGGCCAGTTCGCCATTGAGCGCCTCGGTGATCTCGCTGCCCCAGAAGGCGTACAGATCCTTGCCGAGCGGATTGGCCAGCTTGGTGCCCATTTCGAGGCGGTAAGGCTGCATCAGGTCCAGCGGGCGCAACATGCCGTACAGGCCAGAGAGGATGCGCACATGCTGCTGCAGGTAGTCGAGCTGCCCGGCTGCGAGCGAGGCGGCGTCCAAGCCTTCGTAGACGTCGCCATTGAAGGCCAGCACCGCCTGCTTGGCGTTCTTGGTGGTGAACTTGCGCGACCAGCTGGCATAGCGGCTCACATTCAAGACCGACAACTGGTCGGAAATGCCCATGAGGCTGCCAATTTCGGCAGGAGACTTGGTCTTGAGCACCTCGATCAGCTCGGCCGAACGCGGCACGAAGGCCGGCGTGGTGTGGACGTCAGTGGTCGGGGGGGTGTCGTAGTCCAGCGACTTGGCGGGAGACAAAACAATCAGCATGAGGCGTTCATCCAATGATCAGGTTAGGACAGGGTGGTCGCCATGATACCCAAAGCGCGCCCCTTGCGTGCGGGCCGCCCCGATGGCAAGGCGCCATAGGCCGGTGCAGTAGGCCAATCTGAGCGGCACAACGGGTACAAAACAGGGGGCAAAACCCCAATTCAAGTTCCGCGCTACACTTGCCGTTAATCAACAGGAACCGACCAGGCGGCTGCTCCGGCGCAGCCTGGCCGGCTGGCAGCCGCACCGGCACTTCGGCTGCGTTTTGCTGTCCATGCCAAGAGCAACAGCGTCACCTGCACGCGCTGCAGTCATCGCGCTGCAGCACGCTGCCCGCCCGATCCCATCGGCCACCGGCAAAGGAGACATCATGAAACGCGACAAAGCCCTGATGGGCGAAATCCTGAAGCAACTGGCATCCTTCGGCACGCTCTACGGCGACGTGGAAAAGATCCAGAGCGCGCTGCCCGGACAGGTGGCGCCGGAGGTGATCCTGCATCATCTGCGGCTGCTCTATGACCGCGGACTGGCGGCGGTGGACATGCATAATTTCTGGCGCGTCACCGATCAAGGGTATGATGCGCTGGAAACCGGTGGCGAACTCTTCGGCAAGTACGAAGCTTCACCACCACCGGGGCAACGCGGCATCGACAACTAGCTCTCCATTCAATGACTACCCTGGCAACACCTTCCCTCCCCACCCCGCTTCCCATCGATCCCACCGCCAGCCCAGGCGCCCCCGGCGGACGCCAACGGCTGGTGCTGGACACCAATGTCTGCCTGGACCTGTTCGTCTTTCGCGATCCGCGCTGGGCAGCGCTGCAGCAGGCGCTGGAACAGGGTCGCGTCGAGGCCTATACCCGCGAGGATTGCCGCAATGAATGGCTGGCCGTGCTGGATTATCCGCACCTACCGGTCACGCCCGAGAACAAGCCCGCCATCTGCGCCGAATTCGACCGTCTGCTGCACTGCCTGCCGCTGGCCGAGGTCAACCGCTTCGGCCTGCCACTGTGCACCGACCGCGACGACCAGAAATTCCTGGAGCTGGCCCTGCAATGCCGTGCCCATGTGCTGGTGAGCAAGGACAAGGCGGTACTCAAGCTGGGCAAGCGCACCCTCAAGCGCGGCCTGTTTGCCATCGTGCCGCCACAACACTGGCGGGTGGATGCCTTCATGGAGCCGCTGGCCTGAACCGGCGCGCGAATGCGGCTAGAATAATGGGCTTGCGATCATCACAAGAACGAGCCCGCTGCAATGAGCACCCCCAACATCGTCACCAAGCTGCCCAAGGTCGGCACTACCATCTTCACCGTCATGTCTGCCCTGGCCAGCGAAAAAGGCGCGGTCAACCTGGGACAAGGCTTCCCTGATTTCCACTGCGACCCGGCCCTGGTGGCAGCCGTCACCCAGGCCATGCAGGACGGCCTGAACCAGTACCCGCCCATGGCCGGCGTGCTGCCCCTGCGCCAAGCCATCGCCGCCAAGGTGGAACGACTCTACGGCCATCGCTATGACCCGGTCTCCGACATCACGGTCACGGCCGGCGCCACCCAGGGCATCCTGACTTCGGTGCTGTGCGCGGTGCATCCGGGCGACGAAGTCATCGTCATCGAACCGGTCTATGACTGCTACGTGCCCGCCATCGAACTGGCCGGCGGCGTGCCGGTATGCGTACAGATGGAAGTGGGCGAGCACGGCTACAGCATCCCCTGGCACAAGGTCCAGGCTGCCGTGAGCGCCAAGACCCGCATGATCATGGTCAATACCCCGCACAACCCGACCGGCAGCGTCATGCGCGCCACCGACGTGGCGGCCCTGGCCGACATCGTGCGCGGCACCGACATCCTGATCCTCTCCGACGAAGTGTACGAACACATGGTCTATGACGGCCAGCCGCATGAATCGCTGGCCCGCCATCCCGAGCTGGCCGAGCGCAGCTTCATCAATTCCAGCTTCGGCAAGACCTACCACGTCACCGGCTGGAAGGTCGGCTACGTGGCCGCCCCGGCGGCGCTGACCGCAGAGTTTCGCAAGGTGCACCAGTTCAACGTCTTCACGGTCAACACCCCGGTTCAGTACGGACTGGCCACTTATATGAAGGATCCTTCCCCGTACCTGGACTTGCCGGCGTTTTACCAGCGCAAGCGTGATCTTTTCCGCAATGGTCTGGCCAACACCCGTTTCGAGCTGCTGCCTTCGCAAGGCACCTATTTCCAGTGCGTGAAGTACGGCGCCATTTCGGACCTGCCCGAGGCCGAGTTCTGCAAGTGGCTCACCAGCGAGATCGGCGTGGCCGCCATTCCAGTCTCGGCCTTCTACAACACGCCCAGGGAATCGGGCATCGTGCGCTTCTGCTTCGCCAAGAAGGATGAGACGCTGCAACTGGCGCTGGAGCGACTGGCAAAGCTGTAATGTCGCTGCCACGCAAATCGTTTATATCATTTTCGTTCCGTGACTTCCCCCCTCAACACGACACGCAAAAAGGACATCCATGATCGACGTCTATAGCTGGGCCACGCCCAACGGCCACAAGGTCCACATCATGCTGGAAGAATGCGGCCTGCCCTACACCGCCCATGCCATCGATATCGGCGCTGGTGATCAGTTCACGCCCGAGTTCCTGAAGATCTCCCCCAACAACAAGATCCCGGCCATCGTCGATTCCGATGGCCCGGATGGCGAGCCGATCTCGCTGTTCGAATCCGGCGCGATCCTGATCTACCTGGCCGGCAAGACCGGTCGCTTCCTGGGCGAGACCCCCCGTGAAAAGTATGAAGTGCTGCAATGGGTGATGTTCCAGATGGGTGGTCTGGGGCCGATGCTGGGCCAGGCGCACCACTTCCGCCTGTATGCACCGGAGCAGATCGAATATGCGGTCAACCGCTACAGCAATGAAGCGCGCCGTCTGTACCAGGTGATGGACAAGCAACTGGGCCAGCACGCCTACCTGGCTGGCGAGCAGTACACCATCGCCGATATCGCCTGCTTCCCCTGGACCCGTTCGCACAAGAACCAAGGCATCGATCTGGACGACTTCCCCAACGTCAAGCGCTGGTTCGATGCCATCAGCGCACGTCCTGCCGTGCAGCGCGGCGTGACCGTGCTGGCCGACAAGCGCAAGCCGCTGCATGACGACAAGGCCAAGGAATTATTGTTCGGCAAGAGCCAGTACCAGAAACGCTAAGCCCGCCGGCCGTCGCGGTGGCGGCCACGCAGTGCATGAAGCTACGGACCTGTAAAGGGCGCAAACTCAAAGCGGTTGCGCCCTTTTTCCTTGGCGCGGTACAAGGCGTCATCGCTGGCGCGCAAGACCTGCTCCGGGCCACTGCTGTCGGCCTGCATCAGGGCGATGCCAATGGAGATCGTCACCTCCACCTCGCCGCCCTCATGCAGCAGCGGGTGGCTGGCAAAACTGGTTTGCAGGCGTAGCGCGAATTCGGCCGCGGCCTGCCGGTTGGCGCGGCTCAGGATCACCGCGAACTCTTCCCCACCCAGGCGTCCGACTGCATCGGACTTGCGCAACTGGCCCTTGAGCAGCGCGGCAAAATGGCTCAACACCTGGTCACCCACGGCATGACCCAGGCTGTCGTTGACGCGCTTGAAGTGGTCTAGGTCACACATCAGCACAGCGGCCCCCTCGATCACGCCGCGCTGCACGCGGCTATATTCCTCCTGCAGGCGCTGCATGAAGCTGCGGCGATTGGGTAATTGTGTAAGGTGGTCGGTCAGGGCCAGTTCCTGCAATTCCAGTTCGAAGGCCTTGCTCTGGCTGATGTCGCTCACGAAGCCATGCCATAGCGTGGTGCCGTCTTCCAGTCGGCGCGGACGCGCCTGCCCGCGCAGCCAGCGCACGCCCTGGCCGGGAGGGATTACCCGGAACTCCAGCATCCAGTGCGAACCGCCATCCAGCACGGCCTGGCGCGCCGCCTGGAACATCGGCAAGTCCTCCGGGTGGATGATGGTATCGATCAGGGTGGGGTTTTCCAACAGTTGCTGGGAGGTCAGGCCATAGGTTTCGCGCGCGCCTTCGCTGATGTAGGTGAAAAAACCATGGCTTCTCGGTGGCACCCGGTACTGGAACACCATGCCGGGGATTTCGCTGGTCAGGTAGTCCAGCATACGGCTGCTCTTGGCCAGTTTCTCGGTGAGCTGCTTGACTTCGGTGATGTCGGTGGTGGTGCCTATCATGCGCAGCGCATTGCCGGCCGCATCGCGCGCCACCACCTTGCCGCGGCTGCTGATCCACTTGTAGCTGCCATCGCGGCAGCGAATACGGTGCTCCACCTGGTAGGTATCCGACTGCGAGGTGAAATGCTGGCGAATGGTTTCCTGCACATAGGGCAGGTCTTCCGGGTGGATACGCTGGTAGGCGTCTTCCAGGTGACTGGAGAGTTCCCAGTCCTCATAGCCCAGAATGGCCTTCCAGCCGCGCGAATAATACATCTCGCCGGTGACCGCATTGCGGTCCCAGATACCGGTGCCGCTGCCTTCGATGGCCAGCGCCATGCGCTCATCGACCAGTCCTGGTGGTTCAGGCGCGACCCGCGTATGGGCGGGCACCAGTGCGCGCTCGATGGCCAGCATGGCCATTGACATGGCCGCGCCCACGGCCTCGCGGTAATCGGGATCAAGATGGGCCGGATCGGCCAGCGCACGGGTCTGGGCACACACCGCCAGAATGCCCGACACAGCGCTGGCAAAAGAGCGCAAGGGCAGCAGCTCCAGCAAGCAGATCTGATGACGTTCACTCAGGGCGGTGAAGCTGTGCCAGAACTGCGGTGTATCGGGATCTGGCACCGGCAGTGCGCCGACTTCAGCCAGGAACTGCGGCGTCATGCGCGGCGCGGCACCCACGCGCATCCGCTGGGTCGCGGGGTCGAACAGGAAAATGGCCAGTGCGCGCTGCGGATAGTTACATGAAAAACCGCTGGCGATACGGTCCAGCAACTGGTCCAGCGGCGCCCCTCGGGCAATGTAGGAGAGCGTGAGATTGTTGAAGGCGAGCGCTTTCCGGTAGCGATCCGGTTCGGCGTCGATCTGAGGTATCGGGCGTTCTGACATCATGAGAAACGTGATCGGCAATGACGCGGCGGCAACGCTGACAAGCGCTACCGAATGCTTGCACATTAGCACCTTATGACAATTCCTGACCACAGGCTGAATCAAAATCGCTACGGGCAGGTGCAGCCGATGCTGCCAGACTACAAATGTATGAGTTTGCGCGAGGAAGTCGATGGGCGCGGCATCAGTAGCGCCGCACCAGGAACTCGGCCACGCATACCGGCTTGTCCGCCCCCTCGCACTCCACCGTAATGCCCCAGGCCAGTTGCACGCCACCGGGAATGTCCTCCACCGCTTCCAGGCGGATGACGCCGCGCACCTTGCTCCCCACCGGCAAGGGTGCCGGGAAGCGCACGCGATTCAAGCCATAGTTGAGCAACAAGCGCACGTCCGGCCCCAGGCTGATGGATTCGGACAGCAGGCGCGGCAGCAACGCCAGCGTCAGGAAGCCGTGCGCCACGGTGCCGCCATAGGGCAGTTCACGCGCGGCACGCTCGACATCGACGTGAATCCATTGATGGTCGCCGGTGGCATCGGCGAAGCGATCTACCTGCTCCTGGTTGACGGTGATCCAGTCGCTGCAGGCCACTTCCTGGCCGGCCAGTGATTTCAGTTCTTCCAGGCTGGCAATGGTACGCATGGTCATCTGTTCCTTGCTGTTCTTGGTGATCTTTCCTCTGGCGTACTTGATGGGTCAGCCATCCTGCCACACCACCCGGTTGCGGCCCTGCTGCTTGGCCAGGTAGAGACGGCGGTCGGCCATCTCGATGAGTTCGCTGATGTCCTGCTCCTGCCCCGGTATCACACAGGCTGCGCCGATGCTCACGGTAAGCCAGGCGCTGATGTCGGACCGCTCATGCGGCACTTGGTTCGCCTCGATGCACTGGCACAGCTTCAGACCCAGGCTGTGGGCACCTTCGATGGGCGTGCGCGGCAGGATCATGGCGAACTCCTCGCCGCCGAAACGCGCCGCCAGGTCGGCCGGGCGCTGGATGGTGTCATCGATGATCTGCGCCACCCGCCGCAGCACAGTGTCGCCGGCCACATGACCGTAGTTGTCGTTATAGCGCTTGAAGAAATCGACATCGATCAGCAACAGCGACAGTGGCACAGCATCGCGCCGCGCCCGGCGCCATTCGGCACTCAGGTAGTCGTCGAAATAGCGACGGTTGGCGATACCGGTCAGACCATCGGTATTGGTCAGGCGCTGCAGTTCGAAATTGGTCTTCTGCAGTTGCTGCTGGCTCTCGCGCAGGGCGCGGTAGGCGGCATCACGCTGCAACAGGTTGATGTAGGAGCGCGAGTGGTAACGCAGCCGCGCCACCAGTTCGATCACGTCCGGCAGCTTGACCATGTAATCGTTGGCGCCGCCGGCGAAGGCATCGCGCTTGATCTCGGGGTCGTCGCGCGAGGACAGCACGATGATGGGCACATTGGCCAGCACCGGACTAGCACGGTACTGGCGCACCAGCGTCATGCCATCCACGCCGGGCATCACCAGGTCTTGCAGGATCACCGTAGGCCGGGTCTTCTCGGCCACCGCCAGCGCTTCATCGGCGCGGGTACAAAAGTGGAAATCGATATGCTCTTCATTGATCAGGGCGCGCCGGATTGCTTCGCCCACCATGGGCTGGTCATCCACCAGCAAGACCATGATCTTGTATTCGTCCGACGGCAGCAGAGGAATGCCGGTCAGATTGCCGCTCGTAGAGTCCGAGCTCATAGTACATTCCTTCTGTTCAATCGCATCATGCCGCTGCCAACAAGGCTTGCAGTCGGGCCGCCATGGCGCTGACCGGCAACACTTCCACGGCCGCGCCGAGAGCCACGGCCGCCTTGGGCATACCGTAGACGGCGCAGCTTTTCTGGTCCTGGGCCAGGGTGTGGTAGCCGTTGTCGCGCAAGGCCTTCAGGCCGGCCGCGCCATCGCGGCCCATGCCGGTGAGCAGCACACCGGTGGCATGGCCTTGCCAATGCCGCACGATGCTGTGGAAAAAGGCGTCCACCGAGGGGCGGTAGACGTCCGCTGGGGCGCCATCGCGATAACCGAGACGGCTGCCCTCCTTGAAAACCAGGTGCCGGTTGCTGCCGGCCAGCAGGACTTCGCCGCGACGCGGCAAGTCACCTTCGATGGCCAGCCGCACGCGCAGCGTCGATTGCTGTTGCAGCCATTGCGCCATGCCCGCCGCAAAGCTCGCGTCGATGTGCTGCACGATCACGATGCTGCCGGAAAATTCGCGCGGCACCTGCTTGAGCAGGGTCGCCAGCGCGGCCGGGCCACCGGCCGACGCACCAATGGCCACCAACGGTGCCAGATCTTCCTGCCCCGCCGGGATCAGCGCCGGCAGGCAGGGCCGCACCGGGGCACTCATCTCTTCCGGACTCAAGCGTCCGAGGTTATCGATCTTTTCGATCAGGGCCGCTGCATCGCGCTTGCCGGCCGCCCCGATCAAGGCCGGGGTCTGGGTGGCGTCAAGCGCCCCATGGCCCATGGCTTCGTAGATCTTGGCGGCGCTGGTGTCCATGTCGGAAGTGACCACCAGGATGGCGCAGGGCGTCTCCTGCATGATGATGCGGGTGGCTTCCACCCCATCCATCTTGGGCATGAGCAAATCCATGAGCACCACGTCAGGCAATTGCCAGGCGCACATCTGCACCGCCTGTTCGCCATCGCGGGCGATCCAGATCAGTTCGTGGCGGCCACTCTCGGCAATCACCCGGCGCAGCACTTCCACCATCATGGGGGTATCGTTGACGATGCCGATCTTCACGATGTTGCCTCTCCAATCAAATCCGTGACAGCCCGCAACAGGCTTTCGTCATGAAAACTGCTCTTGGTGAAATAATGGTCGGCACCCGCAGCCAGGCCACGCTGCCGGTCTTCTTCGCGATCCTTGTAGGAGACGATCATCACCGGTAACGATTGCCATTGCGGCGCGCCGCGAATGAGGCTGACCAGTTCGATGCCATCCATGCGCGGCATGTCGATGTCGGTGATGACCAGGTCGAAATGTTCGGCGCGCACCGCATTCCAGCCATCCATGCCATCCACCGCCACCGTGACCTGGTAGCCACGATGGGTGAGCAACTTGCGTTCCAGCTCGCGCACGGTGAGCGAATCATCGACCACCAGCACCTTCTTGCGCGCGACCACCGTCGCTGGACTACTACCCTCCTGATCCACCGTCTGCAGGCGCCCGGACGAGGTCAGCTTTTCCACTGTGCGCAGCAGGTCGGCCACATCCAGGATCAGCAGCGGCGCGCCATCTTCCATCAGGGCACCGGCCAGGATGTCGGGGATCTTGCCCAGACGCGCATCCAGCGGCTGCACCACCAACGTGCGCTCGCCCAGGAAGGCATCCACCGCCACCCCATAGCTGCGTTCCTGCTCGCCGATGACCACCACGCACACGCTGCCATCGCGGACGCGCCACTGGCCCTTGTGCAGCACCTGGTGGGCGCTGATGAGGCCGACCTGGCGACCCTCGTGGTGGAAGTGCTGGTAGCCTTCCAGCGTCTGCAGCGCCTCGGCCGGCAGGCGCAGGGTGCGATTGACGTAGGCCAGCGGGAACGCATACGGTTCGCCCCCAATATCCACCAGCAGGCTGCGGATCACCGACAAGGTCAACGGGAGCTGCAGCAGGAAGCGGCTGCCCTGCCCGGCCCGGGTGGAAATGCGGATGGTGCCGCGTACCTGCTTGAGCATGTCGGCCACGACGTCCAGCCCCACGCCGCGTCCTGAAATCTCGGTGACGGTATCGCGCAGGCTGAAGCTGGGCAGCAGCAGGAAATCCAGCAGCTCGCTCTCGGACAGACGCTCCACCGTCTCCTGGTTGGACAGGCCGCGCGCGACTACGGCCTGGCGCAAACGCGCCAGGTCGATACCGGCGCCGTCATCGGCCACTTCGATCAATAACATGCCGGCGCTATGCCTCGCCTCCAGCCGGATGACGCCCTGCTCGGGCTTGCCAGCGGCACGGCGGGTGGCAGCCTCTTCGATGCCATGGTCCAGCGCATTGCGCAGCAGGTGGCCGATGGGGGCTTCCAGTTTTTCCAGAATATCGCGGTCGATCTGGGTATCGTTACCGCTGATGTCCAGCCGTACCGACTTGCCCAGCATATGCGCGACATCGCGCACCATGCGCGCAAAACCACCGGTGCCATCGGCAAAGGGTCGCATCCGACACGCCAGGGCTTCGTCATAGAGGCGCTGCGAGAGGTTCAGCGAACGGCGGTCGAAGGCGTCCAGCGCATTCAATTGCTCGCCCAGCAGTTGCTGGTTCTGCTGCATCAGGCTGCGCAGTTCGTTCAGGGTCGCGTGGGTCAGTTCATCGAACTGATTGCTCGACAATTGATGTTGCAGCAGGTCTAGCGCCTGCATCGCCTCGCGCTGCCCGCGCTTCATGCGCAACATGTTGGCCGAGAAGGGCTTGAGGCGGCGCGACTCCACCAGCGCTTCGCCGCTCAGGCCCAGCAACCGATCCAGACTGTCGGCACTCACGCGCACGGCGCGGGAGGCCGCAGCCAGGGCCACGGCTTCGCCAGACAAGGGACTCGCCGGGCTGGACGTAGGCGCCGGCGTAACCTCGGCGTTGACCTCAGGGGTCGCTGGCCCGACTGCTGCCGGTACCGGCCAAGGTGCCGCCTCGCCGCCGCTCATCACCGCCGGCAAGGCCAGCAGGAAGGCTTGGACCTCGGCGCTGCCGGCATGATCGGCCCAGGCTTCATCACCATCCGGCGGGGCGGCAATGCGGCCCAGCAGGTCGGCGCCACGCAGGAGCACATCGATATGCTTTTTTTCCAGCCGCAACTGGCCTCGCTGGGCCAGCACGAAACAATCCTCCAGCACATGGGCCACCTTCACCGCAGTGTCCAGGCCGACGATGCGGGCTGCACCCTTGAGCGAATGCCCGGCACGCATACAGGCTTCCAGGTGCTCGGCTGCGTCGGGCTTCTGCTCCAGAGCCAGCAGGCTGGTGTTGAGCTGGGCGATCTGGCTTTCCGCCTCGAAGCGGAACAGATCCAGCATGGACATCTGGCTCAGGTCGGGCGTGCTCATGTCATGCTCCGGTTCAGCACGTAGAACAATAATTCATGATCCAGCAGACCGATAGGATGCCCACGCCACTCCACCATGCCGCGTGTGTACTGGATGCTGGCCTGGGCCAACGTAGTCGGTACCGCAGCCAGGGTGTCAGGTGCATAGCGATGCACGCCGGCCACCTCTTCCACTGGAAACACCAGCGTCTGCCCTTCATGGAGCGCCACCAGCAAATACGGTGCGCGAGACTGGGTGGGCAACTGGAACAGTTGCGCCAGCGAGACGCAAATGCGCAAGACCCCACGGATATTGAGCACGCCCGTAATCGCCGTATTGCGCTGGTGCGGCAGGCTGTGTACGGGACGCGCCTCGGCCACTTCCTGCACAACCGCAGTAGCGATGGCCAGCCATTCGCCGGCGATACGCACCACCAGGGCCGAGTCCAGGGCATGGGTGCCCTGCCCCTGCAATTGAGCGTGCGCACTGGCCTGCACCCACTGCTGGGCCACCTCGGGCGAGGCATCGACACGGTCCAGTTGCTGCAAGGCGGCGCGCGCAAACGTCGGGCAATTCAGGCAGCGCACGTATTGAGCTAGTTCCGGGCAACTGCCGTCGCCGCGGATGCCAATGCGGCTCCAACAGTTGTCGAGGTGCTGATGCAAGCGCAAGTCCTGAGTCTCATCCATGGCTACCCTCCGGCACCGGGCTCACGCGTGCGGCCCGCTGGCGCATCCGCTCGGCCCCGGCAGCATCGCCCTGGGCCTGCAGCAGGGCCGCCAGTTGCAGCAGTGCAGCCTGGTGCTGCGGTTGCAGGTAAAGCGCCTTGCGATAGCTGCGCTGGGCCAGTTCATCCTGGCCACTGGCGTCGTGGATCAAGCCTTGCAGATAGAAGGCTTCGGCACTCGGTCCCTGCTCGACCATGACTTGCTCGCACAAGGCTTCGGCCTGGGTGAACTGGCCCTGGTCGGCCAGCACGCGCGCCTGCTGCAGCAAGGTCGGGGCCGTGGCAGTCGGCTGCGGCATGGCTGGGCGGGTCGTCACTGCCGTCAGGCCGGTGCGGGGCGCGCCGCATACTGTGGACGGCGCAGCAGAAATGACCTGCGGTGGCGTGATCCAGGCCGGCAAGCGACTTGGCCGCAAGGGTGAGGAACGCTTGCGAAAACCGAAGGCCAGCGCAATACCAGCCGATTCCATCCGGGGACTCAACAGGATGCCCCCCTCGGCCGGACCGACAAAGACCAGGGCGTCAGGCTTCATCAGGCTCTCTAGTAGGTCCACCACCTGTTGCTGGACCTCGCGTTCGAAATAGATCAGCACGTTGCGACAGAAAATGAAGTCATAAGGCGCGGCCTGTCGCAGAAAGTCCGGCGCCAGCAGATTGCCGGGCGCAAAGCGCACCTGCTGGCGGATTTCCTGCTGCAACTGCCAGCCCTGCTCGTGCGGCGTGAAATGACGGTCTCGAAAGCCCAGATCCTGGCCCCGGAAAGAATTGCGACCGTATACACCGGCTGCGGCAATCTCCAGGGAACGGGTACGGATGTCATAGGCATCGATGACGAACTGGGTCGGCGCCACGCCCTCCTCCTGCAAGGCCATGGCCAGGGAATAGGGTTCTTCGCCGGTGGAGCACGGCAGGCTCAGGATGCGCACCGGCACCGCAGGCTGCTCTGCCAGCCGTTGGCGCGCCAGGCGGGCGGTGGCGAAAATGGCTTCGCGGTCGCGGAAGAACCAGGTCTCGGGCACCACGGCCGACTCGATCAGGGCTTGCAGTTGAGCCTCGGAAGTCTGCAGCACGGCCAGGTAAAGGCTGTCGTCGGTGATCTCCAACGCAGCCATGCGTTCACGCACCACGCGTTCGATCAGGCTGCTGCCAACGGTAGCCATATCCAGGCCCATGGCGGCCTTGAGCAGTTCGGCGATATGCGGCAGGGTCTTCATGCCAGCGCCTCTGGATAGAGCAAGGCGCGCGTGGCGGGATCAAGCAGGTCGTCCACCTGTACCCGCTGCAGCAGGCCGCCCTGGTAAGGCATGACCGGCCCCAGATAAGGGGCCCCTTCATTGCGGATGGCAGCGCTGGTGAAATGCGCCGGATCGGCGCGCAAGGTCTCGGTGGCGCGTTCCAGGAGCAAGCCCAGCAACACCGGCGTGCTCAACCCAGCACGGTAATGCACCAGCACCAAGCGTGTACTGACCCTGGCCGGCGCCGCACGGCCCAATGCCAGCATGGACAGATCGATCACCGGCACGTGGCTCTCACCATGCGGCAGCAAGCCGGCGACCCAGGGGGGTGTCCCCGGCAAGGCCTTGCAGGGCGACAGTGGCAGCACCATGGCCACCTCGGCGGTGGGCAAGGCATAACGCTCGTCGCCCAGCGAAAACAACAGGAACAAGGGCTGGTTCATGGTCAGCCGCTCCGACGCGGGGCTCAGTCCGACACCTTGAAGCGCGACACGCCATTGCGCAATTCATTGGAAACCACGTTCAATTCCTCGATGGCCTGGCTGGACTGCTGCAGCGACTCCACCGTCTGCTGCGCCGCTTCGGACAGTTGTACCAGCGCCTGGTTGATCTGCTCGGCGCTGTTGGCCTGGGCCTGCATTCCTTCATTAACGATCTGGAAGCGCGGCGCCAGCGCCTGCACCTGGGCGATGATCTGCGAGAGCTGGCTGCCGGCCGTCTGCACGTCCTGCATTGCGCGTCGAACCTGGTCGGAGAACTTGTCCATGCCCATCACGCCGGCCGCGACCGCCGACTGGATCTCCTTGACCATCACTTCGATGTCATAGGTGGCCACGGCGGTCTGGTCGGCCAGGCGGCGTATTTCGGTGGCCACCACCGAGAAGCCGCGACCGTGTTCGCCGGCCTTCTCGGCTTCGATGGCGGCATTCAACGACAGCAAATTGGTCTGGTCTGCCACCTTGGTGATGGTGGTGACGACCTGGTTGATGTTGCCGGCCTTTTCATTGAGGATGGCCAGCTTGGCGCTGACCGAGCCGGCTGCATCCATGACGTTGTGCATGGTCTCACCCATGCGGGTCAAGCCGGCCTGACCATTGCCGGCCAGGGCGGAAGTCTGTTCGGAGACCACCGAGACTTCATTCATGGTGCGCACCAGGTCACGCGAGGTAGCATGGATCTCGCGCGAGGTGGCGCCGATCTCGGTGGTGGTGGCTGCGGTCTCGGCGGCGGTGGCCTGCTGCTGGCGGGCGGTGGCAGCGATCTCGGTGACCGAAGTGGCGACCCGCGCAGAAGATTTCTGCGCCTGCGATACCAGCGCGGCCAACTCATCGGTCATGCGGTCGAAGCCGCTGCCCAGCACGCCGAACTCATCATTGCGATCCAGGGCCACGCGGCGCGAAAAGTCGCCCGAGCGCATCACATCGAGGATGCCCATGAGCTTTTGCAGCGGCTCGTTGATGGCGCGCAGCAGGAAGAAACCGCACACCATGGCCGCCAGCAAGGCGGCCATGAGGGCAGTCATCATCGCGAACTGCGCCGCAGTGACGGCCTCGTTGATGCGGCTGGCGGCTTTATCGGCGATGGCCTTGTTGGTATCGACCATGCGCTGGGTCAACTGGTAACCGGCGCGCCACTGCGGGCGGATCTGTTCGTTGAAGAGCTTGTCGATGGGGGGGCGTTGGCTGAAATCCATCTTCAGCACCTCACCGACTAAGGCGCGGTATCTCTGGCGCACCTGCTTGAATTGCTCGAACAGATTGCGATCGGTGTCGCTGAAGATGGTCTGGTCGTAATCCTCCTGCAACTTGTCCAGGCGCTCGGCATTGCGGCGCAGTAGGGCCAGGTTGGCCTGACGCTCGGCGTCATTGGTATCGATCTGGGCGATCTGCTGGGTCAGCAGCAGGTTTTCATACCAGGCGGCATTGATCTGGGTGCTGTGGTAGAGGCCGGGCGTAGAATCCCTACGCAAGGCAGTGGCGCTCTTGTCGATACGGCCCAGGTTGAGCGCCGAGATACCGGCCATCAGCGCCATCAACAGCAGGATGAGCCCGAAGCTCCCGAGGAGGCGTTGCTTGATCGTCCAGTTCTTCATGCGCAGGTTTTCCCTTTTCCCTTGGATGGAATCTTTATAGCGACTTCTAGTGATAATTCGAGATTATCATTGAAACGTTTCAATATCGCTATTATCCCCTGCACCAGTGAAAATTGCTTCATCGCAATGAAAATGGCGCCCACAGGAGGCGCCATCTGTACCGGCAAGAAATCTCTACTTGGATCAGACCGGCATGGGCTTGTTATCCTGCAGGTCGAGGAAACCCTTGATAAGGCGATAGGCTTTCCAGATCCAGGCCAGGGAAAACACCAGCACCGCCAGAGGGATGCCGATTACCGTCATCCACAGCACACCGCCCGCGAAGACCCAGAACAGGTACCACCAGAAGGAACGGATCTGCCAGCGATGGTGGGTGTAGAGGAAGGTGTCGCGCACATCGCCGCGCTTGAGATAATTGACGATCAGCGGCAACCACGACAACATGCCCAGCGAAAAAACCAGACAGGCGGCATGGGCCAGGTAGAGCCACCACACCAGGTCACGGCCGGTTTGGGTCTGTGGATCGAATACCAGTTCCTGGTTCATCGCATCTCCTGAAGTGAGGGAAAAACAGCCCGAAGTATCAGGCCAGCAGGTTCAAGATGCCGTCCAATCCGACGAAATTCAAGCCCACGCTGGCCTGTGCCCGCACCACGGGCTTGGCGCGGAAGGCCACCGACAGACCGGAGATGCCCATCATGCGCAAGTCGTTGGCGCCATCGCCCATGACGATGGCCTGCGCCGGCTCGGCGCCGATCTCACGGCAGACGCGCTCCACCGTCGCGCGCTTCTCGTCGGCATTGACGATGCCACCGACGACCTTGCCGGTAAGCTTGCCATCGACCACTTCGAGCGTATTGGCATGGGTGTAGTCCAGGCCCAGGCGGGCCTTCATGCGATCGGTGAAGAAGGTAAAACCGCCTGACACCAGCAAGGTCTTCAGGCCCGCCGCCTGCACCGCCTTCAACATGTTCTCCGCCCCCAGCGACAATTGCAGGCGCTCATCGTAGACACGCTGCAGCGCGCCGGCATCCAGCCCCTGCAACAGCGCCACGCGACGCGTCAGGCTTTCGTTGAACTCGATCTCCCCGCGCATGGCGGCTTCGGTGATCTCGGCCACTTGCGGTTTCAAACCCTGCATGTCGGCGATCTCATCGATGCATTCAATGGTGATCAAGGTGGAATCCATGTCCATGGCCAGCAGGCGGAAGTCGGACAGCTTGCGACCTTCTTCGATGAAGGCATAGTCCAGGCGCGCCTGCAGGCAGGCGGCATCGATGCTGGCCTTGAGCGCATCGTCGCCACGCACGCCGGCCACGCGCCAGGCGTCCACATCCGGCACGCGCTCATCGGCCAGACGTTCGGCACGACCACCGGCCAGCACGGCGATGGCATCGATGGCGGAAGAGGAAACGGTATGTTGCTTGGGGGCTTGCAGGATCAGGTTCATGTTGTTCTGTTGATTCATGGATGCGTTGATACGTTGACTCGGGCAATGCGGGGGAGGACTGTCTACAGCCTCAACCCGTGAGCGCCTTCATGGTGGCCTTGACCTGCTGCACGCGCGTGCTGAGGTCCGGCATGTTGGCCGTGATGCGCAGCTTGTCCGGGCCATTGAGCTTGACCTGCCGGTTCTTCTGCACCAGCTCGATGATGCGCATGGCATCGATGGGCGGATTGGGAACGAACTGCAGCAGGGCTGCCTCCGAGTGGGCATCGATCTTGATGATGCCCAGCGGCTTGGCGGCGATGCGCAGGCGATGCGTTTCGATGAGCGCCTTGGCGGCATCGGGCAGCTTGCCGAAGCGGTCGATCAGCTCTTCCTGCAGGGCATCGATAGCGTCGGACTTCTCACAGTTGGCAAAGCGTTTATACAGCGACAGCCGTTCGTGCACGTCGCCGCAGAAGTCGTTAGGCAGCAGCGCAGGCGCGTGCAGGTTGATCTCGGTGGTGGTCGATAGCGGCGCGGCCAGGTCGGGTTCCCGACCATCCTTCAAGGCGCGCACGGCTTCGTTCAACATGTCCGAATACATCTGGAAACCGATCTCGTGAATCTCGCCCGACTGGTGGTCGCCCAGCACTTCGCCGGCGCCTCGGATTTCCAGGTCGTGCATGGCGAGATAGAAACCACTGCCCAGTTCCTCCATCTGCTGAATCGCCTCCAGCCGGCGCTGCGCCTGCTTGGACAATCCCTGCACATCCTGCACCAGCAGGTAGGCATAGGCCTGGTGGTGCGAACGCCCGACCCGCCCGCGCAACTGGTGCAACTGCGCCAGACCGAACTTGTCGGCGCGATGCATGATGATGGTGTTGGCGGTGGGCACGTCGATGCCGGTTTCGATGATGGTGGTACAGAGCAGGATATTGAAGCGCTGCGCCACAAAGTCGCGCATCACCTTTTCCAGATCACGCTCGTGCATCTGGCCATGCGCCACGGCGATGCGTGCTTCCGGCAACAACTGCTCCAGCGCGGCCTTGCGGTTGGCGATGGTTTCCACTTCGTTGTGCAGGAAGTAGACCTGGCCGCCGCGCTTCAACTCGCGCAGGCAGGCTTCGCGGATGGTCGATTCATTCTCGGCGCGCACGAAGGTCTTGATGGCCAGACGCTTCTGCGGCGCGGTGGCGATCACCGAGAAATCGCGCAGGCCTTCCAAGGCCATGCCCAGCGTGCGCGGAATCGGAGTGGCAGTCAGCGTCAACACGTCGACCTCGGCGCGCAGCGACTTCAGGGCCTCTTTCTGGCGCACGCCGAAACGGTGCTCTTCGTCGATGATGACCAGGCCCAGGCGCGAAAATTTCACTTCATCGGACAGCAGCTTGTGGGTGCCGATGACGATATCGATGGTGCCATCGCCCAGGCCCTTGATGGCTTGCGTGACTTCCTTGCCGGTACGGAAGCGTGACAGTTCGGCGATCTTCACCGGCCAGTTGGCGAAACGGTCGGCGAAGGTGGTCGCATGTTGTTCGGCCAGCAGCGTGGTCGGCGCCAGGATGGCCACCTGCTTGCCGCCCATCACCGCCACGAAGGCGGCGCGCAAGGCCACTTCGGTCTTGCCGAAACCGACGTCGCCGCAGATGAGGCGATCCATCGGCTTGCCGCTGGTCATGTCCTTGATGACGGCATTGATGGCGGCGGCCTGGTCGGCGGTTTCCTCGAAGCCGAAGCTGTCGGCAAAGGCTTCATAATCGTGCGCCGAATACTGGAAGGCATGGCCCTGGCGCAGTGCGCGGCGGGCATACAGGTTCAGCAGTTCGGCAGCCGTATCGCGTACCTGCTGGGCAGCCTTGCGCTTGGCTTTTTCCCACTGGCCCGAACCCAGTGCGTGCAGCGGTGCGTCTTCCGGCGAGGCGCCGGAATAACGCGAGATCACATGCAGTTGCGAGACCGGCACGTAGAGCTTGGTTTCCTTGGCATATTCCAGGTGCAGGAACTCGGTCTCGCCCTCCCCCAGGTCCATGCTGACCAGGCCCATGTAGCGACCGATGCCGTGGCTGCTGTGCACCACCGGATCGCCGATCTTCAGTTCCGAGAGGTCGCGCACCATGTATTCGACATCGGTAGCGGCCTGCTGCTTGCGGCTGCCGACGCGGCGGCCACTGCCGGCATACAGTTCGGTCTCGGTCACCAAAGCCAGACCACCTGCGCTGACAAAACCGGCGTGCAGCGGCGCCACGCCCAGCATCAGCGGCTCATCGCTGGCCAGGAAGTCGTTCCAGTCCTCGCACAGCACCGGATGCAGATCGTATTCGGCGAAGTACTGCTGCAGCGTTTCGCGCCGGCCATTGCTCTCGGCGCAGATCAGCACGCGCTCGGCGCCCTTGAGGAGGAAGCCGCGCAAGTTGACCAGCGGATCCTCCGCGCGCCGGTTGACGGCGATATTGGGCAGCGGCGCGGAGATGGCCGAGGGCGCATCATCGGTCTTGAGCACCCAACGCGCGTGGGGTTTCAGCAGTGTGAAGAAATCTTCATCGTCCAGGTAGATGGAACGGGGTTCCAGCACCGGCCGTTCGCGGTCGGCGTGAAGAAATGTCCAACGCGAGCGGGTATCGCTCCAGAAACGCTTGATCGCTTGCTCGATATCGCCGACGGTGGCAAACATGGCATTGGCCGGCAGGTACTGGAACAGCGTAGCCGTCTCTTCGAAGAACAGCGGTAGGTAGTATTCGATGCCCGCCGAGGCGATGCCATTGCCGATATCCTTGTAGATGGCCGAACGCGAGGGGTCGCCCTCGAACACTTCGCGCCAGCGATTGCGGAAGGCCAGGCGCGAAGCCTCGTCCATGGGGAATTCGCGGCCCGGCAGCAGGCGCACTTCCGGCACGGGATAGAGCGAGCGCTGGGTATCGGCGTCGAAGGTGCGGATGGTTTCGATGGTGTCGCCGAACAGATCCAGGCGATACGGCAGCACCGAACCCATGGGGAAGATATCGATCAGGCCGCCGCGCACCGAATATTCACCCGGCGACATGACCTGGCCCACGTGGGTATAGCCAGCCAGGGTGAGCTGGGACTTGAGCTTGCCTTCGTCGAGCTTTTCACCCTGCTTGAAGAAGAAGGTATAGGCCGCCAGGAACTGCGGCGGCGCCATGCGCAGCAAGGCCGTCGTAGCCGGTACGATCAGCAGGTCGCACTGGCCGGACTGCACTTCATAGAGCGTGGCCAAGCGTTCGGACACCAGATCCTGGTGCGGCGAGAAGGCATCGTAAGGCAGCGTTTCCCAGTCCGGCAACAGGTGGCAGCGCAGGCGCTCGCCCTGCTTGGGCTGGAACCAGGGTATCTCGGCCAACAAGCGCTGGGCATCGGTGGCACCGGCCACCACCACGGCCAACATGCGGCCTTCGGCCTTCAGGGCCAGCGCGGCCTGGGCCAACAGGAAGGCATCGGCAGAACCGTGCACGGCGGGAGGCTGGAAACGCACACCTGCCTTGGGCAGGCTTTTTTTCAGATCGAAAGACATCAGGATCGGGAGGATCGGCTTGGTTTGGGCTTGTTTTGGGGTTGTGTAACTAATGTGGGCTTGCCGCGGCTGCGGCGGGCACCTGCGTTGCCGCAAAATGCCGGCCACTTGCAAGGGATTGGCATTAGAATTCAGCCTCTCATTATAAACGATGGCCCTCGCGCAGGCCGCCGCCTGGCGGGCGCGCCGGCCAGCTCCATGGCATGAACGCTGCACCATCCGCTTGCTCCCAGCTCCCCTCCCCGCCCATTTCCCCGGCGCGCCACCTGGCGCTCATCCCCGCGGCCGGCGTGGGCGCCCGCATGGGGGGCCAGATCCCCAAGCAATACATGATGCTGGCCGGCCAGCCCATGCTGCAGCACGCACTGCAAACGTTTGCGACCCATGCTCGCATCGCCCATACCTTCGTGGTGGTCAGTGCCGAGGATGGCTGGATCGATACGCTGATGACGCCAGCGCTGCAAGCACGGGTGAGCATCTTGCGGGTCGGCGGCCCAACCCGCCAGGACAGCGTCTTCAATGGCTTGAACGCCATGCGTGCCGAGGCCGGCGATGCCGATTGGGTATTGGTACACGATGCCGCGCGTCCGGGACTGGATGCGGCCCTGATCGACCGTCTGCTGGATGCACTGGAAGGGGATGAGGTGGGCGGCCTGCTGGCCCTGCCGATGGTCGACACCCTCAAGCGCAGCGATGCGCAATGCCCCGCCCGCTCGCTGGAAACGGTGCCGCGGGCCGGTCTGTGGGCGGCGCAGACGCCGCAGATGTTCCCTTATACGCTGCTGCAACGCGCCCTGCACCAAGCCCAGCAGCAAGGCCGGCTGGGCGAGATCACCGACGACGCCAGCGCCATCGAAATGCTGGGCCTGCGCCCACGCCTGGTCGAAGGCAGCCCCCGCAATCTCAAGGTCACGCTGGCGCAGGACGCCGCGCTGGCCGAATTCTTACTGAAAGGTCCACACGCATGAGCCATCCCTTCCCTTTCCGTATCGGCCAAGGTTATGACTGTCACGCTTTGGTGGAAGGCCGCCCGCTGATCCTGGGCGGCGTCACCATCCCCCACAAAAAGGGCCTGCTGGGGCATTCGGACGCCGACGCCCTGTTGCACGCCATCACCGATGCGCTCTTTGGCGCGGCCGCGCTGGGCGACATCGGTCGTCACTTCCCCGATACCGACCCGCAATTCAAGGGCGCCGATTCACGCGTACTGCTGCGCGAAGCCGCCAAGCGCCTGGCCGCAGCCGGCTATACGGTGGGCAACGTGGACGCCACCATCATCGCCCAAGCCCCCAAGATGGCGCCGCATATTCCGGCCATGATTTCGCATGTGGCCGCCGACCTGGGAATTTCTGAAGGGCAAGTCAATATCAAGGCGAAAACCAACGAGAAAATGGGCTTTTTGGGTCGTGAAGAAGGGATTGCCACCGAAGCGGTTGTGCTGATCCACCGCCAAAACGACTGAAAACGCGTGTAGGAAAGCGCCGGACAGGCTCGCGTAGGACACTGACCGACAGCCCAAAACCCGCACCAGACAAGGGATTGCGGGCCACAGGATGCACCATTTTCCGGCATGTATGGAAATCTAAAGCACCGGAAAAAACCATTAAAACTTTTAATTGAACTTTCGTACCGAAAATGGCTTGCATTCTCGATTTAATGAGTATAATCGTCGCGTCGTTAGGATTCGAGCTGGTAGTGCGGTTCTTCGCTGTCATTCCTCCCGAGTAACGATAAAGAGCCGGGCGCAAGCCCCAATCAATTAAATTTAGGAGTCCGTAATGGCAACTGGTACCGTCAAGTGGTTCAACGATGCAAAGGGTTTTGGTTTCATCACCCCCGATGAAGGCGGCGAAGATCTGTTCGCTCACTTCTCGGCTATTCAATCGAATGGTTTCAAGTCCCTGAAGGAAAACCAACGCGTTTCCTTCGAAGTGACCACCGGCCCGAAGGGCAAGCAAGCTTCGAACATCGTTCCGGCTGCTTAAGCTTTTCTAGCTGAAAAAATCCCCGACTTGTCGGGGATTTTTTTCGTCTGCTGCTTTTGCACAGTGCTGCACAGTGCCGAAATGAATAAAAAATCCCCGCCCTCTTGCGAGTGGCGGGGATTTTCATTTCTGCCAAAGTCGATCTGAATCAGATTTCTTCGTACAGCGGCAGCGTCAGGAATTCGGCGAAGGTCTCGGAAGTGGACATTTCTTCAAAGATCTTGGCCGCGCGGTCATAAGTGGGGCCCTCACCTGCCACTTGCTTCACCTTGGCCAGTTCTTCTGGAATCATCGCGCGCACCATGTCGGCAGTGACCTTGCGGCCGTCTTCCAGCTTGCCCTTGGCGCTGCGGATCCACTGCCACACCTGCGCACGGCTGATTTCGGCGGTGGCCGCATCTTCCATCAGGTTGTGGATGGGCACGCAGCCGTTGCCGGCCAGCCAGGCACCCAGGTAGTGGATGCCGACGTTGATGTTGTAGCGCAGGCCGGCTTCGGTGATCGGGGTCTCCGGCTGGAAGTTCAGCAGGTCGGCGGCCTTCACGTCGACGTCCGGACGTTGCTTCTCGAACTGGTTGGGCTTGTCACCCAGTACGGCCACGAATTCCTTCATGGACGCCTCGACCAGACCCGGGTGGGCGACCCAACCGCCATCGTAGCCATCGGTGGCGTCGCGGCGCTTGTCGTTGATGATGCCCTGCATGGCGATGGCATTCTTTTCCGGATCGTTCTTGATCGGGATCAGCGCGCTCATGCCTCCGATGGCCGGGGCGCCGCGCTTGTGGCAGGTCTTCAGCAGCAGCAAGGCATAGGCGCGCATGAAGGGCGCGGTCATGGTGACCTTGGCGCGGTCGGCCAAGCAGAAGTCCTTGTCGTTCTTGAACTTCTTGATGCAGGAGAAGATGTAATCCCAACGGCCGGCGTTCAGGCCGGCGCTATGCTCGCGCAGTTCGTACAGGATTTCTTCCATCTCGAAAGCGGCGGTGATGGTTTCGATCAGCACGGTGGCCTTGATGGTGCCTTGCGGCAGGCCAATCTCGTTCTGGGCCATCACGAAGATGTCGTTCCACAGACGGGCTTCCAGGTGCGATTCCATCTTCGGCAGGTAGAAATACGGACCGGCGCCACGCGCCAGCTGTTCCTTGGCGTTGTGGAACAGGAACAGGGCGAAGTCGAAGATGCCGCCGGAGATGCGCTTGCCGTCCAGAGTGACGTGCTTTTCATCCAGGTGCCAGCCGCGCGGACGCACCACCAGGGTGGCGATCTTGTCGTTGAGCTTGTAGCTCTTGCCGTTGGATTCCAGCGAAATGGTGCGGCGGATGGCGTCATACAGGTTGATCTGGCCGCTGATCTGGTTATCCCAGACCGGCGAGTTGGAATCCTCGAAGTCGGTCATGTAGCTGTCGGCGCCCGAGTTGAAGGCGTTGATGACCATCTTGCGCTCGACCGGGCCGGTGATTTCCACGCGGCGGCACTTCAGCGCTTCGGGGATGGGGGCGATCTTCCAGTCGCCGGTGCGGATGGATTCGGTTTCCTTCAGGAAGTCGGGGCGCTCGCCAGCGTCCAGGCGCTTGACGCGCTCGGCACGGGCGGCCAGCAGTTCCTGGCGGCGGCCTTCGAAGGCGCGCGAGAGCTTGGCAACCAGCGACAGGGCTTCAAAGGTCAGGACGTTCTCGTAACCCGGCTTGATCTCGCCGGAGATTTCCATGCCGGTGGGCAGCTTCAATTGCGTCATGCTGGACTCCTCAAAAAGAAAAATGGACTGGGTGATCTTGTTTTCATGATTGTGCCTGAGAGCGTGCAGCTTTTCGCATCGCATCAGACGCTTTATGTACGCAGTATATTTAAACTAAATCGATATGAGTGAAAGCTTTTATCAATTTATCTTTGCGTTTTAGTCACAAGTGGAGAGATAATCCTTTCACACGCCAAGCCAATACTGACGCGGCTTTGCCAGCCATTTACCGGCACTCCAAGGAAGGGCTCATGGATCAATTCAAGCAGATTTCCACCTTTGCCGAGGTCGCCGCACGCGGTAGCCTCTCCGCAGCCGCCCGTGCCGAGGGCATCGCGCCGGCCATGATCGGTCGGCGCCTGGATGCACTGGAAGAACGCCTGGGCGTGAAGCTGTTGCAGCGGACTACCCGCAAGATCGTGCTGACCAACGAGGGGGCGGCTTTCCTGGAAGACTGCCAGCGCATCCTGGCTGACCTGGAAGATGCCGAGTCCGCCGTCTCCGAACGCAGCGCCCGCGCCAGCGGCCAGTTGCTGATCTCGGCCCCGGCCGGCTTCGGTCGTCATCACGTGGCGCCGCTGCTGCCCTCCTTCCTGGCCGAGCACCGCGACGTCACCCTCACGCTGAACCTGAACGACCGCATTGCCGACGTCATCGGCGAAGGCATCGACGTGGCCATCCGCATCGCCACCCTGACCGACTCCAACCTGGTGAGCGTGAAGCTGGCCGAGAACCATCGCGTCATCGTCGCTGCGCCCTCCTACCTGCGCCGCCACGGCACTCCACAAACCCCCGATGAGCTGGTACGTCACAACTGCCTGGCCATGAGCAGCGAAGGTAGCCAGCGCGGCTGGACCTTGAAGCAATCTGGCAAGGTGAGCGTCTACAAGGTCGGCGGCAACATGGTCTGCAATGATGGCGAAGTACTGCACAACTGGGCGCTGGCCGGGCGCGGCCTGGCCTGGCGGTCGATGTGGGAAGTCGGCGCGGCCATCGAGGCTGGCGAACTGGTGACGGTGCTGGACAAGTTTGCCGCCCCGGCACCGTCCATTTATGCGGTGTTTGCGCAGCGCCGCCACTTGCCTTTACGCATCCGGGCTTTCGTGGATTTTTTGCGTCACGCCTATGCGCAGCCGGATTACTGGAAGCAGCGCCTCTGAGTCCTGGTCAGGCACGGGATACCAGCGGCAGTACCCGCACCTGGCGCTCGATCAGTTGCCGATGCACCTGCGCCGGCTGCAGCAGGCACAGGGCAAGATCCTCTACGCCCACAGTGACCTGTCCGGGTTGTCGCTGTTCGAGGAAGCCAGTTGGTGGGGTTACCAGGCAGCATTGAAGGCGCTGCCCACCTGACCTAGCTCAATGTGCAATCCCGGGCATGACCGGCGTCACGTCGATCTCGCGCTGTGCCAGCGCCTCGCCTTCATGGAGACGGAAGATACTGACCATCTGCGCCAGCCGACCGGCCTGGTCCTGCATGGATGCCGCCGCCGCCGCGGCCTGCTCCACCAGCGCCGCATTCTGCTGGGTGACTTGATCCATCTGGGTGATGGCCAGGTTGATCTGTTCGATGCCATTGGTCTGCTCGGCACTGGCCGCACTGATTTCAGCCACGATGTCGGTGACGTGGCGCACGCTGCTGACCACCTCCTGCATGGTGCTGCCGGCCTGCTCGACCAGGCGGCTGCCATCGCCCACCTTGGCCACGGAATCATGGATCAATTCCTTGATCTCCTTGGCCGCCGAAGCCGAGCGCTGGGCCAGCGAGCGCACTTCGGAGGCCACCACCGCAAAACCTCGCCCCTGCTCCCCGGCACGCGCTGCTTCCACCGCAGCGTTCAGGGCCAGGATGTTGGTCTGAAAGGCGATGCCATCGATGACACCGATGATGTCGACGATCTTGCGCGAAGAGGCATTGATGGCACCCATGGTGTCAACCACCCGGCTGACCACGCCACCGCCCTGCTCGGCCACGCTGGAGGCCGACTGCGCCAGTTGGCTGGCCTGGCGGGCGTTGTCGGCATTCTGGCGCACGGTGGAAATGAGTTGCTCCATGGCCGAGGCGGTCTCGGCCAGAGAACCGGCTTGCTCTTCGGTGCGCGAGGAGAGATCCAGGTTGCCGGTGGCGATTTCGGAAGAAGCGGTGCTGATGGTATCGGTACCGCTGCGCACGTTGGAGACGATGCCGCGCAGGCTGTCATTCATGTCCTTGAGCGCTTGCAGCAGTTGCCCGGTCTCATCCTGCGAATGGACCTGTACGCTGGCCGACAGGTCCCCCGCGGCAACCTTGCGCGAGACCACCACGGCGTTTTGCAGCGGCTTGGTGATGCCCAGGGTCAGGATGCGCGCCAGCACGATGCCCAGCAGCAGGATCAAGCCCTCCAGCACCAGGATGATGATATGGCTTTGCGCCGAGATGGCATCGATCTGCATGGCGCTCTCATCCATTTCCTTGCGCTGTATGTCGACCAGCTGACGCATCAACTGCTGGAAAACCGCGGCGTTCGGCACAAATACCTTGTCCAGAACGCGCATGGCCTCCTCCACATTACCGGCGGCCTTGAGCTTGATGATTTCATCACGCGAAGAGAGATAAATCTTGCGTTGCTCGCCGATCTTGTCAAACAAGGCCTTTTCTTCTGGAGTAGAAAGCAGGGTCTGAATCTGTTTTTGGTATTCAGACGACATCTTGCTAGAGGCCGTCACGTCCTTGGAAAAATAAGGCCCCAACGAAGCATCTGCACTCTTGGCGATCGCCAACGTACGTGCGATGCCAGCGTTGACGTTAGTGTACCAATCCGCCACGAGGCGCTCGGTCTTGAGCGGAGCATTCATCATCTCGCGGGTAGAAGATGCAACCTGCTCCAGCCGCCACAAGCTGATGGCCGCCACCACGGCAGAAAAAGCCAGGATAACGGCGAAGCCAAGCGTGAGCCGCTTGCCGATGTTCATGTTGCCAAGAATGTTCATGTGAGGTCCGTCCCTATTGGCGCTTCCGGGAGAAAGCGATTTTTGTTGGTTTTATGTCATTATTTTTTAAGTACGACAGTCCCTGACCGTCGCTGACCTCCACTATGGCACGCAGAACCTGGCTGGACAAGAAAGATAGACCCTGAGTGAACAAACCGGCAATGCGGTCTCACTTCCTCGCTTCACCGCAGCATCAGAGCAAATGCCCCAGCATGAGGGAAATGAGCCTTATCCCGCAAGCAACTCGGCCATCGCGGCGGCAAAGCGGGTATCGGCCAGCAGTCCCACATTGAAACGTGACCAGGGCACTTTCTGTTCGGTTTCGACATGGAAGATGCTGCCCGGCGCCAACACCACATGGTGTGCCATGAGTGCCTGTGCCAGTTGCTTGGCGTCGGCAAAGCCGGGAAATCTCGCCCACAGGTACATGGATTGCTGGGGTGCACAGAACAGCTCGGCGCCCAATTGCTGCAACTGATGGCAGGCGGCATCGGTAGCCTGGGCCAGACGCTCACGCAGGCGCGCCGTATGGCGGCTGAAGTGGCCGTCGGAGAGGATCACGTCCAGCGTGCGTTCGCAGTATTCGGAACTGCTCACGTGCACCAGCATCTTGATGTCGGCCAGGTCGCTGGCCAGATCCCGATGGCAGGCGATAAAGCCCACCCGCAAGGCGGCCGAGACCGACTTGGAAAAGCTGCCGAGGTAGAGCGTGCGGCGCAACTGGTCCAGAGTGGCGATGCGGGGCGCAGTGGCCGGCTTGAAGTCAGCGAAGGCATCGTTTTCGACGATCAGGGCATCGTAGCGGTCAGCCAGTTGCAAGATCTTGTGGGCCTTGTGCGGCGAGGTATCGGAGGCGGTGGGATTGTGTGCCAGCGACTGGGTGAAGAACAGCGGCGGCTTGCCCGATGCCTTCAGCTCACGCTCCAGCGCCTCGATGTCGGGCCCGTCCGCCTGGCGCGGGATGCCAACGATGCGCGCACCGGAGAGCTTCAACTTGCCGTACAACATGTAGTAACCGGGCTCATCGACCAGCACCCGGTCGCAGGGACGGACGAAGTGGCGGATCACGATATCCAGCGCCTGGTTGGCACCATGAGTCAACACGAGCTGGCTGGTGGCGGCCTCGATGCCATGCTGCGCGAGCTTGTGCACCAGGTGCTGGCGCAGCGGCAGGTAGCCGAAACGGCTGCCATAGCCGAACAGCGCGCCCATGCCGGTGCGCACCACCTTCTGGTGGAACTTGTCCAGCCGCACGTCATGCAGCCACTCCACCGGCGGGAAGCCATCACCCAGGCGCAGATGGCCGGGATCGTGCTTCAACTGCTCGCGCATGAGCCAGACCACGTCCATGGCGCGGCTCAGGCTGCGCTCCTCCTCTTCCTTGGGACGCGGCGGCGTGGCACACACGAAGAACCCCGCACCGCGCCGGGGCTCGACCACACCCTGAGCCGTCAGCTCCTCGAAGACGTTGACGATGGTGTTCTTGGCACAGCCATGCTGCGAGGCCAGCACACGGATCGATGGCAGGCGGCTGCCCGGAGGATAGGCGCCATCGGCGATCTGGCGGCGGATCGACTGCACCAGGGTCTGAGTGAGGGTCTGGGCCATGGCATTGGATCGTCTGATCTTGCTGCAATGCAAAGGGATTGTCCTGGGTACAGTTGCCTGACTGTTGGTGGCAACTGTATCCATGCGCAATGGTACACCCTTGCTATTCTGCCAGCGTCGGAGAAGGCCGATACCACGGCCCTGCCCGCCCAAACCTTCATATAACGACAAAAAGTGAGACAAGCGTATGCACAGTGATGCCCACCCTGCCCAGCTCATGGACTCGCGCCTGCCTGGTTTGCGCACGATGACCCCACCCCAACGCCTGGCCGAGGTAGCCCGCGTGACCGGACTGGACGAACACGCACAGAAACTGCTGGGCGAGCCGGGCGGCTTACCGCTGGCCACCGCCAATGGCATGATCGAAAACGTGGTCGGCACCTTCCAGTTGCCACTGGGCGTGGCTACCAACTTCCAGCTCAATGGCCGCGACGTGCTGGTGCCGATGGCGGTGGAAGAACCGTCCGTGGTGGCTGCGGCTTCCTTCATGGCCAAGCTGGTACGCACCTGTGGCGGCTTCCAGACCTCCAGCAGCGCGCCACTCATGCGCGCCCAGATCCAGTTGATCGGCGTGAGCGATCCGCATGGCGCGCGGCTGACCATCCTCAAGGAGCGCCAGGCCATCATCGCCATCGCCAACAGCCGCGACCAGTTGCTCTCCCAGTTGGGCGGCGGCTGCCGCGACATCGAAGTGCATGTCTTCCCCGATACCCGGCGCGGCGCCATGGTGGTGACGCACCTTATCGTGGACGTGCGCGATGCAATGGGCGCCAATACCGTCAATACCATGGCCGAAGCAGTGGCCGGCCACATCGAAGAGATCACCGCCGGCAAGGTGCGCCTGCGCATCCTCTCCAACCTGGCCGACCTGCGCCTGGCCAGGGCAAGAGTGAAGGTTTCTGCAGAGGTACTGGCCACCAACGCCTACCGCGGCGAAGAGGTCATCGATGGCATCGTCGATGCCTATGAATTTGCTGCCGTCGATCCCTATCGCGCCGCCACCCACAACAAGGGCATCATGAATGGCATTGATCCGGTCATCGTGGCCACCGGCAACGACTGGCGCGCGGTGGAAGCCGGCGCCCATGCCTATGCCTGCCGCCATGGCCGCTACACCTCACTGAGCCATTGGGAGATCGCCGCCGATGGCGACCTGGTGGGCACGCTGGAAATCCCCATGCCGGTGGGCCTAGTGGGCGGTGCCACCAAGACCCATCCCGCCGCGCGCGCAGCGCTGAAGATCCTGGGCGTGCAATCCGCGCAGGACTTGGCGGAGGTGGCCGTGGCGGTCGGCCTGGCACAGAACATGGCCGCCCTGCGCGCATTGGCCACCGAAGGCATACAGCGCGGCCACATGGCGCTTCATGCGCGCAACATTGCCCTGGCAGCCGGTGCCGAACCGGGCGAGATGGACTGGCTGGTGCAGCAGATGGTGGCGCAGCATGACGTGCGCGTGGATTATGCCAAGGCGCTGCTGGCCGAACGCCGCGGCGGCTGAACCGCAGGCACACGATTGGCACACCAGCCGCCGCAGGCGGCCAATAACAACAGGAGACAAGAACATGACCACATCGACCACGCTAGGCCGGCTGGCAGCAGCCTGTGCCATGGCAGGCATTTTTTCGGGGCCGGCACTGGCCCAGGCATCCCATGATGCAGTGCGCATCGGCTTCATCACCGACATGTCCGGCCCCTATGCCGACACCGACGGCCTGGGCGGGCTGGAGGCGATCCGCATGGCGGTGGCCGACTACGGCGGCAAGGTGCTGGGCAAGCCCATCGAAGTGCTCTCGGCGGACCACCAGAACAAGGCCGACATCGCCGCCACCCGCGCCCGCGAATGGGTCGACGAACGTGGCCTGGACATGCTCATCGGTGGCGTCAATTCGGCTACGGCGCTGTCGATGAACAAGGTGATGGCCGAAAAGAAACGGGTCTACATCAACATCGGCGCCGGCACGGCACGCCTGACCAACGAAGAATGCACGCCCTACACCGTGCATTACGAATACGACACGGTGGCCCTGGCCAAGGGCACCGCCAGCGCGGTCATCAAGCAAGGGGGCAAGTCCTGGTTCTTCCTGGTGGCCGATTATGCCTTCGGACACTCGCTGGCCAACGATACCGCCGCCGTGGTCAAGGCCAGTGGCGGCACCGTGGTGGGCTCGATCAAGCATCCGCCGCAATCCTCGGACCTGTCGTCCTTCCTGCTGCAGGCCCAGGCTTCCAAGGCGCAGATCCTGGGCCTGGCCAATGCCGGCGAAGATACCGTCAATGCGATCAAGGCCGCCAAGGAATTCGGCGTGACCAAGACCATGAAGCTGGTGGGCCTGCTGATGGTGATCAACGACATCCATGCGCTGGGGCTGGCCAATGCCCAGGGGCTGATGATGACCGACAGCTGGTACTGGGACAAGGATGACGCCTCGCGCCAGTTCGCCCAGCGCTTCTACCAGAAGATGAAGAAGATGCCCAGTACGCACCAGGCTGCCGCCTATTCGGCCACCATGACCTACCTGAAGGCGGTGGAAGCCATCGGCACCGATGATGCGACCAAGGTGATGGCGCAACTGAAGAAGACCCGTATCGACGACTTCTACAACAAGGGCTATATCCGAGCCGACGGTCGCAACATCCACGACATGTACCTGTACCAGGTCAAGTCGCCGGCCCAATCCAAGCAGCCCTGGGATTACCTGACATTGCTGGATACCATCCCGGGTGAACAAGCCTTCACCAGTGTGGCCGATTCCAAGTGCAGCCTGCTCAAGCAGTAATGGGGAGGTGAAGTGTTGGGGTTGCCTTGACCATTCCTGCTCCATTTACATCGGCACCTTGCGTAAGTCCCGGCTTGCGCCTACTCTTGCAAGCCGCCCTGCTGCCTACCGATACGCCAAGGAGCCCCTTTGAGTCAGCCCCAGCCCCAACACCCCGTCAGTCCCCCTGCCCTGGCAGGCTTCACCCGCTACCAGAAGACCGTGGGGGGCCTGCTTGCCTTCCTGCAATTTGCGGTGATTCTCGATTTCATGCTGATGTCGCCATTGGGCGCGCTGATCATGCCGGCCATGCGCATCACGCCGCAACAGTTCGGGCTGGTGGTGTCGGCCTATGCCTTCAGCGCCGGGGCTTCGGGCTTGCTTACGGCCGGCTTTGCGGATCGCTTCGACCGCAAGCGGTTGCTGCTGTTTTTCTATGGCGGTTTCGTGCTGGGGACGGTGTGGTGCGGCCTGGCGCAGAGTTTCGAGAGCCTGCTGCTGGCGCGTATCGTCACCGGCCTGTTCGGCGGCGTGATCGGTTCCATCACGCTGGCCATTGCCACTGACCTGTTTGCGCCGCATCTGCGCGGGCGGGTCATGGGCATCATCCAGACTTCGTTTGCGGCCAGCCAGGTGCTGGGTATTCCTATCGGGCTGTACCTGTCCAATACCTGGAACTGGCATGTTCCTTTCCTGGCCATGGCGGGATTGGGGGCAGTGGGCGGCCTGGTGGTCAGCTTCAAGATGCAGCCGGTGGATGCTCACCTCAAACTCAAGCAGGAACACAGCGCCTGGATGCACCTGTATCACACCATCGCCGAACCGCGCTACCTGGTCGCCTTTGCCACCACGGCCCTGCTGATGACGGGAGGCTTCATGCTCATGCCCTTCAGCAGCGCCTACCTGGTGGGCAACCTGGGCATCGACCTGCACCACCTGCCCACGGTCTACCTGATCACCGGCCTGTGCACCATCACCTTCGGTCCGCTGATCGGGCGCGCCGCCGACAAGCTGGGCAAGCTGCGGGTGTTTTTCTTCGGGGCGCTGCTGTCCATCATCATGGTGTTGATCTATACCCACCTGGGACCGGTCACGGTGCCCATGATCGTGCTGGTCAATGCGGTGCTGTTCCTGGGCATCTTCTCGCGCATGATCCCGTTCCAGGCATTGGTGTCGTCGGTCCCGGCCCCGACCCAGCGCGGCTCCTTCAATGCCGTGAGCGCCTCCATCCAGCAGCTCTCGGGAGGCGTGGCCTCAGTGGTGGCGGGCCAGATCGTCACGCTGGGTGCCGATGGACAATTGCTGCATTTCGAGGTGGTGGGCTACGTGATCGTGGCGAGCACCCTGCTGGCTTCGGTGCTGGTATGGCGGCTCAACCGCGATGTGCAGCTGCGCGCGGCAGCGGCTACCGCAGCAGGAGTAGCAGTTGGCGCCGGGCGTTAAGCTTCTTCGTCAAGAGCGTGTGCGACCGGCATAGCTGGCCAGAGTGCGGATGATCTCTCTTGCCTGCATATCGGCGCGGCAATAATGATCGACCAGGCGCCGCACGTCGGGCTCGCCCTCGGGGGGCACTGATTCGGGTTCGCTGCCGGTCAGCAGCCAATTGATGTCCACCGCGAACTCGCGATGCAACTGCAGCAGCAATTCGCCACCGGGCATGGCCTTGCCGGCTTCCAGCCAGCTGATGTGTCCGGTGGATGTCTGCAGGCGCTGGCCCAGCTCGCGCTGGCTGAGGCCGTTGGAAAGCCGGATCTCGCGGATCCGGCTACCGATTTCTTCACTGAACATATCCTCTCCTCAATACGGGCAAACCAGTCCGGGCAGCCCGCATCCCTGGCCGGCGCCGCCAGTGGGCGGCTACCGGCACACGCGCTGACCGATGTCTTCAGCCGCCCTGCGCAACCAGGAAACTGGCCACCGCCATCACCAGTGATTTGCCGCGTTCTGATGCGCGGACATAATCGCCGATGAGCACCTTGACGTGAAAGCCGTGACGCGGTGGTAACTCCGCTTGCAGGCCGGTCAAGAGCCAGTTGATATTGACGTCGAACTCGCGATGCAAGGTCCGCAGGAAGCGACCGCCCGGCATACTGTGCCCCAGTTCCACGCAACTGATGTAGGCGCCCGAGGTACCCAGGCGCGCCGCAAAGTCGCGCTGGTTCAGGCCACTCATCATGCGCACTCCCTTGAGGCGCTCGCCGATGGCTTGCTTGCCGAAGTCGCTGGCAGCGGCGCTGGCGGGGGCGATGGTGTCATTCATCGTCTCAGCCTCCAAAGGGAAAGACCGCCGCGTGACCCCATTCGGGCAAGGGCCTGCCATAGGCATCGGCCACGTGCACCTCGTACTCCACGCTGGAGCCGGACTGGTTCAAGAAGTCGAACTGCTCGCTCTGCATGAAGATCTGCTGCAGGGTCAGCACACCATCGCTAAATTCCAGGCGACGGTTGGGGTTGACCAGAGCATCCAGCGCTCCCTCCCGCAGCAGGATCTGACCACCGCTGCGCAACACCAGCAAGAGGTCAATGCCCAGGCTGCGCACGTCCTTGATCGTTTCGATCGGGATCTTGCGCAGGGCGGTACCGGCTTGCGTGACGTCCAGCGTATAGGTGGTCTTGCCAACCAGGGCTTCCTCGATGGAACTTGCGGCTTCAGACATCGGGCATCCTCACTCGCTCTTCTGGATACGGATTTCCAGGCCTTCGGTGCCGCTCTGGCGCGCCGCCGGGACCGGTTCGATGCGCTGGCGGATTCGAGCTGCCGGCACGCCGATGGACAGCAGGTGGTTACGCACCGCCACCACGCGATAGAAGGCCATACGGTTGGACTCGGACAAGCCTTCCACCGCTGCCGCGGAGATGGTGAAGGTCTGTTCGCGGTTGCCGTTCCAGTCGAAGTGGCTGATGAAGGTGTCGTTCATGCGCTTGGCCTCGCCGGTGTTCAGGTCCACGGTACCAGGACGGAAACGCACGATCAGCACACTGGGACGCAAGGCAAACTGCTCCACCCCTTTGGGTAAGGCACCGGCGGTACCGCTGGCATCGACCACGCGATCGGAAGCGCCATCCTGAGCCAGGTCGGCCTCCGGCGTGGACTTCATATTGTTGCCGCGTTCCTTCTGGTTGGGTTTCTCCACCTTGGCCAGGCCCGAGGCCTTGAAGCGCTGGTCGCTCTCGCGCAGCTTTTCCTTCAGTTCGGCCACATCGGCTTTGTAGCGGACCTCATTGTTATTGAGCGTCTGGCGCATCTGCTCGATCTGCGCGTGCAGTTCCTCGGCACTGGGGGTGACCGGCGTGAGCGCGTTAGGACCCGGCAGCGCCTTGGGGAAAGGCTTCCCCGGCACCTCAATCTCGGTCGCCTTGCTGTCCTTGGCTTCATCCCGGGCGCGCATGGAAAAATACATCACCGCCATAGCCAGGATGGCGATCAGCAGCAACAGGTACATGACCATGTTGACCATGGAATCGACATAGCCGGGCCAGAAATTTTGATCATCGGTATCTGCGGATGGGACTGCCATTTTTTCTCCTTCATTTAGTTTGAAAAATTGCGGACGAGACCCTGCCGGCCCGTCCGCTTGCTTGCGGTGAGGTATCGCCTCGTACTGGGGCGATACGCTTGCAGGTCAACGATCTCGGTTCAGGTGCAAGCCATCACACACCGAAGATCGTATGGGTGTTGCCGGGGTTATAGGCCAGGTTCTGCAGGTACAGGGTGTAGCTCGTCGTCCCCGCCCCGGCCCCGTCCAGGTCCACCACCAGCTTGGTCGAACTTGTGCTGTAAGGGGTGGCCGTGACGAAGGCATCAAGGTTGTCCTTGGTCACGCTTTTTCCGAATACCTTCACCTTGTCCTGCCCCAAGGTGAAGTCGGAGACCGTCGCCACCAGCCTGGACGAATCGGTGGTGCCGAATCCGCCCAGCGTCAGCGTGTCCTTGCCCTGGCCGGTCTGCACCACGGTATTGGCGCCACCGGTGGTGACGGCCAACTGGATCTGGTCGTCACCGGCACCACCGCTGAGGCTATCCAGCTTCTGTGGCACCCAGTACCAACCCAACGTCTGGTTCTGGAGGATGGTGGTCTGGCCGTTGTTGATCCCGGCGCTGGTATTGGTGGCTGTGATGGTCAGGTCGTGATACATGCCCGGTGCCAGGATGTTGGCCGGGGTAGTCAGCGAGAAGTCGCCTGCCTTCACCTCACTGAACAGGATCACCTTGCCGCCCATGCTTACCGAGATCAGGTAACTGTCGCCCGGACCTGCGCCACTGACATTGCCGGAGAAGGTCAGGTTCTGGTCTAGACCAAGCAGGGTCACCGGGCTGGTGGGCGTTTCCGCGATCATGACGTACTTGGTCGCCGAGGCATTGATGGGCTGGGTATCGGGAGTTTCACCATTGACCCGTAGATTGCTCAGCACCGGAGCAACCGCCCCGCTTACCAGCGAGACCCGAATGTCATTGCCCACCACCACGTTACCCGCCGGGTCGCTGAACTTGGGCGTGATCACGTGGACACCAGCGGCCAGACTGCTGGCGACCGTCACATCCAGCGTTGCCCCAGCGCTACCGACATCGGCCGCACTCAATGTGCGGCTGCCCAGCAGCTTGTCGCCCTCGTAGAGGCCAATCACGTCACCAGCGCTGGCCTTGGTGCCGTCATAGCTGACATTGATGGTCGGCAGCGAGTTGGGATTGTCCGTGGTGACCTGGTACAGCAGGCGGACATTGCCGATGTCATAGTTCTGCGACGCCGTCGCCGTCTTGAAGGCATAGACGTCGGTATTGAGGATGTAGAAACCATTGATGGCATTGAGCAAGAGCTGTTTGCCGTCAGCGGACGTGAACGTGAAGTTCTCGCCCTTGACAGCACCGCCGCCCTGGTGCACCAGGCTGAACGGGGTGGCCAATCCGAATCCGCTGGGGAAGGAGAACACAGTGGTGTACCTTTCGAAGGTAGTATTGGCATCGCTGGTAATGGCCACCCCGCCCCATTCGGTGTACAAGCCCTTGAGCGAGGCGAGGAAACTGGTCGGCGTCATCCCAGCCGGTAGCAGGCTGGTGAGATCGACACTCTCGCCCGAATGCAGATTGTGCTTATTGGTGCTGCCCATTTCTTCTGGAAGGGTCAAGGTCTTGTAGCTGATCTGCTTGTTGCTCACCAGCGTGCCGGTGATGCTGCCCGGGACCGTCATGTCCACCGACCAATTCACGCCGGTATTGCTGCTGTTGCCAGCCACATCGGTGAGCGTAATGGTGGCGCTGCGGTCGCCCGCAGTCGGCGTGGCATTCTGGTACTGGATGGCCTTCAGGATGGCGCGCGCATCCAGTCCGCTCATGGCCGCACCCGAGCTCTTGCTGATGGTCAGCGCATGGGTGCTGCCATCATAGCCATAGCTCAAGCCGCTGACGCCACCGATGCTCTTGCCGCTGACGGTGGCCATGCTGGCATTGAGGGACAGCGGCGCGTCCAGTACCAGCTTGTCCTTGACCAGGTCCAACTGCGGGCCATCCAGCTTGATGCCGATGCTGCTGATGTCCTTGGTCGGCCAGACCGCAATGTCGTGGGTGAACAGCCCTTCGCCTGCCACCGCCTTGGCTGTCGTGAGCACCTTGCGTGAAGTCGTTTGCAGCTCGACCAAGGTAGCATCGGCGTCCAGCGTGGGCGCATGGGTATCGAACAGAATACCCGCCGTCGATGCGTTACCGGTTTCGCCGGTGCTGGAGACCAGGCTGAAGCTGGCCGTGCGCAGACCATCGTGGCTACTGCTGCCGCCCAGCTTGATGGCCTGGAGCACCGATTGCATCTCGCTGCCGCTCCAGATTGCGCCCCCGGCCTTGCTCAGGGTAAGCGTGCGGCTGGCTCTGTCATAGCCATAGCTCAGACCGGTCACGCCGCCTACCGTCTTGTCGGCCCCCATCGCCAGGTCGGTGTTGAGGGCCAGCGCCGTATCCAGGATCAGGTGATCGTTGAGTACATCCAGAGCCACGCCACCCAGCACCACCTTCACTGCGGTGACCTGGGTCGAGGTCGGCACAGCCACGCTGGTGTCGAAGGCGACACCAGCGGCCAGACGAGTCGCATCGGTGACATTCTGGCTGGACACGAGCTGCACTCCAGGGGTGGTCGGGTCCAGGTCCAGCAGCAGGCTGTCGCTGCCCACGCTGAGGGTAGCCTGCATGGAGGGACTGACCAGCCCGGCTTCGTCGCGCAAGGTGAAGGTGATCACCCGGCTGCCTGACGTGGGCGTCAGATTTTGCAGCTTGATGTTTTCCACCAGGGCCTCTACCTCGGCAGCGGTGAAGGCGCCGCCCTTGGTCTTGGTGATATTCAACGTACGCGTGGCCGTGGTATAGACGTAGCTGACATCGGCCACGCCACCCACGGTCTTGCCGCTGACCTGAGCCAGGTTGGCATCCAGTGCCACCAAGGCATCCATCAACAGGCGATCGTTGACCAGATCCAGACCGCTGCCACTGAAGACTACATCGATGGCCGAGGCCGTGGTCTTGGCAGGCGGTACCACGTTGGCGACGAAGGCCGTGCCCGAGCGCAATTCGCTGGTCGAGGCTTGCCGCTGTGCACTGGACTGGAGGTCGTCAGTGAGCGCATCCATGTCCAACAGCGGCGGCGTAGCAGTATCGACCAACACGCTGAGGCTACCCTTGGAGCTGGTGTTTCCGGCCACATCGGTCTGCTCGGCCGTATAGGTCCAGGCAGTGTCGCGCGCACCATGGGTACTGACCAGACTCACGCCCGCCAGCGGCGCTTCGTTGTCGCTGACGTCACCGTTCTGCAGCAGTTCGGCCTGCACCAGGCCGGCGCTGATATCCAGGGCATTCCAGGTGTGCACGTTCTCCGGTTGGCCCGCCAGCGTTGCGCCGTCCGCAGCTTCGCGGTACCACTCATCGGTGCCCGCCTTGTGCGAGATGACGTAACCGCCATCCTGCGCAGCCCAGACATACCAGGCCGCCGCGCCGCTACCGCTGGTATAGACCGGTTTGGACAGGTCCAGCAAGCCCTTGCCGCTGGCCACGAAGTCGCCGCTGAAGGCATTGAGCAGGGCCGCTTGCTCATTGGCCGAGAGCAGGCTGTAGGTGCCGTTGGCGGTGCTGTCGCTGCCATCGGTCTGTTTCAGACCGCTGATCTTCAGGCTAGCCGCCAGGTTGAGCGACCATGCACCATCGGTGGCTGAGGCGGTGACCGTCCCCAGCGCAGTACCGTCACCGCGCTTGACGGCGACCTGCGCGCCCTTCTCCGCCACTCCGCTCAACACGAAGCTGCCAGCGGTGGTGATGCTGGCACCGCCCGCGGTGGTGCCGGCGGACGAATTGAGGATGATGGTCGGCGCAACGGCCTTGGAATCGAGCGTGAACTCAACGGTATCGCTCTTGACGCTGCTATTGCCGGCCACATCGGTCTGCCGCACCACGACCTTCTTGACGCCATCACCAGTGAGCTTGACGCTGGTGCCGGTGCCACTGCTCCAGTTGCTGCCATCGTCGGTGCTGTATTGCCAGGTCGCGCCGCTTTCCAGCCCTGTGATGTTGAGAGTGCCATCGCTGGTGATCTTGTCGCCAGCGGTTCCCGTGTCGGTTGCCAGCGCCAGGCCCAACTTGGCCGGCACGGTGGTATCGAGCGTGAACGACACGGCATCGCTGCTGGGGCCGGCATTGCCAGCCGTGTCGAGTTGGCGCACCTGCACCGACTTGCTGCCGTCGGTATTGCCGTTGCCATCGACAGCCCCCTTGAGCTTGATGTTGCTGCCGCTGCCATTGGTCCAGTTACTGCCATTGTCGGTGCTGTATTGCCAGCTCGCGCCGGATTCCAGGCCACTCACATTGACCGTGCCGTCGTTGGTGATCTTGTCGCCCGAGGCACCGCTATCCCTGGCCAGGGCCGCATTGATCTTGGCCGGCGCGGTGGTATCCAGCGTGAAGCTCAGCGCTGCGCTGGCCGCGCCAGTGTTGCCGGCCACGTCGATCTGACGCACCAGTACCTTCTTGGCACCATCGGTATTGCCGCTGCCATCGGCGGCCCCCTTGAGCTTGACGCTGCTATCGCTGCCATCAACCCAGTTAGTCCCATTATCGGTGCTGTACTGCCACTTGGCGCCACCTTCCAGACCGGTGACGCTGACCGTGCCGTCATTGGTGGTCTTGTCGCTGGGCGAGCTACCGCTGTCGGTGGCCAGCGAAGCGGTGGGACTGGCCGGCGCGGTGGCGTCCAGCGTAAAGCTGAAGCTGTCGCTGGCCGCGCCCAGATTGCCAGCCGTATCGGTCTGCCGCACCTGGATCGTCTTGCTGCCATTGCCGCTCAGCTTGACACTGCTGCCGCTGCCAGCGCTCCAGGTGACGCCGCTGTCGGTGCTGTATTGCCAGCTGGCACCGACTTCCAGGCCATCGACCTTGACGGTGCCGTCATTGGTGATCTTGTCGGTGGGCGAACTGCCGTTGTCGGACTGCAAGGACAAGGTGGGCTTGACTGGTGCCGTGGTGTCCAGCGTGAAGCTCAGCGTGTCGCTGTTGGGACTGGAATTGCCTGCCGCATCGGTCTGGCGTACCACCACGTTGCGCAGGCCATCGGTGTTGGTCCCACCATCGACGGCGCCCTTGAGCTTGAAGCTGCTGCCTGTGCCGTTGACCCAGGTGGTGCCGCCATCCAGGCTGTATTTCCAGTTGGCGCCAGCCTCCAGCTTGCTGACATTGACCGTGCCATCGTTGGTAAGCTTGTCGATGCTGGAACTACCGCTATCGGTGGCCAGTGCCATGGTGGGACGATCCGGGGGACCGCCATCCAGCGTAAAGGTGAAGGGATCACTGCTCGGCCCGACGTTGCCGGACACGTCGCTCTGGCGCACCACCACGCTCTTGTCGCCGTCACCGGCCAGCACGAAGCTCGAACCGCTGCCGCGTGACCAGTTCACGCCATTATCCTCGCTGTATTGCCAGGTGGCGCCAGCTTCCAGCCCGGTGACGTTGACCGTGCCATCGCTGGTGATCTTGTCGTTGATGACATCGGTATCGTGGGCCAGCGACAGAGAAAGCTTACTGGGCAGCGTGCTATCCAGCGTGAAGCTGAAGCTGTCGCTGCTCGGTCCGATGTTACCCGCCACGTCGGTCTGGCGCACGATGACCGCCTTGACGCCGTCGGTGTTGCCGCTGCCATCGGCCGCGCCCTTGATACGCACGCTCGAACCACTGCCGTCGGCCCAGGTAGCGCCAGCATTCAGACTGTATTGCCAGCTGGCGCCCGCTTCCAGCGCACCCACATTGAGGGTGCCATCATTGGTGATGCGATCGGTCGGCGAGTTGCCGCTGTCGCGTGCCAGGGCCAGGGTTGGCTTGACGGGCGCGGTGGTATCGAGCGTGAAGCTCACCGTGTCACTGCTGTTGCCGATGTTGCTGGCCACGTCGATCTGCCGCGCGATGATGGTCTTGCTACCATCGGCCAAACCGCGCAGCCTGACGCTGCCGCCAGAACCATTGGTCCAGGTGGCACCGCTGTCGAGGCTGTATTGCCAGGCCGCACCGCTTTCCAACCCATTGATGTTGAAAATGGCGTCATTGGTGATCTTGTCATCCCGAACCCCGCTGTCGCTGGCCAGGGACAGGTTCGGCGGAGCCGGCAAGGACGTATCCAGCGTGAAGCTGAACTTGTCGCTGTTGAGGCTGGTATTGCCGGCGGCATCGGTCTGACGCACCAGCAGGTTCTTGGCTCCGTCGCTGCCCCCCGCCCCCCCGGCGGCGGCGGTGAAGCTGAAGCTGTTGGCAGTGCCATAGCTCCAGGTCACACCGTTGTCTACGCTGTACTGCCAGCTGGCACCGGCCTCCAGTTTGCTCACGTTGACCGTCCCTTCATTGGTGATGCGGTCCGAGCCATTGCCACTGTCCTTGGCCAGGCCAAGCGTGGGCTTGGCCGGCAAGGTGGTATCCAGCGTAAAGCTGACCACATCGCTGGTGGCACCGACATTGCCGGCCACGTCGGTCTGACGCACCACGACATTCTTGATGCCATCGACATTGCCGGCGCCAGCGACGGCCCCCTTGATCTTGACGCTGGCAGCGCTGCCAGCGCTCCAGGTAATACCGTTGTCCAGGCTGTATTGCCAGGTCGCGGTACTCTCCAGGCCACCGATGTTGAGCGTGCCATCCGAGGTCAGGCCATCACTGCTGCCGCTGCCGGTGTCGCTTGCGAGCGTGGCACTCAACTTGGCCGGAACCACCGTATCCAGGGTCATGGACAAGCTCTGTTCAGCGCTGTTGTTGCCAGCTCTGTCGGTCTGACGCACCTTGATGGCGTGACTGCCTTCGCCGGTGAGGGTGAAGCTGCCACTGCTGCCCGGCTGGTAGTCGCCGCTATCGACCTTGTAGACCCAGCTAGCACCGGCCTCCAGGCCTGACACCAGCACCTTGCCATCACTGGTGATGCCATCCCCGGCCGTGCCGGTATCACGCGAGAGCGCAATGGGCGCACCGAAGACAGGCACGACGGTATCAATGGTGACCGTATGCATGACCTTGATCGAATCGATGCCCTTGACAGTGTTGTGCGACTGGATGCCGATCACCTTGTCCACACCATTGGCGCCATTGGCACCCAAGGCCAGCCAGTCGGCGTCGGTGAGCGTATAGCTCCAGTTCCAGACACTGGTGCCGGTACCGGAGTCACGCGTGACGATGCCGCTCTTGATGACGCTACCGTCCGGATAGAACAGCGTGACCGTATCATCCTTGCCGGCCGTGCCGGTCAGGGTGACGCCAGCAGAGCGCTCGGACAGGTTGATGATATCGTCACCGGCCACCGTATTCATGGCTGGCACGTTGGTCACGGTAAAGACCGCATCAGCCAGCTTGGCCCAGGTGTTGACGGTGCTGCCGTCATCGGCCTGCTTGGCCAGTTGCGCCTGTACCTTGGCCAGATTGCCGGCATTGACACCGGAAATCTTCAGGGTCGCGAAGTCCTCTGCCTTCAGGGGCTTGCTGCTGTCACCCTGCACGGCCAGTCCCACCTTGCTGGCCAGCTCGGCCAGCGCGGCGATCTTGGCCGGAGTATTAACCTCGGCTGTGGTACGGCTATCCACGATGGAACTGAGCAACTGCAGGATGTTGACGCTGGCACCCGCAGCGCCGCTGTCCAGCGCCAGAATGCCGGAGATATCTACACCGATGCGGTCGAAATCCGCCTGCTTGGCCAGGTTGGCATCCGTAGTGTTGCTGGGCACGCCATCGGCTTGCGTGAGCAAGCGCACATAGCTGTTGACCAGCGCCTGGATGCCTGCCACCGAACTGACGTCCGTGCCATCGACGCCGGTTGTCGCCAGAGCGGCCAGGATGTCGTCCTTGTTGGCGCTGGGGCCGACCTCGCTCACCCCGATCACGCCCAGGGCCTGGAAATCGGCCACAGTGGGCGCGTCGCCGCTGTTGCTGTCGGCATAAGTGACGATACGATTGATGGCCGTGCGCGCGGCCTTGGCCACGTCCTGAATCTCGGCCACGGTATCGACATCGGCCACGGCGCGCGATTGCAGGGCCGCGACCACGGCATCGCTCTCTACGGTCGACAGACCATTGAGGCCCAGTGTCTTGAACTCGGCTGCGCTCAAGGCATCCGCCGGCGAGACCACATCGCCGGTCTGCTGCGCTGCGATGTTGAGCACCTTGTTGGCGATGGTGGCCAGGGCGCTCAGGCTGGCGGGGCTGTCCACGGCCGCCGTATTGGCGGCGCCATCGACCAGTTGGTTCAGCAGCAGCAGGTTGGATGGCGTGGCCAGCTTGTCGGTCAGGGTCTTGTCCAGGCCCACGCGGACGTAATCCTGTGCCACCGGCAGATCGACCGCAGCGGTGCTGATGCTGCCATCGGCCAGGGTCAACAGCTTGGCATAGCTGTTGACGATGCCTTGCACCAGCTCGGGCGTGCTGGCCTGATCGGCACCAACCGGGCCGGATGCGAGCGCCTTGTTGGTGGCGCTCAGGATGCTATCGGCCACCGCCTTGGGCGCGGTCGGCAAGAGCACGCCCATGTCGGCGTAATCCTGCGCGATCGGCAAGGGCTTGGTGTTGTCGCCGGCGTAGTCGCGGATCTTGTCTTGCGCTGCGACAGCCTTGTCCACCAGGCTTTGCAGGCCCGGCAAAGTATTGATGGTGGAAAGCTTGTCCGCCGGCACCTGTTGCAACTTGGCCAATACTGCGGGCATGTCGCGGTCACTGAGACCGGAGACGCCCAGTTGCTCCAGGTCAGCACGAACCGGGGCAGTACCACCCACACCGGCGGCGCTGTCGAGCACGCGAGTGACGGTATTGGCCAGGGCCAGCACCTCGGCGGGGGTATCGATCTTGTCGGCCGCGAGACGGTCGATCACCGAATTGAGCAGCGACAGGTAGTCGCTCTTGACGCTGGTGCGGCCCAGGCCGGACAGGTCGGCGCCCAGCAGGCGATAGTCCTCCAGTGTGGGGGTAGCGGCCGGCGTGTTGGCTACACCATCGGCCAGTCCCAGCAGCTTGTTGGCACTCTCGACAATGCCCTGCACCAGTTCTGCCGTGGCGGCGCGAGTGCCGTTGACGGCGCTGGAGGCCAGCGCCGAGAGTACCGCGAACAAGCCCTCGGGCATGGCATCCGGACGATCAGGAGTGCCGGTGCCGTACTTGCCGACGCCGCTCACGCCCATGTCGCTGAAGTCTTTTGCCACCGGAGTGACCGTATCGGACCCGGCCTGCGCGACCGCGCCCGAACTCTGGCGCTCGGCATAACTCATGATCTTGGCCTGGGCAGCACGGGCCGCCGAGGCTACCGACTTCAGTTCGGCCAGGGTATCGACATCGGCCGGCGCGCGCGATTTGAGCGCGGCCATGAAGGCCGACAGCGAGGCCGCATTCACGTCCGGCGTGGCGCCAGTGCTGGACAGGCCCAGCGTGGTCAGTTCGGCCACGGTGATGCCAGCCGGTGCGTCATCCGGCTTCACATCGGCATCGGCCTGACGCATCACGCGGTTGACGATATCGACCAGGTTCAGCGCATTGATCTTGCCCAGATCGGAGACGGACGCAAAATTGGGCCGGGCATTGAAGACCTCGTTGAGCAACTTGAGGTTGGCCGGCGCATTGTTGAAGGCCATGCCCAGCGCATGGAATTCGTCATAGGTCAGGGGCGCGCCGGCCTGGGGCGTACCATCGGGATTGACCGCATCGGCGGCCGGACGCTTGGCGTCGGCCATGATGCTGCTGGCCGAGGCCAGATTGCGCAGCTTGGCTGCGGCCGTCGCCATGATCTGGACCTGCGACAGGCTCAATGCCGCCAGGGCATCGGTGCCGAGGGCCTTGAGACCGCTATTGATCAGCCCCACGGTCGAGGGCGTATTGCCATCGACCTGGGCCACCAGATTCTTCACGCCCAGCGCCACGAAGTCGTTGGTCAAGGGCGTGGTCGAGGTAGCGGTGCCGGCGGCATAGGCGGCGACGCGGCCAGCAGTCTCGGCCAAGTCGGCGATCTTGGCCGGGGTCGATACCGTGCTCTTGTCGGACGGCTGGGCGTCAAGGGCTGTCACCAGCAGGCCGATGGTGCCGCGCGCCAGGGCGACATCGGCCGCCGACAGGCCGCTGGCCGAGGGGTCGGGCAGCTTGGCCGCAGGCACACCGATGCGGATCAGTTCGTCCCGGGTGATGGGGCGCGCCAGATTGCCGGCTACGCCATCGGCGGCCTGCAGCACGTGCTGGTAGGCATCTACGATGGCCTGCAGCTTGCTCTTGCTGTCCACCAGGCTGGAGCTGGCCAGGGTCTTGACCGAGGCATTGATGCATCCCAGCGTATCGACAGTCACGCCAGTCACCCCCGCGCGGGCATAGTTGTCCACGGTAGGCGGCAATACTGTGCCGACGGCACCCAGGGAGGCATCGGTATTGTTCACATTGTCGGCGTAGTTGCGGATGATCTTCAGATCCTTCAGCAAGCCATCCACCAGCACTTGCAGGCGGGTACTGCTGTCGATGCGGCTAACATCGGTACTGGCCACCAGGGCCTGCACATTGGAAAGGAAAGCCACATCCACCCCCTGCACGCCCAGGTTGGTGAAGTCATTCATGCTCAACAGGGCAGCCGCATCGGCGCTGCCAGCGGCGGCAATCATCTTGCCGGCCGAGGCATTGATGAGGTCGATGCGCGCGGGCGTATCGACCTTGTCGCGGCTCAAGGCATCCAGGGCGGTGGCCAGCAGGCTGATGCGATGGCTGTTGGTGGCAGCCGTCACGCCCACGCCCAGGCTTTCCAGCTCGGCCTCGGTGGGGACGGTCGCCGAGCCGATCGGATCGGGCTTGGCGCGGCTGCCGTCGGCGGCGGCCAGGATCTTGAGGTAGGCGCTGGCAATGCCCTGCACCAGGGGCTGGGTATTGGCGTGGGCGCCATCGACCAAGGTAGTGGCCAATGCCGCATTGATGGAAGCCACGCTGGTGCTGGTCACGCCATAGACGCCCATGGCCATGTAATCGTCGACGGTCGGCACGCCCAGCGAGGCACCGGTATTGTCCTGGGCGTAGGCGCTGATCTTGGCCAAGGCATCCATGGCCTTCTGGACCAGTGTCGTAAGTGCTGCCAGCGACTTGATCTGGCTGCCGTCAGTACCGCTGGTGCCAATGGCAGCCAGGATCGCGCCCTGCTGGGCCGCGCTCTTGCTGCTGATATCGATGCCCAGCAGCTTGAGGTCGGCTACCGTAGGGGTGGCTGCCGCCGGCAGGCGGGCGGCGCTGTCCATGAGCTTGTTGACGGCGTCCATCAAGGCCTGCAGCTTGTCCAGCGTATTGACGCTGGTCAGCGGCATGGCATCGATGACACTGCCCAGCAGCGCTGCACCGGAGCCATCGGCATCGCTGGCAGCGCTGGCGTTGCCCATGGCCAGGCCCAGCGCCGCATAGTCGGTCGCCAGCGGCAACCCATTGGCTGCCGTATTGGCGCTGCCATCGGCCAGCGCGGCGATCTTGACCGCGGCCTCGCCGGCTTTTTGCAGCTGTGAATGATCCTTCACCTTGTCAACGCCCAGACGCGGCAATGCACCATCCAGCAAGCCCTTGTTCTGAAGATTCAGACCAGAGAGACCGACGCTCGCATAGTCGTCCAGGGTCGGTGCAGCAGCACCGGTCGCGGTCGCCGCGACGATGTGGGTATAGGCATCGACGATGCCTTTGAGCTTGGCCGGATCGGCTGCCAGTGCCCCGGTAATGGCAGTGCTAGCCAGGGTAGTATTGATCGCGCCCAAGTTGTCGCTGCCCACCAGCGCGGTGCCGTCTCTCTTGGCCAGACCCACGGCCAGATAATCAAGGATCGCAGGCGCAGGTTGAGCGGCGTCGTCGGCATAGGCACTGATCTTGGCCTGAGCCTTGATGGCCAGGTTGGCCACGGTCTGCACTTCTGCCAGGCTGTCCACGGCACTGGCGGCGTGCGCCGCGACCGCACTCAAGACGGCGGCTGCGGCCGCGTCCGAGGTGGCCGCAGGTGCTACACCCAGCGCGATCAGGTCGGCTGCCGCCAAGCTGGTGGGCAGACGTTCCGCAGCGAAGACTTGGGCGTTACCGGCCAGCGCCAGCAAGCCCTGGGCGGTCGCCAGCAAGCTCTCCAGCTTGGCCGGCGTATCCATGATGGTCTTGCTGGACTGCTCGTCCAGCGCGGTCCGCAACAAGTCCAGCGCAGCCGGACGAGTGGTGGCATCGACTGTCACCCCTACCCCGCTCAACAGCGCGCTGAAGGCGGCACGGGTGGTATCGGTCAAGGCCGGGGTATCGGCTTTGCCGTTGACCAGGGTAAAGAGCTTGTCCCAGTTGTCGAGGATGGCTTGCAGCTTGGCCGGGGTATCGATCTGGGCCGCGCCGAAAGCCGCCGTCAGCAAGGTGGCCGAAGCACCGATAGCCTTGTCGGCCTCGACGCTGGCGCTCACCTTCAGGCCCATGGCCTTGAAATCGTCAACGCCAGGACGACCAGCATCTTCCGGGAAGCCACCTGGCACCGCAGTCAGGTCGGCATAGACCTGGATCTTCTGATAGGCCGTGACTGCCTTGGACACCACGTTCTGCAGCTTGCTCAGGCTATTGACGTCGCTGCCATTGTCGGCGCCAGCGCGGATGGCATACAGAGCAGCGGCCACGGCAGCTGGTTTCTGCGCGCTCAAGAGCGTGCCGTCGGCAGCGCTCAGGCCCAGTTGGTCCAGCTCGGCGGCAGTCAGGCGCGGCGTGTCATCGCTGGCCTGGGCCTGTGCCAGTACCTTGTTGACCAGCACACCCAAGGCATTGATCTTGGCCGGGGTATTGACGGCCTCGGGCAGCTTGCCACCGATGACGCCATCCAGCAGGCTCAACGCGGTCGCATCGGTGGCCTTGCCGGTGGGATTGGTCACCCCGTCGACGGTCGCACCGATGGCTTTGAATTGCGCAGCGCTCAATGCCGAGCCAGCATCGGGCAAGGCACCGTTGGCACGACTGAGGATGGCCAGGTAGGCATCGACCACTTGCTTCACATGGGCCGGCGTGTCTGCTTGGGCGGCATTGATGGTGGAAGTCCGCAGGGCGGCATTGATGGCCACCAGGTTGTCGGTGGTGACCAGAGAGGGGCGCACGCCCGAGGCATCGGCCACCGGATTGACCAGACCGATGTTGCGGTAATCCTCTACCGAGGGCATGGTGGCCGCCTCGGTGGCCGAGACGGCATCGTCGGCGTACAAGCGGATCTTGGTCTGCGCCGCATCGGCACGATTGACCAGGGCTTGCAATTTGGTCAGGGTGTTGACCTCGGAGCCATCCTTCTTGCTACCGGCAATGGCGGCCAGGATGGCCGACCAGTTCTGCGCACTGCCATCAGCATTGTGCGCCACGCTGGTAAAGCTCACGCCCAGCCGGCCCAATTGGGCGGCGTCCAGCGGCGGATTGGCCACGCCGCCTGCGGCCGTGACCATGAGCGCCTGGATCAGGTCCAGCAGTTGTGCCAGCTTGTCGGGCAAGGCGATGGGGTGGCCGGATTCGTCGGTGCTCAGGCTATGCAGGGTATTGGCGTCCACCGTATCGGCCAGCATGGCCACACCGGTCGCACCAGCATCGTCGAGCTTGCTCTTGGCCAGGCCCAGTGCCAGGAAATCGGCTGCCGTGGGCTTGGGCGAGGCATCGCCAGCAATGCCGTTGGCGGCATCGACCACGTGCTGGGCGGCAATGATCAAGCCCTGCAACTGGTCCGGTGTCTGCACCTGGGCCGCCGAAATACTGGACGACTTCAAGGCATCGTTGATCGCGTTCAGATATGGCGCGCTGCTGCGACTACCATCGACCGGCAGTTGCAGGCCCAGGGCATCGAAATCGGCCACGGTGGGAGCATCGCCCACGTCATCGCGCGCGAATTGCGTAATCTTGCGCTCGGCCGCGATGGCCGCATCCATCATGCCTTGCAGCGCGGCCACCGTGAGCGCGCCGCTGCCGTCATCGGCGGTGGTCTGCAACTTGTTGAGCAAGCAGGCCAAACTGTTGCTGTCCACCCCGGTCAGGCCCAGCGCACTCAGATCGGCCGGCTTGAGGGTACTGCTGACCGGCGGATATTGCACCGGATAGCGGTCCGCCAGGGGGGCTACCGCGGTCACCTGCATGATCTGGTCCACGGTCAGTGCCAGCCGGTTGAGCTCGGCCACGCTATCGACCTTGGCAGTGTTGTCCTGAGCATGGACGACGCTGTTGAACAGCTTCATGGCACTGCCCGAAGTAGCCGCCACGGTATGCGGCAAGGCCACGCCGATGTTCTGGTAGTCGGCGATGGTGGGCGCATCGGCGACATTGCCGCCACCATTGACATAGGCCAGCACCTTGGCATAGCTGTTGGCAATAGGAGTCAATTGCTCGATGCTGCGTACCCCGCTTACATCATGGGTGGCAGGAGTGTCAGCCGAAGTCGGCTGGCTGGTGGCAGGGTCGATGCTATTACCCTTGACCCGCACCGCATCCAGGAAGGCCGCCTGCACCGCATTGCCGGTGATGGCATCCAGGCGCAGGGCTTGCAGGCTCTTGACGCTCAGGGTGGTGGTGCTACCACCGACCACCGGATCGTCCTTGCTCTCGCGGGCGGTGCGGATCAGGTCCGCCGCCGTGGCGGCCAGGGCAGTCAGCTTGTCGGGAGTGGCCACGCCGTCGCGCCCTTGGGCCCCCACCACGCTGTTGAACAGGGCCAGCTTGTCGATGTCCACCTGGTCCAGGGATTTGGTACCACCCACCGGGTTCACCAGCTTGCCCATGCCGATCAACGAGCTGGAGAGCGGCACACCGATGGCCAGGTACTGCTCCGGCAACAGGCCGGTACCGGAGGTATCGCCGCTCTTGCCATCGGCCGCAGAGAGGATGGCGTTGTAGGCATTGATGAGCGCTTTGAGCTTGGGGCGGCTATCGACGTCGCTACGCTCCAGACGGGCCACGGCAGCATTGATGCTGTCCAGGTTGCCGGCATTCACAGCGGCCGCTGCGGTACCGCGGTCCACACCCACGTCGTGGTAGTTGGTCACGGTGGGCGCCGGGTTCTTGTCGCTGTCCTCGGCGTAGTTGATGATGACCATCAAGGCTTCATTGACGCTGTTGACCAGGGTCTGGATCGGGGCTACTGCATTGAGGCTGGCCATGCCCACCCCGGTGATGCGGGTGAGCACCTGTTCCAGGTTGCCGTCAGCACTGGTATCCACACCACTGACACCCAAGGCCCGGAAGCTGGCATCCCAGCGCAGGCGGTCGTCATTGCTCAGGGCCGGCAAGGCTGTGCCGGCAGGCTGTGCGGCCAGGTGCAGCAGTTGCTCCACGGCCTGGCCGATCTGCTCGATCTCGGCCACGGTATCGACCTGGGAACGCGCCTTGCGCTTCAATACATCATCGGTGAGCTTCAGGCCCACATCCTGTTCGGCAGCGCTGCCGGGGTTGACCGTCAGACCCGGCAGACGGGCACCGATGGCGGCGAAGTCGAGCAGCGAGGGATCGCTGCCGGGGGTGGCATCGGCGACCTTGTCTTGATTGCCATACGCAGCGCCACTGGCCGGTTCGGCTTCGTTGGCCTCGGCCAGGATGCGGGCATAGCCATCGACCAGCGCCTGCAGCTTGGCCGGGCTGGCCAGCTTGGCATAGTCGGCAGCATCGATGGCATTGGCCGCCGCGGTGGCGACGGTGGCATCGGTGATACTCACCCCCGCCGCCTGCAAGGCGACCAGCGCATTGCTGAACTGATCCACCGCAGCGGCATTGCCGGCCACGCCATCGGCCAGGTGACTGATCTTGACCAGCACGTCCACGCTGGCCTGCAAATTGGCTACATCGGCGGCGGCAGCCGGTTTCATGGCGTCCAGCACGCTTTGCATGTTGGTCACCAACAGTGCCTGCATGGCTGGATCGGTTGCGACCAAGCCGGTCACGCCCAGCTTACCGAACACATCGGCGCTGATGGCCTGGGCCTGGGGGCTGGCAGAACCATCGACCGGGGCTGCGCCATCGGCGGCGGCCAATACCAGGTCATAGGCATCGGCAATGGCCGCCAACTTGGAAGGCGGGTTCACTTGGGCCGCACCGATACTGACCGTTTGCAACACGGAATTGACGGCCTTCAAGGCCAGCTCCGGCGTGACGTGCGTCATGCGTGCGGCGATGTCCAGGCCCACGCTCTTGAAGTCGAGCAAGGTCGGTACGGCGGCCTTGGCCACGCCGTCGGCATAGGCTTCGATCTTCAACTGCGAGCGGTTGGCATTGTCGGCCAGGGCTTGCAACTTGAGCCCACCGGCAGGCAGCGTGCCGATGATGCCGCTGCCATCATCGGCGCTGGCGGCAATGGCGGCCAAGACGGCCGGGAAGGTATGGGCGTCCAGGCCGGTAATACCGGCACTGGCCAGTTCGGCCTGGGTCACCAACGCATCGGTGATGGCCCCATTGGCTTGGGCCACCAGGTGTTGCACGGTAGCGGCCAGGCGCGAAAGCGCCGGCAGCGTATTGACGCTGGCCGGGTGGGCGATATCGACCAGGGTGTCGAGCACCCCCAGCAAGGGTGAGGCCACGCCATCGGCCCCCGGTTGCAAGGCTGCGACCAGGTCGGCCGGCAAACCGACCCGCTGGTAATCCAATGGTTGCGGCCGGTGTGCCGCATTGGCGGCCACCCCATCGGCGGCGGCCAGGATGCGAACATAGGCATCGACGATGCCCTGCACCAGGGCCGGCGTACCGGTCTGGGCAGAGCCCACCGGCGCGCTGGCCAATGCAGAATTGATGGCATCGAGATGGTCGACAGTCACACCAGTCACGCCGATGGCGGCATAGTCCGCGACGGTCGGAACGGCGCGGCTGGCATCGTCGGCGTAGGCGTTGATTTTCAGTTGCGCCTGGATGGCACCATCCACCAGCGCCTGCAACTTGGCCAGGGTATTGATGGCGCTACCATCGTCAGGGCTGGCGATGATGGCCTGAGTCACCGAGGCCTGTAAGGCCTCATTCAAGTTGACCACGCCCAGCACATCCAGCTTGGCCCTCAGATCGGCGGCCTGGTCGGACGGCGTGCTGCCGGCAAGTGCGCTATCGTCACCGGCGGCCAGGGCTTCGATCGCATTGGCCGCCCCCACCAGTTGGCTCACGGTACTGACGCTGAGCAGCTCGCGCGGGGTCTTGCCGACCAGTGCGGAATTGATCAGGGTCTTGGCGTTGTCATCGCGCGGCGCGGTCGCGCCGATCAGGGCAAAATCCTTCAGCCCCGGATCGGTACGCAAGCCCGCTACGTCACCCGCTTGGCCGAGAATGCGGCCATAGGCGTCGGCGATCTCCTGCAATTGCGACGGCACGGCCACCCGCTTGCCATCCACGGTCGGGGTCGCCAGCGAGGAATTGAGGGCATTCTGGTGCAGGTCGTCCTCCACCCCCTTGATGCCCAGGGCGTGATAGTCGACCATCACAGGCGCTGGCCGCGCCACATCATCGGCATAGGCGACGATCTTGGCGGAGGCGGCCAGCGCCCGCGCCGCAACGTCGGCCACCATGGCCGGTGAGCGCAGGTCGGCACCATTATCGGCGGTGCCGGCGATGCCCGAGAGCACCACCGGCAATTGCGCGGCCGTGATCGGCGCGGGCAGATGCAACTGGTTCAGTTCATCGGCGCCCAGCACCACGCTCTGGCCGGCACCCAGGGCGATCACACGCGCGGCTACGCTGGCCAGCGACTGCAGCTTGGCAACGGTATCGACCTCGCTACGCGGCACGGCATCGAGCACCTGGTTCAACAGGCTCAACGCATTGTTGCGCACAGCGCCAGCAGCCGGGAACAGGGTCTGCAGCGCCTGCACGCCGATGCGCGCATAGTCGTCGGCACTGGGCAATTGCAGGGCATTGCCAGGCACGCCATCGGCGGCAGCCAGCACCAGATTGTAGGACTGTACCAGCGCACCCAGCTTCTTCCACGAAGAGATGGCATCCACCCCGACCGCCTTAACGGCACTGTTGATGCTGGACAGGTTGGCCGCGGTCACCTGAGTGGCGGCATTGGCGGTGAGCAGGGAACTCTGGTAATCGGCCAAGAGCGGTTCGGTTTGGGTGGGCCGTAGCGGGTTGATGGGGGTCAGATCCTTGGCGTAATTGAGGATGGTCTGCAGCGAGCCGATCTTGCTGGAGACCAGTGCCTGCACCTCGGCCAGGGTATCGATGTCACCCACCACGCTACCGTTGTCACGCAACTCCTGCGGCACGCTATTGAGGCTGGCGGCCACCTCGGCGACGTTGTCATCGCTGGTACCGGTCACGCCCAGGCGCGCGAAGTCAGCCGCCGTCAGCGGCACCGGCAGGATCTGCCCAGCCGGTAGCGCCACCTGTTCGGCCAGGCGCTGGGCAGCATGGGCCAGTTCATTGATGCGCGCCACGGTAGACACATCAGCAGCGCTCTTGCCGTCGATGGCACCACTCAACAGGCGTGCGCCCACGCTCGACAGCGCGGGCGTCACGCCCAGCGCCGCATAGTCGGCCGCGCTCGGGTAGGCTGATAGGTCACTGTTACCGGCCTTGCCATCAGCCAGCGCCACCACCTTGTAATAAGCGTTGACGGTGGCCTGGATTTCTCCGATCGAATTCGACGCCGCCTGCGGCAAGGCCTTGAGTGCATCGTTGATGCTGGCCAGTTGCTGGGCATTGGTCACGCCGACCACGCCCATGGCCTTGAAGTCGGCCAGGGTGGGAGCCGGGAAGGAAGGATCGTCACCATACACGGCGGCCTTGGCCACGGCCACATCAGCGGCGTGGATGGCCGCGCTCACCAGGGCTTTGAGCGAGACGGCGTCGCTGACCTTGTCGGCGTCGGCGGTGGCGGCCACGGCATTGATGATGGCCGGCACGTAGTCCTTGTCCACCGGTGTGGCCATGATGCCGTCCAGGCGCGTGCTGCCATCGGCATTGACCAGGGCGGCACGCGCCTGGGTCATGGCGTTTTCTTCAGCGCTTTGCGCACGCGCCAGCGCCGTTTGCGCTGCGGCCAGGTTGGCCTGCTTGGCCGACCGGGTAGAGGCGTCGGCCGCATCGAACGCGGCTTGCGCAGCATTGACTGCAGCCTGCGCTTCGTTGACGGCTTTCTCACTATTGGCCAGCTGCACCGTATGCTGGATCAGCCCGGTGCTATCGACCACGAAACGCTGGGTGTTCTCGCTGAAGTTACCGGCGACGTCGATCTGGCGCAGGTTCAATTGCGCCTTGCCATTGCCGGTGAGGGTGTCGCCGTTGAGCAGCAGGCGGTCCCCTGCCCCGAGCGTGTACCAGTTCCCCGGCGTGACCTGCTGGGTGGTGCCGCCGGCCAGTTGCAATTGCAGGGTGCGGGCATCGGTGCCATTGCCGGCGACCAGCCGGAAGTGCAATTGCGCCCCCGACTCGAGCGCTCCCTGCGGCAGCAGTTGCGCGCCGCGCTGGCTGCTCACGCCGTCGCTGGTGCTCAAGCCATCGTCCTTGTTGAACTCGAACTGCAGGCTCGATTGCGGCGGCGCGACCGTGTCCAGGGTGAACTGCAAGGTGTCGGCAGCCGTATTGGCGTTGCCATAGCCGCCGGTGTAGGAACTCCCCACCAGCACCACACGCGCCCTGACCCAGTTGCTGCCATTGGCCTGCACCACGTCGCTGGCAATGTAGTCGACCTCACCGCGAGCATTGGTGGAGGACTGGACCAGCTTGCCGGCCTCCTTCCACAGACCGAAGAGAGGATGACCATTGCTATCCAGAGCGGTGGCCACGGCAAACTGCAGGCGTTCATCATTGACCAGGGCCTTGGTGAGCCGCACGCGCAGGCTGCCGTCCTGGGTGATCTTGTCGCTGTCGCCCTGCGCAGCGGGCACATGATTGGGGTCGTCGCCAGCACGGCCACTGTAGCTGCTGTCACTGACCAAAGCGGGAGCCGACTGGGCGAAATCGGTCATGCCGGCCGGCGTGGTCAGGTCCACGCGCACGTCATTGTTCTTCCACACCGTGTAGTTGGTGCGGTTGTTGTAGCCATCGGAGACGGTGATCTCGGCAATGATGGGCTGGGAGTGATCCAATTGCAGCAACTGCTGGGTGGTATCGTCGTCCGACACCAGCACGGCCTGGCCGGCGTCATCGGAGCGCGCAGCCGGCAGGCTGATGCGCAGGTCGCGGCCCAGCGTGTCCTTGCCATCGAGCACCACGTTCACGGTCGCATAGGGCGGCGTCTTCACGCTCAGCCCCCCTTCCAGGAAATCGCCCTGATCCAATTGCAGGGTGTTGTTCAAGGGCGCGCTCTGCCACAGCTCCGGGTTGCTCATCACGGCCTGCTTGATGAGCAGCGTCGGTTCGGCAATGGCCACGTGGTTCTCTTGCAGGTAGGTGGCGATGGTGGCACCACCAGGCAACTTTTGCAGATTGTCGTAACGGCCCTGTGCTGTGGCCACGGCATCGGCGCTGCTGTCTGGATTGTTGATGATCTTGAGCAGCGGTTCGCTAAACAGATGCGACTGCAACAGGTTGGAAGAGGCCAGCGACTGGCCGCGCGCATTGGTGGCCCACTTCAGCGCGGTATTGCTGTCGTCCACGAATTGCAGGGTCTTGGCCAGCTTCTGGATGGCATCGATCTGGCTGGAATAGGCCTTGCCATCGAGCTGCACCAGGTTGGAGATGGCCTTGAGCGCAGCACCGTAGTTATAGGCTTCGCCACTGATGCCGGGGTTGAAGCCGGGGTTGGCGATGACCTGGCCATTGGCGTTCTGGGTTACCGTCGGCGTCACCTCGCCGCCGACGACATCGACCTTGAAGAAGCCACCCACCGCATTGTTGATGGCGGCGATGCGCTCGGCGCTCAGGTCCGTGGCTTCGGAGGGGTTGATCGAACCCACGTCCAGCCCGGCCTTGAGCACAGCCAGTTCGGTCAGAGCGGTGACGTTGACGATCTGGTTGGCACCGGTGGCCGTGGCCAGCGCGCGCAAGGGCGTACTGCCCAGGTCGGTGAGCTTGAGCGTGGCTTCATCGGCGTAGTTATCGGGCAGGCCGGGCGTATTGTCGCGAATGACAATGAGGATGGTGCCGCGATAGGCCGGATCATTGAGCACCAGCGAATAGCGACCATCGATCACCTGCGCCGCCGTGCTCAGGACATGGCCCTGGTTGTCGTAGGCGATAGCAGTCGCATTGTTGAGCGGGCCCAGCATGGCGGCACCCGAGATCGTGGCCTTGACTTCCGGCTGGTTGGAGATGCCAGCGCCGGCCACGGTACCCTCGACAGCACCGCCTGCACTGGCACCGGCACCACTGGCGGCATTACCGGCGTGACTGGTATTGCCCCCCGTACTGCCGGCCGCCGCCGCTCCACCGCCTCCCCCACCGCCGGCTGCCGCCAGCAAGGCCAAGGCGCCAGCGGCGATGGGCCACTGCACGCCCCAGTTCTTTTCATGCTGGGAGTTGATCTCAACCTCGGCCAGTTGCTGCTGGTTGTCGGGGGACTTCACGGGCGTGAATTCAGGGGTCGACGTATTACCAGCCACACCGCTGGTAGCCACCGCTGCCTGCGGGGTCTTTTCTCCATGCTCGACGATGATGGGCTTGTCGGCTTCGTCCTCTTGCGTCTTGGCCTTGTCGGTCTTGACGTTGTTCTGGTTGTAGCGGGTGATTTCCTTGGAACTGACCGTCAGGTTCGCTTCGGCGGAAACGTTGATCTGGTCGATCTGCTGGAACATCCGCCCCAACTGCAATTGCCCGTCGGCGAAGTGCAGCAGGGTCTCGGGGGCACTCAAGGCCTGCATGGCGCCGCCGCTGATGATGATGCGTTCACCGCTGGCAAAGACGACCAGCAGATCCACATCCAGTGCGCGTACATCCTTGATGGAACGGATCGAAAACTTCTTCAGATAGGCGGTGACTTCAGATAGCTTGAGGACAGTGGTAGTCATGGTGGGTTCCCTCTCTTATTTATTGTGTATTTGGTGTGGCTGGTCTTTACGTCAGATTCACGTCATGGGTACATCAACCGGGCAGCACGCCGCCGGCATTGACCTTCACTTCGAACAAGTAGTAGTGCGAACGGTTGGGGTCACCCTCATAGGAGATGTTGGCCTTGGCGTAAGGGGCGCCGTCTTTGGTCCAGACGAAGTGCGAATTGCCGCTGGCATTGACGGCGGAGGCGGTCCAGAAGTCCTTGGCCGGCACGTCCGCGGTGTCCCCGCTACCGATGACGCCCTTGGCACCGGTGGCAGTGCCCAAGATGTCCTTGTCTAATTCATCGAAACGGCTCCACCATGTACTGTCCTTGCCCAGCAACGTCGCACGACCCTGACCGCCAGCAGTGGTGACGCCAATGCTGGCGTTGGCGTCCAGATTGCCGATGTAGGTGCGCGCGTCGTTCTGGTCGATCGTGCCGTTGCCGTCCACGTCCAGGATATAGAGGTTGCTGTTCGGGGCTACCTTGAGCAGTTTGGCCTTGGTGTCCTGGTCCATCAAGCCTGTGAAACTGAGCGGTGCAGTGACGGTAAAGACTCCTGGCAGGCTCGGGGAGATGGTCTTGCTTCCCGTTACCTTGTTGTCGAAATCGGCTAGATCCTTGAACTGTGCCTCGACCTGAATGTCCTTGCCCAGCAGATCGGTCGTGACGACCAGCTTGGAGGAATCGTTGCCCTGGAAGTGGGCAGCGCTGATCTCGGTCTTCTCACCAGTGACCTTGTTGACTACCGAATACCACTTGTAGGTGTAGGCAGGATTGGTAGCCAGGCCATCATCATCCTTGATATTGTCGGGCTGGGCAGTGAGCACCGTGCCGAGCATACCGTCGCCGCTGATCGTAACGTCACCAGTAGGCAGCTTGTTGCCGGGCTTGGGTCCGACCGTAAAGGAGGTAGTGCTGGTGGGGCTTTCCTGTCCGCCGTCTTTGTCCACGTAGATCGCCTGGACTTTGATATCCTTTCCGTAGTCGCCCGACCCGACCTGATAGTGGCTGCCAGAGCCTACGCCGCGGTCCTCGCCGCCGACTATCCAGTGATACTCGATCTTGCCCGCATCGTTCTCATCCTGAACAACTGCTTTGAGCTCATCGCCAAGCTTTAGATCGCCACTAGGGACGACTTCCTTGCCGTCATTGTCAATTAGTTTGATACTGACCGTTCCCGGCTGCTGCTTCGGGCGAACCCTGAAGCTCTGAGCTTCTTGTGTCCAGAGTTCGTTGTTGCCTGCCTGATCAGTGTATTGAGCACGGAAGTGAATAAGCGCATCCTTGGCCAGAATATCCTTGGTGACCACAAAGTTGCGTGCGTCGGCAATCTGGCCCTGGGTGAAGGAATGACTGTCCAGCCATGAATACTTCGCAGCCGGACTGGTGGCGATGCCATCTTTATCGTTCACCTCGACCGTCACCGTATCGCCATAACGCAGCACGTTGTTCTTGTCGGGGTCCACCACCACACCGTTGACCTTGAACACAACTTGCGGCGGATTGTTCGGCCCGGTTACCTGGGCAGTCTCACTCGAGGAAGCGGTATCCGGCGTGTTGGCTCCGTCCGTATAGCTGGCCGTGACCTTGATCTTCTTGCCCTTGTCCGCGTCCTTCACCTTGTAGGTGGCGGTGTTGTTGCCGGCCACCGTGGTGTCGCCCACGGTCCAGGTGTAGCTGACCGTGCCGGCGGGGTTGCCGTCGGGATCGCTCACGGCGGCGCTGAGGGTTTCGCCCACCTGCGGCGCGCTGCCGCTGATGCCACTGAGCGTGATCGCTCCCGGACGATTGAAGACGATGTCGAGCTTGTTGCTGGCCACGCCCGCGTTGCCGACCACGTCCGTATAAGACGCCCCGTTGACCTGGACGTCGCCTTTGAGGACGTTGCCGTCGTTCGGCTTGAACTTCGCCGTGCGCGTCAGACCGGAGCCTGCGAAGTCGATGAGGGTGCCGCCATTGACCACGATGTCGTCCACCGTGAAGTCCTTGATCTCTTCACTGAAAGTGAAGACCAGTTCCACCAGATCGCCGGGACGCGTGGGCCCATTACCAGGCTTGACCGCCACCTGGACCGTGGGAGCGAGGTGATCCCACACCATGACCAGGTCGCCGCCGGCCTGCTTGGTGACGGCAATCGCGGTGCCGGTCATGCCAGCATAGGTTTGCTTGGCGGTGAAATTCTCGTAACGTCCATTGAGGGCCGAGGTGTTGATGAGCACCGTCTTGGCGGCACTCAATATACCGCTGCCGATATCGACAGTTCTCCTGGAACCATCGGCACCAACCAGCTCTGCGCTAAAGCTCACCCGCGCGCCCTCCTGGCCGTTGTCAACGCTGAAGCTCAAGGTGCTGGCCCTGGTCGCAGTCTCGGAGGTAGCCTCCGTGACCCTGGCACCACTGAGTGTTGTGGGAAGCGCTGAACTGAAGACTTTAAGATTACCGTAAGCAAATCCGGAGGCCTGGCCATACGTGCCGGATTGGCTTTGCAACACGAGATTGATGTCGGTATAGAGGGCGTTGGCCAGGGCGTTTTCTGCCTCGACATCGACGTAATGGCCGTTTTTCTTCGTATCCGGCGAATTAATGGTCAGCGTGTAATCAGGGGCTAGCGAATCAGAGCCAATGGTCTTGCGGCCCAGCAGGATATCCCCTTCATCGAAGCGGTTGTTTTTGTTCATATCGCGGAAAAGCACGGCAACCTCGCCGTCCTTACCGCCGAGGAAGTAGAAACGCGGCTCCCGGATCGTCGTACCATAGTTTCGATCAGGTTTAACGCCAGGAGTCTTGGCATTGTCGGGCTCTTTGAGGTAGTTACCGTACTCGTTCTCGGCCAGGCTGTCCTGGATCGGGTCGAAGACCAGGCTGTTCGGGGTGGAGGGAACCACCGTGGAAATCTCGAACTGGCCAAGGGTCTTGGTATTGCCCAACTGCGTCATCTCGCTGAAATTGCTGCTGGGGTTTTGCTGCTGCACCATCACCTTGCTATAGACGCCATCAGTCAACGCCGTGCCACTCATGGCTACCGTCTGGCTGGTGGCCGTGGCGGTAAACTCCAGCAGCTTGACCATTTGACCGCTGGGATTGGTGGCAGTGACCACCACCTTGGCACCAATCACCAGCCCATCCAGATAGAAGCTTGGCAGGGTCACATTGGTGATACCGTCAGCGTTGGAGATGCCGGCATCGCTGGCCGCATCCAATTGGAAAACGCCAGGCTTGGGTGGCCTTGCAGCATCGATTTCGATGGGTCGGGGGGCAGCGATGCTGCCGTTGCTCGGCACGACGGTGCTCAGGTCATTGCCCGCCAGATCCTTGCCCGTGGTGGCACTGACGCTGGTCACTTTCAGATCGCTACTATTCTGACCAGGCAGTACCTTGTAGCTGCCCACCAATTGAGTGGGATCGCTGGAGTCGGCACTGAGTACGACCTCGCCGCCATTGCTCAACTTGACCGTCAGTGAGGCGCCAGCACGCAGGGGTTCCGAAACCTTGGCGCGCAGTTGCAGCACGTCATCGATGAGCAGTTTCTTGTCAGCCGTTGCGCTAAAGCTGAGGAGGGTGGGCGACGCATTGTCCACCTTCACGGCCGCATTGGCGGGCAAGGCCGTATAGGTGAGCTGGGAGGCATTGCCGGCAAGGTCGGTGAGGCTGGCACCGTTCAACGCCAGGACGTTGGCCAGCACGGCGACCCCCTCAAGGGCGGCATCGTCGCCGGCCAGGGTGTAGCTGAAGGTCAAGTTCTTTCCGTTGGCGCTGTTTGCAACGTAAGTGGCCACGCGAGACTTTGCCCCCACCTGCAGGCTCAACGTGGGACTGCCACCGTCGGTGTTGAGGCGCATGTCTTCATTGAAGCTCACCGTGACGATGACCTTGTCACCGACACGGTAGATGCCACTGGACGTGCCAACATCGTCACTGCGACCGTTGACGACCACGCTGGCTACGCCAGGCGCGGTGGTATCGACCTTGAAACTGGCATTGGCGGGACTGCCGGAGTAATCCATGACGGCAGCATTGCCGGAGACATCGGTGATGACCGCCCCCTGCAGCTTGACGGCACCGGCTGGAATGGTGATGCCCGCGGCATCGTTGTCATCGGCGGCGACGGTGTAGGTGAAGAGCAAGGTCTTCTTATCGGCAGCCAGGCCTGTATACGTTGCGGTACGCGGTTTCCCACCCACGTTCAGGGTCAGTTCGGGGCTGCCCTTTGCGGTGTCAATGCTGATCTCTTCAGACCAGCGCACGGATGCCTTAAGCTCCGCACCGGCCTTGTACAGACCAGTGCTGGCCAGCACGTTGGCCGAGTCGATCTTTGCTTCGGCAATGAACGGGGCCTGCGTGTCGATCTTGACGCCAGCGGGATCGCTGGCCTTGGCCTGCGAAGCCAGCACGGCCGGGTTGCCGGCCAGGTCGGTGATGCCGCCGCCGGCCAGCTTGATGCCATTGGCGGGCAAGCCAATACCGGTGCTGGCATTGTCGCCGGCGACGATGACGTAGTCGAAGAAGGCACTGAGCTTGTCGTCGCTGAGCTTGTTGAAAACCGCCCTGCGGATGCCCGCGCTACCTCCCAGATCGATATCCACCGTAGGCTGGCCCATGATCTTCATGGCTTCGCTGAACTTGACCTCGACGGTGACAACGTCACCGACATGGTAGTAACCGTCCTTGGGCGGAAGGCTGCCCGTCGCCTTGGCACTGAGGGTGAGTTGAGCCACCGTGGGTGGGGTAACATCGACGACCTGAGTGACCAGCAGGTCCAGGATCTGGGGCTGACCAGCTGATTTCCCCGTATCGATCTGGTTGCCCAAGGCGTCGCGGATCAGGGCGCCGTCGCTGTCCGGATTGGCAAGCAGGCTCAGGGAGATTGTCGTGTCGGCAGGGCCGCTGCCGCCGCTGGAGGTCTTGGGCCTGACCATCACCTTGTAACGCAGGCCGCCGGAACCGTCTATAGGCGTGACACTGTCCACGGTACCGTTGGTGGCGATGAAGTTGCCGGTACCGACTGCCCCCCAAAGCTTAGGAGGAATAGCTTCGCTCAGTACGACGGTGAAGCTCACGAGGCCGCCCATGACCGGGCCCCCGGCATCCGCAGTCGCGCTGGCCGTCGGCCCCATGGTATCAATGGCCTGGGTCGCCAGGATCTTGTCGGTGTCGACCAGGTTGCCGGCCTTGTCGCTCAGGGGCGATGCCACACCTGACTTGAGCCGCAATTCGATGTTGCCGGAGGCCACGCCCGCCTTGGGAGTGACTCTGATCTTCCAGCTAGTGGCCGTGTCGCCAGGCGTGACTTCGTTGACGGTGCCATTGGCTACGTCGAAATAGTCCTTGGTCGGTGCTGACTTGAGCGCCTCGTCAAAGTTGATCACGAAGGTCACGCTCTTGTTGACCAATGCGCCACCCGGGTTGCTGGCGACGGTCGCCTTGGGGGCGATGGTGTCAAGCTTGAACTGCACCGTATCACTTGGCGCACTGCGGTTGCCGGCAGGGTCCGTGGCGGTGGCTCTGACTTCTACCACACCTTGACCGATTTTTTCCAGGTCCTCCGCGATCAACTTGACCGACTGGCCTGGGCCGGTTGCCGTCACGGACTTCGTCCATACATCGACGCCTGCTTTACGGAAAACCAGACGCACCGTACTGCCGCTTTCCGCATTGAGATTGATGCCTTTTCCGAGCGCAGCCGCGCCACTGAAGGTATCACCGTCAGCGATATCGGCCGGCAGAGATACCTGAGGTTTGGTCGGCTCGATGGTATCGATCATGACCCGCTGGCCAGTCACCGCCTTGGCCTGGTCCGTCTCGATCGTGCTACCGGCCACGTCCTCCAGAACCTTATCCCGATTGACCAATGAAATGGCCTTGAAGACACGCTTGGTACCAAACTCGACGTTCTGACCGACCTTGTATTGGAACTTGAGCGTGTCGGTGTCTAGGCCACCTACGAGAACTGCCATGCCGGTCTGAGTATCTTGGGGCTGGGAACCATCTTCGGTGTCGGACTGCAGGATGACATAGACCTTCGATGTATTTTTCCCTGTCTTCAGGAAAACCGGGCGATCGAAGCGCACCGTCACTTCAATCACGTCATCCTTGCGGTAAAAACCATTGTTCCCAGCAGGCGTGATGCTGGTGATGTCGAGATCGAGTTTGGAGGACGCATCGAAGGGCTTCAAGTAATTCAGCTTGAAACTCGTGTCAGCGCTGGTGTTGCCGGCCTGGTCGGTGATGGTGACATAGACCGTGTTGTCGCCCGGCTTGAGCATCGAACTCAAGGTAACCGTGGCGCCATTGCTGGAGACGGCCCCCGGCAAGACGCGTACTACACCCTGGCCAAGGGGCGAGGTGTGCGCTGCATCGGACCAGATCTGTATCACTGAACCGGGCGAACCCCCTTTGACCAGCAGCGTGGGAGTGCTTTGGGAGGTGATGTTATCGAACTTGGTGCCAGCAACGCCATCACGGCCGGTATCGCTGGAAGCATCCAGCTTGACTTCGCTGGGGGCGTCCGGCGTAGAGAGATCAAGCGTCAAGCTTGCTTTACTTCCGGCACCGGTCGGTAGCTTAAGCGCCACCTTGCCACTCTCGTTGCCGGCAGCATCCACCAATTGCGCAAAAAGCTTCAATGGCACGCCGTCCACTGCAGATTTGCCTTTCACAAACCTGGTCAAGCTGTCGACAGAGGCCTGGATATAGCTCGCGTCCGTGAATTGCGCCTCGCCGCGATCATTGACGGTGGCTTCGGCCAGACGCAACTCGGCGAAGCCGTCCGCAGTCACCAGCAACTTGACCTTGGTGCCATTATCGGATGCCTTGAACGCACCGGATGCCACGCTGATCTTCAATCCTTTGATCTGGTTGGTCACGACAGAAAAGGCGTCTTCAGGATTGGCGCTGGAAATGGCGTTGAGCTTGCCGCTCACCGGAACAGTAGCATCAGCGCGCAAGCCGCTGCTATCAAAGACCGGGGGATCAAGAATTTCAAGATTAGGATCGGCAGGCGGTGTGGTGTCGGCTTTATAGGGTGTATTCAACTGGGTTTTAACACCCAAGGCCTTGGCCAGATCGTCGCCGGGCACGGCGGCACCGTCTCTCTTGAACCATTTCCCCTGGGCGTCCGATCTGAACAGCACGTTGCCAAGGTCAGCGTAGATGAAGGCGTCGCTCTTGGTGAAACGCAGGGCATTGTCCGGGATGCTGATTGCGCCATCCAGGCCGCGGGTAGCCGCGTCGCTACTGGAAAGCTGCAACGAGAAATGCAGCACGTCGCCGGTGCTGCCATTGGGGACGTAAGTGGCCATCAGGTCTCGCCCATCGACTTTCATGAGCAAGGTTGGCTCATTGCCGGGGCTCCAGGAAATCTTATACGGCAAAGTCATCACGACCTTGATGGTGTTGGAGGTCGTCTGTCCCGTCCCAGCGCCGTTGAAGGTGATGCGATCGCTAGTGGCCGGTGCGGCTTCAATGGCGATCTGATCGCTGAACAGGGCGATCCTGGCCCCTGCCGAGGCGAAGCCCAGTGCGCTGCCGGTGGCGCGCAACTGGAACTGGGCGCTGCCACTGTTGGGCTTATAGAAACTGCTTTCTGAATTGGCGCCTTTTTCAGCGGGCAACAGGAAATTGGAGGAATCAGTAGAGGAGCCGACGGCCGGACGTGCAGCATTTTCCAGGTTGTACTTGGCGGGGTCGTCGAGATGGGTGGGAATCGTCAAGGTGAAGAAACCACCACCCTTGTTTTGGGGGTCATTGACCGCCGCCTCGGCCGCATCCACGTCTTTCTTGGTCAGGACATAGTCATAGGTGAATGGTTTTGCATCCGCAATCGGCTTACCATCTGCATCCAAGCGGACGAATTCGATATGCAGGTTGTCGCCCACCTTGGCCGAAGCCGCCGTATTGATCTTCAGGGTCAAGCCATCGGTAAAACTGGAATAACTGACGTTGGCGTCCACGCCCTTGGCCAGCGTCTGGCCGGCAACCGGGACTTCCTTTTTCGTGTCGATACTAATGTAGGGTACCTGGCTGCCGTTGGCCCCCGCCTCAGCGTCGCCCGTGGCCTGATACAGGCGGGCTGCGCCTTCATCCAGGCCGACCTGGGCTTTGGTGCCATCGCCCTTGTCGACCTCGACCGAGCGTACCTTTTGCAAATCCAGCACGAGTTTGCCGTCAGCCCCCGTGACAAAGGCACCTGCCAGCACCTTGAGAGCCTTGTCCAGGGCATCATTGCTGGGAACGCCGGCAGCCCGCTGGGCCTGCGTCATGCCAGCCACCACGCCGAGTGCCAGGCCGTAGTTCTTGCCATCGGCTGTCTCGACAGGATTGCCGCCACCGCCCAGGAAAACGGGCAGCACGTGGACCAGATCACTGACGCTGATGCCGAAGGCCTTGGCGACGGCAGCATGGATGGCGTTCATGTTGTCCGGCGACAGATTCTGGCCGATCTGCATGGCCGCCAGCGTGGTCAACGGGTTGGCCGTGACCTGCTGGTCCGCATCCATGCCGCCGATAACGGCAATCAGAGGAGTCGCACCCAAGGTCTGTTTGCCGATGATTTCGTCGCGATGGTCGGCGCTGTCGCCGGTATCGCTGACGACCACGCGCAGGATGTCCTGGGCGGTGACCATGCTCTTGTCGATCTTGAAGCTCATCCGGCCGTTGCGATCCACCGTGGTGGTGCTGGCGATTTCCTGCCAGGCGCCGCCTACCCACTTCTGCGCACTGGCGCGCACTGACGCGCCGGCCAGGAAGGGGCCTGCTGCTGGGGTGACGGTGAGATTCCAGGTGTTGCTGGGCGGGGGGGGCGCGCCATCGTTGCCGCTCGAAGGTGGAGTAGCAGAGGGCGTGGCGCTGATGCCGCTACCGTTTGCACTTCCGCCGCCACCGGCTGCCAGTCCCAGCAAGGCCAGCGCACCGCCGCCAATGGCCACCGGCAACTTCCAGTCCTTGCCCAGCCAACTTTCGCTCCCATCGGGACCGGCCTTGGGCGGTGTGCTCGGCAAGGGAGCTGCCTGGCGCAGCAGTTCTTCGCCCACGCTGGCAGGGGAGTCGTGGGCATCAGCAGCCTTGGAGGTACTGCTGGCCTGAGCCAGCAGGATGGGAGCGGTGTCACCCTCTGCGTGAGAGGATTTTTCCAGGGTAGCTTCCTCTTCGTCGTCCTCGCCGCGACGCACCGACATGGCAGCTTCAGCGCTGGCCAGGGCACGCTCGGCAGCGCCCTCTTCCGGCACGATGGCCATATCGTACAAAGGCTGGTCTTCTGCCGGCAACTGTTGCTGGTCGTGCTGCTGGGCAGCCTTGGCGGATTTGGCGGACTTGCCGGCCACTGCATTGGTGCTGCGCCGGGTCGGCGGCATGATCAACGGTACCGGGGCAGTGCCCAATTGCTTGTTGCTGATCGGGTTGATTCCAGCCTTGTTTTGATCATTAGACATACGAAGGGTGCTTTCTCTGGTCTAGGGTCTAGGGAGTGAGTAATGAAAAAATAGGTGACGGCACCGGTGCGCCAGACAGGCCAGGGCCAACATCAAGTTGGCCCTGGCTGCTATTGCGGCTTAGGTGCTGGCACCGGGATCGCCCTCCAACTTGGGCGATTGTTGCAGCGGGTCTTGCACGTGCTTCTCGGCAAAGGCCTGCAGATCCGGTATGGCCCATTGCGACTGGGCTTGTGCCTTGGCGACAATACTGATATCGAGCTTGTCGATGCGGGCGATGATTTCGATCAACTGCGGTTGCAACTGCTGGCCTTGCTGCAGCAGCTGGGCACCTACCGTTTCGACAGCGACCTGAGTGCCACTGGCAGCGCCCTGTATGTTGCTCAGCGCCAGGCCATGTTCGCGTTGTTCGCGCAGGCTGGCGTCGATCAGTTCGGCGACCTGGCGCATGTCCTGGCCCAGGCCGTTCCTGATGCTGTCGGCGTGTTCACGCATGGCCTGGCGCGACAGTTCGGCATCCTGTGCTGTGGCGGCAAGCAGTTCGCCGAGCTTGCGGGAGGCATTCTTCTGGTCTTCGCTGAGTTCGGTCTGGCCTACGGCGATGCCGGCCAGATGGACTTCCATCGCACGCACGCTGGTGAGCAGGCCGTGGTGCGCCTGTTGGGTTTCTTCGAACTTATGCACCAGCGAACCCAGACGCTGCTCCATGGTGGCGGCGATATGTTCCAGTTGGGGACGATCCATGGCCTGGGCTGCGGTCCGCTTTTCCAGGCTCTCCAGCCACTTGGTCAGTGGTTCGCTGACCTGGCGCATCCGTGAGGAAGCCAGCAGGATGGCGTCGGTCTGCTGGTGCATTTCGCTGCGGATGGCGCGCATTTCCTGCAATTGCGCCAGGCCGGCGGCAGGGTCGCCGGCCAGCTGGAGCGCTTGTCGTTCGCCATCCTGGGCTTGCGCCGGGGCGCAGACAGCGTCGGCCGTACTCATGTAAGCCAGTTCGGCACGGACACACAGTACTCGTTGCAGCTTCTTGGTGGCCAGCAACTGGACGTTGTTGACGATAGAGCCGCCCAGGCCCAGCAGCGAGGCGACGAAGGCATCACCCATGCCGGCCAGGGGGCCGCTCATCTTCTGGAAGAACTGCGCCATCATGTCGCTGCCTTCGGTACCGGCGACCCCGAACAGGCCGATCAGGGCGGCCACTTCCTTCAGGGTCACGATCAGGCCCAGGAAGGTGCCAAACAGGCCCAGGCCGATCAGGGTGTTGGCGATGTACTGCGGCAGCGTGGTGCGGCGCTGGATGTTGAGCACAAAACTGTCGGCCTGGTGTTGCAGGCGGACCGGATCATGGGTCAAGGGCTGGCCATCCTTGCGCAGCAGTTGCTGGAACAGCTCGCGCACTTCCAGCGCGGCGGAACCGGTGTGCAGGCTGTCGTTAAGGTTGGCCAGCTTGGTCGACTGGTCCTGTCCCTCGGCAGACTTGAAGCGACGGATCAGCCATTCCAGGTACTTGCCTTCGGTCAGCAGATGCCTGGTCTGCCAGATCGTCAGCAGTTGGCCGCACACGGTCACGATCACCAGCAGGACGACGAAGAAGGGGTTGGCGGCCTGTTTGATCAGCTTCATGACGCTCTCATAAAGCCATACGTTGATCATCACGTACATGACAAACACTGCCAGGGTGCCTGTCCAGGGCAACAGGTAGGCCGGATCGGGCGCGGATTGCTTGGGCAGAGAGATGGGTTTCATTCAATTTTCCTTGTAGTTGGTAGTAGTGGCAATCGAGGGTTGTTATCGCTCCCCCATCGATTCCTGGAGCGTCTTGGCGATGGGCTTGACCAAGAAGGACAGGACGGTACGGGTGTTGGCCTTGATTTCGACGGTGGCCGTCATGCCAGGCTTGACGTGGATGGCGCTGGATTTCTCGCCCTTGAAGACGGCTTCCTCCAAGGCGATGTGAACGCGGTAGTACGGCACTGCGCCCTGGCGTGTCTCGTCCAGCAAGGTATCGGGGCTGACATAGACGACATGACCGTTGAGGGTGCCGTAGATGGAATAGTCGTAGGCATCGAGCTTGACGTTGGCCTGCTGGCCGACCTTGACGTAAGCGGAGTCGGCCGTGGAAACCTTGACTTCGACGATGAGGTTGTCCACCGGCAGGATTTCCATGACCACGTCACCTGGACGCACCACGCCGCCGATGGTGGTGACGCGGATGTTCTTGACGACGCCATCGGCCGGTGCCTTGAGCTCGGTATGCTCCAGCACTTGGCTGCGATCCTCGAGCTGTTCGCGCTGGGTGTTGAGGTCTTCTTGTACCTTGGTCATGTCCACCAGCGCTTCCTGGAAATACTTGTTGCGCTTGTTGTTGATCTGGGCGCGGATGTCGGCGACGTTGCGCTGCAGACGCAGCACGTCGGCACGACCGACGTCGCCGGTCTTTTCCAGGTTACGGTTCATCTCCAGCTCCTGCGAGGCCAGGCCGAGCATGTCGTTCAAGGCTTGCAGGTCCTGGTCGATCAGCGTCTTGCGCTTGACGTACAGGTCTTTCTGGTTGGAGATGTATTCCTTGTAGTCCAGCAGGTCGGGATCGAAGACCAGCGGCTGGCCATACACTTCGGCGCGCAGGCGGGCCAGACTGATGCGCAGGGCGGCCACCTTGGCGCGACTGTCGTTGAGCGAGGTCTGCACGCGATCCTGCTCCAGCACCATCAGCAATTGGCCCTGCTTGACGGCTTCGCCTTCCTTGACCAGGATCTGCTTGACCGGGCCGCCATCGGGCGCCTGCACCGACTGCGTACGAGAGACAGCGATCACCTGGCCCTGGGCGCGAGTGACCTGGTCGATTGGGCTCACGGCGGCCCAGACCAGCAGCAGGACCACGCTGAGCATGGACAAGCGCAGCATCCAGCGCGCCGAGACCAGGGGGTTGTGGGAGTCGTTTTTCTTCATGTTCAATGTCATGGTCATGGCCGGCCTCACGCAATCACACCGGGTACGCCGGTATTGGTGCTGGGCACTTCACCGCGCAGGCGAGCCAGGACGGCGTCACGCGGGCCGTCGAGCACGATGCGGTTGCCCACCACCACGATGACGCGCTCGACCATGGGCAGGAAGGCAGGCTTGTGGGTCACCACGACCAAGGTGCGACCACCGTTGATTTCTTCATTCAGTACGTTCAGGCAGTGACGTTCCAGGTCTTCATCCATGGAAGCGGTGGGCTCGTCGAGCAGGAAGATGTCAGGACGGCACAGCAGCAGTCGGGTGAAGGCCACCAGTTGGCGCTGGCCACCGGAGAGGCCGCGTCCACCCTCCTGGATCGGCAAGTCCAAGCCCTTGGGATGGGCCGAGACCAGGCGCAGCAGGCCGGTGCGTTCCATTACCTGGCGCAGCACTTCGTCGCCGGGATCTGGCAGGCCGATCAGCAGGTTTTCGCGCAGGGTGCCGACGAACAGACGATGGTCTTGCTGGAGATAGCCGATGTGCTGGTTCAGCGTCAGCCGATTGATGTTGGACAGATCCAGACCATCGAGCAGGATGCGGCCCTGTTGCGGTCGGTAGAGCCCGGACAGCAGGCGCAGGATGGTGGACTTGCCGGCACCGATCGGCCCCAGGATGGCGACCCGCTCGCCGGCCTTGATGGTGAGCTGGTCGATGGTCATGGCGTTGAGCAGGCTGCCGGCGTAGGTGAACTTGGCTTCTTCGACGCGGAACTCTCCGCGCAGGCTGTCGGGCGTCAACTGACGGTCGCTGCCCTGGTCGGTCTGCAAGGCATAGATTTTTTCCAGGCCGGCCAGGGTGGCCTTGGTATGGGCACGCTGCACCATCAGGCCGGGGATCATGGCCACCGGCGCCAGGATGCGCCCCCCCAGGATGGAACAGGCGATGAGCGCGCCCATGGTGATCTGGCCATTGATGACCAGAAAGGAGCCAACGATGACGGTGGTCGAATAGCTCAGTTGCTGCAGCATGGCGGCGATGTAGCCGGCGTGATCGCCGATGGCGCGCATGGCCATGTCGCTGCGGATGGATTCGGCGCTCACGTCGATCCAGCGCGAGAGGAACTTCCACCCACCGGAACCGGACTTGATGGTCTCGACCCCTTCCACCGTCTCCACCAGCAGGCCGGTCTTGAGGTTGGAGGCCGCAGCGCTCTTGTCGGCCAAGCGCACCACCTTGCGGTTGGAAAGATAGCCGATGGCAATCGCGGCCAAGCCGAAGAGCGTAGGTACCATTGCCATCCAGGGGCTGGCGATGAAGGCGATCACAAGGACGAACAGCAGGCCCAGCGGCAAGTCGACCAGAGTGAACAGGGTCTGCGAGGTGTAGAAGGAGCGGATCTGTTCATAGCCGCGCAACTGGCCGGCCAGGCTACCTACCGAGCCGGGTAGCTGGTCTACCCGCACCGAGAGCAGGCGCTCGAAGAGTGCTTGCGAAAGCTTGGCATCCAGTCCCGAGACGACGTTGTCCATGATGTGCGAACGGGCGAACTTCATGCCCAGTTCGAACAGGATGGCCAGCGATACGCCGATGGCCAGTACGATGAGCGTGGCCACGCCGTGGGTAGGAATGACGCGATCGTAGACCTGCATGGAGAAGATCGATGCACCCAACGCGATGATGCTCATCACTACCGAGGCGATGACCACTTCGAGAATGATGGGACGGAACTCGGCCAGGGCTTCCTTGAAGACACGCTCGAAACCGTTCTGCCCGTCCTTGGCGCCCAGCGCGGCGAAGTCAAGTCGGTAGGCCCCGTCGATCAGGTCACTGTCGCTGATGAGGGCATGGCCTTCTTCGCTGATGAAGATCCAACGCCCATCGGGCCGCTGGTCGACGATGATGCCCCAGCCGCGCTCGTTGACCACGCCCAGCATGGGGAGCTGGGCGCGCTCCGGGATGTCTGATTGTTGCGCCTTGGGCAGGCTCAGGGCAGTGCATAAAACCTGAAGGTCGACGGCGGCACTGCCGTTCTTGCCCATGGCAGTAGCAATGGCTGCATCCAGGCGCACACTGTCGATCACCACACCTTGGCGCCGGGCGGCGGTCATCACCGCCCACGACAAGGAAGACGCCAGTTCGCTCATCGACCTGCTCCCGGCATGAAGACAAGACGCTGGTCACCGAGCTGCACGCCGACCCGCTGGGTCAGAGGGCAAGTTAGCGCAACGCACGGTGAACTGGAATGTGAATGAATGTGCTTTCTCATGGCGATTCGTTTGGGTTGGTATCAGCGGCGACGATCGGCCTTCCTTCATGGGAAGGGCTGTCGAGGCTGCATCTTCAGGACATACTCGGCTTGATCGACAGTGAGAGCGAAAAGCAGGAGAGAACCCCTCCGACGATGCGTCGCGCGATACCCCAAACAATCAGGAATTCAGGTCATCGATAGTGCATCGTCGCGCCAGCGCAAGCGGGCAACTACCGAGGGAAATCGCGTCCGGAATTCGGCGCTGCGGCAGATCGTCAATGGACCCTATGATGTTTGAAAATATATAAATATTTAATTGTCCTTTAGTGCATTCCAGATTTTTTTGTCGTCAAAAACTTAGTAAATGACGATTTAATTAGGACAGGATTTGCACTGTTTTAGACGCGCAGAGAAAAGCAGATTCGGCAGGACCGAGGCAATCACTTTCCAGACCTGATCCGGCGATATGAAGGAATCCGAAAACCTGTTGAAATCCTCTTCATAGTTGGATTCCAAAAAGAGAACTCCCCTCGAACCATGTCGGATACGAGGGGAGATTGGTGCCATTCGCCACCTGGTAATCCGACAGGAAGTCAGCACTGGTGACAGCATCTCCGCTAGACCATGGACAGAGACGCGAAACTAACTTTATCGAATCGATGACGCCCCCGAAACTGTCCGATGGTGCAGGCAAAATACTATCTTCGATGATGCAATCTGAAAGCTATTCATGACACAAAAGACGTCAACACATCTCCGACAAACCATCCTTCCTCACGCCACGGAAACCCAGGAAGCCGCCGATGCATCCACCCCGACGGGCGTGACCAACAGCTCACCCAGGCGCGGCGACAATGCAGCCGGCCTGGTCACCGGAGCAGCACAATAGCGGGCGAATTCCACCGCGAGCATGGGCCGCGAGTAGTACCAGCCCTGGGCATAATCCACGCCGGCCTGTTCCAGGTAGTGGGCCTGTGCGACGGTCTCCACGCCTTCGGCGACGATCTTCAGCCCAAGTTTCTTGGCCATGTCGATGATGCAGCCCAGTACCGGATGCGGCGGAGCATCGTCACTGATGCTGATGACGAAGGAGCGATCCAGCTTGAGCACGTCACAGGGCAGCTCATGCAGATAGCGCAGGCAGGAGTAACCGGTACCGAAATCGTCCAGCGCGATCAAGTGGCCCTGGCGCCGGGCCTGGGTCAAGGTCTCCCGGCACGGGAGAGTCTCCATGCTGCTGCTTTCAGTGACCTCCAGCCAGAGCTGCGCGGGGTCGATGCCGGTGCCGTCCAGCTTGGCGGCCAACACCTTCAAGATGCGTCCGCTGTTGACATCATGGGCCGGCACGTTGACGGCGACGTGCAGACGGGGATGGGCGCGCAGGCTCAATGCCATGTCATCGATGATCTGCTCCAGCACCAGGTCGGTGATGGCGTCGAGGCACTGGTGCCGTTGCGCTGCCGCCAGGAAATGGTCCGGGGACAGCAGTACGCCATCCTCGCGCTGCCAGCGCACCAGCGCCTCGGCACCCACGCAGGCCCCATCGGCCAGCGCAATGATGGGCTGATAGACGACGATGAATTGCTTGCGCTGGATGGCACGCCTGAACTGCGCTTTATTGATCATGTTCCTCCCTACCCTGGTCACGCTGCAGCTCCCCGCCGCACCTCATCGGGTGCTGACTGGGAAGATGCTCAACGGACCTGATCCAGCCCATATGCCCAGAGTTGCAGCTTGCGACCGTTGGCGATGATCATGGCGCTCACATCCGCTTTTTGCAGATCGGCTTGCACCACTTCGCGCACGGCATTCATCACGTCCAGCCAGGAGCGCCGGCCGGAGAGGTACTGCCGGGTGTAGGAAGCCAGCACATCCTCGGCCGACAAGCCCACATCCACCAGGTTGCGGGCACGCGCCTCGGACTGCTGGTATTCGGTAAAGGTGGCGGCCATCTGCGAAATGAGTTCCAGCCGCGCCGCATCCACAGCCAGCACGGCAGACTGGTAGCGACCTTGCGCGGCGGCCACTTCGGAACCCAGCGAGAGACCGGCGCCCAGCTGCATCTGCATTCCGATGAAGGCACGATTGACGTCGGGCTGATTGCGCACGCTGAAGTTGCCGCGCTGGTGTTCCACACGGGCATAGACTTCCGGCCAGTAGGAAGCGCTGCGGATCTTGATGGCCGACTCCTGCACCTTGGCATCGGCACGCAGACGTTTGAGCAGCGGACTGCTCTGCAGCATGTTCTCGGTGAGCAGGGGCAGATCGTCGGTGACCGACATCTTGACCACATCGGCGCGCAATTCATCGTCGCTCAAGTTCAGACCCACCAGTTGCTCCAGTTGCAGCCGGGCCGACTGGCGGCTGGCCTTGGCGCCCAGCAGGTCAGTCAGCGCCTGGTCGCGGCGGCCGCGCACCAGGGTCACGTCCACTCGTGCGGCGGCCCCCTCCTTCTCGCGGCGCTGGCTTTGCGCCAGGAAATCCTCGAGCGCCTTGAGGTTCTTCTGGTTGGCCTCGGTGGCCAGATCAGAGCGCACCCACAAGCTGTATTGGGAGATGACCTGCTCGGCCAGCCGGAAACGCTGCTCGCGCAAGGCTTCTTCGGCCGACTGCTGGTTGTGTCCGGCCTGCTCCAGTTGTGCCGACAGGCGCCCGCCGGACCACAGGGTCTGTTGCAGGCGCAGGGTGATGACGGTGTCGTCGCCTTGGTAGGAGACATCGCGCGAACTGGTCAGGCCGGCACGCTCGACCGACATCGAGGGAGTGGGAAAGAACTGCCACCGGGCCGATGACACGCTCTCGGCAGCTGCTTCGACAGCACGCTGGCGCGCCAGGGCGGCGGGATTGTTGAAGGCGGCCTGCTGTACCAACTGCCCCAGGGTGATGGACTGGGCCGGCAGGCTGCAAGCGGCCAGGGAGACGGCCAGCATCAGGGCCCTGCACGTGCGCGGGAAAGGTCGGGGCAACAGCGGCCGGCGGCGGCCACCGTGGTGAAGATCGTGATTCATCTGCGCTCTTTTTTCTGTTGATCTCGCCCGTGGACACCGTCTCGCTCGACGCCAAGACGCCGGACCAGGTCAGCGACCTGCGAGGACGGGGGACAAGAATTGGCTTTGGATGATCGCGGAAACGCCAAGAGGGACTAATTGTCCCTTGGTGCAGGAATGCTCATATCTCCTAGAAGGTTTTCGAGAAATGAAATGAAGATTTAAAAAAGCGCGGAATCAGCGAGTTCTCAGGAGGGAAAAGCGGTCGTCGCCAAGGCCGCGCGCAGCATCCCCATCACGCCCTCCCAGGCGCCCGGTTGCTGCTGGCGGAACAAGCGGGCCGTCGGGTACCAGGGCGAATCATGGCGCTGCAGGAACCAGCGCCAATCGGGGGCATAGGGCAAGGCGATCCAGACCGGCAGGCCGAGCGCACCGGCCAGGTGGGCGGCGGCGGTGTCAACGCTGATGACCAGGTCCATGCAGGACAGCGCCGCAGCGGTATCGGCGAAGTCGCCGATGCGCTCGCCTAGCGCGTGCCATTGCGGTCCGGCCTGTTGCAGCCATTGCGCATCGTCGGCGCGCAGGTCAGGTTGCAGGACGAAGAATTGCAGCCCGGTGCGGGCCTTAGCCAAGGTGGCAAAGCCCGCCAAGGCCATGGAGCGGCGTGCATCGTTGACGTTGCCGGGGTTGCCGGAACAGACCACGCCGATGCGCAAGCCGCCGGCCACGCGTGGCGCCAGTGCGGCGATATGACTTTCCCACTGCTGGCGCAAGCTGGCCTCGACGGTGAGATAAGGAATCGGCGCCGGGATGGTGTCCATGGTGGTATTGCAGACCAGCGGGAGGCTCATCAACGGCAGCTGGAAATCGATGGCCGGCAACGCTTCGCCCATGACCACCAGGCCGATACGCTGGGCTACCGGCAAGCCCTGCATCAAGGTCAACAGACTGGCCGGCAACTCGAACACCACTTCGGCGCCCGCCTCGACGATCTGCTGCACGTAGCGACTGAACTGGATGGTATCGCCCTGCCCTTGCTCGGCCCACAGCAGGATGCGCTTGCCGGCGAGTGAGCTGCCGCCGTTCCAGGCCGGGATGTCGGCATGACGATAGGGATCGGCGGCGCGCCCTTCCCAGCGCCATTCATAGAGCGGCAAGGCTTCCTGCAGGCGGCCCAGCGCCAGCAGCGACAGCGCCAGGTTGAGATGGGCATCGGCATCGCTGCCATCGATACGCAGCGCGCGGCGATAACTGTCGATGGCGTCTTCGTGCTCACGCAGCCGGGCCAGCGTAGTCCCACGGCTGACGTGGGCATCGACCAGATCAGGATCGAGGATCAAGGCATGGTCGTAGTAACGCAGCGCCTCTTGGTAGCTGCCCAGGGCGTGCTCGACCAGGCCCGCCGCCAGCCAGTACTGGGCACGCTGATCATCCAGGCGCAGGGCTTGATGGATGCTGTGACGGGCCGCTTCCCATTGGCCGGCACGCTCGTGCAGCAGCGCCTTGCGATGCCAGGTGTCGGGGACATCGGGATTGCGCCGCAAAGCCTCTTCCAGCAAGGCCAGCACCTGGGCATCGTTTTTCCCGGAAGGCGACATGCCCTGCAGGGCAGCGGCCGCAGCGACGAAGAATTCTGCACGCTCCTGCCCAGATTCGATCAGGTCGCGATACAGCAGGAAGGCATCTTCATATTTCCCCTGTTCGTAGAAGGCGCGGCCCAGGCGATAGCGCAGGGCCAGTGCCTCCTCGCTGGACGCATCTACCAGCCGCAAGGCCTGTTGCCAGGCTAGCGCCGCTTCCTCGAAGCGCCCTTGCGCGGCCGCCACGCTACCCAGCAGATGCAGGGCATCCTTGTGCTGCGGATGGCTTTGCAGCAGGCCGAACAGCAATTGCTCGGCAGCGGCGTAGTCTTCCTGGTCGAAACGGTCGAGGGCGAGGCGCAGGGTGTCAGTGGCGTTCATGGCAGTCAGAAGGAGACAAACGGGGGTATTGTCTCATCCCTGCTGCTCCCGGCACTGATGTAGGTCAGCGCTTGAAGACCAGCACCGGATCGGCGCGATAGATGGCCGGGTACATCTTCTGCAGATTGCTGATCTTGGGCAGGTCGTTATAGGCGATGTAGGGCTGGTTGGGATGCAGGGTGGCGTAGTCCTGGTGATAATCCTCGGCCCGGTAGAACGCCTGCAACGGCGCCACCGTGGTCACGATGGGAGCGGCGAACACCTTGGCGGCGTTGAGCTGGGCGATGTAGGCCAGCGTCGCCTGCTGCTGTTGCGCGCTGGCGGTGAAGATGGCCGAGCGGTATTGCGTGCCTTGGTCCGGTCCCTGACGGTTCAGTTGGGTCGGGTCATGCGCCACCGAAAAATAGATCTGCAGGATCTGGCCATAGGAAATCTTGCGCGGGTCGTAGGTCACCTGCACCGCTTCGGCATGACCGGTGGTCCCCGCACTGACCTGGGAATAGCTGGCCGTATCGGCCTTGCCGCCGGCATAACCGGAGACGGCCTGCAATACCCCCTGGGTATGCTGGAACACCCCCTGCACGCCCCAGAAGCAACCACCAGCCAGCACCACGGTGGCAGTGGGAGCGGTCGAATCCAACACGGCCTTGCCGCTCGGAGCGGGCACTGCCACCGCCGCTTCGGCGGCATACGCGGATGGCTGGATGGCCGCCGCCAGCACCAGGCACAAGGCGGCAGGTTTGAACAAGGACATGGTCAATCTCCGGTACGGGTCTAGAAAAATCGGATAGGCAAGCCAGTCAGCGCCGTGGGGGCGCAGTCGGCACCACCGGCGCAGCGTGCGCCCTGCCCTTGCGCCACAGCAGGCGCAGCGCCAGCATCAGGCCGACCAGCACGGCAAACAGCAGCGGCTGGGCGATGAGGTTCTTGCCGGCCTTGTCCCACCAGTAATGCAGCACGCCCAGCGGCACGATCACGTAGACCAGACGATGCAAGACCTGCCAGCGCTTGCCGCCCAGGCGGCGCACCATGCCGTTGGTGCTGGTGATGGCCAGCGGGATCGACAGCACCAGCGCCAGCACGCCCACCGTGATGAAGGGCCGCTTGAGGATGTCCTTCCAGATCTCGCCCAGGTCGAAGAAGTGATCGAACCAGACAAAGGTCGTGAAATGCAAACACAAGTAGAAGAACGCCATCAACCCCACCATGCGCCTCATGCGCACCAGCCAGTTCAGCCCGGTGAGCTTGCGCAAGGGGGTGACGGCCAGGGTGATGCAGAACAGGTACAGCGTCCAGTCACCCGTACTGTGGGTGATGAATTCCAGCGGATTGGCACCCAGCCCACCCGTGAATCCCAGTACCACCAAACGCACCAGCGGGACAAACGCCAGCGCCAGGAAGCACCACCACAGCACGGTCACGCTGCGAGGTTTCAGGTTGCGCAAGGCGGCAGGGGCAAGGGGAAGCAGCATGGACGATCCGATGGGCATCAGTAGAACTTGCGCAGGTCCATGCCGGTGTAGAGGCTGGCTACCTCGTTGTAGCCGTTGAACATGAGGGTCTTGCGCTTGGGCGCGAAGAAGCCATCCTCGCCGATGCGGCGCTCGGTGGCCTGCGACCAGCGCGGGTGGTCCACGGTGGGATTGACGTTGGAATAGAAACCGTATTCCTGAGGCGCGTACAGGTTCCAGGCCGTCTTGGGTTCGTCCTTGACAAAGCGGATCTTGACGATGGACTTGGCCGACTTGAAGCCATACTTCCACGGCACGATGATGCGCACCGGCGCCCCGTTCTGGTTGGGCAGGACTTCGCCATACATGCCCAGGGTCAGGAGCGTGAGCGGATGGTTGGCCTCATCCATGCGCAAACCTTCACGATAGGGCCAGTTCAGGATGGGGTCGGACAGCCCTGGCATCTGTTTCTTGTCGGCCAGGGTGACGAATTCTACATATCGGGCATTTCCCGTGGGCTCCACCTTCCTGATCAGGGCCGACAGGGAATAACCGATCCAGGGAATCACCATCGACCAGCCTTCCACGCAACGCAGGCGGTAGATGCGTTCCTCCAGCGGGGCCAGCTTGGTCAAGGCATCCAGGTCCAAGGTCATGGGCTTGTTGACCTCGCCTTCGATGGCGATGGTCCAGGGACTGGTCTTGAGGGAGCCGGCATTCTTGGCCGGATCGGACTTGTCGGTGCCGAACTCGTAGAAGTTGTTGTAGCTGGTGGCGTCCTTGTAGGCGGTCTGCTTGTCCATGACCGCGTAGGCGTTATTGAGCTTGGCCGGCAGCTTCCTGCCCTGCTGGGCGAAAGCCTGCGGCAGCGCGCCCATGCCGCTGGCCAGGGCCGAGCCGGCGGCCACGCGGGCCATGAAGCTGCGACGGGACAAGTAGAGATCCTTGGGGGTGATCTCGGAGGCGGTCGGAATCTCGATCTGGTCGGGACGAATCTTGATGAGCATGGTGCGCTCCAGCAAATAAGGGTGGGTGCCAGGCCGGGAGCCCTGGCAAGATGAGGCCATGGTAAAAGCGAGTCGGTGACACTCAAGTGGCAGTTTGATGACAATTTTGTCATGAAGAAAAATCCCGCCATTGCTAGAATCGAGTGCATTTTCCAGCCATTCTCCCCGATCCCGGCCGCCTTTGCAGCGGCCATTTTTCTCCTACAGCATGGCGATCCTGGTAATCGAAGACGACCCCAAGACCGGGGACTACCTGCGCAAAGGCTTGCGCGAATCCGGCTATGCCGTGGATCTGGCGCGTACCGGCACCGATGGTCTGCACCTGGCGCTGGAGCAGGACTACGATCTGGTGGTGCTGGACGTGATGCTGCCCGGCCTGGACGGCTGGCAGGTCATGAGCGCGCTGCGCAGCAAGCGCGATCTGCCGGTGCTGTTCTTGACGGCCAGGGACCACGTGGATGATCGCATCCGCGGCCTGCAACTAGGCGCCGACGATTACCTGGTCAAGCCCTTTTCTTTCACCGAGCTGGTGCTGCGCATCCGCACCCTGCTGCGCCGGGGCGTCACGCGCGAGGCCGAGGTCTATGAGATCGCCGACCTGCAACTGGACCACGTGCGCCACAAGGTCACGCGCCAGGGGCTCAACATCGCCCTGACTAACAAGGAATTCATGCTGCTGCACCTGCTCATCAAGCGCCAGGGCGAAGCGCTGTCACGCAGTGTGATCGCATCCCAGATCTGGGATATGAACTTCGACAGCGACACCAACGTGGTCGACGTCGCCATCAAGCGCCTGCGCGCCAAGATCGATGCCCCGTTCGAGAAGAAACTGATCCACACCGTGCGCAGCGTGGGCTACATGTTTTCGGAACACCCATGAGCCAGGCCACCGTACATGCACGTGGCTGGACCCTGACCACCCGCGTGACCGCCCTATTCGCGCTGATGACCTGCCTGGTGGTAACCGGCCTGGGGCTGTACCTGGATCGCGCCGCCGGCGATGCCCTGGCGCAGCGCGCCGACCAGGCCTTGATCGGCCGGGTCGAGCACTTCCGCAACCTGATGCACGATCTGTACAACGTCGAGCAGATGGAACAGCGCCCGGCGCTGTTCGAAAGCATGATGGGCAACGAGCAGGATGTGCGCATCTTCCGCCGCCAGGGTGAAGCCCCCTTCATCCAGAGCAATCCCGACCACCTGGTTCCCCCGGCCATGCAGCCGGCCCCCGTGGACCAGCCGGTGAGCGCGGCCCGCCTGCTGACCAGCGAGCGCGCCGACGGCGTGCGGGTGCGCTGGGTCTCGGCCCTGGCGGACGTGGGTAAAGGCCGCGACACCGTGGAAATCATCGCCGCCTATGTGATGGTGCAGGAAGACCGTATGATGCGCAGCTACCGCTGGCGCATCGCCGGGGCCGCCGCAGCGGCCATCCTGCTGACGTCGCTGTTGGGCTTCGTACTGCTGCGGCGCGGCTTGCAGCCACTGGAGGCGATGAGCCAGCGCGCGGCCCAGATCACGCCGGATCGCCTGTCCACCCGGCTGGAACAAGAGGGAATGCCGGCCGAACTGCGACGCGTGGCACTCTCCTTCAATGCCATGCTGGACCGGCTGGAAGCTGGTTATGACCACTTGGCGCAGTTTTCCGGCGACCTGGCCCATGAGATCCGCACCCCCATCAACGTACTGATGGGTCAGAGCCAGGTAGCCCTGGGCCAGCGCCGCAGTCCCGAAGACTACGAGCAGTTGCTGGAATCGAACGTGGAAGAATTGCAGCGACTGGCGCGCATCGTGGAAAACATCCTGTTCCTGGCCCAGGCCGACCACAGCACGCTGGCAGTGGAATGCAGCGCCCTGGATCTGCAGGAAGAGCTGGCCAAGATCACTGACTATTTCGAGGGCATCGCCGACGAACGCGGGATGCACTTCGCGCTGCAGGCACAAGGGATATGCCAGGCCAACCTGGATATGTGGCGCCGGGCGGTGAGCAACCTGATCATCAACGCGGTGCGCTATGGCGAACCCGATAGCATCATCCGCATTCAGGCCGAGGGCGATGCCAGCGGCAGCCGCATCCTGGTAGACAACCGCAGCGGCAATGTCACGCCCCAGGTGATGGCGCGCATGTTCGACCGCTTCTATCGCGGCGACCGCTCGCGCAGCGCGCTGACCGAATCCAATGGCCTGGGGCTAGCCATCGTCAAGGCCATCATGGCCTTGCACCGTGGCACGGCGACGGTGGAGTGTCCCCAGCCGGGCTGGATTCGCTTCAGCCTGCGCTTCCCTTCGGTGGCCGCAGCGCCACCCACAGATAAACCAGATCACTGAACCAGGCAACCAACACCATCACCCAAGCCACCCCACGCCAGGGATGAATTGCAAATGCAGCTTATTTGATCCGCATCATGTTTCCTTTCGGCCAAGCTCTTCTGTCCGTCTAGGAAAGCGTGAAAATATCTTCATGCAGCGCAACACAGGGCTGCGTACTTGTGAAACCGGGAAGTTCACAAGACGCGATGTCGTCGTGACGAATAAGGGATACCCAACGTCACGCCCTGCCAACCGCCTGCTCGTGATCAACGCCTGCGCCATCCGCGCTGAGCGTGGGTCATTCTCATCCGTAATGACTGTTATCACCAAATACACAGGTACGCGACATTGCGATGGGACAAACAATTGTTTTAAATTTCAGCAATTACTGAAATTTCGAAAGTTTTTGACATGGAAAGCAATGTACTCAGCCCCATGATGCAGCGCTTCATCGGCCATTTCGGCGAGATGGGCAGCCGCTGGGGGATCAATCGGACCGTAGGCCAGATCTACGCGCTGCTCTATATCTGTGGGCGCGCGCTCAACGCCGACGAGATTGCGGAGTACCTCAGCTTTTCGCGCTCCAACGTGAGCATGGGCTTGAAGGAATTGCAGTCGTGGCGACTGGTGCGCCTGCTGCACAAACCCAATGATCGCCGTGAATATTTCGAACCGCCCGGCGACATCTGGGAAATCTTCAAGGTGCTGCTGGAAGAGCGCCGCCGCCGCGAGATCGAGCCGACGCTCTCCATGCTGCGCGACGCCCTGCTGGAAGCACCCGGCAACAAGGACGACAAGGAGGCGCAGAAGCGCATGCGCCAGATGTATGAACTGATCGAACTGTCCAGTTCCTGGTTCGACGACGTGCAGCGTCTGTCGCCAGAAACGCTGGTGTCGCTCATGAAGATGGGTTCCAAGGTCAAAAAGCTGCTGGACGTGCGCGACAAGTTCCGCGTCGGCGGCGCCAGTGAAAAGGAGTAAGCCAGATGCAACTCACGCACCCTTCCCGCAAACGGCCATGGCAATGGCCACGCCTGACCCGGCTGCCGCTGGGGGCGGAGATCACCTTGCTGCTGGTGATCAAGATCGCCCTCATCACGGTGCTGGCCAAAACCTTCTTCGCGCATCCCGAAGCCAAGCACATGCAGATGCCGGTGCAGCGGGTGGAGCAGCACATGCTGTCCTTCACCACGCCGCCTGCGGCAACCGCACAACACCAAGACCTATCCGCCAAACAACAACCGGAGTAACACAACATGGTTCCCATCGATGAAGTCGTCTCGCTGTCACGGCTGCAGTTTGCCGTCACGGCGCTCTATCACTTCCTGTTCGTCCCCTTGACGCTAGGCCTGTCTTGGATCCTGGTCATCATGGAGTCGGTCTACGTCATGACCGGCAACCAGATCTACAAGGACATGACCCGCTTCTGGGGCAAGCTGTTCGGCATCAACTTTGCCATGGGCGTGGCCACCGGCATCACGCTCGAATTCCAGTTCGGTACCAACTGGTCCTATTACTCGCACTACGTGGGCGACATCTTCGGCACCCCGCTGGCCATCGAAGGCTTGATGGCCTTCTTCATGGAATCGACCTTCGTGGGCCTGTTCTTCTTCGGCTGGGACAAGCTCTCGCGCAAGCAGCACCTGATCGTCACCGTGCTGGTGGCGGTGGGCTCCAACCTGTCGGCGCTGTGGATCCTGATCGCCAACGGCTGGATGAACAATCCCGTGGGCGCCGAATTCAACTTCGAGACCATGCGCATGGAGCTGGTCAGCATGACCGACGTCATCTTCAACCCGGTGGCGCAGGTCAAGTTCGTGCACACCGTGGCCGCCGGCTATGTCACGGCGTCCATGTTCGTGCTGGGCATCTCGGCTTGGTATCTGCTCAAGGCCCGCGACACCGCCTTTGCGCTGCGCTCCTTTGCGGTGGCCGCCGGTTTCGGCCTGGCTGCCACGCTCTCGGTGATCGTACTGGGTGACGAATCGGGCTACACCGCCGGTGAAGTCAACAAGGTCAAGCTGGCCGCCATCGAAGCCGAGTGGGACACCCACCCCGCCCCGGCCGGCCTGACCCTGTTCGGCCTGCCCAATGAAAAGGAGCAACGCACCGACTATGCCGTCAAGATTCCCTATGTGCTGGGACTGATCGGGACACGCTCGGTCGATACGCAAGTGCTGGGCATCAAGGACCTGAAAAAGGAAAACGAAGTCCGTATCCGCAACGGCATGCTGGCCTATGCCGCGCTGACCAAACTGAAGTCCGGCGACAAGTCGCCCGAGGCACGTGCCGACTTCAACAAGCTCAAGAAGGATCTGGGCTATGGCTTGCTGCTCAAGAAGTACACCAACAATGTGGTCGATGCCACGCCCGAACAGATCGCCCTGGCCGTGGACGACACCATCCCCAAGGTAGCGCCGATGTTCTGGTCCTTCCGTGGCATGGTCGGCCTGGGCTTCCTGTTCCTGTTCATCTTCGCCGCTTCGTTCTGGTTCCTGGCCAAGAAGCAGTTGGCCCCGCAACGCTGGTTGCTGCGCCTGGCCGTGATCGCCATCCCGCTGCCGTGGATCGCCGCCGAACTGGGCTGGGTGGTAGCCGAATATGGCCGCCAGCCTTGGACCATCGCCGGCATCCTGCCGACCCACCTGTCGGCTTCCTCGCTGCAACCGGGCAGCCTCTACTTCAGCCTGGCCGGGTTCATCCTCTTCTATACCTTCCTGCTGGTGGTGGAGATGATCCTGATGGTCAAGTACGCCCGCCTGGGCCCCAGCAGCCTGCACACCGGCAAGTACTACTGGGAAAGCAAAAATCAGGACAGCGGCCCGGATGACGTCTTGCCGCCGCCCCTTAACCCCGCCGCCAACATCGGCAGCCACTAATGCCACCAGAAGAAATGAGGAAAGCAGAATGATCTTCGATTACGAAACACTCAAGCTGATCTGGTGGGCCTTCGTCGGCGTACTCATCATCGGCTTTGCATTGACCGATGGCTTCGACTTCGGCGTGGGCATCATGTTGCCCTTCGCCGCCAAGGACGATACCGAGCGCCGCATCCTGATCAATTCCATCGGCCCCACCTGGGAAGGCAACCAGACCTGGCTCATCACCGCCGGCGGCGCTACCTTCGCAGCCTGGCCGCTGGTGTATGCGACCGCCTTCTCGGGCTTCTACATCGCCCTGATGGTGTTGCTGTTCTCGCTCTTCTTCCGCCCGGTCGGCTTCGACTACCGCAGCAAGGTGGCTGATCCGCGCTGGCGCAATGCCTGGGACTGGGGCCTGTTCATCGGTGGCTTCGTACCGCCCCTGATCTGCGGTGTGGCCTTCGGCAACCTGCTCTTGGGTGTGCCCTTCCACTACGATGATTCCATGCGGGTGGAATACACCGGCAGCTTCTTCGCCCTGTTGAACCCGTTCGGCCTGTTGGCTGGCCTGTTGTCGGTAGCCATGCTGCTGATGCACGGCGCAGCGTTCGCCTTCGTCAAGACGGAGGCCACCATTGGCGAGCGTTCGCGCAAGACCGTCATCGGCGCCGCCCTGGTGACCGTGCTGCTGTTCGTCATCGGCGGCTTCTGGGTGGCCCATCTGCCGGGCTATCGCATCACCTCCATGCCGGACGCCAACACTGCCTTCACGCCCCTGGCCAAGACCGTAGAAGTGGTCACCGGTGCCTGGTTCGACAACTACGCCAAGTGGCCGGTGACCAAGCTGTTCCCGGCACTGGGTGTGGCCGGTGCCGTGCTGGCCGCGCTGCTGGCACTGGTGCGCAGTGCGCGCCTGGCCTTCATCGCCAGCGGCCTGTCGGTGACCGGCATCATCTTGACAGCCGGCATGTCGCTGTTCCCCTTCGTGATGCCTTCCTCGCTGGATGCCAAGAGCAGCCTGACGATGTGGGATGCGGTCTCCAGCCACAAGACCCTGGGTCTGATGTTCTGGATGGTGCTGATCTTCCTGCCGCTCATCCTCATCTATACCGGCTGGGTCTATCGCGTGGTCAAGGGCAAGGTCACTGCGCGCGACATTCACGAGAACGAACACACCGCGTATTGATTACGCGCAATCGCAATCTGCAACAAGGAGAACATCATGTGGTACTTCGCCTGGATACTCGGCATCGGCCTGGCCCTGGCCTTTGGCATCATCAACGTCATGTGGCTGGAAGCCAATTACGCCTTCGGGCGGCGCAAGGCTGAGGAAACCCACGAGCGCTTCGCCAGCGCTCGCGCGGCGGAACAGCAGCGGCGCAACGGCAAGTAGGCTCGTAGAAGCAAAAGCCAGCCGGCAGCCCTGCTGCCGGCTTTTTTTTTGCAACCTGCCAAGAGGTCAAGTCATGTCTGCCTTTCACCCCCAGCATAGCGAGCCCACTGAACAAATCGCCCCCGCACCCCGTCATTGGGCCCTGTTGCCCGGTGCCGGCTTTGCCGACAGCTACCGCATCCGTCTCACGCCACAACTGGCGCAACTGAACACGACTGAAATCACGGCCAGGATGATGGCCGCTCAACCGGCCTGGGTCAGCGCACTGATGCAGCTGCGCGACCGCCTGGTAGCGCCGCTGGGTTGGAAACGCGCCACCTCCGATGACCCGGCGTCCGGTTTCCCGCTGCTCATGGCGCAGCCGGCGCGGGTGGTGATGGGACTGGACGACAACCACCTGGATTTTCGCCTGTGCGTGGAAAAGAGCCCCGATGGCGCCCAGGAGGCCAGCGATGGCCAATGGCTCACCGTCACCACCGTGGTACGGACCAAACGTTGGCTAGGCGAGTTCTACCTGGCCGCCATCATGCCCTTCCATCGCCGTATCGCCCGCAGCTTGCTGCTGGCCTTGCTACGCCAATAAGCACCTGATAGCGCCTGATAGCACCTGATTCCAGACAACAAAATGCCGCCGCGTACCAGAAGTACGCAGCGGCATTTTTTACGTCAGGTGCCAGCAGCGGAACGAACCGCCGCCTATCCAACTGAACCGATTACACCAGGTTCAGGGTCACGTTGATGTTGTCGCGGGTGGCGTTGGAGTACGGGCACACCTGATGCGCCTTGTTCACCAGATCCTGCGCCACCACCTGGTCGATGCCCGGCAGCGAGATGTTCAGTTCAGCTTCGATACCGAAACCGCCCGGGATCTGGCCGATACCGACCTTGCCGGTGATGCTGGCGTCAGCCGGCAGAGCCACCTTTTCCTGGCCGGCGACGAACTTCAGCGCGCCCAGGAAGCAAGCCGAGTAACCGGCTGCGAACAGTTGTTCCGGGTTGGTACCGTTACCACCGGCGCCGCCCAGTTCCTTGGGGGTCGACAGCTTGACGTCCAGGACGCCGTCAGAGGACTTGGCCGAACCTTCACGGCCGCCAGTGGCGGTAGCGGTGGCGGTGTAGAGGGCTTTTTCGATCTTGTTCGAGGGCATGGTATTTCCTTTCAATAATCAGGTTGTCACCCTTACGGGTTACGTTGGAGAGTCGTGGCCGCGAAAGATTCGCTTTTATTCACCACTGGTTTGCTACCTGTCTTGCTACCTAAATTGCTACCTAAGTTACTGCGATAAAGACTATAAATAATTCACTATATTATTGTGCACAACATAAATCACACACCACAACCGCATTGTCATTCACCTTCCGCTTCCAGCAAGCCCTTGCGCACCTGCTTGAGCTCGCCCACCAGTTGCCGCACCTGTTCCAGTGCGGGCAACATGCAGCTCATCTGTTGCGGCACCGTCCTGGCTTGCTGGCGCAGCGCACGACCAGCGTCGCTCAGGCTCACCACCACCCGGCGCTCATCGCCGGCATCGCGCTTGCGATGCAGCAAGCCCATGCTTTCCATGCGCTTGAGCAGCGGGGTCAGCGTACCCGAATCCAGGAACAGCCGGCTGCCGAGCTCGGAGACGGTCACGTCATCCCTTTCCCACAGGACCAGCATCACCAGGTATTGCGGATAGGTGATCTCCAACGGGGCCAGGATCTTCTTGTAGGCCTTGGTCATGGCCAGCGACGCCGAATACATCGCGAAACACAGCTGATTGTCCAGAAGCAGGGCCTCATCAATCAGCGCGTCCGGCAGCGTCGTGGTGTGCGTCTTGTCCATGGCTTGCATATTAAACCGCTCAAAATTAAATTGCAAGCTATTTAATTGCAAGAATATTGAACGAGTTGTTCATACCTGCTTAACTGACCCCGTCGCAAATAGGTATCATGCGGCCTGCCCTGGTTTTTTCCTGCATATCCATGCCTTCCCATCCCAATCCACTGCATTCCCTGGACCTGTTCTGCAAGGTCGTCGACAACTATGGCGACATCGGCATCTGTTGGCGCCTGGCGCGGCAACTGGCGCAGGAGCACAAGCTGGCGGTACGGCTGTGGGTGGATGACCTGGTGAGCTTCCAACGCATCTGGCCGCAGGTTGATGTGCAAGCCGAGACGCAACAACTGGCTGGTGTGACCGTCCAGCATTGGCGCAGCCAGGAAGGCAGCTATACGACGGCTGACGTGGCCGACCTCGTCGTCGAATTCTTCGGCTGCGAAATCCCGCCCGGCTATGTGGAAGCGATGGCCCAGCGCCCCATCAAGCCGGTCTGGTTCAACCTGGAAGGGCTGTCGGCCGAAGCCTGGGTCGAGGGTTGCCACACCCTGCCCTCGCCACATCGATCCCTGAAGCTGATCAAGTATTTCTTCTTCCCCGGTTTCAACGAACGCACCGGCGGCCTCAGCTTCGAAGCCGATCTGGAAGCGCAACGGCAAACCTTCCTGGCCGCAGAGCAAGGCCCGGCCTTCCTGGCCCGACTGGGTGTCACGCCCGACGAGATGGCTGGCTGCAAGGTCTCGCTGTTCTGCTATGACCATGCGCCCATTGCCGAGCTATTTGCCGCCTGGCAAGCCTCGCCACTGCCGGTGACCTGCCTGGTGCCGGAAGGCGTGGGCCGGGCCCAGATCGAGGCTTTCCTGGGGGCGCCGATGCGCGCCGGCACGGCGGCCACCCGCGCCGCCCTGACGGTACGGATACTGCCCTTCGTACCCCAGACGGATTACGACAAACTGCTATGGAGCTGCGACCTCAATTTCGTGCGAGGTGAAGATTCCTTCGTGCGTGCGCAGTGGGCCGGCAAACCCTTCATCTGGAACATCTATTACCAAGACAAGAACCTGCACCACACCAAGCTCAACGCCTTCCTGAAGATCTACGACCCCGCCACGCCAGCCCTGGTCGACCTCAACCGTGCCTGGAATGGCGCCTATCCGGGCGAACCGGACTGGCACGCCACCTGGCAAACCCTGCGCGCGCAATTGCCAACATTGAACGGAGAAGCCGAACAATGGCTGCAAAAGATGTTGGCAAATGGCGACTGGATGGACAATTTGCTGGGCTTCGCCGCGCGACTGGTGGCCGAAGACTGGAAGAGTGCTGAAAATGGGTTAAAATAGCGGGCTATCGTTTTAACGCAATTTGGAATTCAATCGAACGTGGGCTTGCGGTGAAGTTTTAGAAGTTTACCAGTGGGCTACTGACAGTTTGAAAAAACCTACTTTTCACGACACATCGCTATGAAATTTGCAAAAGAAATCCGCGTCGGCAACATCATTATGGTCGACAGCAAGCCCATGATCGTCCTGCGCTCGGACGTCAACGGTTCTTCCCGTACCGGTTTCACCTACAAGTGGAAGATGAAGAACCTGCTGACCAACAGCCCGCAAGAAAGCGTCTTCCGTGGCGACGACAAGTTCGACGTCGTGGTGCTGGACAAGAAGCCGGTGACCTACTCGTACTTCGCTGACCCGCTGTTCGTCTTCATGGACGAAGAGTACAACCAGTACGAAATCGAAGGCGAGAACATGGGCGACGCCATCGGCTACCTGAAGGATGGTATGCAGTGCGAAGCCGTGTTCTACGACGGCAAGGCCATCTCGGTCGAAATGCCGACCACCATCGTGCGCAAGGTTGCCTACTCGGAACCGGCCGTCAAGGGCAACACCTCGGGCAACGTCCTGAAGGAAGCCAAGATCGAGAACGCCATCGAAGCCAACCAGATCACCGTGATGGTGCCGCTGTTCGTGAGCCAGGATGACGACATCGAAATCGACACCCGCACCAACGAATACAAGAAGGTTGTGCGCGGCTGATTGTTGACCTGTTTGTCGATGCCCATCAAAAACGCTGCCTGGTGCAGCGTTTTTTTATGCCTGTTTCAACCGCAACAGATGAAGTCCCATTTCATCCCCCGCTCTTGACCCGCGCCAGGTCGCGCGCTGCGGCCTGCCCTTCGGCACTGGCCCAGAAGGCCTTGTCAGCGGCCTGGATGCGCTGGGCCGAATGCTCCATGTGGCGCAAGGCTGCCGCCCGTGCCGCCTCGGCATTGCCCTCGCTGATGGCCAGCGCCATGGCTGCATGTTCGGCCCGCACCTGCTGCACGAACTCGCTGCTGCGCGCCTCGTTCATGCGCGCCACGCGAATGGCGGCGTGCAAGAACTGGCTCAGGAACTGCACCAGCGAAGTGTAGAGCGGATTGTGCGCGGCATTGGAGATGGCCGCATGAAAGGCGAAATCCTCCTGCACGCCATCGCGCCCGGCCGCGGCCGCCGCATCGATATCCCGCAAGGCCTGCTGGATCGCCAGGTTCTGCGCCCGGGTACGGCGTTGCGCAGCCAGGGCCGCCATTTCCCCTTCTACGCCACGGCGCAGTTCGATGACTCGTAACACCGCCTGGATCGAATCGCGACCTTCATCGACCTTCAGATCCAGCCGAAACGGCGTGGCCGGGCTGACCGGCAACACCACGGTGCCACTGCCCCGACGCGATCCCACCAAGCCCTCTGACTTCAGGCGTGAAATCGCCTCGCGGATCACCGTGCGGCTCACCGCAAAACGCTCGGTCAATTCCATCTCCGAAGGCAGGCGCGCATCGGGTGCGAAATCGCCGCTGCGGATCTGCTGTGCCAGCACACTGGTGACATGGTCGGCCAAGGTGGTCTTGCCGCGCGCGGCGGCGGCCATCGATGCGAGCGCCGATCCCTGCGGCCTGGAGGTGGAAGTCTTCATGGCGCGCATGATACCGCGCAGACATGGGCTTTTGTGATTTCCCGTTCATCCCCGGCAAAGTTGTATGACAACTTCTGCTATAATCGCCGCCGCAGATGTCATTTCAATCTTGTTTGCCCCACCCCGACCAAAGAACACGAGGAGAACACATGCATATCGTCATCACCGGCGGCGCCGGTTTCCTGGGTAGCCGCCTGGCGCGCCAACTGCTGCAACGTGGCAGCCTGACTGGCCGCGACGGCCAACCGCAAGAGATCAAGCGCATCACCCTGCTGGACGTGGTACCGGCCCAGGGTTTCAGTGATCCGCGCATCGAAGCCGTCACCGGCGACATCGCCGACGCTGCCGTGATCGAGCGCGTCATCACGCCCGAGACGCAGTCCATCTTCCACCTGGCCGCCATCGTCAGCGGCCACGCCGAAGCCGATTTCGAGCTGGGCATGAAGATCAACTTCGACGCCACCCGGCTGATCCTGGAACGCGCCCGCGCCCTCGGCACCCGGCCGCGCGTGGTCTTCACCAGCTCGGTGGCGGTGTTCGGCGGCGAACTGCCCGCCGTGGTACCGGACAACACCCTGCTGATGCCGCAAAGCTCCTACGGCGCACAAAAGGTGATGGGCGAATTGCTGGTGCAGGATTATTCACGCAAGGGCTACATTGACGGACGCGCATTGCGGATGCCCACCATCTCGGTGCGTCCGGGTGCGCCCAACAAGGCTGCGTCGAGCTTTGCTTCGGGCATCATCCGCGAGCCGCTCAATGGCCAGCCGGCGCTCTGCCCGGTCAGCCCGGATACCCGCATGTGGCTGATGTCGCCGCGCCAAGCCATCGCCAACCTGATCCACGGTCATGAAATCAACGGTGCCGATCTGGGCCTGGCGCGCTTCCTGTCCATCGATGGCCTGTGCGTGACCGTCAAGGACATGGTCGATGCCCTGGAACAAGTGGCCGGGAAGGAAGTGGTCCAGTTGATCGAATGGAAGGAAGACGAAGCCATCAAGCGCATCGTCAATTCCTGGCCCGGCGCCTTCGAAGCCAAGCGCGCCAAGGCGCTGGGCTTTACGGCCGATGCCAATTTCGCCGACATCATCCGTGCCCACATCGAGGATGAAGTGAAGAAATAAGCTGCACATCAACATGCAGAAAAAGGAAGGGACAGCCCCGCAAGAGGCTGTCCCTTTTTGCTGACCGATGGACTTGGTCTTACTTCGCCTTGCCCAGCATGTTGAAGATGCTGGAAAAGTCCAGCTTGCCGGCGCCGTTCATACTGTGGATGTCATACAGGTTACGCGCCGTGGAACCGAGCGGAATGGCGCAATTGGTGGCCAGCGCATTCTCCACGGCCAAGCCCAGATCCTTGAGCATCAGGTCCACCCCGAAGCCACCGGCATAAGCCTTGGAAGCCGGCGCGGTTTCCATCACGCCGGGGCAAGGGTTATAAACCTCCAGCGTCCAGTTGCGCCCCGAACTCTTGGACATGATTTCCGACAGCACCTTCGGGTCCATGCCATTGGCCATGCCCAGGCGGATGGCCTCCGAAGTCCCGATCATCAGGATGCCCAGCAGCATGTTGTTGCAGACCTTGACGGTCTGGCCGCTGCCGCTCTCCCCTGCGTGATAGATGGCTTTCCCCATCTTTTGCAGATAGGGCTGGGCCGCCTCGAAAGCCTGCGCGCTACCGCCCACCATGAAGGTCAGCGTGCCAGCCGTCGCGCCGTTGGTCCCCCCGGAGACCGGCGCATCCAGCATGTCGAAGCCGCGCGCCTTGGCCGCCGCCGCTACCTTGCGCGCCGCTTCCGGGGCGATGGTGGAGCAGTCGATCAAGAGTGCGCCCGGCTTGGCCGAGGCCAGCACTCCGGCATCGCCCAGGTAGAGCGACTCCACGTGCCGGCTGGCCGGCAGCATGGTGATGACCACGTCGGCCTTGGCCACGGCCGCCATGGAATCGGCTTCGGTCTTGCCGCCGACTGCCACCAGCTTGTCCACGCTGGCCTTGACCAAGTCATGGCCGCTGACCGAGAAGCCGGCCTTGACCAGGTTCTGCGCCATGGGCAAACCCATATTGCCCAGGCCGATGAAGACGATATTGGCGCTCATGCTGCTCTCCTTACTTCAAGGTGATGGTGGTGTTGACCTGGCCGGCTTCTTCATCGGGCGCGTACCAGCGTGCAGTCACCGTCTTGGTCTGCGTCCAGAAGGTCACGGCTTGCTTGCCGTTGGGGCCGAGGTCACCCAGCTTGGAGGCCCGCGAACCGGTAAAGCTGAAGTAGGCCACTGGCACGGGAATAGGCACATTGATGCCGACCTGGCCGACGTCGATCTCGTTCTGGAACTTGCGCGCGGCATAGCCCGAACTGGTGAAGATGGAAGTACCGTTCCCATTAGGATTGGCATTGATGAAGGCAATGGCTTCATCCAGCGTCTCCAGTTCGACGATGCACATGGCCGGGCCGAAGATTTCCTGGGTGTAGATATCCATGTCGGGCTTGACGCCAGTGAAGACAGTCGGCCCCACGAAATTACCGTTCTCGCTACCGGCCACCTTGCAGTTGCGGCCATCCAGCAGCAGATGGGCGCCCTGCTCCACGCCGCTGGCGATCAGGCGTTCCACGCGCTCCTTGGCCGCTTTGGAGACCAGCGGACCGACATCGGCCTTGCGATCCGTGCCCGGGCCGACCTTCATGGCCTTGGAGCGCTCGACGATTTCCGGAATCCATTCGCGCGTCTGGCCCACCAGCACCACCACCGAATTGGCCATGCAGCGCTGGCCGGCCGCACCGAAGGCTGCGCCCAGCAGGTTGTTGATGGCCTGGTCCTTGGGTGCATCGGGCAGCACGATGCAGTGGTTCTTGGCGCCCATCATGCACTGGGCGCGCTTGCCGGCCTCGCTGGCGCGGCGGTAGATGTGGGTGCCGACATGGGTGGAGCCGATGAAGGAGACCGCCTTGATATCGGGATGGTCGCAGATCATGTTGGCCACGTCCGGGCCGCCATGCACCACGTTCAAGACACCCGGTGGCAAGCCGGCCTGATTGGCCAGTTCGACCAGGAAGAGCGAGGAAGTCGGGTCCTGCTCGGAGGGCTTGAGCACGAAGGTATTGCCGCAAGCGACCGCAATGGGGAACATGAAGCAAGGCAGCATCACCGGGAAATTGAAGGCGGTGATGCCCGCCCCCACGCCCAGCGGCTGGTACAGGGTGTAGACGTCGACGCCACCGGCCACGTTCTCGGCCAGTTCACCCAGTTGCAGCGAGGTGATCGAGCAGGCGTGCTCCACCACTTCCAGGCCACGCATGACTTCTCCCTCGGCGTCAGGCAGGGTCTTGCCGTGCTCGCGGGTGATCAGTTCGGCCAGCGGGGCGATATTCTCGCGCAACAGTTGCTGGAACTTGAGCATGATGCGCATCCGTTGGGCCAGCGAGGTATTGCGCCAGGTCTTGAAGGTGTCCTTGGCGTTGGCCACGGCCCGGTCGACTTCTTCCTTGGTGGCGAAGGGTACGCGCGCCACCACTTCCTGGGTGGCCGGGTTCAATACGTCGCGCCACTCCTTGGCAGTGGACTGCACCTTTTCACCGTTGAGGTACAGGGGAACGTGGGGGATGTTGGCTTGGCTCATTGCGATTTCCATAGTGAAGAGGTGGGGAGGGCAAGGCCGGCAGCAGCGCTCCCGGCCACAGGCATTACTGCTTGACCAGCGGACAGGCCGCGTCCATCGGGCGGAAGGCCTGCTGGGCCGGGATCACCGACAGCAGCTTCAGGTAATCCCACGGGCCCTTGGACTCGGCCGGGGTCTTGACCTGGTACAGGTACATGTCATGGATCACGCGGCCATCGGGACGGATGGAGGCATTGCGCATGACAGCGTCCGAGATCGGAATCTCGCGCATCTTCTGCGCCACCACCTTCCAGTCCGAGGTCTTGGCCGCTGCACGGGCCTTCAGGAACTGATAGACGCTGGAATACACGCCCGCCTGCACCATGGTCGGCTTGATGTTCTTGAACTGGGCCTCGAAGCGCTTGGAGAAGGCGCGGGTCTGGTCGTCATAATCCCAATAGAAGCCATCGGTATAGACCAGCCCCTGCGCGGCCTCCAGCCCCAAGGCGTGCACGTCCGAGAGAAATACCAGCAGCGCCACCAGACGCTGATCCTTGCCACCGACGGCAAAGGAGCGCGCTTGCTTGATCGCATTGACCACGTCGGTGCCGCCATCGGCCAGGCCGATCACCTGGGCCTTGGAGGCCTGCGCCTGCAGCAGGAAGGAAGAAAAGTCAGAAGCGTTCAGCGGATGGCGCACCGAACCCACCACGGTGCCGCCATTGGCCTTGACCACGTCAGAGGCATCCTTCTCCAACGAATGGCCGAAGGCATAGTCCACCGTCACGAAATACCAAGACTTGTTGCCCAGCTTGGTCAGGGCCGCGGCCGCGCCGGCCGCTTGCGAGTAGGTATCGAACATCCAGTGGAAGCCATTGGGCGCGCATTCGGTGGTGGTCAGCACACCGGTGGCCGGGCCGCTGTACATGGCGATGCCACCCTTATCCTTGACCAATTTCTGCACCGCCAGCGCCACCGAGGAATTGGTGAGATCGGCGATGGCCTCGACCTTGTCGCGGTCCAGCCATTCGCGGGCGCGGGTGACGCCGACATCCGGCTTGTTCTGGTTGTCCGCCGAGAGGATCTCGATCTTCATCCCACGGCATTCATTCTTGAGGCAATCCTCCACCGCCATCTTGGCAGCAACCACCGAGCCCTGCCCGCCCATGGCCGAATAAGGGCCGGACATGTCGGTGAGCACGCCGATCTTGACCGTGTTGGCGTCCTGCGCCAGGGCGGGAATGGCAGTGGCGGCCAGCGAAACGGTACAGGCCACGGCGGCGGCCGTGAGCGAACGGCCCAAAGCGTTCTTGCGCATCTTGTCTCCTTCATCTTGTGATTGTTGTCGGACCTGCCCGCGTTCATGGACGCCGGGTCTTGCCGTTGTCTCCTGCCGTGCGACGCCGCTCCTCTCTACACGGGGCGCCGTCACGGCCCCGCTATTCTGCATGTGCGTATTTATCGATACAATAACCACAAAGACAAAACGATTTTGCATGGATGCAAATCAAAGACCATGGAGACCACATGCTGGACTGGGACAACCTCAGGATCTTTCTCGAACTCACGCGCAGCCAGGGCCTGGTGGATGCGGCCAAGAAGCTGGGCATCGACCACTCCACCGTCTCGCGCCGCATGAAGCGTTTCGAGGAGCAGGTCGGCAGCCAGCTCTTCGACCGCAACAACCACGGCTACAAGCTCACCGCCGATGGCTATCGACTGGTCGACTATGCCGAGCAGGTGGAAAGCACCCTCTACGCCGCCACCGAAGAGCTGGGCGGGCATAACAGCAAGCTCTCGGGCCAGGTGCGGCTGGGCGCCACGGAAGGCTTCGGCACCTTCGTGCTGGCCCCGCACCTGGCCCACTTCTGTGCCCGCAACCCGCACATCACGGTGGACATGCTGCCCATGCCGCGTTTCGTGAACCTGTCCAAGCATGAGGCCGACATCAGCGTCTCGATCGAGCGGCCCTTGTCGGGTAATTACGTGGTCACAAAACTGTCCGACTATGTTCTGAAGCTTTATGCTTCACGTGACTACCTGGCCCGGCACGCGCCGATTCACACCATGGATGACCTGGTGCAACATAACTTCATCGGCTATATCGATGATCTGGTCTTCAGTGAAGAATTGCGCTACAAGGATACGGTGGCGCCAGACGCTTTCCGGGCCTTCCGCAGCACCAGCGTGGTGGCGCAATACACGGCGGCCTGCGCGGGCCGTGCGCTGGCGATCCTGCCCTGCTTTCTGGCACAGCAGTCCGACGAGCTGGTGCCGGTACTGCCTGAACAGATCGCCATCACTCGCACCTTCTGGCTGGTGGCTTCCAGCGAGCAGCGCCATGTGGCGCGGGTATCCGCCCTGTGGAGCTACCTGCGCGACTGCGTGGAGCTCAACCGCGACTTCCTGATGGGCCAGTCGCGCCAGATGCGCTGGCTGGAATAAGCCTGGCGCCTCTGCAACAAAATTCGTTCCAACCCGGCCGCTGCCCTCCCTGTACCAGCGGCCCTACCCCAAGGAGATGACGATGACTGCAAAGAAAATCCTGCTGTTGACCGGTGATTTCGCCGAGGATTATGAAACCATGGTGCCGTTCCAGGCCCTGCAGATGGTCGGCCACACCGTGCACGCGGTCTGCCCCGGCAAGAAAGCCGGCGACAAGATCAAGACCGCCATCCACGACTTCGAAGGCGACCAGACCTATACCGAAAAGCCGGGCCACCAGTTCGCCCTCAACGCCAGCTTCGACGAGGTCAGCGCCGCCGATTACGACGCCCTGGTGGTGGCTGGTGGCCGCGCCCCGGAATACCTGCGCCTGAATCCCAAGGTGATCGAACTGGTGCAAGCCTTCGCCAAGGCTGACAAGGCCATCGCGGCCGTCTGCCACGGCCCGCAGGTACTGGCTGCGGCCGGCGTGCTGGAAGGCAAGAAGGTCTCGGCCTATCCGGCCTGCGCCCCGGAAGTCAAGCTGGCCGGCGGCCAGTTCGCCGATATCGCAGTGGATGCCGCCGTCACCGATGGCAAGCTGGTGACCGCACCGGCCTGGCCGGCCCATCCGGCCTGGCTGGCGCAGTTCCTGCAGGTGCTGGGCACGCGTATCGAACTCTAAGACGACTGAAACGGAGGCGGCATGACGCGCCGCCTCCTGCTGTATTGGCCAGCCTCTTTTTATTCATCTCTCCTGGCCTTTTCCTGCATTTTTTTACCGACAGTCCACAATATGTCCGAAGATGAAGCGTCTTCAGGACATGCAGCCCATATCCACCCTCTCCCCGATGAGCGACCAGGACCGCGAGATCACCGCCACCGTCATGCGCGAGCGCAGCCGGCTGGGCGGGTTCATCCGGCGCCGGGTGGCCGATGCCGGCGAGGCCGAAGACATCCTGCAGGAAGTGTTCTACGAGTTCGTCCAGGCCTACCGCTTGCCCGAACCCATCGAGCAGGTCAGCGCCTGGCTATTCCGGGTGGCGCGCAACCGCATCATCGACCGCTTCCGCAAGAAGAAAGAAGAGCCCCTGCCCGAGGCGCATGACATCGAACAAGTCGATGGCGCCGAGGACGCCTGGCGGCTGGACCTGGTGCTGCCGGCCAGCGCTGACGGACCGGAAGCGGCCTATGCCCGCGCCGCCCTGATCGAAGCTTTGCAAGAGGCGCTGGATGAATTGCCCGAGGCGCAACGCGAGGTCTTCATCGCGCATGAGCTCGACGGGCTCAGTTTCAAGGCAATGGCGGCCTCCAGCGGCACCAGCTTGAATACCCTGCTGGCCCGCAAACGCTATGCAGTACTGCATCTGCGCGAGCGGCTGCAGGCAGTTTATGACGAATTGGAGATGTAATGGATCAGAACGCAATCCCCCAACCCAGCCCTCAACCCAACGCTGAAGGCAACCCCGCGCGCCGCCACGGTCACCGTGGCCGCTGGGGCTTCAAGCTGGCGCTGTGCCTGCTGTGCGTGCCGCTGCTGGGGGTGGTGGTGATGCTGCTGTGGAACTGGGTGATGCCGCCGATCTTGCCCGGCGTGGCCGAGATCGGCTTCTGGCGGGCCCTGGGCTTGCTGGTGCTGTGCCGGATACTGTTCGGCGGCTTTCGTGGCCGTCATGGCGGCTGGCGCGACAAGCGCCGCTTCATGCGCGCCCGCTGGGAAGCCATGACGCCCGAGGAACGCGAGCGCTGCCAACTGCGCAGCCGGATGTTCTGCCGCGAAGAGCGTAAATGAAGATTTATTCCCGCTGCGCCTGAACCCCCTCGGTCAGGGCCGATGGCTGGGGTACCGCAGTCCAGTCATGCTCGCGCAAAACGATGGAAGTGAAGGGATCTACCAAGGTGCCGGCCACCATCCTGGCCAGCAGTTGCGGCGCCGGCAACGGCGACATGCAAGGGCTTCATGCTGCCCCCGCTGTGGGCTGCTTATGCGTCCAGGCCGGCGCATCCTTGTCCAGGAAAGCGCGTAAACCTTCACGTCCTTCGGCAGAGGCGCGCAGATCGGCGATGACGCCGGCCGTGTATTCGGACAATTCAGGCGTGACCTGCAAGGGATTGGCCACCTGCACCAGTTGCTTGGCCGCGCGCATGGCCTGCGGGCCATTGGCCAGCAAGGTATCGATCAGTTGCGCCGTCCTGGCATCGAGCTCGCCAGGCGGCACCACTTCATGCACCAGCCCCATGGCAGCCGCGCACGCGGCCGGGAAACGTTCGGCCGAGACAAAGTAGCGGCGCGCCTGCGACACGCCCATCTTGGCGATCACATACGGGCTGATGGCTGCGGGCGCCAGGCCCAGCTTGACCTCGGAGAGTGCGAAGAAGGCTGCTTCGGACGCCACCACGATATCGCAGCAGGACACCAGGCCTACCCCGCCGCCCATCACTGCTCCCTGCACCTTGGCCAGCGTGGGGGCCGGGAAGCTGTTGAGCGTATGCATCAGCAGCGCCAGCTTGCGGGCGTCGCGCAGGTTGTCTTCACGCGAGGCATCGGCCATACGGCGCATCCAGGCCAGGTCGGCACCGGCGGAGAAGGACTTGCCGGTCGAGGCCAGCAGCAGCACGCAAGTACGGGCATCGTCGCCGGCCTGGGTGATGAGGTCGATCAGGTGGGCGATCAACTGGTCGTCGAAGGCGTTGTGGATGTCGGGGCGATTGAGGGTGATCGTGGCCAGGCCACGCGGGTCGATGTCGAGATGGGCTGCTGCGCTGCTCATTTGTGCTCCTTGGTTGGCCTTGTTATGCCCTGATGGGGGCTGCGGCTGTGCACGGAGGATAGCGCATCTGGATGAGATATAGAAAAGCCCGCTTGCGCGAGCGAGGGATTCGCCCACGTGCCGCGGGCCCGGTTTCGCTTGCAAGCGAAACCTTTCGAATCCCCCCCCGCGATGTGCTCAAGCACATCGCTAGGGGACGCCAAACAAAAAAGCCCGCTTGCGCGGGCTTTTCTATTTGGCGTCCCCTGGGGGATTCGAACCCCCGTACTCACCGTGAAAGGGTGATGTCCTAGGCCTCTAGACGAAGGGGACAAAACGGTCACAACTACAATATTCCTCGAATCAGCTCTTCGGCCAATTCACCCCACATATCCATGCGGGTCGCTGGTGGAGGTAAGCGGGATCGAACCGCTGACCTCTTGCATGCCATGCAAGCGCTCTCCCAGCTGAGCTATACCCCCTGCGAAAGGAAAAGTCCCACACTCCGGACTATCCAACCTCAAGGTAGCCTGATCAATCAAGCTACTTCAACTATCAACAGAACGGCGGCAACCGCACTGCTCTACAACCTGGCGTCCCCTGGGGGATTCGAACCCCCGTACTCACCGTGAAAGGGTGATGTCCTAGGCCTCTAGACGAAGGGGACACTGTACTGCTAATACCTGCGCTGCCTGCTGGGTGACAGCGCAGATATCGAAATCTGGCGTCCCCTGGGGGATTCGAACCCCCGTACTCACCGTGAAAGGGTGATGTCCTAGGCCTCTAGACGAAGGGGACAAGCAGGTACTTCACATTACTTCTTGTTTCTACACTTCAAGCTTCGCCTGAAATATCACCGCCAAACATCTGCGGGTCGCTGGTGGAGGTAAGCGGGATCGAACCGCTGACCTCTTGCATGCCATGCAAGCGCTCTCCCAGCTGAGCTATACCCCCGTTGCGAAGAAGCGAGATTATGCAATACCTATTTTCAAAAGACAACATGTTTTTGAAAAATAATTTGTCTTTTTCAAAGATATGCCGCCAAACGTGCCTTAACAGCCTCACGGCCAAACAATTGCAGCACGGCGTCAATGGCCGGGGTCTGCAATTGACCCGCCACGATCAGGCGCAAAGGCATGGCCAGTTGCGGCATCTTGATGCCGTGCGCGGCCAGCACTTCCTTGATCATCGGAGCAATGGCTTCCTTGGTCCACTCCACCGTGGCCACGCGCTGGGCAAAGTCGGCCAGCGCCGGCTTGATGGCATCAGTGATGTGCTGCGCCACCAGCGCTGCATCCGGGGCCGGCTGGCGGTAGAACATCAGGGCCGCCGCCGCAATCTCGTTGACGGTATTGGCACGGTCCTTCAGCAAGCCGATCACGGCCGCCAGATCAGGCGCACCGTCGAAGACCGCACCCTGCGCTTCCAGCAGCGGACGGACCAGGCCAGCCAGGCGGGCATTGTCAGCCAGCTTGATGTAGTGGTTGTTGAGCCAGTTCAGCTTTTCGGGGTTGAACTGCGCCGGAGCCTTGGTCAGGTGATCCAGGTCGAACCATTCGCAGAACTGCTGCATCGAGAAGATCTCGTCGTCGCCATGGCTCCAGCCCAGGCGCGCCAGATAGTTCAGCATGGCTTCAGGCAGATAGCCCTGGGCCGGATAATCCATCACGCTCACGGCGCCATGGCGCTTGGACAGCTTCTCGCCATCGGCACCCAAGATCATCGGCACGTGACCATACTCGGGCAGCGTGCCGCCCAGGGCCTTGAGGATATTGATCTGGCGCGGCGTATTATTCACATGGTCGTCGCCACGGATGACGTGGGTGATCTTCATGTCCCAGTCGTCCACCACCACGCAGAAGTTGTAGGTGGGGGTGCCGTCCGGACGGGCAATCACCAGGTCGTCCAGCTCACGGTTGGAAATGGTGATGGGGCCCTTGACCACGTCATTCCAGCTCACCTCGCCGTCCTGCGGATTCTTGAAACGCACCACCGGCTTGCGACCTTCCGGGATGGCCGGCAGGGTCTTGCCCGGCTCGGGACGCCAGGTGCCGTCGTAGCGCGGCTTCTCGCCGGCGGCACGCTGGCGTTCGCGCATGGCTTCCACTTCTTCCGGGGTGCAATAGCAGTAGTAGGCAGTGCCCTGCTCCAGCATCTGCGCAATCACTTCGCGATAGCGATCCATGCGCTTCATCTGGTAGAACGGACCTTCATCATGCTCCAGGCCCAGCCATTGCATCCCCTCGATGATGGCCTGCACCGCTGCCGGGGTAGAACGCTCGACGTCGGTATCTTCGATACGCAATACGAAGGTGCCGCCGAAGCGACGGGCATAGGCCCAGGAAAACAGCGCCGTGCGGGCGCCGCCCAGGTGCAGGTAGCCGGTGGGACTGGGAGCGAAACGGGTGCGAACTTGAGTGGCAGTCATGATAGCGAGTAAAAACCAGGCCGGCGCTGGGTTGCCAGGGCCGGCCATCGGTGGAGCAAAAGAATTCGGAAAGGCGTCATTTTAACGCCTTTGCAGCCAGGCACGCCATGCTGGCAGCCTGCCTCCGGGAGTGGCATCAGTCGTTCTGCACCACGATGCTGGGGAACTTGCTGGACATGTCGCGCGCCTTCTCGGCCACCTTCACGGCGACCTTGCGGGCGATGGCCTTGTAGATCTCGGCCACTTTACCCTCAGGATCAGCCACCACGGTGGGCTTGCCGGAATCTGTCTGCTGGCGGATTTGCATGGTCAGCGGCAAGGCGCCCAGGAAGTCCACGCCGAAATCGGCGCACATCTTCTCGCCACCGCCCACGCCAAAGATGGGCTCGGCATGACCGCAGTTGGAACAGACATGCATACTCATGTTTTCCACGATACCCAGGATGGGAATGCCGACCTTCTCGAACATGCGCAAGCCCTTGCGCGCGTCCAGCAGGGCGATGTCCTGCGGCGTGGTCACGATCACCGCACCGGTGACCGGCACCTTCTGCGACAAGGTCAGTTGCACGTCGCCGGTGCCGGGCGGCATATCGACGATCAGGTAATCCAGGTCGCGCCAGTTGGTCTGGTCCAGCAATTGCTGCAGGGCCTGGGTGACGATGGGGCCGCGCCAGACCATGGGTTCGTCTGGGTCAATCATGAAACCGATGGACGATACCTGCAGGCCGTGGTTTTCCAGCGGCTCCATGGTCTTGCCATCCTTGGTCTCGGGCTGGCCGGAGATGCCCATCATCATGGGCTGCGAGGGACCGTAGATATCGGCATCCAGAATACCCACGCGCGCGCCCTCGGCCGCCAGCGCCAGCGCCAGGTTCACGGCGGTAGTGGACTTGCCCACCCCACCCTTGCCGGAAGCCACGGCGATGATGTTCTTGACGTTGCTCTTGAGCTTGATGCCACGCTGCACCGCGTGCGCCACGATCTTGAAGGTAACGTTGGCCTCCACGCCAGTGACGCCCGGCAACTTGCCCAGCGCCGCTTCGACCAGTTGGCGCATCGCTGCGATCTGGCTGGCCGCCGGATAACCCAGCTCCACATCCAGCAGCACGCGGCCGCCCTCGACACGGATGTTGCGGGCTTCCTTGCCACGGATCAGGTCACGGCCGGTGTTGGGGTCGATCACCTGCAACAGGGCCGCCTTGATCTCTTCCACGGTAATGCTCATTGTTTCTCCTTGCTCAGAACCCGCAAGTCTAAACCAATCAGGCCCGCGCCGCCCTGTGGACGGATCAAGCCGGACAGCGCTGACGACCCGCAAAAAAACATTCCAATGGAGCAACTACTGCGCCACAGGGCCGCTGACTGATAGAATGCCCCTCTTTACAGGCAGTTTTCTTGCTGTTTTTGCGCGCACGCGCCTTAACCTACTTGCATCGTCCGTATCGCCAATGAGCACTTCCGCACCTCGCCAACTCTTCGTCACGACCGCACTCCCCTACGCCAACGGCGCTTTCCACATCGGCCACATCATGGAATACATCCAGGCCGACATCTGGGTCCGGTTCCAGCGAATGCAGGGCAATGAGGTGCACTTCGTCGGCGCCGACGATGCCCACGGTGCGCCCATCATGATCGCCGCCGAAAAGGCCAACATCACGCCGCAACAGTTCGTGGCCAACATCGCGGCCGGTCGCAAGCAGTACCTGGACGGCTTCCATATCGCCTTCGACAACTGGAGCTCCACCGACAGCCCGGAGAACCACCAACTGTCGCAGGAGATCTACCGCGCCCTGCGCGACGAGGCCAAGCTGATCTCCACCAAGACCATCGACCAATTCTACGATCCGGTGAAGAACATGTTCCTGCCGGACCGCTACATCAAGGGTGAATGCCCCAAGTGCGGTACCAAGGACCAGTACGGCGACTCCTGCGAACACTGCAGCGCGGTCTATTCTCCGACCGATCTGAAGAATCCTTACTCCACGCTGTCGGGCGCAACGCCGGTGATGAAGTCGTCTGAACATTTCTTCTTCAAACTGTCTGACCCGAAGTGCGTGGCCTTCCTGCGCGAATGGGCGCTGGACAACAACCGCCTGCAACCGGAAGTGGCCAACAAGGCCCGCGAGTGGCTGGATGGCGAAGGCGGTCTGGGCGACTGGGACATCAGCCGCGACGCGCCCTACTTCGGCATCGAAATCCCGGACGCGCCGGGCAAGTACTTCTACGTCTGGCTGGACGCGCCCATCGGCTACCTGGCCTCGCTGAAGAACTACTTCGTCAAGACCGGCCGCGACTTCGACGCCTTCATGGCCGATGACAAGACCGAGCAGTACCACTTCATCGGCAAGGACATCACCTACTTCCACACCCTGTTCTGGCCCGCCATGCTCAAGTTCGCCGGCCGCAAGACGCCCACCAACGTCTTCGCGCACGGCTTCATCACGGTCAGCGGCGAGAAGATGTCCAAGTCGCGCGGCACCGGCATCTCGCCGCTGCGCTACCTGGATATCGGCATGAACCCGGAATGGCTGCGCTACTACATCGCCGCCAAGTTGAACGCCAAGGTCGAAGATGTGGACTTCAACCCGGACGACTTCGTCGCCCGCGTCAATGCCGACCTGATCGGCAAGTACGTCAACATCGCCAGCCGCGCTGCCGGCTTCATCGCCAAGCGCTTCGAAGGCCGCGTGTCCACTCAGTGGGCCACCGCTGACGATGCCTTCCTGGTCAAGCTGCGCGGCGTGGCCGACGAGATCCGCAGCCTCTACGAGCAGCGTGAATACGGCAAGGCCTTGCGCCTGGTGATGGAGCAAGCCGACGCCATCAACGCCTACGTGGACGCCAACAAGCCGTGGGAACTGGCCAAGGACAGCGCGCGCGACGCACAGCTGCACGAAGTCTGCAGCCGCCTCTTGGAAGCCTTCCGCATCCTGACCATCTACTTGAAGCCGGTGCTGCCGCAACTGGCCGCCCAGGTGGAAACCTTCCTCCAGGTCCAGCCCTTCCAGTGGAGCGATGTCACCGCGCCGCTGGCCGATGGCCATGTCATCAATGCCTATTCGCACCTGATGCAGCGCGTCGATCCGAAGATGCTCGATGCCCTCTTCGAAGCACCGGAAGCGCCTGCCGCTGCTGCCACCGAAGCCGCAGAAAGCGCCATCGAGGAACTGGCGCCGGAAATCTCCATCGATGACTTCGCCAAGGTTGATCTGCGCATCGCCAAGATCGTCAATTGCGAAGCCGTGGAAGGTTCCACCAAGCTGCTGCGCCTGACCCTGGATGCCGGCGAAGGTCGCACCCGCAACGTCTTCTCCGGCATCGCCTCGGCCTACAAGCCAGAAGAACTGGTCGGCAAGCTGACCGTGATGGTGGCCAACCTGGCGCCGCGCAAGATGAAGTTCGGCGTCTCCGAAGGCATGGTGCTGGCGGCCTCGGCCAAGGATGAGAAGGCCAATCCGGGCATCTACGTGTTGAACCCGTGGCCGGGCGCCGAGCCGGGGATGCGGGTACGTTAAGTCCCCAGCGCCGCATAGCCTGAGCAGGAGGAAAGAAGGTCATGAATCTGGTAATACGTGAAGCCACCTCGGAGGACGCCAGTCTGATTGCCGAACTGACACGTCATAGCTGGGCCAACAAGGTAGCGCCCAGTTCTTCCGGCCACCGCGAGGCGCCGGACCATGTGCAGGAAGACTTGCAGCATGGCGGCGCCTTCATCCTGTTGAGTGGCGAAACGCCGGCCGGGTCGGTGCGCTGGCTGCCGCTCGATACCGAAAGCGATGTCTGGGAAATCCGCCGCATGGGCATCGCCCCAGCCTTCCGCGGCGAGCGCCTGTCGCAGCATCTGATGGAAGCCCTGATCCACCGCGCCCAGTCAGCCGACGTGCGCGAGCTGCGACTGGCGGTGCGCACCGACCAGGCGCAACTGGTCGACCTATACGCCGCCTTCGGCTTCGAGATCGCGCCGGAACTGGAATACACCCGTGCCAATCCGCAGGAAGCCCCGCCCATCGTGATGCGGCGGGTGATGCGGCACTGATTCCGTCCAGCTGTTCTTCCTTCCTCTCCCCCTCAAAGCGACGCCTGGTGCGTCGCTTTTGTTTTATCCGAGGCATCCGCAGCGACAGGAGCGAGCGCCTATCGGGCTGCAAGAACATTTGTTCATCAAGCCGTAACAATGGCTCGCTACCATCGTGAAAACGTTGTCAGGTGGCCGTGCTGTCTGGCCTGCCGGGGGGCAGGTCCGGGCATGGACCGTTTCTTCACTTTCACGACATCAGAACAAATACCATGGCCCAAGGGGATAGACAGGAAACCGCCTATATGGCGGTACGCGTGGCGCGACTGTATTACTTCCAGAACATGACCACCGCCGCCATCGCGGACGAAATCGGCACCTCGCGCGCCACCGTCTCACGCCTGCTGTCCTATGCGCTGGACCGAGGCCTGGTGGAAATCCGCGTACACGATCCGCAGCAGGTTTCGGGCAGCCTGGAAGCCGCCATCTCCCATCACTACCGCCTGCGCTCGATCCAGGTGGTGCCGGTAGCAGCCGCCGCCTCCGAGAAGGAAAACCTGCAGCGCGTCACCGGCCATGCCGCTGCCTACGTCAATTCGCTGGTCTCCCCCGGCACCGTCATGGGCCTGGCCTGGGGCACCACGGTGGCGCACATCGCCGACCAGTTGCTGCCGCGCCATGTGCATGACGTGGACGTGGTGGCGCTCAATGGCTCAGGCAGCGGCGCCAGCTTCATCAACAGTTTCAGCGAATCCATCGTCTCGCGCTTTGCCCAGAACTATGGCGCGCGCGCCCATCATCTGCCGGTGCCGGCCTTCTTCGACTACCCCGAAACCCGCAGCGCGCTGTGGCGCGAAAAAAGCATCAAGGCCATCCGCGACCTGCAGGACCGTGCCTCCATCCTGCTGTTTTCCATCGGGGCTGAGGCTACCGGAAGCTACATTCATACCGCTGGCTATCTAGGTGAAGAAGAACGCCGCATCCTGCGTGAAGACGGCCTGGTCGGTGATATCGCCACCGTATTCTTCCGCGCCGATGGCAGTTGGCGCGATGTCGCCATCAATGCCCGCAACAGCGGCCCCGACATGGACTGCTTCGCCCGCGCCGCCCACTCGCTGTGCGTGGTCTCGGGCACCGGCAAGCTACCGGGCCTAAAGGCGGCCCTGCGCGGCGGCTTCATCAATGAACTGATCATCGACGAACCGAGCGCACGCCTGCTGGTAGAGCAGATCCGCAGCGGCGCGGCGTCGGTCTGATCCGGCAAGAGGGGAACGACACATGGCAGCCATTTCCTTGCAGGGCGTCTGCAAGCAGTGGGGCGAGGCCCAGGCCGTCAAGGGCATCGATTTCGAGGTGAAGTCGGGTGACTTCACGGTCTTGCTGGGGCCATCGGGCTGCGGCAAATCGACCACCCTGCGCCTGATCGCAGGACTGGACAAACCCACCAGCGGCAGCATCCACATCGGCGGCCAGGACGTGACGCAACTGCCACCGGCACAGCGCAAGATTTCCATGGTGTTCCAGTCCTATGCACTGTTTCCGCACCTCAACGTGCGCGACAACATCCTCTTCGGCGTGCGCGTGCGCAAGGAGCCGCGTACCGGTTACGAAGCGCGATTGAAGCGCGTGGCCGACATCCTGGGCCTGACGCATCTGCTGGAACGCCGCCCCGCACAGCTTTCCGGCGGCCAGCAGCAGCGCGTGGCCCTGGGCCGCGCCATCATCGCCGATGCCCCGGTGTGCCTGATGGATGAGCCGCTATCGAACCTGGATGCGCAATTGCGCCAGGAGATGCGGCGCGAGATCCGCGCCCTGCAGCAGCAGTTGAAGATGACCATGATCTACGTCACCCACGACCAGACCGAGGCCATGAGCATGGCCGACCAGGTGATCCTGCTGCGCGAGGGCCGCATCGAACAGGATGCGCCACCGGCCGATCTCTACGCCCAGCCCGCGACCACCTTCGCCGCCCGCTTCATCGGCACGCCGCCGATGAACCTGCTGCCGCTGGAAGCCCATGCAGAAGGGCTGTCCATCGCCGGCAGCGAGCTCATCCTCAAGGACCTCGGCCAGACGCCGTTGCACCTGGGCCTGCGGCCCGAGCACATCCGCCTGGCGGACGCCGGCGTGCCCGCCGTGGTGGACAACGTCGAATATTTCGGCGCCGACACCATCGTGGCGGCACGCATCGGCACGGCACCCCTGCTGGTGCGCGCGCCGGGGCAACACAAGCTCCGTGCTGGCCAAGCCATCCATCTGGCCTGGCACGCTGAGGACCAGTATTTCTTCGAGCGCCACAGCGGCCTGCGCCGCCCCTGACCCGTACCACGATTTCCGCAGCAAGCCAACCTTCCACCTCATGGAGATGCATCATGCGTAGAACCTTCCTGAAGTCCCTGGCCGCAGTGGCCATCACGGCCGTTTTCAGCGCGCCGGTGCTGGCCGCCAATCCGGTCGAGATCAGCTTCTATTACCCGGTCGCCGTGGGCGGCGCGGTCACCAAGACCATCGACAGCATGGTGGCCGACTTCGAAAAGGCCAACCCTGACATCAAGGTCAAGGCCATCTATGCCGGCACCTACCAGGAAAGCATCGTCAAGGCGCTGACCGCCTTCAAGGGCGGCACCCCGCCGACCCTGGCCGTGCTACTGTCGACCGACCTCTTCACCCTGATCGATGAGAACGCCATCGTCCCCATCGACAGCCTGGCCAGCAGCGCCGACGACAAGAAGTGGATCGCCGGCTTCTACAAGGGCTTCATGGAAAACAGCCAGACCGAGGGCAAGACCTGGGGCATTCCCTTCCAGCGCTCGACCATCGTGATGTACTACAACAAGAACCTGTTCAAGGAAGCCGGCCTGAACCCCGACAAGGCCCCCGCCAACTGGAACGAAATGGTGGAAGCCGCCAAGAAGCTGACCAAGCGCGACGCCTCCGGCAACGTCAGCCAGTGGGGTGTGAAGATTCCTTCCACCGGCTTCGGCTACTGGATGTTCCAGGCCATGAGCGCCTCCAATGACACGATCCTGATGAACAGCGCCGGCACCAAGACCTATTTCGACCAGCCCGGCGCGGTGCAGGCCCTGCAACACTGGGTTGATTTGACCACCCGCGACAAGGTGATGCCCGTCGGCTCCATCGAATGGGGCACCACCCCCAAGGACTTCCTGGAGCAGAAGGCCGCCATGGTCTGGACCACCACCGGCAACCTGACCAACATCCGCACCAATGCCAGCTTCCCCTTCGGCGTGGCGATGCTGCCGGGCATCAAGCATCCGGGCAGCCCCACTGGTGGCGGCAACTTCTACGTCTTCAACAAGACCTCGCCGGCCGAGCAGCAGGCCGCCATGAAGTTCATCCGCTTCGCCACCGAACCGGCGCGTGCTGCGCAGTGGTCGATTGCCACCGGCTACGTGGCGCCGCGCCAAGATGCCTGGGATACCCCGGAGATGAAGAAATATCTGCAGGACGTACCGGCCGCCGACGTCGCGCGCGAGCAGATGAAGTATGGCGTGGCTGAACTGTCCACCCACGACAACCAGCGCGTGACCAAGGCTCTGAACGACAATCTGCAGGCCGCCCTGTCCGGCACCAAGACGCCGCAAGCCGCCCTGAAGGATGCCCAGCGCGAAGCCGAGCGCATCCTGCGCAGCTACGGCCATTAAGGCGCCTACGTTGCACATGGCCTGCCCATGAAACGCCTGCCCTCCTCCGTGATCCCCTGGCTGCTGCTGTCGCCGGCGATGGTGTTGCTCTTCGCCTTCACGCACTACCCGGCACTGGCCACGCTCTGGCACAGTTTCTTGTCCACGCCCAAGGGAACCCGGCCGTCGGTCTTCGTCGGCCTGGAAAACTATCGCCTCATGGTGGACGATCCAGTGTTCTGGCAGGCCCTGTGCAACAACCTCTGGTTTGCCCTGGGCACCATCCCGCTGGCCATTGCCCTGGCCATCCTGATGGCGCTATGGGTCAACGAGAAACTGGCCGGGCGCGGGCTGCTGCGCCTGGCCTATTTCACCCCGACCGTGCTGCCGATGATCGCGGTGGCCAATATCTGGCTGTTCTTCTATACCCCGCAATACGGCTTGCTGGAGCAGATCACCGGCGCGCTCGGCCTGCCCTCGCACAACTGGCTGGGCAATCCCGATACGGTCCTGGGTGCGTTGATGGTGGTGGCGGTGTGGAAGGAAGCCGGCTTCTTCATGATCTTCTACCTGGCCGCCTTGCAGCAGATCTCACCGGTGCTAGCCGAAGCCGCCGCGCTGGAGGGGGCCTCGCGCTGGCAATACTTCTGGCGCGTGCAGTTCCCGCTGCTGATGCCCACCACGCTCTTCGTGTTGATCAACGCACTCATCAACGCTTTCCGGCTGGTGGATCACATCGTGGTGATGACCAAGGGTGGGCCGGACAATGCCAGCGCCCTGCTGCTTTACTACATATATGAAGTTGGCTTCGCCTTCTGGGACTCCTCCTATGCTGCAGCCCTGACAGTAGTGCTATTGGCACTACTGGGGCTGATCGCGCTAGTGAAGTTTCGTGTACTTGACCGCCGGACCCACTATCAATGATCGCGCCCACTTCTCCCTTCGCCGAGCGCCATCGCGCGCTGGAAACCATCTCCGCCTGGGTACTGGCGCTGCTGTGGCTGCTACCGCTGCTGTATGCCCTGTGGACCGCCTTCCATCCGGCTGCCTATGCCACGCGTCTGGTCCTGGATGCGCCACTGACCTTGCAGAACTTCGCCAACGCCTGGCAGGCCGCGCCCTTCCCGCGCTATTTCCTCAATACCTTCCTGCTGGTAACGATGATCCTGGCCGCGCAACTGGTGCTGGCCACCCTGGCGGCGTATGCCTTTGCCCGCTTCACGTTCCGGGGCAGCAATGTGATGTTCATGCTGGTGCTGCTGCAATTGATGGTGATGCCCGACATCCTGATCGTGGAGAACTACCAGACCATGAACCTGCTGGGCCTGCGCGACACCATCCTCGCCATCGGCCTGCCCTACTTCGCCTCGGCTTTCGGCATCTTTTTATTGCGCCAGACCTTCAAGACAGTGCCGCGCGAACTGGATGAAGCGGCCACCGTCGAGGGCGCCTCGCCCTGGCAGATCCTGATGCAGGTGTACGTACCGCTGGCCAAACCCATCTACATCGCCTTCGGGCTGGTGTCGGTGAGCACGCACTGGAACAACTTCCTGTGGCCGCTGATTGTGACCAATTCGGTGGAGTCGCGCCCGTTGACGGTGGGCTTGCAGGTGTTTTCCTCCACCGACCAAGGGGTGGACTGGTCCGTCATCACGGCCGCTACGCTGATGACTTCGGCACCACTGTTGCTGGCGTTCCTGCTGTTCCAGCGGCAGTTCGTGCAATCGTTCATGCGGGCGGGGATACGCTGAGGCGGCCGGGCCTCAATGGCCCGAGATTTCGGAAATCGACGTCCGCACCACCTGCCTGGTATTCATGTCGAAATGAACGTTGAAGAGCCGGTCCTCATGCACGTAGTGATATTTCCAGTCCCACACTTCCTCATTCTTGCGGGCAAACTGCACCACGCTGCGCGGGCGGCCAAACTCGCGGCGGATCTGGTCGGCCGTCATGCCGGCACGGATGGTGTCAAAATGCTCCTGGGTCAGCACCTGGCGGTAGTCGATCAAGGTACCGGAGGCGCCGATGGCGAACATCCAGGTACGGATGCCTTCCGGCCCCTTGGGATATTCCAGCGTCCTGGCGCCCCCGCCGTCCTCCCAGACGGTATCGGGCTGCCCCATCACGCCGCGCACGTCGGCTTCGCTGGAAATGCCCTTTTGCAACTTGTCCAAACCGAACTCCTCGATGGGATTGCCATTGCGGTCGCAGCCGAACATGGCCAAAGCGACAAGAAAAGCCCCGCATTTGCCGGCATGGCGGCGCAGGCAGGTGAATAAAGGTTCACGCATAGGTAATTGATTATCCCTGATGAAGACAAGGTAAAATACGGCTTCTGTGTAACATTTGGCCTGAAAATATCATGCTCTTCGGAAAAAAGACCACTTACGTATCTGAAATCACCCAGTTCATCGACGAACTGAAGACGAAGAACCCGAAGCTGGAAGAGTCCCAACGCGCCGGCCGCGCCCTGCTGTGGGACAAGGAGCCGCTGGACCTGGACAAGACTGCCCGTGACAAGGCCTCGCGCGTGGCGCAGCAGCCCTACGTCTACCAGAACCACTAAGCTGTTCGCATGACGGTTCCAGCAGGTGGTGCCGAACCCGCCGGCCAGGCCGGCGCGGAACCCAGCGCCGACGCCATCGATATCACTCCCGCAGGACAGCAGGACAGCACGCCCGACGTGATCGACGGCGTGGCATTGGCACGCCTGTACGGCGAGCCGCTGTTCCAGTTGCCCAATGACCTCTACATCCCGCCGGATGCGCTGGAAGTGTTCCTGGAAGCCTTTCAGGGGCCGCTGGATCTGTTGCTGTACCTGATCCGCAAGCAAAACTTCAACATCCTGGACATTCCGCTGGCGCAAGTGACCGCCCAGTACCTGGAATACGTCGAGCAGATCCGCAAGCAGAATCTGGAACTGGCCGCCGAATACCTGCTGATGGCGGCCATGCTCATCGAAATCAAGTCTCGCATGTTGCTGCCGGCCAAGAAGGTCGAGCCCGGCGAAGAGCCGGAAGACCCACGTGCCGAGCTGGTGCGCCGTCTGCTGGAATATGAACAGATCAAGCTGGCCGCCCAGGAGCTGGACCAGTTGCCGCAGGTCGGCCGCGACTACGTGCGTACCCAGGTGCATATCGAGCAGACCGTAGTCACGCGCTGGCCGGAGGTGGACATCGATGACCTCAAGGCGGTCTGGGCCGATATCTTGAAGCGTGCCAAGCTGACCCAGCATCACCACATCAGCCGCGAGGAACTCTCGGTACGCGAGCACATGACAGGGATCCTGCGGCGCCTGCAGTCGGCTCGTTTCGTGGAGTTCTCCGACCTCTTCGATCCCTCGCGCGGAGTGCCGGTGGTGGTGGTCAACTTCATCGCCCTGCTTGAGCTGGCCAAGGAAACGCTGATCGAAATCACCCAGGCCGAAGCCTTCGCGCCCATCTATGTCAGACTGTCCTACTCGCCCAGTTGAACGGGCGCAGCACACCTGAAACCCGGGCTGGCTGACTCACGATACCTGCGCCGGCCATCCCGTAACCAGAGAATCCGCATGAAAATCATTTCCTCCATCGAAGAACTCCGCGACCACCTGCGCGGCCAGTTGCGCACCGCCTTCGTGGCGACCATGGGCAACCTGCATGAAGGCCATCTCTCGCTGATGCGCCTGGCGCGCACCCACGGCGATCCGGTGGTGGCCTCGATCTTCGTCAACCGCCTGCAGTTCGGCCCCAACGAGGACTTCGACAAGTATCCGCGCACCTTCCAGGCCGATGTCGAAAAGCTGGAGAAGGAAGGCGTCTACGTGCTCTTCGCTCCGACCGAAAAGGACATGTACCCGGAACCGCAGGAATACCGGGTGCAGCCGCCCAATGACCTGGGCAACATCCTGGAAGGTGAATTCCGTCCCGGTTTCTTCACCGGCGTGTCCACCGTGGTGATGAAATTGTTCTCCTGCGTGCAGCCGCGCGTGGCCGTGTTCGGCAAGAAGGATTACCAGCAGTTGATGATCGTGCGCAACATGGCGCGCCAGTTCGCCCTGCCCACCGAGATCGTCGGTGCCGAAACCTATCGTGCCGAGGACGGCCTGGCGCTGTCCTCGCGCAATGGCTACCTGTCAGCCGAGGAACGCGCCGAAGCGCCGTTGCTCTACCAGGTGCTCAACGATGTGGCCAATGAAGTGCGCGGTGGCCAGCACAATGTGGCCCAGGTCGAGCAACTGGCCATGCAACGCCTGGCCGCTCGCGGCTGGAAGCCGGACTATGTGGCCGTGCGCAAGCGTATCGACCTGCAAGCACCGTCGGCTGCCGACATGGAACAAGGCACGCCGCTGGTGGTGTTGTCGGCCGCCAAGCTGGGCGCGACCCGCCTGATCGACAACCTGGAAATCTGAACCATGCGCGTGGCGGCGCTTTTTTTCCTGCCAGGGGCGGCGGCAGCGCTGCTGGTCAGCGGTGCTGCCCACGCCAGCCTCACCGTCCAGGATGACCTGGGCCAGACGGTCACACTGGCACAACCGGCCAGACGCATCATCAGCCTGGCGCCGCACGTGACCGAACTGCTCTATGCCGCCGGTGCCGGCGCGCAGATCGTGGGCGTGAGCAATCACAGCGACTATCCCCCGCAAGCTACCCGCCTGCCGCTGCTGGGGGGCTACAACGCGCTGGACATGGAGCGCATCCTCAGCCTCAAGCCAGACCTGATCGTGGCCTGGCACAGCGGCAACAAGCCGCTGCAACTGACGCGCCTGCGCAGCTTCGGCATTCCCATCTACGAAAGCCAGCCGGCTGACTTCGGCATGATTGCCGCCTCCCTGGAAAAGCTGGGCCACCTGGCCGGCAGCGATAGCACGGCACAAGCCGCGGCAACGGCCTTCCGTGCACGTTGGCAGCAACTGCAATCGCAATATCAGGGCCGCTCGCCGGTGAGCGTGTTCTATCAGATCTGGAGCCAGCCGCTGATGACGCTCAACGGCCAGCACATGGTCTCTGCCGTACTGCGCCTGTGCGGCGGACGCAATATCTTCGCCGATCTGCCGCAACTGGCGCCGACGGTCAGCGTGGAGGCGGTACTGGCAGCCGATCCACAAGTCATCCTCACACCCGGCGATGCACACGACCAGCCGCTGCAACGCTGGAAACAGTTTCCCCGCCTGCGCGCGGTGCGCGATGGGCAACTCTATACGGTCAACGCCGATTGGATGAACCGGCCCGGGCCAAGGGTGCTGGAGGCGGCGCAGGAGGTGTGCGGGAAACTGGAGCAGGCGCGGCGGATAGCGCCTGCTCCATAAGAGACATCCCTTGCAGGAGAACACGCCCAAAAAAAATCCCTCCACCAAGGAGGGATTTTCAAGACCTGCAAACTGCAGATAATTGTTTCTTAGAACTTGTACTTCACACCAACCGAATACAGGTTCGCTTTGTTGTCACTTTCGCCGCCCAGTTTCTCCAAACGAGTGTAACCCACGCGGATACCGACGTTCTGGGAGACGCTGAAATCGTAGCCCAGGCCATACAGGTAGCCGGTGCCGCTTTCGGAGCTGCTGGCGCTCAGGCTGCTATTGACGATATTGATCTTGTAGTCGACGGAAGAATGCGTCACACCTGCCTTCAGGTACAGGCCCGGCACGAATTCGGTGAACTTGTAGATCACGGACAGATCGCCGCCCTTGACGCTGGCCTTGGCGTTGTAGCGCACGCTACCGGTGCGGTTGGAGCCGTCTTGCTTGAAATCATCGGTCGCGAAGTAGGCCAGTTCCACAGCGAAGTTCTTGTTAAACTGATAACCGACCAAAGCGCGCAGGGTAGCAGCCTCGTTGGTTTCGGAGGTCTTGAAACCGCCAATGGGAGGACTAATGCCGTCAATGGTGGTGATCCCGCCTTCCAGGCCCAGATAGACGCCGCTATCTACGGTCTGTGCTGCCACCGAACCGGCGGCCATCATGGTGGCCATTGCTGCAACTGCAATATTTTTCTTCATTCCTGATTATCCCTAGATATTATTTGTCAGTATTACGTCAGGGTTTTCCCCGGCGACGATTATATCGGGAGGTGAGAATTCGTAAATATCAGTAAAGAGATTTCTCGTCGCTTATGACGATTTTTTGTCTAAATACAACATATTTTCCACAAAGAATATGAAGAGGTTTTCAATCGATGCGGCTCGCCCCGCGGCCCTACCGTGCCACGAACACCACGCCGTCCGGGCTTTCGACGGGTACGAAACGACAACCGAAGGCTGTTTCCAGCAACGCCGGCTGCATGACGCTCTCCACCTGACCCGCCTGGGCAGAGGAGCCATTGAGCAGCAGGATATGCGAGGCGAAATGTCTTGCCAGATTAATATCGTGACAACTCGCCACAACCGCTTTTCCCTGCTGCGCGAGCCCCTGCAACAATTGCATTACCTGTAATTGCGCGGCGATGTCCTGATGCGAGGTGGGTTCGTCCAGCAGATACAGCGCAGGCGCCTGGACCAACAAGGTGGCCAGCGCCACGCGCTGCCGTTCACCGCCAGACAGACACAGCAGATCCTGTCCGCCGAGGTGGGGCAGCCCAACCTGCTGCAGCGCCTGCCGTGCCAAGGCCATGTCGCCAAGCGTGCCACCCCAGCCATCGCCGTGCGCAAAGCGGCCGGCCATGATGGCATCCAGCACCGGTAGCGAAAAAGCATCCTGTTGATGTTGCAGCACCAGCCCGCGCTGCAAGGCTAGTTGCAACGGCGACAGTGACGACAACTCTTGCCCCTGCAGAGCAATCTGGCCTCCATAAGGATGCAAGCCAGCCAACGTGTGGAGCAGACTGCTCTTGCCCACCCCGTTGCGGCCCAGCACGCACCAGAATTCACCGGCAGCGACCTGCCAGTCCAGACCTCGCAGCAAGACCTGTGCTCCGGCGCACACCGTGAGCTGGCGCGTCTGCAAGAGGACAGGTGAAGAAATCTTCATACGCGGCTCCGCGCCAGCAGCCAGAGGAACACCGGCACCCCGATCAGCGCCGTAATCACCCCCACCGGCAACTGCACCGGCGCCACCACCGTGCGTGCCAACAAGTCCGCCAGGGTCAGCGCCGCACCACCGGCCAGTACCGAGGCCGGCAGCAGCAAGCGCTGCTCGTTGCCGATCACCAGGCGCAGCCCATGCGGCACCACCAAGCCGACAAAACCGATGGTGCCCGCCATGGCCACTGCCACCGCCGTACAGGCCGCGGCCACGCACAAGCTCATCACGCGCAAACGCAACACCGGCACCCCCAGCAATTGCGCAAAGGCATCGCCGCGCGCCAGCAAGTTCAGCGACGGTGCATGACGCAGCGTCCACAGCAGCGCCAGCAGCAACACCAGTGCTGCCAGTGGCAACAGACGTCCATCGTCGAGGTCGCCGATCAACCAGAACACCATGCCGCGCAGTTGCGCATCGGGCGCGACCGACAGCGCCAGCGAAATGAGCGCCCCGAAACCGGCGGCCAGCATCACCCCGGTCAGCAACAGGCGCTGGCTGGAGAGCAAGGGCGAAATCGCCAGGTGCCGCAATGACTGGCGCACCAGCCCGAACAGCAGCAGCATGGCCAGGCCGGCCCCCAGCAAGGCACCCGGCGCGGTGACCAGTTGCAGCGGCCAGCCCAGTGGCAGGGCCACCAGCATGGCCAGCAAGGCGCCCGCCGCCGAACCACCGGATAGCCCCAGCACATAAGGATCCGCCAGGGGATTGCGCAACAGGATCTGCATCAGCGCCCCCGACAAGGCCAGCGCCCCACCTACCGCGAAAGCGGTCAGCGCCCGCGGCACGCGCAGCGACAGCAGCAGCGCCACGCTGTCGGCGGGGGCCGATGGACGCAGGCAGCCGGTACTGCCGCATAGCGTGGCTGCCGACAGGGCCAGCAAGGACAGCAGCAGCAAGCCGCACAGCACGGGCAGGTAAGATCGCATCGGCACCAGGCTAGGTCGAGAAAAAGATGAAGAAAAGTTCAGTTCCGCCTCAGAAGTCGTAGCGGGCAGTGAATTTTATCGCCCGACCGTCTTCCGGGTAGATGCCGGAGACCGCACCGCCACTGCAATCATAGGCCTGCGAGTAATACTTGCGATTGGCCAGGTTGGTCCCGGTCACGGCGAACTCCCAGGCGCTGACCCGCAGTGCATAACGGGCATCGAAGCTGGTAAAGGAGGGCATCCGGGCGCAGGTATTGGCGAAATCATTACCCATGCGCTGGCGATCCACCCAGCGCGCGCCGACATCGGCACTGTGCTGGCCGGACTTCCAGTTGATCCGGGTCGACAAGGTATTGGCCGGCACCAGCGCCAGTTGCTTGCCGCTGTTGTCGCCCTCATCGAAGCGCGCATTGATGTGCTGGTAGGTGGCGCTCCATCCCAGGGTTTCGCTCAGTTGTACGCGCCCTTCCAGTTCTACGCCCTGGTGGCGAGTCGCGGCCAGGTTGCTGTTGGCGCCGAAGCCGCCATTGGCGGTCGGATCGTAATACAGCTCATCGCGCACACGATGACGGAACCAGCGCAGCGTCAGCTGGCGCGCGGCATTGCCCAGGGTGGCGCCCAGTTCCAGATCATGCGAGACCTGGGGCTTGAGCACGGCGCCGGTGGGCAAGGCGGTGAAGCCGTTTTCGTCGGGCGTGGCCAGGCGGTAGCTCTGGCCGATCTTGGTGAAGCCGCGCAGCAAAGGCAGCGGCGCATAGCTGGCTTGCACGTCCCAGGCATTGACCGCGCTGGTGCGACCGTAGGCGCCGGAATTGCTCTGCTGGGTGAACAGTTCGCGTCGCACGCCGGCGGCCAGACGGGCATTGTGGTCGAACTCGATCTCATCGCGCAGGTAGAGCGCCTTGGAATGCTGGGAGGCGTCGCTGTTGCCATAACTGGCATTGTTGAAGGAACTCCATTCGGCCAGGTCGATGCCGGCAATGGCTTCGTTCTTCCACGGACCACGCTCGATCAAGTGGCGCAGGCGCGGCGAGAATTGCGTGCTGCGGATGTTGACCTGCGAACTTGAGCCGCTGCTGACATAGGTGGAGCGGGCAATCTTTTCGCGATGCGCCAGTTCGGCAGCGACGTCGAAGGCGCCGAAGCGGCGTTCCAGGAAGGCCGTGATGCTGTCGTTATCATAAGAACCATGGTCCAGCGGCTTGGTGGTCTGGCGTGCATTGGCGTCATATTGTGCCTGACTCAGGCTCCCAGGCAGGCCGAAATCGGCACGTGCCAGGTTGGCGCGCAAACCGAAGCGCCAATCGCTGGCGAACCATTGGACCGTGGTCGCGAAGTTTTCCTGGTTGGCGCGGCTGTTGTCGCGCCAGTTGTCGGCGTGCGACTTGCCATAGCTGGCATCGATGGACATATTGCCCCAAGCGCGCGCGAGCACTGCCTGGCCGGCGCGCAGGCCATTGCTGCCCACCTCGCCCAATACCGTGCCATGCCCGGCATTGGCTTGCGGACGACGCGTGATGATCTGGATGGTGCCGCCGGTGGCGCCGCTGCCATACAACACGCTGCTGCCGCCGCGCACGATCTCGATGCGTTCGATACTCTCGATGGGAATCGAGGACAGCAGTGGCGTGCTTAATTCATTTTCGGAAATGCGCACGCCATCGACCAGCACCACCATGTTCTGGTCGCCATTGGTACCGAAGCCGCGCAGGTCCAGCGGGAAATCCTGCGGGCCAGCGAGGCTCTGGCGGCCATAGACGCCGCCCAGCTTGCGGATCGCTTCATTGGCATTGTCGATGCCGGCCTCACGGATCTGTTCGGCCGTGATGACGGTAGCGGCCACCGGCGCAAAGGCCGGGTCATTAGGGAAACGCCAGGCCGAGACCACCACCGCCGACAGCGGCTGGGCGAGGTCGGCGGTGGCGGCACCCGCCCAGCAAGCCGGAATCAGAGTCGACAGGATCAGCGCAGTGGAGGTGCGCAGGACAAAACGAGGACGCGGACCGTCGTGACGGACCGGAAAAGCAGCAATAGACATGAACAAGAGACTCGATGAAGGTGTGCAGCCTGCCTCCCCGCAGGCCGCAATCAACGGAAAACCGCTGCGGCCTGGGCCATGCGCGGCATCCTCCTGGTTTGGCCGGTCTCCGGGCTGCAGGCACGACCATCAGCCTTCCCATGCGGTGCAACCCGAGATCGGAGATCGCGCAACATGCACAGTGGCGTCAAAGATGGTGTTGCCGGCCAAACGCAACGTGTCTTCACGTTGCAGCCGGCGCCTGGTTACCGTTGCGGGGGCAGCACACCTTGACCTGGTCACCCACCTGTTGCGGGCAGCCTGGCGTGTGTTTCCCGTTTAACTGCCGGCACGAACACGCCAGCGGGCACCAAAACCGCGCCATTGTAGGCGTGCGGCGTGGACACCACAAGCTACCCGGACCAGGTGATGTAAATCAGCACAAGCCGGGCCGACGCATTGCTTTCAGGAAAAACCCGGATAAAATCCGTCTCTTATATAGAATAAATTCGATTTTCTTATCGAATATCTTTTTTATTTTTGCCTGGTCAGGATGTTGGCAAAGGTCGAAAAATTGAAACAAATGGGGGATTTCACTCGCTGTTTAGCCGATGAGATGGCCGCAAGCGGCCCTATACTCGGCGCCATGGCATCGTCGACCCGTGGACCCGCTGCCTGGTCCGCTGGCCTCACCTGTCATCCCTGAATCGTTGTCGTGGTCTGCGAGCCTTCAGACTCTGCCTCTGCCTGCCGATATCTTTTGGGTATCGAAGGCAAGGCAGTTGCTGTGCCTCCCGGAACGACGTATTTGATCCGCCTACGGGCAATTTGCACAGCAGTGCGCCGCCGAGCGCACCCAATTTGTTGGGAGAATCAGTAATCATGAGCGACGACGTTGATCTGGAAGCATTGTTTGACGAAATTTCCGCACAAACGCTACCGGGCATGACCGCCAGCGACGGCGGTGCTGCCGCACCGGCCGGGACCGAACCGGCAGCCGACAGTGCCCAGCCGGATGCCGAGGACCAGAGCGACAAACCCATGTATGAACGCCTGGGCGGCATCGTGCGTCTGTTGCACGACTCGATGCGCGAACTGGGGTATGACCGCTCGCTGACCGACGTGGCCGAACAGATCGGCGACGCCCAGAGCCGCCTGGAACACATCGCCACGCTCACCGAACAAGCCGCCAACAAGGTGCTCAATGCCCTGGACTCCGGGATGCCGGCCCAGGACCGCCTGCAGGAACAGGCCAAGGACATCAACGCCCGTTGGACCAAGCTCTATGCCGGCCAGATGAGTATCGACGAATTCAAGGCGTTGGCGGGCGACTCGCAGAAATTCTCCAGCTCGGTCATGGAATCGACCGAAGCAGAAAAAGCCCGCATGTTGGAAATCATGATGGCCCAGGACTTCCAGGACATCACCGGCCAGTTGATCAAGAAGATCGTGGCCATCACCGCCACCGCCGAGCGCGAGCTGGCGCAATTGCTGCGCGACAATGCCCCACCCGAGGTGAAGGCGCAGATGGATGCGGAAAAACCGGTTTCCCTGATGAATGGTCCGTCCGTGGGGGGCACCGCCATGGCACAGGACGATGTGGACGACTTACTCGATAGCCTGGGGTTCTAATGGATGACGAAATGCTCAAGGACTTTGTCGTTGAAGCGTTGGAGCTCGCCACCAACGTGGAAGAGCATCTGCTGACGCTGGAACGACATCCTGATGACCTTGAAATCCTCAACGCGGTCTTCCGCGCATTCCACACCATCAAGGGTGGCGCCGGGTTCGTGAACCTGCCGGCCATGGTGTCGGCCTGCCACCTGACCGAAAACCTGTTCGATGCCCTGCGTACCGGCAAGGCACCGGTGACGCCGCTGGCCATCGAAGCAGCACTGCAAGCCAGCGGTTTCGTAGCCGACCAGTTGAACGAGCTGTCCAATGGCGCCGCGCCCGACAGCCTGGCCTCGATGCCGGCCGAACTGAAGGACATCCTGACCCAGGCCATCGAAGGCAAGAGCGAAGCCGCTGCGGCCCCGGCCACCGCTCCCGCAGCGCCGGTCGCACCGCAAGTACAGGCCACCAGCGCCGCCCCGGCCAGCGTGGACGGCAGCGCCAGCGTAATGAAAGATGGCGAGCTGGATTGGCCGGCCATGTACCAGGCGTTGGTGCCGGGTGCGGCAGTGGCCGCGCCGGCTGCCGCCGACAGCACAGCCAGCGCCGCCGCTGCAACGCCGGCACCAGCTGCAGCACCCGCAGCCGCAGCCGCAGCCGAAGGCGAACCCAAGGCCGCCGCACCCGTGCAGCAAAACCGCCGCGCCACCGATTCCCCCGGGGGTGCCAAGGAAGAAAGCATCCGTATCGATGCCGTCAAGCTGGATGCCCTGCTGGAAGTGGCCGGCGAATCGGTGCAGGCCGCCAACCAAGCCTCGGTGCTGCTGGAAAAGCTGCAACAGTTCAAGTTCGAAGGCACGGCCGCCGCGCTCATGTCGACCCTGGCTGAAACCCTGGGCCGCGCCTCGCGCTATTCCAGCGAACTGCAGCGCGCCACACTGTCAACCCGGATGCAACCGGTGGGCCGCCTGTTCCAGAAATTCCCGCGACTGGTCCGCGAACTGGCCAAGGACCTGGGCAAGGATGTCGATCTGGTCATCACCGGTGCCGACACCGAAGTCGACCGCGTGGTGGTGGACAGCCTCTACGACCCGCTGGTGCACATGCTGCGCAACTCGCTGGACCACGGTATCGAAGTCGACCGCGCCGCCGCCGGCAAGCCCAACAAGGCGACCATCTCGCTCAACGCCTGGCAGGCCGGTAGCAGCGTCATGATCGAAGTCTTCGATGACGGCAAGGGCATGGACCCGGACATGCTACGCAGCAAGGCACTGGCCAAGGGCCTGATCAATGAGCACCAGGCACTGACCGCCGACGAAGCGCTGCAACTGGTGTTCCTGCCGGGCTTCTCGACCAAGGAAGTAGCTTCCAGCGTTTCTGGACGCGGCGTGGGCATGGACGTGGTCAAGACCGCCGTGGAAAAGCATCGCGGCACCATCCGCATCGAATCCACCATCGGCAAAGGCACCAAGTTCTCAATCCGCCTGCCGATCGAACTGTCGATCATCCCGACCATGCTGGTGCGCTGTGCCGGCGCCCCCCTGGCGCTGCCCATGGCCGTGGTGGAACGCGTGGTGGAGCTGCCCGAGACCTTCGACGAAGTGGGCGGCGCCCCGGTGCTGCGCGACCAGGGCCGTCCGCTGCCGGTCAATTCGCTGGCCGGCGTGCTGGGCTACGAGCCGGGCAATGAGCGGGTCGGTATCGTCATGGCGGTGCCGCATCCCTACATTCTGGGCGTGGAGTCAGTGGAAGGCACGGCCGACCTGGTAATCAAGCCGCTGACCGCGATCCACACCGCCGGCATCACCGGCACGGCCCGTTCGGCCGAGGGTGAGCTGGTGCTGGTGGTGGGCTTGTCCTTCCTGCTGGATGGCTGCCGCGACCTGGAGCGCACGGCAGTGGCCTGATCAGGCTGCCAAGCGGTAAAAACGAGAACGGCCGGATCTTTGCAGATCCGGCCGTTCTTTCGTCTAGCTGTGCTCTATTGGTGTCGGTGCTTAAAGTTCATACATGTCCTTCTCGCCCTCCATGACCTGCGCGATCAGCTTGCGGTTCAGCGTCGGCGCCAGCAATTCGATGAAGGTATAGACATATCCCCGCAAATACGCCCCTTGCTTTAAGGCCACCCGCGAGACATTGGTGCCAAACAGGTGGCCAGCCGGAATGGCACGCAAGCCGCGGTCGCGCTCGGCATCGAAGGCGATGCCGGCAATGATGCCCACGCCCATGCCCAGTTCCACGTAGGTCTTGATGACATCGGCGTCGATGGCTTCCAGCACCACGTCCGGTTTCAGGTGGCGCAGCGAGAAGGCATGGTCGATCTTGCTGCGGCCGCTGAAGGCGGAATCATAGGTAATGAGCGGATTGGCGGCGATCTCTTCGAGCGTCAGGCTCTTCGATTGCAGCAGCGGATGGTCGGGCGGCACCACCACCACATGCTCCCATTGATAACAGGGCAAGGACACCAGGCCTTCACCGGAAGCCAGTGCCTCGGTGGCGATGGCGATGTCGGCCTGGTCGTTGCGCACCATCTCGGTGATCTGCTTGGGATTGCCCTGCAGCAAGGAAAGATGCACCTTGGGATATTTCTGGGTGAAGGCTTGTACCACCTTGGGCAAGGCATAGCGCGCCTGGGTATGGGTGGTGGCGATGGTGAAACTGCCGCTGTCGTGGGCGGCGAATTCCTTGCCGATGCGTTTCAAGCCATCCACTTCCTGCATGATCAGTTCCACCGACCGCAGCACCGCCCGGCCCGGCTCGGTCAAGCCACGGATGCGCTTGCCGTGGCGGGTAAAGATGTCCACGCCCAGCTCTTCTTCCAGCTCGATGATGGCCTTGGAGACGCCGGGCTGTGAGGTATACAGGGCCTTGGCCGCCTCCGTCAGGTTGAAGTTCTGCCTTACCGCTTCACGCACGAAACGGAATTGATGAAGATTCATGTGGGAATTCCTTCGCTTCTACCTGGTCAGCAGGACGGCGCCCCGCGCCAGCCTCATTGACCTTGCCTGCTTCATTTGCCGCATTTCCATATGCCAAAGGCGTATATAAGCAAATAAATACTATGTAGTTTGGTTTGAAACATAAGTTTATTACGATTCGCAGACTAATGGGCGAGGTGTTATGACTGTTTCTTATGTAGTAAGCGGATTTGCCGTAGGACTGCTGGTCGGACTGACCGGGGTCGGTGGCGGCTCGCTCATGACACCGCTGTTGACCTTGCTGTTCGGCATCCATCCATCGGTGGCCGTAGGTACCGATCTGGCCTTTGCCTCGGCCACCAAGACTGCCGGCACCCTGGCCCACCGCTTCAAGGGTACCGTGCGCTGGGATGTGGTGCGTCGCCTCTCTTATGGCGCCCTGCCCGCCGCGCTGGTGACCACGCTGCTGTTGAAGCACTTCGGCGCCGTCAGCGAGGGCATTGCCCTGACCATCCGTTATTCGATCGCCATTTCGGTGTTGTTGACCGTGATCGCCCTGCTGTTCCGTTCGCGGATGCAAGCCTGGCTCAATGCCCATCCGCAACGTCAGTTGCAGGGCAGCACCTTGGCCACGGCGACCATTGCTGCCGGCGCCCTGCTGGGTACGCTGGTGACCATTTCTTCCATCGGCGCCGGTGCCGTCGGCGCGACCTTGCTGGTCTTGCTGTATCCTCGCCTGTCTCCGGCCGAGATCGCGGGTACCGACATCGCCTATGCCGTCCCGCTGACCGCCATTGCGGCTCTGGGTCACTGGTGGCTGGGTTCGATCAACTGGGAATTGCTGGCCACCCTGTTGCTGGGTTCGGTGCCGGGCATCACCATCGGTTCGCTCGCGGCGCGAGCGGTGCCGGAGAAATTCTTGCGCGGCCTGCTGGCCATTACGCTGACGAGCGTTGCAGTCAAGCTGATTTGGTAGGCTTATTTTCAATCGGGCGCACCCTGATCCGGGCGCCCATAAGACGTTAACAGGGAAGACAAGATGTACCGCTATGACCAATACGATCACCTGATCGTCAAAGAGCGAGTCGCACAATACCGGGACCAGGTGCGTCGGCGCCTGTCGGATGAACTGGCCGAAGACGAATTCCGTATCCTGCGCCTGCAGAACGGCCTGTACCTGCAACGCCATGCCTACATGCTGCGCATCGCCATTCCCTATGGCATGTTGGCCTCCAATCAATTGCGCAAGTTTGCCGAGATCGCCGTCAAGTACGACCGCGGCTATGGTCACTTCACCACCCGCCAGAACATCCAGTTCAACTGGATCAAGCTGGAAGAATCGCCCGAGATCCTGGAACAGCTGGCCAGCGTCGAAATGCACGCCATCCAGACCTCCGGCAACTGCATCCGCAATACCACCTCCGACGAACTGGCTGGCGTGGCCGCTGACGAAATCGTCGATCCGCGGCCCTATGCCGAACTGATCCGCGAGTGGAGCACCTTCCACCCCGAATTCGCCTACCTGCCGCGCAAGTTCAAGATCGCCATCAGCGGCGCCGCCGAAGACCGTGCGGCCACCGCCGTGCATGACATCGGACTGCATGTCATCAAGAACGAAGCCGGCGAAGTGGGCTTTCGCGTGCTGGTGGGCGGCGGCATGGGCCGCACTCCCATCCTGGGCAGCGTCATCCGTGACTTCCTGCCCTGGCAGCACGCCATGTCCTACCTGGAAGCCATCCTGCGCGTCTACAACCAGTACGGCCGCCGCGACAACATGTACAAGGCGCGCATCAAGATCCTGGTCAAGGCCATCGGCCCCGAGGAGTTCGCCCGCCAGGTGGAAGCAGAATGGGCCGACATCAAGGATGGCCCCTCCACCCTGACCGAAGAAGAGCTGCAACGCGTAGCCAAGTTCTTCACCGACCCGGCCTATGAAACCCTGCCGGCGGTGGATGCCGAATATGAACGCCTGAAGGCGGAAGACCGCGGCTTTGCCAACTGGATCAAGCGCAACGTCAAGGCGCACAAGAAGGCCGGCTATGCTGCCGTGATCCTGTCGCTCAAAAAACCGGGCGTGCCGCCGGGTGACATCACCGCCGATCAGATGAACTTTGTGGCCGATCTGGCCGACCAGTACAGCTTTGGTGAGCTGCGCGTGACCCACGAACAGAACCTGGTGCTGGCCGACGTCAAGCAATCCGAGCTGTACGCGCTGTGGCAAGCGGCCAAGTCGCATGGCCTGGCCACCCCGAACATTGGCCTCTTGACCGACATCATCTGCTGCCCCGGCGGCGACTTCTGCTCGCTGGCCAATGCCAAGTCGATCCCGATCGCCCAGGCCATCGCCGAGAAATTCGAGAACATCGACTTCCAGCATGACATCGGCGACATCGAGTTGAACATCTCCGGTTGCATCAATGCCTGCGGCCACCATCACGTGGGCAACATCGGCATCCTGGGTGTGGACAAGGATGGTTCCGAGTGGTACCAGGTGTCGCTGGGCGGCGCCCAGGGCAACGAGTCTTCGGTGGGCAAGATCATCGGCCCCTCGTTCTCGGCCACCCAGATGCCCACTGTCATCGACCGCCTGCTGCAGGTGTATGTCAAGCAGCGCACCGAGGAAGAACGCTTCATCGACACCGTGCGCCGCATCGGTGTGACCCCGTTCAAGGAATTCGTTTACGCAACGCCGATCCGTTCGGCCGAGTATGTCGCAGGAGAAGACGCAAATGCCTGAAATCATCAAGAACAAGACCGTCGTCAGTGACGACTGGAGCGTGCTGCGCCTGGCTGAAGGCGAGACCGCAGAGAACGTCAACGTCCCGCAAGGCCGCGTGATCGTGCCGCTCAAGGTATGGCAGGCGCAGGGCGAAGCCCTGAAGTCGCGTGCCGAGATCGGCGTGTGGCTGGCCAGCGATGAGCGCCCGGAAGAACTGAAGGGCCAGTTGGACAGCTTCAAGGTCATCGCCGTGGACTTCCCCAAGTTCGCCGATGGCCGTGGCTATTCCATCGCCTACAACCTGCGCGCCCGCCTGGGCTATACCGGTGAGTTGCGCGCCATCGGCGATGTGCTGCGCGACCAGTTGTTCTACATGCAGCGCGTGGGCTTCGACGCCTTCGCCGTGCGGGCCGACAAGAACATCCATGACGCCGTCAAGGGCCTGACCGACTTCTCCGAGAAGTACCAGACCTCCTGGGACGAGAAAAACCCGCTGTTCCGCCGCGTCAAGCGCGAGACCGTGCAGACCGCCGACTGAACCGCTGAACCCAGATTGTGAAGAAGGAAGGACAGCCCATGGCTAACCCAGGCTTGCAAGACCTCATCGCCAAGACCCAGGCCACGCTGGAACGCATCGCCGCCGAGTACGCCCCGGCTGCGCTGGCCTCCAGCCTCGCGGCCGAAGACATGGTGCTGACCGACCTGATCCTGCGCGGCAAGCTGCAGGATCGCATCAGCATCTTCACCCTGGAAACCGGTCGCCTGCACAAGGAAACCGTAGGGATGATCGATCGCATCCGCGAAACCTACGACTACGAAGTCGCGCCCTACCGTCCGCAGCCCGAAGCGGTCGAGACCTACGTACAGAAGAACGGCGCCAATGCCTTCTACGACAGCGTGGAATTGCGCAAGGAATGCTGCCACATCCGCAAGATGGAGCCGCTGAACCGCGCTCTGCAAGGCAAGGCTTCCTGGGTCACCGGCCAGCGCCGTGCGCAATCGGTCACACGGGCTGAGCTGCACGTGCAGGAACGCGACGAAGCCCACGGCATGGAGAAGTTCAACCCCCTGGCCGACTGGTCGGAACAGGACGTGTGGGACTACATCCGCGCCAACGACGTGCCCTACAACCCGCTGCACGACCAGGGTTATCCGTCCATCGGCTGCGAGCCCTGTACCCGCGCCATCCAGCCCGGCGAGGATATCCGCGCCGGCCGCTGGTGGTGGGAGAACCCAGACTCCAAGGAATGCGGCCTGCATGTGGTCGATGGCAAGCTGGTGCGCATCAAGGCGCACGCAGCGAGCTGAACCAGAATTCAACCAGAGCAACAACAAGCAAAGCATCGGAAGGTCCGGCATGAACACAGCGGTAGACACACTCTTTTTGGACAACGCCAGCAACCGTCACCTCGACTGGCTGGAATCGGAAGCCATCCACATCATGCGCGAGGTCGCGGCCGAGTGCAGCAACCCGGCGCTGCTGTTTTCCGGCGGCAAGGACTCGGTGGTGCTGCTGCGCATCGCCGAGAAGGCCTTCCGCCCCGGCAAGTTCCCCTTCCCGCTGGTGCACATCGATACCGGCCACAACTTCCCGGAAGTCATCGAATTCCGTGACCGCCGCGCCGCTGAACTGGGCGAGCGCCTGGTGGTGCGTTCGGTGGAAGACTCGATCAAGCGTGGCACCGTGCGCCTGCGCAATCCGCAAACCGATTCGCGCAACGCTGCGCAAGCCGTGACGCTGCTGGAAACCATCGAGGAATTCAAGTTCGACGCCTGTATCGGCGGCGCGCGCCGCGATGAAGAAAAGGCCCGCGCCAAGGAACGCATCTTCTCCTTCCGCGACGAATTCGGCCAATGGAACCCCAAGGCCCAGCGCCCCGAGCTGTGGGACCTGTATAACACCCGCGTGCATCCGGGTGAGAACATGCGCGTCTTCCCCATCTCCAACTGGACCGAACTGGATGTGTGGCAATACATCGCCCGCGAAAAGCTGGCCCTGCCCTCGATCTACTTCGCCCATGAGCGCCAAGTGATCCCGCGCAATGGCCTGCTGGTCCCGCTGACCGACCTCACCCCGGCGCGCGAAGGCGAGACCGTGGAAAAGCAGGTCGTCCGCTTCCGTACCGTGGGCGACATCTCCTGCACCTGCCCGGTCGCCTCCGATGCCGCTTCGGTGGAAGCCATCATCGCCGAGACCGCAGTGACCCAGATTACCGAGCGCGGCGCGACCCGCATGGACGACCAGACGTCCGAAGCCTCAATGGAAAAACGCAAGAAGGAAGGATATTTCTGATGAACGCCGCCGCAACCCAAGCACAACTGGCCCAGGCCTCCGCACAATCGCACGAACGCGGCCTGCTGCGCTTCATCACTGCCGGTTCCGTGGACGATGGCAAGAGCACCCTGATCGGTCGCCTGCTGTTCGACAGCAAGGGCATCTTCGCCGATCAGCTCGACGCCATCTCGCGCGCCAAGCACAAGCGTACCGTGGGCGATACGGTAGACCTGTCGCTGCTCACCGATGGCCTGGAAGCCGAGCGCGAGCAAGGCATCACCATCGACGTGGCCTATCGCTACTTCGCCACGCCCAAGCGCAAGTTCATCATCGCCGACACCCCCGGTCACGAGCAGTACACCCGCAACATGGTCACCGGTGCCTCGACTGCTGACGCCGTCATCATCCTGGTGGACGTCTCCAAGGTGAAGCTGGGCGATGATGGCAGCGTGGAACTGCTGACCCAGACCAAGCGCCACTCCACCATCGCCCACCTGCTGCAGATCCAGCACGTGATCGTGGCCGTCAACAAGATGGACCTGGTGGACTACGACCAGACCGTCTATGACCGCATCGTCGGCGCCTACCAGCAGTTCGCGCAGCAACTGGGCTTGCAGGACGTACACGCCATCCCGCTGTCGGCCCTGGCCGGTGACAACGTGGTGGAAGCCAGCGCGCGGATGCCCTGGTATCAGGGGCCGACGCTGATCACCCTGCTGGAATCGCTGTCAGTGTATGAAGATGCGCACGAAGAAGCCTTCCGCTTCCCGGTGCAACTGGTGGCGCGCCACAACGGCCATGAAGCCAATGACTTCCGTGGCTACATGGGCCGCATCGAAGCCGGCAAGGTCGCCCGTGGTGACAAGCTGGTGGTGCTGCCCAGCGGCCAGAGCGCCACCGTCAAGGACATCCAGACCCTGGACGGCTCGCTGGAATCGGCCGCGGCCGGCCAGTCGGTGACCATCCTGCTGGACGAATACCTGGACATCTCGCGCGGCGATCTGCTGGCGTCGGCTGCCCAGCCTTCGACCATCCTCAAGAGCGTCAACGCCGATGTGTGCTGGCTGTCCGAAGAACCGCTGGACCTGCGTCGCAAGTACTGGCTCAAGCACACCACCAAGCAGGTGGCCGCGCGCGTAGCCAAGGTCGATACGCTGCTGGACATCAACACCCAGGAACGCCGCCCGGCCGAGACCTTGAAGCTCAACGACATCGCCCGCATCAGCGTCAACGTGCAGCAGCCCATCGCCGCCGATGCCTATCAGGATATCCGCGCCACCGGCGCCTTCATCCTGATCGACGAAGTGAGCCACCAGACGGTCGCCGCTGGTATGATTCGGATCGACTGATTTTCTTTCGATCCGCAATCGTATCTTCGACCAGGCCATGGCCACCCAACAGGCAGCGACTTCACTTTCTTCCGATTCACCCGCCCCCAGCCCGGAACATCCGGGCATGGTATGGCTGGTCGGCTCCGGCCCTGGCGCCGCTGACCTGTTGACGGTGCGTGCCGCACGTCTCCTGGCGCAAGCCGAGATCGTGCTGCACGATGCCCTGGTTACCCCCGACATCCTGGCCCTGTGCCCGCAAGCCGTGCTGGTCTCGGTGGGCAAGCGCAGCGGCCAGCGCTCCACGGCCCAGCCCGTCATCAACCAGAAGCTGGTCGAGGCAGCCCAGCAGTATCGCCGTGTGGTGCGTCTGAAAGGCGGCGACCCCATGCTTTTCGGCCGTGCCGATGAAGAAATGCGGGCGCTGGAAGAGCACAACATTCCCTTTGAGATCGTCCCCGGCATCACCGCCGCGCTGGCCGCTGCCTCCGCCGCCAAGCGCCCGCTGACGCGGCGCGGGATTGCGCGCAGCGTCTCGCTGTTTACGTCCAGCACGGGGGTCGATGAACCGGACGAAGTGCGTATGCCCAATGGTGATACGCTGGTGCAATACATGGGTGGCCGCGAAGCCACGGCCACCGCGCAACGCCTGCTGGCCCTGGGCCATGCGCCCGAGACACCAGTGGTGGTGGTGGAAAACTGCAGCCGCGCTGACCAGCACATCTACCATCTGCAACTGGCCGGCCTGGAAGCCGGGCTGCAAGCCTGCAGCGGACCGGTGCTGGTAATGATCGGACCGGCACTGGCGGATCGGAACTGAAACGGCGCGATGCCGCCTTGCGCAATGTGTTTGGCGTGGAGACGGCACAGGCGGTACGTATGTGCCGGCTACCCAACACGTCCCCTCACCCCGTCGTTTTTATCCCACTCCGTACAACCCGACACCCTGACTGGCGAAAAAAATTCGCCAATCTTGGTCAGGCGCTACGACGCCCCCTGGGACCGCACGGCCAATACCTGGGCCGTGAAACAGTAACCTGGACGCTGATTGCCGAATGAAAAAGCCAGCGAAGCCAGCGCAACCCGCTACTCAGGCTTGACGCGCCGTCCCGACGCAATACGCTGCAATCGCCTGCAATACCGCTTCATCCTCCCCCACTGCCGGCACCGTGCGAATCTCTACGCCCGGATGCGCCTGGCGCAGTTGTTCCAGCAGTTCCGGCAAGTCGCGACGCACATGGCCGCCCTGCCCCAGGAACACCGGGATCACGGTGATGCACCGGCTACCGCCAGCCACCTGTTGGGCCGCGACGGTGGGCAGATCGGGCTGCATCAGTTCCAGGAAGGCCAGTTGCACGCTGGCCCCCGGCATGGCCGCCTGGGTCAGTGCGCGCAGGCGTTCGAAAGGCGCGGCCCAGGCGGGGTCGCGTGCGCCGTGGGCGAACAGGATCAGGCTTTGGGTGACGGACTCGCTCATGATGGGCAACAGGTCTTTCAGGCTAATGAGATAAAACGGTCGGACTCAAGTGCGCTCCACCCACCACAACGAGCCGATGGCCAGCACCATGAACAACAGACTAGGCAGCGCCGCCGTCATGAAGGGCGGCCAGGTGTTGAGCAAGCCCAGGTGTGAAAACAGGCTATTGATGAGCTGGAAGCACACCCCGATCATGATGCCGGTGAAGATCTTCAGACTCACGCCACCGGCACGGAAATGCAGGTAGGCAAAGGGCAAGGCCAGTGCCAGCATCACGAAGATCGACAGCGGATAGACGATCTTCTTCCAGAAGGCGATCTCGTAGCGGTCGGTGCGCTGGTTGTTGGCTTCCAGGTGCTTGGTATAGGCCAGCAGGTCATAGGCCGACATGCGGTCCGGGTCGGCGAAGAGCACCGAGAGGATTTCCGGTGTCACCTCCGAAACCAGCTTCATCTGCGCCAGCTTCATCGTCTTGACCGGCTCGGTGATCTTGCGGTCCTTGTCGCCGGTGAAGTCCGATTGCACCACGTCGCTCAACACCCATTGATGATCGCCTTCGTACATCCCGCTCTTGGCCGTGACCATGCGCGCCATGTGGAAGTCGGTATCGAGTTCGTAGAGCTTGACGCCTTCGATACGGCCATCCGGTTGCACGGTCTGGATGTTGATGAAGCGGCTGCCGGTGACGTTGCCTTCCAGGCCGTGGTCCTTGATCACGTCCTTGGCCCACATGCCGGAACGGAACTGTGAGGACATCGAGGAGCCCTGTGCTTGCAATCGGAGCTTCTCGGCCCACTCCGACGCCTTGGGTGCGATCAGTTCGCCAAAGATGATGGTGATGACCGCAAAGCCCACGCCGATGCGCAAGAGCACCTTGGCCGCCATGCCGGTGGACATGCTGGAAACACGCATGATGGTGAATTCGGAACGCGCCGCCAGTTGCGAGAGCGTATAGATGGTACCGATCAGCACGGCGGTGGGCATCAGTTCATAGACATTGCCAGGCAAGCCCATCAACACATAGAACACTGCCTGCTGCAACTTGTAGCCATTGCGACCGACCTGTTCCAGCTGCCCCATCATCTCGAAGAAGGCAAACAAGGCCAGGAAGGCTGCCAGCGCAAAGAATACCGAGCGCGTGATCTCGGTGGTGAAGTAACGTTGGATGACTCTCATCTCAGGCCTCGCGCTGGAACGTCATGGCGCGCCGCACTCGGCTCCACAACCGGGATGGGTGGAAAGGATGGTTGATGTTCAGGCGCAGGGCAAACATGCCCACGATCAGCAGCGCGACGATCAGGTGCACCGGCCACCAGGCCATCACGAAACTCATGCGTTGCTGCGCCACCGAGGCCTGGAACACGCTCACCGTATTGCTGTAGACCACGAACAGCAGCAGCGCCACCAGCAGGCCCAGCGAACGGCCGGCACGTGGATTCACGAAGGACAGCGGAATGGCCAGCAGCATCAGGGCCAGCGCCATCAAGGGCAGCGCAATACGCCACAGCAGTTCGCCGCGCGCAAAGCCATCGCGCTTGGCCAGCAACTCGTTCATCTGCAGGGCGCGCGCCGAACGTTCACCGGCTGCCGTCTGCGACTGGTTGCCGATCAACAGGCCGTAGCGCTCGAAGTCGACGATCTGGAAATCCGGCAGGCTGGGCGAACCGTCATAGCGGCGTCCCTTTTGCATGACCACGAACTTCTCGCCATCGGCATCCACCGTAGTCTCGCCTTCCTTGGCCACCACCACGCTGTTCTTGCCATCCTGGTTGATGGTATTGACGAAGATATTGCGCACCTTGGAGGCATCGCCGGAAATACCTTCGACGAAGAAGATGCGGTTGGCCGCCGCCGATTCCTGGAACTTGCCCGGCGAGACGCGGGCGATGTCTTCGCGCTGCTCGAAGCGGCTGCGATATTCGCTGCTCTGCTCATTGGCCCAGGGCGTGACCACGAAGGACAGCACCGCCACCAGCGCCATGATGGGCCAGCCGAAGCGCAGCACCGGGGCGATCCAGCGCGTGAGCGACATGCCGCAGGAGAACCAGACCACGATCTCGGAATCCTGGTAGCTGCGCGTCATCACCAGCAGCACCGAAATGAAGCCGGTGAGGATCAGGATGATGGGCATGTAGTTCAGCGACTGGAAGCCGATCAGGGCCAGCACGTCTTGCGACGCCACCTGGCCACCCGCGGCCTGGCCGAGGATCTTGATGAGCATCACGGTCAGCGTGATGGTGAACAGCGTAGTGAAGACCCCACCTGCGGTGCTGGTCAATTCGCGTCTGAGGGCGCGCTGGAAAATCATGGGGATACTGGATTGGTCTCTGGTGTCGGGGTCATTGCTTCCGTGGCCTGGGCCCGGCATCGTGTCCAGGGCTGGCTCACCTGGCCGAACTCATCGCACATTGCGTGTCAATGCGCTCTATAATCGCCAAGTAATTCATATAAAGGACGAACGATGGACTTTAGCACAAAAACATTGGACGCAAAAAACGCCATCACCGGCGTCAAGACCGGCGCCCTGGTCGTTGGCATCTATGAAAACCGCAAACTATCCAAGGCCGCTGGCGCCCTGGACAAGCTGGGCGCCATCAGTGCCGCCCTGAAGTCGGGCGACATTTCCGGCAAGCCCGGCACCACCCTGCTGCTGCGCGGCGTGACCGGCATCGCCGCCGAACGCATCGTGCTGCTGGGCCTGGGCGCCGAAGAAGAGATCAGCGACAAGAGCTTTGCCACCGCCGCCGGCGCGCTGGTGCGCACCCTGGCCACGCTGGGCTGCAGCGATGCCGCCCTGGCCCTGCCTTTCGAGGACGTCAAGGAGCGCGACCTGGCCTGGGCCATCCGCACCGTGGTGCTGGCCGGACGCGACGCGGTCTATCGTTGCGACACCTTGAAGAGCAAGAAAGACCCGGCTCCCACCGGCGTCAAGAAGATCACCCTGCTGGTGGCCGCCACCGAAGGCACCGCCGCCAAGACTGCCCTGTCCGAAGCCGTGGCCCTGGCCAATGGCATGGCCCTGACCAAGGAACTGGGCAACCTGCCCGGCAACGTCTGCACCCCCACCTACCTGGCCAATACCGCCAAGAAGCTGGCCAAGGACTTCAAGCTGGGCGTGGAAGTGCTGGACCGCAAGCAACTGGAAGCGCTGAAGATGGGCAGCTTCCTGTCGGTCACCAACGGCAGCGACGAGCCGCCCAAGTTCATCGTCATCAAGCACCTGGGCGGCAAGGCCAAGGATGCGCCGGTCGTGCTGGTGGGCAAGGGCATCACCTTCGACACCGGCGGCATCTCGCTCAAGCCGGGCCTGAACATGGATGAGATGAAGTACGACATGTGCGGCGCCGCCTCGGTGCTGGGCACCTTCCGTACCATCGCCGAACTGGGCTTGAAACTGAACGTCATCGGCGTCATCCCGACCTGCGAAAACATGCCCTCGGGCCGCGCCACCAAGCCGGGCGACATCGTCACCTCGATGTCCGGCCAGACCATCGAAGTGCTCAACACCGATGCCGAAGGCCGCCTGATCCTGTGCGACGCACTGACCTACGTGGAACGCTTCAAGCCGGCCGCCGTGGTCGACATCGCCACCTTGACCGGCGCCTGCGTCGTGGCCCTGGGCCACCACAACTCGGGCCTGTTCACCCGCGAAGATGCAGCCCACGACCAGTTGGCCAACGCCCTCCTGGCCGCCGGTCGCGACAGCGGCGACAGCGCCTGGCGGATGCCGATCCAGGAGGTCTACCAGGAGCAACTGAAGTCCAACTTCGCCGATATCGCCAACATCGGTGGCCAACCGGCCGGCAGCATCACCGCCGCCTGCTTCCTGGAGCGCTTCACCCGCAAGTACACCTGGGCCCACCTGGACATCGCCGGTACCGCCTGGAAGAGCGGCGCTGCCAAGGGTGCCACCGGTCGTCCGGTCCCCTTGCTGACCACCTGGCTGCTCAACCAGGCACGCGCCAAGTCGGCCCGCGCCTGAGGCCGCCGCAGGGGCGCAGTACATGGTGGAAATAATATTCACGTATCTATCTGCCCTGTCGCTGCGCCAGCCCTGGGCGCCGCAGCCGTCGGCACTGTCCCGGAAACCACCGCTTTGGCGGTGGTTTTTCTTCATATACGGCCTGTTACTGGCCTGGCCGGCCCTGGTACCGGCCGCCAGCTTGCCGCCGGCCCAGACCGTGCGCTTTCCGTCGGCCGATGGCAGCACCGCGCTGACCGGTTATCTGTTTTCGCCGTTCGGCCCGGGGCCACATCCGGCCATGGTGCTGCTGCATGGCCGCGCCGGCCTCTATTCCAGCCGCATCAACGCCCAATGCACGCAGATCGGCCCGGCCATTCCCTCGCCCTGCGACGCCAGCACCCTATCGGCGCGCCACCGCGCCTGGGCCGCCTACTGGCTGGCGCGTGGCTACCTGGTGCTGCTGGTGGACAGTTTCGGGCCACGCGGCGTGGCCCACGGCTTCGGTCGCCATACCCACGGCACACCCCAGCGCGCTGCCGTCAACGAACTGAGCGTGCGTCCGCTGGATGCCGAAGGTGCGCTGACCTGGCTGGCCGGGCGCGAAGAGGTCGATCCGCGCCGCATCATGCTGCAAGGCTGGTCCAATGGCGGCAGCACCGCCTTGAACGTCATGCAGCGCCAGGCGCAACGCCCCGCAGGCAGCCCCAGCTTTGCCGCCGCCCTGGTGTTCTACCCCGGCTGCGGGCCGCAAGCCCTGCTCTCGCGCAGGCCCGAGATCGATAAACCGATCCAGGTGCTGCTGGGCGCGGCCGATGCCGAAGTCTCGCCGCTGACTTGCCAGCGCGTGCTGCGCCATGCCATCCCCATCCGCCAGGCCAGCGCCCCGGTGGTGACGCTCTACCCCGGTGCTACCCATGATTTCGACGACCCCGAGCGCGCCCGCCAGGCCATCGATGCCAACCGGGCCGCACGCCAGGATGCCCTCACCCGCCTGGGCCCCTGGCTGGACCGGCTGCCGATCCAGCCCTGAGTTGCCGCTGCACAAAGTGCGGACGACCGGCTGCAAAGACGACCGTTCCGGTCTAGACTGATCCTCCTTTTGCGGAACACTGCGCACCAATCGTGGTCGGTCAGAAAGCAAGAACGCCGACGCACTTCTTCCCTCCCTGCAAGCAGAAAGGATCAGCATGACCAACGCCAATGCCCATCTCGCGAGCGACCTCTTCCAGCCCGTCCAACTGGGCGCAGTGCAATTGCAGAACCGTATCGTCATGGCCCCGCTCACCCGCAGTCGCGCCCTGGCCGGTGACGTCCCCACCGACCTGGCCGCCGAGTACTATGCCCAGCGCGCCGGGGCCGGCCTCATCATCGCCGAGGCAACGCAAATCTCGCCGCAAGGCAAGGGCTATGCCTGGACGCCGGGCATCTATAACCAGGCTCAGGTGGCCGGCTGGAAAAAGATCACCGATGCCGTACATGCCAAGGGCGGCCGCATCTTCCTGCAGTTGTGGCATGTGGGTCGCATCTCCCACCCCGACCTGCAACCCGGCCACGCCCTGCCGGTGGCGCCATCGGCCATCCGCCCGGAAGGCAATGCCTTCACCGAAAGCGGCTTCAAGCCCTTCGTCGAACCACGTGCGCTGGAGATCGCCGAACTGCCCGGCATCGTCGAGCAATACAAAACCGCCGCGCAACTGTCGATGCAAGCCGGCTTCGACGGCGTGGAAATCCACGCTGCCAATGGCTATCTGCTGGATCAGTTCCTGCGCGACAAGAGCAACCAGCGCACCGACGCCTACGGCGGCAGCATCGAAAACCGCGCCCGCCTGCTGCTGGAGGTGGTGGAAGCAGTCACCTCGGTCATACCCAGCGAGCGCGTGGGCATCCGCCTCTCGCCCATCAGCCCGGCCAACGACATCGCCGACAGCAATCCAGAAGCCCTCTTCCGCTACGTGGTGCAGCAATTGAACCGCTACCAGTTGGTCTACCTGCACGTGGTGGAAGGCGCCACCGGTGGCCCGCGCGAAGTCGAAGGCGGCTTCGACCTGCAGGTGCTGCGCGAGCTCTTCCAGGGCCTCTACATCGCCAACAATGGCTATGACCTGGAGATGGCAGTCCAGGCCCGCGCGCGCAACCTGGCCGACCTGGTGGCCTTTGGCCGGCCATGGATCGCCAACCCCGATCTGGTGCAACGCTTCAAGGCCGGTGCCGCACTGGCCCAGATCAACCAGGCCACGCTCTACGGCGGCGGCGCCGAAGGCTATACCGATTACCCGCCGCTGCAACCGGCATGATGGTGGTCTGAGAGCGGCCCAAGCGCCGAGTGCCCAGCACGGCCTGCCACCTGGCAGGCCGTTTTTTCGGCTGTGCTGGAATGTGACGTTTCCTGCAGCGGCTTCACGCATTTCGTACGAGACGCTGCCCCGGCCCGTTACAATGCCGGTTGCGTTCTCATCCACCGCCCAACATGAAAAATTATTTCGCCGCCCTTATCCTGGCCTGCGGCAGCCTGTCCGTGCAGGCCCAGCAGGTCGCACCGTCCGACAGTGCCACCGATCCCCTGCAACTGCAGGACCGCATCACCGGCGACCTTGGCGCCGGCCTCTACCGGCTCGACCGCAACGACCTCAAGCGCCGCAGTGAAACGCTGGCATTGCCCTATGCCTACTTTGACTATGGCCGCTTCTTCGCCCGCGTCGATACCTTCGGCATCAAGACCGCCCGCATGGGCTATGGCTATCTGGAACTGGCTGGGCGCGTGAACGTCGAAGGCTTCAACGCCGACCACGGCCTGCACCGTCGCTCCAATCCCATCCCGCTGGGCCTGGGCACCTACCAGGAAACTCCGTTCGGCGCCTTCTTCCTCAATGTCTTCCGCGACTTCAATACCTCGCATGGCACGCTGGCCGAAGCCATCTATGCCGCCCAGGTCGACCTGGGCCGGGTCAGCATCTACCCGGAAGCCGGGGTGGAATATCGCAGCAGCAGCTACAACGATTATTACTTCGGCGTCTCCGCCAGCGAGTCCGCCGCCAGCGGCCTACGCCAATACAGTGTGGGTTCTTCCACCAGCCCGATCTTCGGCCTGGCAGCCGATGTACCATTAAGCGGCGACTGGCATCTGAACCTGCACTGGCGCCGCAAGTGGCTCGACAACACCGTGAGCGACAGCCCGCTGGTTCGTCGCCGCACCGACGACACCGCCATCGTCGCACTAAGCTACCACTTCAAGTAAGCCCTCCCACTGCACGCCCCCTGTCACACGAGCGTAGCGACGTGTGACAGGGCGCAAGCGCCGCCTTCCTCCTCTGCGTTCCATCATCGCCGCCTCATTCTTGCGGGCGATATTGCCCTGCTCATTTCCCTTTCCTCTTATGGCGCCTTGCTTCATGGATACGCCTTGATCCGCACGGAAACATTTTAGAATATTTTCATACGTCACTTTTTCTCATGTAAATTTTGTCCTATTTTTCAGCCCACAAGAAAAATAAATTAACTGAGGAAACTTAATTTCCGCACCAAAACAAATTGCCTTGCAAAAACAAGCACAATTCCTGAAAGCGTTTACCAGAGCGGCTTTCAGCGTTTCCGAACCACAATACAAATTAAAATAAAACGTAATATTCAGTTGCGATAATTAGTATTTTTATATTAATCTAATTTCATCACCATGACTAAATATCACAAATGGAGTTGCTAATCCGGCCTCGCCAGCAGCAACAGTGAAACCCGTCTGAGCACTCCTCCTTGCAATGCTTTCGTCGTCAAATCGCAGTCCATCGAACTTGAAAGAGGTGTTGTAATGAAAAAACTGTCGAGCAGTTTCCTTGTTGCATCCGCCCTCCTCGCCATGGCTTGCTCAGCCAGTGCGGCAGACATCCAACACTCGCAAGCACTGGTGTGGACCGATGCCACGTCCACTTTCAATGCGAGTTTCGGCACTGGCACCACCGGCAAGAGCTTCCTGGAGAAATTCACCTTCACCGTCAGCAGCGTCGGCTCCTCGGTCTCCTCGGCGCTGGTCTCGATTGCTTTGGGCAACATCTCCAGCGTGAGCATCAGCAGCTTCACCTTAAGCGGCAACGGCCACACCTATACCGGCATCCAACAAAGCAGCGGTGACCTGCAGACCTTCAGCCTGAGCACCAATGGCCTGAACCCCGGCTTGTACACACTGTCGGTAGCAGGCAGTGTGCTGGGCAGCAAGGGCGGCAGCTTCGCAGGCAACATCAGCGTGGCAGCGGTGCCGGAAGCCTCGACCACCGCCATGATGTTGGGTGGCCTGGGCTTGATCGGCTTTGCGGCTTATCGTCGCCGCAAGTCCGGTGACAAGAGCGAGCAGATGAACGGCGCGCAGATGATGGCGGCGTGATGGGCGGGTGCTGACGGTTGATGGTGATGTCCTGACTATCGATGTCGCAACCAGGGGAGCACCGGAGACGGCGCTCCCCTTCTGCCTGCCGACCGGCGCCAACCCGATCGATATGTGGCTGGCATGAATGCGGTAAGATGGCGACCTTCGCCCGCAAGGGTTGTCTCCGATTCACCACCGCATTGTCCCCATGAAAATCGCCACCTGGAACGTCAACTCCCTCAAGGTCCGCCTGCCGCAAGTCTTGAAATGGCTGGAAGAAAACCCGGTCGATGTGCTCTGCCTGCAGGAAACCAAACTGACCGACGACAAGTTCCCCGCCGCCGAGATCGCCGCGGCCGGTTACCTGGTCGAGTTCTCGGGCCAGAAGACCTATAACGGCGTGGCCATCCTGTCGCGCCATCCGATGAATGACGTGGTCAAGAACAATCCGCTGTTCCCCGATGAACAGCAACGCATCATCGCCGCCACCATCGAAGGCGTGCGCTATGTGTGCGCCTATATTCCCAACGGCCAGTCGCTGGACTCCGAGAAGTATCCCTACAAGCTGAACTGGCTGGCAGCGCTGCATGAATGGCTGGCCCAGGAGAAAGCCAGCAATCCGCGCCTGGCCCTGCTGGGCGACTACAACATCGCCCCCGAAGACCGCGACGTGCATGATCCAGTGGCCTGGCAAGGCCAGGTGCTGGTGTCCGAACCCGAGCGCGAGGCCTTCCGCAAGCTGCAGGCGCTGGGCCTCACCGACTCCTATCGCCTCTTCGAACAGCCGGAAAAGATGTATAGCTGGTGGGATTATCGGCAGATGGGCTTCCGCCTCAATCGGGGTCTGCGCATCGACCACATCCTGTTGTCGGAAGAACTGGTGCCGCGTTGCACCGCCTGCGTGATCGACAAGGTGCCGCGCAAGTGGGAACAGCCTTCGGATCACGCGCCGGTGATCGCGACGCTGGCAGACTGAAATCGATTCAGATCATCCGTAAATGATTTATATCATTTACGGATGATCCTGCTCAACGCCACCCTCGGGTGGCGTTTATTCTTTCTTGTTGCGCATGTTCTTTTCGAACTGCACGTCCAGCTTGCTCACGCGCTTGGCCTTCTGCGGCCCCTGGGCATTGACGAAGGTGACGAAGTCGTCAAGTTCCATGGCTTCGTTGAGCTTTTCCAGCGGCTGGCCCACTACGCGCCGGGTCAGGATGAAACGTTCATCCGAGGTGCGCAGCATGGAATATTCACGCGATTCGGTGCGATTGTTGAGACGCTCGATGGCGCTGGCGGCGCGGGTCGATCTCATCAGTGGGCCTCCTGCAGTTTGAGTTGCCAATAGCCCACGTCGATCCAGCGCCCCATCTTGTAACCCACTTCCGTGAAGACGCCACACTTCACGAACCCCACGCTCTCATGCAAGGCCACGCTGGCCGGGTTGGGCTGGGCGATGCCGCCGATGACCAGGTGTACGCCCAGGGGCTTGAGCCGGGCGATCAATGCACGGTACAACTGCTTACCGATGCCACGTCCACCGGCATCGTGACGCAGGTAGACCGAGCTTTCCACCGAGTGCTGGTAAGCCGCGCGCGGCTTCCATTTGCTGGCATAGGCATAACCCAGCACCTCACCGTTCTCTTCAAAGACCAGCCAGGGAAACTGCGCCTGCACCTCGGCAATGCGCGCGGCCATGGCCTCGACGCTGACCGCTTCGGTCTCGAAGCTGATGACGGTGGTCTGGACGTAATGGTTGTAGATGCCGCACAGGGCGGCAGCGTCGGCGGCGGTGGCCGGGCGGATGGAAGGCTGCATGGGCGAATGGGCGAATGGAAGAGCAAACGGAATCGAAGCCGTCAGTGTAACCAAATTAAGCCCGCCATGGCGGCCATGCTGCGCGCATGACCGCCACACCTCCGATGGCACAAGCGACCGCTCAACCGGCTCAATCGCGCAGTGCCGCGCGCACCTGTTCCAGTGCAGCCGGATCCTCGATGGTGGGCAGGTCGCCCGCATCGCGGCCTTCGCAGATGGATTGTATGGCCCGGCGCAACAGCTTGCCCGAGCGCGTCTTGGGCAAGCCGCTGACGAAGAACACCCGCGCCGGACGCCCCACGGCGCCGATCTGCTTATCGACCACGCCCATGATCTCGGCTTCCAGCGCCTTCCTCTGTTCCGGTGTGGCAATGGCATCGGCCTGTTTGGGGATGGCGAAGGCAAAGGCCACCTGCCCCTTCAACTTGTCTTCCACCCCGACCACGGCCACCTCGGACACATTGGGATGGCTGGAAATGCTTTCTTCGATTTCACGCGTGCCCAGGCGATGGCCGGCGACGTTGATGACGTCGTCGGTGCGGCCCAGGATGAAGTAGTAACCGTCCGCATCGCGGATGCCCCAGTCGAAGGTGGAATACACCTCGCGCGGCAGGCTGCGCCAGTAGGTGTTCACGAAGCGCGCATCGTCGCCATAGACGGTCTGCATACATCCCGGCGGCAACGGCCCTTCGATGGCCACCACGCCCTTCTCGCCGGCCGCGCAAGGCTCGCCGGTAGCTTCATTGAGGATGGCCAGGCGGTAGCCCGGCATGGGCACGCCCGGACTGCCCAGGCGGGTGGGCTTGTCGCTGATGCCCTTGGCGATCGAGATGATGGGCCAGCCCGATTCGGTCTGCCAGTAGTTGTCGATGACCGGCACCTTCAGGGCGCCGGAAATCCAGCTGGAGGTGGTTTCATCGAGCGGCTCGCCCGCCAGGTAGAGCGCCTTGAGCGACGACGTGTCGTAGCGCTCCATGCATTCGGGCGGCTGCTTCTTGAGCACGCGAATCGCGGTGGGCGCGGAGAACATGCGGCTGACCTTATATTTCTCGACGATGCTCCACCAGATGCCGGCGTCGGGCCGGATCGGCAGGCCTTCATAGAGCACGGTGGCCATGCCGGCGATCAGCGGTCCATAGACGATGTAGGAGTGGCCCACCACCCAGCCGATGTCGGAGGTGCAGAAGTAGGTCTGGCCGGGCTGGCCGCAGAAGATGTGCTGCATGGATGAGGCCAGCGCCACCGCATAGCCGCCCACATCGCGCTGCACGCCCTTGGGCTTGCCAGTGGTACCGGAGGTGTAGAGCACGTAACTGGTGTCGTTCGATTCCAGCCAGGTGACCGGCACCGGCTGGTCCAGGTGCTGCTGGCGTAACTGCGCGTAGTCGACGTCACGCTGCGGCGTGCGCGCCATCTCGGCCAGGCCGCGATCCACCAGCAGCACCCGCTGCGGCTTGTGCTGGGCCAGGTTGATCGCCTCATCCAGCAGCCCCTTGTAGGGAATCACCTTGCCGCCGCGCGAGCCGGCATCGGCCGACACGATCAGGCAGGGTTGCGCATCATCGATGCGCGAAGCCAGGCTGTTGGAGGCAAAGCCGCCGAACACCACCGAATGCACCGCCCCGATGCGCGCGCAGGCCAGCATGGCAAACACGGCCTCGGCGATCATGGGCATGTAGATCAACACGCGGTCGCCGCGCTGCACGCCCAGCGCCAGCATGGTGGCGGCTATGGCCTGCACTTCGCGGTGCAGTTCGGCAAAGTCGTAGACGCGCTCGCTATTAGTTTCGGTGGAAATGGCAATGAGCGCGGCTTGCGTGGGGCGCTCGGCCAGGTGACGGTCCACCGCGTTGTAGCACAGATTGGTGGTGCCGCCGATGAACCAGCGCGCAAACGGCGCGCGCGAATAATCGAGGGTGCGGGTGAAGGGCGTCTCCCAGTGGATGCGCTGTGCTTCCTCGGCCCAGTAGGTGTCGGGATGCTCGATGGAGCGGCGATAGAAATCCTCGTATTGCATGACGTCTCCTCATGACTTTCGAATTGAAAACGGCTGTCGCCCTGGGCTATCGTGGCTTGCGGGTCGTGCGTCGGGTGGCTCTCGTGCAAGGTGCTTGCTCGGCCTTCATGCGACGTTCTGATCAGTCTTGCACCTGAAGCTTACGGTGGGCTGAATCGGCCCGCGCCATGCCGGGTTGCCACTGATGCAGATCAAGTCTGGTGCTGCCGACGCAATGCCACGCTACGCCACGCAATGCAATGCACCGGCAAGCAGAATCGATGCCGCTGGCACAAGACCGACGGCATGACAAGGGAAGAGGAAACGGGAGGAAAGAAGAACGCGCCGCAGTCAGCTCATCACCACGACGCGCTGCGCCTTTAGCGCGTGCGGCAATCGTTGGCGAGCTGCTGCCCGATCTTGGAATTGAGCAGCATGGACTTCGACGGGATCTGGATCCACACCAGGCCTTCGCCCTTGTTCTCCAGGCGTACTGCACCGGTCGAGGTGCTGACCGGGTTCATCATGTAACTGCTGCCTTTCCACACCAGCGTGACGCCATCGGTGACGCGGCCATCCATGCGGATTTCGACCTTGTTGCCCATCTCGCAGCTGAAGGCACCGGTCTTCAACTGAGTGGCCCAGGTCGGTTGCGTGGCTGCGGGCGCTTGCAGCAACTGCGGCAAGACCGGCTTGGTTTCGGTGACCGGCACCGGGGTGGAAGAACAGGCGGCCAGTGCTACAGCAGCGGCAGCGGCCAGTCCCAGGGACTTGAAAGGAAAATGGGAAATACGGCGGGAAATACCGCAGGAAACGATGGCAGCAATCATCGGATGATCCATGGAGAGTCGGGGGTGGACGCGGGGAAGAAAAAGATCCGACCGCATCTTAACAAGTTATTGCACCGGACTCGACCACATGTAACGCTTGTTACAAATCTACAATCTGTTGTGATCGGCTACCACCTGGGGAATGCGGCGACCAGCCCTGGCCGCCGCTTCCTTCTTCTTGCTGCTCCCGCGCCCTCTTCCTCCCTTGCCCCATCAATGCACTGCGTGTTGGCTTCCTGCCATCAATACATATTGCATATTGCTGATTGGCTGATCGGCTTATTTGCGCTTGCCGATCGGCACGAACTTCAAGTCTTCCGGGCCCACGTAGTTGGCCGAGGGGCGGATGATCTTGTTGTCGATGCGCTGCTCGATGATGTGCGCGGCCCAGCCCGAAGTGCGGGCAATGACGAACAGCGGCGTAAACATCGCGGTGGGCACGCCCATCATGTGGTAGGACACGGCCGAGAACCAGTCCAGGTTGGGGAACATCTTCTTGATGTCCCACATGACCGTTTCCAGGCGTTCGGCGATATCGAACATCTTGGTCGAACCGGCTTCCTTGGAGAGCTTGCGTGCCACTTCCTTGATGACCTTGTTGCGCGGGTCGGAGATGGTGTAGACCGGGTGACCGAAGCCGATCACCACTTCCTTGTTCTCGACGCGGCGACGGATGTCGGCTTCGGCTTCGTCGGGATTGTCATAGCGCTTCTGGATCTCGAAGGCCACTTCGTTGGCGCCGCCATGCTTGGGACCGCGCAGCGCACCGATGGCGCCGGTGATGGCCGAGTACATGTCCGAACCGGTACCGGCGATGACGCGGCCGGTGAAGGTGGAGGCATTGAATTCGTGTTCCGCGTACAGGATCAGCGAAGTGTGCATGGCCTTTTCCCAGGCCTCGGAGGGCTTTTCGCCATGCAGCAGGTGCAGGAAGTGGGCGCCGATGGAGTCGTCATCGGTCTCGACTTCGATGCGCTTGCCGTTGTGGCTGTAGTGGTACCAGTACAGCAGCATGGAACCGAGGGAAGCCATCAGGCGGTCGGCGATGTCGCGCGCGCCGGGGGTGTTGTGGTCATCCTTCTCGGGCAGCACGCAGCCCAGAGCCGACACGCCGGTGCGCATCACATCCATCGGGTGCGAGGCGGCCGGCAGCCATTCCAGCGCCGCCTTGACGTTGGCCGGCAGGCCGCGCAGGGCTTTCAGCTTGGCCTTGTAAGCGCGCAGTTCGGCCGCGGTGGGCAGCTTGCCATGCACCAGCAGGTGGGCGATTTCTTCGAACTCGCAGCTATCGGCCACATCCAGGATGTCGTAGCCGCGATAGTGCAGGTCATTGCCGGTCTTGCCCACGGTACACAGGGCAGTGTTGCCGGCGGTGACGCCAGACAGGGCAACGGACTTCTTGGGCTTGAAACCTGCGGCTTGTTGTTCGCTCATCGTGTGCTCCTCGTATTCGCTATTCGGTGAAAACCATTATCGGAAGGGATTACTGATTGACGTCTTACTTGTTCTTCTGCTGGGCAAACAGCGCATCCAAGCGCTGCTCGTAGCTGTGGTAATCGATGCGGTCGTACAGTTCCATGCGGGTCTGCATGGTATCGACCACGTTCTTCTGGGTGCCGTCGCGGCGGATCGCCTGGTAGACGTTTTCGGCGGCCTTGTTCATGGCGCGGAAGGCCGACAGCGGGTAGAGCACCAGCCCGACGTCCGCGCCCTTCAATTCTTCCACCGTAAAGAGCGGGGTCGAGCCAAACTCGGTGATGTTGGCCAGGATCGGCACCTTGACCGCGTTGGCGAACTGCTGGTACATGGCCAGGTCGGTGATGGCTTCCGGGAAGATCATGTCGGCACCGGCCTCGACGCAAGCCACGGCGCGCTCCACGGCGGCCTCCAGGCCTTCCACGGCCAGCGCATCGGTGCGCGCCATGATGACGAAGTTGTCATCGGTGCGGGCATCCACGGCGGCCTTGATGCGGTCCACCATTTCCTGCTTGCTGACGATTTCCTTGTTGGGACGATGGCCGCAGCGCTTGGCGCCGACCTGGTCTTCGATATGCATGGCAGCCGCGCCAAACTTGATCATCGACTTGACGGTACGCGCCACGTTGAAGGCCGAGGCACCGAAGCCGGTATCCACATCCACCAGCAACGGCAGGTCGCACACATCGGTGATGCGGCGCACGTCGGTGAGCACGTCATCCAGACTGGAAATGCCCAGGTCGGGCAAGCCCAGCGAGCCGGCGGCCACGCCGCCACCGGACAGGTAGATCGCACGGAAACCGGCGCGCTTGGCCAGCAAAGCATGGTTGGCGTTGATCGCGCCGATGACTTGCAGCGGGGATTCTTCCTTGACGGCCTGGCGAAACGCTGCGCCTGCGGAGTGGAGAGCCATGGTGGACACCTTCTTGATAAGGGTAGGTTGCTGGATGGACGGGATGCTGGCGTGGCAGCGGTAGCGGGGCTGCCGACTGCGGTGCTTGTCGTTCACTATTGCAACGGTCGTGCCATCGCAGTGCAGCATGGGATGCTTGGTCCTGCGAATAAACCTTCATACAGGCTGGAACCCACGTCAGATGGGGGATGTCAGCACCGACCCTGGTCGGCGGCGAGCAAGCTTTGTGGCTACCCGGACTTGATCTGGCACAAGCATCCCGGTTTCACCAGTGTTACATTAACGTTTCACTGAAACACATCGAACACTTAGGCTGAAACAAGCTGCCGCCATGAAACGCCCTGCCCACTACGATCGTGATACCGACAAACCCGTGATCTGGACCGTCTCGGTCTCGCGCCTGTCGGAACTGTTCCGCGACATCACCCTGGAATTCGACGCCGTGGCCGACATCGAGCCCATCCAACTGGGCTTCGATGAAGCGGTGCGGCAGATCCGCGAGCGCCTGGCCAGCGAGCGCTGCGACGTGGTGATCTCGGCCGGCTCCAATGGAGCCTATCTCAAGAGCCGCCTGCCGGTGCCGGTGGTGGTGGCCCGTGCCAGCGGCTTCGACGTCATGCAGGCCTTGGCGCGCGCACGCCAGATCAGCGCGCGCATCGCCCTGGTCACCTACCAGGAAGCCATGCCGGCCTTGAGCGAGTTCCAGCAGATGTTTGGCCTGGATATCGTCCAGCGCACCTATGCCACCGAGGAAGATGCACGCGCCGTGGTGCATGAATTGAAGGCCGCCGGCATCAAGGCAGTGGTCGGTGCCGGCCTGATCACCGACCTGGCCGAGGAAGCGGGAATGCAGGGCATCTTCCTGTATTCCGCGGCCACCGTGCGCCAAGCCTTCGAGGATGCGCTGGAACTGGCGCGCCTGACGCAACTGGAAAGCACCCGCGGCCCCAGCCTGCCGGTGGCCGAGAACCTGCGCGCCCGGCATCACCTCAAGGATTTGCGGGGCGACTCGGCGGTGATGGAAACGGTGCGCCAATCCATTACGCTGTTTGCCCGCTCGCCGGCCAATGTGCTCATCCAGGGCGAGACTGGCACCGGCAAGGAACTGGCAGCGCAAGCCATCCACCGCGCCCATCCGCTGATGCAGGGCAAGACCCATGCCGCGCATCCCTTCGTGGCCATCAATTGCGGGGCGCTGGCCGAGTCGTTGCTGGAATCCGAACTGTTCGGTTATGAAGAGGGCGCCTTCACCGGCTCGCGCCGCGGTGGACGCCCCGGGGTATTCGAGGCCGCCCATCGCGGCAGCCTGCTGCTCGATGAAATCGGCGAGATGCCACTGCCCTTGCAGACGCGCCTGCTGCGCGTGCTGGAAGAACGGGAAGTGGTGCGGGTGGGCGGTACCCGACCGATTCCGGTACAGGTGCGCATCATCAGCGCCACCCATTGCGACCTGGAGGCGCGGGTGCGCGAGGGGCGTTTTCGGGCCGACCTGTATTACCGCTTAAGCGTATTGCGCCTGCAACTGCCGCCCTTGCGCGCGCGCCGCGAAGATATCCCGGCGCTGGCCGAGTGGCATCTCAAGCACGCGCTGGCGGCGCTGGATGCGCGAGCACACGCCAACCTGAGTGCGGAAATCCTGCGTTGCGCGCCGCTGCTGTGTGCATATGAGTGGCCGGGCAATGTGCGCGAGCTGCGCAACCTGATGGAGCGGCTGGCGCTGTTTTTGGCCGCCGAACCGCTGCAGGCGTTGACGGCGGCGCTGATCCAGCGTGTGGCACCCGAGCTGGTGGCGCGCTCGGTCGATGCAAACACGGAACTGCCTGCTGTGGACGACATGGAAACTGCCCCCGACCTGGAAGACATCCACGCCGCGCTGCGTCGTTTCCGCGGCAACCGGGCCGCTGCTGCACGTCACCTGGGGATGAGCCGGACTACCTTGTGGCGCAAGTTGAAGGACGCGCAGCAAGAGGCGCAAGAATGAGTTCAGAATGCGTGAAAAACGCGCGCAAAGAGAAAATCATTTATCAAATTCACCCGCACTTCCTGCACCCTGATAATCCCCTGCACTGCGCCTTGACAGTGCCGCATCGCGCCGCCTATCCTCGCCCGCTGTAACGGCCAGTACCGTCACAGGAGCCCACCACAACCACCCATAGTCAGGCCGCGATCTTGGCCCAGCAGAGGCCGGCGCAGCGTGCTGTTCCTCCATCCACAGCCATCCATCAGGGAGTCCCCATGACCAGCAACACCACGGCGCCAGGCGCCGGCACCACGCATCCGCAAGCGCGGCGTGCGATCATCTCTTCGTCCATCGGCAATGCGCTCGAATGGTTCGACATCCTCATCTACGGCGCTTTTGCCGTGGTGATCGCCAAGCAGTTCTTCCCCACCGGGGACGACAGCGTGTCGCTGCTGCTGACCTTTGCCACCTTTGGCGTGTCCTTCTTCATGCGTCCGCTGGGTGCGGTGGTGCTGGGTGCCTACTCCGACCGCGCCGGCCGCAAGGCGGCGCTGATGCTGTCCATCACCTTGATGACCATCGGCACGGCCATGATCGCCTTCATGCCCAGCTATGCCAGCATCGGCTTGCTGGCCCCGGCCGGCATCGCGCTGGGCAAGATGATCCAGGGCTTCTCGGCCGGTGGTGAATTCGGCAGCTCCACCGCCTTCCTGGTGGAACACGCACCGCACCGCCGCGGCTTCTTCTCCAGCTGGCAGGTCGCCAGCCAAGGCATCAGCCTGCTGCTGGCCGCCGTCTTCGGCGCCGTGCTCAACAACCTGCTCACGCCCGAACAACTGGCCTCCTGGGGCTGGCGCGTGCCTTTCATCTTCGGCCTGTTGATCGCACCGGCCGGCATCTACATCCGTCGCAACCTGGAAGAAGCCCCCGAGTTCGAGCAAGCCAGCGAAAAGACCAAGGCGCCGCTGCGCGATACCTTCGCCCATCAGAAGATGCGCCTGCTGATCGGCGCCGGCAGCGTCATCATGGCCACCGTCTCGGTCTACCTGTCGCTGTACATCCCGACCTACGCGGTCAAGCAACTGGGCCTGCCGGCCTGGTCCTCGTTTGCCGCCATGTCGGTGGCCGGCCTGATCATGTTCATAGGCTCGCCGCTGGTGGGCGCGCTGTCCGACAAGATCGGCCGCACGCCCTTCATGATCGCCAGCAGCGCGCTCTACATCGTGCTGACCTATCCGATGTTCGTGTTCCTGACCAACTCGCCGGGCTTCCTGCAACTGCTGTTGCTGCAGACCGTCATCGGCGTGCTCATGACCATGTACTTCGCGGCCATGCCGGCGCTGTTGGCCGACATCTTCCCGGTGGCCACGCGCGGCACCGGCATGTCGCTGGCCTATAACATCGCCGTGACCCTGTTCGGCGGTTTTGCCGGCCTCATCATCACCTGGCTCATCGACGTCACCGGCGACAAGCTGTCGGTGAGCTACTTCGTCATCTTCGGCGCGGTGTTGAGCCTGGCGGCCTCGACGGCGGCACGCTACGTCTTGCGTCTGCGCTGATCGAAACGACCTGCTGCCTGCTACGGCAGCAGGTCCGACCCTGCCGGGGCGGCCTTCCTTCCGCCCTGCCCCGAATCGCTTTCTCACCGGGCGCGATCACTTCCCGTTGGCTTCTGCCGTCCGTGCACATCGGCAATAAACTACATATTGTGTTTGGGTTTTACCCCCATTAAAGTGCGGTGCGCGTCTCGCCAAAGCAACGCCTGGCAATACCTGGTGAGACGTACATTCGCGTTCCGGTATGCCCTGCAGACGTAGCCCGACGACCCCGACGAAGCCGCCAGACACGCTCTTCATAGCGATGAAAAACTTCGTCGGTACCATGCCAGGAAATAGTGACTGGCCGAGGCGCGCAAGCCACCAGGCCAGGCAGCCCGAGCATCCGTCATCCACCGCGCCGGTCGCCTTGAGGGCGCTGGTTGCATCCCCCGGGGTCTATCGTGAATTTCCGAAACACCAAAGTCGCCACCCAGTTGATGCTGGGCTTTTCCATCCTGATCCTGTTCATGGCCGCGCTGGGCGGCAATGCTCTTTACCTGATGGGCAACATCAACAGGCAACTCAACGACGTCCAGACCAACTGGATGCCCAGCGTGACGACAGCACAGACCATGCTGGCCGAAATGCGGGCGGTCAACTTGGCGCAATACCGCGCCCTCACCGCCAACAACGCGCAACGGATGCAGGATGCCAAGACCCGCATCGCAGCTGCCCTGGGGCGCTACAGCAAGGCTGCCGAACAGTATCGACATCTCATCAGCACGCCAGAGGAACAGAAGGCCTTCGATGAGCTGCAGGACTTGCTGACCCGTTACCAGCAGATCGGCGACCAGTTGCTGCAGACCGTCGAGCAAGGCAATGAAATCGAAGCCGCCAATATCATGAAGGACACGCTCTATCCGGTGCGCACCGCCATGGAAGCGAAGATCCAGCAGATCATCCGCATCAACCAGCAAGGCGCCGCCCAGGCCGCCGAACAGGGCCAAGCCAGTTATACCCGCAGTCACGGGATCATCATCGCCTTCACCGTGGCCGCCACCGTGGCCGGCCTGGCCATTGCGCTATTGATCAGCCGCCGCCTCACCCGCCAGTTGGGTGGCGAGCCGGGCCAGGCGATGTGGCTGTCGGGCCAGATTGCGGCCGGCAACCTGGCGGCCCGGCTGGAATTGAAAAGCCATGACACCAGCAGCCTGATGCGTTCGCTGATGATCATGCGCGACCAGCTCAGCGGCCTGGTGGGCCAGATCAAGCACGCCAGCAGCTCGATCCACGTGGCCGCGCACGAGATTGCGCAAGGCAATATCGATCTCTCGCAACGCACGGAGGAACAAGCGGCCTCGCTGGAAGAAACCGCCTCCAGCATGGAACAACTGACCAGCACCGTGCAGCAGAACGCCAACAACGCCCGCCAGGCCAGCGGCATGGCCAGTGCAGGGGCGGAAGTGGCGCACCGGGGCGAAGCCGAAATCGCCCAGGTGGTGACGACCATGCGGGAGATGAGCGTGAGCTCACACCAGATGTCTGACATCATCAGCGTCATCGAGGGCATTTCCTTCCAGACCAATATCCTGGCCTTGAATGCTGCCGTAGAAGCGGCGCGTGCCGGCGAAAATGGACGCGGCTTTGCGGTGGTCGCCACCGAAGTGCGCGCGCTGGCCCAACGCAGCGCGGCAGCGGCCAAGGAAATCAAGGACTTGATCGAGAACTCGGTGAACCGCATCCAGAGCGGCACGCGCCTGGTCGAAGCAGCCGGTGACACGATTGCCGAGATCCTGCAATCGAGCAGCCGCACCACGACATTGATGAAGGAAATCGCCGCCGCCTCCGAAGAACAGAGCGCAGGCATCGGCCAGGTCAATACCGCCATCGTGCAAATGGACCAGGTCACGCAGCAGAATGCGGCCCTGGTCGAACAGGCGGCAGCCGCTGCACAAGCCATGATGCAACAGGCACAGGCGCTGACCGAGGCGGTCTCGATGTTCACGCTGGAGGATGCTGCGCTGGCGACCCTGCCAGGCGTGGCTGCGAGCGGTTTGCCGGCACCTGCCAGGCAGGTCAGGGGGATGGCGAGGCCGGCGCTGAACTGAGCCTCGCCCCAATAATCCTATAAATGATTTACATGAATTAAAGGCAGGCCATCTCGGAGACGATCTTCTTGCTCGCTTCTGGTCGATGACCAAGCCATGGCAGATATCAGAGCTCTGAGCGCCTGCCCTGTCAGCAAAGGACGCCTACGACTCCCTTCGATGTCGTAGGTGTCATCTCAGAAAACAGAAAATAAATACGCTAAGCCCAGCGTCGTGACACGCGCAGACAAACGCCAACTGGTAAGTGCGGGCCGCTACCCAATGCAAGAGCTGCTCTCCCTTGCCACGATTCCGGGCGAGGCTCCCCTTGACCAAGCTCATTCGGTCGCAACTCCCCGCCATCACTGGCCTATTGGCCGAACCTGCCGGCCACCGACTCGGTGATTCCACGACCCAGGCCCTATCGTCCTGCGGCAAAAGTTTGTTGCCCACTCCTCGCATTCCCGAACAGATTCTGAAAAAGTGGTTGACCTCTGAGAATGCTCGTTCTACTATGTGTAGAACGATCATTCTCATGCAGAGGTTCCCATGGATTCTTCAGACGACGCATCCCTTACCTCCCGCCTGTTGGCGACCACGGAAAAGCTGATTTATTCGGGCGGCATTCATGCCACCGGCATGGACGCCATCGTCAAGGAGTCCGGTGTAGCGCGACGTAGTATCTACCGGCTCTACGCGAACAAGGAGGAGTTGGTGGCGGCCGCTCTGCTGGCGCGGGACCAGCGTTGGATGTCGTGGTTTGTTGGTGCGACTTCACAGACCAGCGCACCGATGGCGCGCCTGGAGTCGATCTTCCCTGCGCTACGCCAATGGTTCGAGAGTGAAGACTTCCATGGCTGCGCGTTCATCAATGCCGCCGGTGAGCTGGGGAAGACCCATCCCGACATCGGCGCTGTCTCGGCGCTGCATAAGCAGCGTCTGCGTTCCTATCTTCGGGAGCTGACCAGTGCGTCAGGCTTGGCCAATCCCGATGAAGTCGCCAACTATTTTCTTATCCTGATCGACGGCGCAACAGCAGTTGCAATGGTCACCGGTGATGCGAGTGCCGCCGATAGTGCTGGCAGGGCGGCCGCCCTGCTTTTATCGACCCTGCCGCAAGAGGCAGGATCAAGTTCACCTACCCGTTGAGGTCCTATCATGTCATCCAATACCGAAGTCCGTCCTCCCCTTCCGCCGTTCACCCTAGAGTCCGCCATTCAGAAGGTGCGCCTTGCTGAAGATGGCTGGAACACCCGCGACGCCGCGAAGGTGTCGCTTGCCTACAGCCTGGATACCCGCTGGCGCAATCGCGCCGAGTTCGCCAATGGCCGTGACCAGGCGCGTGCCTTCCTTGAGCGCAAGTGGGCCAAGGAGCTGGAATACCGTCTCATCAAGGAACTGTGGGCCTTTACCGGCAACCGCATTGCTGTGCGCTACGCCTATGAATGGCGCGACGATTCCGGCAACTGGTTCCGCTCCTATGGCAATGAGAATTGGGAATTCAAGGAAGACGGGCTGATGGTCAACCGCTACGCCTGCATCAATGATCGCCCCATCGCCGAAAGCGAAAGGCTGTTCCGCTGGCCGCTGGGGCGCCGTCCTGACGATCACCCGGGACTTTCCGAGCTGGGACTCTAAGCGCATAAAAATGATGGCCTGGCTCTCACGATCCAGGCCATTTCGTTTTAGCCACTAGACCAGCCCGGCCGGCCGTTTCGCTTCTTCCAGCAGCCATTGTGCGAACGCTTGGAGGGGCTCGCCAGCATGTTGCAATGGTTCAGGGAGCACCAGACAGAAGGTCTTGGAAATGCCTGCGTCTTGCGGCCAGGGTGCCACCAGACGGCCTTGCGCCAGCTCCCCTTCCACATACAGGCGTGGCACCAGCGCTACGCCCAGGCCGGCCAACGCGGCCTCGATGAGCATCCCATGCAAGTCATAGCGGGGGCCTTGGGCGGCATGAGTCAGGCTGATCCCGGTCTGCGCGGCATAACGCTGCCAGGCGTCGTGATTCTGGCGTCGATGCAGTCTGGGCAAGGTGTCCAGTGCCGGTACCCGGGTAGCTTCTGGCAGCAAGGCCGGATGACATACCGGGATCAGCACCTCATCGAGCAGGCGATACGTGTGCATTCCGGCCCAGGCCGGATGGACGAAATGAATCGCCGCATCCAATCCACTGCCGGCCAGCAGGAACGGCTCCATGCGTTGGGCAAGATGCACCGTGATGTGAGGATGCAATGCGGCCAAGCGCGGCAGACGAGGGATGAGCCAGCGCATGGCGAACGTGGGGCTCACTGCAATATCGAGGCTGGCCCCATGGGTCGGCAGGGACATCAGATGCTGACTGTCACGGTCAAGACGCTCAAGCGTTTCCCGGACGTGGCCGGCGTAGCGTTGGCCATGTGGCAGCAAGCGCACCCGATTGCCGATCCGCTCAAACAGCGTTACCCCCAGAAACCCTTCCAGACGCCCGATCTGACGGCTGATGGCGCCTTCCGTCAGGGCCAGTTCTTCGGCGGCCCGGGCGAAACTGCCATGACGTGCCGCAGCCTCGAATGCCATCAATGAGCTATTGCTGGGAATCCTGCGCCGCATAGTGTTCCTGTCCGGGAGATGACTGGCGATGCCAGCTTTACTTTTTGTCACTGAAGCTTACCTAAATATCGATTTATTGGTGCGAAAACACTACCTATGATGATATCTCCTCAACCAAACAGGTCTCCGCCCAGATGCGCGGCGGACCGCCATCATGATGATCTATACCGTCGAATGCAGCTTTGCCGATCCCTTCAGCGAAGCAGAATGGAACGATTTCTATAGCCTGGAAAAGCTCCCGGCCCTCATCTCCGTGAGCGGCTTTCACACCTCACAACGATTCAAGGCCTTGAGCAAAGGCTGTCCGACCTATCTTGCGCTGCATACCATCGACGATCTCGAGGTCCTGCTCTCTGAGGAGTATCAGCGCAAAGGCGGCGGCAATTTCGCACGCTGGCAACAGCACATCACGCACTGGCATCGCAATCTCTATGAAACATCGGCAGCCGCGCCTGCTGTGTTGGATGGCGCGTATCTGCTGCTCAGTGCGGCCGGCCCCGATCCGCTGCGGGCGATGGGACTATCGCCTGGGCTCCTCAACGCAGTCGCATTGGAGCAATCCCCGCCACAGAGATGGATGGCAGTCTTGCGCGATCCCATCGATATCGACCACGCTGCTCTTCCTGAAGGACTACACCTCTACACGCCGATGACCGCGCAACTGAGCAGCGGTAGCGAACCGGCCATCCACCCGGCGAGCTGACGCGATGCCCAACGTGACCATCTTCATCCATCAAGACCGGATGCCTGGCGCAGAATGCCTGGAGCGGCTTAGCGCGAGCTGCGAGCAACTCTGCACCGAGATACTGGAAGCCCTGCCGGAAAACGTCCACATCGTCTATGTCGCGGTCAGCCATGGCAAAGGTCATCCTGCCTGGGCCGATATCCGATATCGGATGTCGCCCCATAGAACGCCGGCTGTCATGGACGATTTCATGCAACAACTGGACGCGGCCATACAAGCCTGTACCGGACTGATGCCACGCATCCGCTGCTTTGCTTACGCAGCGCAGGCCATCAGTGCGCGTCATTGACACCGACCGAAGACGACCATACGAAAATGAATTTCCCCAGTCAGCAAATCGGTGATTTTTCCGTCACCGCCATCAGCGATGGTTTTCTCCGCGCACCACTGGATGTGCTGTCCAATATCGATCCCGCGGAGGCCGCTCGGCTACAGCAAGATGCCGGCATGACCGACCCCTCTGCCATCCATATCAATTGCTATCTGATCCGCAGCCAGAGCAAAACCATACTGGTCGATACGGGTGCAGGCGGTTTCAAGCAATGGGGTGGCAGGTTGCAGGACAATCTCCGACGGGCCGGCGTTCTGCCGACCGATATCGATACGATCCTCCTGACCCATGCGCATCCTGATCATATCGGGGGGCTGCTCGATAGCACAGGAGAACTAGGCTTTCCCGACGCGGAGCTGGTACTGCATGAGCAGGAACTCTCCTTCTGGCAGAACGATATCCACCTGCACCGCGCCAACGAACGGGCACGTGGCAACTTTCTCTTCGCACGCCAGGTGTTCGAGAAGTATCGCGACCGGATCCGCCTCTTCGCCGGCGAAGAGGTACTTCCTGGCATCAGCGCCCTGTCGCTTCCCGGACATACCGCCGGACATTGCGGGTATCGGGTCCAGTCGAATGATCAGGACCTGCTGATCTGGGGGGATATCGTGCATTTCCCGCACCTGCAGATCAGTCACCCTGAAGTCTCCATCGCATTCGATCTCGATGCGCATCTTGCTGCAGCCACACGAACGCGCTTGCTCGACATCGTCAGTGCCGACCAACTGCTCATTGCCGGTATGCACCTCGGCGAAGAAGGCTTCGTACAGATTATTCGAAACGGCAAGCACTACCGGCTCGTCAGCCAGCAACGATGATCGATGAACCGTGTGCATAAAAATGGCCTGGATCGTGAGATCCAGGCCATTTCCTTTTTTATGGGCCGCCGTTTCTTCCCCTTGCAAATCCTACCCACACGGCGGCACGTGGGCAGGCCTCCCCTGCTGACTGTTGCGCACTGTTGCTCACGGTTGCTGAGGACAGCTCAGTCGTCTTCAGCACCGCCGATGCCCAGCTCCTGGATCTTGCGGGTGATGGTGTTGCGACCGATGCCCAGGCGCACGGCGGCGTCGTTCTTGCGGCCGTGGGTGTGCTTGAGGGCAATCTTGATCAATGCCGCTTCGAACTGACGGCCGAGGATATCCATCACCTCGGGCTGTTCCGAGGCCAGCATCTGGGCAGCTTCGGTTTCCAGCAGCGAGATCCAGCTACTACTCCCGGCTTCGGCAGTCGTCGCACCTGGCGCCGCTTCGGCATAGGCGAGCGGGGCTGCCAGGGCCGACGCCGAGGCGGGGGCGGCCACGATCTGCGCCGGTTGCGGTGCGTGTACGCGTTCTTCCACCAGGTCTTGCGGCAAGTCCTTGATCTCGACCGTCTGGCCAGGCGCCATCACGGTGATCCAGTTGCACAGGTTTTCCAGTTGTCGCACGTTGCCGGGGAACTCCAGTTGCGACAGGAACTGCATGGCCTGCGGCGACAGGCGCTTGGCTTCCACGCCGAGCTGGCGCGCGCTCTGCGCCAGGAAATAACGGGCCAGGATGGGAATGTCCTCGCTGCGCTCGCGCAGGCTGGGCAGGCGCAGGCGAATCACGTTCAAGCGATGGTACAAGTCTTCGCGGAACAAACCTTCACGTACCCGCTGTTCCAGGTTCTGGTGGGTGGCCGCAATGACGCGTACATTGGCCTTCAAGGATTGGTGGCCACCGACGCGATAGAAGTGACCGTCCGAGAGCACGCGCAACAGGCGCGTCTGCAAGTCCAGCGGCATGTCACCGATTTCATCGAGGAACAAGGTGCCGCCTTCGGCCTGTTCGAAGCGGCCACGACGCATGGCTTGCGCGCCGGTGAAGGCGCCGCGTTCATGACCGAACAGTTCGGACTCCAGCAAGTCCTTGGGAATGGCGGCGGTGTTCAATGCCACGAAGGGTTGGCTGGCGCGCGGGCTGTGCTTGTGCAGGGCACGTGCCACCAGCTCCTTGCCGGAGCCGGATTCGCCGGTGATCAAGACCGTCACGTTCGACTGCGACAGGCGACCGATGGCGCGGAACACGTCCTGCATGGCGGGGGCCTGGCCGAGAATCTCGGGGGTCTGGGCCGCGCCCTGCTCGATGTCGGTTTCGCGCAGGCTTTCGTCGAGGGCACGGCGGATCAGTTCGACCGCCTTGTCCACGTCGAAGGGCTTGGCCAGGTATTCGAAAGCACCGCCCTGGAAGGCGGAGACCGCCGAATCCAGGTCTGAGAAGGCGGTGATAATGATCACCGGAATGCCGGGATGCTTGGCCTTGACGGTCTGCAGCAACTCCAGGCCGGAGGCGCCGGGCATACGGATATCGGACACCAGCACTTGCGGCGTGCCGTTCTGCAGGGCAGCCATGGCATCGCGTGCGCTGGAAAAACTCTGCGTGGCGAGATTTTCTCGGGCCAGTGCTTTTTCGAGCACCCAGCGTATCGATTCGTCGTCGTCAACAATCCAGATTGGCTTCATAAATAACGTCTTCCTGCGTTGGTCATGCTGTTAATGCTCCCGCGAGTCCTGGCACTTCTGGCACCAGGTCCGCAGCCCCCTTATTGCAGCGTTGGCGCACTGCCTGCGGCGCTGGGCTCACGGCAGCGGTATTAGTATTCTGAAATCGGTGCAACCCGGCCGGCTGTCGCATTCGATCACTCCCATGTGCTGGTGGACGAAGGTCTGCGCCAGGGTCAGCCCCAGTCCGCTGCCACCCTCCCGACCCGATACCAGGGGATAGAAGATCCTGTCCTGGATGTCGGGGGGGATGCCCGGACCGTTATCGATGATATGCAAGTCTAGTGCCAGCCGATATCTGACCTTCGATAGCGTCACCTGACGCGAGACGCGGGTGCGCAGGATCAGCTCGGCATCTCCCGCACGGATGCGGTCGGCCAGGGCCTGGGCGGCGTTGTGCACGATGTTGAGGACGGCCTGTATCAGTTGCTCCTTGTCGCCGCGGAATTCGGGAATGGACAGATCGTAGTCGCGCTTGATGGTCAGCCCCTGCGGGAACTCGGCCATGACCAGGCTGCGCACGCGTTCGCACACTTCGTGGATGTTGACGTCACCCACGATGTGCGGATGACGATGCGGGGCCAGCAGGCGATCGACCAGCGTCTGCAGGCGATCGGCTTCCTTGATGATGACCTGGGTGTATTCGCGCAATTCCTTCAGATGCCGCTCGGGCAGCTCCAGCTCCAGCAGCTGTGCTGCGCCACGGATACCGCCCAGCGGATTCTTGATCTCGTGGGCCAGGTTGCGGATGAGCTCCTTGTTGGCCTGGCTCTGGTCGAACATGCGCTCTTCGCGGTCCAGCTTGAGTTGCTGCACGTTCTCGCGCAGCTCCAGCAGCACCGGTATGTCGAGGCTATCGAGGGGCGTGACGATGGTATGGACCTGCAGCGGTTCGCGGTTGGCGCGCTCCAGCACCAGGTCCAGGCGCTTGTCGGCGAACTGGTGTTCGATGGCCTGGTAGAACAGCGCGGTGAGCTCCTTGCCGTTGAGGAAGAGCTCGGAGAGCTTCTGTTGCGAGAGGACCTTGAAGGAACTCTCCAGCAGGTTCTCGGCTGCCGCGTTGGCATAGACGATGCCACCCTTGGCGTCGAGGATGATGACAGCCGAGGCCAGCAGGTCCAGGCCATCAAGGGAAGGAAGTGCAGTCTTCATGGTGGAATGGGTGAGGCCTGGATTCATGTGGTAGAGAGAAGTCGGTGATAGGCAATGATCGGAAGGTCTAGCAAGTTTCGGGCGCACTGGGCTGGTGGGCTGGCGGCCTGCCGAGCATAAAAAAAGGGGAAGCAAGCTTCCCCTTTTGGTCCGGATACGGATTCGATTACAGCGAGTAGTACATGTCGAATTCGATCGGGTGCGTGGTCATGCGGAAGCGTTGGACTTCCTGCATCTTCAGCTCGATGTAGGCATCGATCATGCTGTCGGTGAAGACGCCGCCACGGGTCAGGAACTCGCGGTCCTTGTCCAGGTGTTCCAGGGCTTCATCCAGCGAAGCACAGACGGTCGGGATCAGCTTGTCTTCTTCCGGCGGCAGGTGGTACAGGTCCTTGGTGGCAGCTTCGCCCGGGTGGATCTTGTTCTGCACGCCATCCAGACCGGCCATCAGCAGCGCCGAGAAGCACAGGTACGGGTTGGCCAGGGGATCCGGGAAGCGGGTTTCGATACGACGGCCCTTGGGGTTGGCCACGTGCGGAATACGGATCGAGGCCGAACGGTTACGAGCCGAGTAGGCCAGCTTGACCGGAGCTTCGAAGCCGGGAACCAGACGCTTGTAGGAGTTGGTGCCGGGGTTGGTGATGGCGTTCAAGGCCTTGGCGTGCTTGATGATGCCGCCGATGTAGTACAGCGCGAACTCGGACAGGCCGGCATAGCCGTCGCCAGCGAACAGGTTCTTGCCATCCTTCCACACGGATTGGTGCACGTGCATACCGGAGCCATTGTCGCCCACCAGCGGCTTGGGCATGAAGGTCGCGGTCTTGCCGTAGGTGTGGGCGACGTTCCAGATCACGTACTTCAGGGTCTGGGTCCAGTCAGCGCGCTCGACCAGGGTCGAGAACTTGGTGCCCAGTTCGTTCTGGCCAGCGCCAGCCACTTCGTGGTGGTGCACTTCGACGGGGATGCCCAGGGATTCCAGGATCAGGGACATTTCCGAACGCATGTCCTGGAAGCTGTCGACCGGGGGAACCGGGAAGTAGCCGCCCTTGACGGTCGGACGGTGGCCGGAGTTGCCGCCTTCGATCTCGGCGCCGGTGCTCCAGGAAGCTTCTTCGGATTCGATCTTGACGAAGGAACCGGACATGTCGGCACCCCAACGCACGCCGTCGAAGATGAAGAATTCGGGTTCCGGGCCGAAGTAGGCGGTATCGCCCAGGCCGGAGGACTTCAGGTAGGCTTCAGCGCGCTTGGCGATGGAGCGCGGATCGCGGTCGTAGCCCTTGCCGTCGGACGGCTCGATCACGTCACATTGCATGAAGAGGGTGGTCTCTTCCATGAACGGGTCGATGTTGGCGGTGTTGGGGTCCGGGATCAGCAGCATGTCGGAGGCTTCGATACCCTTCCAGCCGGCGATCGACGAACCGTCGAAGGCGTGACCGGATTCGAACTTGTCGATGTCGAAATGCGAAACAGGCACGGAAACGTGCTGTTCCTTGCCACGGGTGTCAGCGAAACGGAAGTCGACAAACTTGACTTCGTTGTCCTTCACCATCTTCAAAACCTCTGCGGCCGTCCTTGCCATGCGAATCTCCTAAAACGAGGAAGTAGTATAAATTGGGGTGTTGAGCCGTTTTCTGCGACTGGATCTTTGCATTTGATACAACGGTCTTGCGCCGAACTCAGTCGCGGATGATAGCAGATTCCATGCCACCAACCTTTCGGGTGCGCCAATAATGGAATATTTTAGGGAGGAGCCGGCAAAACGCCCGCTGGGAGCGGTGCAGAGCCCCCCTCCATGTGCGCTATTGTGGTGCATTTTATATAAAACGCACCACAATAATGCACATATTGAGCAATACATCTGAAACACCCCACATTGGTGCGTGCGCCATCGTGGAGCAAGGAATCCCCGACTGAAAAACGTGCACAGTCTTGGGAAAATTGCCCAAATGTTTATATTGTTTAGAATCAAGATGCAGGACGCAAGACCTCATCCCGAACGCATCCCCTCATCCCATCAAGAGATCCAAGAAAGCGATTGCCCATGAGCACCCAAGCCATTCTCGCCACCGCCACCCAACGTGCCACCGAAGGCCAACTCCCCTATGCCGGCGCCGTCACTCCGCAAGAAGCGCTGGCCCTGATCCAGGCCGATCCCGCCGTCAAGCTGGTCGACGTGCGCACCCGCGCCGAGCGCGACTGGGTGGGCGTAGTCCAGATCCCGGCGGCGCAGCACCTGGCGGTGCAGTGGAACCTGTACCCCGAAGGCAAGCCCAATCCGCAATTCCTGGAGCAATTGCGCGAGGTGGCCGCACCGCAAGACATCGTGCTGTTCCTGTGCCGTTCCGGCGTGCGCTCCAAGCACGCGGCCAAGCTGGCCAGCGAACATGGCTATAGCCGCTGCTTCGATATCCTGGAAGGCTTCGAGGGCAACAAGGATGCCGCCGGTCATCGCAAGACGGTGGAAGGCTGGTGCAAGGCCGGCCTGCCCTGGGTCGGCGCCTGAACCACAGCCCCCTCGTTGGGAATCGGTTCAGGATTGCAGGCTGCGCGCCTGCAATGCACTGGAGAGGGATTGCAACAGCAGGCCGATGGCTTGCCGTTCATCGGTGTCGGCGCGCAGCGCTTCTTCCACGCATTCCAGCAGGGCCACGATCTCGGCCCGCCCCATGGTCAGCGCCGCCCCCTTCATGCGGTGCGTGAGCTGACCCAGCCGAGCCGCATCACCCATCACGCTGGCCTGCTGCAAGGCTTGCAAGTCGCTCTGGGCGGTCTGGATGAACAAGCGTGCCAGATCCTGGCTGTGTTCTTCTTCGGCCGTGGCCGGCCCCCCGTCTTCGCCGCTTTCGTGATCGCACCACAAGGCCAGCAGGCGGCGGATGGCCACGGTCTGCAAGGGCTTGTCGAGCGTCCCATCCATGCCGCTGTCCAGGCAGCGCTGCACATGGGTGGCATCAGCCTCGGCCGAGATGCCGATGAGCGGCGTATAGGAACGCGTCGAATCGTGTTGCTCCAGCAAACGCACTTGGCGCGCCACTTCCGGGCCGGGCATGTCCGGCAGGAAGCAATCCAGCAGCACCATCCCATAGGACTGGGCCTGGATGGCGGCCAGGGCGCTGCCCCCATCGGCCACGCAATCGACCTGGCAACCCAGCATCTGCAAGCGGTTTTGCATGGCGTAGCGTATCGTGGCCGAATCATCGACCAGGAGCACGCGCGGCCCACTATCCTTCATCATCACTCCCCCTTTCCTGATGCGGCGTTCACAAGTCCTTGATCTGGTATTCGATCTTGAACAATTCGTTGTCACTGCGCACTCCCAACTTGCGGAAGGCCGATTGCTTCTGGCAACTGATGGTCTTGACGCTGCGCGCGAATTTTTCGGCAATGTCGGTCACCGACAGGCCATCCAGGCAGCAGCGCAAGACTTCGCGCTCACGCGGCGACAGGTTGGGCATGTCGGAGAGCGTATCGGAAGAAGGTGGCGTATTGCGCGCACGGCGGCGGCGCGGTGGAGCTGGTTCGGGCTCGCTGCGTGCACCGGGATCGGCGGCCTGCAGGGCGGCCAGTTCGCGGCTCATGGCAATACTCAGATATTCACGGCCGGTGTGGATGGCGCGGATGGCCAGGATCAGTTCGCTCAGTTCCTGCGACTTGCCAACGAAACCGCGCGCCCCAGCCTTCATGGCCATGACCACGGTGGCCGGGCTGCTGTGGGCCGAGGTCACCAGGATCTTGCTGCGCGGGAAGCGCACCCGCAGTGCACGGATCAGGTTCAGGCCATCGATGTCGTTGCTGCCCAGTGAATAATCGATCAATAGCAGATCGGCCGGCTCGGCCCGCAATGCCGTCATCAACTCCTTGCTGGTGGCAAAAGCGCCGATGACCGAGAAGTCCGGCTCCTCGGCCAGTCGCTTGGCTAGGCCGTAGCGCACCACGGCGTGGTCGTCGAGCAAGGCGATGCGCATCTTCGATCCCACTTTCCATGTCATGCGCTGTCCCCTCGTATTGTGGTGATATGAAGCTTTCTTCTGCACATTGTCCGGCGAGCGGGCGCGGCGTTGGCAAAGGCATTATTTTGGCGGAGCGCGCGCCACCAGCGCATAAGAATCGTCTGAAAAACATCGAGAAAAAGCAAGTTTTTCTACAGCGACCCGTGCTCGACAAGCTGACGATAGCGTCAGCTTTGTAACACCGTGTATGAAGTAACAAGTATCGAGACAAGACCTTCTTTTTTTTGTCGCTGACAAGCGGCATGATGACAACCTCAACCCCGACCCAGGCGTTATGCCGCCAGTGCCGGGGTGCTGCGGCACGCCGCGCATTACACTTGCTTACAGCCGTCAACCAGGCCATTGACGATACTGGCCTCCCCCTTTTCCGAACCCGCGAGGCTCACCGATGCCCCCGTTACCGCTGCGTTGTCCGTCCCTGCTCCCGGCGCGACTACTGTTGACGCTGGCACTGCTGATCACTGCCTGCGGCCAGGCCCAGGCTGCGACGGCAGCGGGGCCGGCCAGCGCCCCGCTGTCGGAGCAGGAGCGCGCCCTGCACGTGCTCAACCGCCTGGGCTACGGTCCCCGTCCGGGTGATCTGGAGCAGGTCGAGCACATGGGCGTGAAGCGCTACATCGACCAGCAATTGCATCCCGAGCGCATCCCCTTGCCCGCCGAGCTGCAAGCCAGTCTGGCAGCCTTGCCGGGGCTGCAGATGACGACCTCGCAATTGTTCGTCGACTATGGTCCGCCCTCCTTCGAGCGCAACATCAGCAAGGAAGAACAGGCCGTCGCGCGCCAGCGTGCCGTGCGCGAACTGACGCCGCAATGGCATATGGCGCGGCTGCTGCAGGCCACCGAAAGCCCGCGCCAGCTGGAAGAAGTGATGACCGAATTCTGGGCCAATCACTTCAACGTCTTCGAGGGCAAGGACTGGGTGCGGTACTGGGTCGGGGATTATGAAAAGAATGCCATCCGCCCCTACGCGCTGGGCAACTTCCGCGAACTGCTGGGCGCGGTGGCACATCACCCGGCCATGCTCTACTACCTCGACAACTGGCTCTCCAGCGGCGCCGGCACTCCCGGTGCGCGTGGACGCTTCAAGGGCTTGAACGAAAATTACGCGCGCGAGTTGATGGAGCTGCATACCCTGGGCGTGAATGGCGGCTACCAGCAGGCCGACGTGATCACGCTGGCGCGCATCCTCTCGGGCTGGACCATCGATGTCGATGCCATGAAGGCTGGCGCGGCGCCGTTCCGCTTCATCGCGCAGCGCCACGACAATGGCCCCAAGATATTCCTCGGCAAGCCGTTGGCCGCCAGCGGCTACCAGGAGGGCGAAGCGGCGCTCGACATCCTGGCCAATCATCCTTCGACGGCACGCTTCATTGCCACGCAACTGGTGCAGTATTTTGTGTCTGACCAAGCCGATCCGGCGCTGGTGCACAAGCTGTCGCAGAAATTCCTGAGCACCCACGGCGATATCCGCGCCGTCTTGCAGACGCTCTTCGACAGCCCGCAATTCTGGGCGCGCAGCAATTACCAGACCCAGTTCAAGACGCCCTACCAATTCGTGGTCTCGGCCCTGCGCGCGGAGGACATCCCGGTGCGCAATGCCAAGGCGGTCAATGGCGAGCTGAGCCAGTTCGGGATGCCACTCTATGGCTGGCTTACGCCCGAGGGCTACAAGTATTCGCAAGCGGCCTGGCTCAATCCCGATGCCCTGCTGCGACGGATCAACTTCGCCGGCTACCTGGCCAGCGGCTGGTCGCCCATCGCGCGGCCCGAAGGCACGCCGCCGCCCTCCAAGGCCGAGCTCCGCCCGCTGGACGCGCAGTTGTTGCGCACCACCCTAGGCCCGGCCATTACGTCCCAGACCGCTGCCCGCATCGAGGCCGCGCCCGAGAACCAGCGGGCCAGCCTGATCCTGGGTAGTCCCGATTTCATGAAACGCTGACCCTGCAGAGGCACCATGAACCGCCGCGATTTCCTCCGTTACCTGGGCGCTGCCGGCAGCGGCGCCATCCTGGTCCCCATCGGCCTGTCCGGTTGCGCCGTCGTGCCCACCGGCGACAAGAGCATCAGCCGGGCCAGTAGCGCCAACCATATCTCTTCCGGCCAGGTAGCCTACGGCGCGCCGGCCGCGCGGCCCCATGCCGCAGGCGATGGCGCGCCGCGCATGGTGGTAGTGTTCCTGCGGGGTGCCGTCGATGGTCTCAACGTAGTGGTGCCGTATGGCGATGGCGCGTATTACCAGGCACGGCCGACCATTGCGGTGGCGCGTCCGGGACAAGCCAATGGCGTACTCGACCTGACCGGCTACTTCGGCCTGCACCCGGCCCTGCAACCGCTGATGCCGTACTGGCAAAGCGGCCAACTAGCCTTCGTCCATGCGTCCGGCTCCCCCGATAGTTCGCGCTCGCACTTCGAGGCGCAGGACTACATGGAGACCGGCACGCCGGGCCAGCACAATACGCCTGATGGCTGGCTCAACCGCGTCATGGATTACCTGCCACCGGCGCAATCACCGCTGCAGACCATCAACGTAGGCAACGCCACGCCGCGCATCCTGAGCGGCCACAACGTGGCGGCCAACCTGCCCACCGGGCGCGAGGCCACGCGCCCGAGCATGATCGACCAACCGCGCTGGAGCCAGGTCTTCGACCCGCTCTATGGCGACGACGATGCGCTGGGCAAGGCCTATCGCGATGGCCTGGCAGCGCGCAAGCAACTCATGGCCGAGATCAATAGCCAGGAACAGCAGATGGCCAACAATGGCGCCCCGCTGCCCAATGGCATGTCGATGGATACGGCGCGCCTGGGCCGCCTGATGCGTCACGATCCGCGCATCCGACTGGCCTTCCTGGCCGCCGGCGGCTGGGATACCCATATCGGCCAGGGCAACGGTACCGGCCAACTGGCGGCCCGCCTTTCGCCGCTAGGCGCGGGCCTGGCCACGCTGGCGCGCGAACTGGGGCCGGCCTTCAATGACACGGTGATCGTGGTGATGTCCGAATTCGGCCGCACCTTCCGCGAAAACGGCAATGGCGGCACCGATCACGGCCATGGCAATGCCATGTGGCTCATGGGCGGCAACCTGCGCGGCGGCAAGATCTACGGACAATGGCCGGGCCTGAACCAGGCAGCCTTGAACGAAGGCCGCGACCTGGCCATCACCACCGATTTCCGCGCCGTGCTGTGTGCGCTGGCGGAGCAGCATATGCGCATCCCTGACCAGGCATTGGAGAAAATATTTCCCCAATATGCTGCGGGTTCTAAAGGTGTGCCTGCGCTCTTTGTCTAAGACGGCGCAAGAATTATCGGGATGAATTTCCAACCCAAGTTTTGGATATTTTCCCAATCCTTAGTTATCGACACCCTTTGCCGGGCCAGTAAACAAACTAACCTTTGCGTTGTATTCCAATATCAAGTCTTGCCTACCAGACATGTCGATAACCTCGCCATGAGCAACCGCCCCAAATAATTCAGTGGTGACCAATATGAAAACTATGTCTTGCTCTGAATAGTTAGCCTCAACCTTGCCACTGTTATGCCGTCGCGATACTTGGTGAAAACCCGTATGAGTAAATCCACTCATAGTTTTCCAGACGTGGGTCTTTAATGATGACAATACTTCCGAACGCCCTAGTTTTGGTTCGATGTCAGCGACAAGCTGCTTAAAGCTTCGGTCAATATCCCCAGTTTTGAATTTTCTGATTTGTTGATCAGTTGCGCATCGACGTAACCACATTCCGCGTATCAGGGATTCCACCAGTACTCTAAGCAACGCGAAGGCAGATCCATATAGTTCAGATGAGCATAAAAGTGCTATTGCTGCTTGATGCTCAATAGCTACATCAAAACATCCAAGAGCGATCAACGATCGTTCGTCTGCCGGCAGATCTAAGCCCGTCGACAAGCTATCAAGCCACATCATCTGTCTCATTAAATGCTCGAATTGTGCGACGGCGGTGCTCATTAGATTTTCTTGTTTCGAAGCTATTCCCACGTTTCTTTTCGCCTGACTTTCACAGGCTCGTCAGCAGGGTATCCCTGGAAGGGAGGTGGGCCTCCCAAGACGCGATGAAGCGCCCTTTGATGCGTTTTGCGTATGCGATTACCTCTTTAAATACCTTCTTCACCATAAGCAAATCCTCCTTTCTGCTGTTGGATAGCACTGCAATGAACTCTGCAACAACGAAGCCCACAAGGAAACCAAGTGGGCCAAAGATCATATGAACACTGAACCGCCCCGACTTTCGCGGAGGCTATTTGGTTTAAGTTATGCCGACACTGCAGTATTGCTGGCGAACCGGCTGTAGTAGTTTGCCTCAGCTTCTGCCGGAGGGATATAGCCGATGGATTCCAGCAGTCGATGATGGTTGAACCAAGCCACCCATTCGAGCGTGGCCAGTTCGACGGATTCCCTGGTTTTCCAAGGGGCACGGCGATGAATTAATTCAGCTTTGTACAGGCCATTGATGGTTTCGGCCAAGGCGTTATCGTAACTGTCGCCACGGCTTCCGACCGATGGCGCAATGCCCGCCTCGGCCAGGCGTTCACTGTAGCGAATCCCGACGTATTGCGATCCCCTGTCGGAATGATGGATCAAGCCGCCGTTGCCTTCGGGCTGGCGAGCATAGAGCGCCTGCTCCAGCGCATCTAGCACGAAGTCCGTCGTCATACTGTTGCTGACACGCCAGCCAACGATGCGACGGGCAAACACGTCGATGACGAAGGCCACATACAGCCAGCCTTGCCAGGTCGATACGTAGGTAAAGTCGGACACCCAAAGCTGGTTGGGACGATCAGCCTTGAACTGACGATTGACCCGGTCCAACGGGCAGGCTGCCTTGGGATCAGAACGCGTGGTGCGAAGTTGCTTACCACGCCGGGCTCCCTGAAGCCCTTGCTTTCGCATCAACCGCTCTACCGTACAACGTGCGATAGATACGCCCTCGCGATTCAGCTGTCGCCACACCTTGTCAGCACCGTACACACGCATGTTGGCGTGCCACACCCGGCTGATTTCAACTCGCAGTACCGCATCACGCTTGCTACGAGCACAGCACAATTGAGGATTGCGCTGCCTCGCTGCATAACGCCGATATGCTGACGGGGCAACCTGCAATACCTTGCAGATCGGCTCGACCCCGTGGATATCCCGATAGCGATCGATATAGGTATTTACGACTTCAGTTTGCGGTCGAGCTCCGCCTGCGCGAAAAAAGCGCTCGCGGTCTTGAGAATCTCGTTAGCACGGCGCAATTCCTTGACCTCGCGCTCCAGTGCCTTGATACGCTCACGCTCGGCCGTGCTGACGCCATCCCGCTCGCCGCTATCGACCTCGGCGCGTTTGACCCAGTCCAGCAGCGTCTGAGGCGTACAGCCGATCATCGGCGCAATCGATTGGACCGCAGACCACGTGGAGGAATGCTCATCCCGCTGCTCACGCACCAAGCGCACCGCACGCTCTCGTACCTCAGGGGAAAACTTGCTTGATTTCTTGTTCATGGCTCTATTCTCTCAAGAGTTAGAGCCTCCTCAAAATCCGGGGCGGTTCACACAGCCAGCCATCATCAGTCTCAGGAGGCCACCTCTGAGAGACACCCTTTGAGGATGTTTCGGCTCGAATAGTTTAGCGCAAAGAACCAGCAGGCGTGAGTTTGCGCTTGATCGGGTTAATCCACCATCTCATGCTCTGAATACAAATACCGGTCAAGCCTGTTCCATAAACCAATGGACACAAGCAATGGTCTGCCTGGAAAATTCGAAGAGCCTGACGCCCACTTTCTCCTGTTCAATCCCAACCACAACCGTCGGCGAGATAAAGATCATAGGGCGGCGACTTTATGGTGTAGTCGAAAGCCGTTTATTGAAGTTGCTGTAACCGCTCAGCCCCAACCTTGGAGAGATATGCAGACCAGAACCGTTAAGTTCTTTGGCCTAGCTCTTTTAGTTTATCTTTCGCTAGGCTTGATCGTTCATTTCACAAGACTCCACTACGGTCGCTGCGACTTTTACAATCGGCCGGAAACGTTGGACGGTGGTGTGAAACTCTTGAACGGAACGTCATACCGATTCCAGATGTGCGGTACTGGCGGAAATGATCAGGACGGAACGGACGATAAAATCGAACTGAAGGTGTTCAACGATCAAGGCACGCTGCTAGCCCGGAGATATTTTTCGGTCAACTGGTATGCAGGCAGAAGCTTCCATCCCCCCTTAGCCTACGAGGACGACTTCGTTCGATATATTGACGTAACTGAAAACTCTAGATTCGAGAAACGCCTGAACATCCCACCAACAAAGTGGGATTGGATTAGAGCCAGATTGTCGTTGTTTTGACCCAAGCTTGGTCACGATTGCCAATCTGGCTGACGTCACTCCGCCTCGGCAATCCACGCCGCCTGGATCGCTTCCAGGATGCGCTCGCCAGAGCGATTGGGATCATCCGCAAACCCATCCAGCTCCATGACCCAGCGATGCAGGTCGGTAAAGCGGATGGTCTTGGGATCGACCTCGGGAAACTTGTCGCAAAGCTCCTCGGCGATCTGCTGGGTATCGGTCCATTTCATGTCGCTCTCCTGCACCGCGCTGGCGGCGTGTTCAGTGGTTTTCGGACGCGTGGTTGATGGTGTACTTGGGAATTTCGACGGTCAGGTCGTCTTCGCCCAGCACCACCTGGCAAGACAGGCGGGACGTCGCTTCCAGGCCCCAGGCCATGTCCAGCAAGTCTTCTTCCTTGTCGGTCGGATCATCAAGGGTCTCGAAGCCTTCGCGAATCACCACGTGGCAGGTGGTGCAGGCGCAGGACTTCTCGCAGGCGTGCTCGATGTCGATGTCGCTGTCCAGCAGCGCATCGCACAGGGTCTTGCCGGCGGGGGCGTCGATCACCGAGCCTTCAGGGCAGAGGACCGGATGAGGGAGGATGACGATCTGGGGCATGGTGGCTCTCGTGTCTTGTCTACAGTGTCTACAGTGTTCAGGTGATGAAATCGCTTAAGCTACTTCATCCAGTTTCTTGCCGGCCAGCGCGGCGTGGACGCTACGGTCCATGCGGCGCGCGGCGAATTCCTCGGTGCCGTGCGCCAGGGCATCCACCGCTGCCTTGATGGCGAGATGGTCACTGCCTTGCGCGGCGGCGGTCACGGCTTCGATCTGGGCTTCGATGGCCACGCGCTCATCTTCTGACAGCAGCGCAGCATCGGCCTGCAGCGCCGAACGGGTGGCCAGGACGATGCGCTCGGCTTCGACCTGCTCTTCGCGCAGGGCGCGACGCTGCATATCTTCATCAGCGGAACTGAAGGATTCTTGCAACATGCGGGCGATCTCATCGTCGCCCAGGCCATACGAGGGTTTCACGGTGATGGAGGCTTCCACGCCGGAAGTCATTTCGCGCGCCGATACCGCCAGCAAGCCATCGGCATCGACCTGGTAGGTCACGCGGATGCGTGCCGCACCGGCTGCCATGGGTGGGATGCCGCGCAGCTCAAAGCGCGCCAGCGAGCGGCAGTCGGCCACCAGTTCGCGCTCGCCCTGCACCACGTGGATCGCCATGGCAGTCTGGCCATCCTTGAAGGTGGTAAATTCCTGGGCGCGGGCGCAAGGGATGGTGGAATTGCGCGGGATGACCTTCTCGGCCAGGCCGCCCATGGTTTCGATGCCCAGCGACAGCGGGATCACGTCCAGCAGCAGCCAGTCGTCGCCGGGGGCACGGTTGCCGGCCAAGAGATTGGCCTGCACCGCGGCACCCAGGGCCACCACCTTGTCGGGGTCGATGTTGGACAGCGGGTTGGTCTTGAAGAACTCGCCCACGGCGCGGCGGATGTGCGGCATCCGGGTGGCGCCGCCGACCAGCACCACGCCATCCACGTCTTCCACCGTCAAGCCGGCGTCGCGCAGGGCCTTGCGCACCGGGGTCATGGTCTTGGCTACCAGGTGCTGGGTGATCTCGTTGAATTGCGCCGCGGTGATGGACAGGTGGACTTGCTCGCCGGACTTGAGCGCCGCATCGATCTGCACTTCGTCCTTGGTGGAGAGCAGTTCCTTGACCTCGCGCGCCTTGACCATCAAGAGCCGCGTGTCTTCGTCCGACAGGGGCTGCAATTGGGCTTGCTGGCTGATCCAGCAGAACAGACGATGATCGAAGTCATCCCCGCCCAGGGCCGAATCGCCACCGGTGGCGAGCACCTCGAAGACGCCGCGCGTGAGCTTGAGGATGGAGATATCGAAGGTGCCGCCGCCCAGGTCGTAGACGGCGAAGATGCCTTCGGAGGCATTGTCCAGACCATAGGCGATGGCTGCGGCGGTCGGTTCGTTCAACAGGCGCAGCACGTTCAGTCCAGCCAGTTGCGCGGCATCCTTGGTGGCTTGGCGCTGGGCATCGTCGAAGTAGGCCGGCACCGTGATGACGGCACCCACCAGGTCGTCGCCCAAGGCGTCTTCGGCGGTCTGGCGCAGCGTGGCCAGGATCTGGGCCGAGACTTCCACCGGGCTCTTGACGCCCGCCACGGTCTTTATCTGCACCATGCCAGGCTGGTCCTGGAAGTCATAGGGCATGTTCTCGGCGTGGGCGATGTCCTTGAGGCCACGGCCCATGAAGCGCTTGACCGAGACGATGGTATTGCGCGGGTCGATGGTCTGCGCGGCCTGGGCCTTGTAGCCGATATTGGCATGGCCATTGGGCAGGTAGCGCACGATGGAAGGCAGCAGTACGCGGCCATCGTCATCGGCCAACACTTCAGGGATGCTGTTGCGCACGGTGGCCACCAGCGAATTGGTGGTGCCCAGGTCGATGCCAACGGCCAGACGGCGCTGGTGCGGCGCGGTGGACATGCCCGGTTCGGAAATCTGCAGTAAAGCCATAGGAGGTGGACGGGTCGTGAAGCGTTATTCAGGTAAGGCCATCCGAATGCCGAGGCCGATGAAGGCGCAACCTGCAAGGCGGTTCAGATGGACGGAAGCGGTGGCGCGGCGGCGGAAGTAGGCGCCGACGCTGCCGGAAAAAAGCGCGATGGCGCTGAAGATGACAAAGGCCTGGACAATGAACAGCAGCGCCAGCACCAGCATCTGCAAGGCTTCATGGCCGGCTTCGCGCCGCACGAACTGCGGCAGGAAGGCGATGAAGAACAGCGTCACCTTGGGATTGAGCATGTTGGCCAGCACGCTTTGCCAGTAGATGCGACGCAGCGGTACGGCGCTCATGCCCTGCCCGTCCGCAGCCAGCGCGATGCCGGCCGAGGCCGAGCGCAGTGTGCGCACGCCGAGATAGGCCAGGTAAGCCGCGCCCGCATATTGCAGGGCGTGATAGGCCGGCGCGTAGGCCTTGATGAGGGCGGCAAAACCCAGCACCGCCAGCAGCGTATGGAAGATCAATCCCGAGCAGAAACCGGCGGCCGCCACCAGGCCGGCCTGGCGACCTTGCGCGACGCCACGGGTGAGCACGTAGAGGTTGTCCGGGCCGGGGGCCAGGGTCAGCGTCATGGCGGCCAGCAGGAAGAGGAACAGGTCGGGCATGGGCGGCTTTCGCGGATCAGTTTCGCAGATCAGCCTTCGATCAGGGCGAAGGCATCGCCGATCTCGGCACCGAACTTGTCGAGGAACATCAATTGGCGCACCAGTTGTCCGGCCGCAGCGTAATCGGCGGCATCGAGCAGCGCTTCGATGCGGGCGATCTCGGCTTTCTTCTCGGCCAGCAGTTCGGCGTTGAGGCGTTCCAGCGCATCGACATCCTTGCCGGCCTTGGCATCGTCGAGCATTTCGCGCCACTCCATCTGCTGCATCAGGAAGGCCGGGGCCATGGCGGTATTGGACTCGGTCTGCAAGTCCACGCCATGCAGCTCGCACAGGTACCGGGCGCGCTTCAGGGGATTCTTCAGCGTCTGGTAGGCCTCGTTGGCGCGGGTAGCCCATTGCATGGCCACGCGCTTTTCGGCGTCGCTGGCATGGGCGAACTTGTCCGGGTGAGCTTGGCTCTGCACCTGGTGGTATGCCTGCTCCAGCGCCTTCTGGTCGACGGCAAAGCGTTGCGGCAACTGGAACAGGTCGTAGTGGTTTTGCATGGCTGAAAAATAAAAAAGCCTGTCGGACGGCAACAGGCTTGGCACATCAAGGACGGCACGGTGACCAGGCGGCCCCGCATGGCGCTATCACAAGGCTGTCACAAGGCTATCACGAGCCGGCTAAGCACTGGCCGCTGCGCCACCACGGCGGCGCGACGGCATCGGCGATGATCCCATCCGGGGTCGGGGATCAGATTCAGATTCAGATGCGGAAGCTTTCGCCGCAACCGCACTCATCCTTGACGTTGGGATTCTGGAACTTGAACCCTTCGTTCAAGCCTTCGCGGGCAAAGTCCAGCTCAGTGCCATCGATGTAGGGCAGGCTCTTGGGATCGACGAAGACGCGCACGCCATGCGACTCGAAGACGGTGTCTTCGGCCGCTTGTTCATCCACATACTCCAGCTTGTAGGCCAGGCCGGAGCAGCCGGTGGTACGCACGCCCAGGCGCAGGCCGATGCCCTTGCCACGGCGCTCCATGTAGCGGCTGATGTGTTTTGCTGCCTTCTCTGTCAACGTGATTGCCATGATGCTTGCCTTACGAAATCGAAAACGGCCGATGCCTGTTGCCGGGAAACGCCACTCAGGCGGCCTTGGCCTTCTGGTCCTCGCCGTGCTTGGCCTTGTAGTCCTGCACCGCCGCCTTGATGGCGTCTTCGGCCAGGATCGAGCAGTGGATCTTCACCGGCGGCAGCGCCAGTTCTTCGGCGATCTGGGTGTTCTTGATGGACAGCGCTTCGTCCAGGGTCTTGCCCTTGACCCATTCGGTCACCAGCGAGGAAGAGGCAATGGCCGAACCGCAGCCATAGGTCTTGAACTTGGCATCCTGGATCACGCCATCGGCGCCGACCTTGATCTGCAGCTTCATCACGTCGCCGCAGGCCGGCGCGCCGACCATGCCGGTCCCCACGGTGTCATCGCCCTTTTCGAAGGCGCCGACGTTGCGGGGGTTTTCATAGTGGTCGAGTACTTTTTCCGAATAAGACATGTTCTTGCTCCCTAGATGATGGTTTCACCCATCGCCCTGCCCTGCTGCAGCTGCTGGCGATGGCTGGCAGAGTCCTGATTAGTGGGCCGCCCACTGGATGGTGGACAGGTCCACGCCGTCCTTGTACATGTCCCACAGCGGGGACAGTTCACGCAGCTTGCCGACCTTGCTCTTGATCAGTTCGATGGTGAAGTCGATGTCTTCCTCGGTGGTGAAGCGACCGATGGTGAAGCGGATCGAGCTGTGCGCCAGTTCGTCGCTGCGGCCCAGGGCGCGCAGCACGTAGGACGGTTCCAGGCTGGCCGAGGTGCAGGCCGAGCCGGAAGAGACGGCGATATCCTTGATGGCCATGATCAGCGACTCACCTTCCACGTAGTTGAAGCTCACGTTCAGGTTGTGGGGCACGCGATGCTCCATGTCACCATTGATGTAGGTTTCTTCGATTTCCTGCAAGCCCTTGGCCAGGCGGTCGCGCAGGGCGCGGATGCGGGCCAGTTCGCTGTCCATTTCTTCACGTGCGATGCGGAAGGCTTCACCCATGCCCACGATCTGGTGGGTAGCCAGGGTGCCCGAACGCAGGCCGCGCTCATGACCACCGCCGTGCATCTGCGCTTCGATGCGCACGCGCGGCTTGCGGCGCACGTAGAGCGCACCGATGCCCTTGGGGCCGTAGCTCTTGTGAGCCGAGAAGCTCATCAGGTCGACCTTCCAGTTTTCCAGGTCGATCTTCACCTTGCCGGTGGCTTGCGCCGCGTCGCAGTGGAAGATGATGCCCTTGGAGCGGCACAATTCACCGATTTCCGGTACCGGCTGGATCACGCCGATTTCATTGTTGACCAGCATCACCGAGACCAGGATGGTGTCTGGACGCAGCGCTGCGGCGATCTGCTCGACGGTGACTAAGCCATTGTCCTGCGGCTGCAGGTAGGTGGCTTCGAAGCCCACGCGCTCCAGTTCGCGGAAGGTGTCCAGTACCGCCTTGTGCTCGGTCTTGACGGTGATGATGTGCTTGCCCTTGGACTTGTAGAACTGCGCCGCACCCTTGATGGCCAGGTTGTTGCTCTCGGTGGCGCCGGAAGTCCAGATGATCTCGCGCGAATCGGCGTTGACCAGCTTGGCCACTTCTTCACGCGCCTCTTCCACCGCCTTTTCAGCGGTCCAGCCATACATGTGGCTGCGCGAGGCGGGATTGCCGAACTGCTCGCGCAGGTAAGGGATCATCTTGTCGGCCACGCGCGGATCGACCGGGGTGGTCGCCGAGTAATCCATGTAGATCGGGAAGTGCGGAGCCTTGATGGTCTCCAGCAGGCTTTTTTCCAGGGGTGCGTTCATATGTGCTTGCTCCAAATCAGGCTGCGGCTTGCGGGCGGTGCAATACCACCACGCTCTGCGAGTCGGCGGCGCGATGCTCCACCGGCTTGGGTTCTTTTTGCTGGTCGACCAGGTCCTGGAGCGATACCGAATCCAGGTACTCGACCATTTTTTCATTCAGGGTGGACCACAGCTCATGCGTCATGCAGCGCGCCCCGCCAGGATGGGCAGCACTGTGGCAATTTTCCTTGCCACCGCACTGGGTTGCATCCAGGGGTTCGTCCACCGCGATGATGATGTCGGCCACCGACACGTCGGCGGCCTTGCGGGCGAGATTGTAACCACCGCCGGGGCCCCTGACGGACTCGACGATCTGGTGACGCCGCAACTTGCCGAACAACTGCTCCAGATATGATAAAGAAATTTCCTGGCGCTCGCTGATGGCCGACAACGTGACGGGGCCCTTGCCCTGGCGCAAGGCCAGGTCAATCATCGCCGTCACGGCAAAACGACCTTTGGTGGTTAGACGCATGGATTCCGCTCCAGAAACAAATGAACCGGCACGGCCGGCTGCCCTGAATTCCCGAATATTTGAGTCAAGTATAACAAACCCGAGTAATTCTGTCAGGTACCCTTGCTTTTCCTTCATATCGATCAAAAACCGGCCGGCATCAAATTCCGGCGAAACTTGTCTGACCTCTTGCGCAAAGTGCGCTACTCTCACGGGGACGGCTGGCATCGGCGTCGTGCCGGCTTATCGATCTGGTAAGATGACGCGACAATTTCCACCCGGCCAGATGCGGACCACCCACAACAACACCAGTCGGGTCCGCCAGCGCCCCCATCAAAGAACGATATGGATGTAAGCGATACCCCCAACCCGCTGCTGCGCCCGCGCCGCAAGCCCCAGAGCCTGTCGCAGGAGGTGGTGGCGACCTTGTCGGCCATGATCGACAACGGCAGCATCAAACCGGGCGAAAAACTGCCCACCGAGTCCGAAATCATGCAGACCCAGGGGGTCTCGCGCACCGTCGTGCGCGAAGCCATCTCGCGCCTGCAGGCCGCCGGCCTGGTGGAAACCCGCCATGGCATCGGTACCTTCGTACTGGAAGCCAAGAAGGGTTCCAACATCAACATCGATCCGGCCACCATCACCACCATGCGTGACCTGCTGGCGCTGCTGGAGTTGCGCATCAGCCTGGAAACCGAGACGGCCGGCCTGGCCGCGGCCCGCCGCAGCGAAGAGCAATTGCAGGAAATCCGCGAAGCCCTGAACCTGTTCAGAGAAAACCAGCAGAACGGCGGCGATACCGTGGGCCCGGATTTCCGCTTCCACTTCGCCATTGCCAACGCCACCGGCAACCGCTATTTCATCGAGATCATCAGCCATCTCGGCATGGGCGTGATCCCGCGCAAGCGCATCAACACCGCCGAACTGGCCCACGACCAGCAGTCCAGCTACCTGGACCGGGTGCAGCGCGAGCATGAAGATATCTTCGATGCCATCGCCCGCGGCGACTCCGAAGCGGCCCGGGCGGCCATGCGCAATCACCTCACCAACAGCCGCGAACGACTGCGGCGCGCACAGCAGGAAGCCGAATCCGGCGCCACCACCGGCGCCTGACACCTGCACGCTTGCCGATCCGCCTGGGCGGGTCGGCGCCCTCTCCCCTCCTCCTTACTACCTCCCCGCAAACACCCTCTTGCTCGACCAGAAAGTACTGGCTTTCTCAAATCTTATGTTGTACGATGACTGATATCCTATGCGGATAAAGAGATTCAAGAGACAACACCAAGAACAATGTCTTCATTTCCATCCAACTCATCCCATCCATCCCATTTTTAACGGCGTCGAGCGCAACCATGTCCCAGTACACTCCCCAAGACCTCAAACAGATCCTCTCTTCCGGCCTGCTGTCGTTCCCGCTGACGGACTTCGATGAGCAAGGCGATTTCCGCCCCAAGACCTATATCGAGCGCCTGGAATGGCTGGCCCCGTATGGCGCCAGCGCCCTGTTCGCCGCCGGTGGCACCGGTGAATTCTTCTCCCTGGTGCCGGGTGAATATTCGGACATCATCCGTACCGCCGTCGACACCTGCCGTGGCAAGGTGCCCATCATCGCCGGCGCCGGTGGTTCTACCCGCGCTGCCATCGCCTATGCCCAGCAAGCCGAGCGCCTGGGCGCACACGGCATCCTGCTCATGCCCCACTACCTGACCGAAGCCAGCCAGGACGGCATCGCCGCCCACGTGGAAGCGGTCTGCAAGTCGGTCAACTTCGGCGTCATCATCTACAACCGTGCCGTCTGCAAGCTCAATGCCGATACCCTGCAAAAGCTGGCCGAGCGCTGCCCCAACCTGATCGGCTTCAAGGATGGCATCGGCGAGATCGAACCGATGGTGCATATCCGCCGCAAGCTCGGTGACCGTTTCACCTACCTGGGTGGCCTGCCGACCGCCGAAGTCTATGCCGCCGCCTACAAGGCGCTGGGCGTGCCGGTGTATTCCTCGGCCGTGTTCAACTTCATCCCCAAGACCGCCGTGCAGTTCTACCAAGCCATTGCCAAGGATGACCACGACACCGTGGGCAAGCTGATCGATGAATTCTTCCTGCCCTACTTGGCCATCCGCAACCGCAAGGCCGGTTATGCCGTGTCCATCGTCAAGGCCGGTGCCCGCATCGTCGGTCATGACGCCGGCCCGGTGCGCACGCCCTTGACCGACTGCACCCCGGAAGAACACGAAGAACTGGCAGCTCTGATCCAGAAGCTGGGCCCGCAATAAGCCCGAGGGAGCACTGGGCAAGGTGGTCCCTTTCTTCATAGGGACCAAAAAAAAACCTCCGTGGCCAAGGCCACGGAGGTTTTTTCCTTCATATAGAGTCAATTCAGGGCCAAGCCGGCAAGCGTAGCCGGCGTCGCCCCGCCAGGATCAGAACTCTTCCCAATCCTGTGCATCGTCCTTGAGACGGCTGGCGGGCGCAGCAGGCGCTGCCTTGGCGGGCTTGGCCGGGGGCAGCTTGGGAGCGGCCTTGGCAGCCGCCGACGCAGCAGTGACAGCGGCCACGGGCGCCGGGGCTGGTGCCGCCGGCGGCGGTGCCACGGAGGCCACCGGCGCCGCACGCGGCTTGGGTGCGCTGGCAGCCTGCTGTGCATTGATCTTGAAGATGCTGACCGCACCCACCAGGTTGGTGGCCTGGGCCTGCAACGACTGGGCGGCCGCAGCAGCCTGCTCCACCAAGGCGGCGTTCTGCTGGGTCACTTCATCCATCTGGGTGATGGCGCGGTTGACCTGCTCGATACCGGTGCTCTGTTCGCGGCTGGCTTCGGCGATCTCGCCCACGATGTCGGTGACGCGCTGCACGCTGGTGACCACTTCGCTCATGGTGGCGCCGGCCTGTTCGACCAGTTGGCTGCCGGCCTCGACCTTGTCCACCGAATCATCGATGAGCGACTTGATTTCCTTGGCTGCCGCCGCCGAACGCTGGGCCAGCGAACGCACTTCGGACGCCACCACCGCAAAGCCACGGCCCTGCTCGCCGGCACGTGCCGCTTCCACCGCCGCGTTCAAGGCCAGAATGTTGGTCTGGAAGGCAATGCCATCGATGACGCTGATGATATCGACGATCTTGCGCGAAGAGGCATTGATGGCCTGCATGGTATCGACCACCTGGGCTACCACTTCCCCACCCTTGCTGGCCGTGGAAGAAGCAGAATGCGCCAGTTGGTTGGCCTGCAAGGCGTTGTCGGCATTCTGCTTGACGGTGCCGGTCAACTGCTCCATCGAGGCGGCCGTCTCTTCCAGAGAGCTGGCCTGCTGCTCGGTACGCGAAGACAGGTCCATGTTGCCCGCGGCGATTTCCTTGGCGCTGGTATCGATGCTGTCGGAACTGCTGCGCACGCGTGAGACGGTGGTCAAGAGCGCCTGCTGCATACTGCGGATGGCGGCGAACAGGCGGCCGATTTCATTGCTGCTCTGGACCTCGACCTTGGTGGTCAGGTCGCCATTGGCCACCAGATCCAGCAGGTGCACGGCGCGGTTGAGCGGGGTCAGCACGATATTGCGCAGCATGAAGTGCACGCCGATGACCAGGAACATGGCGCCGATGAGGCCCACCACCACCAGCCAGACCACCATGCTGTACTCGCGCTGACGTTCATTGGCAGCCGTGTCGTTGAGCTTCATGGCGCGCTTCTGGAATTCATCCAGCGCCTTGGAAAAACGCGCGCCGGCGGGATTGATCTGCTTGTCGTTGAGTTCCGAATAGGCGCTTGCATCGCCCGCCTTGAGCAGGCCGGAAGCCTTCATCAGCAGTTCAGACAAGCTACGCGCCGATTCGATGAGTTCTTTCTTGACCACCGGCTCCTCGCCGGCCAAGTCAGGCAACTTACTGAATTCATCCACGAATTTGAGGCCGCGCTCATAGCTGCCCTGGGCACTCTTCAAGGCGCCTTCGGCGATGGCCGGATCGTTCTTTTCCTTGAGGTTGGCATAGGCGCGGGTCAAGGCCGAACGCGTGCGCGTGCTGTCCTTGTAGGCGTCATTGATGATGATCACGTGCTCGGCAATCTCGTGCACATATTCGGTCGCTTGGTTGGCGCGGCCCAGCGCAAAGATGCCCACTGCAGCACCCACCACGATCATGATTGAAAACAGCGCAAGCGCGCTCATCAGGCTGAAGCGAACCGTCAGATTCCGCATTCCCTCTCTCCGCTTAGTTTTTTACAACAAATGAAATGAAAACATTGCCCTGACGATACAGCACCCGCCTCACAGGCAATCGGACGGCAAACTGACCAAAACCACCCCAATTCCCGGTTAGGGTGGTCAGGAAGCATTCGCTTGCGTATTGTGCAACGGCAACACCCGCTCCTGCCTGTCTTGGATCAAGCAAAATTCATGTCATCAGCCAACAAAGTGAAGAGTCTTGCCAAAATGGCACGCAAACTGGCGCAAAAACAACACCGCGGCCGCCTCAAGGCAGGTCGATGATCTCAACCCAATTCGGATTACGACCCAAGGTATAGCGGAACAACGGCGTCAAGGCACCACTGTCGTGGTCGATGGCATAGCTGGTCAACCCGGCCTGCTGCCCCACAGCCAGCAGGTAGCGTCCTTGCGGATCGATGTGGAAGGCGCGCGGTTGGGTTTCGGTAGGAATGTTGAAGATGCGGGTGAGCTTGCCGCTGGCACGCTCCACGCGATAGCCGGTGAGCGTGTTGGAGGCGCGCTCGCTGGCGTAGAGGAAGCGCCCATCCGGGCTCAGGTGCAGATCGGCGGCGGCCAGCGCTGCGCTGCTGGTGAAACCGTCGGGCAGCGCCGAATCGCTGGCCTGCCAGGTCAGATGGCCTTGCTGGCGGTCATAGGCATAGGTGTCGACGGTGGCATCGAGTTCATTGATCGCATAGACGAAGCGCTGGTCCGGGGCGAACACGAAGTGCCGCGGCCCAGCCCCGGCCTTGGTCGCCACGGACGGTGGTGTATTGGGGGTGACGGCGCCGGTGGCTGCATCGAAGCGGTATTGCAGGATCATGTCGCTGCCCAGGTTGCTGGCGAAGGCAAAGGCATTGTCGGGGGCGAGCTGCACCGAGTGGGCATTCTTGCCGGTGGCGATCACCGCCAGCGGCGGCGCCTGCACCGTGCCATCGCTACCGATGGCGTTGACCGAGATCTTGTGCCCGAAGTAGGACGCTGCCAGCAGATAGCGCCCGCTGCGATCGGTGGCGAGGTTGGCCATGTTGTCGGCCAATGGCACCCGGGACAATTCCTTGAGCTTGCCGCTGCCGGCATCGATGGCATAGCTGACCACCGAATAGGGCTCGGCGCGTAGACTGGCATAGAGCCGCTTGCGATCCGGGCTGATGGCCAGCGGCATCACGTTGCTACCGGTATCGACCCGCTCGATCAGCTCGACACTGCCATCGTCGTTGATCTGCAGGACGTAGATGTCCTGGCTGTCGGCGTTGGAGACGTAGGCCACGGTAGTGGTGCCAGCCGCTGAGGTGGCCGGCTTGAGGGGGGAAATAGCGTTCAAGGCGTTCAAGGTAGCGAGAGAAAAACAGAATAAAAAAGCGCTGAAGCGCGCAGAAAGTCGAGACAAAAAAGGGCTCGCACGCGAGCCCCAAGGGAGGATCAGGTCACTGGCGCCGGGTTGAACAGGGTCAGTGCATTATGCAGCTTCCATTGCTCGGCCCAGGTGCGCTTCCTGCCGCTGGCCACGTCCAGCATCAGTTCGAACAGCTCCCAGCCGACCTGTTCGATGGTGGCCTCGCCACTGGCGATGCGGCCGGCATTGACGTCCATCAGGTCATGCCAGCGTCGCGCCAGGTCGTTGCGGGTGGCGACCTTGATGACCGGCACCGCCGCCAGGCCATAGGGCGTACCGCGCCCCGTGGTGAAGATATGAAGATTCATGCCAGCCGCCAGTTGCAAGGTGCCGCAGATGAAGTCCGAGGCCGGGGTGGCGGCGTAGATCAAGCCCTTCTGCTGAAGTTTGTCGCCCGGCGCGAGCACGCCCGAAATCGGGCTGGAACCGGACTTGACGATGGAGCCCATGGCCTTCTCGACGATGTTGGCCAGGCCGCCCTTCTTGTTGCCGGGGGTGGTGTTGGCGCTGCGGTCGACGCCACCCTGCTTGAGGTAATTGTCGTACCAGTCCATCTCGCGGATCATGGCCTGCGCCACTTCCTCGTTGATCGCGCGCGAGGTCAACTGGTCGATGCCGTCACGCACTTCGGTCACTTCCGAGAACATCACCGAAGCGCCGGCGCGCACCAGCAGGTCGGTGGCATAGCCCACGGCCGGGTTGGCCGTCACGCCGGAGAAGGCATCGCTGCCGCCACACTGCACGCCCACCACCAGGTCGGAGGCCGGGCAGGTTTCGCGGCGGCGCTTGTTCAGTTCGGTCAGGCGGGCCTCGGCCATGTTCATGATGGAATCGATCATGGAATTGAAACCGACATGTTCCGCATCCTGCAGGCAGACCACATAGGGTTCGCCTTCCTTGTGGATGGGGATCATGTTTTCTGGCAGCAGGCGGTTGGGTTGCAGCTTTTCGCAACCCAGGCTGACCACCATGGCCTGGCCGCCGAAATTGGGGTTCAGGCTGATGTTACGCAGCGTGCGGATGGGGATGCCGGCATTGGGGGCATCGATGGCCACGCCGCAGCCATAGGTGTGTTCCAGCGCCACCACATCTTCCACGTTGGGATACTTGGGCAGCAGCTCGGCTCGGATGCGCTTGACGGCGTGCTCGACCACACCGGCCACGCATTGCACGGTGGTGGTGATGGCCAGCAGATTGCGCGTGCCCACCGAACCATCGGCATTGCGATAACCCTCGAAGGTATAGCCTTCCAGCGGCGGCTGCGGCGCTGGCTTCTTGGTGGCGATGGGCAGGTTGTCGAGTTCGCGCGCCGGCGGCATCTGCACCAGCGATTCCTCGATCCAGCTGCCCTTGGGGATGTCGCGCACGGCGTAGCCGATGGCCACGTCGTAGCGCACGATGGCGTCGCCCTGCTTGAGGTCGCGCAAGGCGATCTTGTGCCCCTGGGGCACGCGGTCGATCAGGGTCAGGCCATCCGGGAAAACGGTGCCGGCCGGCAGACCACCGTCGTTGACGACGATGGCGACATTGTCGGTATCGTTCATCATGATGTAGCGCGGGGTGAATGCCTGGCTGGCGGTGGTATCGTTGCTCATGCTAAGTCCCAAACGACGAAAATGCTGCAATTCCAATGAAATGGCGGCCCCTGTCCAGGAAGCCGCCGACCAAACCGATCAGGCGTCCTTGAGTTCGACGCGCTTGATCTCCTTGACGATGACAAGATAGCTGATCACGGTCACCAGAGCATTGATGCCCACGAAGACCAGGGCGCCGGAGAAGGAACCGGTTTGCTTGACGATGTAGCCGATCACGATCGGCGTGGTGATGCCGGCGACGTTGCCGAACATGTTGAACAGCCCGCCCGACAGGCCCACGATCTGCTTGGGCGCGGTATCGGCCACCACCGCCCAGCCCAGCGCGCCCACGCCCTTGCCGAAGAAGGCCAGCGCCATGATGCCCACCACCAGCCACTGCGCCTGGACGTAATTGCACAGGATCATGGTCATGGAGAGCAACATGCCGCCCACGATGGGAATCTTGCGCGACCAGGTGACCGACAGGCCGCTCTTGATGAGACGATCCGAGATCAGGCCGCCCACCACGCCCCCGATGAAGCCGCACACGGCCGGGATCGAAGCCACGAAACCGGCCTTGAGGATGGACATGCCGCGCTCCTGCACCAGGTACACCGGGAACCAGGTCAGGAAGAAATAAGTGATCACGTTGATGCAGTACTGGCCGATGTACACGCCCAGCAACATGCGATTGGAGAGCAATTGGCGGAGATATCCCTTGCCCTGCACGGACGGCGCGGCGACCTTCTTGTTGTCCATGTCCACCAGGCCGCCACCGGACTCGATGTGGTGCAGTTCGGCCGCATTGATGCGCGGGTGATCCTTGGGACTGTAGATGATGCGGCCCCAGATCAGCGCCAGCAGGATGCCGACCACGCCCATCACCGTGAAGACGTGGTGCCAACTATAGGAATGGACGATCCAGGCCATGAGCGGCGTGAAGATCACGGCCGCGAAGTATTGCGCCGAATTGAAGATGGCCGAAGCCGTGCCGCGCTCCTTGGTCGGGTACCAGGCCGCCACGATGCGACCATTGGCCGGGAACGATGGCGCCTCGGCCAGCCCCACCATGAAGCGCAACAGGAACAGCGCCACCACCGCCGCGCCGGTGCTCATCCAGGTCACCCCGGCTTGCAGGAACGTGAAGAAAGACCACAGGGCGATGCTCCACATGTAGATCGTCTTGGAACCGAAACGGTCCAGCAGCCAGCCGCCCGGCAATTGCGCCAGCACGTAGGCCCAGCTGAAGGCCGAGAAGATGTAACCCATGGTCACCGGGTCCAGCGACAGTTCGGTCTTCATGGCCGAGCCGGCAATGGAGAGCGTGGCGCGGTCCGCATAGTTGACCGTGGTGACGACGAACAGCAGGAACAGGATCAGGTAGCGGATATGGGTGGGCTTGACCGCCCCGGCCCCGCTGGGGATGTTGCTTTGCGCCAATTGGATTCTCCGAGTCTCGATCGCCATCCGCTCTACCCTGCCCGGCCGACTCGCTGGCCGCAGGAACGCGGGCAGATGAAGTATCAGGCCGGACCGGGAGTGTCTCTTGGCGTATTGTTATGGTTTGAAGTGATTTGTTATAAGACGTCATACAACATGTGGCGCAGTATAACAGGACACGAAACGGACGCAAGCGCTCAATGCAGTCCGGCAAAGACTTTGCGCATTCCTGCAAAGTCCGTGGGAGCTGGTGGGGGGGCTGGTTGGCGCGGATGCCGGCTGCCCCCTGGTGGTATGACATGCACAAGCCGCTGACGTAGCGCCCGGGCGCAGGTATGATGCGCGCACTTTCCGCATTTCCTCATCTTCTGCCTACCCATCATGAATTCCTCTTCCAGCCTGCCGTCCTCCCCGCGCGGCGCGTCCGCCTGGCTCAAGCCCCTGCTGTTCATCCTGGTGGCGGCCATCGGCCTGTACTACGTGAAGTGGTCGCCCTACTACCTGAAATCCTTCGTAGCCGCCGACAAGCACAGCATTGGCAACTCCATCCTGGCCAATGCCCCCGCTGCCCCATGGTCGGCCGCCCTGGAATATGCCGGCGTGTATTTCCTGGCCATCTGGAAAGCCGCGGTGCTAGGCGTGCTGCTGGGTTCGCTGGTGCAGGTGCTGGTGCCGCGTGACTGGCTGCTGCGCGTATTCGGTCGTGCCGGACTGGGCTCGACCATTCGCGGCGGCCTCTTCGCGCTGCCCGGCATGATGTGCAGTTGCTGTGCCGCGCCGGTGGTAGCCGGGATGCGCCGTCAGCAGGTTTCGGTGGGGGCCGCGCTGGCCTTCTGGATCGCCAACCCGGTATTGAATCCGGCCACGCTGGTGTTCATGGGCTTCGTGCTGGGCTGGAATTTTGCGGCTCTGCGCCTGGTGGCGGGTGTGCTGCTGGTGCTGGGCGTGGCGCTCATCGCGCAACGCGTAGCGCAGGCCGAAACCCTGCCGCAGGCGGCGCTGGACGCCGTGGCCGCGGCCGAATATGAACCCCTCGACGACGGCCGCCCCTTCCTGCTGCGCTGGGCCGGCAAGCTGTGGCAATTGTTCTGGACCACCATCCCGGTCTACATCGTGGTGGTGCTGGCCCTGGGTGCGGCGCGCGTGTGGCTGTTCCCGCAGGTCGATGCCAGCATGGGCAACAGCCTGCTGTGGATCGTGACGCTGGCGGTGATCGGCACCTTGTTCGTGATCCCCACGGCCGCCGAAATCCCGATCGTGCAATCGATGCTGTCCTTGGGCATGGGCGTCGGTCCGGCGGTGGCCTTGTTGATGACCCTGCCCAGCATCAGCCTGCCCTCGCTGCTGATGCTGCGCACCTCCTTCACGCGCCGTGTGCTGGTGACGGTGACACTGCTCACCATCCTCATCGGTGCGGCCAGCGGGCTGGTGGCCGTGGTCGTGCTCTGAGCCGTTCAGGGCGGGTTCAAGGCCGGTTCAGGGCCGATACTGACGCAGGAAGTCGACCACCTCGGCCTGATTGCCGGCAAACAGCAGGCGCGAGCGCTTGGACTCGCGCTGGAATTCATAGATGGGATCGTAGTATTCGGCCAGCAGGGCCTCGATCCAGGCGCGGTGCAGGTCGACCACGCCATCGGCTTCTTGCCGCGCCAGCGCGACTTCCATCAGGTGCAGCAGGCGCCGGTAGCGCTGGTCACCCAGGCGCTTGACCAGCTTGCCCAGCGCCGCCAGCAGGTGGGCGCGATAGCGTTCAAAGCCGTGGTGCGGATCCAGCGCCAGGTATTCCTCGCACAGACCGCTGACGTAATCGCGCAGGATGCGCTCCACCCGCCCTTCCCGACTATCCTCCAGCCACACCATAGGCAGGCTTTGCATCCGCTGGTGCAAGGCCAGCGGCAAGGCACACACGCCGATCAGGCGGCTTTCATCTTCCAGGGCAAACCAGTGATGCCCTTGCGCCTGCAACTTGATCAGGGCAATCGCCAGCCTGTGCTCGAAATCGATGGGCGCCGGTTGCGGGCTGGCGCGCTTGCCGAAGCTGGAGCCGCGATGATTGGCATAGGCTTCCAGATCCAGCGCATTGTCCAGTTGCAGCAGGACGTCGGTCTTGCCGCAGCCGGTCATGCCGCCCACCACCACGAAGCCACACTCGGCCAGTGCCTGGTCGATGGTGTCCATCAAGAAATGGCGCAGCGCCTTGTAGCCACCTGCCACGCGCGGATAGGCGATGCCGGCCTCGCTCTGCAACCACTGTTGCGTGATCTGCGAGCGCAGCCCGCCGCGGAAGCAATACAGGCAACCTTCCGGGTGCGCCTTGGCAAACTGCGCCCAGGCCGCAATGCGCGCCTCCTTGACCGCGCCGCTGACCAGTTGATGTCCCAGCGCGATGGCAGACTGCTGGCCCTGCTCCTTGTAGCGCAGACCGACCTCGTGACGCTCCCGGTCATTCATCAGTGGCAGATTCACTGCCGTGGGGAACGCCCCCTTGCCGAACTCCACCGGCGCCCGCGCATCCAGCATGGGCGTATCGGCGATGAACAAGGCACGGCTGGGCTGTAGATCAGACATCAGAGCACCTCGACCGCGTAGCGCTGTCGTTCCACCAGTTCGCCGATGGGCGCCAGTTCCAGGCCGAGGGCAGCAGCGGTGGCGAGGAATTCCGGGTTGGCCTCGGGCCGCACAGCCACCAGCAAGCCGCCGCTGGTCTGCGGGTCGCATAGCAGGTGCTTCTGGCTCTCGCTCAAGGGGCTGATCTTGCTGCCATAGCTCTCGAAGTTGCGCCCGGTACCGCCCGGCACACAGCCTTCGGCCAGGTAATACGGCACGCCCGGCAGGCTGGGCACCAGCGCGTGCTGGATACGGGCGCTCACGCCGCTGCCTTCGCACATCTCCACCAGGTGACCCAGCAGGCCGAAGCCGGTCACATCCGTCATGGCGGCTACGCCCGCCAACTTGCCGAAGCGGCTACCGGGCTGATTGAGCTGGCACATCCAGTCGCGCGCCACGCCCACGTCGTCGGGACGCAGCCGACCCTTCTTCTCGGCGGTGGTCAGGATGCCGATGCCCAGCGGCTTGGTGAGATAGAGCAGGCAGCCGGCGCTGGCGGTATCGTTGCGCTTCATGTGGCGCTTCTCGACCACGCCGGTCACGGCCAGGCCGAAGATCGGCTCCGGGGCATCGATGGAATGGCCACCGGCCAGTGGGATGCCGGCCGCGTCGCAGGCCGCACGCCCACCGCGCACCACCTCGCGCGCCACTTCGGGTGGCAACACGTTGACCGGCCAGCCGAGGATGGCGATGGCCATCAGCGGGTCGCCGCCCATGGCGTAGATATCGCTGATGGCATTGGTGGCGGCGATGCGCCCGAAGTCGAAAGGATCATCGACGATGGGCATGAAGAAATCGGTGGTCGAGACCACGCCGCGTTCTTCGTCGATGGCATAGACCGCCGCGTCGTCACGGGAAGCATTGCCGACCCACAGCTTGGGATCGAGATGCTGGGCACCGCTGCCGGCGAGGATCACCTCCAGCACCTGCGGCGAAATCTTGCAACCGCAACCGGCGCCATGGCTGTACTGGGTCAAACGAATGGGGTCGCTCATGGGAAAGTCCTGGCTGATCGGGGGATGCCGATTCTAGCAGCGTTTAAATGCCAGGAAGTGAAACGGCCAAGGCCGGTAGCGACCGCTGCGATGTGAAGAGATGCTCGGTGCCGTAAAAATCTGGTGAGCTAAAAACCAGCTCGACTGCGCTCATTTTTAGCGCAATGCGTGATCATCATGAGATACGACGCCAAAAACAAAAAAGCCCCGCAAGAAACTTGCGAGGCTTTCATATTCTGGCTCCCCGACCTGGACTCGAACCAGGGACCTGCGGATTAACAGTCCGTCGCTCTACCGACTGAGCTATCAGGGATCAATTGAGGGCGCGATTATGAACGATTTTTTTCAGAATTACCAGAGAGGAAAACGAAAATTTTTTACATCGTTCTGCATCGTGGCGGCATAGCCCTGCCGCCCTTGCGCGAGACCAAAAACAACCAGCGCCTCACACTAATTGAAAAGGCCCCGCAATCACTTGCGAGGCCTTCGCATTCTTTGGCTCCCCGACCTGGACTCGAACCAGGGACCTGCGGATTAACAGTCCGTCGCTCTACCGACTGAGCTATCAGGGAACAGCTGAGAAAAAGATTATGACGCGATTTTTATTTCATGTCAAAACTTTTTTCAGGGAAAGGGACTTTTCTCATAGGAGAAAGTCCCTCCCGCAGCCCTTACAGCACCTTGGCAATGGCGTCGACCACCACGTCGATGTTCTTGGTGTTCAATGCAGCCACGCAGATGCGACCGGTGTCGACGGCGTAGATCGAGAACTCGTTGCGCAGGCGGTCCACCTGAGCCTTGGTCAGGCCGGAATAGGAGAACATGCCGCGCTGCTTGATGACGAAGTCGAAGTCATGACCGGGGGCCTTTTCCTTCAGCTTGGCCACCAGCAGGTGACGCATTTCGCGGATGCGCACGCGCATTTCGGCCAATTCGTCTTCCCACAGCTTGCGCAGTTCGGGCGACGCCAGGGCAGTGGCGACCACTTGGCCACCGTGGATCGGCGGGTTGGAGTAGTTGGTGCGGACCACGCGCTTCAATTGCGACAACACACGGGCAGCTTCTTCTGCGCTGGCCGCAGCAATCGACAGCGCACCGACGCGTTCGCCATACAGCGAGAAGGACTTGGAGAAGGAGTTCGACACGAACAGTGGGCCGCCAGCCTCAGCAAAGCGACGCACCACCTGGCCGTCTTCGGCGATGCCGTCGCCAAAGCCCTGGTAGGCCATGTCGAGGAAGGGGATCAGGCCGCGCGAAGTCACCACCTCGATGACCTGGGTCCACTGGTCGGCGGTCAGGTCGGCACCGGTCGGGTTGTGGCAGCAGGCGTGCAGCAGCACGACCGAGCCGGTCTTCATGGTCTTCAAGGCATCCAACATGCCGGCGAAGTTCACGCCGCGGGTGGCGGGGTCGTAGTAGGGATAGGCGTTGACCTTGAAACCGGCCATCTCGAACAGGGCGCGGTGGTTTTCCCAGCTCGGGTCGCTGATCCAGACTTCGGTGCCAGTCGGCGAGAAGTGCTTCAGGAAGTCAGCACCCAGCTTCAGGGCGCCAGTGCCGCCCAGGGCTTGCACGGTGATGGCACGCTTTTCGGTCACCACGGCGCTACCGGTGCCGAACACCAGTTCCTGCACGGCGCGGTCATAGGTGGCCAGGCCATCGATGGGCAGGTAGGTGCGGGGAGCCAGCTTGGCTGCCAGTTCCGCCTCGGCTTTCTTCACGCATTCCAGCAGGGGAACCTTGCCGTTGTCGTCGTAGTACACGCCCACGCCCAGGTTGGTCTTGGCCGGGTTCTGGTCGGCGTTGTAGGCTTCGGTCACGCCCAGGATGGGGTCGCGCGGCGCCATTTCGATGGCGGAAAACAGGGAGGCGGAGACAGGTGCGTTCATCGTGATAACATGAAAAGTTAGCTGCAACAAAGCGCTGCAGAAGGAAATGGATGCACACGGCAAGAGTTGGGTGTGCACCTTTTTGCAACACTGCATTCTAGCAAATGTGGATGACCAATCACAGACACAGACCGGCTCAATTGCCTGCCGAATCTGCATGGGACCATGTTCAATCGACATAACCCAGGCCGCGTCGGGCCGATTGCGTCTTGAACTTACACATCCCGGCAGCATTTGATGAATATTCCCGCCGCCACCTTGCCTGCGCGCAATGCCCTGCTTCCGGGCATGGGCGCTGCCCTGTGCACCGTGGCGGCCCACCCGCAATCGAGCGACAAAGGCAATCCAGACCATGGCTGAACTGACCCCCATCAATCCCGAGCTGGACGAGAGCAAGTTCGTCACCTTCCCCGACTCGCCCTTCAAGCTCTACCAGGTCTTCCCACCGGCGGGCGACCAGCCGGCGGCCATCGACAAGCTGGTCGAAGGGGTCAACGACGGCCTGTTCTACCAGACGCTGTTAGGGGTGACCGGCTCGGGCAAGACCTACACCATGGCCAATACCATTGCCCGCCTGGGCCGCCCGGCCATCGTGTTCGCCCCCAACAAGACGCTGGCGGCGCAGCTCTACAGCGAATTCCGCGAATTCTTCCCGCACAATGCGGTGGAATATTTCGTCAGCTACTACGACTACTACCAACCGGAAGCCTACGTGCCCCAGCGCGACCTGTTCATCGAGAAGGATTCCTCGATCAACGAGCACATCGAACAGATGCGCCTGTCCTGCACCAAGTCGCTGATGGAACGGCGCGACGTGGTGATCGTGGCGACCGTCTCGGCCATCTACGGTATCGGTAACCCCAACGAATACCACCAGATGATCCTGACCCTGCGCGCCAAGGACAAGGTCTCGCAGCGCGACGTCATCGCCCGCCTGATCCAGATGCAGTACACCCGCAATGAAGTGGACTTCGGACGCGGCACCTTCCGCGTGCGCGGCGACACCATCGACGTCTTCCCGGCCGAACACGCCGAACTTGCCGTGCGCATCGAGACCTTCGACGATGAGATCGACAGCCTGCAACTGTTCGACCCGCTCACCGGCCGCGTGCGCCAGAAGATTCCGCGCTTCACCATCTACCCCGGTTCGCACTACGTCACGCCGCGCTCAACCGTGTTGCGCGCCATCGAGACCATCAAGGAAGAACTGGCCGAGCGCCTGGAATTCTTCCGCAAGGAAAACAAGCTCATCGAAGAACAGCGGCTGGAGCAACGCACCCGTTTCGACATCGAGATGATGACCGAGATCGGCTTCACCAAGGGCATCGAGAACTACTCGCGCCACCTCTCCGGTGGCAAGCCGGGCGATCCACCGCCGACGCTGGTGGATTACCTGCCCCAGGATGCGCTGATGTTCCTGGATGAATCGCACGTGCTGATCGGTCAGTTGAACGGCATGTACAACGGCGACCGCGCGCGCAAGGTGAACCTGGTGGACTACGGTTTCCGCCTGCCCTCGGCGCTGGACAACCGGCCCCTGAAGTTCGATGAATTCGAAAAGAAGATGCGCCAGACCGTCTTTGTCTCGGCCACCCCGGCCGACTATGAAAACACCCACGCCGACCAGGTGGTGGAACAGGTGGTGCGTCCGACCGGCCTGGTCGACCCCATCATCGCGGTGCGCCCGGCCACCACTCAGGTGGACGACCTGATGCAGGAGATCCACGACCGCATCGCCAAGAACGAGCGGGTGCTGGTGACCACGTTGACCAAGCGCATGGCCGAGCAGTTGACCGAATTCCTGTCCGACAATGGCATCAAGGTGCGCTACCTGCACAGCGACATCGATACCGTGGAGCGCGTGGAAATCATCCGCGACCTGCGCCTGGGTACCTTCGACGTACTGGTGGGCATCAACCTGCTGCGCGAAGGTCTGGACATTCCCGAAGTCTCGCTGGTGGCGATCCTGGATGCGGACAAGGAAGGCTTCCTGCGTTCCGAGCGCAGTCTGATCCAGACCATCGGCCGCGCCGCCCGTAACCTCAACGGCATGGCCATTCTCTATGGCGATGTGGTGACCGATTCCATGCACAAGGCCATCAGCGAAACCGAACGGCGGCGCGCCAAGCAACTGGCCTTCAACGAAGCCAATGGCATCGTGCCCACCGGCATCAAGAAGGAAATCCGCGAGCTCATCGATGGTATCTTCAACCCGGCCCAGGCGCGCACCGAGTTGATGGTGGCCGAGGAAAAGAAGAACTACGAATCCATGAGCGAAAAGCAGATCAGCAAGGAAATCAAGCGCCTGGAAAAGCAGATGCAGGAACACGCCAAGAACCTGGAGTTCGAAAAGGCGGCCGCCGCGCGCGACCAGTTGCACCTGCTGAAGCAGCAGCTCTTCGGCGCGCCCGGCAGCGATACGGCCGTGGCCTGATCAGGGCGGAGGATGGCGTGCTGCGGTGGCGGGCCAGCGCGAGATACAATGCCGCCACTTTATCGATTGCGCTATCTGCCCCATGCCTACTGCCACTGCCTTCCCTGCCCTGCCCGCCTCCCTGCTGGAACTGATCCAGACCGCCCATTCCTCCTGGCACGCCGCCTTGCGCGCCGGCCTGGAGGCGATCCAGCAAGCCGATCCGGCCTACCTCGGCACGCTCGCCCAGGATGATTACCTGCCCACCGAGGGTCGCATCTTCGCCGCCTTCCAACAGCCGCTGGACCAGGTGCGCTACGTGCTGGTCGGCGAAGGCCCCTACCCGCGGGCGGCCAGTGCCACCGGTGTGTGTTTCATGGATGGCGCAGTGGGTTCGCTGTGGTCGGACAAGGGCTTGTCCAAGCAGGTCAATCGCGCCACCTCCCTGCGCAATTTCATGAAGATGCTGCTGGTGGCCGATGGCCGCCTGCAGGCTGGCAATACCAGCGGCGACGCGCTGGCCGGCATCGCCGCCCAGGCCCAGGCGGACGTGCAAGGCACGATCCAGACCTTGGCCGACCTGCAGGACAATCTCACCGCACAGGGTTTCCTGCTGCTCAATGCCAGCCTGGTGTTTCGCGCCCACGTGGCGCCGCTCAAGGATGCCCGCGCCTGGAAACCCTTCTTCGAGACCGTGCTGCGGGCACTGGCCGAACACGGTCAGGCGCAGCGCAGGCCGCTGCCCACCCTGGTGTTGTGGGGCAAGATCGCCGAACAGTTGCACAGCCTGCCGCTGGTGGAGCAATTCCCACGGGCGGTGGCCGAGCATCCCTACAACCTGAGCTTCATCGAGCACAGTGGAATGCAGGCACTGTTCGGCGCCATGCAGTTGCTGAAGAAGAAATAAAGAAGAAAGTGACCTGAAAAGCGTACCGCTACTGTATCGGTGCTAGCTTCCGAACCGTCCGGCGACTGTCATGGGAGTAGTGGAAAATCTCCAGCCAACCGTCTGGCCAACTGTCTTCAGAACTCTTCCCAATCGTCACCACCGCTGCTCTTGGGGGCGGCCTTGGTCGTCGGCTTGGGCTCCGACTTGGCGGCAGCCGGTTCGGCTGGCAGCGCCGGACGATTCGGTGTTTTGGCTTTCAATGGCACCGGCTTGGGCGTCACGTTGATGGGCGCGCTGCGGGCTGCCGGCGCTGGCGATGCAGCCGGTGATGGTGGTGGCGCCGAAGCGGCGCGTGGTGCGGCGTGCGCGCTTTCATCGAGCTTGAAGCCGGCCACCACCTCAGCCAGGTGCGCCGCCTGCTCCTGCAAGGACTTGGCCGCCGCTGCGGCCTGCTCCACCAGCGCGGCATTCTGCTGGGTGGCTTCATCCATGAGCGTGACCGCATTGCCCACTTCGCTGATGCCAGCACTCTGCTCCTGGCTGGCCGAGCTGATCTCGCCGACGATGTCGGTCACGCGCTTGACGCTGGAGACCACTTCATCCATGGTCGAGCCGGCCTGTGCCACCAGTTGGCTGCCGGTTTCCACCTTCTGCACCGAGTCGTCGATCAGTTGCTTGATTTCCTTGGCCGCCGTGGCCGAGCGTTGCGCCAGCGAACGTACTTCCGAAGCCACCACCGCAAAGCCGCGCCCCTGCTCGCCCGCGCGCGCCGCTTCGACGGCGGCGTTCAAGGCCAGGATATTGGTCTGGAAGGCAATGCCATCGATCACGCTGATGATGTCGACGATCTTGCGCGAAGACTCATTGATGGAACTCATGGTGCTGACCACCTGCCCCACCACGGTGCCGCCATGCACAGCCACATCCGACGCCGACACCGCCAGCTGGTTGGCCTGGCGGGCATTGTCGGCATTTTGCTTCACAGTGGAGGTCAGTTCTTCCATGGCTGAGGCCGTTTCTTCCAGCGAACCGGCCTGCTGCTCGGTGCGGGCGGACAGGTCCATGTTGCCGCTGGCGATCTCGCTGGAAGAAACCTTCACAGACTCGCTGGCGCGGCGGATATCGAGCAGGGTGCGCGAGATCTTGTCGGCAAAGTGGTTGAAGGCGCGCGAGATCTGCGCCAGTTCATCCTTGCCGTTGGTGTCGAGGCGGCGCGTCAGATCGCCATCGCCGGAGGCGATGTCTTCCATCGCATCGCGCACCACGCCCAGGCGGCGCAGCAGGCGCGTGATGGTGTAGCTGAGCAGGACGGCTGCGGCCGCGATGGCCACCAGCGCCAGCACCACCGAGAGCGTCATCAGCACGCCGATGGCCTGGGTGGCTTCGCGGTAATCCAGCGCCACCAACAGCGACCAGTCGGTATTGGCAATCGGCTGGGTGAACAACAGGTAAGACACGCCGCCGATGGTGGCGCTGCCGCCCTGCTTCATCCCCGCCAGCGATTGCGCCGACAGGCTCGGGTCGAGTGCCGAGACCGGCTTCAAGGCCAGTTCCTTGTTGGGGTGGGTGATGATGAGGCCATCCTTGCCGACGATGAAGGCAAAGCTGGAGGGCGTGGGCTTGATGCCAGCCACGTTGCGCACCACGTTATCCAATTGCACGTCCGAGCCCAGCACCGCTTGCAGGCTGCCCTTGTCCATCACCGGCTCGGCGAAGCTCACCACCAGCTTGCCGGTAGTGGCGTCCACGTAAGGTGCGGTCAACACCGACTTGCCGGCCTCCACCGCCTGCTTGTACCAGGGTCGGGCGGTGGGATCGTAGCCGGGCGGCATGGGGTGCAGGGCCAACATGCGTTTGTCGGGATAGCCGATGTAGGCATCGTCGAAGGAACCGGCTTCCTGGGCGGCCGCTACGATGGGCAGCACATCGCTCTGCTTCAAGGCCTGTTTCATGGCCCCGGTGGCCACGCGCTTGCTGCGCACCCATTCGCTGATGTTGGCAGCATGGCTCTCGGTGAGCTGTTGGGTCTGGCTGGAAATGGCGGCCAGCGTATCGCTGCGCACGGTGGTGATGTTGACGGCACTGAGCACGATCATGGCAATGGCCACGATCAGCACGCAGATGACGATCAGGCGGGTACGAAGTGAGGACAACATGGTGGATTCCCCTTTTGAAGATGCGGATACTGAAAGAACAGCAACACAAATCTCTACCCCTAATCCAATATAGCAGTGCCGTACTGGCAAGGTGATTTCATTTTTGTTAAGAGGAAATTTACCGTCGCCAACAAAGCGCCGTAAACGACAAATCCCCGCTGGAGCGGGGATGGGATTGACGACTGGCCTCGGGGGCGGACGCTGCCGGACCGCGGCCCGCGGTTCCGACGCTACGGAACCGGTCTCTTCATCATTTTTCTTCAGGCGCATCGGCCTGGTGGTGCAGGGTACTACCGGGACGACCTGACTCGCTCTACGACAAGTCAGTACTTCAGATCTGCGATTGCAGCTTCCAGACGGCGTGCAGGTGGCTATGGTCAAGCTGACGCAGGCGCACTTCCATCTCGAAGTGATCGGTCACGCCGTCGAAATAGGCGGCGTCGTGGAATTCGGAAGCATCGTTGCGCACCGGCTTCAAGGCATGGGCGGCGATGACTTGCTGGACGGCAAACTTCACCAGTTCGACGAGCGAGCGCAAATTGTTAGAAAAACCGGCATCCTTTGCCAATATACTCACGGTGTTCATCTTCATTTCTCTCAGTTAGACGTTTCGGTGATTGAAGAATAAGGGCGCCCCCACCTTTTGCAAAGCAACATTTTCCGACACCTCTATAAGTTTTTCTTACACCATGCCGTCTCCCCTGCCGCCGCTCAAGGCCCTGAAAGTGTTCGAAGCCGCAGTCCGCACGCGCAGTCTGACGCTGGCCGCGCATGAACTTTTCATCACCCATAGCGCGGTCAGCCAGCAGATCAAATCGCTGGAAGAGTATTTCGAACAACCGTTGTTTTTACGCCAGTCGCGTGGCGTGGAGCCCACAGAAGCGGCGCTGGCCTTCTATGCCGAGGTCAAGGCCAGCCTGGACCGCATCGCGCTGGCAGCCGAGCACCTGGCGCTGGCCGGCAAGAGCCGCGTGGTGCGCCTGATCGCCGCGCCCTCGGTGGCCATGCGCTGGCTGATCCCGCGCCTGTCGCAATTCCAGATCGACAACCCGCGCATCGAGGTGCGGGTCACCACCACCATGTCGGAATATTTCGAGGATGTGAAGGATCCTTTCGACGTCATCATCTGGCGCAGTCCGCTGGAGCGCAGCGGCTATGACTGCGTGCGCTTCCTGGATGACGTCTCGGTGCCGCTGGCCTCGCCCCACTTCCTGGAGACGCACCCGATCCGGGTACCGCGCGATTTCGTGGAAGTGCCGCTGATCCACCTTTCCAGCCGTTCAGCGGCCTGGTCGCAGTGGCTGGGCAAGGCCGGGGTGGCGGTGCGGCGCAAGATGCCGGGGACGGTATATGAACATTCCTTCTTGAGCCTGCAGGCGGCGGCGACCGACCAGGGGGTCGGCATGGGCACGCTGGCGCTGGTCGATGACGATCTGGCGGCGGGCCGCCTGGTGCGGCTGTTCCCGGAGATCGTGCTGCATGGCGAGGGTTACCACATGCTCTATCGCAGCAACGCCGACAGCAATCCGGCGTTGAAGACCTTCATCACGTGGTTGAAGCAGATGGGGCTGGCCTCGTCCTTCGATGCGCAGCAGACCTGGCCTGCGGATTTCCCCGGCGAGTATTGAACCCGAGCCGGGGATGGATTAGTCAGCCGACTTGAGCACGTGAACCTTGCGCTCGGCGATGAGATCCTTGGACTTCTCGCGATAGTCGGTCATGTGCGGCAGGGTGAAGTGCAGGCGCAGCGCCTCCTCATCCTTCCATTTCTCGACAAAGGCGAAGGTATCGGGGCCCAGCGGCGCCTGGTTGGGGCCGAAGCCTTCGACATCCGTCACCAGGCCATATTCGATGCAGCCTGCTTCGGCGCGCACGGCGGCCAGGTTGGCGCGGGCAATGGACAACAATTCTTCACGCTTGCCGGGCTTGGCGGTGATGATGGCGACGACGGTAACGATGCTCATGCGGGTGGACTCCTATGCGGGGTGGCAAGTGCCGCCAGGGCGACGGCACGGGGCCACCAGCATACGCGATTTGGCGGTTCTCAGTTCAGACGGATCTTTTCCAGCAATTGCGTGATGTTGTAACGCATCAGCGACAGGTAGTCGGGCGCCGGGCCATCGGGCTTGGAGAGCGCATCGGCATACAGCTTGCCACCGGCCGCCGTGCCCGATTCGCGGGCGATCTGCTGCAACAGCTTGGGGTTGCTCATGTTCTCGAAGAACAGGGCCTTGATCTTTTCGCTGCGGATCTGGCGGATCAGGGTGGCGATATCACGGGCGCTGGGTTCGCTGTCGGTAGAGACGCCCTGGGCAGCCAGGAAGCGCACCTTGTAGCGGGCGCCAAAGTATTCGAAGGCGTCATGCGAGGTGATGACCTTGCGCTTGGCATCGGGAATCTGGGCGAACTGACGGGCGGCCCAGGCATCCAGATCTTGCAGCTTGGTGATGTAGGCTTCGCCATTCTTGCGATAGGTCTCGGCACCGGCCGGGTCCAGCTTGGCCAGGGCGGTGACGATGTTGCGCGTGTAGACGATCACGTTCTGCGGATCCTGCCAGGCGTGCGGGTCATCCTTGCTGTGGTGCTCGTGGTCATGCCCTTCTTCCTCACCCACGCGCTCGCGCGCCTTGATGCCGGCCGAGGCCACCACGATGGGGCCGTGATAGTTGGCCGATTGCGCCAGACGATCCATCCAGCCTTCGAAACCCAGGCCATTGACCACGATCAGCTTGGCACGCGAGACCGCCTTGATATCGTCCGGGGCCGGCTGGAAGACGTGGGCATCTTCATCCGGGCCGACCAGGGTCGAGACGGTGATGCGCTCCCCGCCGACATTGGCGACGATGTCGCCCAGGATGCTGAAGCTGGCCAGCACCGGGATACGCTCGGCGGCGGCGGCCGGCAGACTCACTGCCAGGGCCAGGGCGGCCAGCAGCGCGGAAAGGGGACGAAACAGTGTCATGGAAGCTCCGAAAAAAACAGGGGAAAGCGAACGACTCAGGCCTGCAGGTGCGGCCGGCGCAGCAGCCGCGGCAGCCAGCCGCGCGGCGCAAACAGCAGCGAGGCGGCATACAGCACGCCACCACAGACGATGATGACGGGGCCGGACGGCACCGAGGCGTAATACGAAATGAGCAAACCCGCATACCCGGCCAGCGCCGCCTGCAGCACGCTATTGCAGAGCTGCGCCGGCAGCGTGTCATGCCACAGCCGGGCCGAGACCGCCGGCAACATCATCAGGCCCACGGCCATAAGCGTGCCCAGAGTCTGGAAGGATGCCACCAGGTTCATCACCACCAGCATCAGGAATATCTGCTGGTAGATCGCCCCGCCGCTGCGCCCGCCACCCACGGCCATGTAGGAGGGATCGAAGCTTTCCAGCAGCAGACCACGATAAAGCGCGGCAATGCCCAGCACGCTCACGCTGGCCACGCCGGCGATGAGCACCAGGCCCTGGCTGTCCACACCCAGCACGTTGCCGAACAGGATGTGCAAGAGATCGAGCTGGGTACCGTGGCGCGAAATCAGGATCACCCCCAGCGCCAGCGCCACCACATAGATGGCGGCCAGGCTGGCGTCTTCCTTGAGTTCGGTATGCCGGCTGATCCAGCCCGCCACCGCCACCACCACCACCCCGGCCGCAAAGCCGCCGATGGACAGCGCCGGCAGCGACAAACCGAAGAAGATGAAGCCCACCGCCACCCCCGGCAGCACGGCATGACTCAAGGCCTCGCCGAAGAGACTCATGCGACGCAAGGTCAGCAATACCCCCAGCGGAGCACTGCCCAGGGCCAGCGCGAAGGCGGCCACCAAGGCGCGGCGCATGAAGGAAAATTCCTCGAAGGGGGCAATCGCCAGTTCATGGAAGGTGCTCAGCACGCTCATGGCCGGCCTCCCTTGGCTGCGCGGTGAGCGGCGTGATCGTGCAGATGTGAATGATCGTGTCCATGCTCATGCAGGCGCGACAGCGCCATCACCTCGGCTTGGCTGACTTCGCACACGCCGGCATGTTCATCCACCGCCTCGGCCATGGCGCGTGCGCGTTGCAGGTTTTCCTCGCACATCACCTCGGCAGTCTCGCCCCAGGCCACTACGTTGCGCGCCAGCAGCAGGGTCTGCGGGAAGGCGCGGCGTACCTGGTCATGGTCGTGCAGCACGGCGATCACGGTGCGGCGCTCGGCGTGCCAGGCCGAGATGATGCGCAGCAGGTCGCCGGTGGTGCGGGCGTCGATGGCGTTGAAGGGTTCGTCCAGCAGGATCACTTCGGCATCCTGCAGCAGGATGCGGGCAAACAGCACGCGCTGGAACTGCCCCACCGACAAGCTCGATACCGGGCGCGTGGCAAAGCCGTCCAGCCCGACTGCGGCCAGCGCCTGCACGGCGCGCTGGCGCATGGCGGCATCGATGCCGCCCCAGTTGCCCTTGGCTTGCCAGTAGCCCAGCAGCACGCAATCGAGCACGTTGATGGGGAAGCTGCGGTCGATCTCGGCCTGCTGCGGCAGGTAGGCGATGCGACGTGAATCGACGTGGGTCTGCACGCGCCCGTCATTGCAGCGTACCAGCCCCAACATGCTCTTGAGCAAGGTACTCTTGCCAGCGCCATTGGGGCCGACGATGGCCGTGAGCGAGCCGCGCTCGAAGGCGCCGCTGACGTGGTGCAAGGCCGGATGACGGCGGTAGCTGACGGTCAGGTTATCGAGGGAGATGGCGGCATTCATATCAGCCCTCCCCCAGCGCCCAGTGCACCCCCAGCCACAGCAGCAGGATCACGGGCGCAACGGCCAGCACGCGCTGCCACCAGGGGCTGGCGAGCACGCCTTGTTGCAATACGAAACGAGAGAGAAACGACACGGCAGGCAATCTGAAAAGGCGCAACGGGGAGGCCTGGCAGGGCGGCTGGCGGGGCTGGCCCGCGCGCACCTGTACTTGACGCAACCTGGTTGCAGCAACAGGGAAAACACGCATTATAATGCAACCCTGTTGCAGAATGTAACAACACTGAAATTCTGGCGGTCGCCACGGCACAATACCGAAGCATCCACAGTGGTTTGCCATCTGATATCTGATATCTGTCATTTACAAATGCTGCCGCATCCTTGACCTTCCCCCACAACAAGCACAAGAAAGCCGCCCATGTTCCTGTCCCGCCCCCTGTTGCCTTTGCTCCTTCTGTCCCTGACCAGCCTGCCGGCGCTGGCCGCCGATGACGGCCACGACCATCACGGCAACCACCCGCCCCACGTCCATGGCGTGGGCAAGCTGGACGTGGCGCTGGAAGGCAATACCCTGACCCTGCACCTGGATAGCCCGCTGATCAACCTGGTGGGCTTCGAACATGCCGCCAACAGCGCCAAGGACAAGGACACCGTGCGCGCCGCCGCCCAGAGTCTGCGCGACGTTGGCCGCATGTTTGCCACCGATGCCAGCGCCCAATGCAAGCCGGCCGAAGTGCAACTGGAATCGGCCGTCCTCACGCCCGCGCTGCTGGGTGAAAAAGCCCCCGCCAGCAGCGAAGCCGCGCCCACCGATGGCCATGCTGATCTGGATGGCGACTTCACCCTGGTCTGCGCCAGCCCCGGCGCGCTCAATACCATCGACGTGAGCGGCCTGTTTGCCGCCTTCCCCGGCTTCCATCGCATCGATGTGCAAATGGCCACGCCCAAGAAGCAAGGTGCGGCGCAACTGGTGCCGGGCAGCGCCGTGATCCCGCTGAACTGACCCTGCCCCTGGCAGGACGCGGACGGCGCCTCATCTGAGCTCTGATCTCTGATCTCTGAGCACCGTCCGCCCACCATCAGGCCGCAGTCAGGTCGTTGACAGCCGCTGCGGCTATGATCGTCGGCTACCGTGCTACCCTTGGCGCATCCCCGCTGGTCCTCCCCTCGCTCATGAATCTTCCAGACTCCTCTTCCCCGGCTGCCGCCATCGACATGCGGGAACTTAGCTTCACCTGGCCCGGCCAGTCCCAGCCAGCCCTGCTCCTGGAGCGGCTGTCCGTCGCCCCAGGTGAACATATCTTCATCAGCGGCCCCAGCGGCAGTGGCAAGAGCACCCTGCTGGCCACCATCGGCGGCATCATCCTGCCCCAGGCCGGCCAGGTCGAGGTGCTGGGCCAGCCCCTGCAAACGCTGTCGGCGGCGCGGCGCGACCGGTTCCGGGTGGACCACATCGGCTATATCTTCCAGCAGTTCAATCTGCTGCCTTATCTGTCCATCCTCGACAACGTGCTGCTGCCCTGCCAGTTCTCGCCCTATCGCAAGGAGCGCGCACGCCAGCAAGGAGACGACCTGAAGCAGGTGGCGCAATCCCTGCTGGCCGCCCTGGACCTGGCGCCGGCACTCTGGAGGCGACCCGTGACCCAGCTTTCCATCGGCCAGCAGCAACGGGTGGCGGCGGCGCGCTCGCTGATCGGGCGACCCGAGATCATCGTCGCCGACGAACCCACTTCGGCGCTCGATAGCGACCGCCAGCAAGCCTTCCTCGACCTGCTGCAACGCGAATGCGCGCAAAGCGGTGCGGCGCTGGTATTCGTCAGCCACGACCAGCGCCTGGCCGAACGCTTCACTCGCCGCATTGCGCTGGAGCAGATCAACCAGGCAGCACGTACCGAGGAGGCCGCATGAAGCTCTTGCTACGCCTGGCTGCGCGCAGTGCCTGGAACCGGCGTTTCACGCTGGGCCTGATGCTGCTGGCCATCGCCCTGTCCACCACCATGCTGCTGGGCATCGAGCGGGTGCGCCATGAAGTGCGCTCCGGCTTTTCGCAATCGGTGTCCGGCACTGACCTGGTGGTGGGGGCCCGCACCAGTCCGATCCAGTTGATGCTCTATGCCATCTTCCGCATCGGCGGCGCCACCAACAACATGGGTTGGGACAGCGCCCAGACCCTGGCGCGCGATCCGGCCGTGGCCTGGACCATTCCGATTTCGCTGGGCGACTCGCATCGCGGCTTCCCGGTGCTGGCCACCAATGGCGACTATTTCACCCACTTCCGCTACGGCAGCAACCAGGCGCTCAAGCTGGCCCAGGGCCGGCCTTTCAATGATGTCTTCGAAGCCGTGCTGGGGGCGGACGTGGCCGAGAAGCTGCATTACCGGCTGGGTGACATCATCATCCTCTCGCATGGCATGGGTGGCATGGGCCTGACCCAACATGCCGACAAACCCTTCACGGTAGTCGGCATCCTGGCGCGTACCGGCACCCCGGTGGACCGCACGGTGCATATCGGCCTGGACGGTATGCAAGCCATCCACCTCGACTGGGAAGGCGGCGCACCGATGCCGGGCGTGCATATTCCGGCCCAGTTCGTGAAGAAATTCAACCTCACCCCGACTAGCATCACCGCCGTGCTGGTAGGCTTGAAGAGCCGCGCCCGGGTCTTTGCCGTGCAGCGCGCCATCGCCGATGGCGACGGCTACAAGGAACCGCTCATGGCGGTGCTGCCGGGGGTGGCGCTGGATCAGTTGTGGGATGTGGTGGGCATCGGCGAGAACGCCTTGCTGGTGGTGTCCGGCATGGTGGTGGTGGTCGGCCTGGCCGGGCTGGTGGCGGCGATCCTGGCCAGTCTGGGCGAACGGCGGCGCGAGCTGGCCATCCTGCGCTCGGTCGGGGCGCGCCCGCTGGATGTGTTGCTGTTGCTGTGCGTGGAGGGCTTGGGCGTGATGCTCTCGGGCGTGCTGGCCGGGCTGGTGTTGTTGAGCGTGCTGGTGTGGGCCTTGGGCCCCTGGCTGGCCGCGCAGTTCGGCATTGCCTTGCAGCCGACGTGGCCGGCCGCAGGCGAATTACAATTGCTGCTCTGGACCGTGCTGGCCGGGTTGGTGGCCAGCCTCTTGCCGGCCTGGCGCGCCTATCGCCTGAGCCTGTCGGACGGTCTGACGCCGCGAACCTGATCTTGGAAGTACTGACATGAAGACTCTCTACTGGATAGGCGGCATCGTGGTCGCCGGCCTGTGGGCCGGCCTCGGTGTACGCCTGCTCTCGCAAGGCTATGCCCACGTGACGTCCACGGCGCCCCCGCCCACGGCCAGCAGCGCCCCTGCCGCGGGCGCACCGCTGGCCGGTGCGGTGCCAGCGGTGACTGCCCGCGCCGATGCCGGCAGCACCGTGGCCGGCGTGGGCCAATACCAGGTGGGCGACAAGCTGCAGCAAAGCGCCGCCGTCACCGAAAAGCCCTACCAGGCCTCGGGCAAGATGGTCGACGGCTACCAGGAAATCGCCTGGGAGTCGCTCATCCCCAAGGACTGGGACCCGATGGCGCCCTTCAAGGGCTTGAAACTGGATCAATTGAGCGACGACGACCCGCGCGCCGATGCTGCGCTGTGGAAGGCCAAGAAGTACTGGAAGGAGGCCCCGGTCGACCCCAGCATGGAAGGCAAGCCGGTACGCCTGCCCGGTTTCGTGGTCTCGTTGGACCGCGAAGGCGAAGCGCTCAAGGAATTCCTGCTGGTGCCCTACTTCGGCGCCTGCATCCACGTGCCGCCGCCACCGGCCAACCAGATCATCCACGTCAGGAGCGCCAAGGCGGTCAAGAACGTGCGCACCATGGATGCGGTGTGGATCAGCGGCGTGCTCAAGGTGGAACGTTCGGATTCGTCCATGGGCGCCTCCAGCTACAGCATGAAGGCGGTCAGCGTGCAGCCCTACACGGCACCTGACAATAGCTGAGTCCGTCTCACAGCGGCGACGCTTATCCCCAATTTCCTCCCGACCCCGCCAGGGCCTGTCGCAGGCAGGCCTTTATCCACACTTTCCGGGGGCAAGCTTGTGGACAAGGCTTTGACAAGCCATGCAAGCCCCTGATTCATAAGACTTTTCCTCTCCCGCTTTCGACTCGTGCAGACCCTAGGCAGGGGCGTCACCACGCCGCGCCTGGGACGACTTATCCCTCCGACATGCCAGGATATCCACATTTTTTGGGAGCAAGCCTGTGGAGAAGCGCTGGGTAAGCCAGCCAAGGCCTTGATTCCAAAGGTATTTCCTTGTTCGCCCCGAAGGATGGCAAAAAACAGGCAGCCCGGCCCCGGCCCCGTCTGACGCGCCTGTCTCGGCGATATCCACATTTTCTGGTGGCAAGCCTGTGGAGAAGGTCTTGACAAGCCAGTCAAGCCATTGATTCCAAACAACTTTCCTTGAACGCAACATGCGCCGGCAAACGGCAAGAAAGTGCAGCAAAAAATCGCGTTTCCCTTCTTATCCGCACCAAAAACAACGTCTGGAGGGCCTTGCGCGCAGGATATCCACACTTTTTGGTAGCAAGCCTGTGGACAAGGGCTTGACAAAGCGCCCAAGCCATTGATTTATAAGCAATTTCTTGACTGGATGCAAAGCGCAGCAACTGCGCCCGATTTTCGCCCATCGGGCGACAAGCCGCGCCCAGCCTGGCTGGGCGGGGGGATATCCACACTTTTTGGGAGCAAGCCTGTGGACAAGGACTGGACAAGCGATTCAACTCATTGATTCCAAAGATCTTTTTGCTTTTGATCGCCGCCAGCGCAGGCGACTTCACCCAGCCCTGCCGCGGTGCAGCGCCACAGGATATCCACATATTTTGGTGGCAAGCCTGTGGACAAACCCTGGGCAAGCGATTCAAGTCACTGATTCAAAAGGAGATTTCCCATCAGGACAGCAGATGGGCAAGACGCGTGCAGCGCAAGGGACTAGAAGGAAGGGATGGACGCACCCCGCGCCGCGCACCGGCAGGTTTACACCCACCGGGAAGGGAGGACCGCGGCTTCCACCACGTGTGCGTACTGCCGGGTTACGACGCCACTGTCCGGCCTGGGCGTGAAGCATAAAGCGCAAGGAAACTGGCTGCCCCGGAGAAAAGAGCCTGCGATGCACTCGCATCGCAGGCAAAACATCTGCACAGGTCAGAGGAGACAGGCGCAAGTCTAGCCAGCACGTATGACCGTGCCGTGACAGTGCACAAGGAATCAAAAAAAGATGAAGAAACAGGAAAAAACAGACGGGCAATATGCAGAAATGTCATGAGGCCGTCATATCGACGACCTATAGTGAGAACCTTAGTGCGGTACATGCAACCGATATGCATGATCGCATGGTGTGTTGGACATCTGTCCAGCACACCCTCCCTTCGGAGGCGTCCGCCTCCACGACATTTCCCTTCAGAAGAACTTCAGTAGCATTACCAGACGCCTTCGATGGCGGTGGCTTGCAGCTTGATGCGCGAGACTTCGCCATCGGCGCCTTGCAGGGCCAGATCGTCCGGCATGGTCTTGGGCGGCTTGCGGAACCATTCCAGGCACAGTTGCGACAGGTTGGTCAGGGCTTTCTTGGCCATGAACTGCTGCAACAGTTCGCGCGTCAGTTCCAGGTTGGAGGCCAGGTAGAAGTCACCCGGTCGGGCCAGGGCCTGTACGCCCTCGCTCATGCGCTGCAAGTCCTTCTGGAACATCTGGCGCGGCACCGGCAGCGGATGGCCGGCCGAGACCAGCAGTTCCTGGAACAACGGCGCCATGAAGTCCAGCGCATAGCCATCGCACTGGACCCAGGCGTGGAAGGCATCCTGATGGCTGGCCACGCTCTGGCCATCCTCGCCCAGCGTACCGAAGGACAGGGCCCCGCCACCATCCTCGCGGATCAGGTAGAAGGCGGCACCGGCCACGGGGAAGGCATTGCGCTTGTAGAACTTCTTGAGGATCTGGGCAGCGGTGACGGAGAAGAAGAAACTGGCGGCCGGGATATCGGCCTCCACGCTATGGAGCACCGAATGGATGACGCGGAAGATGCGTTGGTAATCGGCCAGGGGAATCAATGGGCGCAGGTTCTGCGCGGAGGAATGTGTACTTTGCATGGGCGCTATTTTCTCATGGAAAAGAACGGGCAAGCCGCTAGGCCGCTCCACGGAAGCACCACACTGCCGACTTCCGTTGCGTGACGCGCTTTGGAACAAAAGCGGATTCACGACTTGCCGTTCCACCCTCAAGAGATTTTTACTGCAACAACTCTGCTGCTACTGCTACTGCTACTGCCACTACTACAGCTACTACCACTTCAACTGCGGTACAACCCTAGCTCACAAACTTGCTGCTTACAGCCACTGCCACCCTTACCAGCACTACCCCTAGTACCGGCAAGGCTACTGCCTTGCTACCGTACAGCTTCACTACTCCCCCTACACCCCTACTTCCCCCACCCTCTTTCCCCCAGGCATTCAATCCTGTTGCTTTTGCTCCTGCATGAAGCAGGTGCAATCGATATCGTGATACTGCGCGCAGTGCTGCAGCGACGGCCGGGTGAGGCCGTTGTTGAACAGCGAGCGGTCGTCAGTGGCTAATGCGGTATAGCGCATGGTCGTGGCCATGGCGTGCGGCTCGCGCTGACCGACATCATCCAGCGACACTTCCAGTTGGCCCCATTCGCGATCGGTCTTGACGAACAGATACATCAGGACGGTGCAAAAAATCAGGTAACTGATGAACATCAGGGTGATTTCACCCGTTAAGGATTCGGCGAGAAAATGCATGACTGGCTCCTGGCAAGCGACTTCGGTGAGGTCTTGCGTACCATGGATGACTCTCCATCGTGATGCCGGGAGTCAGAGGCACAGACCGCGTTTCATTGGTTCCCATGGTAGGTGCTGCAGGTCTGGGCGAACATCGGGGAATTCCTGATCCGTCACAGGATTGCCAAGCTCAAGCGTAGGCAGGCTGCGGCTTGGCGGGCGATGCTGGGAATCGCAGGCAGGCGGCGCAGTTACGCAAAATGCAAGCAGCAGCGCTGCGCGACAATAAAAAACCCGCCAGGCTTGCGCATGGCGGGTTCAAGCTCGAATAGTCCAAGTCGAGGACGTCCTGAGGAGACTTACCTACTGTAACCATCTCCCGCCCAGCGTGGAACGAAGCATTGCTCATGCGCTTATACCGGTGACGCATAAGCGCTGGCCTGCCACTCAGTCCGCCTTGGCAGGCATCCAGCGTTCCACGAGGCGGGTCCAGTAGGCCGCGCCCACCGGGATATTGGCATCGTTGAAATCGTAGCCGGCGTTGTGCAGCATGGGCTGGCCACGGCCATTGCCCACCCGCAGGAAGCAGCCGGGACGCTGTTGCAGGAAGTAGGCGAAGTCTTCGCTGCCGGCAATCGGGCCAAAGGGGGCTATCACCTTGTCCGGCCCCACCAGTTCTTCGGCCACGCTGCGAGCGAAGTCGGTTTCGGCCTGGCTATTGACCAGCACCGGATAGCCGCGCAGGTATTCGATCTGGGCCTGGGCGCCATAGCTCTCGGCATGGCTGCTGACCAGGGCGCGGATGCGCTGCTCCAGCAGCTCGCGCACCTCGGGCTTGAAGGAACGCACGCTCAATTCCAGCGTGGCGAATTCCGGGATCACGTTGGAGGCGCGTCCGGCGTGCAGGCTGCCCACCGTGACCACCGCTGTTTCCATCGGATCGACATTGCGCGCCACCACCGTCTGCAAGGCCATCACCACGCTGGCCGCCGCCACCACCGGATCGACCGACAGGTGCGGCCGTGCCGCATGGCTGCCGCGACCGGTGATGCGGATCTTGACCGTATCGCAGGCAGCCATGAAGGGGCCGCTACGGAACATGAAGGTCCCCTCCTCCACGCCCGGATGATTGTGGATGCCGAAGACGGCGTCGCAGGGAAAACGCTCGAACAGGCCATCGGCCAGCATCTTCTGCGCACCGCTATCGAAGCCGGCCTCTTCGGCGGGCTGGAAGATCAGGTTCAAGGTGCCATCGAAACGGCGGGTGCGCGCCAGGTGCTTGGCCGCCCCCAACAGCATGGCGGTATGGCCGTCATGACCGCAGGCGTGCATCGCGCCGGGCTTGATGCTGGCCCAGTCCAGGCCGGTTTCTTCCTGGATCGGCAAGGCATCCATGTCGGCCCGCAGGCCGATGCTGCGCGTACTGCTGCCCACGCGCAAGGTCGCTACCAGGCCATTGCCGCCGATGTGGCGGGTCACCGCATAGCCCCATTCTTCCAGGCGCGCAGCCACCAGGGCGGCGGTATCGACCTCCTCGAAGGACAGCTCGGGATGCTGGTGAATGTGACGGCGCAGGCCGGTGATTTCCTCTTTCAGGTCGTGCAGGTCGGCGACCTCGCACAGCTGGTGCTCGTGGGGGTGATTCATGTCTGCTCCGGTACGGGGGCGCGGCGCGCCAGCACATCGCGGCCCTGCTCGGCCAGATCCCAGAACAGGCCGGCCATCAGTTGCAGCGACTCGCGTGAAACGCTGGCCAGTATATGCTCGTTGGGCGCGTGCTGTGAGCAGGCCGGGTAGGAGTGCGGCACCCACAGCGTGGGCAAGCCCAGTGTTTCGGAAAACACATCGTTGGGCAACGAGCCACCGAGATTGGGCAACAGCGTGGGTGTCTTGCCGGTAGTCTCCTGCAGCGAGGTCAGGCCCCAGCGCACCCATTCGTCATCGGGATCGAGCCGGGTGGCGGCGAACTGCACGCCGACCTGTTGGACCTCGACATCATCGAAACCATGTTCATCCAGATGGGCACGGATATGGTCGATGAAATGTGCATCGTCACTGCCGACCACGAAGCGGATCTGGCAATGCGCGCTGGCATGGCCGGGAATGGCATTGACCGGGGCATCCGGGTTGCCGGTCTTGAAGGCCAGCACTTCCAGCGTATTCCAGCCGAACACGCGCTCGGCCGGGCTCAGGTCGGGCTCGCCCCAATCCGGGTCGATCTCGGGATCGGTCGCCCCACCGCCCACCTTGACGTTGGCCAGCGCCTTGCGCACGCTCTGCGGCAGCGCATCCGGCAACAGCGCCGGCACGCGGATGGCGCCGCGTTCATCGACCAGGCAGGCAATCGCATGGGCCAGGCGCACACCGGGATTGCGCAGCAGGCCGCCCCAGTTGCCGGAATGGTGTGCGCCGTCGCGCAGGTGGCAGGTGAGGTCGAAATTGCAGCCGCCGCGCGAGCCGAGGAACATGGTCGGCGTCGGCGCATTCACACGCGGCCCATCGGAGGCGATGAAGAGGTCAGCCTGCAGGCGTTGCGCATATTGCTGGCAGACCTCGTTCAAACCGGGCGAGCCGTTTTCCTCGCCCATCTCCAGGATCAGCTTGACGTTGTAGCCCAACTGGCCGCCGCGCACCTTCATCACTTCTTCCAGGGCGGCAAAGTTGATGGTGTGCTGGGCCTTATTGTCGGCGATCCCGCGTCCATACCAGCGCTCGCCTTCGACCACGATCTCCCACGGCGAGAGGCCGGCGCGCCATTGCTTGTCATAGCCGCGCACCACGTCGCCGTGGCCATAGGTCAGGACCGTGAAGGCCGCGCCCGCTTCGCTGCGCTCTGCGATCAAGAAGGGGCCACCGCCGGCCACCGGGTTGTCGATCACCTCGCACTGGAAACCCAGGGTCTGCAGGTAAGGCGTGATTTCCTGGTGCAGGTAGTCGTAGAGGATAGGCAGGCTGGCCGGCTCCTGGCTTTCGGTACGGATGGCCACGCGGCGCTTCAAGGTGTCCATGAAACGGCCTTCGTCGAAGTAGGCTTGTACGCCGGCGATGGCTTGTGCTCTGCTCATGCTGCTGCTCCTGTGTCGTTGTCGTTTTGCTTCATCTTTTCATGCGGCCGCAGCCAGCGCCGGGATGCCCAGGCCCGGTTCGGGCGTCAGCGCCGAGGCCAGCAACATGCGGGTATAAGGGTGTTGCGGGTTGCTGAAGATTTGTTCACGGCTCTGACATTCCACGATGCTGCCCTTGTTCATCACCGCCACCCGGTCCACCAGGTGTTCCACCACGCCCAGGTCATGGCTGATGAAGAGATAGGTCAGGCCGAACTCGGCCTTCAGGTCCAGCAGCAGGTTGAGGATCTGCGCCTGCACCGACACGTCCAGCGCCGAGGTCGGTTCATCGCAGATGAGGATGTCGGGGCGCAGGATCAGCGCGCGCGCAATGGCCACCCGTTGGCGCTGGCCGCCCGAGAGCTGGTTGGGATACTGGAGGTGGGTGCGCTCGGGCATCCCCACCAGGTCGAGGATGTCCTTGACCTTGCGGCTGCGCTCGGCGGCGTTGCCGAGGCCATGCAGCTTCAAGGGCAGGCCGACGATCTCACCCACGGTCTTGCGCGGATTCAACGATGAATACGGGTCCTGGAAGATCGGCTGGATATGCCGCGCATGTTCACGCCGCTGGGTCGGATCGACTTCCTGGCCATTGATGAGCACATTGCCCGAACTCGGCGCCAACAGGCCCAGCAGCATCTTGGCCAGGGTGCTCTTGCCGCAGCCGGATTCGCCCACCAGACCCAGGGTCTCACCGCGATACAGGCGCAGCGAGACGTCATTGACGGCCTTCAGTTCGCCTGGAGGTTGGAACAAGCCACGTTTGATCGGATATACCTTGGACAGCGCGCACAGCTCCAGCGCGATATCGTCCAACGGCACCGGGGGCAAGGTCTGGGTCGTCATGCTGCCACCTCCATCTCGGAAACCGGAACATCCAGCTTGCAGCAGCGCGCCTGGTGCGGCGCGTTGCGAGGACCCTGCTGCATCATGGGCGGATCGCTCTCGCAAGCACCATCGGCCAGCGCGCAGCGATTGCGGAAGGCGCAGCCGCTGACCTGGCCCACCAGGCTGGGCACCACGCCGGGAATGGCTTGCAGGCGGCTGCCCGGCAACGTCTTGCCACGCACCGGAATGCAGTTGAGCAAGCCGCGCGTGTAGGGATGGCGCGGCTGGGCGAACAGTTGCGCCACATCGGTGGTTTCCACCACCTGCCCCGCATACATCACCGCCACCCGGTCGGCGATGCGCGAGACCACGCCCAGGTCGTGAGTGATGAAGATGACGGCGGTACCGAACTCCTGTTGCAGTTCGCGGATCATGCGCAGGATCTGGGCCTGGATGGTCACGTCCAGGGCGGTGGTGGGTTCATCGGCGATGATCAGGTCGGGACTGCACATGAGCGACATGGCGATCATCACGCGCTGGCGCAGGCCGCCCGAGAGCTGGTGCGGATACTGGCGCAGGCGGTCTTCGGCATTGGCAATGCCGGTGCGATGCAACAGGTAGAGTGCGCGCTCGCGCGCTTCGCCACGGGTCACGCCGGGTTGCTGCAACATGGCCTCGCAGAGTTGATTGCCCAGCGTGTAGGAGGGATTGAGCGAGGTCATCGGCTCCTGAAAGATCATCGACATGCGCTTGCCGCGCAATTGCATCCGCTGCTTTTCGCTCATGCCATTCAGATCGGCGCCGTCGAACAGAATATGGTCGGCACTGCATTGCGCCTTGCGCGGCAGCAATCCCATCAGGGCCAACGAGGTCATGGACTTGCCGCAGCCGGACTCGCCGACCAGGCAGAGCATCTCTCCACGCCGCACCTGGAAATCGATGCCGCGCACGGCGTGCAACATGCCGTTCTCGGTGGGTAGGTCCACCTTCAGGTTCTTCACGTCCAGCAATACACTCATGGTCTGCTCCTTGGGTACGGTGGGTGCGTGGGGATTTCAGTTACGGCCATCGGGCGCATTCACATCGCGCAGGCCATCGCCGACCAGGTTGATGGCCAGCACCAGCAACGCCAGCGCCACGCCGGGAATGACGATCACCCACGGCTTGAAGAACATGTAGGTCTTGCCCTCGGCCACCATCAGGCCCCAGGACGGCGTGGGCGGCTGTACGCCCAGCCCCAGAAAGGACAGCGTGGCTTCCAGCAGGATGGCGTGGGCCATCTCCAAGGTCGCCACCACGATCAAGGCGCCCATGATGTTGGGCAGGATCTCGCGCAGCAGGATGTAAGGCGTGGAGGCGCCGATGGCCTTGGCCGCCGCGATGAATTCGGCATCGCGCAACTGCTGCGTGGCCGAGCGCGTGACCACGGCAAAGCGGTCCCACAGCAGCAGGCCCAACAACACGATCACCACCTTCAACGAACCACCCACCAGCGAGGCCATGGCCAGCGCCACCAGCACCACCGGCATGGCCAGGCGGGTAGTGATGAGGTAGCTGATGACGGCATCGGTGCGTCCGCCGAAGTAGCCGGCCAGCACGCCCAGAGTGGTGCCGATCAGGCCCGAGATCAGCGCGGCGGCGACGCCGATGGTCAGCGAGACGCGGGCGCCGAAGATCAGGCGCGAGAGGTAATCGCGGCCCAGCTTGTCGGTGCCGAGGATGTGTTCCCAACTGCCCTGGGCCTGCCACACGGGCGGGATCAGGCGCGCGGTGACATCCTGATCGAAGGGATCATGGGGCGCCAGCAACGGTGCAAAGATCGCCGCCAGCACGATCACGGCGAGCACGGCGGCGCCCAGCATCAGGCCGCGATGGCCGAGCAGGCGACGCAACTGGCGGCGCCAGGCAGGTAGCGGCGGCAGTGCCGCTTGCAGCACGGGAGTGGAGGTCATGGTGGGAGGGGTGGCAGTAGTGATCGCATTCATGGCAGATTCCTGATGATCGATAGCGACATCAACGGGTACGGATGCGCGGATCGAGCAGCGCATTGATGACATCAGCCAGGAAGGTCAGGCCGATGTAGAACATGGCGATGATCAGCACCACCGCCTGCACCACCGGATAGTCATTGCGCGAGATGGCATCCCAGGCCAACTGCCCCAGGCCCTGCATGGAATACACCGATTCGATCACCACCGAGCCGCCCAGCATGAAGCCCAACTCCACCGCCGCCAATGCCACCACCGGAATGACGGCATTGCGCAGCGCATGTTTGAACACCACCCGCGACTTGGAGAGGCCCTTGGCGCGGGCAGTGCGGATGTAATCCGACCCCAGCACTTCCAACATCCCCGAGCGGGTCAGACGCATCATGGCCGGCATGGCGTAATAGCCCAGCGCCACTGCCGGCAGGATGAAGTGCTGCCAGCTCTCATTGCCCGCCACCGGCAGCCAGTGCAGGGTGACCGCGAAGATCAGTATCAGCGTGAGGCCGAACCAGAAGCTGGGCATGGCCTGCCCTACTACGGCGATCAGCAGCGCGATGCGGTCCAGCCAGGTATCGCGGTAGATGGCCGCCAGCACGCCCAGCGGGATGGCCGTGAGGATAGCCAGCAACAAGGCGCTGCCGCCGAGCTTGAAGGTGATCGGCAGACGTTCGGTGATCATTTCCATCACCGGCCCCTGGAAGTAGAAGGAATTGCCGAAATCAAGCCGCACGGCACGCCCCAGCCAATCCATGTATTGCGTGGCCATGGGACGGTCCAGGCCGAACTGGGTACGCACCGATTCGACCTGGGCGGCGGTGGCTTCCGGCCCGGCGATGGACACCGCCAGGTCGCCCGACATGTGCAGCAGCGTGAAGCTGACGATGGAGACCGTCAGCGCCACGCACAGGGCGATGGCCAGGCGGCGCAGGATGTAGATCAACATGGCGTCCCTTCCTTGCAGAGGCTAGTCATGAGGCATGGTGAAGGGGCGAGCCCGGCGGCGCACCCCGGCGCTTACTTCCAGGACGCTTCGTAAAAGCGCGGCAGCTCATCGGGATAGCCCTGGAACTTGAGCTGGGCGTTGTAGGCGTAATAGGTCGAGTAGGAGAACATCGGTGCGATGTAGGCCTGCTTGGAAATCAGTTCCAATGCCTTGGAGTAGTTGGCCTTGCGCACGGCCGGATCGATCGAAGTGTCGGCGGTCTGCAGGTATTGCTGCAGTTGCGGATCCTTGGTGATGTCGTCCGCACTACCCTTGAAATAGACACCAGCGAAGGCCGAGGTATCGTTCATCGAGAACGAGCCCCAGGAATAGAAACTCATGGGCGTCTTGCCGCTGCGGTACTCGGTCTGCAGGGCGGCGAACTTCATGTAGTGCAGGCGCGCACGGATGCCGACCTTGCGCAGGTCGCCGATGATGGCTTCGGCGATTTCACGTTCGCGATAGGCATAGATGTCGGTATCGAAGCCGTTGGGATAACCGGCTGCCGCCAGCAATTCCTTGGCCTTGGCCGGGTTGTAGTCGTACTTGATGGCGGCATTGCTGTCGCAACCGAACTGGGTGCGGAAGCAGGCCGTATAGACCGGCTGGCTGCCGCCACGCATGAGGTTGTCGGCATAGCCCTTGCGATTGATCGCATAGTTGACCGCCTGGCGCACGCGCACATCCTTGAAGGGCGAATTGGGGGCCGAGCTACCGGTCACATCCAGGGTGATGAAACCGACCCGCATGGTTTCGCCGCTCTGCACGGTCAACTTGGGATTGGTCTTGAGGGAATCGGCCTGGTCCGGCGGCACGCGCCAGATCCAGTCGATGGCGCCGGTCATCAGTTGCGCGGCACGGGTTTCCGGATCAGGGATCACCACGAACTTGATGTTGCCGATGGAAGGTTGGCCCTGCGGGCTATCCTTGAAGTAGTTGGTGTTCTTGACCAGGGTCACGCCCTGCCCTGGCGTGACGCTGGTGACCTTGTAGGGACCGGTGCCGATGGGCGCCTTGGAAAAGCCTTCCAGGCCGACCTTCTTGAAGTAGGCGGCGGGATAGATAGGCAAGGGGCCCGCCAGATATTCCAGCGCCGCCGGGAACGGGCCCTTCAGGTTGATGCGCACCTGGTACTCGCCCAGTTTGTCCACGCTCTTGATCCAGTCGGTGTTCTGGCGCGTGACCGCCTTGGATTCAGGCGAGACCGCATAGTTGAAGGTGAACACCACATCGTCGGCACTGAACTTGTCGCCATTCTGGAATTGCACGCCCTGGCGCAAGTCCAGCACCAGCGCGGTGGGCGATTCCCACTTCCAGGCGGTGGCCAGTTGCGGCTTGTATTCGTTGGTCTTGGGATCGCGGTAGATCAGCGTATCCCAGATCAAGTGCGCCAGGATCACGCCTTCACGCAGGTTGTTGTGGTACTGGCTGATGTTCTCGACTTCGCTGTCGGAGGCATAGACCAGGGTGTCGTTGGCCTTGTTGGCATGGGCGGCCAAGGCCGTCAAGGCCCCGCCCACCAACACTGCACAGCGCGACCAGCCCATGATGGATTTGCGTATTGCGTTCATTCCAGCCCCTTAGTTCGAAGAAGAGATGTTTGAAAAAAACCGCGACGTCGAAGGGCATACTAGGCTAGGATTAATCGATGCCGCAATTATAGAATTTCTATGTCTGCGTTGCTTTTTAAGGAAGGCATGGATGCTGCACCACAATGTAGCCACCCCGATGAAAGGCGCATCGCCACTGGGTCGCGGGCCTTGAAGCAGGTGCAGCATCGCAGTGCGTGACAGGCACGCCAGGACTGCACCAAAGGCGTGAGGTGCGCACCAAATAAACCATGGAAATTTGTACCGCACTGTTCATGCCGTGCTGGTCAGCATTGGTCATTCTTTACCCAAACAAGCGGTTGCCAGCCGCCAACGAGACAGCACATGAAATCACATCACCTGCAAGAGACTGCCCTGCGTTACTTCCTGGAAGTGGTGCGCTGCGGCTCCATCAGCGAGGCCTCGCAACGCCTCAATGTGGCCAGCTCGGCCATCAGCCGCCAGATCAGCAGCCTGGAAGAAATCCTCGACACGGTCTTGTTCGAGCGCCGTCCGCGCGGCATGGTGCTCTCGGCAGGAGGCGAGATGCTGGCGGCCCATGCGCGCAAGATGGCGCTGGAAGCCGACCGCGTGGTGGCCGACCTGCAGGCCTTGAAGGGCTTGCGCAGCGGGCGCGTGCGGCTGGCATCCTCGGAGGGCTTTGCCATCGATTTCCTGCCGCGCGTGATCAATACCTTCCAGAAACAATATCCGGGTTTCGTGTTCCAGCTCTTCGTGGGGATACCGACCATGGTGGCGCGCCAGGTGCGCGAAGGCAATGCCGACATCGGGCTGACCTTCTCGCGCCTGCCCGAGCCGGAAATCAAGGTGGTGCATCGCCAGCCCGGACCGATTGCGCTGGTCATGCGCAACGACCATCCACTGGCGCGCTTTCGCCATCTCTCGCTGGCCCAGCTCAAACCCTATCCGATGGCCCTGCCCGACCCCACCACCACGCTGCGGCAATTGTTCGACATCGCCTGCAGTCGCCAGCAGGTGGTAATCGAACCGGTGATGACCAGCAACTACATCCAGTCGCTGCACAACTACGTGCTGGACAACGATGCGATTTCCATCACCGGTGACGTCACCGTGCGTTATCGCATCGAACGCGGCGAATTGAGCATGAGGCCGATCCGTGATTGCCCGGTCGATGGCCGTTTCGTGGAAGTGCAGACCCTGGCCGGACGCACCTTGCCGCGCAGCGTGGAAATCTTCCTTGATTACCTGGTGACGGAATTGAGCAAGGATCTGTGACCGCCACCCGACCGCCGCCATCGCGGCCGGGGGGCATATCAGGCGTTCAGAAACGCCAACCGGCCTTGAGCGCGGCGGACTGGTTGATGAAACCGCTGCGGCCTTCAGCATCCAAGCGCAACGTGATGTCAGCCGTCGCCATCAGCTGGTAGCGATAGCTCACGCCCGCCTTGAACAGCCACGCCGAGCGGGCCGTACCGGGTGCGGTAAAGGCTTGCCCCGGCGCCCCGGCGTAGGTGGCGACCAAGTCATCGCGGTCGTTGATGGCATCGTAGCTGGCACCGAGGTAGCTGCTGATCTGGGAGGCGGCTGTCACAGCGTAGTTCAACCGCGTGCTCACGCCCAGCAACAAGGCCTGGCTGCGCTTGCCTTGTACCGACAAACTCAGATCACCTGCCCCGCTCTCAGCGTAGGCTGGGCTTTGCAGGCGGGTGTAGTCGAGCTGCAAGGCAGGTACCAGACCCAATACTTCACTCAAGGGCAACGTGTGCGACACATTTGCACCCACATGCGCACTCCAGCTGTGATAGCGGCTGCTGGCGATGCGGTTCAGACCACCGAACTGCAGATCGCGGCTCAGGCGGTTGCCGATCCAGCCCAGATCAGCCTGCCAGCCCAGCGCCAGCTCGCCCAGCGCCACGCTGCCATATAGGGCCAGCATGTTGGATTCGATGCGGCCGCGACTGCCGGTGCCGGTGATGGCGGTGTTGCCGCTGGTGCGGGTGCCGGCATAGGCGTAGGAGATGCCAACGCGTCCGCGCTCCAGTTCCATCTCGGCGCCGGCAGCCATGCCCCAGGTGCTGGCACTGAACCCGGACGCGCCGCCCCGGTCGCCCTGGTTGGTACGCGATTCGAAGGGCATGATCCAGACTTGGCGGTCCGCCCCTGCCTCGCCGTAGGCCAGGCCGCTGCCAGCGCCTACGCCTACGCCATCGATGCCGGAAGAGCCGGTCTCGACGCGCGTGGCGATGACCCGATTGAGTGAGGCTTGGCTACCACGAATGGCACTGGCGCTATCGTTCCTGGGCAGGGTCTGGCTGGCCGCACGCATCAGGCTGGCGGCATCAGGCAACCGACCCAGCGCAGTGACGACCTGGGCCATGTCACCGCTGGATGGATGCTGGATCTGCCGGTCCAGCACTGGCGCCACCGGCGTAGCGGCAACTGCGGAGGCGATTGCCAGAGAGGTTCGGAATGCTGGTGGTGGCGCTACCAGCGTACTTGCTACCGGGGTGCTTGCTGCGGGCTTGCTTGCCACCGGAGTACTTGCCACCGGAGTACTTGCTGCCGGAGTACTTGCTGCCGGAGTACTTGCTGCCGGAGTGCTTGCTGTCGGAGTGCTTGCTGTCGGAGTACTTGCTGTCGGCGTGATGACGGCAGCTGGAGCCGCTGCCACAGTGGCAGGTGCCAGGGTATCCTTGACCACCTGCTGGATGCTGACCACATCGACGATGTTCAGGTCCACCGCGTTATTCGCAACCACAGGCCGGAAGTCGAACAGCAGCGAATTGTCGGAGACGTTCAGGCTCGGCGCACTGAGGCTGCCGGCCGTGATGACGCCGCCCAGTGTCTGGCCGCGTGCCAGCGTCGCGGCCTTGCTCACGTCAACCGCCAGTCGAGCACCCGAGGCGAAGCTGGCCGTGCCAGTGACGGCCAGCTTGCCGTATTGGGTCGCACTGGCCACACCTACGGTCAGGATCTGCTCCGAGGTCTGGGCAAAGGATGGCACGCTGAGGGTACCGGCAGCGATGGTGGTATTGCCGCTGTAGCGGACCGGACCGAGCACACGCAGCGTGCCCTCGCCTTGCTTGACCAGACTACCCTTGCCGCTGCCGTCAGCGATGCCGGCGTTGAGCGTGAGCGTGAAGGCCTGGGTATCGATGCGCCCTTCGCCATGGAGGCTGACTGCATTGCCCAGCGCGAGCCCATCCGCAGCGGCACGCAGGGTGGTGCCATCGTTCATGCCCAAGGCGCCGCTGCCCAGCGCCGTCGCCGACGCCACCGCCAGCGTACCGCCCTCCAGACGGGTGCCCCCGGAATAGCTATTGTTGCCGGACAGCGTGAGAACGCCGGCGCCGCTTTTGACCAAGGTCCCCACGTAGTCGGCATCGGTCTTCTTCTGGACCGCATCGAGGTAGGCGGTCTGCCCCTTGTAGTTGCCCAGTGCCAGGTTGGCGGCAACCATATCGGTGTCGGTAGAGAGCACGTAGGTCAGCAACTGCTCCTTGCTCAACAACGCTCCCGTGCCGGATTGCTTGAGAATGGCCGCGGCCAAGGGATTGGCAGCGACCGCCTTGTCGGCATTCTGGAAGGCGGTATTGTCTTCCTTCTTCTTGCTGGCCTGGTAGGTGGCATTGCGCTGGGCGCGCGTCTGCACCAGCGCCAGGGCAGCATCGTAGCCGCTGTTGACGCGGCTGGTGACCTGGGCGGTGGCACTGTCCACCGCCGCCTGAAGGGTGCTCACCGACAAGGCCTGCCAGGCTGCCAGTTGGGCCTTTTCTTCGCTCTTGCGCTGGACCAAGGCGGCCTCGGAGATGTCGTTGCTCCAAGTATCGCTGCGGCCGCTGCCAATGTTGGCATTGAAGACGCCCAGTAGTTGCGCCGGTCCATTCAAGGCTTTCTTCAAATCGGGCAGGCCCCAGCCGAACATGGCGTTGGGCACATCGACCGCGCCACCGCCCAGGTGGGTGGAGGTAGTCAGCAGGATGGTGCGGATGGCCTGGTTGTCGAGGTCGGGGTAGCGCTCCATCAGTACACCCAAGGCGCCGGTGACATGGGGCGCGGCCATGGAGGTGCCGGAGGCGTTCACCAGAGCAGTGTCGGACGTGATGTTCAGGCTGGGGATGGCCGAGCCCGGTGCCGACAGGCACCAGTACTTGGCCAGGCCGCACTGGTTGGAAAAGCTGGGCAGGACCGAGCTGGCGTTGACGGCGGCTACCGCAATCCAGTTCTGTTCCAGCTCCGGCCTGAAATACGGCAGGGCCGAGCGGATGTTGACGTTGCTCTTACTGCTATTGCCCGCCGCCCACACCATGAGGGTATTGGATGCTTGCGCCACGTCGGCTGCCGCATCCAGCCAGCTCTTCTTGGCGCCACCCTGCAGGCGCTGGTAGGCCGCCGCCACGCCGCCGATGGAGCCGAAGTCATCGCGCGAATCAGGGCTGCCCCAGCTACTGTTGATGACGCGCACACCGGCGCTGGCGAGGTTGCCATAGGCCGCCTTGAAGTAGTTGTAGTCCATGTTCACGCCATAGACCGAACTGTCGGTGCCGTTGGTATTGGTGATGTAGTAGTCGCTGGCGAAGGCCACGCCCATGATGCCCGCGCCATTCTTGGCCGCGGCAATGGAGCCGGAAACATGACTGCCGTGCTTGTCGTTGAGCGTGCTCACTGCACCGGTGGTGCTGAAGGCGTCACCGGCTTTCCAGGGCTGGCTGCCATTCTGGTATTGCGACCCATCGTTGGCATAGGTGCCGATGACGGCCAGGGCCTTGACGTTGCGACTGACGAATTCGGCATGCGTCAGCAAGAGCCCCGAATCGACCGAACCCAGCTTGATGCCCAGACCCGAGAACCCGGCCGCGTAGGCATACTGGGCATTCATCGCGCCCAAGCCCCAATCGGTCTTGAATTCGCTATTGGCGGCCCAACTGGCCACGGCGGCGGCGACATCGGTGCTGCTGCTGCCGTCATAGTTGACGTAGCTCTGGGCGCTGGCCGGCAGGCCCAGGGTCAGCAGTACAGCGCCGCAGAGGCGCTTCTTTTGCAAACCCGCCGTTGACGTCATCGTGGCTTGCCTTGACGGCTTCTTTTTATTCGTCATCTTCCCTTCCTAGGTCGATCATGTGGAATTGGCCAGGTGATCGGGAATGCCAGTCCGACCCCGTCCTTGTTGTCGTCTCCCTGATGCCGGCTGATACCGGCCTTTTTGTAGGGGCGCATTGTCGGGGGCCTACGCCGTTCTGGACATTGTCTTTTGGTGCTGTCCAGACCAGGAAAAGCTGAAGCTTTTTGCATCACGTCAGCACGTGAAGACAGGAATAAAAAGCGCGGGAATGCCACCTGGACGCAGGTACGGGCTGCTGCCAACGCCGTTGCACGGCGCTGGAGAAGGTGGGAGAAAAAGGGGAAAGAGAGAGGGACGAGAGAGGGACTACTGGCCAGCAGCGAACCAGGTCGCTGCCGGCATGAGCAACAATAAGCCTGAGATCAGCTCTGCTGGTCTGACCAGCCCAGGCCCAGGGCCTTCTGGATGCCGACGAAACTGCGCGTCAGATTGGCCTCGGCCTGCAGCAGGTTCTGCTGGGCGGTGATCTGCTGGCGCGTGGTATCGAGCAATTCGATCAAGGTACCGGTACCGGCCTGGTAACGCTGGCGCGCCAGTTCCAGGGCGCGATCGGCAGAAGCCTTGGTACGCGCCAAGGTGGCCACCGTGACGCGGCCATAGCGGAAGCGCGACAAGGAATCCTCGGCGTCGCGCAAGGCTTCCAGCACGGCTTGGCGGTACTTCATCTCGGCTTCGTCACGCACCCTCTCGGCTTGCGTGACGCGCGCCTTGGCGCGGCCGAAGTCGAGGAAGTTCCAGCTCAGCATCGGTGCACCGATGGCGGCGAAATCATCCAGTCGGGTCAGGTCCGAAGGATGCGTGCCACCCAGGCCGATCACCCCAAACAGTTTCAGGCTGGGATAGCGCGCCGCCTCGGCCTGGCCGATCTTGGCAGTGTCGGCCGCCAACGTGCGTTCGGCGGCGCGCACGTCGGGTCGACGCCGCAGCAGGGTCACCGGATCGCCTACTGCGACCTGCTGCGGTGGCAACGGCACAGGCGCGGTGGCCGTGAGTTCATTATCGAGCGTGCCAGGCTCCTGGCCCAGCAGCGTAGCTAGCTGGTTCAGGTAGGCCTCACGATCGGCTTGCAGGGGGATCAGGTCGGCGCGGCTGGCGTCGAGTTGGTTCTGGATGCGGATCTGCTCCAGCGAAGAGGCCGTGCCGCGTGCCACGCGCTGGCTGGTGAGCTTGAGCATCTGCTCCTGTGCCTGCACCGCCTGTTCGCCCAGGGCCAGGCGCTGCTGAAGGTCACGCAGGCTGATGTAGGCATTGGCCACTTCGGCGGCCAGGCTGACCTGGACATCGGCCAGCGACGCCTCGGCGGCTTGCGCGGTGGCGCCTGCGGCCTGGATGGCGCGGCGGTGGGCACCGAAGAGGTCGGCTTCCCAAGTGGCATCGAAGCCCGCACTGTAGAGATTGGCGCTGGTGGCCGAACCATTGCCGGAACTGGAGCCGCCGGTGAGCGCACCGAGGTTGGCCGGTGGCAGGCGCGCATGGCCGGCTAGCGCCGAGGCGCCGACGCTGGGGGCGGAGTTGGCCTGTTCCAGCTCCAGCCCGGCGCGCGATTGCTGCAGGCGGGCGCGGGCGATGCCGAGATTGGGATTGGCTTGCAAGGCGCGTTCAATGAGGCTGTCGAGTTCCGCATCGTTGAGACCTTGCCACCAGCGGTTCACCGGCATGGCGGTAGTGGCACTATCGCCAGCGCGCACGAAGTGGCCCCTATGCGCAGCCTGCGGTGCGGCTTCGGGCGGGCCGGCGTATTCCGGGCCGAGCGCACAGCCGGCCAGCAACGCAGCCGCTGCCAGGGCGATCAGGCGGGCGCGGGGAAAGAAAGAATCGGTCTTGTACATAATCATCATCAATGAGAAGCCACCGGTGCGGCGTTGGTTGGCAAGGGGCGCAGGAACAGCACCAGCGGCGTGACGCAGACGATGGCCACGCCCAACAACCAGAACAGGTCGGCATAGGTCATGGTCAGCGCCTGGGCCTGGATGGTGGCGCCCATGAGCTGGATCGCTACGTCCTGGCCACCCAGCAGGTGCGCTTGGGCCGCGATGCTGGACTGCACCAGGTCGGAATTGGCAGAGAGGCTCTCTTCCAGGCGCCGGCTATGCAGCCACAGGCGCTGGTCCTGGATCACGGCGATGGCCGCCAGCGCCAGCGAACCGCCCAGGTTGCGCGCCGCGCTATAGAGCCCGGAAGCGTCACCGGCCTGCGCGGGCGGCACCGAGCGGATCGCCGCCTGGTTCAGGAACAGCATGGCCAGCACCGTACCCAAACCGCGCATCAACTGCGAGGCGACGAAGGAGCCGCCGTAGGACAAAGGACTCAGGTCGGTTTCGAGGAAGGCCGAGGTCGCCAGCAGCAGGAAGCCGGTTCCCACCGCGATGCGGATATCGACCCGCCGCATCAGCAAGGGCGTGAAGGGCATCATCAGGATCATCGGCACCCCCGAGAGCAGCACGATCCAGCCCGACTGCAGCGAGTTGTAGCCGGCAATGCCGGAGAGGAACTGCGGGATCACGTAGGCGGTGCCATACAGCGCCACGCCGACGATCATGGCCATCATCACCACCGAGCCGAACTGGCGGTCGCGCAACAAGCGTAACTGGATCACCGGGTGACGCGAGCGCATCTGACCGATGGCCAGGAGGATGAAGCCCAGCAAGGACGTGGCGGCTAGCCAGCGGATGTCGGGCGAAGAGAACCACTGCTCGCGCTCGCCCTCCTCCAGCACCACCGTCAGACCGCCCAGCCCCAGCGCCAGGCCGGCGATGCCGAACCAGTCGGCCTGGGCCAATTGCTCGAACTTGGGACGTTCATAGGGAATAGCCACCAGCAGCAAGGTGATGAGCGCTGCCCCCACCGGCAGGTTGATGAAGAAGGCGTAGTGCCAGCTCACGTTCTCGGTCAGCCAACCGCCCATCACCGGCCCCAGCACCGGACCCAGGATGGCGGTAGCGCCGAACATGGCATTGCCCACCGGTTGCTGTGAGCGCGGAAGTCGGGTGGCGATGATGGTCATGGCCGTAGGAATGAGCGCACCACCGGTAAAGCCCTGCCCGACCCGCCCGATGATCATCATCGGCAGCGTGGTGGACAGACCGCACAGCACCGAGAACAGCGTGAACAGGCTGGCCGCAGTAAGCAGCAGCACGCGCAGGCCCAGCAGTCGTTCCAGCCAGGCCGACATGGGAATGATGACGATCTCGGCCACCAGGTAAGCGGTGGCGATCCAGGTACCTTCGGTGCCGGAAGCGCCGATCTCGCCCTGGATGGTAGGCAGTGAAGAGTTGACGATGGAAATATCCAGCGTGGCCATGAGCGCCCCCAGGGTGCCGGCCGCCACCGCCAGCCAGGCGGCGGCATCGGCCTTTTCTTCCTGCGCGCCCGGACCGGCTAGCGGCTTGGCGGGGGCGCTACTCACTGCGGCTCCGTGCCGGTGGCATTGGTTTCGCTGTTGCGCTCGCGCAGGGTGCGCAGTTCATCCTTGGCGCCAATGGTATTGACTTCTACCGTCACCGACAGGCCGGCCACGAAGGCGCGAGTTTGTTCCGGGGTGGCGTCAATGGCCACCCGCACCGGGACGCGCTGGACGATCTTGGTGAAGTTGCCGGTAGCATTCTGCGGCGGCAGCAGCGAGAACTGAGCGCCGGTGCCAGGCGAGAGACTCTCTACATGGCCCCGGAATTCCACACCCGGCAAGGCATCGACCTTGATGGTGGCGGGCTGGCCGATGCGCATGATGCCGATCTGGGTTTCCTTGAAATTGGCGTTGACGTAGAAGCGCGTCGGCACCACGGTCATCAAGCGCGTGCCGGCCGAGACGAACTGACCGACCCGCACCTGCTTGTCGCCGATGCGGCCATCGACACTGGCGCGGATCTCGGTATAGCCGAGATTGACGCTGGCCGCGTCATACTGGGCCTTGGCCGTTTCGCCCTGGGCCTGGGCCTGACGCACCTGCGCCTGCAGCGAACGCACGCGCAACTGGGCCGCTTCCAATGCTGCGCGACGCGCTGCCAGGGTGCTGCGTGCCTGGGCCTGCTGGTTGCGCAGGGTGGTCAGGCGTTCGCGGGTTTCGGCGCCGCTGGCCGCCAGCGGGGTGTAGCGCTCGACCTCGGCGGTGGCGAAGCGATCATCATCCTGGGCGGCCGCCAACTGGGCCTTGGCCTGGTCGATGGCGGCCTGCTGCTCGGCCAGTTGCGCGGTGGCGGCTTCTTCGCTGGCGGCGGCGGCGTCGATCTGGGCCTTGGCCTGGGCGGCCTGGGCCGAATAGTCGCGGGCATCGATGCGCACCAGCGGCTGACCGGCCTTGACGACCTGGTTGTCGGCCACCATCACCTGGTCCACATAGCCGGTGACCTTGGACGAAACGGTCACGCTATCGGCCTGGACGAAGGCATCGTTGGTGCTTTCCAGGTACTTGCCGCGGAACTGGTAGTACAGCACCCAGGCCACCACGATCACCAGCACCAGCAGGCCCAGAGCGCGCAGCACGAAGCGGGCGCGTGGGCTCATGCGTTTCTTGGGGGGCGTGTTGTTGCTGTCGGTGGAGGCGGATTGGGGCTGCGGTGGCTGGGCTTCTGGGTTGCTGGAGATGGCGTCGGTCATCTTTTTTGTCCTAATATCGGGGCGTTAATGGCTGGGGAAGGCCATTCAATACGGTGCAATACGGTTTCAATACGCTCTTGATACCAGAGCAATACGGTATCAATACAGCGTCAATACAACTTCGATCAAGCGAAGAGAGAAATTAATGAGGTACCATATGATATGGTATCTGGAAAAATTATGTCTACACGCTTTACAAACGATCACAGCAGCGCCGCCGAGGCGCTACGCGACTTCTACGTGCGTTCGCACCGCGCGTTGGACAAGCTCATGGCGGGTGAAGGTGCGTCCTTGTCCCGCAACAAGATGCTCGGCCACATCGAGCGCAACAGTCCGGTGCGGGCGGCCGATCTGGTCGCGGCCTTCGGCTTTGCGCCGCGTACCATCACCGAGGCAATCGATGGATTGGAGCGCGACGGGCTGGTATTGCGTAGCGCGGATACTCATGACCGGCGCGTCAAGTACATCGCTTTGACAGCGGCGGGCAAGGAAGTGCTGCGGGCGTCGGAACCCGTGAAGAAAACCTTCATCGATGGCCTGTTCACGGTGTTGAACGAAGAAGAGATCAGCGCGCTCACCACGGTGCTGGGCAAGCTCAATGCACGACTGGCGCAACTGGAAGAGGTGTATGCGAGCGCACCGCCAATCACAGCGACGCCCAAGGATGAGTCAGCCGGCAAGCGCAGTCGCAAGAAAGACGGATAAAAAAAACGCTCCCGCGAGGAGAGCGTCTGAACCGGGGAATGTAGCGATCAGCGATCAGCAAAACGGTCGGTGGCCGCAATCAACTGGTCGAGGATGCCAGGTTCGTTATAGGCATGACCGGCGCTGTCGATCAGGTGCAGTTGCGAACCCGGCCAGGCCTGGTGCAGATCCCAGGCCGACTTGGCCGGGGTGGCCAGGTCATAGCGGCCTTGCACGATCACACCTGGGATGCCCTCCAGGCGCGATGCATTGGTCAGCAACTGGCCCTCCTCCATGAAGCCCTTGTTGAAGAAGTAGTGGTTCTCTATGCGCGCGAAGGCCAGCGCGAATTGCGCATCGTTGAACGAATCGATCAGACGTTCATCGGCCACCAGCGTGATGGTGCTGGCTTCCCAGCGGCTCCAGGCGCGTGCGGCCTGCAGCTTGGCGGCTTGGTCGTCACCGGTGAGGCGCTTGCGATAGGCATGAACCAGATTGCCGCGCTCGGCCACCGGGATCGGTGCCAGGAATTCATCCCAGCGATCCGGCGCCATCCACGAGGCGCCTTCCTGATAGTACCAATCCAGCTCAGCCTGGCGCAGCAGGAAGATGCCACGCAACACCAATTCGGTCACGCGCTGTGGATGGGTCTGGGCATACGCCAGCGCCAGGGTGCTGCCCCAGGAACCGCCGAAGACCTGCCAGCGATCGATGCCCAGCAGTTCGCGCAGGCGTTCGATATCGGCCACCAGATCCCAGGTAGTGTTGGCTTCCAGATTGGCGTGCGGCAGCGAGCGACCACAGCCACGCTGGTCGAACAGCACGATGCGGTATTTCTCCGGGTTGAACAGGCGCCGGTGCGAAGGACCACAGCCACCACCTGGGCCACCGTGCAGGAACACCACCGGCTTGCCATTCGGATTGCCGCAGACTTCCCAGTAGACCTGGTGACCATCACCCACGTCCAGCAAGCCATGGTCGTAGGGTTCGATGGGGGGATAGAGGCTGCGCAAGGGAGCGTTACTGGTGGAGCTCATCGGGAATCCTTGATAGTGAAGACAAACGAAAATCAAAAACGAAGCGAAAAACGAAGTATAGGACTGGAAGCAAAATCCTTCACTCGACCACCAGTTCCGGGTTGTTCTTGACCTCGTTGAGCACGAAGAAGGAGCGCAACTGCCGCACCCCCGGCAGGCGCAGCAGGGTATTGGCGTGCAGACGGTTGAAGGCTTGCAGATCCTTCACCCGCAGCTTGATCCAGTAATCGAACTCGCCGGCCAGCAGCAGGCATTCCTGGACGGCAGCGATCTCGCGCACGGCCTTTTCGAATTCGGCAAAGCTCTCCGGGGTGGAGCGGTCCAGCACCACGCCCACCGTTACCAGCACCGGCAGGCCCAGTTTCTCGGGGTCGAGGATGGCGCGCACTTCCTTCACATAGCCTTCGTCCATCAGGCGCTTGGTGTGATTCCAGCAGGCGGTAGCGCTCATGCCCAGCTTCTTGGCCAGCTCGGCATTGCCGATGCGGCCATCCTTCTGCAGCGCCTTGAGGATGCGCTTGTCCATGCGGTCTAGCGACATGATGAATATTTCTCCCAATATGGTTTTATCGCAATTTTCTTTGCATGAAATAATTTACATCGCTTTTTTATCACGAATCATGCCACAAATTCGGAAGCACCATTTTAATCGGCAGGCGTAAAGTTGATCCCGGCGATTCGATATGAATCGAACCAGATTCGGACCACTTTCGACCATCCACCTGAACCGGAGCACTCCACCATGCTGGCACTCGACAAACTCTTCCCCCGCAAGACGCTGGGCTTCTTCCCTTCCCCCATCCACAAGCTGGAACGCCTTTCCGCCATGCTGGGCGTGGAAGTGTGGGCCAAGCGTGATGACGTCTCCTCGGGCCTGGCCTTCGGCGGCAACAAGATCCGCAAGCTTGAATGGCTGGTGGCCGATGCACTGGCCAAGGGTTGCGACACCCTGGTCTCGATCGGCAACATCCAATCCAACCACACCCGCCAGGTCTGCGCGGCCGCAGCCGCCGTGGGCATGAAGTCCTATACCGTGCAGGAAACCTGGCTGGAATGGGATGACCCGGTCTACGACAAGGTCGGCAACATCCTGCTGACCCGCATCATGGGCGGCAATCCCATCATGGGCGGCTATGGCTACTCCACCACCGAGAAGGACACCTGGGCCCGTGCCCTGGAAGAAGTGCGCGCCAAGGGCGGCAAGCCCTATGCGATTCCGGCCGGCGCGTCGGACCATCCGCTGGGCGGCCTGGGCTATGCCAACTTTGCCGATGAAGTGGCCATGCAAGAGCAGCAGCTGGGCATCTTCTTCGACAACATCGTGGTGGCCACCTGTACCGGTTCCACCCAGGCTGGCATGGTGGTCGGCTTTGCCGCGCAGGAGAAGCGCCGCCGCGTGATCGGCATCGACACCGCCGACGACGAAGCCATGACCCGCCGCGCCGTTACCAAAATCGCCAACGACACCAGCGAACTGATCGCCTCCAAGGGCGGCAAGCGCGTGGTGGTGCGCGATGCCGACATCGAGATCATCCCTGACTACAGCGGCCCGGCCTATGGCCTGCCGAGCGAGCAGACCATCGCCGCCATCCGTACCGCGGCCGAGATGGAAGCCATGCTGACCGATCCGGTATATGAAGGAAAATCCATCGATGGCCTGATCGACATGGCCAAGAAGGGCCATTTCAAGGGCCAGCGCGTGCTGTACGCCCACCTGGGCGGTGCACCGGCACTGAACGCTTATTACAAGGCCTTCGAAGATCCAGAAAACCTGACCAAACTGGCCCGCGAAGCCCGCTACAAGGAGTAATGGCGGCGCCCGGCCGGCTGGCCGGGTCGCGCTGTCATAGCTCGCCTCACCGCGCAAGCCCGGTCTGTACATTGCAGATCGGGCTTGTGTTGTTTTTACCCGATTCTTCACCATGTGCCAGTGCGCTTGATCGGCATCAAAGCTCATCGAGCGCTTCACGCGTACCTTTCGCACATCCTCACTCGATAGGTAAAAACCGTGAAAAAAATCGTCACTTTCACTGCCGCCGTGGCAGCCCTGGCATCCTCGTTCGCAGCTGCTCCTGTGTTCGCTCAAGAAGCGCAAAGCCCGTGGCTGGTCCGCGTGCGCGCCGTCAATCTGAGCCCTGAAAACAAGTCCGACCAGGTTGGCGGCGTAGGCGCTTCGGACCGTCTCACCATCAACAACAAGGTGATTCCCGAATTCGACATCAGCTACTTCTTCACCCCGAACATCGCCACCGAACTGATCCTGACCTATCCGCAAAAGCAGGACGTGCGCCTGGACGGCAACAAGATCGGCAGCTTCAAGCACCTGCCGCCGACCCTGACGGTGCAATACCACTTCATGCCTGAAGCAGCCTTCAGCCCCTACGTTGGTGCCGGTATCAACTACACCCGCATCTCCAGCGTGAGCCTGCCTGGCGGCCTGCAACTGGACAGCAGCAGCGTCGGTGGCGCCCTGCAGTTCGGCGCCGACTACAAGATCAACAAGAACTGGCTGATCAACTTCGACGTGAAGAAGGTGCAGATTTCCAGCGACGTGAAGGACGCCACCGGCACCAAAATCAGCAACGTCAAGATCGACCCGTGGCTGATCGGTATTGGCGTGGGCTACCGTTTCTAAGGTATTCTTGCCGCACCCAAACGGCGCGATCCGTCATCGATGATGACCGGTCGCGTTGTTTTTTGGGATAAGCGCTAACGTCCCCGCCACTGGCCCCGCGCCGTGCGCCACCTCTTGCAAGCCCCATCGGCCCTTGCAACGTTAGCTGGAGCAGTCACCTGCGGCCTGCTCACCCGTCCACCGTTTGATAGTAGGAAGGTAATTACGATGTCGACGACTTCGCACCCCCATACCCCGGTCGCCCCCAGCGCACCGATGCCCCACCGCAAGGTGATCCGCTCCTGGGTGATTCCCATCAGCCAGCGCAGCACGGCCATCGCGCTGGCCTTGTCGGTACTGGATTTCTGCCTGTTTGGCGCCAGCCTGGCGGCCATCGTCTGGGCCCCTTGGCTGTTGGCCAAGATCGCGCTGGGCGTGGTCAATGGCTTCATCATCGGGCGCCTGTTCATCCTCGGCCACGATGCCTGCCACCAGGCCTTCACCCCCAATCGCAAGCTCAATACCTGGCTGGGTCGCCTGCTGTTCATGCCTTCGCTCACCCCCTACAGCCTGTGGGCAGTCGGTCACAACGTGGTGCACCATGGCTATACCAACCTGAAGGGTTTCGATTTCGTCTGGCAACCGCGTTCGCTGGAAGAGTTCCGCGCCCTGCCGCGCTGGCGCCAGCGCCTGGAGCGCATCTACCGCAGCGGCTTCGGTCCCGGCCTGTACTACATGATCGACATGTGGTGGAAGCGCATGTACTTCCCGTCCAAGAAGCAGATGCCGACCCGCCGTGCCGAATTCATTTGGGATGGCGTGCTGGTGACTGCCGTAGCAGCCGTATGGATCGCCGGCCTGGCCTGGGCGGCGCAAGCCACCGAGCAATCATTCTGGACCCTGCTGGTAACCGGCTTTGCCATCCCGCTGCTGTTCTGGAAGGCCATGATCGGCTTCGTGGTGTATGTGCACCATACGCATACTTCGGTGGCCTGGTATGAAGACAAGATCACCTGGGCTGCTGCGCAACCTTTCGTCTCCACCACCGTGCACCTGACCTTTGGCCGCTACTGGGGCGCCCTGCTGCATCACATCATGGAACACACCGCGCACCACGTGGACATGAGCGTGCCGCTGTATCGCTTGAAGCAGGCGCAAAAGAAACTGGAAACCATGCTGCCCGGCCGCATCGTAATCCAGCGTTTCTCCTGGCGCTGGTACTTCGACACCGCGCGTCGTTGCAAGCTGTACGACTTCAAGCGCCTGTGCTGGACCGACTATCGCGGTCGTCCCACCAGTACTCCGCTGCCGATGCCGGAAGTGAGCAAGAACACCGCTGAAGCCTGATGTCGATGGCTTGGGTTCAACCATTCAGGTAGCCACGAGGTATCTGAAGTTTCAATAACAAGACGGTCGCATGGAAGGGCATTCGCGGGTCCCCGGTAACCCCGTGATACCGCCCACTTTCCCCCATCAAGGCCGCTTCTCTTCCCTTGCTTGTGCGTCAGTGATGTTCATTTCTGACGTTTTTCAGCCAGAAAATCCCGTCTGACAGGGGCCGCGCCACCGATTCCGGCGAGTACTTCAGACATGTTTGATCTGGGACAAGAAATCCCGTCTGATTCGGGAATATTGTGCTTCCTATTGCGTTCCGCGCACTTAAAATCGAGTCATTCGATTGCCACAAGTCCGCCGGGAACATCGTATGAACCAGTCTTGCCACTCCACTACGCTGGCCGCTTCGGCCAATGCCACCGCACCCATGACCCAATGCTCGCCGCTGACGTCCGCCCGCGAAGCCGCCGCCAGTTCGGCGCTGCGTAGCTGCACCGCCTGCGGTATGCACCAGTTGTGCCTGCCCATGGGCCTGGACGAATCCGACATGAAACGCCTGGACAAGATCATCGGCCGCCGCAAGGTGGCGCGCGATGACTTCCTGTACCGCATTGGCGACCGCTTCACGGCGCTATACGCAGTGCGCGTGGGCCACTTCAAGACCTACCAGGAAAATCTGGACGGCGACCGCCAGATCACCGGTTTCCAGATGCCTGGCGAACTGCTGGGCATGGATGCCATCAGCACCGAACATCACCAGTGCGATGCCGTGGCGCTGCAGGACAGCGAAGTCTGCGAAATCCCTTTTGCGCGCCTGGAACAACTGTTTGGCCAGATCCCGCATCTGCTGCGCCACTTCCACCGCATGATGAGCCATGAGATCACCAGCGAACAAAACGTCATCATGCTGCTCGGGAACATGCGTGCAGAGCAGCGTTTTGCGGCATTCCTGGTGAACTTGTCTTCACGTTACGCTGCACGCGGCTATTCCTCCACGCGCTTCCAGCTGCGCATGACGCGCCAGGACGTGGGCAACTATCTCGGCCTGACCATCGAAAGCATCAGCCGCCTGATCTCCAAGTTCCGCAAGCAAGGCTTGCTGGCCGTGGAACAGCGTGATGTGGAAGTGATCGACCTTCCGGCCTTGAAGCGCCTGGCTGCCGGTGTGGATGCCTGCAATGCGGCAGCACCTGCGGCGGCGACGGCAACAGCTCGCACCGGCAGCTAAGCCGGAGCGATCAAGGCCAGGAAGAAAAGGAACAGAAAAACAGTCCGGGGCGTTCAGCCCTGGGCGTAATGGCGCAGGCGCTCCCTAGGCAGCGCCCGGGTCAGCCGCACGGCCAGCAGGCCGCAGACGGCAAAACTTCCCCAGAAGCAGAAGAACCCGATGGTATAGGCGCCCAGCGCCTCCCAATCACGACCGGAGGCCATAGCCAGCTCCTCGGGATTGAACAGAGAAAAGAACACACCCTCGGCCGCAATGGCCATCAGGAAAGCCACCCAGACCACGATGGCGACGTTGCGTTGCTGTTTGCGCATGGCTGTCTCCTTAAAGGTTCATCCGCAGGTGGCCGGTCTTGAAGCCGGCTTCACTCCAGCTTAGCGCATTATTCGGCCGGTGCGTAGGCCTCCGCATTCATTTCGATGCTGCGCTGTTGCGGCCATGCCCAATTGCCGTGCAGGCGCCAGAGATGGCTGCCATCCTCGGCGACCAGGCGCCAGCGCGCCTGCTCCATCTCCGGCAGCGACAGCGAGAAGCTGCCATCGGCGGCGGTCTGGACCATCAGCGTGCGGTCCTTGGCCGGTTGGGTGGGGTGCACCAGGTTCAGGATCAGGGTCCGGCCCTCTTCGCCGGCAGCCGGGGTCTGGCGCATCTGCAGGCGGCCACGCAGCACCGCGGCGGCCGGATCATAGGCGATGCCAATGGAAGCGCCCAGACGCTGGGCTTCATGGTCGCGGCGCAGATCCTTGTTGATGGCCTTGCCTTGCTTGTAATAATCGTCGGCCACCAGCGCATCGGCGCGCGAGATGGCCAGCCAGGCAGTAAAGATGCCGGCCACCACCACCACGGCCGGGCCCGACATCAACAGCCAGGGCCAGCGATGACGATACCAGGGAACGGCGGCAGCAAGCTTGGGGGAGATAGTTTGCATGATTTCCTCTCAAAGTGACATCAGTTCATTGACCACTGACCATTGCATCAGCGACGCGGCACCAGGAACACCGCCTTTTCGCTGACCTGCAGCGCCGGCTGGTCTTCGGCCTGCAAGGCGATGTGAATCTTGTTGGAGCCGACCTCGCCGGCACCATGCGGCGCCCTCACCCGCACCGGCACCATCAGCGTCTGGGTGGCGGCCAGTTCGATGGGGTCGGACGGATCGACCGTCAAGCCATCGATGCCGCTGGCGCTGATGCGGTAGCGGTGACCGCGTTCGTCGGTGTTGATGACCTGCAGGCGATAGACGTTTTCGATGATGCCGTCCTCCACCTCACGCCCCATCGAACCACGGTCGCGGATCACATCCAGCTTCAAGGGTGTACGTACCACCAGCGAACCAAGGAAGACGCAAATGACCGCGCCCAGGATGGCGGTATAGATCAGGATGCGCGGGCGCAACACGCGACGTCGGATTTCCGGTGTCGAGAAGCCCTGCTCGATGGCGTTTTCGGTGGAATAGCGGATCAGGCCGCGCGGGCGCTCGATTTTGTCCATCACGCTGTCGCAGGCATCCACGCAGGCGGCACAACCGATGCACATGTATTGCAGCCCCTGGCGGATGTCGATGCCGGTCGGGCAGACCTGGACGCACATGGTGCAATCGATGCAATCGCCGGACTTGGCGCCGGCCTGCAGCTTGGCCGCCTTGGCGGCCGGCATCCGCGGTTCGCCACGGGCGGCATCATAGGTGATGATGAGCGAGTCGCGGTCGAACATGGCGCTCTGGAAGCGGGCGTAGGGGCACATGTACTTGCACACCTGCTCGCGCATCCAGCCGGCATTGCCATAGGTGGCGAAGCCATAGAAGACGATCCAGAAGCTTTCCCACGGGCCCAGCGCGAAGGTGCCGATTTCCGGCAGCAGGCCACGGATCGGCGAGAAGTAGCCGACGAAGCTGATGCCCGTCCACAGGGCCAAGCTGCCCCAGGCCAGGTGCTTGGCCGACTTGCGCCACAGCTTGTCGAACGACCAGGGCTGACGATCCAGGCGCATACGGGCGCTGCGATTGCCTTCGATGCGGCGCTCGATCCACAGGAAGATTTCGGTATAGACCGTTTGCGGACAGGAATAACCGCACCACACACGGCCTGCAATGGCCGTGAAGAGGAACAGGCTGAAGGCGCAAATGATCAGCAAGGCCGCCAGCCAGATGAAGTCTTGCGGCCAGAGGACCAGGCCGAACAGGTAGAACTTGCGGGACGCCAGATCGAACAGCACGGCCTGGCGCTCGTTCCAGTTGATCCACGGCAGGCCGTAGAACACCAGTTGCGTCAGGAACACGCACAGCCAGCGCAGGCTGGCGAAGCGGCCCTGGATCTCGCGCGGGTAGATCTGTTCACGTGCGGCATACATGCGGATGACGGCATATTCATCCTTGCCATCCTTGCTGCCCTGGCCTTGCTGGCCCTCGGAGTTGGGTGGCGGGTCCCCTTCCTTGCCCTGCCGGGTTGTGGTTACGGCCTTTTCCATGATTTTCCTGCTCTGCTTTCACTCTCTGCGCTCCGGCCCTGGACGGGAGCTGGAAACGCAATCAAGAAACACGCCGGGGCCGCGCAGATCTGTGTCTGCGTCGGCCCCGGCGCGGGATTACTTCATCACAACGCCTTACTTGGCGGCGGCATTGCTGGGCTTGTTGGACAAGCTCCAGACATACGCTGCCAGCACATGCACCTTGGGTTCACCGAGGAATTCGCCAAACGCCGGCATGGTGTTGTCGCGGCCCTTGTTGATGGTTTCCTTGATGGTGTCGATGCTGCCGCCATAGAGCCAGATCTTGTCGCTCAGATTGGGGGCACCGATGGCCTGGTTACCCACCCCGCCCGGGCCGTGGCAGGCCGCGCAGGCAGCGAACTTGGGCTTGCCCAGCTCGGCCTTGATCGGGTCATGGGCCGAATTGGACAGGCTCAACACGTAGTTGGCGACGTTATCGACATCCTGGGCGCTCCCCACGGCGGCAGCCATCGGCGGCATGACGCCATGACGCCCCTTCATGATGGTTTCCTTGATGATCTCGGGGGTACCACCATGCAGCCAGTCGTTGTCGGTCAGGTTGGGGAAGCCCTTGTTGCCGCGAGCATCCGAACCGTGGCACTGCGCGCAGTAGGTCAGGAACAGGCGCTCGCCGATGGCATGGGCTTGCGGATCGGCCGCCACCACCTTCAGGTCTTGCTTGAGGTAGTTGTCGAACAGCGGGCCGTACTTGGCTTCGGCCTTCTTCACATCGGCATCGTGCTCGCCGGTAGAACGCCAGCCCAGGGTACCGGGCAGGTTGCCCAGGCCGGGATAGGCGATCAGGTAGCCCACCGAGAAGAAGATGGTCAAGTAGAACAGCCACATCCACCAACGCGGCAGCGGGTTGTTCAGTTCAGTCAGGTCTTCGTCCCAGACGTGACCGGTGGTCGAACCGGGAATGGGCTGGTCACCCTTCTTGACCTTCCAGCTGGATTGCTGCCACAGCAGCAGCGCGCAGCCGGCGATGCCCAGCACGGTCAGGACGATGATCCAGAGGTTCCAGAAACCATTGGTGAAATCAGCCATGGCGCACCTCCTTGTCATCGGCTGCGGCAGCCGGCTGGCCGATATCGCCATCGGCGAAGGGGATCATCTCGGCTTGCTCGAAATCGGCGGGCTTGTGGCCGACGTAGGTCCACCACAGGATGCCGGCAAAGGTGATGAAGCTGATCAGCGTGATCAGGCTGCGTGGATCGGTAATCATTTCAATCATGGTCTTATCTCTCCGCCTTGATCAGGATACCCAGGCCTTGCAGGTAGGCGATGAGCGCATCCTGTTCGGTCTTGCCGACCAGTTCGGCCGGGGCATTCTTGATGTCTTCTTCGGTGTACGGGTCGCCGATGCGCTTCAAGGCCTTCATGCGCGAGACGATGTCGTAATTGTCCAGCTTGGTCTGCTCCAGCCACGGGTAGGCCGGCATGTTGGACTCCGGCACCACATCACGCGGATTGTGCAGGTGGGCACGATGCCATTCGTCGCTGTAGCGGTTGCCCACGCGTGCCAGGTCAGGACCGGTCCGCTTGGAGCCCCACTGGAAGGGGTGGTCGTAGACCGACTCACCGGCCACCGAATAGTGACCATAGCGCTCGGTCTCGGCACGCAGCGGACGGATCATCTGCGAGTGACAGTTGTAGCAACCTTCGCGGATGTAGATATCGCGACCTGCCAGGCGCAAGGCCGAGTAGGGCTTCAGGCCGGCGATCGGCTCGGTGGTCGATTTCTGGAAGAACAGCGGCACGATTTCGGCCAGGCCACCCACACTGACCACCAGCAGCACCAGGCCAATCAGCAGCCAGGGGTTCTTCTCAATCCATTCATGCGAAAACTTCATATTTCCCCCAATCAGTGCGCAGCGTTGGTCACGGCAGGAATCGGTGCGACAGCCAGTTCGGTGCCGCGCATCGTGCGCCAGGTGTTGTAGGCCATCACCAGCATCCCGGACAGGTACATCAGGCCACCGACGAGACGGATGACGTAGTACGGGTAAGTTGCCTTGACGCCTTCCACGAAACTGTAGGTCAGGGTGCCGTCGTCATTGACTGCGCGCCACATCAGACCTTGCATCACACCGGCAATCCACATGGCGGCGATGTAGAGCACGATGCCGATGGTAGCCACCCAGAAGTGGATCTCGATCAAGTCCTTGCTCCACATCTGGGTCTTGCCCGACAGACGCGGAATCAGGTAGTACATCGCCCCCATGGTGACGAAGCCGACCCAGCCCAGGGCACCCGAGTGCACGTGACCGATGGTCCAGTCGGTGTAGTGGGACAAGGCGTTGACGGTCTTGATGGCCATCATCGGACCTTCGAAGGTGGACATGCCGTAGAAGGACAGCGAGACCACCAGGAACTTCAGGATGGGATCGGTGCGCAGCTGGTGCCAGGCGCCCGACATGGTCATCATGCCGTTGATCATGCCACCCCAGGACGGTGCCAGCAGGATCAGCGAGAACACCATGCCCAGCGACTGGGTCCAGTCAGGCAGTGCGGTGTAGTGCAGATGGTGCGGACCGGCCCACATGTAGGTGAAGATCAGCGCCCAGAAGTGCACGATGGACAGGCGGTAGGAATACACCGGACGATTCACCTGCTTGGGGATGAAGTAATACATCATGCCCAGGAAGCCGGCGGTCAGGAAGAAGCCCACCGCATTGTGACCGTACCACCACTGGATCATCGCATCCTGCGCACCGCTGTACATGGAGTACGACTTGGTGAGCGTGGCCGGCATGGTCATGCCGTTGACGATGTGCAGGATGGCCACGGCGATGATGAAGGCGCCGTAGAACCAGTTGGCCACGTAGATATGCTTGACCTTGCGCTTGATGAGGGTGCCGAAGAACACCACAGCGTAGGCCACCCAGACGACGGCGATAAGGATGGTGATGGGCCATTCCAGTTCGGCGTATTCCTTGCCTCGGGTCAGCCCCATCGGCAGCGTGATGGCCGCACCGACGATCACCAGTTGCCAGCCCCAGAAGGTGAAGGCCGCCAGGAAATCGGAAAACAGGCGCACCTGACAGGTACGCTGGACGACGTAATACGAGGTTGCCATCAGCGCACAACCGCCGAAGGCAAAGATCACTGCGTTGGTATGCAAGGGACGTAGCCGGCCGAAGCTCAGCCAGGGAATCCCCATGTTCAGTTCGGGCCATGCAAGCTGGGCGGCGATGATGACACCGACCAGCATACCGACTACGCCCCACAGGATGGTCGCCACGGTAAATTGGCGCACAACCGTGTAGTTGTAGCTATTTTCTTTGTTCACGAAACTCTCCCCACTATGTTGAGTATTGTTCAATGCGAGCTTACGGAACCTGCACCGGGCGGGCATTGACGTGTATCAAGTGGGAAGACGCTTGGGTATAAACTCCGTGATTTCGTGCAAAAAAACAGCGCATCCTACACGTTGGTCCAGGACGCTCAAGCAGTGCTCAAGGGGTGTCCGAGCCATGCCGATCCGGCGTCGTATCGTCGTCGTGCAGGATGCGCATGGCCGGGCCTTCGAGGTCATCGAACTGGCCGCTGTCGGAAGCGCGGAAGAACACCCAGATCGCCAGGAAGACCAGCAGGGTACTCAAGGGAATGAGCAGGTAGAGCGCTTCCATCATGCACCTCCAACCAGGGCAGCTGGTTGCGCCGCGGCAGGCGCGTTGACAGCAGTAACCGAACGCGAGGCCCGGCTCAGGCGCAAGGCATTGCCCACCACCAGCAACGAACTGGCTGACATGCCCACGGCCGACATCCAGGGATCGAGCAAGCCGAAGGCGGCAGCCGGAATGGCCAGGAAATTGTAGACGCTGGCCCACACCAGGTTCTGCCGCACGATGCGCATGGTGCGCTGGGCCATGCGGGCACAGCCGGCCACGGCCTGCAGACGGTCGCTCATGATGACGGCATCGGCACTGACCTGGGCCAGCGCAGCGCCCTTGCCCATGGCGAAGGAGACGTCACCGGCACGCAGCATGGCCGCGTCATTGATGCCATCGCCGACGATGGCCACCACCGACCCACCCTGCTGCAATTGACGCACCATATCCAGCTTGCGCTCGGGCGTGCAGCCGGCGATCACCTCGGTGATACCGGTGGCCGCCGCGACCTCGGCGCAGACTTCCGGCTGGTCGCCGCTCAACAAAATGGTGCGAAGGCCCAGGGCACGGAAGGCAGCGACCGTTTCCACCGCGTCCGGGCGCAGCGCATCGGCCAGGTCGAAGCGTGCCAGCCAGCCATTCACGCTGCCCAGGTACACCGAACCGGCGCCCACTGCTGCCGGCAGGTTCAGGGCGCTCGGCAGGTCGCTGCCGGCAATCTCGGCCACGAAATGACGCGAGCCGATGCGATGCGGCACACCGTCGATGACACATTGCATCCCGGCCCCGGTGACCGAACCCAGTTGCGCCACATCGATGGCGGCGATCTCGCGTCGAGCCGCCTCTTCCACCAGCGCCTTGGCTAGTGGATGGAGGCTGCCGCGTTCCATCGCTGCGGCCATGGCCAATGCCTGTTGTTGCGGTCCGGTACTCCAGAGTGCCGCCAGTTGCGGACGCCCCTGGGTCAGCGTGCCGGTCTTGTCGAAGACGATGGTATCGGCGCGCTGCAAGGTTTCCAGCACATTGCCGCGCACCACCAGCGTGCCCTCACGCAAGAGCCGGTCGGTGGCCGCCGCCAGCGCCGAGGGCGTGGCCAGCGACAGGGCGCAGGGGCAGGACACCACCAGCACGGCAATGGCCGTGGCCCAGGCGCGAGAAGGATCGATCATATGCCAGACCACGAAAGTGATCCCCGCCAACAGCAACAAGGCCACCACGAAACGCGAGGCCACGATGTCGGCCCATTGCGCCAGCGCCGGCTTGCCCTGCCCGGCCTGCTCGGCCAGGCGGGTGATGGCGGCCAGGGTACTGTCGCGGGTGGCCCGCACCACGCGCAAGAGCACCGGCTGGCTCAGGTTGACGGCACCACCGGGCGCTTCCTGCCCGAGCTGGAAGGTTTGCGGCCGGCTCTCGCCGGAGAGCAAGGCCAGGTCCAGTTCGGCCACACCTTCGAGCAGGCAGGCATCGGCGGCGATGGTGTCGCCCGGGCGCGCCAGTATGACGTCGCCGGCCTGGAGCTGGGCGGCGGCGACCAGGGTGGTTTCACGTTGCTGCGGGTATCCCGGCAGCAGCAGCGCCGAGGCCTGGAAAGCTTGCTGCATCCGCTCCAGCGCGCTGGCCGATTTGCGCCGGGCCGCCGTTTCCAGATAGCGGCTGGCCAGCAACAGGAAGATGAACATGCTCACACTGTCAAACCAGATCTCACCCTCGCCACGCCAGGTGGCAATGGCGCTACCGGTGAAGGCAGCAGCAATGCCGATGGCCACTGGCAGGTCCATTCCCGGCGCACGCGCCCGCAGGCCGGCCCAGGCGCCGGTGAAGAAGGGCAAGGCCGAATAGAACACCGCGGGGATGGTCAGGAACAGGCTGGCCCAGCGCATCAGCGACATCATGTCGGGGTCGATACCTTCATGGGTCATGTAGGCCGGCACGGCGTACATCATCACCTGCATCATCGACAGTCCGGCGATGAACAACTGGCGGAACAGCCGACGCCCGGCGCGGCGCGCCTGTTCACCCTGGCGCAGCGGATCGAAGGGATAGGCGGTATAGCCCAGACCGCGCAGGCCGCGCAGCAGGGTCGAGGTCGGGCACAGTGCAGGATCGCGGCGCACATGCAGGCGCGCGCTGGCCACGTTCAGTTCGGCCATCTGCACGCCGGGCAGGCGTGCCAGGTATTTTTCGATCAGCCAGACGCAGGCCGAGCAACGCAGGCCGTCGATGGACAGCACCAGTTCCTCGGCGGTATCGGTCTGGTCACGCGTTGTTTCGCCAGCGGCAGTCGCTGGCAGATCCACCAGGGCCAGTTCGGGTGGCAGCAATTGTTCGGGGTCCACACGGGCGGAGGGCACGGTGCGACGCAGGTAGAAATCCTCGCAACCGCTGTCCACGATCAAGCGAGCCACGCTCTGGCAGCCCACACAACACAGCGCGCGCGTGGCGCCACCGATATCGAGCAGCCATGTCTGCCCGGTCGGTATCGGCTGGCCGCAATGGAAACACAGACTCCCCTCCCCGCTCCCTTCATTGCTCATGCTCAGACTCCATGCACGGGACTAACGCAGAAGACATCAATCCAGCCGCGTGCAATGCCCAGGCCACCGATCTCGGCGGCGCGCAGCAAGCCCAATATCCCGAAGGCCAGCACGATCACACCGGCCACGCGCCTGACTGCGGGGCGCGCTGCCAGTTGCCGCAAACGGGCACCCGACAGGCCGGCCACCAGCAAGACCGGCAGCGTACCGGTGCCAAAGGCCAACATGGTCAGTGCGCCCTGCACGGCGCTACCGGCCATCAGGGCGGTCAACAAGGCGCTATAGACCATGCCGCACGGCAGCCAGCCCCAGAGGCTGCCCAGCAGCAAGGCCTTGGCTGGCGTATCGACCGGCACCAAGCGTGCCGCGTGCGGGCGCAGGCGCGCCCACAGGCCGCTCCCCAGTTGTTCCATGCGCGACATGCCGGTCCACCACTGGGTCAGGTACAAACCCAGCAGGACCAGCACGAGATTGGTGACGACATAGGCCAGAGTCTGCGCTGGCGCCAGCCAGCCCAGCACATCGGCGCCCCGCAACAAGCCAGCGGCGATGCCACCCGCCAGCGCCCCGGCCAGCGCGTAGCTGGACAGGCGACCGAGGTTGTAACCCAGCACGCGCACCAGATCCCGGCCGAATGCCTGAACCTGGGCACTGCCAGCGATGCGAATGGGGATGACACGCGGTAGTGGACTGGCCGCTTGCGAAGCCAGTGCCGATGCCAAGGTTGGGGCAGGTGTCGGGCGTGCCGGCGCGGCAGAACTGAGCGCGCCGACGATGCCTCCACACATGCCAATGCAGTGGACGCTACCCATCAGCCCCACCAGAAAGATCGGTAGCAGGTTCACTTGCGCCCCGCTCAGACCGTCTGCGAATAGCGCTGTGGTGCATCCTTGTTCTGGCTGGCGGCCTTTTCGCGGTCCTGCGTGAGGTAGCGGTCGAAGACCATGCAGATGTTGCGGATCAGCAGCCGGCCCTTGGGCTCGACGGTGATCCATTCCGGCTCGATGCTGATGAGGCCGTCGGCTTCCAGTTGCTTCAGCTTTTCCATCTCGCTGGCGAAGTATTCGCGGAAGACGATGGGATAGGCGATCTCCAGCGAGTTGATCGACAGCTCGAAATTGCACATCAGGCGCTGGATGATGAGCCGGCGCAAGACGTCATCCATGCCCAGCTGGATGCCGCGAGCGATGGGCAGGGTAGAATTTTCCAGGCGGGCGTAATAGCCGTCGAGGGTTTTCTCGTTCTGGCTGTAGCTGCCACCCACGGCACTGATGGCTGACACACCGCAAGCAACCAAGTCGGTTTCGGAATGGGTGGAATACCCCTGGAAGTTGCGATGCAGGCGCCCCTGCTGCTGGGCGATGGCCAGGTCGTCGGTGGGCTTGGCGAAGTGGTCCATGCCGATATAGACGTAGCCGGCGCCGGTCAACTGGCGGATGCACAGCGAAAGCATATCCAGCTTGCTGTCGGCGCTGGGCAGGTCTTCTTCCTTGATCTGGCGCTGGGTCTTGAACAACTGCGGCATGTGCGCATAGTTGTAGACGGCGATGCGGTCAGGGCTGGCAGCGATCACCTTGGCCAGCGTGCGCGACATGGACATCACGTTCTGCTTGGGCAGACCATAGATCAGGTCGATGCTGACCGAACGGAAACCGGCCTGGCGCGCGGCCTGGATGATCTCCAGCGTCTGTTCCTCAGACTGCACGCGGTTCACTGCCAGTTGCACCTCGGGGTCGAAGTCCTGCACGCCCAGGCTAATGCGGTTGAAACCTTGCTGGCGCAGCTTGTGCACGCGCGCCACCGACACCGTGCGCGGGTCGATCTCGATCGAGTATTCCCCCACGTGGTCGGGCGCCAGCGTGAAGCAGTGGCGGATATGATCCATCAGGTCGGACATTTGTTCATCCGACAGGTAAGTGGGTGTGCCGCCGCCGAAATGCAGTTGCTCCACCTGGTTCATGCCGGAAAACAGCGAGCCCTGCATACTGATCTCGCGCTTGAGGTAGCTCAGGTAGAGCGCAGCCTTGGCGCGGTTCTTGGTGACGATCTTGTTGCAGGCGCAGTAATAGCAGATGGTGTCGCAGAATGGAATGTGCAGGTACAGCGACAGCGCGCGCCAGGCACTCATGTTGCGACGGTCGGACACCGCATGAAGGTAGTCGGTCACGGCGAAGTCGCTGGAAAACCGATCTGCCGTGGGATAGGACGTATAGCGCGGGCCACGCTGATCCATTTTGCGCAGCACGGCTTTGTTCATGCCGGCAAGACTGGCGGATGGATGCAGGATAGACGGATGGGCGGCTTGCATGGATACTCCTGGCCGGCTGCCACGCCGGACTGACGCGGCGCGCACATGCGCTGGGCCGCGAGCCCACCGGGCGAGCTGGTATTGACTGGAGTTTGCAGGATAGCCACATCAAGGCCTGCTCGCATTGATATGCATCAAAGCGCAGAGTGCAGCCGGGTTCGGCTGACGATTCCTGCACCTGGCCGCCGGCAGGTATCATCCCAGGCTAGCCGCCAAGCCATGCACAAGACCAACCAGGAGATACGATGAGCGTCCCATCCCCTTCCGCTGCTGCTACTGCTGCGGCGCCCTACGAACACCTCGACCCGCGCTTTGCTGCCCTGGTGGTGCCCAGCGCCCGCCTGGACTGTCTTCACAGCGGCAACCGCTGGACCGAGGGACCGGTCTACCTGCCCGCCACCGATGAAGTGATCTGGAGCGATATTCCCAACAACCGGCTCATGCGCTGGTCCGAGGGGGCCGGTGCCGGTACCTTCCGGCAGCCATCCGATTACAACAATGGCAACACCCTGGACCGCGAAGGCCGCATTATCGGCTGCCTGCACGGCGCCCGCGCTGTGGTGCGCACCGAGCACGATGGCAGCCGCACAGTGCTGGCCTCGCACTGGCAGGGCAAGCGCCTCAACTCACCCAACGACGTAGTCGTCAAGTCGGACGGCTCGATCTGGTTCACCGACCCGACCTACGGCATCGACAGCGACTACGAAGGCCACAAGGCCGACAGCGAAATCGGCGGCTGCCACGTCTACCGCATCGATGGCCAGAGCGGCCAGCTCACGCTGGTCAGCGATGACTTCGAACGCCCCAACGGCCTGGCTTTCTCACCGGACGAAAAACTGCTCTACATTGCCGACACCGGCCGCACCCACCGCCCCGATGGCCCGCACCACATTCGCGTCTTCGAAGTCGGCGGCGATGACCGGTTGAGCGGCGGCCGCGTCTTCGCCACCATTTCTCCCGGCCTGGCCGATGGCTTGCGCCTGGATGAACGCGGCAACGTCTGGACCAGCGCCGGCGATGGCGTCCATTGCTATGCCGCCGATGGCAGCCTGCTGGGCAAGATCTTGGTACCGGAAGTGGTCTCCAACGTCTGCTTCGGCGGACCGCGCAACAACCGTTTGTTCATCACGGCCACCAGCTCGCTTTATGCCATCTACCTGGCCGTGAACGGCGCACGCCGGCCGCGTTGACAGGACGATATCAGCGCAGACGATGCGCCGAACTGATGTGGCGCAAATGTCACGCTGCCCTGTCCGCCCTGGTTTTTATTGCCCCTCAGCACTTTTGTGCTTTACAGCAACTTACACCACCCCTAGGCTGCAATGGACGGCTCCTACCCGTCCGGCCAGCTTCCATTGGCCGACCAGTCCATCTTCAATCCCGGGGGATTTTTCGTGCAACGTTTACCACTTTCCTGCATCTGTCTCATCAGCCTGGCTGCACTCGGCAGCACCGCCCACGCCGCCAATCTTGGCGTCAGTGGCGAGGTCGGCACCACTGGTGTCGGCATCCACCTGAGCGTGCCGCTGGCGCAGCAGCTCAATGCTCGTTTCGGCGTCAACTATTTCGACTATTCGTTCAATTCCAGCACCAAGGATATGAACTATGACGCCAAGGCTAAGCTGCGCACTTTCGACGCGCTGCTGGACTGGTTCCCGTTTGACAACGGTTTCCGTCTCTCGGGCGGGGTGGTCTACAACGGCAACAAAATCGATGCCACCGGCAAGCCCAAGGCCAACGGCGTCTATACCCTCAATGGCAACGTCTACACCGCCTCCCAGGCTGGCCAAGTCGATGGCCGCATCGATTTCAAGAAGTTCGCACCTTACCTGGGCCTGGGCTGGGGCAATGCGGTGGCCCCCGACAAGGGCTGGGGCTTTACGGCCGATCTGGGCGTGATGTTCCAGGGCAATGCCTCGACCTCGGTGAGCAACTCCGGCTGCAACGCCCCGGCAGCCCTGTGCGCCCGTCTGGCCACGGATGTGGCGGCGGAAAATGCCGAACTGAGCGACAAGGTGCACGGCTACAACCTGTACCCGGTGCTGCGCGTGGGGGTCAGCTACAAGTTCTGATCGCGCCCCAGGAGCGCTTGATAGCAAGCCCGCAACGCCCGGTAATCGTAGTAATGGCTTTGCGGCGCGATTCGTGCGCCATCACAGGCCGGCTTGAAATCCGCCTGGCCTTCGTTGTAGAGCAGGCGCACCAGCGTGCGACCTGCCGTATCGGCAAACATGTCCCACTGGAGATTGGCCGCCATCGGCGCCACCTCGGCACCACGCCAGCCATTGCGGCTGGCCTCATAAGGCTCACTCTCGGAGACCTGCTGTGCCGCACCCGGCAGCCCCAGCAGGGTGGCCAGAGGGATGATGATCTCGGCGTGGGCGAAGCGTAGCTTGGCCAGATGCTGACGGCGCCCGGCCGCGATGGCATCGGCCTCCTGGAAGAAATCCTGCAGCAGGATAGTGGCCATGCGTGAGGTCACGTCGCCCTGCTCCAGCATTCCAGGTCCCTTGGTATAAAAATCCTCAGCGTCTTCGGCCTCGGCGAAGGCGTGTGCGGCAGCCGGAGGCATGAAGGCAGAGAAAGCCTGTGCGCTGCCGCCCGCCTGTTCCAGTTCGACCCGCATCGCCGCGCTGATGGCGTAAAGCTCATACAACGCCCACGCCGCCTCTATGGGCCTCGCAATGACACTGCGACCATCGCCGGTCAAGGTATTGGCAAATCGCCCGTCATTGCTGGTAAAGCTCAACGTACCGCTGTTGCTGAAACGGTAAGTGCCCTGCTCCAGACGTTGCAGGAACGCCGCCGTAAACAGGCGCGGCAACACCACGTCAGCCGCCACCTGCAAGCGCGGATCGATGCGGATACGCGCCAACTGGGCTTGCAGTACCGCACTATGCATATAGGCCTGGTAGGCTTGGCTATCCCGCCAGGTCTGCAGCCGCAGCGCCTGTTGTGGGTCTTGCGAGGACGCCACAGGATCAAGCGGCGGCGTCTTGGGCAAGCGATGGAAATACAGCAGGTAAGTATCCTTGTTCGGCCCCAGCACCTCGCTACGCAATGCCGGACGCGCCGCCAGCAAAGCGCCGATGAAAGCTTGCGCACTGTCTACGGCGCGATCCTTGCCCGAACTGACCACCACCACCTGCCGTGCACGACTGGACTCATCCGGCGCGAACAGCCCAGGCAGGCGCTGTACCATCCTGCTTGCCAAGCCGATCTGCTCCTGCAATCCGACCTGTGTCTCGTTGCCATAGCCTGGCTGGCTGATGCCAGGCACACCGGCGCCCAGCAAAAAGTTGGCACGCAACATGGCCAGCAATGCCGGTCCCAGCTCGCGTCCCAGCGCGGTCAACGCATCCTCCCGCTCGGCCTGCTGCCACATGCGGTAAAGCGCCAGATCCGATTTCATACTCGTCAGGCCACGCGAGCCATGGCGAGCCAGCATCTGGGTGAAGACCGGGACGTAGCCGACCGGCACCGGCTCCAGGCTGCTGCTGGCCTGGCGCGGTACATAGGGTGTCTTGGTCTGACGATCATCACGATCGGCGGCCACTGCCAAGCTACAGGTCAGCAGCAGACCTGCCAGCCAGGCCCCGGCCTGCATGGATTTCTTGAGTGGCGTGCCACCGATCATGTCGATCATGTCTTTACGCTCCGGACAACATCAGAGGTCAGAACTCTGCCCGCACATTCAGATTCAAGGTACGCGGCGCTCCCACGTTCAAGTAAGTTTCTTGATAGTAGGTCCAGTACTTGCGATTGGCCAGATTGGTGATGTTGGCGCTCCAGGTCGTCAGGTGCCCACCAATGTAGGTGAAGTAGTTCAGACCGGCATCGAACAGGCTGTAGGGTGAGAGCATGTTGGCATTGGCCGAATCCAGGGCCATGGTGCCAATGTACTGCGCCCCGGCATGGAGCGACAAGCCAGGCAGGGTCGGCACGCGATAGCTCAGTTGCGCACCAGCCTGCATGTCGGCCGCACCCACTGCGCGCTTGCCGTTGACGGCAGCGGCCGCGTGGGTCATCTCCGAGCCCAGCACCATGAGGCTGCCATCCAGACTCAGATCACGCGTCATCTGCACCGAACCGTTCAACTCCACACCACGATAGACACTCTGTCCATCGGCAACATAGATGTTGGCGCTGTTGATGTATTGCGAACCACGCTCAATGCGGAACAGTGCCAGGCTACCGTTCCAGCCCTCATGCTCGGTCTTCACGCCCACTTCAGCCTGCTTGCTCTTGATGGGTGCAAAGGTCTGGTTGGCATTGAGCGTAGTAGTCGGGGCCGAAGCACTCTGCTCCAGCGCTTCGGCGTAGCTGACGTAGGCCGTGGTATCGGCACGAGGCTTGTACATCACAGCCGCCGTCGGACTCATCGGATTGGCGGTGAACTTGGCGCTGGTCGCGTTGGTGGTGGTGTAGGCCGTGTCGCCGTAGTTGGTATAACGCACGCCGGCCAGCACCGACCAGCGATCGTCGAACTTCATGGTATCGCTGGCGAAGAAGGCGCTCTGGGTCGTCTTTTCGTCACGATACGTACCGCCGCTGTAATTGATCGAGCCCACCGAGTAGATCGTGGGTGCGTAGATGTTGCCGGTACCGATGTAGGGCTTGGGTGTGTTGACCGAGGAAGTCGATAGCAGGTTCTGCGCCATCGCGCCGAATACCAGCTCATGTTGCAGCCAACCGGTGCGCACCTTGCCCTGGACCATGGCTTGTGCTTCGTTGAACTCGTAGCCGTGATATTCGGACGTCACACGGTCGCGGTAGTTGCCGCTATTGCTGGTGATGTAGTACTGATCCTTCTTGTAGACGCGTACCGACTCCGAATGGCGCACGGCGAAAGTGGCCTTCCAGTCGTCAGAGAGGCGATAATCGGCGCTCAGCGTCACCAGGCGATAGTCCACGTCGGTCGATGAGCCATTGCTGTAGAGACGGCTCGCTCCGTCCAGTGCATTGGGAACCTTGAAGCCGCTGACGATGACATCGGTGCCGCCGCTGGCGATGCGCCGCTGGTAGATGGCATCCAGAGTGACAGTCAGATCCTTGGTCAGGCGCGCATCGAAGGATGCACCAATGGCCTGACGATTGATACCGCCGTGGTCCGCCGCGATATCCCCGTTCTCGTTGACCAGGTTGACCCGGTAGCCAAAGCGCTGATCGTTGCCGAAGCGGCCACCGGCATCGACATGCTCCTTCCAGGTGCCGCCGCTGGCGTAGCCGAGGTCGGTGGCCAGGAAGTGGTCATCGGTGGGACGCTTACTGACATAGTTGACGATACCGCCGGGCGAGCCGAAGCCATACATGAAGCCGGACAAGCCCTTGAGCACTTCCACCTGATCGAACATTTCCAGCGGCATCTCGGTGCCACGATTGATATTGGCCAGGCCGTCGATCTTGTAGCCGTTCAGGTCATCCAGACGCAGGCCTCGCACCGCCACGGTAGCCGGGTGAGTGCCGTTGGCGGGGCTGATGTTGGTCACGCTGGCGTCGTACTTCAGGACTTCGGCCAGCGAGCTGGCCTGGCGTCCTACGATCTCATCGCTGGTGACGGCGCGGGTGGAGAATGGCGTGTCCAGTTCGGAACGCTCACCCAGAGCGCCACCGCTGACTTTTTCGGCTAACTGCTTGGTATCGCTGCCGCCGGTGACGGTAATGGGTGGCAAAGCGCTGTCATCGGCTTGCGCCAGCAGAGGGTAAGCGCTACCCAGCAGCCATCCTAGGCTCAAGAGAGCTCGTTGCATCGTGGTGAGACGGAAGCTGGCGATATGAGTGGAAATCATGAAAGGCTCGCAGTGGATGAGTAAAAAAGGAGGGGAGTCTTGCTGTTGGTTTTATAGGTGTGATCAAGCGCCATGGGGTGTGCAGTTGCACTTGCAGCGACCTTCGCTATGGCTCATTGACGAAGTCAAACTGCCCGCGACCGTAGGTGCGCAGCAGTTTGAACGGAATGAGTAAGACCATGACTCTTGCCGCAGGAAGCGGGATGGCGTTGAAAAAAACAGGAGTCTAGGCAGTGATGATGACCTCGCCGTTACACTTTGGTTACAAGGCCGTCAGAAATGGGAGAGATAGTGTAAGTATTCGTCAAGAACGCCCGAAAATGCAGATTTTCTCAGGCGTCGAGTACGCCAATTGATGCGCGTCAGCGCCCTGCCGTGGCCCGCCAGCACAGGATGGAGCCGCCACACACCAGCGCTGCACCGACCCAGAACGAAGCCGGCAGTGGCGCACGCAAGAGCAGCGCCGACAAGGCCGAGGAAAACACCGGAATGAAATAGGACGCCCCGGCCAGCAGCGTCACATTGCCATGCAGGATGCCCACGTTCCAGGCGGCATACCCCAAGCCCATGGCCGCTGCGGCCAGCACCAGATAGATCAGCGCCGGCAGGCTCAAGACCAGCTCGCCTGCATGGTCGCCCAGCAAGAACTTCCCCCACAGCGCCAGCGCCACCAATATGAAGAAAGGTGTCACGCCATTGCTTCCCTGCGCGAGCGTGACGGTCACAGTGCAATAAGCTGCCCAGATCAACGCGCCGACAAAAGCCAGGCCGTAGCTCAAGGGATTGTCCTGGAGGTTGGCCATCATGCCGGCCAGGTCCAGCCCCTGCTCCCCGCCCAGCACCCAGCAGATCCCCAGCATGGAAAGAACGAAACCCGGCACCACCAGGAGCGTGGCGCGCTGCCCGCCAAAGAGAATCGCCGCCACCAGCGTGAAGGTCGGCCACAGGTAGTTGACCATGCCCACCTCGATGGCCTGGCGTGCGCTATGGGCATAGCCGATGGACAAGGACAGGCACAACTCATAGGCCACGAACAGCACACTGCCCCACAGCAGGTACTTGCGCGGGAAGCGCGAGAGCCGCGGAAAACCCACCGACATCCACAGGATCACCGAGGCCACCGTATAGATCGCCGCCGCCCCGCCGGTGGCGCCCAGATGTTGGCTCACACCGCGGATCAAGCCGACGATGGCGCTCCACAAGAGCACTGCACTGAGTCCGATCAGGGTTGCTTTCTTGCTCTCCATTGCACCTATCCAAAAGCGCAAGAGTGTACCGCACTGGCCAGCGTCCGCCTGCCGCAGAGGCCCATGGCGGCCTTGTGGTAGAATATGCCCCTTCTGTCCGGCCCGTTGTGGCCATCGCCATGCTGGCGGCCGGGCATGTTCCATGGGTTCCCTCACCCCCATTCATCAAAAAGGTTCATATGACCACTCTCAACCTGCGCCGGCACGCCGCCGTGCTGACCTGGCTTTGCCTGTTCCACCTGCTGGTGATCACCTCCAGCAACTACCTGGTGCAATTGCCGGTATCGGTGTTCGGCCTGCATACCACCTGGGGCGCCTTCAGTTTTCCCTTCATCTTCCTGGCCACCGACCTGACGGTACGCTTCTTCGGCGCGCCACTGGCACGACGCATCATCTTTGCGGTGATGCTGCCGGCCTTGTTCATTTCCTATGGCATCTCAGCCCTGTTCTACCAGGGACAGTGGCAAGGCTTCGGCGCGCTGGCGCATTTCAACCTGTTCGTGGCGCGCATCGCCGCGGCCAGCTTCATGGCCTACGTGCTGGGACAGGTGCTGGACGTGCAGGTCTTCAACCGGCTGCGGGCCTCGCGTCATTGGTGGCTGGCGCCGGCGGTGTCGATGATCTTCGGCAACGCCAGCGATACCATCGCCTTTTTTTCGATCGCTTTCTGGCGCAGCAGCGATCCCTTCATGGCCACCCACTGGGTGGAGATCGCACTGGTCGATTATGGCTTCAAGATCGCCATCAGCTTGCTGTTCTTCCTGCCGGCCTACGGCGCGCTGATGTCGATGCTCAAGAGCTGCTTCGCACGACCCCTGGTGTCCGATCCAGCCTGAGTCCTGCAGGCATTTCCATCCAACGGTAAACTTGCGGCTTTGCGCGGTCTCCACTGCCGCGCCCTTCTCCACTCCACCCTCCACCTGGACTGCGCATGAATTGGCCTCTGTTTGCCCTTGCCGTTGCCGCCTTTGGCATCGGCACCACCGAATTCGTCATCATGGGCCTGCTGCCCGATGTTGCCGGCGACCTGAAGGTGTCGGCCCCCGCAGCCGGTATGCTGGTCTCCGGCTACGCGCTGGGCGTGGCTGCAGGCGCCCCCATCCTGGCCATCCTGACCGCCAAGTGGCCGCGCAAGCAGGCGCTGGTGGGACTGATGTGCCTGTTCATCCTGGGCAATGTGCTGTGTGCAATGGCCCCCAACTACAACTTCCTGATGGTGGCCCGCGTGGTCACCGCGTTCTGTCATGCCGCCTTCTTCGGCATCGGCTCGGTGGTGGCGGCGGAACTGGTACCGCCCCAGAAACGCGCCCAGGCTGTGGCCCTGATGTTTACCGGCCTGACGGTGGCCAATATCCTGGGCGTACCGCTGGGCACCGCCTTCGGCCATGTGGCCGGCTGGCGCGCCACCTTCTGGGCAGTCACGGGTATCGGCGCACTGGCTGCCACCATGCTGTGGACCATGTTGCCCAGACATCTCCCCATGCAAGGGGGCAATATCTTCCAGGAATTCCGCTCCATCATCGATACCCGCGTCCAGCTCTCGCTGCTGACCTCGACCCTGGCCTCGATCAGCATGTTCAGCGTCATCACCTACATCGCCTACATCCTGCTGAACGTGACCGGCTTCAGCGCGCAGGAAGAAAGCTGGGTGCTGCTGTTGTTCGGTGCCGGCATCACCGTCGGTGGCCTGGTCGGCGGCAAGCTGGCCGACTGGAAACTGATGCCGGTGATGTGTGCGGTGTTCCTGTGCATCGCCATCGTGCTGGGGCTGTTCTCCTTCACCAGCCACTACAAGTGGCCGACCCTGGCCACCATGTTCGCCTGGGGCGCTTTCGCCTTCGCGGTGGTGCCGGGCGCGCAGATCCGCGTGCTCGATACCGCACGTGGCGCGCCCAACCTGGCCTCCACGCTCAACCAGGGCGCCTTCAACCTGGGCAATGCAAGCGGTGCCTGGATTGGTGGCCTGGCCATCTCGGCCGGCCTGCCGCTGACCGACCTGCCCCTGATCGGCTCGGTGTTCGCCCTGCTGGGCTTGGCCACGGTAGCCTTCTCGGCTTCGCTGGACAAGCGCGTGCGCGCTCCCGCCTGAACCTGCCCTGCCCGCAAAACACCAGGCGCCTGCCCCGCGAGGGACAGGCGCCTTTCTTCATATTCTGAGTACGGACTGGTTTCAAGCCGCTTTCAGACCGGCTTCAGATGGGCCGATGCGATGAAATTATCGAAGAAACTTTCACATCGTGCCAATTGCTCCAGTGTGACGAACTCATTGGGCTTGTGCGCATGGACGATGTCACCCGGCCCGCAGATCACCGCCGGCATCCCCGCCTGGCCGAACAAACCACCCTCGGTACCGAAGCCGACCTTGCGCGCCCGCTCACTTCCCAGGATACGCAGCGCCGAGCTCACCAGCGGATCATCGGGTGAAGTGCTCATGCCGGGATAGGCGGTCAGGGTCTCGAACTCGATGCGGCCTTGCGCCCCTTCGATGTGCATCTGCGGCAGCACTTCCTGCTCGGCATAACGCTTGACTTCCTCGAACACCTCGCCCGGATCGATGCCCGGCAGGAAGCGGTGCTCGAAGACGAACTCGGCCTTGTCCGGGATGATGTTGGGCGCGTTGCCGCCATTGGAGAGCGTGGTCACGATGGACGAATACGGCACGTCGAAGTCATAGTCCTGCACCTCGGAATGACGCACGCGCAAGGCTATCTCGCGGATCTTCAACTGCATCATTGCCGCATAGTCGATGCTGTTGATCCCCAGGTGCGGACAGGACGAATGGGCCGCATGACCATGCACCGAGCAGCGATAGGACCGCTTGCCCTTATGCGCGACGACCGGTTGCATCATGGTCGGTTCACCGATGATGACACCGGTAGGCTTGATGTCATTGCGCTGCAGGTCGGCCAGCAATTCGCGCACGCCCAGGCAGCCGACTTCTTCATCATAGGAAAAGGAAAAGTGCAGCGGCGTGTGCAGCCTGTCCTGTGCAATGGCCGGCAGGCGGGCCAGGCAGACCGCGATGAAACCCTTCATGTCGCAAGCACCGCGACCGAACAATTTGCCATCGGCGACGTGGGCCAGGAAGGGATCGGTATCCCAATTCTGCCCGGTCACCGGCACCACGTCGGTATGGCCGGAGAAGACCGTACCAAAGCGCCCGGGACCGGCATCGCCGAGCGTGGCAAACAGGTTGGCCTTGCGGCGTTGGGCATCGTAGGTGAGGCGGGTGGTGGCGCCGTAGCGCTCAAGGTAATCGCGGACCCATTCGATCAGGCCCAAATTGGACTCGCGACTGATGGTGTTGAAACCGATGAGGGTCTTCAAGATATCCAGCGTCTGCTTCGTCGGTTCCGAAGCGGATGTTTTCAATGGTGCATTCATGATGGTGTTTTGCCTGTTCAAATCCGGAACGCCAGGCGCCTGCGCAATTGACAGGCCGCTTCCGTATTGCGCCAGATGCGCAGCAAGCCCCGTGCCATGGACCTGCCCGCTGGCCGCGCGGCAAGCGACGGACCGAAGCAGATCAAAGTGGACAATGATGTTGCATCAAAATTCCCACAATCCGGGAATCAATCGCAGTCACGGGACTGGCTGCTGTTCGCAACAGCGCCTAGCTTACACCGCATTGGCAAACAGGGAGTGGCAGCGTTCGTGGGCCTGGTCGCTGCCGGCCGGGCGCACCATCTGGCGTTGGCAGCCTGTCCATGTGTCCATCAGGAAAATCATGATAGGAGCCGGCAAGCATTTTTGTCAGACTGCAAGTGAAGTTTTGCGTCAGGAGAATCGCCCAGAGAGGATAGATAAGATTCCCACAATGCAGGAATGGTGATCAGGGTCACTAGCAGAGAAGGACAAGACCATGAAGCCGCCGATCATATTGATGATTGAGTCCAACGGCGAAGCAGTCGAGCTGGCGCGCTTTGCGCTCTGGCGCCACAATTTCCATTGCGTGCTGCAGTGGATTGACGAAGCGGACATCGCCACCGAATCCCTATTGCAGCATGGCCGCCGCGAGAGTGATTCGGAATTACCCAGGATGATCTTTCTGGATCCAGGGATGATGGAGAACAATGGCCTGGGATTCATCCAGGCCATGAAGGCTGGCCGCTCCACCCGGGCGGTGCCCATCGTGGTCTTCCCCGACAGCGACTATCCCCCGGAGATGCCGGAGCTCATCGACGCTGGCGCCGTGGAATACCTGCTCAAGCCCGAGACCGCGCAGCAATTCATGCAAGCCGTGGTGGATCGCGCAAGATACTGGAGCGACAGGCGGCGACGTCGCCGTACAACAAAGGCGGCCACCGGAAAAAATGATGAGGTGCAGTGAGGCCGTGCGCGCGTGGGACCTGCATCAACGAAAACGCCATGACAGTGTCACGTCACGGCGTTTGTCGTTCTGGTCTGTCAGTGGAGTCCGAGCCACGGCCCAGACCGAGGCAGTCAAGCGTTGCTGCTTATTTCTTCACACGCGCGCTGATGTGCGCATCGAACTCACGCTGCGCCGCTTCCAGCTTTTGGAGTGCTTCCTGCCAGGGCTGGTAATCCGCCTCGGTCAGCCAGCCGCCGTCCGGGTTCTGCTTCCACTGCTCCAGCTTGGCGGTCATCTGTTCATATTCTTCCAGCTGGGCGACCAGCAGCGCTTCCATCTGCGTCTTCAACTCTTCGGCGCGGGTGATCCAGGGATCCTGTTCCGACATGGACATCTCTCTTTCGTCATGAATGAAGGTGGGAAATGTTAACACGAAGGCTGAAGGGATTGGACCTGGGCGGTTTGCACAGTGGATTCTGTTTGGTGTGGTCTTGCGTGAACCGTGCTAGCGCCTCGTCCTTTTCTGCCTGGCTTTCTTGGCTTGCAAGAACAGAACGGGCCCAATCAAGCCCGGCACACAATACAGATCAACTTTTAAGGGATGCCCCTATAGGGCAATGTGCCTTCAGCACTTAGACTAGCGTCTCTTGCCCGATGCTGAGGGAGTGACACAATCTCAAATCCTCATGCCATAGTCATGAAGATGAATGTAGGAACGTAGATTTAAAGGAAAGACTCATGGAACCGACGGGAACTGGACGAATACTTTTGGTGGTGGAAGACAACGTCGAAGTCAGCTCACTTTTCTCCGCGGTTCTTGCCATCGAAGGCTATACCGTGATGGAAGCGCGAAACGGTATGAAAGCACTGGAATTGATGGAGCGCCACCCCATCGATGTCATCCTCACCGATCTTAAGATGCCGGTCATGGATGGGCTGGAATTTGCACAGAAAGTAAAGGCGGACGAACGCTTCGCCCACATCCCGATTGTCCTGTTGAGTGCGACCCCGATGACAAACTCCGGGGAGGCACTCCAGACGTTCTCGGCATTGCTCACCAAACCCTGCCCTCTTGAAGAGGTGATCTTGACGGTCAATCGAGTCCAGCAACCTGACTCGGCGCGGGTGGTGATCATCGGCTAGGGTCAATACGGAGGCAACATGAAGAAACGATTTACCGAAGAGCAAATTATTGGCGTACTCAAGGAAGCCGAAGCCGGTATGAAAGTGGCCGAGGTATGCCGGAAGCACGGCATCAGCGACGCGACGTACTACAACTGAAAATCCAAGTTCGGCGGGACGACGGTATCCAAGGCCCAACGGCTAAAGGCGCTGGCGGCGAAAAACTGCTGCTGCACGCCATTGGTGGTAGGCAGGGCTGACAGAGGCAAGATGCCCCGCGTTCGGCCATGGCATATTCACACTTCAGCGGGGTATGTAAGGATTGACTGGGAAAAAATCGAATGGAACAGATGGAGGCAGTAGCCCATGCGCGTAGCGTGACGCGAGAAATCCAAGAACAAGCACAATCGGAACCCATAGAATCGCGCGACGGACATGGCGCGTGTGGAGTGCAGCTGCCGCTAGGCCGGTGGGCAAAATCGTCATCTGGTAACGCGGTTGAATATAGGCTGAAGCCGACATCAGCACAAACAAGCCCAGCCATATAACAGATAGGATTCGTACCAGCGTCAAAGTGTCAAGTTGTTGGGTGACGTCCGTATCGGCGTTTACCGTCGAAACGAGCGTGAAAATGGCGCAGATGCATGCCACCAGATTGAGAATCCCGAAAATGGTGTAGCTGACTCCGATCCAATAGATAGAGCCGTTCTGCTGGGTGAGCATCGGGAATAATGAAAGACTGGTGGCATTCAACACGAGGTGCCGTCCCCATTGAACAAAGACCTTGATGATGTCGAGCCATGTGATGGCGTTGTTAGCAGCGCCGGCCGCTGCGTCATGTGGAAGAAGGCTTGCTACGCTCAGATTTCGTCGAACAAATGGTAGCCACTCGGCTAGCGGGTGCGCGAATAAAGCTGTACCCGCAGAGATCACTAAGCATATAAAAATTACTTTCGCGTGCATCGGAAGCTGCCATCTTGGGATGTTGGCGAGGTAGTACACGAAGACGAAGATCATCAGTAACATGCCATAGCCATCCCGGAAAAAGGCGGCGAGGCCTGCTATCAGGGTGCATTTCCAGAACCAACCCTTAGTTTTGTTCGTTAGGTTAAATGCCAACAGCAATGTCAGCAGAAGGAGGGGAAGTTCCTTATTCGGCCCGGCCATATTTAGTAGAAAGAACGGGTTGCCGAGTAGGCCTAGCATAGCTATTGTAAGGCTGCCTCCGGCAGAAATCCGATCAACAATTAATCGCTTGTATATAAGCGCTGACACTATGAAAAGGAGAGCGTTAATTGTGAGGTAAAGCGAAGGACTTATACGATAGCCAGGGGCATAAAGCAGCATCAATCCGCCGAGATCATAACGTTTGATGTACAGAAATGTGTTGAGGTCATAGACTTCGCTTAATGAATGAGCGAGTGCTGAGACATCGGTTACAGCTATGCCTAGATGAAGCGCTTCGGTGAAGTGGACTTGGGTAAACACCCCCACGGCCATACCTAGAATTAGATACAACCCCGTGCCGGACCAAAAGATCTGAGCTGATGTTCGTTCTGGGAAGGGCATTTGTGTTTTAGGCAATTAATTAATGGCTTTGGCCGCTATCATTCTGGGCTTGCGGAAGAAGACCCAAATCAGTCCTGCTGCCAGCTGTACGCACGAGCCAAGCAGCCAACCGGCCCCCCCGGCGACGATGCCTACATGAGGGGCTGCGAGAGTAATGAATACAGCAACAACGAGGATGTTGCAGGCATTGACGCACATTACGTAGCGTCCATCTCCCAAAACGAGGATCTGCTGGTAAACAATCTGGTAGGCGGAATTAACTGCGATGGAGAGAAGAATCAGTTGTAGCGGGAGGGTGCCCATACTGACGATTATGGGAGAGCGAATCCAGAGATGAAGCAACCAGTTTGCGGTAGCCACTGCTATTAGACAGGGCAATATATTGGTTGCGATGACCGCGAGAATTAGCGTGTGTAGAGATTTAGTTTCACCGACCGGCAGTTCCTTGGCAAGACGAGGATAGAGTGCACTGACGACCGGTGATTGGAACTGAAGAAAGGCGAGCCCAAGTCCTGCTACCGCTGCATATCGACCGTAGTTGTCGATCGACACGATCCCTGGTAAGAGCAATTTGTCCAGCTGAGAAACCAATATCCCTAAAACCACCGCAAGAGAAAGCGTCGCAGTAGAACGCGCGGTTGTATATAGTTCAGAGAAGGTGAGCTTGGAAGGCTGTTGGGGTAGGCCGGTCGCGATTAGTTTGCGATTGCATAACCATTCAATTGCCGCACCAGTCGAGAATGCGATCAAATAAGAATTGGCACTGGGCGACCAAAAGAGCACCATCAGTAACGCGCCGCTATGCTTCAGGCTTGCAAAAACGACTTGGCTGATATTTGACAGGTGCTGCTCCTGCGTCCCGTTCCAATAACCTAGGTGAACTGTGTTCCAGAATTGAAAGAAAAACAATACGAAAGCGAGTCGCAGCGTGAACTCCAGGCTTGATGGCGCGACACTGTTCAGCTTCAGCCAGGTGGACGCGAGCCATGGAACTGCAATTTGACCAAGGCCAAGTACTAGGACAGCTAGGAAAAGATATATTCGAGAAAATTTAGCGAATGTACGGGCGCATAAATTTGCCGAGGCGCTAGCGCTTGCAATATCCCTGGGAACGATTTGGGCTAGTCCCGCGTCCACCAGAGTGAGAAAACCTTGAAGGGTCATACAGAAGGCAACTACACCCCACTGCCCCGCCGGAAGATACTTTACATAGATGGGTATTAGCAAAATGCTAAGGGATGCCCGCCATATGATACCGCCATAATTGAAGGCGGCATTTCGAAACAAGACTTTCTGCTCGGGTGTAATACGTCGGATATTAATTTTTAACTCGGTCAAGAATGCAACACAGTGAAGAATTTAGCAAATTTACCTTATTCGGCGAGAATTTTGATATGCCGTTAGAATGCCAGCATTCTAATTCATGCTCATAGCTTGGGTAAGACGATGCGCGATCAAGATAATTCCATGCGGGGCACATATAGAACCGACGGCGAAATTCAGTCACAGGAATGAATGAGACGGCCTAAATATATCGCAGCGCTTCAGAAAACGAAATGCTGCTGACCGCTTGAACCTGTTGTAATGGCGGTGGGGGGCAGGGCGCTCGACTGCAAATGCTAGTTTTGTTTCAGGTAATCCTGGAAGGTAGATAACAGACAAATCTCGCCCCCACGCCCATCTACCCTTCCGCATGATTTGCAGAGATGCATACCCGACTGAGGTAGCCTGAAATTTCCGGACACTCCTGTTTGTTAAACTTGACCAACAGGAGCAAGCAATGAGCAAATCAGAGAAACGCAGATACACAAGGGAGTTCCGTACCGAGGCCGTCAAGCTGGTGCTGGAGCAAGGGATGACGCTAAAGGCCGCCGGCACAAGCCTGGCGCTGTTCAAAGGGACATTGGCGAACTGGGTGAGCGCTGCCAAGCGAGGTGACGGTGCCGCTGCAGCTTCTGGCGGACGAAGTGTCAGTGAGTTAGAGGCCGAGGTGGCGCGACTGCGCAAGGAGCTGGCCAATGCGAATGTCGAGGTGGAAATATTAAAAAAAGCCACCGCGTACTTTGCACGGGAGTCGCTGCCCGGTACGCGCAAATGAAATCGATGCGGCCCGAATATGCGGTGGAGCGGCTGTGCCTGGCGTTTGAGGTTTCGCGTAGCGGCTTCTACGCATGGCTCAAAGGAGAGCCATCGCCACGCGCACAGGAGGACGCAGTGCTGAAGGTCGCCATTCAGGCCGTGCATCGTCAAAGCCGAGAGACCTATGGTCCCCGCCGTATTCAGCCAGAACTGCGCGAGCAAGGCTTTGTCGCCGGTCGTGGCCGTATTGCGCGGCTGCGCCGTGAGCTCGGCCTGCGCTGCAAACAGCGGAGGAAGTTCCGTGCCACGACCAACTCGAATCACAACCTGCCGGTTGCAGCCAACCTGCTTGACCAGCAATTTGCGCCAACGGCACCCAATGAGGTATGGGTGACAGACATAACGTACGTGCCCACTGGCGAAGGCTGGTTGTACCTGGCGGGCGTGAAGGACGTCTTCACGTGTGAGCTGGTGGGGTACGCCATGGGGGAGAGGATGACGCAGGAATTGACCATGAAGGCCTTGTGGAAAGCGGTGCAGCACAAACGCCCGGCACATGGCCTGATTCATCACTCCGACCGTGGCAGTCAGTATTGAGGTGTACTGTCAATAACGGACACTCTTCAGTAAAGCGTTTCTTCATGATCCAACTCCTTTCAGAATTGGATTCTACTCACTCTTGTTGCTAATCTTGGGGGGCAGGTCAAAGGGGATTTACCCCGAAACAGCGGCTGGCCATGGCTGCTTGACGTTTCTACTTCTGGCAAACGTTAGAAATGGGGGGATTACCAATCCAACCGGAGGTGAGAGAAGACAACCAGGTTTTGGCCAAAATGAACCGCCCCGACTTTCGCGGAGGCTATTTGGTTTAAGTTATGCCGACACTGCAGTATTGCTGGCGAACCGGCTGTAGTAGTTTGCCTCAGCTTCTGCCGGAGGGATATAGCCGATGGATTCCAGCAGTCGATGATGGTTGAACCAAGCCACCCATTCGAGCGTGGCTAGTTCGACGGATTCCCTGGTTTTCCAAGGGGCACGGCGATGAATTAATTCAGCTTTGTACAGGCCATTGATGGTTTCGGCCAAGGCGTTATCGTAACTGTCGCCACGGCTTCCGACCGATGGCGCAATGCCCGCCTCGGCCAGGCGTTCACTGTAGCGAATCCCGACGTATTGCGATCCCCTGTCGGAATGATGGATCAAGCCGCCGTTGCCTTCGGGCTGGCGAGCATAGAGCGCCTGCTCCAGCGCATCTAGCACGAAGTCCGTCGTCATACTGTTGCTGACACGCCAGCCAACGATGCGACGGGCAAACACGTCGATGACGAAGGCCACATACAGCCAGCCTTGCCAGGTCGATACGTAGGTAAAGTCGGACACCCAAAGCTGGTTGGGACGATCAGCCTTGAACTGACGATTGACCCGGTCCAACGGGCAGGCTGCCTTGGGATCAGAACGCGTGGTGCGAAGTTGCTTACCACGCCGGGCTCCCTGAAGCCCTTGCTTTCGCATCAACCGCTCTACCGTACAACGTGCGATAGATACGCCCTCGCGATTCAGCTGTCGCCACACCTTGTCAGCACCGTACACACGCATGTTGGCGTGCCACACCCGGCTGATTTCAACTCGCAGTACCGCATCACGCTTGCTACGAGCACAGCACAATTGAGGATTGCGCTGCCTCGCTGCATAACGCCGATATGCTGACGGGGCAACCTGCAATACCTTGCAGATCGGCTCGACCCCGTGGATATCCCGATAGCGATCGATATAGGTATTTACGACTTCAGTTTGCGGTCGAGCTCCGCCTGCGCGAAAAAAGCGCTCGCGGTCTTGAGAATCTCGTTAGCACGGCGCAATTCCTTGACCTCGCGCTCCAGTGCCTTGATACGCTCACGCTCGGCCGTGCTGACGCCATCCCGCTCGCCGCTATCGACCTCGGCGCGTTTGACCCAGTCCAGCAGCGTCTGAGGCGTACAGCCGATCATCGGCGCAATCGATTGGACCGCAGACCACGTGGAGGAATGCTCATCCCGCTGCTCACGCACCAAGCGCACCGCACGCTCTCGTACCTCAGGGGAAAACTTGCTTGATTTCTTGTTCATGGCTCTATTCTCTCAAGAGTTAGAGCCTCCTCAAAATCCGGGGCGGTTCACTGAAACGGACCTATGCCACCAAGCAAAGTGCGAGCCGCGCCGCAGCTCTGGAGTGGGCAAAAATCAAGGAGGTCCGTGAGATTATTAGGGAGAATAATACAGACTAGAAAGGTCTCATTGCTGCTGATATATCATATCTACTCCATACTCAAGACGTACCTTCGCCCCCCTTTATTCCGAGTTCAAAATAAAGGTAAAACAGCGCGACCAAGCCCAATAAAGCCATTTATGCCGCTGTTTGGAGCGAAGGATGTTTCAAAGAAATTAAATAGAATGTCGATGACCAAAATTTTCTCGACAGCATTGCAGAGGCATCAAGGCGTATAAGTAAATGAGATCGACATTACCGGAACTTGGGGCCGAGCTAGCGTTATATTCAATTGACGCAGTGAGCGACATGATTATTTGGCTCGACGAAGACGGATACTACGTATTCGTCAATAAGGCTGCCACAGAGTTTTTAGGCTATACATCTCAAGAGCTAGGACAATTGAGAGTCTGTGATATTGATCCAGACTTTGACGAGGTACGCTGGAAAGATCATTGGAAGGAGCTTGAGATAAAGCAGTCCGTTTGTTTGGAAACGACCAACAGGAAAAAATCCGGGCAGATTATTCCAATTGAAGTGAACGCAAGCCTAGTTCAATTTGAAGGAAAAAAATTTAATTGCTCTATCGTTCGAAATATCTCTGAGAGAAAGCGCACTGAAGCCTCATTGCTCGCACTGAACAAGCAAATCTATTTGCTGAGCATTACCGACGACCTAACCCAAATAGCGAACCGGCGCTATTTTGACGAGGTGTTTAAAAGAGAGCTTCAACGTGCTCTAGAACAGAAAACTCCTTTTTCTTTGGTTCTTATCGACGTTGATTATTTCAAGGCATTCAATGATCTATATGGGCATATACAAGGCGATCATTGCTTAAAACGCGTAGCTGCGACGATCAGCGCATCAATTCAATCTACGAATGAATTAGCTGCGAGATATGGAGGCGAAGAATTTATATGCATTCTGCCGGGCATGTCCCAAAAAAATGTTTTGGTATTTGCTGAAAGACTAAGACAAGCAATCCAAGATCTGGCAATTCCACACAGGGGATCGTCTTTTGGCACTGTCACAGCCAGTATCGGCGTGTCTACCTTAGAGATTACCGGCAACGTCTCGCCTGAGAATCTGTTCTTCGAGGCTGATCAACATCTCTATCGAGCCAAAGCGAATGGGCGCAATCGGGTCGAAGGAAAATCTAGTTAGCCTGTAGCTTCATCAGGAAACCTGAGTCGCGATCACTGTAGAAAACAATTTGACTGACTATCTTGGTTTCGACCAAAGTGATTTACCGCTCGTGGCATCGAAGATGCATTCTTGGCGCAAGTCACCTTCTGATCTGATAGTGAATCCTGTCGTGTATGCCTTGCCTTCTGAATAGCATGTGTTGTCAGAAACCTGCTGTGGCTCGACCGGGGCTGGCATTCTATAGAGCAAAAAACCGCATACAAGCGTAAGCACTGCAGACAACACCCATTGGCCACGCGCACTTCTTTGTAATCGTGCATAGCCGACGTCTTTCTCAATGCAGGCAGGACAGACCTGAGGGACGACGATCGGCGGCACAACCTCTTCTAACGGGGTGATATTAGACTCCTCACCGCCAGTTGGCGCAGGCTCAGTTTCTGAGGTTTCTCTCCCGTGCTTTGCTTCGGCGATCCATTGATTAATCTGCGCTTTCACTTGCGGGTACTTCTCGCGCGGCATCAGCCTCATCTTCGTCGCACCGAAATCCGTCAAGATTATGCGGTACACCGCTAGGGGCTCTTCGCCTGATATTGCGCAAAGTTGGTCGACGAGATCAGCGATAGTACGGCGCTGAAGTTGGGTCAGCGTTTCTACCTTCTTGTCTTCGGCCAACACATTGAAATTGACCACGCTGCTTAATTGCGGTGCTTCATGAACATTGCCATTAACCAGATGGGCGACATCCCCGGCAATATCTAATTTGTGTTCCATTACTTCCTTGCCAATAACGCCTAAACATCCACTACTTGTTACGCAAAAAACCGTGTAGGAGCGCAACCCGACCAATGCCGAACTGCGCACCTTCTATTTTTTCTTTTCGGACTTCTCGCGAGGGGCTTTCACCTTGCTGGGAATATCCCCATTGTTGACTGTGCCGTAGACATCACCGTTGACCTGATGGCCAACACTGCCGCCGATTGAAACCATATGTCGAGACTTAGGTTTTTCATGAGGAACTGCGCCTTCGATGACACCTAGCACTCGTACCTTCCCCATAAGATCAAGTTTTCGAAAACCGCTCAATAACTGATCCTCCTCAGCCGATAAAGCTCCGGGAGTAGGCACTCCAAACATAACGTAAGTCACATCAACACCGATCTTTGACACCGCCACCATAAAACCGATGTCAGGAAGTGTTTTCCCTTGTTCGTAAGAAATTTGGGCCAACTTTTTGACGCCCCCGACTGCAGCGAATGCTTCTTGCGAAAGGCCAAGCCTATTGCGCTCGCTCTTCAATCGCTCGCCAAATGTATTTAATTCCATATTAGAAAACTCTTGACGGGTATGTTTTTAAATACTATATTTCCGTCATTGCTAAGTGACGTATACAAATTTTACTCTATGTCTACATCCGCCATTTCGTTGCCAATGAGAAATGAAACTAACATCCCAGCTACCGGGGATGTCACATCAGTGGTTATGACCACCCGCCTGGATTCTCGCGAGGCGGAAAAAGTCTCGGTCTATGCGGTTCAAGACCATCGAACTCGCTCGTCCTTTCTCCGCCTCATGGTGCTGAAAGGTATTCAGGCTTACGAAAAAGAACACCAATCCGCAACCGCCTGACCAGGGGGAATCTATGTACGACGATCCGCGCCACATCCGCGATCACCGAATCGTGATCCGCTGCAACGCCGACAACTACGCTTTTATGAAGTCGCTCGCCCAACTGCAGGGTGAAAACTTGGCGACCTTGGCCCACGACATGATGCTGCATATGGCCGTTGAGTTCGTTGTTGCTCGTGATGTGCCCATAGTAATCAATCAAAACATGCAAACCAAGGCGCTCAAGAGCCACTTTTTAGTGCCTCAAAATGCCTGATATCGAACTGACGCAGACAAGCCCCGAACTCATTGAGGCATTGGAAAGACTGATGGCGCGCGAAGGATTCGAAACAATCGAAGACGCCGCCGAGTTCGTTTTGTCCGCAGCGGTTCGTGAAGGCGCAAAGCGTGTTACCGGCAAGGCAAGAGTGCTTTATGCCGTTGAGGGGAAGAAGCCATGCGCGTAATCAGCATTCCATGCCCACACTGCCAACATCGTGTGAGAGCGGCTAAGAGCCGCACCATGTCATTGATGATGAAGGAAATCACCTACCAGTGCCAGAACGTCGAGTGCGGCCATACCTTCGTGGCCACGCTTGAAGTTTCGCGCACCGTGTCGATGTCAGCCATGCCGAACCCGGAAGTGCGCATCCCCATTTCTTCACGCGCATTTCTGGCTGCGAAGAACCAAATGACGTTAGACCTCGCGACCGCCTAAGCAGCCGCCCAACTCCCGATAAATCAAAACCTGCCGTGCGCCAATTGGCGCACGCGGGATTCGCTCACCCTAAAAAATCATGACTACTGCGAATCTGAATGCAAAGGACGCCATCAGGCAGCATTTCAACGATGATCTGGCCGCGTATCTCTGCGCACAGAGAATGCTGTATCGCCGCTCTGTCACTAGCCAGCAATGGGACGTGATTTGGGAAGGGAAGCAAGCCATCAGCAAGCGTCTTGCATGGCGGCTTCAGCTCTTGGACGGTGTGCAGGGGGAATGGTGATGCGAACCGTATTGGCCTACTGCGTGGCGGCTTTACTGCTGCTCGCCCCAACACTGTTGTCGGCCCTCGGCATGGTGAAAGGCTGACCATGCGCGGTGCCCGAATCAAGGACCATGCGTCATTCCGTCCCGTCACGGATCTGCTGCGCGAGCGTGCCGCACTGGCGCCGACGCCACCAGGCGATGAGGCAGCAAAGGCTGAATTGGAAAAGGCCATGACGCTGCTCCGCACGCGCAAGCGGCCCAACCATCAGCTTGGCGTCGCCTATTCCTGGGCGGCCACTGCCAAGCCGGTGCGCCGACACATCCTGGCCCTGGCAGGACTCTCGCCGGATCGCTGGGAATCCCCCATTCACTCCTTCACCGAAGCCGAACGCCTGGCCATGCGCCATGCCGTGCTGCGTGCGATTACGACCTATGAAAGAGCGCTCAATGCAGTATAGGAAAGTCGATGCGAAGACCCGGCGCCAGCATAGGGCGTTCACCGAGTCGCCGCAGTTCTCCAGGGAGCTGGCACGCATCCCGTTGAAGTGGCGTGGCCGCGTGGTCAGTGAGGCTCTAGAGCTGATGTCGGTCTGGCACTGGCGCCGCATCTTCGAGCCGGTGGCCGTCGAGTTCGTCCGCGACTTCGCAGAAAAGTACGTTCCGGCCGGCATCGATCTATCTCAAGACGATGCGGATATCTGCGCCACGGCAGAAAAGGCCGCTGACAACGTCAAGAAAATGCTGTGGAAGGCGATTTCCGATACCCACGCTCGCGACATCATCGAGCAGGAATGCAGCGACTACGGCATTGATATGCCGGAAGTGGACGATGACGACTTGCGCGCCATCATTGCCCGCGTGGTTGATCCCCGCTGGTGGCGTCGGCAATTGCGCAAGGTGGTCGGCCGGGCCTTCGAGGGCGGCAATATCCGCCTCGGCTACGTCCATTACCACGGCGAGCCCTATGCCAGTAATGATGCCGTATTGTCTCGCCTGGCCCAGAACAAGCGCAATGCTGCCGCGCTGGAAGCCACCATCGTGCGCAATGAGGCGGGCCAGGAATTCAGCATTGCCGAGCTGGCCGAGAAGACTACGGCCAATAAGACCATTCGTCGTGGCGAACTCATGCTGCGCATCAATGGCTTCGAGGTAATTGCGAAGGAATGCAACGACCAGGGGCTGTTCCTTACCTGGTCCTGCCCATCACGCTTCCATGCGACGTTGTACACGGGCAAACCGAATCCCAAATATGACGGCTCGGACCCACGCACGGCCAATAAGTACCTTGGCAAGATGACTGCGCTGGCGCGCTCGGCGCTGGCCAGGCGCGGCATCGGCCTGTACGGATTCCGCATCGCTGAACCGCATCACGATGGATGCCCGCACTGGCACATGCTGGTGTTCGTGCGCGCTTTGCCGGGCTACACCACGCCGCACGTCAAGGATGTGGCCAGCCGTGCTATCCGTATCATGAAGCGGTACGCCTGGCGCGTGGATCGCGGCGAGCCGGGTGCATTCAAGCGTCGCCTCGACGTGAAGCGCATCGACTGGTCAAAGGGAAGCGCTGCTGGCTACATCGCCAAATACGTGGCCAAGAACATCGATGGCGTGGCCGACCACAAGACCAAGGAAGGCTATGTGGTCACCACTGACACAGCCGGCGACTACGAACTGACGCCATCGGCCCGCGTGGAAGCCTGGGCCGCTCGCTGGGGCATTCGTCAGTTCCAGCAATGGGGTGGCGCGCCTGTGAGCGTGTGGCGCGAGCTGCGCCGCGTGCCGGCAGAGATGGTGCAAGAGGCGCCCCCGGCGATGGCCGCCGCCTGGGATGCTGTCCAGAAGATCGAGGGCGAGAAGCGTGCGTGTTGGGCCAGTTATCTGCGCGCCCAAGGTGGTGCCATCGTGAAGCGCGACGATCTGATGGTCACTCTGGCCAAAGAAACCAAGACTGTGACCGGTCGCTATGAAGAGTGTGAACGCGTCATGCCCTATGGCGTGCAGTGTCGCCAAATGGCCGGGGTGGTCTTTAAATCGGTTCGGCATACATGGACGCCAGTTCAAGGGCACGACGCCCGCGTATCGGCGGGTTCGGGGTTCCCTTGGACTCGTGTAAATAACTGTACGCAGTCCGCTGGGCCTGACTTTGCGGCGGATGTGTCCTTCGATCCGAAGACTGCGCCGGCTCCGGTCATGTTCAAGCCCGACCAGGCCGTGCAGATCGATCATGCCTGGCTCGCCCTGGGCGCATGTCCCTGGCCTCGACCAGTGGTCGACGACATGCCGACATGGCCAGGGCCAGCCGTGACCGCCGATGAGCAGCGCCGGGCCCTGGCCGCCTGGGATGCCATCAAGGCGTGTCCCTGGCCGCGCGTGGTGCCCGTGCCGGACAAGTCCCCGCGCCGCGGCACGCCGCGCCAGGTGGCCGACTGGCGCGCCGGCCGGCTTGATGTGACCGAACTTCCGATTGATACCAACCAAACGAAAGGGAACGCCCCATGACCGCGTTTCGTGTCGTCGTGCGCACTGCCAGCGCACGCCATTCCTACACCGCCATCGCAGCCCATAGCTGCGACGTGATCGCCGCCGCCGTCGATCGCTTTGGCGTGTGCTCTGTAACGGCCACCAAGGAGAAGAAACAATGAATGCACCCGTGAAATTCGATGTGATCGCCACCACCAGCAGCAAGCCGCGTGACTTCGTGATGCAGCCCCCGCAGTCCCTGGACCGCATCACCTTCAACACGCCCGACGATGGCGTGCTGGCCGGCTATGTGTCGGTCATTCGTCAGCACCTGGGCAACGGTCAGCGATTCGCCTGGGTCGAGCTCGACAACGAGCCGGCCGGGCTGTTTCGCGGCGTGCCGTTGGCAGACATCCTCACTTGCGATGATGCCGGCGATCTGCGCCGCAATACTCCGAACCGCGAAGCTAGGCGTCTGTGCCTGAGCGACTACAGCGCGAACATTATCGACAGGGGGAGAATGGATGCTCGCAATTAAAAATCCCACCGCCTGGGGCCAGCTTCTACGGATGCTGGCCGAGCAGGTGGCGAACGAAGTTCTGCAGCAGGCGCCGGAATTATCCGGCGATGATGAAACCGAAAAAGCACTCTATATTCAGCACCATGAAAGCAGCGATCTACGCACGCTATAGCACCGACAAGCAGCGCGAGGCCTCCATCGAGGACCAATTCACCATTTGCGCCCGGCGCGCCGAGCGTGAAGATCTCGACTTGGCCCAGCGCTACAGCGATGACGGGGTATCTGGCTCCACGCCGGTAGCCCGCCGCGCTGGCGGCGCGCGGCTGCTCATGGATGCGTTCAATGGTCGTTTCGATGTGCTGATCGTGGAAGGCCTGGACCGTCTGTCACGTGACCAGGTCGAGCAAGAGCAACTGGTGCGCCGCCTGGAGCATCGCGGCATCGTCATCATCGGCGTGGCCGACAGCTACGACAGCCGCATGGGTGGCCGCAAGATCATGCGCGGCGTGCGCGGGCTCATCAATGAGATGTTCCTCGATGACCTGCGCCACAAGACGCACCGCGGCCAGGCCGGCCAGGTCGAACGCGGCTATGCCGCTGGCGGCAAGTCCTACGGCTATGACGTCGTGCGCGACCACCTCGGCAGCAAGTATCAGGTCAACAATGTTCAGGCCGGCTGGGTGCGCTGGATCTTCGGGCGCTATGCCGAAGGCTGGAGCGTGCAGCGCATCGCTCATGAGCTCAACGCCCGCAAAGTCCCCTCCCCGCGCGCCAGCACCTGGGTGGTATCGGCCATCTACGGCTCGCCCAACAAAGGCAGCGGCATTCTCAACAACTGCCTGTATCAGGGTCTGTATATATGGAACCGCTCGCAGTGGGTGAAAGATCCAGACACCGGCAAGCGGCAACGAGTGGACCGACCGCGTGAGGATTGGCGAGAAATTCAGGTGCCTGAGCTACGCATCGTCGATGAAGATCTGTGGCAGACCGTGCGCAAGCGGATCGATGGCCGGCTGCCTGGCCGCAAACAGGGGGCGCCGGTACGGACCTTGTTTGGCGGCCTGATGGCCTGCCCGTATTGTGGCGGGGCCATTGTGGCCATCAATTCCCGGCTGTACGGCTGCGCCAACAGAAAGGATCGCGGGCCAACGGTCTGCAAGGGTATTCACTTCAAGCGGGAGACCGCGGACAAGAACCTGCTGGAGACCTTGCGCGATGAGCTGCTCTCCCCTGCCGCACAGGAACAGTTGCGGCGCCAGGTGCTGGCCATCCTGACAGAGCGCCAGCGCAACAGTATGGCCGAGGGCGTGGCAGCGGCCGGCCGGCGCAAGGAGCTGGATGGGGAAATTCAGCGCCTGGTGGATGCCATTGCCAACATCGGCGCCTCTCAGGCACTGGCGGATCGGCTGCGAGCGGCCGAGGCCGAGCGTGGCCAACTGGCGGCGAGCAAGCCAAAGGCCGGCAGTGACGGGCCGTCTGCAGCAGAAATCGAGGAAAGGATCGGGAAGACGCTGGCCAACCTGGAAAGCGCCTTGGCCGCTGACGTGCAGCAGGCGCGCATTTTGGTGGCCGAGCTTTATGGGAAGATCGATGTTGTCGCCGAGGGCGAGAATATCTACGCTGAATACAACAATGCCGCTGAGAAACTATTACTAGCTTCTAGCGGCATGTCTCTAAAACTGGTTGCGGGGGCAGGATTTGAACCTACGACCTTCGGGTTATGAGCCCGACGAGCTGCCAGACTGCTCCACCCCGCGTCTGAAGAAAATGATTATAGGACAGCTAAAAACGGAATGCAAACATTTTCTGCAATCTTTTTACAGTGATACACTCCTAACCGCATTACGGCTTCCAGGATTGCCACGCACGGGGCGGCGAAAGCAACCCATCCCAGCCCTATCCATCGCAATCCGGGGCCATCCCATCTTCTATATATACAGCCACGATCCGAGCCTCTATGAAATTCTGTTCCGAGTGCGGTCAGACAGTATCCCAGCAGATTCCTCCCGATGACACGCGGCTACGCTACGTCTGCAGCAATTGCGGGGCGATCCATTATCAGAATCCAAAGATGGTGGTCGGCTCCATCCCGGTGTGGGAACAGGATGGCCAGGTCAAGGTGCTGCTATGCAAGCGTGCCATCGAGCCACGCCTGGGTTATTGGACTCTGCCGGCCGGTTTCATGGAGAACGATGAAACCACCGAAGACGCCGCCCGTCGCGAAACCGAGGAAGAAGCCGGCGCCCGCGTCCAGTTGCATGAGCTCTTTTCCCTGGTGAACGTGCCGCACGTGCATCAGGTCCACCTGTTCTATCGCGCTACCCTGCTCGACCTCGACTACCACGCCGGCGTCGAAAGCCTGGAAGTGGAGCTCTATACAGAAGCACAGATCCCCTGGCAGGACATCGCTTTTCCCACGGTGGAGTTCACCCTGCGCGCCTTCTTCGCCGATATGAAGAAAGTGCGCAGCGGGGAAGGCGGCTTCACGCTGCACACCGAAGACATCCGCCGCCGCATGATCTGATCGGTAGGAGCCACGGATGATCGCCTGGCTGGACTTGGATACGCCCTTCCCCGATGTCTCGCGTGCACTGGAGGATCCGCCAGGCTTGCTGGCGGCGGGCGCCGACCTGTCGCCACAACGGCTGCTGGAAGCCTATCGACAAGGCATCTTCCCCTGGTTCTCGGAAGGCCAGCCCATCCTCTGGTGGAGTACCGATCCGCGCATGGTGCTCTATACCGACCGCTTCGTGGTCTCCGACAGTCTCAAGAAAACCCTGCGCCGGGTCGAGCGCAGCCGCCACGGCGATGGTCTGTGGCAGGTCAGCTTCGATACCGCCTTCGAACAAGTCATGCAAGGCTGTGCCGGCCCCCGTCGGCATGAGCACGGCACCTGGATTTCGCCGGAGATCATGCAGGGCTATACGGGACTACATCGCGCCGGTTTCGCGCACTCCTCGGAGGTCTGGCTCAACGGTGAGCTGGTAGGCGGTGCCTATGGGGTATCCATCGGGCGCATGTTCTACGGCGAATCGATGTTCGCCCGGGTTAGCGATGCCTCCAAGGTGGCGCTGGCACACCTGGTGTTCTTCCTGCACAGCCACGGCGTGGAAATGATCGACTGTCAACAGGAGACCTCGCACCTGGCCTCGCTGGGCGCGCGGCCCATTGCCCGCAGCGATTTCCTGCGCCACCTGCGTGGGGCCATCCAGCAGCCGCAGATCCGTGGTTGGACACCGCTAAACCTGCTGGAAACAGGGATTGCATCCACCCGACGCGATTGAAGCTGACACAGTTGTTCACTGCTGCTATCAAAATGGTGTAAATTGGAACCTGACTCCACGGACCGGACGGCCTCGGCGACCACGCCCGCCGCCGCTTCCAGCAAGACAGGACAGGACGCACATGACGCATCTCAAAGACTTGCCGTTCTCCACGTTGCAGTTCTATGCAACCGCGCCCTACCCGTGCAGCTATCTCGACGACCAGCAGGCCCGCTCGCAAGTGGCCACGCCTTCACACCTCATCAATGCCGATGTCTACTCGGAACTGGTCAAGACCGGTTTTCGGCGCAGCGGCATCTTTACCTATCGCCCCTATTGCGATGGCTGCGCGGCTTGCACGCCGGTGCGCATCCGGGTAGCCGAATTCCAGCGCAACCGCAGCCAGCGCCGCGCGTGGGAACGCAACGCCGGCCTGCAGACGCTGGTCACCAACCTGACCTACGCCCACGAACATTACGAGCTCTACCTGCGCTACCAGTGCGCGCGCCATGCCGGCGGCGGCATGGACCAGGACAGCCGCGACCAGTACGCACAGTTCCTGTTGCAGAGCAAGGTCAATACCCGCTTGGTGGAATTCCGCGAGGCCGATGGCACGCTGCGCATGGTCAGCATCATCGACGTGCTCAATGATGGCTTGTCCTCGGTGTATACCTTCTTCGATCCCGACCTGCCCGCGGCCTCCTTCGGCACGTACAACATCCTGTGGCAGATCGAACAGGCACGCCAGCTGGACATGCCCTATGTCTATCTCGGCTACTGGATCAAGGAAAGCCAGAAGATGGCCTACAAGACCAATTACCAGCCACTGGAAGCCTTACACCAAGGGCAGTGGCGCCTGCTGGAGGGTTGAGGCGGGTTGAGCCGGGCTGTGGCGCGATGTCTGCAAAAAGATGCCTCGCCTCCCGAATTCGCTCCGATGGTGCCAGGATTGCAGGCATTGGCGGCGGCTCGCGTTAGAATAGCGGCACTTTTTCCTGGCCATCCGCCTTTCAATAGCCTCCCATCGTGTCCGACAAATTCCTCTACGCGCTTGCGCGTCCCCTGCTGTTTTCCCTGCAACCCGAAACCGCGCATCATCTGGTGCTGCCGGCACTGCGCTGCGCTGCGCACTACAGCCTGACCGACTTCATCACCAAAAAGCCAGCCGCCGATCCGCGCACGGTCATGGGCATCCGCTTCCCCAACCCGGTGGGTATGGCCGCCGGCCTGGACAAGGATGGCGCCTACATCGACGGCCTGGCCGCGCTGGGCTTCGGTTTCATTGAGGTGGGCACGGTCACGCCGCGCGCCCAGCCGGGCAATCCGCTGCCGCGCATGTTCCGCCTGCCGGCCGCCAACGCAGTCATCAACCGCATGGGCTTCAACAATGGCGGGGTCGATGCCTTCGTGGCCAATGTGCAATCCTCGCGCTTCTACCAGGAGCGCCAGGGCGTGCTGGGCCTGAACATCGGCAAGAACGCCGATACCCCCATCGAGCGCGCCGCCGAGGATTACGTGCATTGCCTGGAAAAGGTCTATCCCTACGCCAGCTATGTGACAGTGAACATTTCTTCACCGAACACCAAGAACCTGCGCCAGTTGCAGGGCGCCTCCGAGTTGGATGCACTGCTGTCGCAACTGAAATCGGCCCAGCGCCGCCTGGCCGACCGCCATGGCCGCTACGTGCCGGTGGCGCTGAAGATCGCGCCCGACATGGACATGGAACAGGTCAAGAACGTTGCCGATGCACTGTTGCGGCACCAGATCGATGGCGTCATCGCTACCAACACCACCATCACCCGCGATGCCGTCCAGGGGATGCCGCATGGCGAAGAGGCCGGCGGCCTATCGGGCAAGCCGGTGCTGGAATTGTCCAATCAGGTGATCCGCGGCCTGAAGGCCGAAGTGGGCGACGCCCTGCCCATCATCGGCGTAGGCGGTATCTTCAGCGGTGCCGATGCGCGTGCCAAGATCGATGCCGGTGCCTCACTGGTGCAGCTCTATACCGGCCTGATCTACCAGGGGCCGGCGCTGGTGCGCGAATGCGCCGAGGCGTTGCGCGCACCGCTGGCGGTGGCAGCGCATCACTGAATCCTGCAAGGTATTGCAAACGAAAACAGCAGGCCAGGTGCCTGCTGTTTTTGTCTGATGGTCTATATGCGCAGCAATCTACCGTGCGGTGCAAAGCTTGCTCAGTCCTTGGACGACTCCCGCTTCAGATTGAAGATCCGGCGCGCATTGGCATCGGACTCGGACTTCTTCTCGAAATCGGTCTTTTCGCAACCGACCAGCACTACGCCCACGACCAGCGTCAGCAGCATGACGACAACACGCATGATATTCCCCTGAAGATTCGGATGTAGCCCCTGGGCCCGATCGCTGGCGGGCCACAGCAGCCGGCAGGCGCCATTTTATGCGCAAATGGCAATGATGCGACAAGTCCGCGAGGAAAGATTTCACCTTCAGCCGACTTTGCGTTCACCTCTATAATGACAGGCTTCCGACGGCCAAGCCGTCGCTGCCGCATCCTGTCCATGTCCGTCAACACCATCGCCATCAACCGTCAGATGAGCCACTTCGATGACCATGCCAGCCTCTGGCTGTTCGGTTATGGCTCCATCATCTTCAAGGCCGATTTCCCCTATCTGGAGCGCCGCCCGGCCCACATCAAGGGCTGGGCGCGCCGCTTCTGGCAAGCCTCGCACGATCACCGCGGCACGCCTGACGCCCCCGGTCGGGTGGTCACCCTGGTGCCGCAAGCCGGGGCGATCTGCGCCGGCATGGCTTACCTGATCACGCCGGAAGTGTTTGCCCACCTGGATCACCGTGAAAAGAACGGCTACCTGCGCCTGGCGACCCCGATCAGCTTCGAGGATGGTGAGCAGCCCGTCGAAGGCCTGATCTACATCGCCGCCGAAGACAATGCCGCCTTCGCCGGCCCAGCCAGCGAAGCCGAGATTGCGCGCCAGATTGCCGGCGCGGTCGGGCCCAGCGGGCGCAACAGCGAATACCTGCTCAAGCTGGCCCAGGCGCTGCGCGAACTGGGCGCCGAAGACCGCCATGTCTTCGACATCGAACGACACCTGCTGCAACTGGCCCCGCAGACGGCCATGCTATCGTCTGGCAGTCGCGCCGCTACTTGAACGCACCGCATTGAACACCACCATGAGGATGAACAACATGATCAAAGCCCTTGCCGCAAGCCTGACCGTCGCCCTCGCGCTGGCGGCCTGCGCCACGCCCGTGCAACGCACCGCCAGTGGAGAAATCCCGCCCGCGCGCATCTATATCAAGAGCATGACCGAACAGGCGGCCGGCCTGTCGCAGGTTGAATTGAGCCGCAACGGCGGCCTGCTCAACAATGAACTGCTGGAACTGGCCATCAATGACGTGGTGCTGGCCCAGATCGCCGGTGGCGAACACCTGTCCATCTGGCTCAAGCCCGGTAGCTACGATTTCAGCGTCAAGCGCATCAATACCCTGACCGAGGGTTCGGCACCCACCCAGCACAAGCTGACGCTGCAAGTGAACCAGAGCGGCGCCTACAAGATCCAGATCAGCAGCGAGCTACGTGGCTTGAGCATCCAGTTGATGAAGTAAGCCCCCCCCGCAGTGACCGAGGGCGCAACAAAAAGCGCCGGATCATGTTGATTTACGACACAGCCCCTGTCGCACAAATGAAACATCGTGCGGCAGGGGCTTGTTGCTTGACGATCCAACAACATCAATAAACCACTGATTTAAAAGGGAAATTACAATCCAGCACAAACTGAACGCCCGCCAAGGGAAGAATTATTCACAAACTCGATAACTGGTATTGGGATTCAAAATTGGAACACTGGCCGTGAAGCGAATATATTGCAATGCAACAGATCAATTTCTTCCTCACGGAGCTCACCATGAACATCGTCGCCGACATCCTCCCGTACACCCTGCTCATCGGCGCCATGGTTGCGCGCTACCTGATTTCGGTCAAGTAAGCAGCTTCCTGGCCGGGTTCTCGCCAGCATCCCCGAGGATGCTGGCAGGGAACATCGGAGCAGATTTGAAAAGCGGTCATTGTCGCGTTGCAACGCTGACAAGCCGCTTTTTTCTTTTGCCCTTCGCAGGTGCAAATCAACCCGTTTTGGGACATTTTTTGCACCATTATCATTATCGATGATATCTGGAACTCAAGGCCAATCGCCGTCCTTCAGACGGCCGCAAGAGCGAACCCGCGGCCCTGGCCTGGCTTGCAAAGCTTGTGTAGCGCATTACACTCGCAAGCTTTGCCACTGCAACGAAAGCCAAGCATGAAGCGACTCGCCTCCCTCCTCGCCGCCTCCGCCCTGCTGCTGGCCGTGCAAGGCTGCGCCTGCGCGCCGGGCTTCGTCGGTTTCGACAGCCGCTGCCAGTTCCACAACATTCCCAGCGCACAGCCCTGACATGAAGAAAGCTTCCTAACAGGCCCTGCAGAACGCCGATAGCGCAGCTTTACACAGGTAATTCCAGGTTAATTCCCGCCTCTGCGGGGCGCCGATTGCGCTGCGCGCTCTCGCTCTTTTGCCGCCATCAAGATCGCCTTGTAGGGCATCTCAATCCGCGGGCAACTGCGCCAGCCACTGCCGCAGATCATGCATGACTTGCTCGCGCAGGCTGGCTTCCTCGTTGAAGATCTCGTGATAGGCCGCGTCATACCAGTGCAGCGTCTTGCGCGGCCCCGGCAAGGCGTCGAAAAAGGCCCGGCTGCCGCGCGGCGCGACAAAGGCATCGTCCCCGGCCACCTGCAGCAGCACTGGGCGGGTGAATTGCACGGCGTCGCGTGCGGCCTGACGCATGGCATCGAGCATGAAATTGAGCATCCTGGCAGAAATCTTGCCGTGGTTGAGCGGATCCTGGCGATAAGCCTGCACCTGGTGCGGATCATGCGAACTACGACTGGCCGGCAAGGCGGTCGGCAGCGCTAGGCCCGGTGCGATTGCCGTAGAAAGCTTGAGTAGCACTTGCTGCCAACCCGCCAGATCCAGCGCCAACGCGGGTGACGACAAGGCCAGCGCGCGCACCGGACTGAAACCGCCAGTGGCAAAGCGCGCCGCCACCAGTCCGCCCATGCTGTGGCCGAACAGGAGCGGCGTGCAGAGCGTGCGGCGGCTGAAATCATCGAAACTCTGCTTCAGGTCGCGCAATAGATCGTCGGGCTGGATCAGGCTGCCCTGCCGGCCTCCCGAATTGCCGTGGCCACGATGGTCGCAGATGCGCACCGACAGGCCGGCTTCATTGAACAACTGTGCCAGTGCGGCATAACGGCCGCCATGCTCGCCCAGGCCATGGACCATCTGTACCGCCGCCGTGGCACCGGGCAGCAGCCAGTCACGGCAAAACAGGCGGGTACCGTCGGCGGCGTCGATCCAGTGTTCCTGCGGGGGCGTAGCTTGGCTCATGGCTCTTTCACGGTGGAAGCTTCGGTTCGGGTGGAGCGGCGTGTCGCACGCCAGCCTTGGCGCAGGCGTCGGCTCTGGCGCAGCGCCTGGTGCAAGGAAGCGGCCCAGGACAAGGGGCGCGGGTGTACCACGGCGCGCAAGGCGCGGGCATAGTCCAGTACCATGCCGGGCGTCCAGGCCATGGTGACGGCACGCTTGCGGATCTGACTGGCGACCCAGATCTCGGGCGTGAACATCATGCGCACCGCATTGAACCAGTGCCGGTCGCGACCGCCGATGACGCCTTCCAGCGCCGCCTCCAAGGCGCGCGCCACGGTGCTGGAACAGTTGCGGTAGGTGAGATTGTAGATTTCCGTCTGACGGTAATGCTGCCAGAAGCGGTCCAGCGGCGCACGGCGATAGTCGCGAAAGATGATTTTTTCTGTCGATTCGCACCAGGCTGCGGCCTCGCTACGGTAGTCGCTCAGATAACGCCCCTTGATGTCGTTGTCTGCGGTGGCGCGCAGCAGGCGCGCAAACTGGTCGGGCGAGCGGTCGATTTCCTCGGCCGGGTAGAGGCTGATGTAGAGCTCGGGTGATATCTCCAAGGCAGCATGGCCGGTCGAGATGACGCCGTTGACGTCCACCGCCGCGATGTAGCGGTCGATCACCGGTTGCCGCCGGGCTGGCCCCTTGGCGCTGCCGGTGGGTGTCCAAACGTGGACCGTCAGTGGCGGCAAGGACTCCATGAGCGATGCAGCTGCCGCCGTTGCCGAGCTGTCCAGCCGTGTTGACAGGCCGGCGGCGGCATCGTGCAACCCGGCATCGAACGGGCGGTCGTCGCCGCTGTTGCGCTGCACCAGCACGTCGGTCGAGGCCTGTTGCGGCAACATGCGGGTGCGCAAGGCCAGCCAGATCAGGTTCCAGCCGCCAAATACCAGTCCCAGGCCCAGGCAATACGGCACGGTGCCCTTGTAATGAGTGGGATAGGGTTGAAAGAAGAAGATCGCCAGCGCGATCTGCACCATGCCGCCCAGCATAGCCGTGCGCCAGCGCGGAAAACGCACGACCAGCGCCGAAGTGATCTGCAGCGTACCACCGATGGTAAAAGCGATGCCGAACAGCATAGCCAGCACCATGTTGCTGGTCTGGTGCTGGGTGATGACCAGCACCGCGATCAACAGAAACAGCGCCCCCTTGGCATAGCGCAGCGTCTTTTGTGCTCCCATGCCGCTATTGGCCACCCACAGGGTGACCAGGCTTTCCAGCAGCAACAGGTAGCCGAACAGCGTCAGCGGAAAATTGAGAACGCCATCCAGCGCATCGATCATCAACGACACCCCGATGCAGCCCCAGGCCAGGCCGGCCACGGCCAGCGCGTGCCAATTGCGGCGGATGAAGTCGGCGCCCAGCAACAACAAGACAAGACGTATCACGGCGTTTTCCCCGGGCTTGCGCCCTTCCCTTTTTTCGATCACGCATTTTGGGGGATTACGTGGCGCGAGGCAAATCACCGAGCCGCAAGAGTGGATCAAGCCGCTGCAATCGCGCACAATGCCGGACTGTCATCCCCATCATCCCGATTGACTGCAACCATGCCCCTGTCCGTCCTGCTCTCGGCCCTGGCCAGCAGCCTACTGCTGCCACCGGTCTCGCCCGTCCTGCTCAGCCTGGCCGGGTGCTGGCTGCGCCGCCGCGCGCCGCGCACCGGTCTGGCGCTGATGCTGCTGGGTGTGGCGCTGCTGCTAGTCCTGAGTACGCGTGTAGCGGCGCTATGGCTGATCCAGCCGCTGCAACGCCAGTATCCGCCCTTGACACATCCGGGCCAGATCAAGCAGGCCCAGGCCATCGTCATCCTCGGATCGGGCCGGATCGATGCTGCCCCGGAATACGGCGGTAGCGATGAACCCACCCCGATCGGCATGAAGCGCCTGCAATACGGCGCCTTCCTGCAGCGCCAAAGCGGCCTGCCGATCCTGGTCAGTGGCGGCAACCCCGATGGCTCCCCCGAAAGTGAAGCGGCCCTGATGGCGCGCAGCCTGCAGCGCGACTTCGGCGTGCCGGTGCGCTGGCAGGAGACACATTCGGATACCACGGCCCAGAACGCCCGCGATTCGGCGGCCCTGCTCAAGGCCGAGGGCATCACACACATCCTGCTGGTCACCGACAGCGTGCACATGCCGCGTGCCATGCGCGCATTCGCGCAGACCGGCTTGCAGGTGCAGGCTGCGCCCACCTTGCTGTTGCAACCGGCGCGCGCACGGGTGAGCGACTACCTGCCCGGTGCCAGCCACTTGCAGATGTCCAGCTATGCATTGCGTGAAAGGATCGGCCAATGGTGGTATCGGGTCCGTGGCGCGACTGCGCCATGACACCCCATCAGCCAAAAACTAAGCCCGCAAGTAACTGCCCTTCCACCTCCTGTTCCCCCATTCGCCGCCGACATCCGGCGGTAAAGTGGCAAAGTCGCGCGTCTTGCGTCTTGCATCTTGCGCAAGGCCGCACACATCCAAGACCGCAATAATTACGCTCAACGAAGACGATGCACTTGCGTGCACTTACGCAATCGCCCCCGGCGCGATGACGTCAACGAGCGCTTTGAACAAAGGGAGATTACATCATGGGCCAGTTATCCTTCAGCAAAAAGCTGTGGCTGCCACTCGGGCTTAGCCTCATCGCACTACTGGCGACTTCCATCTTCAGTGCCTTCATGGTGCGCGACGTGCGCCTGCAGGAACGCAAGACCGACCTTACCAACATCGGCCAGACCGCGCTCTCGCTGGTGAAGGCCTACGGCACCCTGGCCGAGAGCGGTGCCTTGAGCAAGGAAGAAGCGCAGCAGCGCGCCAAGGCCGCCATCAAAAGCCTGCGCTATGGTACCGATGGCTATTTCTCGATCTCCACCTCGCAGCAGATCATCGTCATGCACCCGATCAAGACCGAGCTGGATGGCAAGGATCTGACCAACTTCAAGGATCCGGCCGGTACCAACCTGTTCGTGGAAATCAGCAAGGCCGGCAGCAAACCGGGCGGCAGCTTCGTCAGCTATCTCTGGCCCAAGGTGGGTGCGGCCGAACCGGTGCCCAAGACGTCCTTCGTGATCGCCTACCAGCCCTGGGACTGGAACCTGACCACTGGCGCCTACATGGATGACATCAACGCCGCCTTCATGGGTACGCTGACCCGCATGGCGATCCTGTTCGCCGTGGTAGCCGCCGCACTGGTGGCACTGGTGATCGTGATCAACCGCGGCATCCTGCGCACCATCGGCGGCGATCCGGCCAAGGCAGCCGAAGTCGCCAACCGCATCGCCCAGGGCGACCTCACCCCCAACATCGACACCCAGCCGGGCGACCAGAGCAGCCTGCTCTATGCGGTACGCGGTATGCGCGACTCGCTGCTCTCTACTATCGCCAACATCAAGAGTTCAGCCACGACCATCGCCTCGGCCAGCCATGAAATTGCCCGCGGCAACCTGGACCTGTCGGGCCGCACCGAACAGCAGGCCGGCTCCCTGGAAGAAACCGCCTCGGCCATGGAAGAACTGACCGCTACGGTCAAGCAGAACGCCGACAACGCGCGCCAAGCCAACCAGTTGGCCGAGTCAGCTTCGGAAGTGGCGATCCAGGGCGGCAGCGTGGTCGGCCAGGTGGTGCAGACCATGGAAGGCATCACCGAGAGCTCACGCAAGATTGCCGACATCATCGGCGTGATCGACGGCATCGCCTTCCAGACCAACATTCTGGCCCTGAACGCCGCCGTGGAAGCGGCCCGTGCCGGCGAACAGGGACGCGGCTTTGCGGTGGTGGCCTCCGAAGTGCGCTCGCTGGCTCAGCGTTCGGCCTCGGCCGCCAAGGAAATCAAGACCTTGATCGATGACTCCGTGGCCAAGGTCGATTCGGGTAGCAAGCTGGTGGAACAGGCCGGCACCACCATGACCGAAGTGGTGGCCAGCGTGCGCCGCGTGACCGACATCGTCGGCGAGATCAGCTCGGCCAGCCAGGAGCAAAGTGCCGGCATTGCAGAAGTAGGCCGTGCCATCACGCAGATGGATGAAGGCACGCAGCAGAACGCCGCACTGGTGGAACAAGCGGCTGCCGCTGCCCAGTCCTTGCAGGACCAGGCCGCCACCCTGGCCGGCCTGGTCGGTCGCTTCCAGATCGATGGCAGCCAGGCCCACGCGGTGCAGGCCGCACCTGCTGCTGCAGTGAAGTCAGCCGCCTCCAAGCCGGCTGCACGTCCGACAACCACCGCTGCGCCAAGTCCGGCGCAGCGCAAGCCGGTTGCCGCCCACCCGGCCATTGCCGCCCCCAAGGCAGCCGCGCCCAAAGCCGCGGCAGCACCGACCGCCAAAGCCGAGGCACCCGCCACCAAAGCCGCTGGCAAATCAGCATCGCGCCTGCCGGCCGGAGAAGATGAGGGAGATTGGGAAACCTTCTGAGCCCGTCCCGGTATCGCCCACCAGCCCGCCTCGTGCGGGCTTTTTCTTGTCGGCGCGCTTACCAGCGCAGCAGGCGCGGCCCCAGCAGCAACCCTGCTGCAGCCGGGATGACCATACCCAGGAAATACCAGATGCCCCAGAACGGCACCTCCATTTCCGGGCAATGCAGGCAATACACCATGGTGGCCGAAGCGCCGGCCAGCAGGCCCGCTACCGCGCCGGTCAGGCGCAGCCGGGTCGGCGCCATGCCGCGCACGGCCCAGAAGATGCCGATGAACAGCGGTACCGACAAGAGCGCGATATTGAAGGGGCAGCTACGCCAGCTGATCCCCAACACCAGCGGCAGGCGTTGCGCCAGCGGGGTGCTCACCAGCACCAGCGCGCCCGCGGCCCAGATCGCCAGGCTCGGCAGCGCGATGCCGGCCCAGTTGAGGCCCACTCGCAGACCGGGTCGCACCAGGCGCCGCAGCACCAGCATCGCGCCGATGGCCAGGGTGGTCGGGAAGGCCAGCTTGATCCAGAACAGCGGCACGCCCAGCATCACCGACAGGTCCGGCCGCAGGCCGTAGATGGTCAGCATCAGGATCAGTGCCCCGACGCCGCCCAGGACCAGCGCCTGGAGCATTTGCCTCATCGGCAAGCGACGATCCACCGGCGCCACGCCGCTGGCCATCATGGAAATGAGGTCGTCCGTCTTCATGCTTGCAATTTCTCCCGAATCTTGAGGGCCAGGGCCTTGAGGCCGCGGTGGATACCTACTTTCACGGCCGACTCCGACATCCCCGTCAGTTGTGCCGTCTCGGCCACCGACAAGCCTTCCAGCTTGACGTGCAGGATCGGCAGGCGCTGCTTGTCCGGCAATTCTTCCAGCAAGGCACCAACATCGCGCCGGGCCTGGGCCGGTTCATCGTCGCAGGTGGCCAGCAGCTCGTGCTCTTCGTCCAGCGGATCGTGGAAGGCCTCGCGGCGCGAACGCGCGCGCAGGAAATCCATCAGCTTGTAGCGCGCAATGGCATGTACCCAGGCCGTCACCGGCTGGTCGGCGTGATAGGTATGACGGGCATTGTGGATGGCCAGCAGGGTTTCCTGCACCACGTCTTCGACTTCATCCTGCAAGTGTAAAAGGCGTTTGCGCAGGAAGGCGCGCAAGCGCCCGCTCAATTCGGCCAGGAAGTTGCGATAGGCTACCGCATCGCCATCAAGCCCGGCCAAAAGCAACGTGCGCAGGCGTTCTTCGGTGGGATGCACAGGCTCCTGGCCGGGACGGCCCGACACCTCCTGCGGCAACGCCGAGGCGGAACGGGCCAACAGGAATGGACTCTCGCTCATGGAAACGCCGCCCAATCACCAACGCAGCAGCCAGGGGCCGCACCAGGCGCCGGCCAGCGTCGGCAGCAGCACCCCCAGTACATACCAGACACCCCAGAAGGGAGGCGCCATCTCGACGCAATAGAGCGTATAGACTAGCACGCCCTGCGCTCCCGCCACCAATCCGGCCACCGCGCCCGCGGCGCGCAGTCGGGTGGGCGCGAAACCGCGCAGGAACCACAGCATGGTAGCCAGGGTGGGCAGCGACAGCAGCGCCACGTTCAAAGAACAGACTTCCCAACTGCTGCCCAGCAACAGCTCCAGCCGCTGCGAGGGAGGCGCCAGCGCCAGCCAGCTGCCGCCGGCCAGCCACAGCACGGCCGGTGGCAGCAGCAGCGCCGTAGCCGGCCCCAGGCCGATGCGCATCCCCGGCCGCGCCAGGCGCGCCGCCGCTACCTGAGCGGCCAGCAGCGCGGCCAGCGGGAACGAGACCTTCATCCAGAACAGCGGCTGCTGCAGCAACTGCCGCAAGTCGCTGCGCACCCCATACAGGATGGCCAGCAACAGCGCCGCTCCCAGCAGGCCCAGCGCCAACGCCACGGCCATGCGCGCGGCGGCATGGCGTGCCACGGCGCGGTTGTCGGCATCGGCTTGGCGACCGGTGCCGGTGGCCAGCATGTTGACCAGTTCCATCGTTTTCATTCATATCCCCTGTAGACCCATGGCGGGCGGGCTGCACCCAGTGGCGCTCTCCTGTCTATTCGTTCAGAAACGGCTTCCGGTTACAGCAGCCAGCAAAAATATTTATCGAAAAAATCTGCAGCCCCGCTGTAACCGAACCCCAGCCCCCGGCGAATTAACCAGCAGACCGGCCAACAGGCAAGCAAGCTAGTTGGCACCGGTCACTGTCGTCTTCCCCATTCTCTCTTTTCAAGGAGTACACCATGAACAATCGTATCGTCGCCACCGCCGCCCTGACCCTCGCTACCCTGGCCTCAGGCGTGGCCATGGCGCAAGACAAGCAACCGATGAACAAACCGGCGATGGAAAAGTGCTATGGCGTGTCCATGGCCGGCCAGAACGACTGCAAGGCGGGCGAAGGCACCACCTGCGCCGGCACTGCCAAGATGGATTACCAGGGCAACGCCTGGAAGAACGTCCCGGCCGGCACCTGCACCTCCATCAAGACCCCGCGCGGCATGGGTTCGCTCAAGCCGATCTGAGCGAGTCCGCCATGACAGCGCACACCATCACGGCCGGCCTGGGCTTGAAACCCCAGCACTTCGACGCGGCCCTGGCCTGCACCGCCTCGGGTCTGTGGTTCGAAGTCCATCCCGAGAATTACCTGATGGATGGCGGCCCGCGCCTGGCCTGGTTGCAGGCCATCCGCGAACAGCATCCGCTGGCCTTGCATGGGGTGTCGTTGTCCTTGGCCGGGCCCGATGCGCCCGATCCCGAGCACCTGCGCCAACTGGCGCAACTGGCGGCGCGCATCGAACCGGTGCTGGTCTCGGAACACCTGGCCTGGTCGCGCAATGATGGTCACTACCTGCCCGACCTGCTGCCGGTGCCGCGCACCAGCGACACCCTGGCGCGACTGGCGGCCAACATCGGCCGCACCCAGGATGTGCTCAAGCGGCGCATCGCCCTGGAGAATCCTTCCCATTACCTGCACATGGAGCAGCATGGCTGGAGTGAACCAGACTTCCTGCAGGAACTGGTGCGCCGCACCGGCTGCGGCCTGCTGGTGGACGTCAACAATGTTCACGTCAGCGCCACCAACCTGGGATTGGATGCGCATGACTACCTGGATCAACTGCCGGCCTCAGCCATCCTCGAAATCCATCTGGCCGGCCACAGTGCCGACGCCAGCCTGCCAGGCCTGTTGATCGATTCGCACGACGCACCGGTGGCGCCGGTGGTATGGGCGCTTTACCAGTACCTGATCGAGCGCATCGGCCGGCGCCCGACGCTCATCGAACGCGATGGCCAGGTACCGTCCTTTGCCACCCTGCTGGCCGAGCGCAGCCAGGCCAGCGCAATGCTGGCCGAGCGCAGCCAGGCCAGCGCAATGCTGGCCCAGGAGCAGCCCGCATGAACGCCCCCGAACATGCTTATTACGCCGCCTTCGTGCAAGCCCTGCTCGACGGCCATTGCGATGCCCCGACCGTAGCCGCGCTATCGCGCCAGCCAGCCTTTGCGGTCTATCGCAATACCGTCTTCAAGGGCTGCGTCGATGCCCTGCTGGCCAATTACCCCGCCGTGCACCGGCTGGTAGGCAGCGCCTGGATGCAGGCCACGGCGCTGGACTATGCGCGAGCGCACCTGCCGCGCCAGGCCAGCCTGATCGCCTATGGGGACGGTTTCGCCGATTTTCTTCATACACTGGAAGCAGTAAGTGAACTTCCCTACCTGCCCGGCGTGGCCGCACTGGATCGCTGCTGGACCGAATCCCACCTGGCTGCCGACCAGCCGGCGCTGGACGTGGCGGCCCTGCACAGGGCGCTGGCCGCGGGGCAGGATGTGCAATTGGTGCCGCACGCAGCCACGCGCTGGCACCACGATGCACAGCATCCCATCTACAGCATCTGGGCCGCCAATCGCCAGCAAGACGAACACGAGGCGGTCAACGACAACCTCAGCGACGAATTCGCCCCGCACTGGCAAGGCGAAGGCGCCCTGCACACCCGCGTGGACGGCCAAGTCCAATGGCAAGCCTTGAGCCTGGGCGGATGCCGCTTCCTGGCTGCCTGCCGCGACGGCTACAGCATCGCCAGCGCAGCCGAGCAGGCGCTGACGCAAGAACCCGACCTGGAGATGGCGGCCATGCTGGGCCAGTTGGTCCAGGCTGCGGCCTTCACTTCCTTTTATTGATGGAGAACCCCATGAACCAGCCCGTCACCCTGCAGCCCATGGCACCCTTGCGCCCCACCCTCTACGCGCGCGCTGCCGACCTGGCCACGCGCCTCATCAGCGACACCTTGCTGGCCCTGGTGGCGCGCGTAGCGATCGCCTCGATCTTCTTCCTGTCCGGCCGTACCAAGGTCACCGGCTTGCTGGACATCAAGGACAGTACCTACGTCCTGTTCCAGGAGGAATATCGCCTGCCGCTAGTGCCGCCCGAACTGGCCGCGCACCTGGCCACCTATGCCGAGCACTTCTTCCCGCTGCTGCTCATCCTCGGCCTGTTCACCCGCGGTGCCGCGCTGGCACTACTAGGCATGACGGCGGTCATCGAGATCTTCGTCTATCCCGATGCCTGGCCCACCCATCTGTCCTGGGCCGGCCTGCTCCTGCTGTTGGTAGCACGCGGTGCTGGCGCCTGGTCGCTGGACCGTCGCTTCGGCCTGCGCTGAATGCAACCGGAGCCCCACGTGATGCCTTCCAGCGCCCTGCGCGAGATCGTCGAAGAAAGCTTCAGCGAAGCCTTCACCCACCATGTCGCCGGCCGGCTCGACCAGGCCGAAGAGCACTACCGCGTCGCCCTCGACCTGGATGAACGGCATGGTCCCTCGCAACACTATCTGGGTATCCTGCTGCACCAGCAGGGCCAGCACGAAGCCGCCCTGGCGTTGATGCATCAGGCCAGCCAATCGAGGCCAGCCAACGCCGACTGGTGCAACGATCTGGGCAATGTGCTGTTTGCCTGCCAGCAGTTCGAGCAGGCGGTGCAGGCCTATGAGCAGGCGCTGGTCTTGCGCCCCGAGGATGCGCAGTTGTGGACCAACCTCGGCGCTGCACGTCGCGCCCAGGGACAGGCCGATGCCGCCATTGCCGCCTGCCAACGCGCCCTGGCGCTGACACCGCAGTACCTGCCGGCCTTGCAGCAACTGGCCGAACTCTACGCGCAACAGGGCCACACCATGCTCAGTTCGCGCTACCAGTGCATGGCCTACGTATTGCCACCGCATGAAGGCAAGTCGCGCGAATTGCTGGCAACCTGCTGCTACTTTCTCGGCCGCATCGATGAAGCCGCCGAGATATGCCGTCAGTGGCTGCTGGAAGAACCGGGCCATCCCATCGCCAGCCACATGCACGCCGCCTACGCCGGACTGCCCCGCCAGACCGTGCCGCGCGACTACATCGTGCGCCGCTTCGATGACTATGCCGATCATTTCGATAGCAAGCTGCTGGCCCAGCTCGACTATCGCGGCCCGCAAGTGCTGGCCCAGGTATTGCAGGGCTGCCTGCCCGGCTTGAGCGGCCTGGACGTGCTCGACGCCGGCTGCGGCACCGGCCTGTGTGCGGCGGTGCTGGCGCATTATGCGCGTCGGCTGGAGGGCATCGACCTCTCGCCCAACATGCTGCGCCACGCTGCCCGCCATCCGCACTACAGCACGCTGGCCCAGGCTGAGGTGGTGGAATGGATGGTGGCCCATCCTGCGCACTACGATCTGGTGGCCGCCTGTGATGTGCTGATCTATTGCGGCCAGTTGGTCGATTTCTTCGAGGCGCTGCGCACGACCCTGCGGCGCGGCGGTCATGTGATCTTCACGGTGGAACTGGCCGATGCCGACCAACAGGCCAGCTATACCCTGCACGCCAGTGGACGCTTTCGCCACCAGCGTAGCTATGTGGAAAAGTGTCTGTCCGCAGCGGGCTTGCAGGTGGTGCTGATGCGCGAGGACAGCCTGCGCGTGGAAATGCAGCAGGCCGTGCCGGGCCTGGTGGTGTTGGCGCGGGCCGCTGACACCGAAGAGCCAGGCTGATGAACGCCACAAAACTCATCAATGGTCGCTGCGCCTGGACCGCCTTGTCAGAGTTCAGAGGTCAAAGCTCAGAGATCAGATGAGTATCCTTCGAATTTCAGCAATCATTCCTTTAGATCTCTGCCCCCTTGGCAAGGCAAGCCATTCCAGCATGTCCACAGTGCAACAAGGATGAATTTTCTTGCACATTTCGTCGCACTTTTCCCCTTAGGGGCAGTCGTACCGGCATTCGGCATGGCTTAGAATAGCCGAAGCTCACGACGTAATCGATTGATACGCACCGGTCTGCGCGCACGATGAATCCCCGCCATTGGCGCCGCGCAAACAGTGCGACATCTGAAAAGGAAAACGGAATGACGCAGTCCCCAAAAAACATCTCGGAGCTGATGTGTGAGCTCAGCGTGGCGCTAGCCGATCTGTCGGAGAAGATGAGCAATCTCTCGGTCACGCTGGAAAACAGCTATCTCGAATCCGACGCTCCAGAACCGGCAGCCATGATGGAAGCCGCGCGCGAAACCATCGAAAAGGCACGCGGCAGCTGATCACCATCAGCCGCAGTCCTCCCACCTCATCCGGCAGCCGGGCCCATCCCGGCCTGCCTCTGCTGTCCAGCCTCAAATCCCTCCTCCCATTCGCACCCGGCATCACCCACCGATGGCTGGCAGTTCATCAAAAGTTGTACTTCAACTCGGCAAAGACCGTGCGTTGCGGGAAGGGATGGAACAGGAAGTAATCCCGGTTGGTCAGGTTGTCCACCCCCATCGCACCGCTCCAGTGCTGGTCGAAGCGGTAACGCACCCGCGCATCGAAGACGGTGTAACCATCGAAGCCCTGGTAGGTATGGGTATTGATGTCGGTATTGTCCACGGTGGCATAGACGCGGCCGCTGTAGCGCCCGGCCAGGGTATAGGTCCAGCGGTCGTCGGGCTTGTAGCTGGCCACCAGCGTGGCGCGCCATTCGGGCACATAGGGCGTACGCTTGCCCACCGACGTCGCCCCTGGAATGGTGGCGACGTAGCCGCGGTTTTCCAGGATGCGGGCATCGACCCAGGTCAGGCTGCCATTGAGCGAGAAGCCGCGCAGCAGCAGGTCGTTACGCTCGAAGGCGGCTTCGATGCCACGCTGGCGGGTACGGTCCACGTTCTGGGTGAAGGAAGCCACGCCACTGCCGATAGTGGACGATTGCGAAATCAGCGCATCGGCCACCCGCTCCTCGAACAGCGATACGCGCCACTTGCCCTGCCCTTGTTGTAACTGTTTTTCGATGGCCAGTTCGGTTGACCAGACTTTCTCGGGCTTCAGGTTCGGATTGGCCTGCAGGAATACACCATTGACCTGCACGTTCTGGTACAGCTCGCCCACCGTGGGAAAGCGCAGTGCGCGTCCGGTGGACAGCGTGGCCAGCCAGTCGTCGGCCACGGCCCAGGCCAGCGAAGCCTTGGGCGAGAGACCGTTGTGACTGATCTGGGGCTGGCTGACCGCGAAACCGGTATTGCCCGCCGTCGAATAATTGCTGCCATCGAAGGCGCGCCACCATTCATAACGCGCACCGAGGGTGGCTTTCCAGGCGGGGGCGAGATGCCATACATCCTGCGCCCACAAGGCCGAGGTCTCGGTCTTGCCGCGCGAATCGGCATTGAGCGTGCCATTGCCACCGCTGATCCAGTTGCTGGTATTCCAGGTCGGCGTGGCCAGCGTATAGCGGTCGTAGTGCGCACCGAAGCTGATCACCTGATTCACCCCTTGCGGCCGCCAGATGCCCTTGGCGTCCAGCGTGCTCCAGCCGGTGCCGCTGGCGTCGGCAATGGTGCCGGCACCGCCGCCCAGACCGGCCGGGAAGGCCGCCGTGGATGTGCGGGTCAGGTCGCGCGAAGCCGACAGGGTCGAGGCCTGCACTTGCCAATCCCATGGCCCGCCGGTCTTGCTGCGCAAGGCCAGCGACTGCATCCACTGCTGCTGGTCCACCTGGTTGCTAGAGAAGCCGCTGGTATAGACGGTAGCCCCGGCCGCATTGCGCAGGAAACTCTGCGGATTGGCATTGGCCTGGTTCTGCCAGAAACCCAGCGTATAGGTGGCCGTGAGGCTGGGGGTGAAGTCATAGGAGAACTTCAAGCGCGCCGTATCCTGCACCGTATGCGTGAGGTTGCCCGCGCCCAGCACGTAGAGGTTCTTGCCGGTGCGATCCTGCGTCTGCACCGCGCCGGTGGTACCCGCCGGGTTGCTGGCGGCAGTGATGTAGGTCACCGGTTGCGTATAGCTGTCCAGATGATTGACCGAGAAACGCCAGGCCAGCGCCCCGCTACGGTTACCCAAACCGACGTTGTACTCCTGAGCGCGATAGGTACCGGAAGCACCGTAGTGGCTGAAGTCCTGCTGCGCATACTGGGCCTTGATGCTGGCCTCGAACTGCTGCGGCATCCGAGTGGTGATCTCGGTGACTGCACCATAGGAGTTGCCCGGATACTCGGCGGCAAAGGGGCCATACATCACATCGATGCGTTCGATTTCTTCCGGCGCCACCATGAACCAGCGCGGCGAACCATTGCCATTGTTGTTGTTCACCAGCGCCGAGAGCAGGATGCCATCGGCATAGACCAGGCTGCGCGCACTGGCGTTGACGCCCGTGGTGCGGGTAGCCAGCGGCGCTTGCGTGTCGCCGATGTAGCGCTTGCGCACGGTCAGGCTGGGCAGGTATTTGAGGGCGTCCGAACTGTCGGTGACGTTGATGCTAGCGGCGGCGGTGTCGGCGGTGACGCTGGCGCTGGTCTGCGGCAATTGATCGCGTTCGGCCACCGAACCACTGCCGCGCACCTCGATGGTGGGCAAATCGGTGGCCGCTTGCTGGGCCAGGGCACTACTGCTCCAGGCACACAGGATGGCCAGCAGCAAGGGACGGCGATTCAATCTGGGAAAGCAGGAAGAAGGCAACGGCGGAGTCATGGCGGCGATATCTTGGTGTGATCGGGAAGCGCGCGCAGTCGCACCCGCGACCGCCGTGGCGTTCGCACTCCCCGTTTTTTTCATCGGCGCAATCTATCACGCAGCCTGCGCGCCGCGCGCCAGCAGCCATGCTGCCAGCTGGCAAGAGCACCGTGCACCGGCATAAAAAACCCTTTTCGAACAAGGATTTAGCGTCGGCATCGGACGAAAAAAAAGGGCTGCGACATATTGCCGCAGCCCGCAAATACAACAGAGAGGAATTGAGATTGGACCCGATTTCAACCACTCTCCCCTTAATCCACATCAAACCCCATGCGCGAGAACGAAAGCCGGGCCTTGGCGCAATGCGCACGGGCATCCCATCAAAAGCCCCCGTGGGGCCCCTGTCCAGCGCCGCGCCAAACGGGTATGATCGCTACCCGCTCGCGCGCCGATGACGTCCGCCCCAATGCGAGTCATCACGCCAGCGCAGAGCGGCAGCATTGCCGCCGCTGCCCTGCACTACCATCCGCCCCCTCTGCACCATCGCATCACCAGGAGAATCCGATCCATGCTTCGCCGCAACCCATCCGGCCACCGGCCCCAAGTCCACGAATCCGCCTATGTCGACCACACCGCCATCCTGTGCGGCAAGGTGATCGTGCATGAGAATGTCTTCATCGGTCCCTATGCCGTCATCCGCGCCGACGAAGTCAATGAGCATGGCGAGATGGAAGCCATCGTCATCGGCGCCCATTCCAATATCCAGGATGGCGTGGTGATCCACTCCAAGTCGGGCGCGGCCGTGACCATCGGCGAACGCAGCTCGATTGCCCACCGCGCCATCGTGCATGGTCCCTGCACGGTGGGCGACGGCGCCTTCATCGGCTTCAACAGCGTGCTCTTCAATTGCAGCATCGGCGCCGGCTGCGTGGTGCGTCACAACGCCGTGGTCGATGGCTGCGACCTGCCGCCCGGTTTCTACGTGCCCTCCACCGAACGCATCGGTCCCAAGACCGACCTGGCGACCATTCCGCGCGTGACCGTGGCCGCTTCCGAGTTCTCGGAAAACGTGGCACGCACCAACAATGAACTGGTACTGGGCTACAAGAAACTACAAAACGAGTTCTGACACCTGCCCTACCCAAAACAAAAAATCCGGCTTCTTGCGAAGACCGGATTTTTTATCGACCAGCAAAATGCATCAGGGTGGCGACATCAACTCCCGCGATAGGTCGAATACGCCCAGGGCGACACCACCAGCGGCACATGGTAGTTCTGGGTGGCATCGGCAATACCAAAGGCGATCACCACCTCATCGACGAAACGCGGCTGCGGCAGGCTCAGGCCCTGCGCGGCGAAATAGTCGCCGGCGGCAAAGACCAGTTCGTACTTGCCGACCTGGAGTGTGTCACCGGCCAGCAGCGGCTCATCGCAGCGGCCATCGTCATTGGTGACGGCCTGCTTGAGCAGACGCTTGCCGCCTTGCTCCACGGCATACAGCGCCAGCTTCACGCCCGCGCCCGGCTTGCCCTTGGTGATATCCAGCACGTGCGTGCTCAGTTTGCCCATGTTGCAGTCCTTTCCCTGTGTGGTTGGATGGAGTGATGAAGGGCGATGATATAGCGGCAGCACACCCCTCCCTATACGAATACGCTGATACCGACCATCGATGAGGCGGCCCTCATGCCCACCGATTCAGACAATTCTGATTGAAGAAAATCGAAATTCCAGCAAGCCATCGCAGGAGTCAAAAATACCCGCAATAAATCGAAATTTCTACTAGTTCCTTTTCCCGCCGCCCTTCCTATACTCGCCCGATCCATGCCAGATGCGCCCCAGCAACTGGCCGGATTCCCCTGATATCTGATCGCCAGCCTTCCCCGGGTTGGAGCAGGAGCGACACCCACAGCATTCACGCCGCCCTGTCCCGCACCCGCCCTCATCGCCAGCCAAGAGATTTCCAACCCTTTCTCTCGGAACCTGACATGAGCTTCATCAAGAGCCGCAAACACTCCTCCTCCCGCCTGTCGGCGGCCGTCGCTGGCGCCCTGCTATTGCCGGCCATGGCTGCGCACGCCCAATCGACCAGCCCATCGCTGCCCGGCGTGCAGGTCGATGCCACCAAGGACTCCCCCTACAAGGCCGAACAATCGGCCTCGCCCAAATACACGCAACCACTGGTGGACACGCCACAGACCCTGCAGGTCTTCAAACGCCCGCTGATGGAGCAACAAGGCGCCACCACGCTCTCCGAGGTACTGCGCAACACCCCGGGCGTGGGCACCTTCTTCCTCGGTGAAAACGGCAGCACCAGTACTGGCGACACGGTCTACATGCGCGGCTTCGATGTCTCCAGCGCCATCTTCGTGGACAATGTGCGCGACCTCGGCGCCATCTCGCGCGACGTCTTCAACCTGCAGCAGGTGGAAGTACTCAAGGGCGCGGCCGGCACCGACAATGGCCGTGGCTCGCCGACCGGCTCCATCAACCTGGTCACCAAGCAGCCCGAACTGAGCAACTCGGTCACTGCCAGCGCCACCTATGGCAGCTTCAACCAGAAGCGCGGCACGGTGGACTGGAACCAGGTCATCGACAGCGAGCGCGGCCTGGCCCTGCGCCTGAACCTGATGAAGCAGAACAGCGGCGTGCCCGGCCGCCACGAAGTACACAGCAGCCGCGACGGCATCGCCCCCTCGCTGGCCTGGGGCCTCAACAGCCCGACCCGCATCATCCTGAACTACCTGCACATGCAGCAGGACAACCGCCCCGATGGTGGGGTGGTCACCATCGGCCTGCCCGGCTACAGCTCGCCGGACCCGGCGCGCCCCTTCATCGGCCAAGCGCCCAAGGTCAACCCGCGCAACTTCTATGGCCATATCGACGACTACAACAAGGTCAACGCCGACATGACCACACTGCGCGTGGAGCATGATTTTTCCCCGACCCTGAAGCTACAGAACAGCACCCGCTACGCCCGCACCGACCAGGACTATCGCCTCAGCTCCTTCCTCGCCACCGGCGTGGCCAGCAGCCGCTTCCCGGCCGGCATCCTCACACCCTCGGTCAGCGACCGCTCCACCTGGCAGCTGGCCCGGCAACTGGTGACCCTGCGCGACCAGTCCAACGAAATCCTCAGCAACCAGACCCACCTGACCAGTTCCTTCACCACCGGCGATATCAAGCACACCCTGGTGGGCGGCCTGGAGCTCACGCGCGAGCGCCAGCGTGCACTTTCCTTCACTGCCACTGGTTTGCGCCCCTATGCCAACCTGTACCAGCCCGACGCCCACTTCGACGAATCCAAGGTCAAGGTCGGCGCCACCGGCTTCAACGAAGGCCAGACCGATACGGTCTCGCTGTATGCCCTGCACACCATCAAGTTTACGCCGCGCTGGTCGATCAACCTGGGCCTGCGTGAAGACCACTATCGCACCAGCTTCGACAGCACCTCGCCAAGCAATACCAGCAGCCTCAAGACCTCCGGCAACCTGCTCAACTGGAAGCTGGCCGGGGTCTTCAAGCCCACCAGCGCCAGCAGTGTCTATGCCCTCTATGCGAGCTCGCAGCAACCGCCGGGCGGCGCCAACTTCAGCCTGAGCGCCAGCCGCAGCAGTGCCGCCAACCCCGACTACGCGCCGCAGAAGACCCGCACCGCCGAACTCGGCACCAAGTGGGAGGTGCTCGATCGCAAGCTGGCCCTGACGGCCGCCCTGTTCCGCACCGAAGTGAGCAATGAAGTGGAACTGGATGAAGTGGCCAACACCTACTTCCAGACCGGCAGGAAGACCACCTCCGGCCTGGAACTGGGCGTGGTGGGCGAAGTCACGCGGGACATTTCCTTGACGGCGGGTTTTAGCCGCATGGATAGTCGCGTCACCCGCGGCCGCGTGGTGACGGCTGGCGGCGAGAACTACCTGGCCTATGCACCGCGCCAATCCTTCACCTCCTGGGCCACCTGGCGCGCCGCGCCCGGCCTGAGCCTGGGTGGCGGCCTGCGTTACTCGAGCGGCCTGCTGCGCGGACGTGACGGCGCCGTGGGCACGCCCACCAGTACCGGCGCCTACTGGGTGGCCGACGTCATGGCCGCTTACGTGATCAACCAGCATGTCGACCTGCAGTTCAACGTCACCAACCTGTTCAACAAGGACTACGTGGCCGCCATCAACAAGAGCGGCTACCGCTATACCCCGGGCGGCGAACGCGCCTTCGCGCTGACGGCCAACCTGAAGTTCTGACGCCCAACGCGCCAGACGGTGGTGGCGCCCTGCCGCCACCGCCCGCCCACCTGCAAGCAAATCATTTACGCATTTTTGCGAAACCCAATATGAAGACGTATTTTTTATACAACAAATCAGCCTCTGCTCTTGACGCGCGCAAAAGCCCGCCGCCAAGCGACTTTGCTGTGATGACCGGTTTAGGGGACGAATGGTCAGATAAAATTTTCAAGAATAAGAATCACTTTTATTTAGGCGTTCCTTATAATTGTAAAAATCCCGTATCAATTCGACATTCCGTGACTGGTACTGGATACACAACAACATATACTCGCCAGCCATTCCAGCGACGCAGACCAGGTCCATCTTGACCGCAAGGCCTGCCGTCAGACTCATAGCCAGCCAAGAGAAACCCTCGATAACTTCTCTCGGAACCTTGCCATGAGTTACATCAAGAGCCGCAAGCACGCCCATGGCGCGCTCGCTTCAACCCGTCTGTCGGCTGCCGTCGCCGGCGCCCTGTTGCTACCGGTGGTAGCGGCCCATACCCAGACCAGCGCCACCCTGCCCAAGGTCGAAGTGACCGCCACCCAGGAATCGGATTACAAGGCCGACAAAGCCTCCTCGGCCAAGTACAGCCAGCCGCTGGTCGATACCCCACAGACCCTGACCGTGATCAAGAAACAGCTGATCGACCAACAAGGCGCCACCACCCTGACCGAAGCGCTGCGCAACAGCCCCGGCGTGGGCACCTTCTATCTCGGTGAAAACGGTTCGACCAGCACCGGTGACGCCATCTACATGCGCGGCTTCGACAGCTCCAGCGCGATCTTCGTGGACAACGTGCGTGACCTCGGTTCGGTCTCGCGCGACATGTTCAACATCCAGCAGGTGGAAGTCCTCAAAGGCCCGGCCGGCACCGACAATGGCCGCGGCTCGCCGACCGGCTCGATCAACCTGGTCACCAAGCAGGCCGAGATGAGCAACTTCTTCAATGCCTCGGCCACCTACGGTAGCTGGAACCAGAAGCGCGCCACGGCCGACTGGAACAAGACCCTGGACGAAGAACGCGGCATCGCCATGCGCCTGAACCTGATGAAGCAGGACAGCGGCGTGCCCGGCCGTCATGAAGTCAAGAACGACCGCTGGGGCATCGCGCCCTCGCTGGCCTTCGGCCTGAACAGCCCGACCCGCGTGTTCCTGAACTACCTGCACGCGGACCAGGACAACGTCCCGGACGGTGGCGTACCGACCATCGGCCTGCCCGGCTATTCCTCGCCCGATCCCGCACGCCCTTACATTTCCGGCGCGCCGCGCGTGGCCTCCAGCAATTTCTACGGCAATGTAAACGATTACGACAAGGTCACCGCCGACATGTTCACCGCGCGCGTGGAGCATGACTTTTCGCAGGACGTCAAGCTGCAGAACACCACCCGCTACGCCAAGACCAGCCAGGATTACTTCCTGACGTCCTTCATGGCATCGGCGGCCAGCAGCAGCCGTCCCACCGGCCTGGTCACGCCCTCGGCCAGCAATCTGTCGAGCTGGATGCTGGCGCGCAACCTGCCCACCCGCAAGGACCAGTCCAACGAAATCCTCACCAACCAGACCAACGTCACTGCCAACCTGAAGACCGGCGGCCTGCAGCACACCCTGGTGGGCGGTGTCGAGTTCACCCAGGAAAAGCAGCACGCCACCTCCTTCACCGCCACCGGCACGCTGCCGGCGGCCAACCTGTACAACCCGAATCCCAACTTCGGCAACGGCAGCTACAGCATCCGTGCGACCGGCTACAACGATGGCAAGACCGACACCGTCTCGGCCTACCTGTTCGATACCCTCAAGTTCAACGAACAGTGGTCCATCAACGGTGGCATCCGCGAAGATCACTATCGCACCACCTATAACGCCAACGCGGCCGGCGCCCTCACCAATCTGTCAACCTCGGGCAACCTGTTCAACTGGAAGCTGGCGGCCATCTTCAAACCGACCGACTACAGCAGCATCTATGCGCTGTATGCCACCTCGCAGCAACCTCCGGGCGGCGCCAACTTCACGCTGTCGGCCTCGGCCAACAGCGCGGCCAATACCAACTATGCCCCGCAGAAGACCAAGACTTCCGAACTGGGTACCAAGTGGGATCTGCTGAACAAGAAACTGGCCGTCACCGCCGCCGTGTTCCACACCGAAGTGACCAATGAAGTCGAGCAGGATCCGACCTCGCTGCAATACTTCCAGACCGGCAAGAAGACTGTGCAGGGCATCGAGCTGGGCGTGACCGGTGACGTGACCAGCAATCTGTCGCTCACCGCCGGCTATACCTGGATGGATACCAAGGTCGATAACGGCGCCATCACCACGGCTTCCGGTGAAAACAACCTGGCCTACACGCCCAAGCAGGCCTTCACCTCCTGGGCGACCTACCGGCTGCCGCAAGGCTTTACCGTGGGTGGTGGTGCGCGCTACGTCAGCTCGCTGCTGCGGGGCAAGGATGGCGCGGTGGGCACACCGACCTTTGCCGATGCCTACTGGGTCTTCGATGGCATGGTCGGCTATGTCGTCAACAAGAATGTGGACCTGCAGTTGAATGTCTACAATATTTTCAACAAGGACTACGTCGCCGCGATCAACAAGAGCGGCTATCGTTACACCCCGGGCACGCCACGCGCCGTGGCGCTGACCGCCAACTTCAAGTTCTGAACCAGCCGATCGCAATGAATTGATCTGCCTCAGTCCCGCCACCAAGGGCTTTGCTTAAAGTGGCGGATGCCCACTGAGTCCAGTCATGGATCAGCCAGACTTGACGGCCCCTCCTTCACCGGAGGGGCCTTTTCATTAGCGACAGGAGAATTCCATCATGATGCTGCATATCCCCGAAGTCCTCAGCGCCGAGCAGGTGCGTCACATCCGTGCCGAACTGGATCGCGCCGATTGGGTGGACGGCCGCGCCACCGTGGGCGACCAGGGGGCGCGCGTAAAGCGCAACCGGCAATTGCCGGAACACTCGCCACTGGGCTTCGCGCTGGGCGAGATCATCCTGGAGGCCTTGCGCAAGAATCCCCTGTTCTTTGCCGCCGCCCTGCCCAAGAAGACCATGCCGCCGCTCTTCAACAGCTATGAAGGGGGCGAGCACTATGGCCTGCATGTAGATGGCTCGGTGCGCAACCTGCCCAATGCCGCCGGCAGCATCCGTACCGATGTCTCCTCCACCCTGTTCCTGTGCGACCCGGACGACTACGAGGGGGGCGAACTGGTGGTGGTCGATACCTATGGCACACATGAAGTGAAGCTACCGGCCGGCGACCTGATCGTCTATCCCTCCACCAGCCTGCACCGGGTCGAACCGGTCACCCGCGGCGCCCGCGTGTGCGCCTTCTTCTGGAGCCAGAGCATGATCCGCGACGACTGGAAGCGCAGCATGTTGTTCGAGCTGGATCGCAACATCTACAGTCTGCGCCAGAAGATCGGCGACACCGAGGAAGTGCTAGGCCTGACGGGGCATTATCACAACCTGCTGCGGCAGTGGGCGGAAGTATAAATCTTTTATATCATTTATTTTATTTGGCGCCCGCCTGGAACCATGCCGCCAATTCGGCGCGTTCTTCATCGGTCATCCGGGTCAGGTTGGCCAGCGGCATGTCCCTGGTCTGCACGGCGCGCTGGAAGATCTTGGCGGCGTGCTGGTGGATCAGTTCGGGCGTTTGCAGCATCATGCCGGCCGGGGCGGTGGCAAAGCCGGGCTGGGTCGGTTTATCGGAGTGGCAGGTGGCGCAGCGCTGGGTGATGATGGACTGGATCCTGGCAAAGTCCGGTGCAGCTGCTGGCACCGTGGCCACCGATGCGCCACCACCTGCGCCTTGCGCTACAGGCACAGTGGGCACCACCGGGCGCGGTGCAATGGCTATCGCCACCACCAACAGCAAGGCCACCCCGGCCAGCGGATAAGCCACCGCGATCCTGCCCTTGTGGCGCAGATTGAAGAAGTGACGGATCAACACCCCGGCCGCCATGATCGCGGCCAGCACCAGCCAGCTATAGGTATGGGTGTAGGTCATCGCATAGTGGTTGCTGATCATGATGAAGAGAATGGGCAGCGTGAAGTAATTGTTGTGTACGCTGCGCTGCTTGCCGCGCTGGCCATGGATGGGATCGGGCGCGCGACCGGCCTGCATCGCCGCCACCAGCTTGCGCTGCCCCGGAATGATGACCATGAGCACATTGCCCACCATGATGGTGCCGATCATCGCCCCCACATGGATGTAGGCAGCACGACCTGAGAGCAGGTGCGTGAGCAGGTAGGCCACGGCCACGATGAAGACGAACATCACCAGCCCCAGCAAGCCTTCACGCTTACCCAGCGGCGAGCGGCACAACAGGTCATAGACGATCCAGCCCAGCACCAGCGTAGCGATACCCACCCCCACGGCCTGCAAACCGGAGAGATCGGCCACCGACTTGTCCACCATCATCGCCGAGGCATTGAAGTAATAGACGATCAACAGCATGGCGATGCCGCTCATCCAGGTGGCATAGGCTTCCCACTTGAACCAGTGCAGTTCGGCGGGCAATTCGGCCGGCGCCACCAGATATTTTTGCGGATGGTAGAAACCGCCACCGTGCACTGCCCACAGCTCGCCGGAGACGCCCTTCTTTTCCAGGTCGCTGCCCGGCTTGGGCGGCCGGATGGAATTGTCCAGCCAGACGAAATAGAACGAGGCGCCGATCCAGGCGATACCGGTAATCAAGTGCAGCCAGCGGACCAGCAGATTGGCCCATTCGAGACCATATGCAACCAGGATTGCTTCCATGTCTTCCCCACGCAGAATGACTGTCCGCCACCGCGAGCTACTGCGAACAGGCGAGGCATTGCCTCAGGAAAGGGCCGCCATGAAAGTCTTCCCTCCCCAGGCATGTCACAGGGGAATCCGTGGCTGTGTGGAGTGAAGGCTTTCCGCGCGCCAGGAAGCCGGGGCAAAAGACATGGCCGCCCCGGCTCTCCTGGTCATCGCTGCCGCTACGACCCGATGGCTGTGGCCATCTGTTGTGCGGTCCTGCCTGCGGCGCTGCCCTCGTGAGGCTGGCAATGGCTGGCACGAACCGGTTGCACGAACGATAAACGCGGCACTGCTCCACAACATGGTTACCAACGTATATTTGACATACGAATAACAATATACAAAAATACCCTCTGGATGAGAGACGCTGCGGCCGCAGCCCTGGCCCACGCCGGCCTCGGCGACCGCAACGATCATGCGCCTGCCCCGATGCAGCCACCCCAGAGTGAACGAAAAACCGTCACCTGCCCCGCCACCCAAACCCCGGAGACATGTCCATGTCCAGGCTGCCTGACCATCTCGATATCCACCTCATCCGCATCCTCTACCTGTTGCTGTGCGAAAAGAATGTCTCGCGGGTGGCGTTGAAACTGAACCAGCCGCAACCCTCGATCTCGGCCTCGCTGCGCAAGCTGCGCGAACTGACCGGCGATCCGCTGCTGGTGCGCGGGGCGCGTGGCATGGTGCCGACCCAGCATGGCGAGAGCCTGTTGAAGCCCGCCAAGCGCATCCTCGATGAAACCGAGCGCCTGTTCGTGCCCAAGACCGCCTTCGTGCCGCAGGAGGAAGAGCGCACCTTCCACCTGGCCGCGCCGGACTACATGAACACCCCCTTCTTCACCGAAGTGATCGCCCGCGTGCGCCGCGAGTCGCCACGCAGCCGCATCGTCATCCATGCCCTGGGGCCCGATACCGACTACGTGCGCCGGCTCTCGGATGGCGACCTGGACCTGGTGATCGCCAACTGGGATGCGCCACCGGCCCACCTGCACCTCTCCAAGCTGTTCGACGACCCCATCGTCTGCCTGATGCGCGCCGACTGCGCCTACGCCAAGCGCACCGCGCGCGAGGCCATGCGCATGGAGGATTACCTGGACCTGCCCCATGCCGCCCCGTCGCAGATCCTGCCCGGCTACCACGGCAGCATCGACAGCTTCCTGGAAAAACAGAACCTGCGCCGCAACGTGGTGGTCGAGTCCGCCCACTTCCGCATGTTGCCCTACATGGTGGCGCAGACCGACCTGGTGCTGACAGCCGGCCAGCAGTTCGCCCGCTTCTACGAAAAACTGCTGCCTCTGAAAAGCTATACGGTGCCCATCAAATTCCCGCCGCTGCGCTTCTACCAGCTCTGGCATGAGCGCGTGCACCAGGCGACCGAACACAAATGGCTGCGCGCCCAGGTCAGCGCGGCGGCCAAGACGATGGCCCAGGCGCGGGCCTGAAGCCATACTCTCCAGATGAAAGCATTGATGTCATCCGCGCCAAGATGTTTTAAAGTCTCATCTGCACTCCAACGCGCCCAGATGCCCACCGGACGGGCCTGGCTGCACAGTTTGAGACAACAGCCGCACGCAACAATGGGCGCCGACAATCCTGAGGTACAGATTGCTACAGATTGCCGGCGCCGTTTTTGAGCGCATCACCAACGAACAAGCGAGGGCGCCGGCGCCATGCCGGCCGGCAACTACATGACCACCACACTGGACCAATTGAACCAGGCCGAGCGCTCGGCCTTCATCGCCGCCCTGCACGGCATCTACGAACACTCGCCCTGGATTCCCGAACGCGCCGCCGCGCAGCGCCCATTCCGCACTCTCACCGCGCTCAAGCTGGCCCTGCAGAACGTCGTCAGCGAAGCCAGCCACGCCGAGCAACTGGGCCTCATCCGCGCCCACCCCGAACTGGCAGGGCGCGCCGCCATTGCCGGCGAGCTGACCGCCGAATCCACCGGCGAACAAGCCCGAGCCGGCCTGAACCTGTGCAGCCCGGAAGAATTCGCCACCCTGCAAACCCTCAATGCGAACTACAACGCCAAGTTCGGCTTCCCCTTCATCTTGGCTGTCAAGGGCCCGACCGGTGCCGGCCTGACGCGCCAGCAGATCATCGCCACCTTCTCCCGCCGCCTGCGCAACCAGGTCGCCGATGAGCTGCGTGAAGCCCTGCGCCAGATCGGTCGCATTGCCGAACTGCGCCTCAACGAGCTGCTCGGCTATCACCCGGCCTTGGGCGCCACCGTCATGCAATGGGCCGAAGACATCGGCGCCCTGTCCGAAGACGAAGGCGCCCTCACCTGCACCTACCTCACCGACACCCACCGCCGCACCGCCGCGCAGATCGCCCAATGGATGCGCGAGGCCGGAATGCTCGTCCACATCGACGCCGTGGGCAACGTGGTTGGCCGCTACCTCTCCAGCGACCCGCAGGCCAAGACCTTGCTGACCGGTTCGCACTACGACACGGTGCGCAATGGCGGCAAGTACGATGGCCGCGAAGGCATCCTGCTGCCCATCGCCGTGATCAAGCACCTGCACGAGCGTGGCGAGAGCCTGCCCTTCCATGTCGAGGTGATCGGGTTTTCGGAAGAAGAAGGCGTGCGTTTCAAGAGCACCTTCCTGGGCAGCAATGCGATCACCGGCCACTTCGACTTGAATCTGCTGGACTTGCAGGACAAGGACGGTATCCTCCTGCGCGAGGTCATCACCCAGGCCGGCCACGATGTAGCCGCCATCCCGCAGATCGCCCGCGACCCCGCCGACATCCTTGGTTACGTCGAAGTCCACATCGAACAAGGCCCGGTCCTGCTCAACCGCGACCTGCCGGTGGGCATCGTCACCTCGATTGCCGGCAGCTCGCGCTATCTGGTGGACTTGAAAGGCGTAGCCAGTCATGCCGGCACCACCCCGATGGACATGCGCAAGGATGCTGCGGCGGCAGCGGCCGAAATCATCCTGTACGTCGAGCAGCGCTGCGCGCAGGACCAGCACGCCGCTCTGGTCGGCACGGTGGGCCAGTTGCAGGTTCCGCGTGGTTCCACCAACGTCATCCCTGGCGCCTGCCAGCTCTCGCTGGACATCCGCGCCGCCCGTGACGATGTGCGACAAGCTGCGGTGCAGGACATCCTGGAGAGGATCGCCGCCATCTGCGAACGCCGCAGCATCGACGTCAAACTCGAAGAAACCTTGAGCGCCCCGGCGGCTCCCTGCGCCCCCTGGCTGATGGCCCAACTAGCCGCCGCCACCGAACGCGCCGGCATCCCACCCTTCGAGCTGGCCTCCGGCGCCGGCCACGACGCCATGGCCATTGCCAGGCTGACCGACGTCTGTATGCTCTTCACCCGCTGCGGTAACGGCGGCATCAGCCACAACCCGCTGGAAACGATGACGGCCGATGATGCCGAGGTGTCGGGGCAGATCCTGCTGGATTTCCTGCGTAGCTTCAGGGCGAAGAACTAATTATTTATATGATTTACAGTACGGCGCGCCTTCGATACGCGGCGCGGCCGCTACTCAGGACGAACGGTAGAGGGAACAAGCGCGACGCGGAACGACTCGGAGTCGCAGGCAATCCAACCCAAAGCCGAAGGCGAGTAGGAGACCGGGGCGAGGCCAAAGGCGAGCCGGTCATGCTTTCCCCCTTGGGGGCCAGCCGCCGCAGCGAAGCGAAAAGTGGATCAGAAAAATAGTGGGAGCGTAGCGACTCTATTTTTCCCACTTTTCGCTTCGCTGCGGCGGGTACCCTCCGTAGGAGGGCTGGCTCTTAGGGGGCCGCTTTCTTTGCTTACTTTCTTTGGCGGGCCAAAGAAAGTGAGCGGCTGCCGGGCCGCCCCCGGCGCTCACCTCCGACCGGAGAAAGAAAAACATTAAGCTAGAGCGCAAACCAGCATGCCGTGCAGACTACCTATAGCAATTGAATTCAACCAGAAATAACGCTACAACACCCAGCATTAAGCGGACCTTAACCCTCCCAACAACCCCACCCGACGCAGCCGTCAATAGGGCAAGAAAGGGACTCCCCCTGTCACCTGCGCCGACCCGCAAGCCAACATCAACCACACAAGGAACCCAAGAAGGAGTCCAGCACCATGCAACACCCCGCCCACGGCAAGACCCTGCTGATCAAGAACGCCCGCGTCCTGGTCACCATGAACGAGACCCGCGAAGAAATCGCCAACGGCGCCCTCTTCATCCGCGACAACGTCATCGAACAAGTCGGCCAGACCCAAGAGCTGCCCCAAGAAGCCGACGAGGTCATCGACGCCACCCACCACGTGGTGATCCCCGGCCTCATCAACACCCACCACCACATGTACCAGAGCCTCACGCGCGCCATCCCCAGCGCGCAGAATGGCGAACTGTTCCACTGGCTCACCAACCTCTACCCCATCTGGGCTGGCCTGACCCCCGAGATGATCCAGGTCTCCACGCTGACCGCCATGGCCGAGCTAATCCTCTCGGGCTGCACCACCAGCAGCGACCACCTCTACATCTACCCCAACCAGACCCGCCTGGACGACAGCCTGGAAGCCGCCGCGCGCATCGGCATGAGATTCCACGGCGCGCGCGGCGCCATGAGCGTCGGCCAGTCCAAGGGCGGCCTGCCACCCGACCGCGTGGTCGAAGACGAAGAAGCCATCCTCCGAGACAGCCGCCGCCTCATCGAGACCTACCACGACCCCAAGCGCCACGCCATGCAACGCATCGTGGTCGCGCCATGCTCGCCGTTCTCGGTCTCGCGCGACCTGATGCGCGAAGCCGCCGACCTGGCGCGTCACTATGGCGTCTCGCTGCACACCCACCTGGCCGAGAACCTCAACGACATCGCCTACAGCCGCGAAAAATTCAACATGACCCCGGCCGAATATGCCGAAGACTGCGGCTGGGTCGGCCACGATGTCTGGCACGCCCACTGCGTGCAACTGGATAAGCACGGCATCGACCTGTTCGCCCGCACCGGCACGGGCGTGGCACACTGCCCCTGCTCCAACATGCGCCTGGCCTCCGGTATCGCTCCCATCCGCAAGATGCTCGATGCCGGCGTGGCGGTCGGGCTCGGTGTGGATGGCAGCGCCTCCAACGATAGCGCTCACATGCTGGGCGAAGTACGCCAGGCCATGCTGCTGCAACGGGTGGGATTCGGACCGGACGCCATGACCGCGCGCCAGGCATTGGAAATGGCCACCCTGGGCGGGGCCAGGGTCTTGAACCGCGACGACATCGGCGCGCTCAAGCCCGGCATGTCGGCCGATGTGGTGTTGTTCGATACGCGCCAGATCGCCTTTGCCGGGGCGCTGCACGATCTGGTGGCGGCCCTGGTGTTCTGCACCCCGGCCAATGTGGACTACAGCATCATCAATGGCCGGGTGATCGTGCGCGAGGGGCAATGCACTACCATCGAGCTGGGGGCGGTGCTGGAGCGACATAATCGGCTCTCGCACCAGTTGGCCGAAGCGGCGCGCTAAGCTTTTCCGACCGGAAAGGCTGGACGATCCTCTACAGCACGGGGTGTGCAATACGCTGTCACATGACGTAAGATGTCGCGTGCTTGCCGAACGCTATCGTGATAGGCTAATCGGCTCGAAAAAAATTCCATAGGGGGAAAACATGAGCTTTCGAATAACCATCATCGGTGGCGTGCGCGCGTCCATGCTGGTCGGCATCGTCCTGTCCTTGACCGCCTGCGCCACCCGCACGCCCTTGCTGCCCGACAACTATGCTGGCCCGAGCGCCGTACTGAAGGACTCTGCCGACATGCTCAACATGAGCAAGGCCGACATGTACTATGCCGCCAGTGTCAATACCATTGCGGTAGACAATGTCCGCTTCGCCACCCGAAGCGCCAGCGAGGGTCGCGGCGCCATGATGCTGTTGCAGAAAGTGGAGCGCCGTATCCCAGCTACACCGCTCAAAGTCCAAGTAGTGGCAAGAACCGCATATGCCATGCCCATCATGGCAATGACCGGCACCGTCTACCAGGTCAAGGGCGATGTCGATTTTACGCCGGAGGCGGGCAAGAGCTACGTAGTGCGTGGCAAGCTGGGACCGACCTACAGCGCCGTATGGATCGAAGAAGAAGGAACCAGCACCATGGTTGGCAAGAAGATCGAAGTCAATGGTTCAGCGGAACTGGGCTTCTTCGATAAATAACGACGTCGCCTTGCCGCGTACCAAACCTCATGCTCATGAAAAAACTGCTCCTGCTATGCGCTAGTACATGCGCACTGATACTCGGTGGCTGCGCCCCCTATCCGACGGCAGCCTATCCAGACAACACGATGACGCGTGTCAGTCCGGCAGATCTTCCTAATGGCGCAGCCCCACTGAAACTGAAAATGGAAGTGCGGTGGCTGATCAATGGTCGCCAGCCTGATACCGACACACACTTCATGGAAGTCCCTTTCCCTGTGCCTGACCCCGTGGTATTGCGCAACATCATGGAACCAGCATTCCAACAAACCGGCGTGATCGTGATCAGTCAGACCGATGCAGTGGGAGTGGTCAAGGTCACTCTCGATGACGTTTCCGATATTGCCGAGGCGATGAACCAAGGTGTGCGCTTAAGCGAAAAATGGGGCGACGGATACATCACCACCAAGGAAGAGATGAAGATGTCTCTTGAAATCCGCGTTGGAAACCAGACTGCACAGTCGCCTGCCGTGCGCGGCGCTTTCTATAGCGTATTGGGCAAATCGACTCTGCCCCATGACCCTCGCCTGCAACCACTCAAGCCGGTCCAGGATGATCTGTTTCAGCAATTACTGATCAAATGTCTCCTGGCGCTGAATAAAGAGGGAAGCCTGCAACGCCTGCGTGAACCCTGATGTCGTCAGCAGGACATCTCCATTCTTTGACGATCTGGTGATTAGACAGTAGCTCAACGGCCCAACATATCGGTCGATGTAGTAATGTTCAATACGTCTGAGTCAGGAGCCTCGCTAATCAGCTCGGTACGCTTTATCGGCTTGGCTTTCTCGGCAATACGCGGTTTATCCACATCGCGCGGTTTGATGGGGACAGTCTCATGAGGCTTGGCTCCACTCCAAGCGTTACCAATGGCACCGTCTCTGCGCCGAGCCGAAACAAGCTCATCGCCACCACAAGGATGTTCGCCTGGTCTTTCAAGGATTACATAGCCGGGGCGGCTTCTTCCAGGAGTGCTGCGTTCTGCTTCGTCGTCTGATCCACCTGGACGATGGTACGGTTGATTTCAAATAGATCAGGCAATATCAAAGGTGTGCCAGCCTCGGGATAGATCAGCATTAAGCGACAGTGCAAGAACAAATCCCGTGCAGACTACCCAATAAACAAGAAAATAACCCTCAGCAACAAATCAGTCCGAGCGATGCCTCCAGCCAATAAAACTGGCAAAATCTTGCATTTCTGGAAGACGATGACATATCCGCATGTCAACGACGCGCAGCGCCACCCACTTATCACGCCAGGTTAATAATGGCTATTTCCTGGCCCTTACATCCCCTCAATGAAATTCAACGACATTAGCACCGCTGCCACAACAAAGCGCACACCAAGGCCGACAGCAACGCCGGTTTCCCGCCTGAGCGCACCGCAGGCGAGCGCTCCGGCGGATAAAAACGGAACCCACGGAGACCGCCCACAATGAATGTCCTCAACAAATTCTTCCACCTGGAAGAGAACGGCACCACCGTCCGCACCGAGTTGCTGGCCGGCCTGACCACCTTCCTGACGATGGCCTACATCATCTTCGTCAACCCCTCCATCCTGGGCGACGCCGGGATGCCCAAGGATGCCGTCTTCGTGGCCACCTGCGTGGCAGCGGCGGTGGGTACCCTGATCATGGGCCTGTACGCCAACTACCCCATCGGCCTGGCGCCCGGCATGGGCTTGAACGCCTACTTCGCCTATGCCGTGGTCAAGGGCATGGGCTTTCCCTGGCAGGCCGCATTGGGAGCGGTGCTGATCTCGGGTTGCCTGTTCCTGGTGGTGAGCGTGCTGCGCATCCGCGAAGTGATCATCAAGAGCATCCCGCATTCGTTGCGCACGGCCATCCCGGCCGGCATCGGTCTGTTCCTGGCGATCATTTCCTTGAAGAGTGCCGGCATCGTCGCCGCCAATCCGGCCACCTTCGTGACCCTGGGTGACCTGCACCAGCCGGCGCCGGTGATGGCCAGCATCGGCTTCCTGGTGATTGTGGCGCTGGATCGGCTCAAGGTACGCGGTGCGCTGCTGATCGGCATCCTGCTGGTGACGGTGCTGTCCTTCCTCTTCGGTGGCAATCATTTCTCCGGCATCTTCGCCGCGCCACCCTCGATTGCGCCGACCTTCCTGCAACTGGACATCAAGGGCGCCATTTCCATGGGGCTGATCAACGTGGTGCTGGTGTTCTTCCTGGTGGAACTGTTCGACGCCACCGGCACCCTGATGGGCGTGGCCACCCGCGCCGGGTTGATGAAGGACGGCAAGATGGAGCGCCTCAACAAAGCCCTGATGGCCGACAGCACCGCCATTGTCGCCGGCTCCCTGCTGGGCACCTCCTCCACCACCGCCTACATCGAAAGTGCCGCTGGCGTGCAGGCCGGCGGTCGCACTGGCCTGACCGCCGTGGCCATCGCCGTACTGTTCCTGCTGTGCCTGTTCATCGCCCCGCTGGCCGGTGTGGTGCCGGCCTATGCGACCGCGCCGGCGCTGTTCTTCGTGGCTTGCCTGATGCTGCGCGAGCTGGTGCACATTGATTGGAATGACACCACCGAGTGCGTGCCGGCCGTCATCACCGCGCTGGTCATGCCCTTCACCTACTCCATTGCCAATGGCCTGGCGCTGGGCTTCATCAGCTATGCCGGGTTGAAGCTGCTGACCGGTCGTATGAAGGATGTTTCAGTGGTAATCTGGATCATCGCTGCCATCTTCCTGTTCAAGCTCATCTACCTCGGTGGCGAGTGAGCGGCAATCCAGCGGTATGAAGTAAATTGAAAAATCGAAGAGGTGGCCCCGCAACCGCGTGCCCACCTCTTCGGGATCGTGACAAGAGGGAATCCGACAATCGTCGGCAACAATGTGCTGCGGACAATCCGTTTCCTCTTTTGACGACCCCGGCACGTTTCTTGAATGCCATCTGGCCACGGGAGACACCACAGGTCGGCCGCCGCCCCGAGCGGACATGCCGCCTGAAAGCAGATCCAACAATAAGAAGCACGCCCCACGATACGCCCTGGAGCGCGCCATAAAGCAGTCTGTTTTGTAGACAATTCAAATTGAGTAAAGCCAAATGCCAGAGACCCAGCGCCCCATCCAGTTCTATTTTCGCGGCCAGACCCACGAAGTAGCAGGCCAACCCACGACCCGCACCGTTCTGCAGCATCTGCGCGAAGACCTTCACTGCACCGGCACCAAGGAAGGCTGTGCCGAAGGCGATTGCGGCGCCTGCACCGTGGTGGTGGGCGAGTTGCGCCATGACCAGCTGGAATTGAAGACGGTCAATTCCTGCATCCAGTTCCTGCCCACCCTCGATGGCCGGGCGCTGTTTACCGTGGAAGACCTGAAGCAGGCCGATGGCTGCCTGCATCCGGTGCAACAGGCCATGGTGGAATGCCACGGTTCGCAGTGCGGCTTTTGCACGCCGGGCTTCGTGATGTCGCTGTGGGGCCTGTACCTGAAACATGACAAGGACGGCATCACGCCCAGCAAGCGCGAGATCGACGACGCCCTCTCCGGCAACCTGTGCCGCTGCACCGGCTATCGCCCCATCATCGATGCGGCACGCCGCATGGGCGAGTTGCCCAAGATGGAGTTCGACCGCGAAGCCGTCAAGCAAGCCCTGCGCGAGATCGATCACGACGCGCCGCTGGCGGTGAGCCATGCCGGCCAGACCTTCCACGCCCCGCGTACGCTGCAACAACTGGCGCAACTGCGCGCGGCCCTGCCCCAGGCGCGCATCCTGGCCGGCTCCACCGATGTGGGCCTGTGGGTGACCAAACAGATGCGCGAGCTGGGCAATATCATTTATATCGGTCGCGTCGAAGAATTGCGCACCATCAGCGTGCACGGCGAGATGCTGGAAATCGGTGCCGGCGTGTCGCTGGAAGAGGCCTATGCCGAAGCCGCGCGCCATTACCCGGAAGAACTGTCGGAACTCTGGCAGCGCTTTGCCTCGCTGCCGGTGCGCCATGCCGGCACGCTGGGCGGCAATGTCGCCAATGGCTCGCCCATCGGCGACTCCATGCCCTGGCTGATCGCACTGGGGGCGCAGATCCTGCTCTACAGCGTGCGGGGACAGCGCGTCATGGCGCTGGAAGATTTCTATCTGGCCTACCAGAAGTCGGCCCTGCAAGCCGATGAAGTGGTGCAAGCCGTGCGCATCCCGCTGCCGCAGAAGGATGTGCGTTTCCGGGTCTACAAACTCTCCAAGCGCTTCGACCAGGATATCTCGGCGGTCTGTGCCGCCTTCGCCTTGCGCATGGAGGGCGACACCATCAGCGAGGCACGCATCGCCTTCGGTGGCATGGCAGCCACGCCCAAGCGTGCCGCCCAGGCCGAGGCGCTGTTGCAGGGCGGTGCCTGGAGCGAGTCCCAGGTGCGCGCCGCCATGGCAGCCCTGGCGCAGGATTACGCGCCGCTGTCGGACATGCGCGCCAGCGCCTCCTATCGCCTGCGCAGCGCCCAGAACCTGCTCTATCGCTACTGGCTGGAAACCCGCACCGAGGCGCCGCTGACGCGCCAGGACGTGCGCGCCTTTGCGGTCGATGCGGCGTGACGCCGGTTGCACCGTATTCACCGTATATACAGCCTCCGCAGGAGAAGCGCATGAACAAGCAAAGCGAACAATTCCTTCATACCCTGGTGCCGCCGCCGGCCGACTGGGCCACCGTGGGCAAGCCCCATCCGCATGAATCGGCACGCTTGCACGTCACGGGTGAAGCCACCTACACGGACGACATCGTCGAGCTGCAAGGCACGCTCCATGCGGCCCTGGGCCTGTCGCAGAAAGCCCATGCCCGGCTGCGCGCCATCGACCTGGACAAGGTCAAGACAGCCCCGGGCGTGGTGGCCGTCTTGACTGCCCAAGACATCCCCGGTGACAACCAATGCGGCGCCATCATCCATGACGATCCGGTGCTGGCCGACGAGCTGGTGCAATACGTGGGCCAACCCATCTTCATCGTGGTGGCCGACAGCCACGACCGCGCCCGTCGCGCGGCGCGTCTGGCCGTGATCGACTACGAAGAACTGCCACCCATCCTCACCCCGCGGGCCGCCCATGCCGCGCAATCCTACGTACTGCCGCCGATGCACCTGAGCCGCGGCGAACCGGCCGTGGCCCTGGCGCTGGCGCCGCACAAGCTGCGCGGGCAATTCGATGTGGGCGGGCAGGAGCAGTTCTACCTGGAAGGGCAGATTTCCTATGCCATTCCCAAGGAGGGGCGCTCCATGCATGTGTATTGCTCGACCCAGCACCCCAGCGAGATGCAGCACCACATCGCCACCGTCCTGCAACTGGCTGCGCACGACGTGCTGGTGGAATGCCGGCGCATGGGCGGCGGCTTCGGCGGCAAGGAATCGCAATCGGCCCTGTGGGCTTGCGCAGCAGCCGTGGCAGCCGCGCACCTGCGCCGTCCGGTCAAGCTGCGCGCCGACCGCGACGACGACATGATGGTCACCGGCAAGCGCCACTGCTTTGCCTATGACTACGAGATCGGCTACGACGACGATGGCCGCATCGTCGCCGCCAAGATCGATATGATCTCGCGCGCCGGTTTCTCGGCCGACCTGTCCGGGCCGGTGGCCACGCGCGCGGTCTGCCACTTCGACAATGCCTACTATCTCTCGGACGTGGAAATCCACGCCATGTGCGGCAAGACCCACACCCAGTCCAATACCGCCTTCCGCGGCTTCGGCGGACCGCAGGGGGCGCTGGCCATCGAGTACATCATCGATGAGATCGCCCGCAATCTCGGACGCGATCCGCTGGAGATCCGCCGCAATAACTTCTACGGTCCCAGCGAGGAAGAAGGACCGCTGGCACGCAACGTTACCCACTACGGTCAGAAGGTGGAAGACAACGTCATCCATGGCCTGGTGGACCAACTCGAACAGAGCAGCCGCTACCAGGAACGGCGCGGCGAGATCGCCCGCTTCAATGCCGCCAATACGGTGTTGAAGAAAGGCCTGGCGCTCACTCCGGTGAAGTTCGGCATTTCCTTCAACGTGCCGCACCTGAACCAGGCCGGCGCGCTGGTGCATGTCTATACCGATGGTTCGGTGCTGGTCAATCACGGTGGCACCGAGATGGGACAAGGCTTGAACACCAAGGTGGCGCAGGTGGTGGCCCACGCCCTGGGCGTACCGCTGGAAAAGGTGCGCTGCAGCGCCACCGACACCAGCAAGGTCGCCAACACCTCGGCCACCGCTGCCTCCACCGGCAGCGACCTCAACGGCAAGGCGGCGCAGGATGCGGCCCTGCAGATCCGTGCGCGCCTGGCCGAGGTGGCGGCCCGGCATTTCAAGGTGGAGAGCTCGGCGCTGCGCTTTGCCGATGGCCTGGTGATAGCCGGTGAACAGTCGCTGCCCTTTGTCGAACTGGTGATGCAGGCTTACCTGCAACGCGTGCAGTTGTGGTCCGATGGTTTCTATTCCACGCCCAAGGTGCATTGGGATGCCAAGCGTATGTACGGCCATCCCTTCTTCTATTACGCCTATGCGGCGGCGGTGTCCGAAGTGGTGATCGACACCCTGACCGGTGAATGGAAGTTGCTGCAGGCCGACCTGCTGTATGACGCTGGTGAAAGCCTGAACCCGGCGCTGGACATCGGCCAGGTCGAAGGCGGGTTCATCCAGGGCATGGGCTGGCTGACCACCGAGGAACTGTGGTGGAGCCAGGATGGCAAGCTGATGACGCACGCCCCCTCGACCTACAAGATCCCGGCCATCTCGGATTGCCCGGCAGCCTTGCGCACCGAGCTGTATGCCAACAGCAATGTGTCCGACACCATCCACCGTTCCAAGGCGGTAGGCGAGCCGCCGTTGCTGCTGCCGTTCTCGGTGTTCCTGGCCATTCGCGATGCGGTCTCGGCGGTGGGCCAACATCGCGTGAACCCGCCGTTGCGCGCCCCGGCCACCAGTGAAGCCATTCTCGACGCGGTCGATGCCGTGCGCGCGGCCACCGCGATCCAGTAAGACCGCCACCGGAGAACGATCATGACGACATGGTTAAGCGCCCTGCGCCGGATGCAGCAAGAGGCCATCCCCGCGGTGCTGGTGACGGTGGCGCAGATCCAGGGTTCGACCCCGCGCGAACCCGGCGCTCGCATGGTCTATAGTGCCGATCAGCAGTTCGATACCATCGGCGGCGGCCATCTGGAATGGCGCGCGGCGCAGATTGCACGCGCCATGCTGCAAACCGATGCCGCCTCACTGCCCGGACAGCGCCGGCTGGAGCGCATCGCGCTCGGCCCTAGCTTGGGCCAGTGCTGCGGCGGCGTGGTGGTGCTCTGCTTCGAGCGCATCGGTGCGGATGAAGAAGCTCTGCGCACATGGCAGGTGCTGGAACAATCGTGGTGCCGTGGCAATGACCTGTGGCGGGCTGTGCCGCTGGACCAGATCCATGCACAACAACTCCATGCAATCGATGGCCGCAACTGCCAGCCCGATGTGCCTGACCATGGCCTGCCGCCGATGGATCTGCGTGATGTGCGCCAGACCCACCTGCTGCGTGACCGTCACGGCCATCGCTGGCTGCTCGACCTGTGCCGGGCGCACCAGCCGCAGGTGGTGCTGTTCGGCGCCGGCCATGTGGGCGCGGCCATCGTCAAGGTCTTGTCCACCCTGCCCTGCCGCGTGCTGTGGGTGGATGAGCGGGAAGACATGTTCCCGCCCGATCTGCCCGCGCAGATCCGCATCGAAGCCACCGACGTGCCCAATGCCGCCGTCGACATGGCCGAGCCCGGCGCGTATTATCTCGTGATGACCCACAGCCACGCCCTCGACCAGCAATTGACCGAACGCATCCTCAAGCGCCAGGACATCGCCTGGTTCGGCCTGATCGGCTCCATCACCAAGCGCAAGCAGTTCGAACATCGCCTGGCCGCACGCGGCTTTGGCGCCGCCGAACTGGAACGCATCACCTGCCCCATCGGCATCCCCGGCATCTACGGCAAGGAACCGGCCAGCATCGCCATCGCGGTGGTGGCGCAACTGATGCAGTTGTGGGAGCTGCGCCTGAGCCATCCCCCATCCAAGGCATTGTCATTACCTATGGCCACACACGCTCTGGACGGCAGAGGCTGAAGGAACACCCTGCCGTCACCCTCTGGCAATCCTGTTAACACGCTGTCCAGGCGGATACGGATTGCCCTTCGATTCCACCCGCCCCCTTACGGAAAGCACGGTCACGACAGTGCCTTCCAGTATGATGACCATTGAATCGACGGCCTGTGCAGTACGCGCCAGGCCTGCCCGCCTTGAGGAAACGCCATGAGCACACCGCTGCAAGCCTACCGCGCCAGCCTGCTGTATTTCACCAACGATCCCGCCTTCGACGAACACGCCACGCAATGGCACAGCGATGGCCTCCTGCTGGTGCAAGACGGCAAGGTCCAGGCCGCTGGCGACTATGCCCAACTGTCGGCCCGCCTGCCGGCCGGCACCGCCATCGACGACCTGCGCGGCAAGATCATTTGCCCCGGCTTCATCGACACCCACGTCCATTATCCGCAGACCGACATCATCGGTTCACCCGCACCGGGCCTGCTGCCCTGGCTGGACAACTACACCTTCCCCGCCGAGCGCCGCTTCCAGCAGCCGCAACACGCAGCCGAAGTGGCCGACTTCTTCCTGGCCGAACTGCTGCGCAACGGCACCACCAGCGCAGCGGTCTATTGCACCGTGCATCCGCAGTCGGTGGATGCCTTCTTCAATGCCAGTCATGCGCGCAACCTGCGCATGGTGGCCGGCAAGTGCCTGATGGATCGCAATGCACCGGATTTCCTGTGCGATACCGCCGAATCGGGCCTGCGCGAGAGTGAAGCACTGATCGGCCGCTGGCACAACAAGGGACGCCAGCATTACGCCATCACCGTGCGGTTTGCGCCGACCTCCACGCCTGAGCAGATGAAGCTGGCCGGTGAATTGGCGGCGCAATACCCGGACACCTACATCCAGACCCACGTGGCCGAAAATACCGATGAAGTGCAATGGGTCAAGGAGCTGTACCCGGATGCGCGCAGCTACCTGGATGTGTATGACGGCTATGGCCTGATGCGCCAGCGGGCGCTGTATGCCCACTGCATCTGGCTGGACGACCAGGACCGCGCGCGCATGGCGGCCACCCAATCGGCAGCCACCCTGTGCCCGACCTCCAACCTGTTCCTGGGCAGCGGCCTGTTCGATTTCGCCCGCGCCGATGCGGCCCGGGTACCGCTGTCATTGGCCACCGACGTAGGAGGCGGCACCAGTTTTTCGATGCTGCAGACCATGAACGAGCTCTACAAGGTGGCGCGCATGGGCGGCACCTACCTGCCGGCGCAACGCATGTTCTACCTGGCCACGCTGGGCGGCGCCCGTGCCTTGCAACTGGAGGGAACCATCGGCAGCTTCACCCCCGGCTGCGAAGCCGACTTCATCGTCCTCGATCCCCAGGCTACGCCCTTGCTGGCGCGCCGCAGCGCCACCACCGACAGCCTCGAAGAACAATTGTTCGCCTTGGCCATCCTGGGCGATGACCGGGCCGTCGCTGCGACTTATGCGGCGGGGGTGAAGGTCCACCAGCGGTGAATAGGGCCTGTTCCCATTCAATCTGCGAGATGCGTTGCCTGCCGTTGTTGCAGCTCCTTGCCGTAGCACCACTACGCCGCGTCGCCGCGCCTAGGCAGACAACGCTTGGCGACCTCTCGCACTCGCAGATTGAATGGGAACAGGCCCTAGTTCATATCCCCGCTTTAAGGGCACCAGCCGGGCTTGCCATTGCGGTGGGCCCGGTTTTTTTGCGCCTGTCCTCAGATGCATTCAATCTCTGAACCACCCTCACCGCGGCTGATACAGATACACAAACGCCTCCACCGCCCGCCGCGCCGAGGCCTGCAACTGCGCCGGCGCAATCTCGGTGACCACATTGAGCATCCGCATTTCCATCCATTCCGCTTCCACCAGGCCGCGGAACTGCATGGCCGCAATCCACGCGTCGCCCGGGTGCAGCTTGCCTTCGTCCATCTTGACCTTGAGGAACTCGGCAATGCGCGTCCAGCCCCGCTTGGGGCCGCGCTCATACAGCATGGGGCCGAGCTCGGACTTGCCGGCGTAATAGGAACCGAGCCGCTTGACCGCAATCACCTCGGGTCGGAATACCACCGCCAAATAATGATCGGCCAGACGCAATAAACCGCTGCGTACATCGTCTTCATTGCGCAAGGCCATGAAAAGCTCTTCGAACTGGCAGCCCACCTGCTTGATCATCACCTCCACGAAGATTTCTTCCTTGGAACTGAAATAGTTGTACAGCGTGGCCTTGGAGCCGCCGACACGGGCCGAGATTTCCGCCATGGAGGCGCCTTCGAAACCGATTTCATTGAATACCTCGGCGGCAATGTCGATCATCGCCTGCCGCCGTTCTTCACTTTTCTTGCGCATGAATTTTCCTGTGATGCCGGCCGTGGTCGCGGCCAATCCCGAATTATAGGCGGAGATACCGCCCAAAGCCGCCATATTCAACTCAAATGCCAGGCAAAAATCGCTGTTGCGGCATTGCCGCATAAAAACGAGTAATTTGTCGCAATGAGCCTTGACGTTTTCCGATACTGAATACTATACTGAACTGTACAGTTTTAAAACCACAGATTTCCTGATTCATTCGTTCACCCCACTTTCCACGAACATGAATAACACCTCATCTCCCCAAGACCCGGCCGCGCCCCTGGCGCAGAAGCGCGGCCGGCCCTGGCGGCAAACGGCGTCGGCCTCGGCGGCCGTGCTGGCGGCAGCGCTCATGGCGGGCTGTGCTTCCTTTACCGATCTGGGCCCGCGTGCCGAACCCAAGTCCATCGATCACTACCAGAGCAACCAGAGCCTGGCCGCCAGCGCGCTCCAAGCGACCTGGCCCAGCGATCAATGGTGGACGGTCTATGGCGATGCGCAACTGAACAGTCTCATCGATGAAGCCCTGCAAAGCGCACCCTCCATGGCAGTGGCCAAGGCGCGCCTGATGAAGGCTGAGGGCGCGGCCCAGCAGCAAGGTGCAGCACTGCTCCCGGAAGTGAGCGGCAATGCCTCGCTGGACCACATGAAGCAGTCCTACAACAACGGCTTCCCGCCTGCGCTGGTGCCGCACGGCTACAACAACGAAACCCGCACCAGCCTGGATTTCAGCTATGAAATCGACTTCTGGGGCAAGAACCGCGCAGCCTTGGCTGCGGCCACCTCGGAACTGGAAGCCAGCCGTGCCGATGCCGCCCAAGCGCGCATCACCCTGGCCACCTCGATTGCCTCGGCCTATGCCGAACTGGCCCAGTTGTATGCCCAGCGCGATACCAATGAAGCGGCCTTGAAGGTGCGAGTGGAAACCCTGGACCTGTTCAAGCAGCGCTTTGCCAATGGCCTGGAGACGCGCGGCTCGGTGATGCAGATGGAGGCCCGGCGCGCCATCGCCCAGGCCGACCTCAAGGCCACCGACGAATCCATCGCCCTGCAACGCAACAAGCTGGCCGCGCTGGCCGGTGCCGGCCCGGATCGCGGCCTGCAACTGGCGCGACCCCAGATCGACCTGTCCAAACCCTTCGGCCTGCCGCAGCAACTGCCGGTGGAACTGCTGGGCCGCCGGCCCGATATCGTGGCTGCCCGTCTGCGCGCTGAAGCGGCGGGCAAACAGATCAAGGTGGCGCGGGCGGCGTTCTACCCCAACGTCAACTTGTCGGCCTATATCGGTTTCCAATCGCTGGGCCTGAGCATGCTGACCCGCAGCGGCTCCGACATCGGCAGCGTCGGCCCGGCCATCTCGCTACCCATCTTCAATGGCGGCCGTCTGCGCGGACAGTTCCGCTCGGCCAGCGCCAGCTATGACGAAGCCGTGGCCAACTATGACCAGGCCGTGACCCAGGCCCTGCAGGACGTGGCCGACGTGGGTGTGAGCGAGAAAGCCCTGACTGGCCGCCTGGCCGATGTAAAAGCTGCGGCCGATGCCGCCGACGAGGCTTATCGCATTGTCAGCAACCGCTACAACGGTGGCCTGGCCAATTACCTCGACGTGCTCAATGCGCAGGACACCCTCATCAGCAACCTGCGCCAACTCTCCGATCTGCGCTCGCGCATGTTCACTCTGGATGTCGCGCTGGTGCGTGCCCTGGGTGGCGGCTACCGTGCCGCCGACAACAGCAAGAGCCAAGACAGCGCCCACGCGCTCCACACCGAACCGCAAGCGAAAGGTTGATCATCATGTCCCATAGCGATTCCCAAGCCGCCCACACCCTGGCCGAAGAGGCCAAGCAGCGCAACGAAGCCGCCGAGCGCGCCGCCAACACGCAAAAGCGCAAGAAGCTCTTTGCCATCTTCGGCGGCGTGGTCGCCATCGTCGCCGTCGGTTACGGCGCCTACTGGTACCTGATCGGCTCGCGCTACGTCGAGACCGACAATGCCTATACCGGCACCGAAGTGGCCACCGTCACCCCGGCCATCAATGGCATCGTGGCCGCCGTCGATGTGGTCGATACCCAGGCCGTCAAGAAGGGCGACGTGCTGGTGCGCATCGATGACGCCGACGCCAAGCTGGCCGTGGACCAGGCCGCCGCCGACCTGGACCGCACCGAGCGTAAGGTCCGGGGTTACTTCGCCAACGATGCCGGCCTGGCAGCCCAGGTGCTGGCCCGTGAAGCAGACCAGAAGCGCGCCAGCGCCCAGCTGCTGTCGGCCCAGGCCGATCTGCAGCGCGCCCAGATCGACCTGCAGCGCCGCGAAGCGCTGGCCAAGTCGGGTTCGGTCTCCGGTGAAGAACTGACCAATGCCCGCACTGCCCTGCTGACCGCGCAGGCCAACCTGAAGGCGGCCGAAGCGGCAGAAGTGCAGTCCCGTGCCAATATCAAGGCCACCCAGGGCGCGCAGAAGGCCAGCACCGTGTTGACCGCCGACACCACTGTCGAGGACAACCCGGAAGTGGTCCTGGCCCGTGCCAAGCTGGATCAGGCCAAGCTGGACCTGGAGCGCACCGTGCTGCGCTCGCCGGTCGATGGCGTCATCGCACGGCGCCAGGTGCAGGTCGGCCAGCGCGTGCAGAGCGGCGCCAGCCTGCTGTCGGTGGTGCCGATGCAACAGATGCACGTGGATGCCAACTTCAAGGAAGGCCAGTTGACCAAGGTGCGCATCGGGCAGCCGGTGACGATGACCTCCGACCTCTATGGCGGCTCGGTGGAGTACCACGGCGTGGTCACGGGCCTGTCGGGCGGCACCGGTTCGGCCTTTGCGGTGATCCCGGCGCAGAATGCCACCGGCAATTGGATCAAGGTGGTGCAGCGCCTGCCAGTGCGCATCTCGCTGGACCCCAAGGAACTGGCCCAACACCCGCTGTCGGTGGGCCTGTCGATGGTGGTGGAAATCGATACCCGCGGCCAGATCCAGGCCGGTAACGTGCAGGCCAAGTCGGCCCAGAACACCGATACCAAGGCTGCCGCGCTGTAAGCCGGCGACCACGACTGAGAGAACTTCATCATGTCATCCACATTGAGCGCAGAGGCCGGCGATCTGCCAGCCCCGCAGCCTGGTCCTCTGGAGGCGCCGCTGAGCGGCGGCCAGCTGGTGGGCGCCGGCATCCTGCTGGCGGCGGCCAACTTCATCGCGGTGCTCGATACCACCATCGCCAACGTCTCGGTATCGACCATTTCCGGGGCGCTGGGCGCCTCCACCAGCCAAGGCACCTACGTCATCACCTCCTATGCGGTGGCCGAGGCCATCACGGTGCCGCTGACCGGCTGGCTGGCCAATCGCTTCGGCACGGTGCGCGTGTTCATCCTGTCAATGATCATGTTCGGGCTGTTCTCGGCGCTGTGCGGCCTGGCCAATTCGCTGGGCATGTTGATCGCCTTCCGGGTCATGCAGGGCTTAGCCGGTGGTCCACTCATGCCGCTCTCGCAGACCCTGCTGCTGCGCATCTTCCCCAAGGAAAAGGCGCCGGCTGCCGTGGGCCTGTGGGCCATGACCACGCTGGTGGCGCCGATTGCCGGCCCGATCCTGGGCGGGGTGCTGTGCGACCAGTACAGCTGGCCCTACATCTTCTGGATCAACGTGCCGGTGGCGCTGATCTGCGGCTATCTCGGCTGGCGTATGCTCAAGCGCTTCGAAACCAAGACCAGCAAGCTGCCCATCGACCGCATCGGGCTGATCCTGATGGTGGTGTGGGTAGCGGCGCTGCAACTGATGCTGGACGAAGGCAAGGAAAAGGATTGGTTCGCCTCCACCGAGATCGTGCTGCTGGCCATCACGGCGGTGGTGTTCTTCATCGCCTTCCTGATCTGGGAGCTGACCGAGCACAATCCCATCGTCGACCTGCGGGTATTCCGCCATCGCGGCTTCACTGCCAGCGTCACCACCATCTGCCTGGCCTTCGGCGCCTTCTTCGGCTCGGTGGTATTGACCCCGCTCTGGCTGCAGGGCTACATGGGTTATACCGCCACCTGGTCGGGCTGCATCTCGGCGCTGACCGGCATCCTGGCGGTGATGACCGCGCCGCTGGTGGCCAAGATGTCGGCCACCATCGATGCGCGCAAGCTGGTGTGCTTCGGCGTGACCTGGCTGGGCTTGATCACCTTCGTGCGGGCCTTCAACACCACCGATATGTCGTTCTTCCAGATCGGCTGGCCCTTGTTCCTGCAGGGCATCGGTTTGCCGCTGTTCTTCGTGCCACTGACTAGCCTGGCGCTGTCCAGCGTGAACGAAGAAGAGACCGCCTCGGCAGCTGGCCTGATGAGCTTTTGCCGCACCATGTCAGGTGCCATTGCCACCTCCATCGTCAATACCAGTTGGGAAAACGACGCCACCCACTTCCATGCCGAACTGGCGGGCCTGGTCGATCGCAGCGGCGCGGCGATCCAGAGCATGATGGCCTCCGGCATGAGTCTGGAACAGGCCACTGCGTCACTGGCGCAGACGGTACAGAACCAGGCGGTGATGCTGTCAACCAATCACATCTTCATGATGGCTGCGGTCTCGTTCTCGCTGGCGGCGCTGGCGGTCTGGCTGGCACCCAAGCCGACCCGGGTGGCCGACACCACGGCGGCGCACTGATCCCCTGCTCTCCCCTCCAGTCCGTCTCCCCCTGCGGACTGGGCAGGCGGCCACTTCGGTGGCCGCCTCAGGTTGATGACGAACCCCGTGTTTTCGAACACGGGGTTTTGTTTTTCAGGCGCAGGTAATTTGCAGATGGTCGATGGCGCAGAAGCCAAGCAAGGCGCGCATTTTTCGCTGTAGCCACTTTTGTACGCTGGCAGAGGCGCTCAAACCGTGTAAAAGCGCGCGCAAGCGCGCCACCAACAGGGCAATCTTCTTCATGTTCTGGGCCGCCGCCGCCAACAAGCACTGCTCGGCGACCTTGCGCAATCCCCGCATACGGGCATAACGATGTCCGTGCAATTGCTTGGCGTCGGCGAAGCTGCGTTCTACCGTTTCCTTGCGTCGGGCATAGATGCGCTTGCCCCATTCGGTACGACGCCGATCATCCACCTTCTCCTTGGAACGCTCCCACACATGGCGCGTCTCCGAACTCACCCAGCATCTTTTCGAAGGTTCGCTTAACCTCTTTGTACCCCTTCTCCATTCGGTTCAGTCGGATGTATCCCTCAAGGTAGAACGTACAAACTTCACTGACCGATAGGCTGGCGAGCCTCGCGGACTCCTTCTCCGAGTTGGCCAGCTCTTGAGCCTGCTTGCGCTCATCCCGGCGCTGCACAGCCAGGTCGACGCCAGCATCGCGCTCGACCTTAAGCTCCTCCCAACGTACAATCGCGGCCGCGACCGACATCGCCGGCCACGAACCAATCTTCACCTGACGCATCTTCCCGTCGACCGGGCTTTTGTATCTATAGACCCAGGTTCGGGTAGACTCGGTAGCTTTCAACCTCAGCCCAGGATAATCAGGGACTGTTAAGTGTTGACCAGGCTGCAGCAGCTTTGCGGCCCTCGCGTCAAAATGCATAACCCCTCCGGCGTAACTTTTCACCACACGCGTGATGCGCCGGAATTGTAGCGTAACTTCCCCCTGACGCCAGCCGAAAAAGCTACGCTAAAAGCGAAGTGTATGCTTGGTTTAGCGAGGCTTAACGGGGAAACAATTTACGCCAGATAGAACAGCAAAATCCTTATGAATCAAGCAGTTAAAGAAAACCCCGCATCAAATCAACGGTTTAGCGATGAGGAAGTATCGCGCCATACACCTATGATGCAGCAGTACCTTCGCATCAAGGCCGATCATCCCAACACGCTGGTGTTCTACCGCATGGGCGATTTCTATGAATTGTTCTTCGAGGATGCCGAAAAGGCCTCGCGCCTGATGGGCGTCACGCTCACCCAGCGCGGCTCCTCCAACGGCAACCCGATCAAGATGGCCGGCGTGCCCTTCCATTCGGTGGAGCAATACCTGGCGCGCCTGATCAAGCTGGGCGAATCGGTGGCGATCTGCGAACAGATCGGCGACCCGGCCACCAGCAAAGGCCCGGTGGAGCGCAAGGTGGTGCGGGTGGTCACCCCCGGCACCCTGACCGATTCCGATCTGCTGCCTGAAAAGGCCGAGCGCTGCCTGCTGGCCATGCAGTTGCTGCCGTCGAAATCGCGCAAGCAGATGCAGGTGGGCCTGGCCTGGCTATCCATGGCCAGCGGTGCGCTGAAGATGATGGAATTCACGGTCGAGGCGCATTTGCTGGATGGCCGCGTCAAGCAGGAACTGGAACGCATCTCGGCCGCCGAAGTGCTGGTGGCCGAAGGCCAGTTGGAACAGTGCGAGCCGCTCTTGCCCAATCGCGCCGTCACAGTGCCCGACTGGCATTTCGACCAGCCCAGCGGCGAAAAGGCCCTGCTCGATCAACTGGGCGTGGCCACCCTGCACGGCTTCGGCGCAGATGGCCTGGGCCCGGCCATCTGCGCCGCCGGCGCCCTGCTGCGTTATGCGCAATCGACCCAGGGACGCGGCCTGCAGCACGTGCGCACCCTCACCGTCGAATCCGAAAATGAATTCATCGGCCTGGATGCCGCCACCCGCCGCAACCTGGAACTGACCGAAACCATCCGCGCGCAAGATGCCAACACCCTGGCGCCCACGCTCTTTTCCACGCTGGACCACTGCCGTACCGCCATGGGTTCGCGCCTGCTGCGCCATTGGCTGCATCACGCCCTGCGCGACCAGCAGGTAGCGCGCGCGCGCCACGCCGCCATCAATGCCCTGATGCGCACCGATGCCTGCTCGGGCCTGTCGGCGACTCTTGCAGCGGTGCCCGACATCGAACGCATCACCACCCGCATCGCCCTGCTCTCGGCACGTCCGCGCGACCTGGCGGGCTTGCGTGCCGGCCTGCAGCAACTGGGGTCGCTGCGCGCCTATGTGGAAATGTGCGCGCGTGACGCCGAGGCGCCGCTGCTGGAGCAATTGCACGACGACCTGGCCACGCCGGTGGAATGCCTGGACCTGCTGGAACGCGCCATCATGCTGGAACCCGCCGCCATGGTGCGCGACGGCGGCGTGATCGCACGCGGCTTCGATGCCGAACTGGATGAATTGCGCGGCCTGTCCGAAAACGCCGGCCAGTATCTGCTGGAGCTGGAAGCCCGCGAGCGCGAGCGCACCGGAATTGCCAACCTGCGCGTCGAATACAACAAGGTGCATGGCTTCTACATCGAAGTCACCCACGGCCAGACCGACAAGGTGCCGGAAGACTATCGCCGCCGCCAGACCCTGAAGAACGCCGAGCGCTACATCATCCCCGAGCTGAAGGCCTTCGAAGACAAGGCGCTGTCTGCGCAGGAACGTTCACTGTCACGCGAGAAATTCCTCTACGAACAGTTACTCAATGACATGGGCGTTCATATCGTGCGCCTGCAAGCCATCGCCCATGCCCTGGCCCAGCTCGACACCCTGGTGGCGCTGGCCGATCACGCCGTGCGCAACAACTGGTGCGCGCCGCAACTGGTGGCCGAGCCCTGCATCCAGATCGAGCAAGGCCGTCACCCGGTGGTGGAAAACCAGATCGAGCGCTTCATCGCCAACGATTGCCAGCTCGCAGCAGAACGCAAGCTGCTCTTGATCACCGGCCCCAACATGGGCGGTAAATCGACCTTCATGCGCCAGGTGGCGCTGATCACCCTGCTTGCCTACGTGGGCAGCTTCGTGCCGGCCACCAGCGCCGTGATCGGGCCGATCGACCGCATCTTCACCCGCATCGGCGCCGCCGACGACCTGGCCGGCGGTCGTTCCACCTTCATGGTGGAGATGACCGAATCGGCCTCCATCCTCAACAATGCCACAGAACACTCGCTGGTGCTGATGGATGAGGTGGGGCGCGGCACCTCGACCTTCGACGGCCTGGCGCTGGCCTGGGCGATTGCCAAGCACCTGATCGACGTGACCCGCAGCTTCACCCTCTTTGCCACCCACTACTTCGAACTGACGCAGTTGCCGGACATCCATCCGAGTGCGGCCAACGTGCATCTGTCGGCGGTGGAGCACAAGGACAGCATCGTCTTCCTGCATGCGGTGCAAAGCGGCCCGGCCTCGCAGAGCTATGGCCTGCAGGTGGCGCAACTGGCCGGCGTGCCGGCGCCGGTCATCCGCGCGGCACGCAAGCACCTCTCGGCGCTGGAAAGCCAGTCCATGCAACCCACGCCGCAGTTCGACCTGTTCAGTTCGCCCGCCTTCACCGAACCCGCATCCGAAGATGAAGCTGAAGCACTGGACGATGAACACACTACGCCCGAGGCGGTCCAACCCGATCCGCTGGCGCAGGCACTGCTGCAGTCGCTGGCAGGCATCGACCCCGACGCCCTCACGCCGCGCCAGGCGCTGGAGGCGCTGTACCAGTTGAAGGCCTTGAGCCGGGGCCAGTAAGCCTGACCCGCCCCCCACCCTCCACCGAGAGACGGTATGACCCTCCGCCCGCTCCAACGCATCCTGCTGTGCACCTGGCTCACCTGCGCTGCGACCTTGGCAGCCGGTGCGGCCTGGGGCGGGACGCCGGATTTTTCGTTCGGGGTGATCAACCACGCCAGCGCGGGCGCCAAGGGGGAAGACAGCCTGCGCCAGGCACTGACCGAAACCGATGCCGACAACCTGGCCTTCGTGGTGGTCAATGGCATCAAGTCGCCCTCCGAGGGTTGCGAGGATAGTCTCTACAATGCCCGCCACGAGCTGCTGTCGCAGGCGCAGAACGGCATCTTCATGTCGCTGGCCGGCAGTGACTGGATCACCTGCCGCGACCGTGAAAACCGCTCGGACGCCATCGAACGCCTGGCGCGCATGAGAGATATCTTCTACGCCGGTGAATTCTCGCTGGGCGCCACCCGCCTGCCGCTGCTGCGCCAGTCGCTCACCCCCAAGTTCCGCAGCTATGCCGAAAACACCCGCTGGGAAATCGGCAATGTGCTCTTTGCCACCGTCAACCTGCCGGCCGGTAACAATCACTTCCTGCTCGATGGCGGGCGCAACAATGAATTCGAGGATAGGCTCATCGCCAACCGCAACTGGCTGCAGCACCTGTTCGCCTTTGCCGCCTTGAAAAAGAGCGCGGCCATCGTCTTCTTCAGCGATGGCAATCCCTTCGGCCCGCCGCCCAAGCACTCCTTCTTCCGTACCCAGCGCGACGGCTTTGCCGAAACCCGTAAACTGTTTTCGGAACTGGCCGGCAAGTTCCATGGCCGGGTGCTGGTGGTGCATTCCCAGGGCGGCAAGAACAAGACCCCCGCCCACATCCTGTGGAGCGGCAACCTGGGCAACGTCGGCGTGGGTGAACGCTGGCTCAAGATCGTCATGGATGAGCAATTGCCCCAGCTGTTTGCAGTGGCGGATGCCGATGGAGACCGGCGCTAAGGTGTTTTTTGGCGGCTATATGAAGAAAAACGCCCGCAGATGGCTTCTGCGGGCGTTTTTTCATGCATCGTATGAACAGATCTTACTCATTGCCTGGTTTGCCACCAGGCCGGTGCAGCGATATCGGATCAGTTCAGCGGCTGGCTGCGGAAATGATCGCCGGCTTCGCCTTCATCTTCGTCATCGTGATGATGGTGATGACCATGGGCGCCGTGTACGTGGCCGTGGGCCACTTCTTCTTCGGAGGCGGCGCGCACTTCGGTGACGGCCAGTTCGAAACGCAGGGCGATGCCGGCCAGCGGGTGGTTGCCATCCAGCACGGCCTTGCCGTCGGCCACTTCGGTGACGGTGAAGATAACCGACTCTTCGCTGTCGTCATCGGGCGAGCCTTCGAACTGCATCCCCACTTCCAGCGGCTGCGGCAGGCGCTCGACCGGTTCGATCTTGACCAGCTCGGAATCGTATTCGCCGAAGGCATCTTCCGGCTCGACCTGGATGGTGGTGCTGTAGCCGGTTTCCTTGCCGTCCAGCGCTTCTTCGATCTTGGGCAGGGTGTTGTGGTAGCCACCGTGCAGGTAGACCATCGGCTCGCTGCTTTGCTCGATGAGGTTGTTCTGGGCATCCGACAGCTTGTAGTTGACGGAAACGACGGTATTCTTCGCGATCTTCATCGTAAGGGTCCTTTGTATCGATAGTGGTGCGGGAGCGGCAGGTACTGCGGTCGGTTCGCGCGGGACGCCTGCCACCCGGGTTGGGGCCTAAGAACCATCCCCTTGCCATTCCCGCGCGGCAAGGACTCTTTCTAACGGATTCTCGACTCCGCGATTATACCTGCATCAAACTTGGTGGCTGCCAATGGCTTGCCGCCGCGTCAGCCCGCCTATAATGGCGACCATGAAAAAACTCGATCTGCTCGGCGGCATCACGCCCGCCCAATTCCTGCGTGACTACTGGCACAAGAAGCCGCTGTTGATCCGCAATGCCATCCCCGGTTTTACCGCACCGCTACCGCGCCAGGAGCTGTTCGACCTGGCCCGCCGCGATGAGGTCGAATCGCGCCTCATCACCCATCGCAGCGACGGCTGGGACATGCAGCACGGCCCCTTCAACAAGCTGCCGCCCTTGAAGCAAAAGGCCTGGACCCTGCTGGTGCAAGGCGTGAACCTGCACCACCCGGCCGCCGACGCCCTGCTGCGCCAGTTCCGCTTCGTGCCCGATGCACGCCTGGACGACCTGATGATCAGCTATGCCACCGATGGCGGCGGCGTCGGCCCGCACTTCGATTCCTATGACGTGTTCCTGCTGCAGGCGCATGGCCAGCGCCGCTGGCGCATCAGCGCCCAGGACGACCTGACGCTGGAAGAAGGGGTGCCGCTGAAGATCCTCAGCCACTTCCAAGCGGAACAGGAATTCGTGCTGGAACCGGGCGACATGCTCTACCTGCCACCGCACTACGCCCACGATGGCGTGGCCGTGGGCGAATGCATGACCTATTCCATAGGATTCCGCGCACCGACCTATCAGGAACTGGGCGAATCCTTCCTGGAATTCATGATGGACACCATCGACCTGCCCGGCCGCTATGCCGACCCGGACCTCAAGACCAGCGCCAAGCCGGCCGAGCTGCAACTGGACATGCTCACGCGCATCCGCGAAGAACTCAACAAGATCCGCTTCACCGACGACGACATCACCATCTTTCTCGGCCAACATCTGTCGGAACCAAAACCCAGCGTTTTCTTCGAAGCACCGGCTGAAGAAATGTCCTTTGCTCGCTTTTTCCAGGGGGCCAAGAAACGTGGTCTGGCACTGCATCGCAAGACGCGGATGCTGTATCGCGGCTCGCACGTCTTCATCAATGGCGAATCGTTCCAGGTAGGTCGCGCTGACAAGGTCATCCTGGTCAAGCTGGCAGATCACCGCACACTGGAAAAAACCGACTTCGCGCAGGCGTCGGAAGACCTGCTGGAAGCCCTACACCAGTGGCATGAAAGTGGCTGGCTAGAGATTATTCGAGATTAGTGAAAAATTATCGGGCGACTATCTCGAAATCACTTTAGAAAATCTCGGAAAGTCGCTTGTGACAAGGCCTTCCGGTTGCAGTGAGAGGGATGTAAGTTCTTACAAATTCTTACGAATAAACGCACTGGCGCTGCGATTCTGGAAAAAAATAGCTATAATGATGGGCTGGAAAGTTTTCGTTGTCCGGTGATGTTTCGGCAGTACAAAAGAAGCCAGAACCGAAGCCCGACCGTGAGGTCATACCCCGCGGCGAAAGCCTCCCAGTAGAGCGATAATTACCGGTAATTATTCATCGCACAATTTTTAATATTGAAGGAATATTCATGAAAAAGACTCTGTTGATCGCTTCGTTGTTGGCTATTGCTCTGGCTGCTTGCGGCAAGAAGGAAGACGCTCCGGCACCTGCAGCTGCTCCTGCTGCTGAAGCTCCGGCCGCTGCTGCTCCGGCTGCTGACGCTGCCAAGCCGGCTGACACCGCTGCTCCGGCTGCTGACGCATCCAAGCCGGCCGACGCCGCTGCTCCGGCTGCTGACGCCAAGCCTGCTGAAGCCGCTCCGGCCGCTGACGCAAAGCCGGCTGAAGCCCCGGCCAAGTAATCTTCGGATTATCTCGGAAAAAACCGGTCGCAAGGCCGGTTTTTTTTCGTCCTGCGGTTCTGTTTTTCCCAACGCCTGCCTCTCGTGCTCAAGCCCAACTCTGCGCCAGCGAGTCCCCTCTTTTTGATCCACCTCAAAACCCATCAAAACGCGCCACAAGCGCATCAAATCCCCTGCGGGCAACCTGGGTACTGACAAAGCACTGACATGCCTCCAGCGACCGCTTAAACGATACGAACCTGGGGAGCAGAAGGTGGAAGAGACGAAAAAAACGGATCGCGGACTGCAATCAAAGCGCAACAAATTGTTTCTGCTGCAGCGCACGCCAGGCTGACAGGAACCTGACCTACTCGCATTCCGGCTCAGACATCGAGCCAGCTGAAACCTTCCTCCTGGCAGGCAATGCCGATGTCGCCAAAGGTATGGCCGAGCACGCTTTCGATGGCCGCGCGCGCCAGTTCGGGGGTGTTGTTCTGCTGGCTGAGATGCGCGCCGATGACACGCTTGAGCCGGCTGCGGTCGAGCAGGCGCAGGATCTCGGCGCTGGCATCATTGGCCAGGTGGCCATAGTCACCGCCAATGCGGCGCTTGAGGAAGGCGGGATAAGGCGAGCGCTCCAGCATCTCGCGGTCGTGGTTGCACTCCAGCAGCAAGGCGTCGCAGGCACCCAGCGCCTGCACCAGGTGCGCAGTCGGCTGACCGGCATCGGTCAATACGCCCAGGCGGCGGTCGCCATCGCCGGCCACATACTGGATGGGCTCGCGGGCGTCATGCGGAACGGTATAGGGGGATAGTTCGAGGTCGCCGATGGCGATCTTCTGGCCATCGGCACAGAAGCGCACATCGACATCGCTGGCCTGCTCGGCGACGGCCTGGAAAGTGCCATAACTGAGCCAAACCGGGATGCGATAGCGGCGCGCAAACTTGAAGACGCCACTGACGTGGTCAGAATGTTCATGCGTGACCACGATGGCCGAGACGTCCGACGGGTCCAGGCCCAGACGCAACATGCGTTTTTCGGCTTCACGCAAGGTAAAGCCGCAGTCCAGCATGACGGTCGTCCCGGAAGAGGGACGAGAGTCGCCGGCTGCGGCCGAGATCAGCAGCGCATTGCCTTCGCTGCCGCTGCCGAGGCTCGCGAACTTCATCTGAGCCCCGGATCCTGCTTACTTCAGCTGGTCGTTGAGCAAGCCCAGGATCTTGTCGGAGATACCCGAAGTATCCGGGCCACCCTCGCCGTTCTGCACGACGATGTTACTGCTGTCGGAGCCGGCACCCTTGACCACGATGCGGTACTTGGCGGCCTTCTTGTCCTTGTCCTTGGAGCTGAAGATGCGCGAGAAGAAACCGCTGTCCTTCTTGTCCTTGGCATCCTGGTCCTGGTCCACGTAGCGCACGTAGTAGATGCCCTGGCTGCGGTCGCGGTCTTCCACGGTGAAGCCCACGCGGTCCAGCGCCAGGCCGATACGACGCCATGCGCGGTCGAAGCCTTCATCGACTTGCACACTGGTACCAGTGGCGGTCTTGACCAGGCGCGAACGGGCCTGCAGAGAGGGAGCGTTGGCCACAGCGGCCTTGGCCTTGGTTGCATCTGCGCCCAGGCGCACCATCAGGCGCGACAGGAATTCGGCTTCCAGGCCCGGATCGGAGGGACGCGCAGTCCACACCGAGGTTTCCTTGGCCGAACCGGTCAGCACTTCCTCAGCGCCGCGGTGGCTGATGAAGATCTCGGTGGTGCCGTTGGGGCCGCGCTCCAGGCGAGTGCGGAACTTGTCGCGCTCACCGGTGGAGTACAGCGAGTCGAATACCTTGCCCAAGGTGTTACGGATGAAGTCCTGCGGGATCTTGGCGCGGTTTTCGGCCCAGTCGGTTTCCATCACGCCAGTGTCAGGCGATTCGACGTTGATCAGGAAACCGTTGTCCTGCCAGAAGTCCTTGATCTGCGGCCACAGTTGTTCCGGGGTCTGCTTGACCACCAACCAGCGCTGCGAGCCATCGCGCTCGATACGGATATCCTTGCCCTGGGCATCGGGTGCCACCGAGGTCAGGTCGGTGGTGGGCTTGGTCTGCTGTTCCAGTTGATAACCGGAAGCCGTGGCCACGCCCTTGTTGGCTTCGGGGATGGAGTAACGGTTGTCGCGCTGCAGCTGGGTCAGGTCGGGTGGCACTTCCAGGCGCGGGCCACGGGCCTTTTCGGCGCTCTTGTAATCGATACGGTCGCCTTCGAGCATATTGCCGATGGACGAACATCCCGCCAGTCCGGCCAGCGCCAGTGCGACGACGATGCTGCGTTGGGTAAGGGTGTACGCGGAGCGGGATACCGGACGAACGTTGTTGCGATTAGTCATATCGTTACTATTGAAAGCGGAATCGGATTTCAGGAGACCTGCGCCAAAGCGGCCAAGCCGATCAGTTTAAGACACCGGACTCGCGCAGGGCGGCGCGCACGGTGTCGTGGAAAGCCTCACCCAGCGGCGCCAGCGGCAGGCGCATTCCGGTCGGGATCAGACCCATTTCCTGCATGGCCCACTTGACCGGCACCGGATTGGGTTCGACGAAGAGCTTGTTGTGCAGCGGCAGCAACTTGTTGTTCAGTTCCACGGCGCGCGCGATGTTGCCGCTCATGGCGGCCACGCACAGTTCGTGCATGTCACGCGGGGCGACGTTGGCGGTGACTGAGATGTTGCCGGCGCCGCCATAGAACATCAGGGCGAAGGCAGTGGCGTCGTCACCGGAATAGACCGCAAAGCTCTTGGGCGCCAGGCGGATCAGGTCGCTACCGCGGGCGATGTTGCCAGTGGCGTCCTTCACACCCACGATGCCCTTGACCTGGGCCAGGCGCAGGATGGTCTCGTTGCTCATGTCGGCCACGGTGCGGCCGGGCACGTTGTACAGGATCACCGGCAGATCCACCGCCTCGGCGATGGTCTTGAAGTGCAGGTACATGCCTTCCTGGGTCGGACGGTTGTAGTAGGGCACCACTTGCAGCGAGGCGTCGGCACCGACCTTCTTGGCAAACTCGGTCAGTTCGATGGCTTCGGAGGTGGAATTGCCGCCGGTTCCGGCGATGATGGGAATGCGCTTGGCGGTGTGTTCGACCGCGACCTTGATCAGTTCGCAGTGTTCTTCCATCGAGACGGTGGGCGATTCGCCGGTGGTGCCGACGATGACGATACTGTCCGTTCCCTCGGCGATATGCCAGTCGATCAGCTTGCGCAGGCCGTCGTAGTCGAGGCTGCCGTCCGGATGCATGGGAGTGACGATTGCAACAATGCTACCCTTGATCATGGTGTGCGTGCTTTAGATGATGGTCAAAATAAAGGCCTGATTGTAGCGGATAGACGCCTCATCAGGTCAATTTGCCGCTGCTACAGATGAAAGCGGACGTAAAAAAAACGGAGAACCGCGTGCTGGCGGGCGCGCTACCCGGCTTGCCGATACTCAATAACCCAGCCCCATGGCTTCGCGCACGTCGCGCATGGTGTCCTGGGCCAGCTTGCGCGCCTTTTCGCAGCCATCGGCGACGATCGCGCGCACCAGCGAAGGGTCGTCCAGATAAGGCTGGGCCCGCTCCAGCATCGGTTGCTGTTCTTGCAAGATGGCATCGATCACAGGCTGCTTGCACTCCAGGCAACCGATCCCGGCCGAACGGCAGCCCTTGGCGGCCCATTCCTTCACTTCCGGCGTGGAATAGACCTGGTGGAATTGCCAGACCGGGCATTTATCCGGGTCGCCCGGATCGCTGCGGCGCACGCGCTGCGGGTCGGTGGGCATGGTCTTGACCTTCTTGGTGACCGTGGCCGCGTCTTCGCGCAGGGCGATGGCATTGCCGTAGCTCTTGGACATCTTGGCGCCATCCAAACCTGGCAGGCGCGAGGCTTCGGTCAACATGGCCTGGGGTTCGGTGAGGATCAGCTTGCGGCTGCCTTCGAGATAGCCGAACAAACGTTCACGATCGATCATCGACAGGTTCTGGGCATCGTCCAGCATGGCCTTGGCCTGTTCCAAGGCTTCATCATCGCCCTTTTCCTGGAATTGCGTGCGCAGTTCCAGATACAGCTTGGCGCGCTTGCTGCCCAGCTTCTTGGTGGCCGCCAGCGCCTTTTCCTCGAAGCCTTTTTCCTTGCCATAAAGATGGTTAAAGCGGCGCGCAATCTCGCGCATGATCTCGATATGCGGTACCTGGTCCTCGCCCACCGGCACCTGGCTGGCGCGGTAGATCAGCACGTCGGCCGCCTGCAGCAGCGGGTATCCCAGGAAGCCGTAGGTGGCCAGGTCACGGTCGGCCAGCTTTTCCTGCTGGTCCTTGTAGGTCGGCACGCGTTCCAGCCAGCCCAGCGGGGTGGCCATGGACAGCAGCAGGTGCAGTTCGGCATGTTCCGGCACGCGCGACTGGATGAACAGCGTGGCCTGGGACGGATCGACTCCGGCGGCGAGCCAGTCGATCACCATTTCCCAGGTGCTGGTCTCGATCACGGAAGGATCGTCGTAATGGGTGGTCAGGGCGTGCCAGTCGGCCACGAAGAACAGGCAGGGCAATTCGGATTGCAGCTTGACCCAGTTCTTCAGGGCACCGTGATAGTGGCCCAGGTGCAGCGCGCCCGTGGGGCGCATACCGGAGACGACGCGGTCAGGATACATGGCGTTGGGCGAGGGTTGTCGGTTGGCGGTTCATTCAGAACAGCAAGGTGATGGGATAAGTAATGAGTTGCAATAGCTGGCCGGCAACATACATCACCGGGGCCATCCACCAGGTATAAATCAACTTGAGCAGCACCAGCGCCATGACGATGAAGAAGCCATAGGGCTCAATCTGGGCGAATTTATACGCATATTTGTGCGGCAACAAGCTGGTAAGGATGCGCCCGCCATCCAGCGGCGGAATCGGGAACAGGTTGAAGGCAAACATCACCAGATTGGTCAGCACCCCGGCCCGGGCCATGAGGGTGAAGAATTCTTCTTGCACCCCGCCCAGTGCGAGCGCATAGATGGCCACCATCCACAAGAACGCCATGAAGAAATTGGCAGCCGGACCGGCCAGCGCGACCCAAGCCATGTCGCGCTTGGGCTTGCGCAGGTGACCGAAATTGATCGGTACCGGCTTGGCATAGCCGAACAGGAAATTGCCACCGGTGGCGAAGTACAGCAGGACGGGAATGAGGATGGTGCCGAAGGGGTCGATGTGCTTCATCGGGTTCATGCTCATGCGCCCCATCGAATAGGCGGTGTTGTCGCCAAAGAACTTGGCAGCATAGGCGTGCGCTGCCTCGTGCAAGGTGATGGCGAAGAGCACCGGGAGCGCGTAGACCGCGACAGTCTGGATGAGATCGTTCATGGGCGGGGATTTTAGCAGAGGGGCAATACGAAGCCCGGGAATTGCGTGACAATGAAGCTGCCGGCCCCTGCTTATATGAATAAATATTCGCTTTATGCAGCCTGCAGACCAAAGATACTCGCATCCCCCCTGCCCTGGCGCACCAGCACCGGCTCTTCATCGTCGGTCAGGTCGATCACGGTAGTGGGCTCCAGGCTGCAGGCGCCACTGTCGATGACCAGCTCGATTCTCTTTTCCAGATGGCTGCGGATGTCTTCGGCGTGGGTCAGCGGCAGTTCTTCATCGGGCAGGATCAGGGTGGTGCCCAGCAAGGGCTGGCCCAGTTCTTCCAGCAGCATGTGGGCGATGCGATTCTCGGGCACGCGCAGGCCGATGGTCTTGCGCGAGGGATGCGAGAGGCGGCGCGGTACTTCCTTGGTGGCTTCCAGGATGAAGGTAAAGGCGCCCGGCGTGGCGGCCTTCATCAGCCGGTACTGGCGGTTATCGACCTTGGCATACTGGGCGATCTCGGAGAGGTCGCGGCACAGCAAGGTCAGGTGGTGCTTTTCATCGACGCCACGGATGCGGCGCACGCGCTCCACGGCATCCTTGTTGTCCAGCTGGCAGACCAGGGCATAACAGGAGTCGGTGGGCAGGGCCACCAGGCCGCCCTTGTGGATGATCTGTGCGGCTTGCTTGATGAGACGCAACTGCGGGTTGTCGGGGTGAATCTCGAAAAACTGGCTCATGACTTCGTTTCCACATCCAATTCAATGCAATTCGTAAAAAGCACAACGGCGGTGTCGCCACCGCCGTTGCAAGAGTGCGCTGCGCTCAACGCTGGCCGCGCAGGGCGGCAATGCGCTGTTCCAGCGGCGGGTGGGTCGAGAACAGCTCCATGAAACCTGGCTTGTCGCTGATCCCCAGGGCCGCCATGTTCTGCGGCAAGCCTTCCGGCGAAAAACCGCCCAGCCGCGCCAGGGCATTGATCATCGGCTGGGGCGTGCCCAACAGGCGCGCCGCACCGGCGTCAGCACGGAACTCGCGGTGGCGCGAGAACCAGGCCACGATGATCGAGGCGCCGATGCCAAAAACGATCTGGCACACCATCACCGTCACCATGTAGCCGATGCCGGGACCGGACTCGTCGTTGTTGCGGCGCAGAGCCGAATCGACGAAATAGCCGACCACCCGCGACAGGAACACCACGAAGGTATTGACCACCCCCTGGATCAGGGTCATGGTCACCATGTCGCCATTGGCGATGTGCGCCACTTCATGACCCAGCACGGCTTCCACTTCCTCCTGGGTCATGCCTTGCAACAGGCCGGTGGAGACCGCCACCAAGGCCGAATCCCGGAACGCACCGGTGGCAAAGGCATTGGGTTCACCGTCATAGACCGCCACTTCCGGCATCCCGATGCCGGCGCGCTGGGCCAGTTTGCCCACGGTTTGCAGCAGCCAGGCTTCGGTGCCATTCATGGGAGTGTCGATCACGCGGGCGCCGGTGGACCACTTGGCCATGCTCTTGCTCATCAGCAAGGAGATGATCGATCCGGTGAAACCGACCACCAGCGAAAACACCAGCAGCATCGGCAGGTTCAGGCCGGAGCGGGTCAGGAAGCGGTCTACGCCCAGCAAGGACAGGATCACGCTCATCACCACCAGTACGGCGATGTTGGTGGCGATAAACAGCAGGATGCGTTTCATCGGGAAAACTCCTATCGGAAAAGTGGTTATTAGATAGGCATCCTGCCTTGCAATTCAAGGGCCGCGCTTACAGTTCCCAGTCATGCCACACCGGCTTGACACCAACAGGCAGCGGCGGCAACTCGCCCAGGTCCAGGCGCGACTCGCCCGGACCATGGAAGTCCGAGCCCATCGACCCCAAAAAGCCATAGCTGCGCGCCACCTGAGCATATTGCTGGTACTGCTCCGGCGTATGACTGCCGGTATTGACTTCGATGGCCGCGCCCCCGAGCTGCCTGAATTCATCGAACAGCGCGCCGAACTGGGTCTGGGTGTACTTGTAGCGTCCCGGATGGGCGATCACGGCCACCCCGCCGGCCCCGCGTATCCAGCGCACAGCCTCTTCCAGCGTGGCCCAGCGGTGCGGCACGTAGCCCGGTTTACCTTCGGTGAGGTAGTTGGCAAAGACCTCCTTGGTATCGCAGCAGTGACCGCACTCCACCAGGTAGCGCGCGAAGTGGGTGCGCGAGATCAGGTCGGGATTGCCCACATGCTGCAAGGCACCTTCATAGGCGCCGCCGATACCATGCTGCTCCAGCGCCGCGGCAATCTCGCGGGCGCGGCGCTCGCGGCCATTGCGGGTCGCGGCCAGGCCTTCCACCAGTGCGCGGTTGTTCTCATCGATGCGCAAACCCACCACGTGCACCGTATGGCCGGCCCAGGTGACCGAAATTTCCACCCCGGCCACGTGCTTCATGCCCAGCGCGTGCGCAGCGGCACGGGCGCGCGCCACACCGCCCACTTCATCATGGTCGGTCAGCGCCCAGACGTCGACGCCATTGGCCTTGGCGCGTGCAGCCACCTCCTCCGGCGACAACAGGCCGTCGGAGACGTTGGAATGGCAATGCAGATCGAACTTGAGTTCAGGCATAGAAAAGCACGATGACTCGGGCCGGTCGCTTGTGGCTGCCGCCGATCAGGGGGTGCGATTGATTGGGAATTCTCTCATTTTACGCGCTTCGGCCCTCCCCCGCACGATGGCTCCCGCTCAGACCGGCTGCTGCAGGAAAGTCTCGATCAGTTGCGCCAGTCGTTCGGGCTGGTCGTGGTGCAGCATGTGGCCGGCCTCGGCGATCATCTCCACCTGCGTCTTGGGGATGCAGGCGATGCGACGGTCGATTTCCTCGCGCTTGAGCGAAGCCGGGCCGAAGAAGCGCCAGATATCGCTGTCGATGGCTTCGATCCACAGCACCGGCGCGCTGATGCGGCTCCAGCAGGCCATCATTTCATCGACCCGGTACAGGATGGGGCTGACCTGCTTGTGCGCCGGATCGCCCAGGATCTGCCACAGGCCGCTCTCATCCTGCTGCGCCCAGTGCTGGGCCAGGAAAGCGGCGCGTTCATCGGACAGGCGCGCGTTGTTCTTCTGCAGCCGCGCCGCCACCTCTTGCAGCGTCGCATAGCCGCGCAGGATGGGCCGATTCTTAACTTCATCCATCCATTGCACAAAGCGCCCCGGCGCCTGTTCCGGCTTGGCCGTGGGCAGGCCCAGGCCCTCCAGATTGATGAGGCGCGCGATGCGCTGCGACCGCACACCGGCATACAGGGTCACGACATTGCCGCCCATGCTGTGGCCGAGCAGGTTGATGGCCTGGTCGGGGGCATAGTGGTCGAGGATGGCGTCGAGGTCGGCCAGATAATCGGGGAACCAGTAGGATTGCGCCGGGCTGCGCTCGGTCAGGCCGAAGCCGCGCCAATCGGGAGCGATGACGTGCCACTGCCCTTGCAGTGCATCGACCATGAACTGGAACGAAGCCGACATATCCATCCAGCCGTGCATCATGAAGATCTTGGGCGCCTGCGGGTCGCCCCAGTGGCGCACGTGGTAGCGCAGACCGCGCACATCAAAGAATTCGGAACGGGAAGCTTTCTGGGCGATGGTTGAGCGCATGGCGTTGTCGTTGTTTTATCTGCTATGAAGGTTCAAGCAGCAAAGTATAGACAAAAGAGAACGATCGTGCGCACAGCCTGGCATTGAGGTCATCAGGGCAGGAAGCGCCCCAGGTCGAAGGTGGAGGTATGACCGATCTGGGCGAAGTTCTGCTCCAGCCATTCCGAGGCGCGTTCGCGGCCCTGCTGGAAGAGGCTACCGATGAAGCTGGCCTGAGTATTGAGCTTGGAGAGATTGGTCAACTGCTCCATCACCTCATTGGCATCGATCATGTGCAGATTCAACTGGCGCAAGCGCCGCTCCAGCGACCCGAAGGCCAGCGTGGAACTCTCGGCTTCGCGCTTGGCCAGGGCCAGCGCGCTCAGTTCGGTGAAAAAGGCCGAACTGAAGCTGATTTCCGACAGGCGCTGGCCGATGTCATGGCTGGTGGTGGGGGTGCCGGCGCGGCGGCTGGGATGCAGCAGCACCACCATCACGTCGCGCGCGGTGCAGGAATGCAGCAGCGGGAAGATCGGCGGATTGGCCGTCAAACCGCCATCCCAGTAGGCTTCGCCCTCGATTTCGATGGGCCGGTGCAGCGAGGGCAGGCAAGCCGAGGCCAGCAGCACATCCACCGACAGGTCGGCATTGCGGAAGATCTTCAGCGTGCCGGTACTGACCTGGGTGGCGGCGATGAAGAGCTTCAGTTCGCGCTGGCGGCGCAGGCGCTCAAAATCGACCTGCTCGACCAGGATGTCGCGCAGCGGGTTGATATCCAGCGGGTTCAATTGGGTCGGCGAAAAAAAGCGCGTCATCGCCAGCAGCGCCTGCATCCCCGGCATGGGCGCCGGATTGGCGATCACCGGCGCGCCTTCGGCATTGATGAAGTCCAGCGGCGCCCCGGTGGACAGCGCCGTCCAGAAGCGCTCCAGCGCAGCACGCGCACCGGCGCGGCCATCCTGCACGTAACCCTGGGCCAGCACCACCGCATTCATGGCCCCGGCCGAGGCACCACTGATCCCTTCCAGGTCCAATCGGCCATCCTCCAGGAGGCGATCCAGCACGCCCCAGGTGAAGGCCCCATGCGAGCCACCACCCTGCAGAGCCAGACTGACGATCTTGTTCGACATGATGTCCCTTCATCCTTGTTCGCTCTCGGTTGCAGCGCATCGCCTGTCACGCCGGCGTCAGCACATAAGCTTATGCTGCACTGCACTATCATGGTATAACAGAAAAGGCTTGGAGATAGTGGACATTGGGGCGACATCCTGATGCCCATGAGCAACATTTGGTACTCCAGCCCAGCCATTGTAACGAGCTCACGAGCCAATGACGGACGGACTTAGCAGAGGACACATGAAATCGATTTGCGTATATTGCGGCTCTTCCCCTGGCGCTTCCCCGGCTTATGCCGAGGCAGCGCGCAAGCTGGCGCAGGAAATGGTGAAGAACAACATCGCCCTGGTCTACGGCGGCGGCAATGTCGGCCTGATGGGTATCATCGCCAGCGAGGTGATGCGCCTGGGCGGCGAAGCCACCGGCGTCATCCCCAAGGCCTTGCTGGACAAGGAACTGGGCCACGATGGCCTGACCCGCCTGCACATCGTCAAGGACATGCACGAACGCAAGGCCATGATGGCCGAGCTCTCCGATGGCTTCGTGGCCATGCCGGGCGGCATGGGTACCCTGGAAGAACTGTTCGAGGTACTGACCTGGGCGCAGTTGGGCTTCCACTACAAGCCGATCTGCCTGTACAACGTGGAAGGCTTCTATGACAACCTGATCGCCTTCGTCAATCACCTGGTCTCGCAACGCTTCGTGAGCACCGACCAGTCCGGGCTGATGATGCATGAAGTCAATCCGGCCACCTTGATCGAGCGCTTCCAGAACTTCAAGCCGACCTACAAGACCAAATGGGCCGATCGCGAGGCCGTGGCCAACCTGGTGCCCTGAGCCGGCCGCAGCGGCAGCCAAGGAGGCACTGCCCATCTGCGTAAGTTTCTTCATATCGCCCACAAGGCACAACGCCCGTCCCCCTTGCCAGGGGACGGGCGTTGTCGTTTCTTCATATACGGGCTTGAATCACCCTAGCCGGGCTGCTCAGGCATCCAGCGCCTGGCGGAAGTCCTGGACCAGGTCATCGGTATCTTCCAGCCCCACCGAGACGCGGATCAACGACTCGGCAATGCCCATGCTGGCGCGGCGCTCGGCGCCCATCTCGTAGAAGATGGTATGCGCCACCGGGATCACCAGGGTGCGGGTGTCGCCCAGGTTGCTGGCGGCCACTGCCAGGTTGAGGCGATTGAGGTAGTCGAAGCAATCGATGCTGTCCTTCAGTTCAAAGGACATGAGGCTGCCGAAGGAGCGGAACAATTGCTTGCACAGGGCGTGCTGGGGATGCGATTCCAGGCCCGGATAATGCACCGCCGCCACACGCGGGTCGGCTTGCAGCATCTGCGCCAGCGCCAGGGCGTTCTGGCATTCGCGGTCCAGGCGCAGGGCGATGGTCTCGGCGCCCACGGCAATGTGGTGCGCCGCTTCCGGCCCTAGCGAGCCGCCGAAGTCGCGCAGCGCCTTGGCGCGGATCTGCGCCATGGCCCATTGCGCGGGCGGGTTCTTCTTGTAGTTGTCGGCGATGTGGGGATAGCGGGTCCAGTCGTATTCACCGGTATCGGTCAGCGCCCCGCCCAGCGCATTGCCGTGGCCGCCGATGGATTTGGTCAGCGAATTGACCACCAACCCGGCCCCGACCGTCTTGGGACGGAACAGGTAAGGCGAGGTCATGGTGTTATCCACCACGTAGAGGATGCCGCGCTGGCGGCACAGTTCGCCGATACGCTTCAAATCCGCCACCTGGGTGCGCGGGTTGGCGATGGTTTCCACGAACACCAGACGCGTATTGGGCGTGATGGCCGCTTCCACGTTCTTCACGTCCGTCGCATCCACCATCGACACCTTGGCGCCCTGCGCGCCCACCGTCATCCACAGGCTATTGGTATTGCCGAACAGGAAAGCCGATGACACCACATGATCGCCCTCGCGCAGCAAGCCCTGGACGATGGCGCCGATGGCGGCCATGCCGGTGGCAAAGCAGATGGTGGACTTGCCGTCTTCCATCTTGGTGATCTTGTCTTCCAGCGCCGACACCGTCGGGTTGCCCTGGCGGCCATAGCGATAGCCCGGCTGCTTGCCCTGGAACACTTCAGCCAGTTGGCGCGCATCTTCATAGCCGAAGGTCACCGAGGTGTGGACGGGCTTGTGCAGCGAGCCGTGCTCGATGCCCTTCTGGCGGTCGCTGTGGAGGATGGTGGTGGTGAAGCCGTAGGTTTTTTTATCGTTCATCGCGTGATCGGAAATGCAGGGTGAAGGGCCGAGGCCAGCGCGGCCAAAGGCAAAATGATAAGCCAATTTCCCGCCGGACGGGTCCATGCAAAACGCCGGTGCCACCAAGGCCACCGGCGTCTTGTTCCAGCTTCTGCTCAGGCAGCGGGGATCAGTCCGCGCGTGCCAGGTTCAGGTTCAGCTGTGAACGCACCACATCTTCCAGCGCCGGCTTGGGGTTCTTGCGGGCGTATTCGATGCGGTCCAGGTATTCCTGGGTGATGTCGCCGGTGATGTAGTGACCGTCGAAGCAGGACGCTTCAAACTGCTTCAAGGCCGGGTTGGCGTCGGAGATGGCGCGCTTGAGGTCTTCCACGTCCTGGTAGACCAGGGCGTCGGCGGTGATCTCGCGGCACACTTCCTCTTCGCTGCGACCGAAGGCGATCAGTTCATCGCGGGTCGGCATGTCGATGCCATAGACGTTGGGGAACTTCACCGGGGGCGCCGCCGAAGCGAAGATCACGTTCTTGGCGCCGGACTCACGCGCCATCTGCACGATTTCACGGCTGGTGGTGCCGCGCACGATGGAATCATCCACCAGCAGCACGTTCTTGCCCTTGAATTCGCTGCCGATGGCATTGAGCTTCTGGCGCACCGATTTCTTGCGCAGCGCCTGGCCCGGCATGATGAAGGTGCGGCCGATGTAACGGTTCTTGATGAAGCCTTCGCGGTACTCGATGCCCAGCTTCAAGGCCAGTTCCATGGCGGCCGGACGCGAGGAATCGGGAATCGGCATGACCACGTCGATCTCGCCATGCTTGAACTGCTTGCGGATCTTCTCGGCCAGGAACTCGCCCATCTTCAGACGGGTGGCATAGACCGAGGCACCATCGATGATGGAGTCCGGACGGGCCAGATAGACGTATTCGAAGGCGCAAGGGTTCAGGGTCGGGTTCTCGGCGCATTGCTGGTTGTACAGCTTGCCGTCGTTGTCGATGAAGATCGCTTCACCCGGATTGACGTCGCGCAGGAAGCGGAAGCCCATGCCTTCCAGGGCCACCGATTCGCTGGCCATCATGTATTCGATGCCCTTGTCGCTCTCGTTGAAGCCCAGGCACATCGGACGGATGCCATACGGATCGCGGAAGCCCAACAGACCATAACCGGCAATCTGCGCCACCACGGCGTAGGAGCCGCGCACCCGCTTGTGCACCATGGCCACCGCCTTGAAGAGCGCGGCCGGGTCCAGCGAATAGCCGGTGGTGGCTTGCTGGATCTCGTGGGCCAGCACGTTCAACAGCACTTCGGTATCGGAATCGGTGTTGATGTGGCGGCGATCGTTCTTGAACATCTCGATCTTCAACTGTTCCGCATTGGTCAGGTTGCCGTTGTGCGCCAGGATGATGCCGAAAGGGGCATTGACGTAGAACGGCTGCGCTTCTTCTTCCGAAGAAGAGCTGCCTGCGGTCGGATAGCGCACCTGGCCGATGCCGGTGTTGCCGGGCAGCGAGCGCATGTTGCGGGTACGGAAGACGTCGCGCACCAGGCCATTGGCCTTGTGCATCGAGAAACCGTTGGCGTGATTGGTTGCGATCCCCGCCGCATCCTGGCCGCGGTGCTGCAGCAGCAGCAGCGCGTCATACAGCATCTGGTTGACGGGACTATGAGAGACGATACCGACGATGCCACACATGGTGGACTCCTAACGAAAAACGAAAACGAAAATGAACCACGCTTGCCACCCGATCTCAATGCGCCCCGCCACGGGGTCACCCTTCAGACCGGAGTGGAAAAACTCACATGCTCGGCCAGCTTGCCCGGCAGGTAGGGCAACACCGCTTGGGCCGCCTGTACCACCCAGGGACTGAAGCGAGCCTGGGTCCAGAACGGCTGGCGCGGAATCTCGGTGGTGCCGCACAGCAAGGCTACCGCCACCACCAGCAGCACGCCACGCGCCACGCCGAACACACTGCCCAAGGTCCGGTCCAGGAAACCCAGGCCGGTGGCCTTGACCAGCTCACCCAGGGTCTTGGCCACCAGCGCTACCAGCAAGCGGGTGCCGATGAACAAGGCAATGAAGGCCACGATGAGCCGCGTCAATTCGCCCGGCACCACATCCGGCAACATCGCCGACAAGGCCTCGCCATAGGTATTGGCCACCACCAGCGCGACGATCCAGCCGGCCAGCGACAACACCTCACGCACGAAACCGCGCAGCGTACCAATGATCACCGAACAGGCCAGGATCAGCAGCACCAAGTAGTCAAATATCGTCACGATGGCAACAATATGCGGCTATCTGTAGCCAAATTCAAGCAGGAACAATCGTCGCATTCAGGCCCAGCTTCTTGATTCGGCCGCCCATGCGTTCGGCCTCTTCACGGCTGGCGAAGGGGCCGACGCGAATGCGCGTGCGGTCTCCGGCCTGGGTGGCGATCTTTTGCGTGTACGAATGGATGCCGGCGGCGCTCAACTTGTTACGCAATTCATTGACCTTGTCCTGGGTCGCCAGCGCGGCCACCTGGATGACGAACTTGCCACCGGCAGCAGCCGGCTTCTTCTCAGCCGGGGCTGCCGCAGCGCCCGACTTGCCTTCCAGGATCGCCAGGGCGCGGGCGGCATCGTCATCGGTGGCGGCCGGCGCCTTGGGCTTGGCGGCTTCCTTCTTGGGTTCTTCCCTCTTGGGCTCTTCCTTGTGTTCGGTCTTGGCGGCGGACTTTTCGGTCGGCTTCTCGGTCGACTTTTCCTGATGCTTTTCGACCGGTTTCTCCACCGTCTTCTCGACCACCTTGGGCGTCACTGCCACCGGCGGCGTCTCCGGCTGGGCCGCTGCCGGTGCTGGTGTCGGGGTCGGGGTCGGGCTGGCCGGTTCCGGGGCGATGCTGGCGGGCTCGACGATCTCTTCCTTCTGGTCCAGCGAGGCCTGCTTGGGGTCGCTGCGGCCGGGCTGGGTCATGTCCGCCACGGGTGCGTCCTTGGACGGGATCTGGATGGCGATGTCTTCGTTCAAGGGCTTGGGCTCGGAATCGAGGATCATCGGCAACACGATCACCACCGCCAGGGCCAGCGCGACGGCACCGATGAGGCGACGGCGGGCGCGCTTCTTTTCCGGCAGCAGCGGGTCGGCCGCATCCTTGCCGGCCTTGGCGCGACCACTGGCGGCGCGGCCACTGCCATTGGCGGTGCTGCGGCTGTTGCGGCTGCGAATGACGGAAGATTGCTCGTCGGCACGCGAGCGGAAAGTACCTTGGTCAGAAGCAGAGTCCTGCTTGTTTTTACGGAAAAGCGAGAACAAGCCCATGCGGAGTCGTCTTGAATTGATCGGGAAATCGTGGAAAACCTGCCTGGCCAATCAGGTCCTGGCGCCGTCGGGCGTGGCGGCCGGCTCCGAAAATCGGGTTCGGAATCAGTGCCGACCGGGGCGGCGCGCCTGCATGACGCCGGCTACGGTCAGGAAGGATCCGAAAACCACAATTCTATCATTCTCCCCTGCTCTGCTTAATGCATTTGCATATGCCTGGGCCGGGGAAGTGAAGGTTTCTATACTACGCGCCGCGTCCCGCCTGAATTCCGGCTGCACGCCGGCCCCCAGCAGGGTCTCCTTGAGCTGTTGCGCGCTGGCCGCGCGCGGCAGCGGCAGATCGGTCACGCACCAGTGGTCGATCTTGTCCTTGAGGTGGCTGATGACGCCTTCGATATCCTTGTCCAGCATGGAACCGAAGACTGCATAGGTGTAGGGATGAAAGCCCATGTTGTCCAGGTTCTGGGCCAGGGTAGCCGCCGCATGGGGGTTGTGCGCCACATCCAGGATCACCAGCGGCTGGCCCGGCAGCACCTGGAAGCGCGCCGGCAACTCCACCGTGGCCAGCCCCGTGCGCACTTCCTGGGCGCCCACCGGCAGCACTTCGCGCAGGGCTTCCAGTGCGGCCAGCGCGGCCGAGGCGTTCAATAGCTGGTTGGCGCCGCGCAGACTGGGATAGGCCAGCGAATTGCGGCGCATGGCGCGGCCACCATAGGCCCATTGCTGCTTGTCGCCCTGGTAGTTGTAGTCGCGGCCCATGAGCCAGAGGTCGGCGCCGATCTTCTCGGCGTGGGCGATGAGCGACTTGGGCGGCAGCGGATCGCCGCACACCGCCACCTTGCCGGGACGGAAGATACCGGCCTTCTCAAAACCGATCTCTTCGCGGGTCTCGCCCAGGTATTCGGTATGGTCGATATCGATGCTGGTGACGATGGCCACATCGGCATCGACCACATTGACCGCATCCAGACGCCCGCCCAGGCCGACTTCCAGGATCACCACATCCTGCTTGGCATCGGCCAAGAGCTTCATGATGGCCAGGGTGGTGAATTCGAAATAGGTCAGCGAGATCTCGCCGCGCTGGGCTTCCACCGCCTCGAAGGCGGCGATCAACTGGGCATCGCTGGCCATGTCGCCGCTGATGCGGGCACGTTCATTGAAGTGCAGGAAATGCGGCTTGATATACAGGCCCACGCGGTAACCGGCGCGCAAGAGGATGGACTCCAGCATGGCGCAGGTCGAGCCCTTGCCATTGGTGCCGGCCACCATGATGACCGGGCAGTCGAAACGGATGTCGAGCTTTTGCTTGACCGCCAGCACACGCTCCAGGCCCATATCGATCTGCTTGAAATGGCGTTGTTCCAGCAGGGCCAACCATTCGTTCAAGGTGGCGGGAGTCGGGGAGGCTTGGGAAGTCATGGCGCGTCTCGGTGGGTGAAGCTACTGCACATACACGAATTACGGATTACGAAAAAACAAGGCCCGGAATTGCACTTCTGCAAATCCGGGCCTGAAGTATAGCGCTGATCAGGAAACCGTTTCGGCCGCCTGGTTCTGCAACAGGGCCAGCAGATGGGCGATTTCCTCGCGCATCTTGCGACGGTCGACGATCATGTCGATGGCGCCCTTGGTGACCAGGAATTCAGCACGCTGGAAGCCTTCGGGCAGCTTCTCCCGCACCGTGTTCTCGATCACGCGCGGGCCGGCAAAGCCGATCAGGGCACGGGGTTCGGCCATCACCACGTCGCCCATGAAGGCAAACGAGGCCGACACGCCACCCATGGTGGGGTCGGTCAGCACGCTGATGAAGGGCAGCTTCTTTTCTGCCAGCTTGGTCAGCATGGCGGTGGTCTTGGCCATCTGCATCAAGGACAGCAGGCCTTCCTGCATCCGCGCGCCGCCCGTGGCGGTGATGCAGATGAAGGGGACCTTCTGTTCCAGGGCGGCCTGGGCGCCGCGCACGAAGCGCTCGCCGACCACCGAACCCATGGAACCGCCCATGAACTCGAACTCGAAGCAGGCCACCACCACCGGCAGGGTCATGATGGCGCCGCCCATGACCACCATGGCATCGGTTTCGCCGGTGGATTCCATGGCGTCCTTCAGACGATCCGGGTACTTCTTGCTGTCCTTGAACTTCAGGGTATCGACCGGCAGGGCTTCCTGGCCGATCTCATAGCGACCGCCTTCGTCGAGCAGGGCATCCAGACGAGCGCGGGCGCGGATGCGCATGTGATGGCTGCACTTGGGGCAGACATGCAGATTGGATTCCAGGTCGGTACGGTAGAGCACCGCTTCGCAGGAGGGGCACTTGACCCACAAACCTTCCGGGATGGCTTTGCGGCTGGTAGAACCGCGTTGAATCTGGGGTGGCAGTAACTTCTCAAGCCAGCTCATAGAGACCTCATAGATTTTTCCGGTGGCGCGCATTGTACCAGAGCCGACCGGCGACGGACGTAAAGCACGGTCATGCTTTCCAGCAGGCAAGAAGATGCACACTGCCGGCTTGCGCCGTATCAAAAAAACAAGCCTGCGACCGACGCCGCAGGCTTGCGCCCCCTGCCCTGGCGGACGGGGATCAGAGTGCTCAGGCGTCGAGCGCCTGGCGAATGTCGGAGACGAAGGCTTGCACCGCCGCGCAGGCCCGGTCCTGGGGCGTGTTTTCCAGCTCGGCGATGATGCGGCTGCCGATCACCACCGCATCGGCCACGCTGCCGACCGTGCGGGCGGTAGCGCCATCACGGATGCCGAAGCCCACTGCGATGGGCAGCTTCACATGCTGGCGGATGGCGGCGATGCGCTCAGCCACTTCGGCGGTGTCGATGTGGCCGGCGCCGGTGACGCCCTTGAGTGAAACGTAATAGCAGAAACCGCTGCTGACCGCCGCCACCTGGCGGATACGCTCTTCCGAGGAGGTCGGCGCCAGCAGGAAGATCGGGTCCATGCCCTGGGCCTGCATCTTCTGGGCGAATTCTTCACATTCCTCGGGTGGATAGTCCACCACGATGGTGCCATCCACGCCGGCTTCGCTGGCCGCCGCGATGAAGGCATCCACGCCAAAGCGCTCGATCGGGTTGGCATAGCCCATCAGCACGATGGGGGTGTGGCTGTTGGTCTTGCGGAATTCACGCACATAGCCCAGCACGTCATGGGTGCTGATGCCGAACTTGAGCGCACGCTCGCAGGCGCGCTGGATCACTGGGCCTTCGGCCATGGGGTCGGAGAACGGCACGCCCAGTTCGAGGATATCGACGCCACCGGCCACCAGCGCGTGCAGCAGCGGCACAGTCAACTCAGGGGCCGGATCGCCAGCGGTGATGAAGGTAATCAGGGCCTTGCGCTTGTGCTCGGCCAGTTGGGAAAAGGTGGTCTGGATTCTGGACATGATGATATGAAGTATTTTGTCGAACCGACCGGCTGGTGCGCCTGCACCAGCCGGCCTATGCGGGCCAGATCCAGGATCAGCCCTGGCGCTGTTGCACGGTATGCATATCCTTGTCACCTCGGCCGGACAGGTTCACCAGCACGATCTGGTCGCGGGGCAAGGTCGCCGCCAGCTTGGCCGCATGGGCCAGGGCATGGCTGGACTCCAGCGCCGGGATGATGCCTTCGATGCGGCAGCAGGTATTGAAGGCGTCCAATGCCTCATCATCGGTGATGCAGGCATAGCTGGCACGACCGCTGTCCTTCAACCAGGCGTGTTCCGGGCCCACGCCCGGATAATCCAGGCCGGCCGAGACCGAGTGGGTCTCGATGATCTGGCCGTTGGCATCCTGCAGCAGGTAGGTGCGATTGCCATGCAGCACGCCGGGCGAGCCCAGGGTCAGCGAGGCCGAGTGGCGGCCGGTATCCAGGCCATCGCCGGCGGCTTCCACGCCGACCAGCTTGACGTCCGGGTAGTCGATATACGGATAGAAGATGCCCATGGCATTGGAGCCGCCACCCACCGCCGCCACCACATAGTCGGGCTGGCGCGCAGCGATTTCCGGCATCTGCTGGATGCACTCGTTGCCGATCACCGACTGGAAGTCGCGCACCATCATCGGATACGGATGCGGACCGGCCACGGTGCCGATGATGTAGAAGGTGGTCTCGACATTGGTGACCCAGTCGCGCATGGCTTCATTGAGCGCATCCTTCAAGGTCTTGGAACCGGATTCGACCGGCACCACCTTGGCGCCCAGGAGGTTCATGCGATAGACGTTCTGCAACTGGCGCCTCACATCTTCGCTGCCCATGTAGACGATGCATTCCATGCCGAAGCGCGCACAGATGGTGGCGGTGGCCACGCCATGCTGGCCGGCGCCGGTCTCGGCGATGATACGCTGCTTGCCCATGCGCTTGGCCAAGAGCGCCTGGCCGATCACGTTGTTGATCTTGTGGGCGCCGGTATGGTTCAGGTCTTCACGCTTGAAGTAGATCTGCGCCCCACCAGCCAGCTCGGACCAGCGCTTGGCGTGGTACACCGGGCTGGGACGGCCGACGAAATGCTTCAGTTCGGTATGAAATTCAGCGAGGAATTGTTCATCGTGCTGGTATCGCGCATAGGCCTCGCGCAGCTCGTTCAGCGCCAGGGTCAGCGTTTCGGACACGAAGCTGCCGCCATAGGGGCCGAAGTGGCCACGGGCGTCGGGCAGGTTGTAATGGGCCGTCTGGTGCAGGGCGGCCGCGGGAATGGCTTGACGCTCGGCGAAACCGCCGAGGGGATTCAATTCTTTCATGGTGTTCCTCTGAAACTCTGTAAGGGAGGGGCTACGCTGGGGTAGCGTCGGCCAGACGCACGGCCTGGATAAAGGCCTCGATCCTGGCGGCATCCTTGATGCCCTTGGCGGCTTCGACACCACTGCTGATATCGACCGCATAGGGGCGCACGCCGGCCACCGCCTCAGTGACGTTGTGTACGCTCAAGCCACCACTCAAAACGGCCCGAGGCGCGAGTTCTTTTGGAATGAGAGACCAATCGAAAACCTTTCCGCTGCCGCCATACTCCTCGACCAGGGTGTCGAGCAGCAGCCCGGTGAACAACGGACTGGCAGAGCGATATGCCTGTTCATATTCTAACAAATCCGCGGGCTGCGTCGAACTTCCTATTCTGGCGGCGCGTATGAAGGGTCGGACAACGGCGCGGGCGATGGCGGCGCACTGCTCGGGCGTTTCGTCACCGTGGAACTGCAACACGGTCAGCGGCGCCTGAGCCAGCACCTGCTGCACCTCTTCCAGGCTCGGATTGACGAACAGGCCGACCATGCTGACGAACGGCGGCACCGCCCGGGCCAGCTCACCGGCGCGCTGCGGTGTCACGTAGCGCGGGCTCTTGGGATAAAAGACCAAGCCCAGCGCGTCGGCGCCAGCGGCCACGGTGGCGCACACGTCCTCTTCGCGGGTCAGGCCACAGATCTTGATGCGGGTACGAAAGCTCATGAACATTGCCCTATGGATGAAAACTTCTACGCTATAGCCAAGGCCAGGAACGCATTTCCTGCGGCAGCGCCCAGGCATCGGGATAATCCACCCGCGCCAGATACAGGCCATCCGGCATGAAGGTGGGCGCAGCGCGGCTGCGGTCACGCAGGGCCAGCACCTGCCCCATCCATTCCGGCCCCTGCTTGCCGCTGCCCACCACCACCAGCGAGCCGACGATGTTGCGCACCATGTGATGCAGGAAGGCATTGGCCTTCAAGGTAAAAACGATCATATCGCCATGCCGCCGCACGGCGATGCTTTCCATCTTGCGCACGGGGGACTTGGCCTGGCATTCGACGGCGCGGAAGCTGGTGAAATCATGTTCACCGATCAGGTGTTGCGCGGCCCGGTGCATCCGGTCTGCATCCAGCGGGCGGAAGGTCCAGCCGGCCTTGCCTGCCAGCAGCGGCGAGCGTACCGCATGGTTGTAGAGCACATAGTGATAGGTGCGGGCGATGGCCGAAAAGCGCGCATGGAAACCGAACTGCGCCAGGCTTTCGGCCCCTTCCCGCTCGGCCCCGTGCAGTTCGGCGGCCTGGGCGCCGGCAATGGCGGCATCATCCACCCAGGGCAGTTCGCAGGCCCAGCGCACCGCGATGGTGGGCGGCAGGAAGGCATTGGTGCCGCGCACCCAGGAAAAACGGTCGCGAGCGATGGCGGTATCGAAATGCACCACCTGTTCCAGCGCATGAACGCCGGAATCGGTACGGCCGGCGCAGGTGGTGGCGATGCTGGTGGTGCTGAAGCGTTGCAGGGCCGCTTCCAGCTGGTCCTGCACGGTCTGGCGGTGCGGCTGGGTCTGCCAGCCCTGCCAGCTGGCGCCATCGTATTGCACGCCCAGCACCACGCGGCGCAGGCCGTCAATCGGGGAAGAAAGTTCAGTCATGGATGTTCACTGCCTGCCGCAACGGCCGGTTTTCCGGTAGAGGTGTGCAGAAATCTTCATACAGGCCGCACACCGCCGTCTGGCGGCACGATAAAAACGAACGGGCAGCTCATGCGAGCTGCCCGCGAGATCAGGCTATTGTAATCGCCCCCAGGGTGCAGCGCTGCGTCAGCCCAGCGCGGCCATCATCTGTTTGGCACGGGCGATCTGGGCATCGTTGCCGCCGCGCATGACTTCTTCCAGCAATTCGCGGGCGCCTTCCTTGTCGCCGATTTCTTCATAGGCGGCAGCCAGGTCGAGCTTGGTGGTCATTTCCTGTTCGAAGGCGGATTCTTCATCCTCCTCCAGCAGGTTGGTGGCCGATGGCGCAGTGCTCTCCTCCGGCAGGCTCAGGTCCAGGTCCGACAGGCTGGTGGCCGCCGGCACGTCATCCATGCTATCGAGCAGCATGGAGGCCGAGGTAGCGCCACTGGAGGCCGGCAGGATGGGCTCGCTGGCATCGGGCTTGGCGCCGTTTTCCAGGTCCAGGTCGAAATCGATGTCCTTGCCCAGATCCATCGGGGCGGCCGCAGCCGCGGCGGTGGCCACGGGTTCGGGCTGCAGTTCGGCGCCCTTGAAGTCGGACAGGTCGAATTCCATGCCGGGTTCTTCGGCCACCACCGGCTCCGGCTCGGCGGGAGCACCACCGTAGAGCGGATTGGTCGGATCGAGCTCCAGGCCCAACGCCGCAGCCTTGACCCAGGCTTCGTTGAGACCGCCGCTCAAGGCGTGCAGATTCAGCGCCACCCGATTGAAATTGGCCACATCGCCGCGCTTGGCATAGATCTCCAGCAGCTTGGAATGCAGGGCCTGACGCTCGGGTTGGGTCTGCAAGGCCAGCTTGAGGATGTCCTCGGCCTGCTCGTCGCGGCCGTAGGCGATGTACATGTCGGCTTCGGCAATCGGGTCGACCGGGGCTTCCTCCACCGGAGCGGCAGCCGCCACCGGCTCGGCCTCAGCCACTTCCGCAGCGGGCGCTTCGGCTACCGGTTCAGGGCTGGGTTCAGCGATGGCCGCCGCAGGTTCAGGAGCAGGTGCGGGGGCAGGCTCTGGCTCGATGGTGGGTTCGGTCGGGCCATCTTCGGTCTTTTTCTTGCGACGGCGCATGGCCAGCACACCACCACCGGCGGCCAGCAAGGCCACCAGTACGCCGGCGCCGGCGACGATGTAGGGGTTTTCCTTGACCTTGTCGAGGAAGCTGCCACCAGACTTGTCGCCCTTGTCGGTAGGCTTGGCACTGGCCACAGGCTGGGGCGTAGTGGCCGCAGCCGGGGCTGGGGTTGGTGCTGGTGTGGGAGTGGCTGCCTCAGCCGGCTGGTTCTCTGCCTTCGCAGCACCGTTGTCAGCCACAGCAGGCTTGGCCGCATCGGCCGGCTTCTGCTGCTGGGCGCTCATCTCGGCGATGGTCTTGTTCTTCAACTCCAGCAGTTTCTGGAGGTTGTCGACGTTCTTTTCCAGGTCCTTGACGCGATCATTGGCCTCGGCCAGGGCGCGTTCGCTGGCGGCCTTGTCCTCGGCGGCGGTACCGGTGTTGCCAGTCTTGCCTCGGCCCTTGTTGGCGCGCGAGAGTTCCAGACGGTCGCGAGCGTCCTGGTTGCCGGCCCGCTCTTCCACCCGGGTGGTGATCTTGCCGCCGCCGCTGTGGCGGCTGCTACCCGGCTTGCCGGCAGGCGCATTGGCGACCTGGCCGGCCAGCTTGTTGCGGTAGGCGTTGAAATCCTGGGCCTGGGCCACCACCATGCTGCGCGCTTCGTCGCGGTCCACCGCAGCGGCGCTGGGCTGGTCGGGAATGGCCAGGATCTTGCCGGCGCGCAGGCGGTTGATGTTGTTGCCCTGGAAGGCATCCGGGTTGGCGCGATACAGCGCAATCAACATCTGGTCCAGCGAGACGTTGGCCGGCTGGTTGCGGGTGGCGATCCCGGCCAAGGTATCGCCCGGCTTGACGCGGTATTCACCGCTCTTGCCGGCCGGCGCCGCAGCACTGCCCGCGGGTGCCGCAGCTGCCGGCTTGACGCTACCCGAAGCGCTGGGCACGGCGGCCACGGCATCGGGGCTGGCCGAGGCCGGGGTGTTGTCGGGGGAGGCCTGCTGGCGGCGGATCAGTTCTTCAGCCAGGGCCGAGGGAGCGGGACGCTGCACGATGCTGGCCGCCGGCTCTTCACCGCTGATCGGGATCGGTGCGCTGCTGGGAGCGGAGGCCGCGGGGGCCGCTGGTGTGGCAGCCGGTGCCGGCGTGGCGGCCGCAACCGGTGCGGCTGGCGCAGCAACAGGCGCTGCGGCGGGAGTGGGTTCGGCAGCCGGTGCAACAGCAGCCGGCGTGGCTGGTGCCGCTGCCGGGGCCGCCGCAGGCGTAGTCGCTGCCGGCGCATTGCCCGGCGTCAGCGGTGCCACCTGGGCGTTGCGCGGCGTCTTGCTGTCTGCCGGATCGAGCAGGAAGGTGTATTCACGCATCTGGCGCGCATTGCCTGCGCTCAATTCCAGCAGCAGGTCGACGAAGGGGTCGCTGACCGGCTGGGAGGAGCTGATGCGGATGAAATGCCGCCCCTGGCGCTGTTCGATCACGAAGGACAGCGAACTCAACACCGGGTTGTAATCCATGTTGGCCCGGCGGAAGGCCTCCGCCGGGGCCAGGCGGGCCGTGAGCTTGCCGGCTTCCTCGGCGCTCACCGAGGTCACTTCGATCTCGGCGCGCAGCGGCTGCCCCAAGGCGGAGAGCACGGTAAGCTTGCCCAGCCCAGCGGCGTGCGCGCCCAGCGGCAAGGCCAGCGTCAGTGCGATGGCAGCGCTCAGGTTCTTCATCTGGGACCGGGGCAGCTTCTTGTTAGTATTCACAGGCATGTTGTCATTGGCTTAGAGAAACGTTCCGCTTGAAACCCGTCACGCTGGCGTTAAACCCGGCGCTAGCCGTGCAATGCCGTCAAACTCCGTGAATGGGGCAGGTGCCGCGCGGCCTGTGATCCGGCCGGCGCCACTCCTGTCTTGCCGCCTGGCTGTTATGAATCCTGTTCTGGCAGGCCAGCAGACTGGAGCGCAGATCCATTTCATCAAATCCAGCAAGTGCCAAGCAGCGCACTGCCGCATGTTGGTTTTCATGAAATGAATGGGCTTTTCAACTTATCATCAAGAACTTACACCCGCAAGTGTACTTACTTTCTCAAGATGAGAAAAACCCGCCAGCCTTCACCTGAGTGAAAGCTGGCGGGCTATTGTTGCAGACTGACAACGGGATAGGCAAGCCTTATTCGCATTGCAGCATCGTCGCAGTGTTGCTGGCCGGACAACATCCGGCCGTCACCATCACGCCAGGTTGCCCAGGATGATGCGCAACATGCGGCGCAGCGGCTCGGCCGCGCCCCACAGCAGCTGGTCGCCGATGACGAAGGCGGAGATGTATTCCGGGCCCTGGTTGAGCTTGCGCACACGGCCCACGCCGATTTCCAGGCCACCGGTGATGGCGGCCGGGGTCAGTTCCTTGACCGTGATGGCACGGTCATTGGGAACCCACTTCACCCACTGGTTGCCGGCACGGATGATGGACTCGATCTCGGCCAGGGGCAGGTCGCGCTTCAGCTTGATGGTCAGCGCCAGGCTGTGGCAGCGCATGGCGCCGATGCGCACGCACAGGCCGTCCACCGGGATGATCTGCTCATTGCCGAGGATCTTGTTGACTTCGGCCTGGCCCTTCCACTCTTCCTTGGACTGGCCGTTTTCCAGCTGGGCATCGATCCAGGGGATCAGGCCACCGGCCAGGGGGGCACCAAAGAACTCGGTGGGCACGTCTTCGCGGATGGTCTTGGCAACCTTGCGGTCGATGTCCAGGATGGCCGATGACGGGGTGGCCAGTTCTTCAGCCACGGCGGCGTTGATCACGCCCATGCCCTTCAACAGTTCGCGCATGTGGTTGGCACCGCCGCCCGAGGCTGCCTGGTAGGTCATGGAGCTGACCCACTCGACCAGACCTTCCTTGAACAGACCGCCCACGCCCATCAGCAGGATGGAGTTGGTGCAGTTGCCGCCGATGTAGTTCTTAACACCCTTGGCCAGCGCGTCCTTGATGACGTTGCTGTTGACCGGGTCCAGCACGATGACGGCGTCATCCTTCATGCGCAGCGAGGACGCAGCGTCGATCCAGTAGCCATCCCAGCCAGCGGCACGCAGCTTGGGGAAGATCTCATTGGTGTAGTCGCCGCCTTGTGCGGTGATGATGATGTCGCATTTCTTCAGCTCTTCAATGCTGTTGGCGTCTTTCAGCGTCGTTTCCTTTTTGGCAAACGACGGCGCCTTGCCGCCCGCATTCGAAGTCGAGAAAAACACCGGTTCGATGTGATCGAAATCACCTTCGTCCTGCATACGTTGCATCAGGACCGAACCCACCATTCCACGCCAGCCAACCAAACCAACCAGTTTCATCATCTTTCCCTATTTAGAACATCCATGGTGAACAAATCAGATTGAACACAATTGCGCCGGACCATCCGGCATTTCAAGCATCCCGCCGTACCCGGTGCGGGCCGGCGGGACGGTTTGACCCTATTGAAGCTTAAGCAAGGGCCTTGACCACGGCTTCACCCATCTGCTGGGTATTGACCTTGGTGCAGCCTTCTTCATAAATATCGGCGGTGCGCAGACCTTGCGCAAGCACTTTCTTCACCGCATTCTCGATGCGGTCGGCCTGCTCGGCACGGTTCAAGGAGAAGCGCAGCATCATCGCCGCCGACAGGATGGTCGCCAGCGGATTGGCAATACCCTTGCCGGCGATATCCGGGGCCGAACCGTGCGAAGGTTCATACAGGCCCTTGTTGTTGGCATCCAACGAAGCCGAGGGCAACATGCCGATGGAACCGGTCAGCATGGCGGCGGCGTCCGAGAGGATGTCGCCGAACATGTTGCCGGTGACGATGACGTCGAAGTTCTTCGGTGCCTTCACCAGTTGCATGGCGGCGTTGTCCACGTACATATGCGACAGCTCCACGTCCGGGTATTCCTTGCCCACTTCGGTGACGATGTCCTTCCAGAACTGGAAGGTTTCCAGCACGTTGGCCTTGTCCACGCTGCACAGGCGCTTGCCGCGCTTGGCCGCGGCCTGGAAGGCGACATGGGCGATGCGGCGGATTTCCGGTTCCGAATAACGCATGGTATCAAACCCTTCACGTGCGCCCTTGAAAGGACCGTCCGGCGCTTCACGCATCCCGCGCGGCTGGCCGAAATAGATGTCGCCGTTCAGTTCGCGCACGATCAGGATGTCCAGGTTGGCCACCAGCTCGGGCTTCAAGGACGAGGCGCCGGTCAGTTCCGGGTAGCAGATCGCCGGGCGGAAATTGGCGAACAATTGCAGGTGCTTGCGCAGGCCCAGGATGGCTTGCTCGGGGCGCAGGGCGCGTTCCAGCTTGTCGTACTTCCAGTCGCCGACCGCGCCGAAGAGAATCGCATCGGCCTCCTTGGCCAGCTTCAGGGTGCCGTCCGGCAGCGGATGGCCGTGGGCTTCATAGCCGGCGCCGCCGACCGGGGCGGTTTCCATCTCGAACTTTTCATCCAGGGCGTTGAGCACGCGCACGGCTTCATCGACGATCTCGGGACCGATGCCGTCACCCGGCAGGATAGCAATCTTCATGGCTTCTCTTTCTCAGTGTTTCCAGCGTTCTTGGAATAGTAACGACAAGGGCGGCCACTTGACCGCCCTTTGCTGTTGTGTCAACGATCGCTTCAGATCGTGTTGCTCAGCCAGGGCTGTTCGTGCAGGTGTTTCTCTTCGTAGGCACGAATGGTGTCGGCTTTGCGTAGGGTCAGGCCAATGTCGTCGAAACCGTTCAACAGGCAGTACTTGCGGAACTCGCTGATGTCGAACGGATAGACTTGGCTGCCATTGGTGGTGCTGACGATCTGCTTTTCCAGATCGATGACCAGGCGGTAACCTGGGAAGGCCTTGACTTCATTGAACAGGTGATCGACCTGTTGTTCGGTCAGGACGATGGGCAGCAGACCATTCTTGTAGCAGTTGTTGAAGAAGATGTCGGCAAAGCTGGGCGCGATCACGGCGCGGAAACCGTACTGGTCCAGCGCCCACGGTGCGTGCTCGCGCGAGGAGCCGCAGCCGAAGTTCTTGCGCGACAGCAGAATCGACGAACCCTGATAGCGCTCCTGGTTGAGCACAAAATCCGGGTTCAGCGGGCGCTTGGAATTGTCCATGCCCGGCTCGCCATGATCCAGGTAGCGCCATTCGTCGAACAGGTTGGGGCCGAAGCCGCTGCGCTTGATCGACTTCAGGAACTGCTTGGGGATGATCGCATCGGTATCGACGTTGGCGCGATCCAGCGGCGCCACCAGTCCTTCATGCACGATAAATTTATTCATGAGCTTGACCTTGGGTCGGTGGGGCGATTGCTCTGCCCTACCCTTCCTGTTTCCTGTTCAAAAACTGAAGCTGCGGCACGCTGGCCGCAGCCTGTTGCACTTATTCCTGCTTATTTCTTGCTGGCGTCCTGCATCTTCTCGCCGACCTTTTCGACATCCTTGCCGAAACCATTGACGGTATTGCAACCAGCCAGCGCACCCAGGGTGACGGCCAGCAGAACCAGAGCGGAGATTTTTTTCATGGTTGTATTCTCTCGAAAAGATTCACAAGCCCGCGCTTACAGCGAGCGCACGTCCACGAAGTGACCGGCAATGCCCGCCGCCGCCGCCATGGCCGGGCTCACCAGGTGGGTACGACCACCGGCACCCTGGCGACCTTCGAAGTTGCGGTTCGAGGTCGAGGCGCAGCGCTCGCCCGGTTCCAGGCGGTCGGCATTCATGGCCAGGCACATGGAGCAGCCCGGTTCACGCCATTCGAAGCCGGCGTCGCGGAAGATCTTGTCCAGGCCTTCGCGTTCAGCCTGTTCCTTGACCAGGCCCGAACCCGGCACCACCATCGCCAGCTTGACATTGGAGGCGCGGAACTTGCCGCGCACCACCTTGGCGGCTTCGCGCAAGTCTTCGATGCGGGAATTGGTACAGGAACCGATGAAGACCTTGTCGATGCGGATGTCTTCGATCGGGGTGTTGGGCTTCAGGGCCATGTAGGCCAGGGCCTTTTCCATGCCGTCGCGCTTGGTCGGATCCTTTTCCTTGTCGGGGTCCGGCACGCGGGCGTCGACGGCCACCACCATCTCGGGCGAAGTGCCCCAGGTGACTTGCGGCTTGATCTCGGCAGCGTTCAGGGTCACCACCAGGTCGAACTTGGCCCCCTGGTCCGAATGCAGCGTGCGCCAGTAGGATACGGCGCGCTCCCAGTGCGGGCCGGAGGGCGAGAAGGGACGCCCCTTCAGGTATTCCAGGGTAGTGTCGTCGAAGGCCACCATGCCGGCACGGGCCCCCGCTTCGATGGCCATGTTGCAGACCGTCATGCGGCCTTCCATGGACAGCGAACGGATGGTCGAACCGGCGAATTCGATGGCGTAACCGGTGCCGCCGGCGGTGCCGATCTTGCCGATCACGGCCAGGACGATGTCCTTGGCGGTCACGCCGGCCGGCAGCGCGCCGTCGACCTGCACCAGCATGGCCTTGGACTTGCGCGCCAACAGGGTCTGCGTGGCCAGCACGTGTTCCACTTCGGAAGTGCCGATGCCGTGCGCCAGGGCGGCAAACGCGCCGTGGGTGGAGGTGTGCGAGTCGCCGCAGACCACCGTCATGCCCGGCAGCGTGGCGCCCTGTTCGGGGCCGATCACGTGCACGATGCCTTGACGCTTGTCGTTCATGCCGAAGTACGTCAAGCTGAATTCTTTTGCGTTACCGTCCAGCGTTTCCACTTGCAGGCGCGAAATGGGGTCGGCGATGCCTTGGGCGCGGTCGGTGGTGGGGACGTTGTGGTCCGCCACCATCAGGTTGGCCGAATTGCGCCAGGGTTGGCGACCGGCTAGCTTGAGGCCTTCGAAGGCTTGCGGGCTGGTCACTTCATGGAGCAGGTGGCGGTCGATATACAGGATGGCGGTACCGTCATCTTCCGTATGAACGACGTGCGACTCCCAGAGTTTGTCGTAGAGCGTCTTGAGCATGTTGCGGTCCTGCAGAACAGAAAAGGGATGCTGGTAGGGAAAAATAGCATTTGATTATGCCATAAAGCGACATCCCTGCGCTTCCTGCCGCGTTTTCCACCGCATCGCAACAACAGATAGAAATGCTGCAAGGCAGCAGAAAAAGCGCAGGAGTTGCGGCGCGTATGAAAAATCCGGCATTTCCCCATCGCTGGAGCCCATGCCGGATCGCCCCCCCCCTTCAGAGGGCGGCCGCGGATCAACGCTTGCGCGTCTGCTGGTACAGCGGCTCGACGCGCTGGGCATAGACCGTCAGGTCGGCGATGCGCTCGCTGCTGGAGGGGTGGGTGGACATGAACTTGATCGGCTCATCGCCGCCCAGGCTGGCCATCTTTTGCCAGAGCGTCACGGCCGCCTTGGGGTCGTAGCCACCGCGCGCGGCCAGTTCCACGCCGATGCGGTCGGCTTCGGTCTCATTGGCCCGCGAATTGGGCAAGCCCATCAAGCCCATGTACAGATATTGACCGCCCTGCTTGCCCACATCGCCCAGGCCCAGCAAGGCGGCGCCAATGGAGATGGCTGAATTGGCCACCACCTGCTGCGAGGCGCGCTCGCGGGCATGTTCGCGCAGGGCATGGGCGATTTCATGGCCCATCACGGCGGCCAGTTCATCGTCGGTGATCTTGAGCTTGTCGATCAAGCCGGTATAGACCGCGATCTTGCCGCCCGGCATACACCAGGCATTGGTTTCATCGGAACTCAATACATTGACCTCCCAGTTCCACTTCAGCGCATCCGGCCGGAATACACCGGTCTGCGGGATGAGGCGGTTGGCGATGGCGCGCACGCGCTGCACCTGGGCGGTGTTGCGATTGAGTTGGCCCTTGCTGCGCGCCTCGGCCAGCACCTGGGCGTATTCCTTGCTGGACGCCGCTTCCATTTCCGCAGAAGACACCAGCATCTGCTGCTTGCGGTCGATGCCCACTGCACCGCCTTGCGTCGTCTGTACCGTTTCGCAGGCCACCAGGCCCACCAGGGCTGCGGCCAACAGGCTGTTCTTGATGATAGGGTTGAGCTTCATGCCCGCCTCCATTGAATAATTGATCTTGATCCCGGGGTCGGTCTGCCCACGCTCATGGCGGTCGCGGGCTAGCCGTGAGCGCTTCGACCAGGCCGGCTGCAAATTGTTTCATATAAGAAAAAACCGGCGATCGCGTGCGCGATGGCCGGCTTGCCAGCAACAATGGGCCGCCTTCTTTAGCGCAGCACCGGCGTATCCACCTTGACGTCGCCGCACTGCGCCCGATGGCGCAAGGCATGGTCCATCAGCACCAGCGCCAGCATTGCTTCGGCAATCGGGGTGGCACGGATGCCCACGCAGGGGTCGTGGCGGCCGAAGGTTTCCACCGAGATCTGCTGGCCGTTCTTGTCGATGGACGGGCGCGGGGTGCGGATGCTGGAGGTCGGCTTGATGGCAATGGAGGCCGTGATGTCCTGCCCGGTCGAGATGCCGCCCAGGATGCCGCCAGCATTGTTGCCCACGAAACCTTGCGGGGTCAGCGCATCACCGTGTTCGGAACCCTTCTGCGCCACCGCGCGGAAGCCGGCGCCGATTTCCACGCCCTTGACGGCGTTGATGCCCATGAGGGCAAATGCGATCTCGGCATCGAGCTTGTCGTACAGCGGCTCGCCCAGACCGACCGGCACGTTCTGCGCCACCACGTCGATGCGCGCGCCGATGGAGTCGCCATCCTTGCGCAGGGCGTCCATGTACTCTTCCAGGCGCTCGATGAGGCTGGCGTTGGCCGCAAAGAAGGGGTTGTTGGGCACGTGTTCCCAGGATTCGAAGGGAATGGCGATCTCGCCCAGCTGACTCATGCAGCCCTTGAAGGTGGTGCCGTACTTCTCGAACAGCCACTTCTTGGCGATGGCGGCCGCCCCCACCACCGGCGCGGTCAGGCGCGCCGAGGAACGGCCACCGCCGCGCGGGTCGCGGATGCCGTACTTGTGCCAGTAGGTGTAGTCGGCGTGGCCGGGACGGAAGGTATCGAGGATGTTGCCGTAGTCCTTGCTGCGCTGGTCCTGGTTGCGGATCAGCAGTGCAATCGGGGTGCCGGTGGTCTTGCCTTCATAGACCCCGGAGAGAATCTCCACGGTGTCCGGCTCCTGGCGCTGGGTCACGTGGCGCGAGGTGCCGGGGCGGCGGCGATCCAGTTCCGGTTGGATGTCGGCTTCCGAGAGCGTCATGCCCGGGGGGCAGCCGTCGATCACGCAGCCGATGGCCGGGCCGTGGGATTCGCCAAAGGTGGTGACGGTGAAGAGCGTGCCGAGAGTATTGCCGGACATGGTGGAATTCGCGCAAAAAAAGGGGAAACCGCGATTCTACCAGCCCGGCCGGGCGTCGGCGAGCCGGGCCACTGGCCCGTGCGCCCTTACTTCCAGTCCCCGCGCAGTTCGCGCACCTTTTCCTGCAGCAGCTCGGGGCTGACCTGGTCGGCTGCAATCGGCTCGCCGGCCACCAGTTCCAGGCGCGAGAACAGTCCGCGCTTGAAGGTACGGGTGACGGGATTGCTGGGGTCGCGCGAGAACAGGCTGCCCCACAAGCCGCGCAAGGCCAGCGGCAACACCGGCACCGGGGTGCGGTCGATGATCTTTTGCACGCCGCCCTTGAAGGGATTCAACTCACCATCGCGGGTCAGTTTGCCCTCGGGGAAGATGCACACCAGTTCGCCTTCATGCAGGGCCTGGGCGATATCGACGAAGGCCTTTTCGGTCAGCCACGGGTCGGCCTTGACCGGGGCAATCGGAATGGCCCGCACATTGCGGAACAGCCACGACATCAACGGAATCTTGAAGATCTGGTAATCCATCACGAAGCGCACCGGACGCGGGCTGGCGGCCATGATGGCGATGGCATCGACATAGCTCACGTGATTGCATACCAAGACCGCCGGCCCCTGGTCGGGGATGGCCTGGCCATTGACGATGCGCACGCGGTAGAAGGTATGGATCAGGATCCAGGCCAGGAAGCGGATCAGGAATTCCGGCACCAGCGAGAAGATGTAGACCGCCACCACGCCATTCATGATGGCAGTGGCCAGGAAGATCTGCGGAATGGTGAGCCCTGCCTTCAACAGCACCATCGCCACCAGCGCCGAGACCACCATGAACAGGGCATTCATGATGTTCATCCCGGCAATGGTGCGCGAGACGTGGGCCGGGTCGCAGCGGGTCTGGATCAAGGCGAACAGCGGCACGATGTAGAGCCCGCCGAACAGACCAATGCCCAGGCAATCGCCCAGGATGCGCCAGCTACCGCCCTGCGCCAGGAAGCCGGCCACATCCAGCATGGCCGCCGGCGTCACATAGGCTTGGCTGGCGAAGTACAGCTCCAGCCCGAACACCGACAGGCCAATTGAGCCAAACGGCACCAGCCCGATTTCCACCTTGTGACCGGACAATCGCTCGCACAACAGCGAGCCGGCTCCGATACCCACCGAGAACACCGCCAGCAACAGCACGAACACGCCATGGTCGCCATGCAGGTAGTTCTTCGCATAGACCGGAAACTGCGCCAGCATGATGGCGCCATAGAACCAGAACCAGGAATTGCCCAACAGCGACAGGAACACCGGCCGGTTGCGCCGCGAAAAACCGATGTTGCGCACGGTCTCGGTGAAGGGATTCCAGTTCACCTTCAGCTCCGGCACCGGTGCCGGCGAGAGCGGAATGCGCAGGCTGGCCAGCCAGCCCAGCACGGCAATGCCGATGGTCACGCCGGCCACCAGGTGCAGCCCCCAGGGCTTGTGCACCACCAGCACCGCACCCAGGATTTCCCCCAGCAGGATGCCGACGAAGGTGCCCATCTCGATCAAGCCATTGCCGCCCACCAGTTCGTCCTGGCGCAACTGCTGCGGCAGGTAGGCATATTTCACCGGCCCGAACAGGGTGGAGTGAATGCCCATGCCGATGACGGCGGCAATGAGTAGCACCAGATGATGGGTCATCCAGCCATAGGCGGCGATGGCCATGATGACGATTTCCAACAGCTTCACGGCGCGCGCCATGCGGCCTTTTTCCAGCTTGTCGGCCAGTTGACCGGAGGTGGCCGAGAACAGGAAGAACGGCAGGATGAACAAACCCGGAATGAGGTTATTGAGCAAGCCCGGGTCCATGTCGGTCCAGGACAGCGCGTCATAGGTGAGGATGGTCAGCAGCGCGGTCTTGAAGACGTTGTCGTTGAGCGCGCCCAGGAACTGGGTCCAGAAGAAGGGGGCAAACCGTCGTTGGGCAAAGAGCGTGAACTGGCTTTTCTTTTGCATGAGGGGGCAATCAGGTCGGCAGGGGGTCGGGAGAGGGAGGGCAGGAAGTAGCGCAGCCTACGCAGGCTGGAGTTCAATGACAACGACACCATCGGGCAATAAAAAACCGCTCCAGCAGGAACGGTCATGGCGGCGCCGCCCCTCACAGCCGGGCGCACGCCGCTGGCAAGGACATGGGCCGGATTCAGCGATTGCCTTCGCGCTCTTCTTCCTCGGCCGGCCAGTCGCGGATGTAGGCCTTGAGCATCTTGTTCTCGAAGCCTTGCGCATCCAGCACGGCCTTGGCCACGTCATAGAAGGACATCACGCCCAGCAGGGTGCGCGCTTCCATCACCGGCACGTAGCGCGCGTGCTTTTCCAGCATGATGCGGCGCACTTCGTTCAGGTCGGTGTCGGGCGTGACCGTGATGGGGGCATCGTTCATGTGCTTGCGCACGGTCGAGCCGCCCAGGGCACCACCGTTCTGGTGCAGCGTCAGCAGCACTTCGCGGAAGGTCAGCATACCGACCAGGTCGCCATATTCCATCACCACCAGCGAGCCGATGTCTTTCTCGGCCATGGCGTTCACCGCCTCTTGAATCGGGGTGTCGGGCGTGACGGTGAAGAGGATGTTGCCTTTGACCTTGAGGATTTCAGAGACTTTCATGATGTCGTCCTAGTTGTATGAAGCTGTTTTGACTGTAGGCGATGACGCCGGGAAAATCCAATTCATGGGGGCCATAGCTTAACCGATCCTGTGCAGGGCCGCTGGCACCGCCCCCATGCCGGGATGCAAGGCACATGGTACGGGCAAGCGCGCCCTTTGGGCAACCGCCAAACGCATTGCTATGCAGTATTGCCGCCAGTCATGGTGAAGCTTGCTTGAGCATAAGGATTGCATATGGCGGCCTGGCTGACTAAGCTGGAAGAGTCTGGATCCCCAGGAGAATCAGGAGAAGCCCATGTCTGCCACCCTGCCCGACCGCCATTACGCCAGCTTCAGCGAGTTCTATCCGAGCTATCTCAGCGAGCATACGCACCGGGTCAACCGGCAACTGCACTTCCTGGGATCGACGCTGGCCCTGTTGAGCCTGTTGTTGCTGCTGCTCACGCGCCAGTGGTGGTGGCTGGCGGTGGCGCTGTTGTGTGGCTACGGCTTGGCCTGGGTCGGACATTTCATGGTGGAGAAGAACCAGCCGGCCACCTTCCGCCATCCGCTCTATTCCTTCATGGGCGACTGGGTGATGTACTGGCAAATGCTCACGGGACAGGTGTCTTTCTAAGAATTGTTCATATCCCGTCCAAAACTGCCCTAGCCCCCCCACCCTGCGCCTGGCTTGCGCTTCAACGCTCCCACATGCGGCGCCGCTGCTCCAGCGGCACGGCGGCATAGGGCATGGCGGTCACTGCTGCGGCCGCTTCCTGCACCGCCTGATCTGCGGCGCGGCCGCCCTGGCAATACTCTTCCAGCGATTGCGCCAGCACCGCATTGATGGCCTCTTCCACCCGCGTCACCAGGGTTTCTTCCTCGCCGGCCTGGGCCAGCACGGCCGGGTCGAACACGAACAGGCGATAGACCCGCGCCAACTGGATCGTGCCGGGATTGGCGGCCAGCGTCCAGCGATCCATGTCGTCGGTGATGCGCCGGTTCCAGCCGCTGCGGGCGCGGGTATCGGGCTTGACCGAGGCCACCCAGCCCTCCTCGCTCATCCTGGCCAGCAATTGCTGCAACTCGCCCAGGCCCAGCTTGGTGGCGCGGCGCACTTCTTCCATGCTGACCACGGCCGAGTCCACCCCGACCCGCGCCGCGTGCAGGCATTTCAAGACCTTGACCGCATCGATGAACTCCGCTCCCGGCGAAGGGACGTGCCACCAGCGCTCGTAGCGCACCACCGGCAGGGCGGCGGTCAACAGGGCACCAAAGAGCGTGACCATCCACATCATGTAGATCCACACCAGGAAGATCGGCAGCACCGCCACCGTGCCATAGACCATGGTGTAGGTCGGGAACTTGAGGATATAGGCGGCAAAGAGACGCTTGGCGATTTCCAGGCCGATGCCGGCCAGCAGGCCGCCGGCTGCGGCATCGCGCCAGTCCACGGTCTGGTTGGGCACGGTGCTGTAGAGCAGCGTGTAGGCCAGGGTCGAGAACATCAGCGAGACCAGCGTATAGAAGCTCGCCCCCAGCCACGGCAGGCTCTTGACGGCGCCTCCGGTGGCGGTGGACAGATACGAAGTCACGCTGATGGACACCCCGATCAATAGCGGCCCCAGCGTGATGATGGCCCAGTACACCAACACCCGCTGCACCAGCGGGCGCGACTTCTTGACGCGCCAGATCTGGTTGAACACGCTCTCGATGGTGGACATGGTCAACACCGAGGTCAGGATCAGCAGCACCCCGCCCACGGCCGAGATGCGCGCCGACTTGGCGGCGAACTGGTTGAGGTAGCCGAGGATGGTATTGGCTACGCCCTTGGGCATGAGGTTGTCGACAAAATAGGCTTCCAGCGAGGCGCGGAAGGTCGAGAACAGCGGGAAGGCCGTAAACAGCGCCAACGCGATGGTCAGCATCGGCACCAGCGACAGGATGGTGGTAAAGGTCAGGCTGCCGGCCACTTGCGGCAGGCGGTCTTCGCGCAGACGCCGGCCGGCGAAGCGCAACAGGTCGCTCAACTGCTGACGGGTCAGACCACGCATACGGGACAGGGAAACACGCAAAGAGGACATCCGTTGGACTTCTCGACTTCTGGACTTCATTGTAGGAAACAACGCAGCAAGACTGCAGAGTCAGACTAAGGTTCCTTGCCGGCAGAGCGCGGATGGCAAGCTCACTGGTGCTTGGCCGCTTATCTACCCGCCATCTACCCGCCATCTACCCGCCATCTACTGCTTATCTAGTACTTATCTAGTGCTTAGTTGACCATTATCACCCAAGCTGCCGGCAACATACCGCAAAATCCGGGATGAAGCGAAATGTTTCTGCTTCCCCTTGAGGCTGGCGAAGAAAAAGGCGTATCCCCAGTCTTTTCCTGATGTCTGGCTGCAAAAAAACGGAAATATAATAAGTCACATGACTACCTCTTCGACTGCCGTGAACGTTTCTGCCAACGCCACCATCCTGGTGCTCTACTATTCGCGCCATGGCGCCACCCGCAAGCTGGCCGAGCTGATCGCCCAGGGCGTGGAAAGCGTGCCTGGCTGCGATGCCCGCCTGCGCACCGTGCCCGCGGTCTCGACCGTGACCGAGGCGGTGGAGCCGGAGGTACCCGGCTCCGGTGCCCCCTACGTGGAAGCCAGCGACCTCCAAGACTGCGCCGGCCTGGCGCTGGGCTCGCCCACCCGCTTTGGCAACATGGCCGCGGCCATGAAGTATTTCTGGGACGGCACGTCGCCGCAATGGCTCTCCGGCGCCTTGGCCGGCAAGCCGGCCTGCGTCTTCACCTCCACCGGCAGCCTGCATGGCGGCCAGGAATCGACGCTCTTGAGCATGATGCTGCCGCTGCTGCACCACGGCATGTTGCTGCTGGGCCTGCCCTATTCACATCCTGAACTGATGAACACGGCCAGCGGCGGCACCCCCTACGGCGCCAGCCACTGGGCGGGCGTCAACGGCAACCAGCCACTGTCGGACGACTCGCGTACCCTGGCCATCGCGCTAGGCAAACGGCTGGCAGAAAACGCGATCAAACTACGGAGACCATCATGAACAACAGCGCGCGTTACTTCCACCTGGGGGCCGGTTCCAGCCTGGTGGCCCTTATCCTGCTGTGCCTGGCGTGGGAACTGATGCTGGCGCCCTTGCGTCCGGGCGGCTCGTGGATGGTATTGAAGGTGGTGCCGCTGCTGCTGCCCTTGCGCGGCGTGTTGAAACGCGACGTCTACACCCTGCAATGGTCTTCCATGCTGATCCTGGTCTACCTGGCCGAAGGCCTGGTGCGCGCCACCAGCGATACCGCCCGCACCTCGGTCATGCTGGCCTGGGTGGAAGTGGCGCTGACCACGCTGTACTTCGTCTGCGCGCTGGCCTATCTGCATCCGTTCAAGAAAGCCGCCAAGGAAATCGCCCGCCAGGCGATCCAGAAGGCTTCCCAGTAAGCGCTCTGCCCCGATCACGGCGCGCTGCCCCAGGTGGCGCGCTCCCTCTTTGCCCTCTTCCATGACCGATTTCCTCGCTGCCTGCCGTGCCGCCATCGGCGCCGCCCATGTCCTCACCGATGCCGCCGACACCGCCGGCTACCTGACCGACCAGCGCGGCCGCTTCACCGGCCGCGCACTGGCCGTGCTGCGGCCGGCCAATACCGCCGAGGTGGCCGCCATCGTCAAGCTGTGCGCGCAGTACGCGGTGCCGCTGGTGCCGCAAGGGGGCAATACCGGCCTGGTGCTGGGCAGCGTGCCCGACCAGCAGGGCAATGCCGTGGTGCTGTCGCTGCGCCGCTTAAACCGCGTGCGCGCGGTCGATCCGATCAACAATACGATGACGGTGGAAGCCGGCTGCATCCTGCAACAGCTGCAGGAGCAGGCCGCTGCGGTACAGCGCCTGTTTCCGCTGTCGCTGGCGGCCGAAGGCAGTTGCACCATCGGCGGCAATCTCTCCACCAATGCCGGTGGGACTGGCGTGCTGCGCTATGGCAATACCCGTGAACTGTGCCTGGGGCTGGAAGTGGTGACGGCCCAAGGGGACGTCATGAGCAGCCTGAAGGGCTTGCGCAAGGACAATACCGGTTACGACCTGCGCGATCTGTTCATCGGTGCCGAGGGCACGCTGGGTATCATCACCGCCGCAGTCTTGAAGCTCTTCCCGCCACCACAGGCCCAGCTCACCGCAATGGTGGCCCTGCCCGCGCCGGCCCAGGCGCTGGCACTGCTGCAACTGGCGCAAGCGCAATGCGGGGCGGCACTGACCGGCTTCGAGCTGATGTCAGACTTCTGCCTGCAACTGGTCCGCAAACACTTCCCCGAGCAGCGCCTGCCCTTTGCCCAACCCTACGCGCACTACGTGTTGCTGGAGGTCTCGGACAGCGAATCGGAACAGCACGCCCGCCAGCTCTTCGAAAACCTGATCGGCCAAGCCCTGGAGCAAGGCCTGGCCGAGGATGCCGTGATCGCCGCTTCGCTGGCCCAATCGCAGGCCCTGTGGCGGCTGCGCGAAAGCATCTCGAGTGCGCAGGCCAGGGAAGGCAAGAACATCAAGCATGACATCTCAGTGCCGATCTCGCGCATCGCCGACTTCATCGCCGTCACCGATGTCCTGGTGCAGCAAGCCTCGCCCGGCTGCCGCATGGTCTGCTTCGGCCACCTGGGCGATGGCAACCTGCACTACAACATCTCGCCACCCGTGGGGGTGGCCGATACCGACTTCATCGCCCGTCAGACCGAACTCAACCGGGTAGTGCATGACAGCGTGGACCGCTTCGGCGGCTCGATCTCGGCCGAGCACGGGCTGGGCGCCTTGAAGCGCGAGGAAATCCTGCGCTACAAGTCGCCGGTGGAATTGCGTCTGATGCGCGCCATCAAAGCGGCGCTCGATCCGCAGCAATTGATGAATCCTGGCAAGGTGCTCTGAATTCAGAGTTCAGAGTTCAGAGTTCAGAGTTCAGAGTTCAGAGTTTTGACCTCTGACATCTGAACTCGGCGCATCCCAACAAAAAAGGGACGGACGCCAATACGAGCCGTCCGCCCCGACCTCCCCCTCAGGAGCCTGCCTGGAAGGCCCATTACACCAGCCTTCCTCTATGTAATCATCTTTGCATCAAGCGCCGCGCCGCAATCCATGGAATAAGAGCCCTTGCCACGGCCAATTTACCGGATCAGGCCGCGCTCTTTTGCTGCTCGCGCATGGTCTGCAGGAACAAGTCGGGCGCCATCGGCCGTCCGCGCAGGTAGCCCTGCAGCGCGTGGCAGCCCGCCGCCGCCAGGAATTGCTGCTGCCCCTCGGTCTCCACACCCTCGGCCACGATGCGCAGGCGCAACGCCCGCCCCAGCGCCACGATGGCCGAGACGATGGCGGCATCTTCGCTGCCCTCGCTCAAGTCGCGCACGAAACCACGGTCGATCTTCAATTCATGGGCCGGCAGACGCTTCAAGTACAGCAGGCTGGAATAGCCGGTGCCGAAGTCGTCGATGGCAATCTCCACGCCCAGCTCGGCAATCTTCTGCAGGGTCTGCAAGCTGGCCTCGGTATCGTGCATGGCGGTGGATTCGGTCACTTCCAGGGTCAGGCAATGCGGCGGCAGTTGATGCTTGTCCAGGGCGGTGCGCACCACCTCCACCAGGTGCGGATCGGCAAACTGCAGCGCCGACAGGTTGACCGCGATCTTCCAGTGGGCATACCCCAGGGTCAGCCATTGGCGCATCTGGCGGCAGGCTTCGTCCAGCACCCAGGCGCCGATCGGAATGATCAGGCCGGAACGCTCGGCCAGGCCGATGAATTCATCCGGCCCCACCAGGCCGCGTTGCGGGTGCTGCCAGCGCAGCAAGGCTTCGGCGCCCAGCACCTGGCCATCGGGCAGGCCGAACTTGGGCTGGTAGACCAGCCGCAACTGCTTGCGCTCCACCGCCACCCGCAACTCCTGCAGCCATTGCAACTGATGATGGGCGTTGGCATTCATCGAGGGCTCGAAGAAGTGGTAGCCGTTACGGCCGGCGCGCTTGGTGTGATACATGGCGGCGTCGGCATTGATGACCAGATCATGGCGGGTGGCGCCGTCTTCCGGGTAAATCGCAATGCCGACACTGGCCGAGACCCGCAGCTCCTGCTGGGCCAGCGTGAAAGCTTGATTGACCACTTCCACCAGCTTCTCAGCCACCGGCATGGCGCCTTCCGGCTGCTCCAGTTCCACCAGGATCACGAATTCATCGCCGCCCAGGCGCGCCACCGTATCCTGGGCGCGCATGATGGAACTGAGCCGACGCGCCACCTCCACCAGCAGGCGATCGCCCACATGGTGGCCCAGCGAATCGTTGATGGCCTTGAAACCATCCAGGTCCATGAACATCAGCGCGAAATGACCCTGGGTGCGCGCCGCCTTGTGGATGGCCTGGGTCAGACGGTCTTCCAGCAGGGTACGGTTGGGCAGCTTGGTGAGATGATCGTGCAAGACCATCTGGGTCAATTCTTCATTGGCCTCGGCCAGGGAACGGGCCAGCTTGGCGGTGCGCGACTCCAGTCGCGCATCCAGCACCGAGGTCAACAAGGCGATGGTCAGGACCGCCAGCGTGACCACGATGATGAGGATGGCCAGCCAGCCGCTGCCCACGCCTTCGCGCGCGGCCAGACACACCGCCCCGCGCGGAAAGCTGGCTGCGGCCATGCCGGTATAGTGCATCCCGACGATGGCCAGGCCCATCACCACCGAAGCACCGGCGCGCGCGACCCTCACATGCGGGGTGTTGCGGCGCAGGCTGAAGGCGATCCACAGGGCGGTGGCCGAGGTCACCACCGCAATGATCACCGAGCCCACGAACAGCACCAGGTCGTAGTCGATGCCCGGCTGCATCCGCATGGCGGCCATGCCGGTGTAATGCATGGCGACAATGCCCGAACCCATCAGCACGGCGCTGCCCAACAGGCGCCGCAGCGGCAGTTCGGCCCGGGTCACGATCCACAATGCAAAGCCCGAGGTGAGCACGGCAATGAGCAGCGAGACCAGCGTGATCCAGGCATCGTAGCCCAGCGCGATGGGCAGGCGAAACGCCAGCATCCCGATGAAGTGCATGGACCAGATGCCCACCCCCATGGCAATGGCGCCCCCGGCCAGCCAGAAGCGCGCCGCCCGCGAATACAGGTGGTTGCTGGTGCTGATGCGCTCGGCCATGTCCAGCGCCGTATAGGAGGCGAGGATGGCAACCAGCAGGGAGACGACAACCAGCAGCTTGTCGTAGTGGGCGATGAGCATGGCGGACGGTGCAGCGGATCAGGTATCAGGTACGGGGACAGTGAATATGAAGATTCACCGCAGACTTGGCAAAGATGAATCCTTGTTACCAAGCTTAGAAGGCGCGGCATTGTCCCGCAATCAGGAAATACCCCCTTGTCATTTTGACACCTCCATACCGCGAATGGCAACTTTATGGGCAACTGTCGATCTGTTCTAATTGCGGCCAAATAATGCCATCACAGCACAACAAGATGCAAAATTAAAACAATACAGACCCCATCAAAACAGATCGCTAACAAGGAAACCATGCTCAGTCTCCTCCGCCCCCGACGTCGTCTGGCGCTGCTCCTGTGCAGCCTGGGCGCCCCGCTGTACCTGGCCACGCCGGCCCAGGCTGGCATCGCCCTGGTGCAGCCCCCCAAGCGCATCGATGCCAGCAAGCCGCTGGAACTGACCCTGCTGGTGACCGAAGATGAGCAGGCCCAGCGCAGCTATACCTTGCCGGCCACCCTGCTGGTGGCGGCCTCGGCCGACATGATCCCGCCCCAGCAGATCGCCTTGCAGCGCATCGATGGCAGCGACAGCCTTACCCTCAAGCAGGGAGAATTGCGCAAGGTGCACTATCGCGGCGTGCTGCCCGAGCGCCTGCGCGGCATGGTGCGCATCGAACCGATCGGCATCGATGCCGCGCCGGTGCTGGTGGCGGTGGTGCGCCCGGATGCCGCGCTGGGGCCATTGGCGGCCTCGCCCGACCTGATCAATGCGCCCTTGGCCGACTCCAGCAGCAAGGTGGCGCCGGTGGCGCCCTCAGCCACCGTCTTGACGCCCGGCGTCAATGCCTCGCCGCTGGACAGCGCGCCGGCCGCCGAGGACATCCTCTCCAACAATCGCCGCCTGTCCTTCAATGAGCCGATGTATTTCACGGTGGGCCACAACCAAGGCGAGACCCATGCGCGCTTCCAGCTCAGCTTCAAGTTCCGCCTGTTCGTGCCCGACGATCCGCGCTCGCGCGGCCTGCTGGACAATCTCTACCTGGGCTACACGCAGTTCTCGCTGTGGGACCTGTCGGTCCCGTCGGCGCCCTTCCGCGATACCAGCTATCGCCCCAGCCTGTACTACTACCTGCCGGACGTAGGTATCCAGAATCGCATCTTCAGCCGCATCGGCATTGCCACCGGCCTGGAGCACGAATCCAACGGCCGCGATGGCACCGCCTCGCGCAGCATCAATACCTACTTCATCGAACCGACCTTCAACTTCGGCAACCTCAACGACTATCACTTCAAGGTCACCCCCAAGGTCTATGCCTATCTCGGCCCCACCCGCGACAACCCGGACATCGGCGACTACCGTGGTCACCTGGACCTGAAGCTGGCCTATGGCAAACCCGATGGCGTGGAAGTGGCGACCATGCTGCGCAAGGGCCGGCTGGGGGGCAAGTACAGCGCCGAGACCCAGGTCACCTACCCGCTCTCGCGCCTGCTGCCCGGCACGGCCGGCTACCTGATGGCCAGCTACTTCTACGGCTATGGTGAAAGTCTGCTGACCTACAACCAGAAGGATCACCCGCAATTGCGCATCGGCTACGCGCTGTGGCGGTGAGTGCTCTTCCGCTCTGACGCAGGATCAGGCCACCGGTGTACGCAGGGTGACGAACTCCTCGGCCGAGGTCGGATGGATGCCGATGGTGGTATCGAACTGCGCCTTGGTGGCACCGCATTGCAGGGCCACCGCAAAGCCCTGGATCACCTCGCCGGCGTCGCCGCCGACCATGTGCACGCCCAGCACCCGGTCGCTCTTGGCATCGACCACAAGCTTCATAAAAGTGCGTTCGGTATTGCGCGAAAGGGTGTTCTTGAGCGGCTTGAAGTCGGTTTTGAAGATTTTTACTTCACCATGCTCGCTACGCGCCTGTTCTTCGCTCAGTCCCACGGTGCCTACGTTGGGATGACTGAACACCGCGGTCGGAATATTGCGATAGGACATGCTGCGTTCGCCCTGGCCGAACAGGCGCGCCACCACCGCCATGGCCTCGGCCAGCGCCACCGGCGTCAAGGCCACGCGGTCGATCACGTCGCCCACGGCGAGAATCGAGGGAACGCTGCTCTCGAAATTGTCGTTGACCAGCACCGCGCCGTTTTCCTTGAGCGCCACACCGGCCTGCTCCAGCCCCAGCCCGCGCGTATTGGGCGTGCGCCCGGTAGCAAAGAGCACGCACTCGGCGGCCAGGGTTTCGCCATTGGTCAGATGCACCTGCTTGAGGCTGTCTGGCCCGGCATGGGCCGCCTCGATGGCATCGATACTGGCGTTGAAGATCAGGCGGATGCCCTTCTTGGCCATTTCATCGGCCAGGTGGATGCCCAGATCCGCATCCATGTTGCGCAACAGGCGTTCGCGGCGATACACCAGGGTCACCTCGCTGCCCAGGCCATTGAGGATGGAAGCCAGTTCCACCGCGATATAGCCGCCGCCCAGCACCACCGCGCGCTGGGGCAGACCCGGCAAGTGGAAGAATTCGTCGGAGGTGATGCCCCATTCGCTGCCCGCAATCTGCGGCTTGTCGGGATGGCCGCCGGTGGCCACCAGGATGTGACGGGCGGTGAAGCGCTGGCCATCGACGTTGACGGTATGGGCATCCTCCACCGTGGCAAAGCCGCGATGCAGCGTGACGTTGGCGCCATCGAGCAGGCGCTGGTAGATGTTGTTGAGGTGGGCGATCTCGCGATCCTTGTTGGCGATCAGGGCCGACCAGTCGAAGCTGGGCTGGCTGTGCAAGGTCCAGCCGTAACCGGCGGCATCGGCGAAGTCTTCGTGGTAATGCGCGCTATAGGACATGAGCTTCTTGGGGATGCACCCGACATTGACGCAGGTGCCGCCCAGCTCGCCCTTCTCGGCCAGCCCCACGCGGGCGCCGGCCTGACCGGCGAAGCGCGCCGCGCGCACGCCACCGGAGCCGCCGCCGATGGTGAAGAGGTCGTAATCGTATTGGCTCATGGTTTCTCCAGAGAGTGGCCGCAGCCCCCTGGCTACGCCCTTGGTTGGTCTTTGCGTGCTGGCATCATGCGGGCGGAACGCCGCTTTGCAAGTCCGCATTGCGCCGGCCATCCAGCGCCCGCATCACCAGCAGCACCGGCGCCAGCCCCACCAGCACGATGGACAAGGCCGGCAGCGCCGCCTCGCCCAGGCGCTCATCGCGCGCCAGGTTGTGGGCGATCACGGCCAGGGTGTCGGTATCGAAGGGACGCAGCAGCAAGGTGGCCGGCAATTCCTTGACCACATCGACGAACACCATCAGCGCCGCCACCGCCAGCGAACGCCACAACAGCGGCATGTGCAAGCGCCAGGCAATCACCGCGCGCGCACTGCCCAGGGTGCGCGCCGCTTCATCGAGGCTGGCCGGAATGCGCGTATAGCCCGACTCCACCGACTGCACCGCAACCGCCGTGAAGCGTACCAGATACGCATAGATCACGCCCAGCGAGGTGGCCGTCAAGAGCACACCCAGTCCCGCTGCCGGCCACAGCGCCTGCAGCCAGGCCACCGGCAGCAGGATGCCCACGGCAATGACCGAACCGGGAATGGCATACCCCATGCCGGCCAGGCGTGCCGTCAGGCGCAGCAGCGCCCCCTGCAAGCGGGGCAGGCCACCCGTGCGCAACGCAAAGCACAGGGCCAGCGCCAGCCCAATCGCTATGAATGCCGCCAAGCCGCCGAAGCGGAAACTGTTCCACACCCAGCCCGCATAGCGGCCCAGGTCGAAGGCCGGCGCGGCAATGTCCAGGCCGGCTGGCGCCCGTCCCAGCTCGCCCCACCAGAGATGCAGCAGGATCGCCACCGGCAGCAGGAAACCCAGCACCACCGGCAGCGCGCATACCAGCCAGGCCAGCAGCGTCGGCCCGCGCGACAGACGCGGCAAGCGCGCCTCGGCGCCATCGCTGCCGCGCCCGCCACGCGAGGCCGCAAAGCGCATCCGGCCCTGTTCGCGCCGCTCCAGCCACAGCAGCAGCGCCACGAACAGCAGCAGCAAGGAGGCATATTGGGCCGCAGCGAGACGGTCATCGAGTACCACCCAGGCCTTGTAGATGCCGGTCGTAAACGTGGTCAGCCCGAAATAGGCCGACACGCCATAGTCGGCCAGCGTCTCCATCAAGGCCAGCGCAGCGCCTGCGGCCAGGGACGGACGCGCCAGCGGCAAGGCCACGCGCACGATACGTGCGGACAGGGGCGTACCCAACATGCACGCCGCTTCCATCAGATGCGTACCGCGCTCGCAGAGGGCATTGCGCGCCAGCAGGTAGGCATAGGGATAGAGCGTGAAGACGAACATGCAGATCGCCCCCGGCAAGCCGCGCACATCCATGCGCCAGCCCGGGAACCAGCCGCGCAGTGTGCTCTGCACCAGGCCGGCGTATTGCAGGAAATCGGTATAGGCATACGCCGAGACATAGGCCGGCATGGCCATCGGCAGCAGCAAGGCCCACGACAGCCAACGCCGCCCGCGGAACTCGAACAGGCTCACCGTCACCGCCGTCGCCCCACCCACCAGCACCACCCCCAGCGGCACCAGCAGCGCCAGCCAGCCGGAAGTGGCCAGGTAACCGGGCAGCACGGTCTGGGCCTGCTGGCGCAGACTATCGACCCCGGCGGCATCCAGCCCCAGCCAGGCAGCGAGGATGCCCAACAGGGGCAAGGCGATCAGGACAGCGAGCAAAGCGATGATGTGCATAGCAGGAAGACTGGAAGAGGCCAGAAAAAAGGAAGTCCCCCGGCCCATGCGTTACACTGCAGCCACCGAGACAAACGCGAATTGTAACCATTTCATCGAGCCTGCCCATGTTTCTGGAAGTCGAGCACCTCAGCATCCGCTATCCCCGCACCGCCACTGCCGCCGTCGATGCCGTCTCGCTGCGCCTGCAGCCGGGCGAGCTGGGCGCGCTGATCGGCCCTTCCGGCAGCGGCAAGACCAGTCTGCTGCGCGCCGTGGCCGGCCTGGAACCGGCGCAGGCGGGACGCATCCTGCTGGATGGCCAATTGCTCGAAGGCGATGGCGTGCGGGTGGCGGCCGAAGCGCGCCGCATCGGCATGGTGTTTCAGGATTTCGCGCTGTTCCCGCATCTGGACGTGGCGGCCAACATCGGCTTCGGCCTGCGCGGCATGGCACGCACGCAACGCGAGCAGATCGTGACGCAGATGCTGGACCTGGTGGGCCTGCCTGAGGCCGGCCGCAAGTTCCCGCACCAGTTCTCCGGTGGCCAGCAGCAACGCATCGCGCTGGCACGCGCACTGGCCCCGCAACCGCGCCTGCTGCTGCTGGACGAACCGTTTTCCAGCCTGGACGTGGAATTGCGCGAGCGCCTGGCGCATGACGTGCGCGACATCCTCAAGCGCACCGGCACCACCGCCCTGATGGTCACCCACGATCAACTGGAAGCCTTTGCCGTGGCCGACGTGGTGGGCGTGATGCGCCACGGACGGCTGGAACAATGGGATAGCCCCTACGCCCTCTACCATCGCCCGGCCACCCGCTTTGCGGCCGATTTCATCGGGCATGGCGTCCTGCTGCGCGGGCAATTGCAACCGGTGACAACGGGCGCCTCGCCGCAGATCGAAGTGCAGACCGCCGCCGGTTTGCTGCGCGGGATCCCGTTGCAAGCCCCCTCCCCCAGCCCGACCCAGGTGGACGTGCTCTTGCGCGCTGACGACGTGCTGCACGATGACGCCTCCCCCTTCAAGGCTAGAGTGCTGCGCAAGTCCTTCCGGGGTGCGCAATTCCTCTATACGCTGGCCCTGGAGAATGGCCAGCAACTGCTGTCGCTGGTCCCCTCCCATCACGATCACGCGATAGGTGAATGGATAGGCATCCGCTTGGACGTAACGCATCTGGTGACCTTTCCTGGCGCGGCCGAGGGCGCGAGCGTGCAGGGCTGACCAAACGGCATATGAAGATTTTTTCTACAGTGCCGATGCCAGGCAAACCGCCTGAAACGCTCGCTCTGTATTGGATCGTTAATCGATAGTCAACCTAAATAGTCATTATCACTGGATAGGGAACCCAGGCTTAGGCATCTGGTCTATCGCCCAGTTGTTAAGTTCGCCCGGATAGGCCAGTCACAACGCAGATCAAGAAGCTGGCCAGGTCGCATTCCCCGGAATGCCAATGCAACCCTCCTGTGATCATGCCCACACTTCCCGCCTCCCTTCTTGGTGCCTGGCACCAATCCTCGCGTGTCATGCGCCTGTTCATGTCGCCAGACAGCGACGCCGGTCTCGACGGCCTGATGGCCGAAAAACTCCAGGCCGTCGAAACCATCAGCCCGCTCCTGGAGGGCGGCGACATCGACGAGGCCATCGCCGGCTATCGCCTGCAACTATCCTGCCTGAGCCTGGACGCCCACCTGTCGCTGCGCAAGCTCATCGGTCAACCGGTGCTGCTGGTATTGCAGACCGATGGCGCCGCCCGCCACTTCCATGGCCACATCACCCAAAGCACGCTGCAAGGCGCCAATGGCGGCATGGCCCGTTATCTGCTGACCATCGAACCGTGGCTATCCTTCCTGCGCCATCGTCGCGATAGCGCGGTGTACCAGGACATGACCGTGCCTGAAGTCATCGAAGCCGTCTTGCGCGACTACCAGGGCCAAGGCAAGCTGCAACCGCAGTGGCGCCTGGACCTGCAGGACAGCAGCGTCTATGCCCGGCGCAGCCTGGTCACGCAATACCAGGAAAGCGATCTGGCCTTCATCAGCCGCCTGCTGGCCGAAGAAGGCATGTTCTACTACATCGAACACCAGGGCCACAGCAACAGCCCCAGCCTGGGCGCGCACACCATGGTCATCGCCGATCACAACGGCAGCTTCAAGGACAATGCGCGCGCCAGCGTCGCCTTCAGCCAATCCAGCGCCGTGATGGCGCAAGACAGCATCGACCGCTGGCGCAGCGTGCGTCGCTGGCAGACCAATGCCGTGGAAATTCTCACCTGGGACTACCGCCAGGCCGCCGTGCGGGAAGCCACCAGCGCCACCGCCGCCGACAGCGGCGCCCCCGCCTTGGCCCTGGTCAGCCGCGACGCCCCCGGCCTCTACGCCAACGAAAACCGCGTCCAGGCCGAACGCCAGGCCAAGCTCCAGATGCAGGCCATCGAAGTGCGCAACAAGATTTTCACCGGCGCCGGCACGGTGCGCAGCTTCGTCCCCGGCACCACCTTCACCCTGAGCGGCCACGCCGACCATGTCGGCGGCGACAATGACCGCTTCGTCCTGCTGCGGGTGGTCCACCAGGCCCACAACAACCTCAATGCCGACCTCAAGAGCGAGGTCATGACACTGCTGGGCCAAGCCGTACTGGCCGACGAAGATGACCAGGGCAGCCTGCTGGATGCGGCCTTGAACCCGGCGCCGGGCGAGGCGCGACCGGTCTATCGCAATCGTTTCGAAGCCATCCGCGACAAGATCCCCTATCGCCCCTTGCTCACCGCTGCCGATGGCCAAGCCCTGTATGCCAAGCCCACCGTCACCGGCCAGCAGACCGCCGTGGTGGTCGGCGCCCAGGGACAAGCGGTGCACACCGATCGCGACAACCGTGTGCGCGTACAGTTTCACTGGCAGCGTGGCGAGCGCAGCCACAGCGGCCTGAGCTCACCCGCCCCTGACGATCATAGCGGGGCACCGGCCAATGAAGCCTCCGGCACCTGGGTACGCGTGCTGGCCGGACTGGCGCCGACTGCCGGCGCCAACTGGGGCGGCCAGGCCGTGCCCCGCATCGGCCAGGAAGTGCTGATCGATTTCATCGAAGGCGACATCGACCGCCCGGTGGTCATTGGCACGCTCTACAACGGCAAGGGTTTAGCCAATGCCCAGGGCAACCAGGCCGGCCAGGGCGCAGGCGCCGCCACCGGCAATGCCCCGGCCTGGTTCCCTGGCGACAGCGATGCGCACCATCATGCGGCGGTGCTCTCGGGTATCAAGACCCAGGCCATGAGCGCCAGTCAAGGTGGCGCGGGCGCCTACCAGCAGCTGGTGTTTGACGACACCCCCGGCCAGTCGCGCGCCTCGCTCCAGCAGCACACCGACGCCCACGATGGCGCCAGCGAACTCAACCTGGGCGCCTTGCGCCAGCAGACCGACAACCAACGCCTGGCCGCCACCGGCCAGGGCTTTGAACTGAAGACCCGTTACAGCGCAGCGGTGCGTGCAGGCCAGGGCTTGCTGGTCTCGACCGAAAAGAGCAGCGGCGCTCAACTGGATGTGCGAGGAGCGCTCTCGCAACTGGCTGACAGTGTCGAAAAGCAGAAGCAACTGGCCGAGACCGCGCAGAAGCACAACGCCAAATTCGACGGCGAAGCAGAGGCAAGCAAGTTGCCTGCGGTGGAGTCGCTGGCGCAGTCGGTCGAGGTGCTCAAGGCGAGCGCCACGGCTTCAGCCGGCAACAGCAGTGGCGGCGACGATGGCAGTGAAGGCGCCTCAAGCGCTGCCCCTGCCTTCAGCGCTCCGCAACTGCAACTCTCCAGCCCGGCCGGCATCGCCGCCACCACCCCGGCCAGCGCCATCCTGGCCGCCGGCGTGACCAGCAGCGTGACCGCAGGCAAGGACATCAACCAGATCGCCCAAGGCAACCTGCACCACCTGGCCCAGTCCGGCATCAGCCTGTTCACCTACGGCAAGGTCAGCAACAGCAGCAAGCCGGTGCAGGACAGCGGCATCGCCTTGCACGCGGCCTCCGGCAAGGTGAGTGTGCATAGCCCCTCAGGACAGACCTCGCTGACCTCGGCCAAGCAGTTGACGGTGGCCAGTGTGGGCAAGGATGTGCAGATCACCGGCAAGCAGCATGTGCAGTTCAGTGCGCAAGGGGCGTGGATCAAGCTGGAGGGCGGCAATATCGAAGTGCATGGGCCGGGGGCGATGGAGTTCAGGGGGAGTGTGAAGGAGTTGACTGGGCCGCAGGGGAGTTCGTCTGGATTGGCGATGGGAACCGGGGAGATCAAGGGATGCGCGCAAGCAAGCAAAGACGCCAGTGCCGCCCTCGCGGGCACCCAAACCTTATAACCATTCAAAAAAGACCACGACTTACTCATGTCTCGAGATCAACCGGAGCAATTTCTCATGGCATCAAGCTGGGACAAACATGTCTTGGCGCTCCACTCCATTTTTGCCGGACCACCGGGCCGGCACTGCCTGCTATGGGTGAATCCTGCCCAAAGCGATCCCTTTGAAGGCGGCCTTCTTGTGGAGGAACGAAAATTCAGAGTGCCGATCAAGCACCCACGCTTCGACCTACGTTACGCGCCCTATCTCGTGCGACTCGATTTATCGCGCAGTAAAGATAGCGATGTTCTTGCTCGTAGCGTGGAACTGGCTTGCCGTGCGTGGAGCCTTGATAGCTTGCGGAACATGAACGGGCAACCGATATGCGGCTGGGTTGCTGCAAACGGTTCCTCCTCCGAACTCGGCCATTACTGGGCTCGGACATGTCACCTTCACTATCGACAAGGCCTTGCCAAGTTGTTGCGATTTCATGACCCGGCTGTACGGGAGTGGCTTTGGCCATCTCTGGAACTTCGCCAGCGCCAGCTCATGCTTGGTCCGGCAGAGAAGATATTCTCCATTAGTCGCACAGGGGAACTGCTCACTCAAGGGCCCGCAAACGAAGCAGGTATCTATGGAGATCAGGCGCTGCCTACGGATACACTGTCCTTGAGCGAGCGCCAATGGGATGAAGTAGAAAACTATGCCGCGGTTCATGCCGCTTGGCTTGACTTGTGTTCTGCAAATCCAGAATGCCGAGAAGTACTATCGCGCAAGCCTGATTGGGATCGCGCGGCTCTTGATGCGCTCCACATTGCTCCCTCCTATGGCATCCGAGACCTTACGGATAAGGCGCTGTTTGCCAGACATGCCTTGGATATCGGTTCTGGTTTTCATCTTCATCCTCTACTTCAATTAGTGTGGGATAAAACACGCACAGGCGATTTCTATGGCCCGGCTCTTGAAGAGGTGATCGGCGATAGCGCCGATCGTTTGGCATTTCATCTGCACGAGAAGGTTTAATCATGGCTTGCACTAACCCCCAAAACCCTCAATGTCCAAACTGTAATAAGAGCGGGCTTGCCATTCTACCGGCACGTTATGCCGTGGTACCGATAGATATCGATGCCACTGTCCCCCCACCGATGGGCAATAAGGTAACCGATGTGAAATTGGCCCATCACAAGTACGCCTTACGCACCCTCAGAGCAGGTTTCGTTTATATCTTCCACGAAAAGCATCCGCGCGGCAGTCACATCAAGTGGGAAGTCTATGGAGTATCGGAAGCCGGAACCCTGTGGAAGATGCCCTCCGTCAATGCCATCAAGACCGTAGACAGTGAACCGCAATGCTCACGTGATGGTCACAATCTTCCTGCTTCGGTCATTACCATCGAGACGCCCGAGAAATGCAAGCGTATCTGGATTGCGTTTTCCGAACATATCTGGAGCGATGAGACCTTGGCGGATTTCGAAAAAGACACCAAGCTCCGGGATCGCCGTATGCAGACCTTTCTGCCGGCGACATGGATTACTGCGGGCGGCTACCGGCACGGGTTGCCTGCGACCAAGAGCAACATAGAACATATCCTCGAATACAAGACCAATTTTCTCGCTGAAAGCCTCAATAAGAGTAATGTCCCGAAGATCAGCAAGCCTCAGAAAAATGGTGCTTATTTTTCTGCCTATCTCAAACGAGAAAGCACGGTGCATACGGCAGTCAGCCGGGCAAAGGAAAGTGAGGCTCTTTCCAAGTTAATGAGCGAGATAGGGAAAAACCCCAAGGGTTCCGATCATCAGCCGTTGGTCATTGCGCTGTGGGACGCCATTGGGATCGCCCATGAACTCAATGGCTTTCGCAACGAAGTCGTTGGCTGGTCGCAGAAGTACCTCGATGAACTGGAATTGGAAGTTGCGGCCATGGTGACTATCGATGGACTGAAAGAAGTTCTCGGAGAGCGCGCCGCCCAAAAGATGAAAGAGAATCAGGAAAACCCGATCATGCGATCGCAACCTGAAACCTTAGGCATTCGTGCGAGGGCGGCCCAACTCTCCCCTCAAGAACAAGCCCGCACCGCGGAAATCTGCGATTTCATTGACGATCTGCGCGCCAAGACCGTTCCACCTAACGTGGTCGATTCTTCCTATCTGCTGGGGCATGTCAACCAGATGCCAGAGCCTGCACGTAGCAAGGAACTCGCCAAGCTTCGCGCGCAAGCTGATCAATTCTTGAATAGAAGAGCCACATTCAAAGATAAGAACGTCGAAGATGCTCGTGCCGGTGCCTGGCAAAAATATGAGGACAAGCTGGACAAGCCGCTATACCTTGCCTTCAAGAAGAATTTCAAGGACTTTCAGACGACTGTCTCGCGAATCGCCGAAGAGCGCACGACTGACTTGGTCAGTTGGCTGGGCGCCAAGAACCTGATTGATGCATTGACCGAATTTCATGGCAAAAGCGTCCGCGATGGTGTGGCTTTCGACGATCAGATAGGACGTGCCATCTTCGGCATGAATGACAGTCGCTCAGGAAAAGAGAAAATTACCGCTTGGGTCACCGAAATGAAGGCAACGGAGACCAACCTTTTGTGGCGCGCCATGGCATTGAACCAAATCGACGCCATGCCCGAACTGGATGCCTATCTTCAAGAGGCCAAGCAAAAGAACGACAAGAAGATCATCGCCAGCAGCATTGACTGGCTAGCCGTCGGCCAAAAGAGTCTGAAGGCCACTGTGGACACCTACAAGAAAGCGCTCAGCATCTACAATGCCAACGTCAAGGCGGCCTCCGAAAAAGGCTCCATGGCATTCAATGTACAACTGAAGCCCATCAAGACCAAAGGCATCGACTTCCAGATCATGGCCACTGGCGATGCCATCATGAAGTTTTTTCGCATCAACGGAATCCTTGATTATGCCGGGGAGAAAATGGTTCAGCATCTGTTGAACATCCGCTTGCTGGTTGACCCGATGGATTCACTTCAGCTGATTCAAGCACAAGCCCTCAATGAAGGCGTCGCCCGTGAGCTGATGATCAGTCGATTGAGTACTGCCGAAACTTTTCTTGCAAGTGAGCGGCCTCAGATGAAGGCAGCGCAAGTCGACAATATGCGCAGGGCATGGACAGAATTCAGAAAAAGCGAGAGTTCAGGAAATGCGATCAAGGACGTTCGTGCGGCACTGTTGGTGATGCTCATCGAAGGTGTGAATTTTGCCAAGATGATGGATGCCTGCAAGCAGAAAAATGATGCAAAGAGCTGGCTGGGCCTGGCGGCATCGAGCATGACAATCACCAGCGGATTGTTTGATGTCGCATCGACTGCCATCAAGGGAATGACCAAGGATATTAACGGCGACTTTGACAAGGGAGCTTCGCTTTGGAGCTATCAGAAGCTTAAGCTTTTTGGAGGATTATTGAGCGCTGGAAGTGCTTTAGTTGGAGCCGTTCTCGATTACCGAGACTATAAAAATAAGAACGATCAAGGTGAACTCTTTATCTCTGGCTTATATTTCTTAAAGATAATTGCCGGAAGTATCAGTTCATGCATGTCGATTGCAACTGCAATGACATATTCCACTCCCTATATAAGGGGCCTGATAAAAGGCATATTTTTAGATACTGCTGCACAGATCATAAAGAAAGAAATCACTCTGTGGAATAGCCCCTTGAATCTCAGGACACGAAGACTCTCTTAAAATAGAGGACAGTCTTATGACCAGTTTTACGACTAGGCAAACCGTGGACCATATCGAGATTCTGACCGAGCCGGAGCGTCGCAGAAGACGCACGCCCCAAGAGAAAATAGCCATCGTCCAGGAGACCTTGGCTCCTGGAGCTTCCGTATCAGCCGTTGCCAGGCGACACGGGGTGAACGCGAACCAGGTGTTTGGTTGGCGCAAGCAGTACCAGGAAGGCAGTCTGACTGCCGTCAAGGCTGGCGAGACGGTAGTGCCGGCCTCGGAGCTGGCCGCGGCCATCAAGGAAATCAAAGAACTGCAGCGGCTGTTGGGCAAGAAGAGCATGGAGAACGAGATTCTGCGCGAGGCCGTCGAATGGGGCCGGTCAAAAAACCTGATTGCGCGCTCGCCCTTGCTGCCGGAGGACGACCAATGAAAGTGGTTTGTGACGTTCTCGGTGTGGCGCGCTCTGCAGTGGCAGTAAAACGAGCCCGGAGCCCGGAATGGCGAGATGGCCGCAGTGTTCGCAAAGTCGACGACAGCGGCTTGCTCGAAGAGATTGAACTGCATGTTGCGAGCTTGCCGAGCTATGGCTATCGCCGCATCTGGGCTTTGCTGCGACGTAGCCGGGAATCCCTGGGCCAGGCGTGCGTGAACCATAAGCGGGTCTATCGCGTCATGCGAGAGCACGAGTTGCTGCTGCGCCGCCCTGGTGTGAGACGTGACAATCGACGCCACGATGGTCGCGTAGCGGTCAAGCAAAGTAATGCGCGCTGGTGTTCGGACGGCTTCGAATTCCGTTGCGATGACGGGTCTGCATTGCGAGTGACGTTTGCGCTGGATTGTTGTGACCGTGAGGCCATCAGCTGGGCGGCCACTACCGGTGGGCATAGCGGGGATGTCGTGCGCGACGTGATGCTGGCTGCCGTAGAGCAGCGGTTTGGGAGCACGCAGACTCCAGAGGTGATTGAATGGCTCAGCGACAACGGCTCTGCCTACATCGACCATCGCACACGCAGCTTCGCGCGCGAGCTGGGACTGGAGCCCTTGACCACGCCCGTGCGCTCGCCACAGAGTAACGGCATGGCGGAGCGGTTCGTAAAAACGATGAAACATGATTACATCGCCTTCATGGACAAGCCCGATGTGCCCACGGCGCTCACACATCTGGCCTCTGCCTTCGAGCAATACAATGAGCACCATCCGCACAAGGCCCTGAAATACCGCTCGCCTCGCGAGTTCAGACGGGCTGCAGCATCACTAACTTAACGATGTCTGAGTGTCCTGAATTGCGGGGGCAACTACACTCTGGTAGCTGGTCGAATTCTTTTAATGGCCGTTGGCACAGGAGCATCACTTTTAGTCTTTACTCTTCAAGTTCTTATCTGGATTTTTAGCGACGACGAATTGCAAAGCTGGTGTTCTTTATGTGCCTTTGGCAAAGAGCGTAATACTAAAGCTGCTTTTCTTTCTAGCGCAGCACAAACCACGGCACTCAATCGCGCATTGGTTTCGATTGATCTAGCACCTGCCGCCGCCCCATCTAATGATAGATTCTGGGAATCAGCTCCCAAACCTACAATCGAAGAGATGAAAATGTATGATTGAGAGGAGAATATGAGCTTTTTTGTCGAACACCCGGCACCAACTGATGAGAAAAGGCTTGAAAAGCTATCAGGCAGAATTCAGAACTATAAAGCTTCTCGAGAAACTGCGAGCTTCTTCTTTACTCCAAATGATCAGCGAAATTTGAGCGTATTTGCTGTGGCATCTGCTGCTGCGGGTCTTGCTGGACAAGCGGCCATCCTATCCAACTATTCTTCTTCCATGGAAGAAGAGGCAGATCACGTTCAGTTCGAATTGAATGGCAATAGGATAAGCGGTTGGTTATGGCACAGCCCGTTTAAAGAAGGTGACGAAGTAGAGGTCGCTGTTCAATCAAATGGCGATCACTACCAACTATTAGGAATGATAAACAAGGAAAAAAGAATCATCGCCTTGTACCCTCATTGCTCCAGAGGAAAAATAAGTCACATCAAAAATGCGATGAAATGGTCAAGCATTTTCACTATTGTCTGCTTTGTATTTGCATCACTAATCAGCATTGACTGGGAAACCGGTGAAGTACTGTTTTGGCGCGATTTTTTTGCCAGCCGAGCCGTGATGCTATTAGATATCGCCTTTTTTTTGTCACCCACTTTGATTTGTGCAATTTTGATCAGGAAATGGATGCCTTTCGTTCGCCTTGCAGAAGCAGTTTTCCATACACTAGAACTACCAAATCCCTCGCACATTGACTTAGTCAAATCATCAAAAAAACTAGCGAGAGATGGTGATGAACCTGCATGTGGCGTCATGTATTTCAGATACTAGATTGACGGGCAAGTCACTCTATCTCGCCGACTTCACTCCGCTCACCGATAGAAATCTAGCCTCGTGGGATTTCTTTATCAGCCTGAAAAACGGAATTGAAAAGATGTCGGGCATGTGTATATCCGCAGACAAAATAGCTAATTCCCAGAAGATCAAGAGTCGATGGAATGATCGCTTTCCCCAACGAGATAAGCTCTCTCAAAAACCGCAAAGGTCACCGCAAATGCGGATGAGCAGATGAAGGAAATGAAGATGCTGATCTTTGATCATGTGACCGGAGATGACATTATCGATTTCGACCCAGCGACCGGGCTATGGCGTTATCCAGAAAAGCCGAGAGTGACGCCTGAGCTTGAGATCATGGCAAGGTTCACCCTCCCGGTGCGAGGGAGTTTTACTGAAGTCGATGGCAAGCGTTATTACCTTTATTGGACAGCGGACCGGATCTTGCTCTTCAGACTTCCAGATGGGACCGAATATACGTTGTTCCGCCACCTTTCAGATGCACGTTTTGAAGATCTGCGCGACGGGCTGAAATTCGAGATTGTCCCGGCGGAGAGAAGAGATGGCAGTGCTATTCCCGGATATTCAACAGTGCGAATGCACGACAAAACCGGTACGTTATTGCACGAAGTTTCTTATTTTTCGCAACGGTATCTTCAGCTCTACATGATGGATATCACACCCTTTACCGATAGAGATCTTGGAACATGGGATTTCTTTGTTGCGCTCAAAGATGCTGTCGAAAAAATAAGTAAGAAATGCTCAAGCGAGCAGAACGAAAGTCTGCCTGCATCCAGGATACGGGCGAGAACTGGAGAGCGCTGTCCCCTAGATGGCTTTTGGTTGGTAGCCGATTCCGTGGATTATCGGATAGAGGCCAAACAAGGCGAGCTGATGCCCTCCAGTCAGGGCCGCAATGTGAATTGGGAATGGATTTCTCGTGAACTGATTCCTGCGGGCCTTTTCACCGACTAAAACAAATCAGGATATCTTTCACGGCACAGCGCACCTGCGGATCGTTAAGGAAAATAGCAATGCTTGTTTATCAGCACTACACAGGTCGCGAAATCATCGACTTTGATCTAGTAAATGGGCTCTGGCGTTACCCGGAAGAAGAGCGATGAACCTCCGATCTGGAAATTCTGGGCCGATTTTCGCTGCCCGTTCGAGGAAACTACACCGAGGTAAATGAAAAACGCTACTACTGCGGAGAAGGTTTTCCGGGCACTTGAACTAGGGCAACCTGCTCACATTGACTTGGTCAAGTCATCCAAAAAACTTGCAAGAGAAGAGGACGCCCCAGAATGGGGCATCCTGTATTTCCGATACTGACTTAGGGACCACGGAACTCACGACTCCCGCACCATTCCCCTTCCACCGGCAGCCCCTTCAACCGCACCGAATCATCATTGGCCGCCACCCCCAACTCAAGCACCACGCCCGTCCTGGACGGGCATGGCAGCCTACGCGGGTCCACGCCAGCCACCTGCCCCAGCGCATCGACCACCAGCCAATCAAGGGCGCGCCGCATCAGTTGCGTGCCTTCGAGAGCACCATCAGCCAGCGGCGGAACAACAGGATTTCCACGTGACCAGGTTCGATGCCAGCACTGCACTCGATCACCGGATTGACCCGGTAACGGCGCACATAGGTATCACGGCAGATGAAGATTTCGCGGCGACCCAGGCGGATGGCCAGCGAGGACGGGCTGGAAGATGCAACAGCGAAACGAGCGTCGGAAGCAAGATCAAAGTGTGTCATGGCAGCGATTCCTCTTCTTGTCGGTAGGAGGCTTCACTTTAGCACAGTACTGTATGAATACACAGTATTTTTTATACAGTACTGTGGCTGCCATGGCGAGCATACAACAAACCGTCCATCCTGCCCCGCCGGCCTCGGATCACCGTGGCGCCTAGGCCACACCGCCGGCCAGGCGGGCACGGACGAAGCCGATATGTTCGCGCAGTACGTAGAACTGGTCGGCAAAGGCCAGCGGCATCTTCATGCGGTTCACGGCGATCTCGATCTCATCGAGGCGCTTGAGCATCTCGGCCTGTTGCTCGGGGGAGTCGCGCGTGAGGCCCCGTTCCAGGGCGATCAGTTCGCCATACCAGCGGTAGATGCGCGAGCGCACGCGCCAGCCATAGAGCATCGGTACCAGGCGGATACCAGGGATCAGCAACAGGATCACCGGCAGCACGATCACCACCGCCCGGTCCAGCAGGCTGGCCATCCAGAAGGGCAAGGTGCGGTAGAAGAAGGTCTTGCCGGACTTGTAGTAGCGCGCGGCATCGTCGCTGATCGGATATTCATGTTCCAGCGGTGCCGGGAATTCGCCGGCCTTCTGCAGCACGTTGGCCTTGCCATGCACTTCGCGGGCGGCGGCAATGAGCAGGTCCGAGAGCGCCGGATGCAGGTCGTCGCGCGCCACCAGCTCGGCCGTGGGCGCGATCAACAGGGTATCGCGCGCCGGCAGGTTGTGTGCCAGGTCGAATACGCCCATGGGCATCTTCAGGGTATTGAGGTAACGGAAGCGCCGCACGTAGGCATCGGCCTGGGAAAAGTCCAGCAGTCGGATACCGGGCGCGCGCAGCAGCTTGCCCATGGTCGCCACCGAGACCGAATCGCCCATCAGGAAGGCGGCATCGATCTTGCCGCTGGTGAGGGCATGGGCCGCCTCGTCGCCGCCGATGTTCAATAGCTGGGTGGCGCCGCCGTTTTCCACGCCATTGGCTTTCAGGAGCGTGGCGGCCAGCACGCTGGAGCCACTGCCCTGTCCGCCGATGGCAATGCGCTTGCCGGCCAGCTCCGACAACTGGCGCAGCGGTGGCACCGGGCGGCCATCCTCGCGCGGCGGTGGGGCTCGGTAATACACCGATACCGGCACATAGGAAATGCTGCCCAAGGACACCAGCGACTCCAGCGCCTCGGCCGGTACGGCGCTGGCCAGGCCACCCTGGACGAAACCGACGTCGATGTCCTGATCGGGATCGGCCAGGCGCTTGAGATTGTCCAGCGAACCACCGGTCTCCACGATATCGAGCCGGATGCCATCCCGCGCCAGCAAGGTCTTGTAGCGCTCGGCCACGCGCCAGAAATTGCTGTCCTTGGGACCGGCGGCAATGGTGATGGAAGATGGCGGCGCCGGTCGGATCAGCCAGATCACCAGCCAGGCCCCCACCAGGATCAACAGGATGATGGGACCGAAGCTGACGGCCAGGTCGCGCCAGGAAATGGCCACGAAGCGCGCCCGGATCCGGGTGGCCGAGGGCGCATAGGCGGAGAGTTTCTTGTCTTTGAGCATGGGCGCTATTCTAGCCGCGCCGCCGCGCTTTGGCCCTGCCCTGCTTGTAACGCAATGTGAAGCATTAGGGCAAGAACTTGCCTGAGGGCAGCACCTTATCCATCTTGAACCAGATGCTCCTGCTCAGACTAGCGGCAGGCTCAGTCGTGGATCGATTCGTCCTGGCTGCGCCCGGCGCTGCGATAGGCGTCGCGCACCCGCAAGAGGTGGTGGCGCATGGCCTCGGCAGCCTTGTGCGGATCGCGCGCCTTGAGCGCAGCGAGGATGTCGCGGTGATCCTGCAGGCTGCGTTCCAGCGTGGAGGGAATGCGCGAGGTGATGGAGCGGCTCTTCTTGCCCAGCATGTAGAGGCTGCCGGCGATGCTTTGCAGGAAAGGATTGTCGCAGGCTTCGATGATGGCTTCATGAAACTCCACGTCCGCCGCCGAAAACGCCGCCGGGTCCGACAACAGGCGTGCCTCATCCTCGACATTGCGCGCCAGGCGCGCCAGTTCGGCCTCTGGCATGTGGGTTGCTGCCAGCGCCGCCACGCCGGTCTCGATGATGAGGCGGGCATCGAACAGCGCTTCCAGCGTGCCGGGATTGAGGTCGATGATCATCTCCAGCGGCTCCAGCAGTTCGCGCGTTTCCAGCGAACTGACGAAGGTGCCCTCGCCCTGGCGGATGCGCAGCAGGCCCAAGAGCGCCAGCCCACGGATGGCTTCCCGTACCGCAGGGCGGCCCACCCCCAGCATGGCGGCCAGCTCGCGCTCGGGCGGCAATTGCTGGTCAGGCTTGAGCAGCCCGCTACGGATCATGGTCAGCAGCCGCTGCGCGACCTGCTCGGAAATCGATTTCTGGACGATAGGATCAAAGGACATGCTGTCGGAATGCGTACCTGAAGGGATGAATCATTGCCGCACCGGCAATGCCTATGTGGTCGGTCGCCGCGACTTGCAAAGGCGACAAAAGGTAGGACCAATGGCTGTGGAGGATAGGTATCGAGGCGGGATGTGTCAAGCGACGGGAATTTTGGTGCAGTGCGCAAGAAATGCAGTACTGCGCAGGGTTGCCTCAGACCAGAGAACTGATGCGGGCGATGAGGCTAGGATCCTGATCAACCAACTTCAGCAAGACGGCAGCCTGGGCATTCGGACGGGAGACGCCCTGTTCCCAGTTCTGATAGGTGCGGGCATTGACGCGCAGACTGCGCGCCATGATGGCTTGCGAAACACGTACCTTGCTCCTGACTCGCTGAATCTCTTCGGCAGTAATCGAGACAGGTTCCGGCGATAGCTTCACCTTGGTAGTGCGTAAAGTGAGCTTACCTTTGCGCTCGGCGGCCATGTCCTCGACTCCGGCCATCAGTTCGTCGAACAGGTTTCTTTTCTTCTTCATGATGTTTTCCCTCGGGCCAATTCATCTTCAAGAACGTGTTTGAGCAGCTTGCGCTGTTCGGCTGTCAGGTCAGCCATTTCATTTTTGTCATAGATTGAAAAAAGCCAGAACTGACGTTCTTCACTCCAAAAATAATAGATGACCCGCAAGCCCCCGCGTTTACCCTTGCAACGGCGTGCATCAGGAAAACGAATCTTCCTTAGTCCACCCGTATCCTTGATCAGCTTGCCCGCATGAGGATGCCTCATCAACATCTGTTGAAGTTCAGCATATGCCTCATCCGAGAGATAGTTCGCCCGGTAGGCTTCAAACATTCGCGTTTCTTTGAATACGGCTTCCATCCGCGAACCATACGCATTTCACGTATGGTGCTCCATCGTACCATAGGGCAGAATCGATCTAGGGCCTGTCCCCCTTGAGTCCAACCTTCCTCTACCTGACCCTCATGAACCTGCGTTTCGTCGAAGCCTTCCACTGGGCCGCCTCGCTCAAGAGCATCACCCGCGCCGCTGAAAAGCTGCATATCACGCAATCGACCATGTCCAGCCGCATCGCCTCGCTGGAGGAAGAGCTGGGGGTGGTCCTTCTGGACCGACGTGAAAAACAATTCCGTCTGACGGTCGCCGGCCAGCGTTTCCAGCGCCTGGCCGTGAAGCTTCTCGACATGCAGCGCCAGATCCGCCAGGAACTCGGTGGCAACAGCGCCGGCCCGCTGCTGCTGCGCATCGGCAGCATCGAATCGGTGGTGCATAGCTGGCTGCCGGCTTGGTTGCAGGAGATCCGCAGCCGCTATCCCGACTTCGCACTGGAACTGACCGTGGAAACCTCGCCGGTGCTGACCGAACAGATCCGGCGCGGGGCTCTGGACCTGGTCTTCACCTCCACGGTCGGCAGCGACACCGCCGTGCGTTCACGGCTGATGACGCCGATGGACATGGTCTTCGTCGGCCACCGTGAGCGCTTCGGTACCCGCGTGCATACCCTGGATGAACTGGCCGCGCACGACCTCATCACCTTCCAGCGCGGCTCGCAGCCGCACCAGGGACTGCTGCAACTGTGCCAGGAATGGGGCGTGCTCAATCCCCGCGTGCACGCCATTTCCTCGATCTCGGCCATGGTGCAACTGGTCGAAGGCGGCTTTGGCGTGGCCACCCTGCCGCGGGCCTCGGTGCGTGAACTGACGCGTCGCCTGCCGCTGCGCATCCTGCGCTGCGAAGCCACTCTTGCCGCCTTGCAGATCCATGCCAGCTATCGCGAAGACCCCAGTTCCAGTCTGGCCGAGCTGGTGCTCGATTCGGCCCTGGACCATGCGCGGCGCGCACAAGCAAAAGGCCGCGCAGCAGAAAAATGAGGGGCTGGCACGGAAATCGCTATAGTGAATTTTCCATTGTCCTCATCGAAAAAATCGATAACAAAAGATATAAATTTTTTGTTGGACGACCTCCCGGCACGCTCCTAAGATCGGCTCCAGTCAACTAGGGAGACCGCCATGCCAGAGACTGCCACCGCCTTGTCCGCCACGCCAGCCGCACTATCGGCGGCATCGAGCGCATTGGAGGTGCGTCTGGCCGCCCGCAGCGGCGCCTTCACCGGGCACACCAGCGGCGTGGCCAGCGCCCACGTACAGGTCAACCTGGCCATTTTGCCGGCGGCACTGGCGGCGGACTTCCGTGAATTCTGCGCACGCAATCCTGTTCCCTGTCCCTTGCTGGGCGTCTCCGAACCGGGCTCGCCGGCCCTGCCGGGGCTGGGCCTGGACCTGGACGTGCGCAGTGACGTGCCGCGCTACCACGTATGGAGAAACGGCGAGCGCGTGGCCGAGGTGAACGACCTGCGCGAGTACTGGCGAGAAGATCTGGTGAGCTTCGCGCTGGGTTGCTCCTTCTCCTTTGAACACGCGCTGCTGGCCGCCGGCATCCCGCTGCGCCACGTCAGCCAGGGCCGCAACGTGGCCATGTATCGCACCAATCTGCCGACCCGAGCAGTGGGTGTCTTCAGCGGTCCCACGGTGGTATCGATGCGTCCGCTCAAGGCCGCCGATGCCATTCGCGCCATCCAGATCACCGCGCGCACTCCGCAGGTGCATGGTGCACCGATCCACATCGGCGATCCGAGCCTGATCGGCATTGCCGATATCAACCAGCCCGACTATGGCGAGGCGGTGGCCATCCATGCCGATGAACTGCCGGTGTTCTGGGCCTGCGGCGTCACGCCCCAGGCCGCCATCGTCGCCGCCCGGCCCGAATTGTGCATCACCCATGCACCGGGCTACATGCTGGTGACCGACAAGCTCAATAGCGAACTGCTGGACCAGCCCGCCTAGCTGCCGGCAGGAACATCCGTTTTTCTCCCACGCTGCCCGGCACGTCGATATGTGCGAGGCAGACGGTGGGCGCACGTCAGTGATTTACATACTTTCATTACGGGGATCATCATGTGGCTGCAGGAAACAACGACAAGCGAGCGGCGCACGCTCACGGCGACCTTCACCGGCTATGCGGTGGATGGTTTTGATTACATGATCTATACCTTTCTCATCCCCACGCTGCTGGCAGCATGGAGCATGAGCAAGGCCGAGGCCGGCTACATCGCCACCGGCGCTCTGCTCACCTCGGCTGTGGGCGGCTGGGCGGCCGGTGTGCTGGCTGACCGCTATGGCCGGGTGCGGGTGCTGCAATGGACAGTGCTGTGGTTTGCGCTCTTTACGTTCCTCTCCGGTTTTACCAATTCCTTCGGCCAACTCTTCTTCACCCGCGCCATGCAAGGCTTCGGCATGGGCGGGGAATGGGCGGTGGGATCGGTGCTGATCGCCGAGACCATCTCGGCACGTCATCGCGGCAAGGCCTCGGGCCTGGTGCAGAGCAGTTGGGCCGTGGGCTGGGCCGCCTCGGCACTGGCCTTCTGGGGCATCTACGCAGTACTGCCGCCGGAGATGGCGTGGAAGGTCTTGTTCTGGATCGGCATCCTGCCGGCTCTGCTGACGCTCTACATCCGCCGCACCCTGCACGAGCCGGAGATCTACCTGGCGACCCAGGCCCGGCTGCGCCAGAGCGGCCAACGCGGCAACTTCCTGCGCATCTTCCACCGCGACCTGCTGCGCACGACCTTACTGGCCAGTCTGCTGGCTACCGGAATGCAGGGTGCGTATTACTCGGTGACCACCTGGCTGCCCACCTTCCTCAAGACCGAACGCCACCTCTCGGTGCTGGGCACCAGTACCTATCTGCTGGTGCTCATCGGTGGTTCCTTCTGTGGTTACCTCACCTCGGCCTGGCTGTCCGACACCATCGGTCGCCGCCGCTGCTTCATGTTCTTTGCGGTAATGGGCATCGTGCTGGTATTGAGTTATACGCAAATGGTCATTACCGATGCCTGGATGCTGGCGCTGGGCTTCGTGCTGGGATTTTTCCTCTCGGGGATTTTCGCGGGCATGGGCGCCTATCTGTCCGAACTCTTCCCCAGCGACGTGCGTGGCTCGGGACAAGGTTTCTGCTACAACGTCGGCCGTGCCCTCGGGGCGATCTGCCCGGCGCTGGTGGGATACCTCGGCAACAGCCTGCCCTTGGGGCAAACCATTGGCTGGGTCGCGGCGGCCTGTTATGCATTGGTGATCCTGGCCTGCCTGGCGCTGCCGGAGACGCGCGGCAAGGAGCTGGAGGCGGCCGTGGCCAGCGCGTGAGCGCAACATTCCCTTAGGAGCCAGAGATATGTCGAAGCAAGATCAAGACGCAACCCGCGGCGGCCCGCAAACTGCACACCGGCCCGGCACAAGCGCTTTGGCTGAAAAAGTGAAGGTCTGTGCGTCATCTGCCCACTGCAAGCCGGTTTTTCCCCTCCTGAAGAAGAATTGCGCAGGATTCCCCTGTGCCTGATTTGCAGCGCAATTCTGCATCCGCCCCACCTCTCCCGATGCCGGCCGCGTGCCGGCATCGTCTTTTGCGGTCCGCCGCCGAGCAATGAGGCAGGCCGGTACGTCCTGCCGTATACTTGCAAGCCTGTTGCAACTCTTTGTTCGCCCCCTGCAACTCGCCGCGGTCACGCGAGTCTGACCCACCCGCGCCCACGTTATCAGAACCATCAACCGCTGCCTCCATGGAAATCGTCTTTACCGTCTTGATCCTGCTGCTGGCCGTGGCCGTCTCCGGCGTGGTCGCCAGGCTGGCCCCGTTCAAGTTGCCCTTGCCCCTGTTCCAGATCGCGCTCGGTGCGGTCTTGGCACTGCCCATGTTCGGCCTGCGCATCAGCTTCGATCCAGAACTGTTCCTGCTGCTGTTCATCCCGCCGCTGCTCTTTACCGATGGCTGGCGTATGCCCAAGCGCGAATTCTTCCGGCTGGCACGCCCCATCCTGGCGCTGGCGCTGGGTCTGGTGATGTTTACGGTGGTCGGGGTGGGTTACTTCATCCACTGGATGATCCCGGTCATTTCGCTGCCCTCGGCCTTCGCGCTGGCCGCCGTGCTCTCGCCCACCGATGCGGTGGCGGTCTCCTCCATCGTCGGCAAGGGCCGGCTGCCGGCCTCCATGCAGCATGTGCTGGAAGGCGAGGCGCTGATGAACGACGCCTCCGGTCTGGTGGCCTTCAAGTTCGCCATCGCCGCCGTCATCACCGGTACCTTTTCCCTGCTGGACGCCAGCATTTCCTTCGTCCTGATCGCCGCCGGCGGCATCGCCGTGGGGCTGATCGTGGCCTGGGGCTTCGGACTGATCCGGCGCAAGATCATCGAATGGGCCGGCGACGAACCGGGCATCCAGGTGGTGTTGCTGCTGTTGATTCCCTTTACGGCCTACATCTTCGCCGAACACTTTGGCCTGTCCGGCATCCTGGCCGCGGTGGCCGGCGGCATGTTGATGCCCTACCTGGAGACCGCTGGTGGCGAATCGGCAGCTACCCGCCTGCAAGGACGCAGCATCCTGACCATGCTGGAATTCGTCTTCAACGGTATGTCCTTCCTGCTGCTGGGCCTGCAGTTGCCTGGTATCGTCAGCCTGGCCCATGTGGATGCGCAAATGGCGGGCAACGTGCCGGAGTGGCACCTGTTCGTCTATATCCTGGCCATCACCGTGGCGCTGATCGTGCTGCGCTTTGTCTGGGTCTGGGTCAACCTGCGGATGCGCCGCTTCGCCTCGGCCCTGCGCGGACAGAGCGGACGCAATCGCAAGTTCGACCTGCGCCTCATCAGCATCACCGCCTTGTCCGGGGTGCGCGGCGCCATCACGCTGGCCGGTGTGATGTCGATCCCGCTGCTGCTCAAGGAACATACGCCCTTCCCTGCACGCGACCTGCTGATCTTCCTGGCCACCGGGGTAATCATCTGCTCGCTGCTGTTCGGCAGCTTCCTGCTGCCATGGCTGCTCAAGGATCTGCAACTCGATGCCGAGGTCAAGCGACGCCGCGCCGAAGAAATGATGGCGCGCCTGCGCCTGTCGGAGGCGGCCGTGCGCAGCATCGAAACGGCCCAGGAACGCATCGGCGAAAACCTGGACGAATCGGACCTGGCGCTGTTGATGGAAGTCAGCGGCAGCCTCTTGGCCACCTACCGGATGCGCATGAATGCCGAGAGTGATTCGGAAGAAACCCAGCGCGCCGCCAACCGCTTCAAGCAGTTCGAACGCGAACTACGACTCGAAGCGGTCCGCGCCGAGCGACTGGAAGTGCATTACCTGCGCGCCGAACAGCGCATCAATGACGAAACCTTCCTGATGCTGATCAACCAGATCGACATGGCCGAGACCTGGCTGCTGGGCTCGCTCAATGGGCCGGGGCAGCATCACTGAGGGTTCGTTCCATTCAAAGGCGGCGGCATTGCAATGGGGAAACATAAAAATAGAAAAATAGAAAAATAGAAAAACAGGATGAGTCATTAATCGTCACACTAAACCCTTGAAAATAGTTAACTAACTCGTTAGATCAATCACATTATGGGTGTGATTGATACGTGGCGAATAGAGCATTCTTTTGTTCGTCCACCGTCCCACGTTCAATCCGTGACGATATCTGGTAGACGGCATGAAAATCGAACGGGGATGGTGTTGTTTTGGAGCTCGCTCAAACTCATTAGAACTCATTTCATAAATAGGCGTGAGTGCGAGCGTGTCCGTTAGCTTGATGATCACCGATTCATTATCCTTTGCCCGAAGACGGGGGCCTGGGCGGTCTTAAATGGTGGTCACTACTATTCATGAAAAAAGTTGGCGCAAGTACCAACGATATCGCTAGGCTAGCTGCGTTAAGGGGGGGGGGTTAATGCATAACGTCGTCACGACTCATCAGGGGCAACTAGCGCGACATGCATATGCTTGCCTGTCAGCGCCTTTAGAACGTCTCGAAGACGATCTCAAGCGCTCGCTCACTACGCTTCTCAGTCACATTAGGCACATTAGGCATCGCCATTTGGCGATACTTTTCGCACGCTCTTCGATCGCAAGGCGAATTCTGTCTCGATTGGAGGGAGCCTGAACGGCCCTCGCCCTGGCGAGGCGCGCCAATCTGCGCCTTGAACATCATCCCCAACGGGACTCGTTCGAACTTACGCCTATTGATGAAATCAGTTCTAGTTAAATTAAAGGATTGGGGCGGGGCATGAAGAGGGACCTTGAAGAAAGGCATCGTCAATCGCAGGCCGAAAAATCTGGGGTAAGCCACTTACCCAGACTGCTCCGCGCCGTCCTGGACTCTCTCGACAGCCAAATTGCATTGATAGACCGTGCCGGAGTGATCCGCTACGTCAACCAGACATGGTGTGAATTCGGCAAAGAGAATGGTATTCCTCCTCAGTACAGTTGGATTGGCACAAACTATCTTGCTGTCTGCCGTTCGGCAAGCAAGAGCAGCGAGGAGGATGGACAACAAGTCTACGCAGGCATCAGATCAGTGCTTGAGTCTAGAGCGCCGTCCTTTCAGTACGAATATCCATGCCATAGCCCGAATCAACAGCGTTGGTTCATCATGCGTATCGCCCCCGTGTTGGAAATGGAAAGTTTCTTCGTCATTTCTCATAGCGTCATTACAGGACGCAAATTAGCCGAACAGCGCATAGAGCGTCTCAATGAAAAACTTGCGCTGCTGGCCGTCACGGATAAATTGACCGGCCTGGCCAACAGAATGAAGCTGGACGAAACACTGGATAGCGAAATCGCCCGTGCCCATCGATATGGAACAAAGTTATCACTGATCCTGCTTGATGTTGATCATTTCAAGGAAGTGAATGACAAGTTTGGACATTCGGTCGGGGACGCGGTCCTTGTCAGTATTGCGGAGATATTACGCACTAACGTGCGTGCCACAGACATAGTCGGTCGTTGGGGGGGAGAAGAGTTTCTCCTCATCCTGCCGCAATGCGATATAGAGGCTTCCTCGCGTATGGCTGAAAAACTAAGATTAATTGTGGAGAGGCATAGCTTCGCACTTATCGATAAGCGCACCTGCAGCTTTGGCGTTGCGGCCTACCAATTTGGACATGATGGCACTACGCTTCTTTCCTTGGCCGACTCAGCACTCTATCGCGCTAAAAAAAATGGACGCAATCGCGTTGAGATTGCTATTGAACCCGAACCGAGCGTCAACTCAAGAGACCGAAAAATCAGTTATTTAGTTAGTCGATGATGGGGGGCATGAATGATTCAAGTTCACTCCGAGCCAGGCGCTGCAAGGAGGCGTCCTGGAAGACCACGCAATCCTGAAAGCAGAGCCCGTCTTCTAGACGCAGGACGAATGCTGATATTGAAGCAGGGGTTGGACTTCAATATCGAGTCGATTGCGGTGAATGCTGGTGTAGCAAGACGGACTTTCTACAGCTACTTCGAAGATAAAGAAGCCTTCGTAGCCGAGCTGTTACGAGACGCTGAGACAGCGATTGGTACAGCAGATGACGAGCTTGCAGGCATCCTGGAAAAACCACTGGCAGATGCACTGTACGAACTCGGCATAAGATATCTAGAAGGCATCAACCAGCGCAAAGAATTCAGATGGGCGCGACTTCTGGCCTCAGCGAACAAGACATATCCTCGGTTAGTTGAACGCATGTTCCATGAAGCCCGGTGCCGAGAGCATGCGTTACTCACTCGCATTGTCGAACAAGCGATGGCAAGCGGCAGGCTCATCTCATGTGACCCCGCTCAGGCCGCCGGAGATATCGTTGGGCTGTGGCATGGCGTGGCTGTTTGGCAAATAGCGACCTGCTCACTACCCACGCTAAGTCACGATGAAATAGACCGACGTGTTCGTAGAGGTGTACATCTATTCTTGTGCATCTACGAGCCTTGAACCGGTTACGTAGACACGGTGGCTTTCAAAGGATGGGAGCGGGGGGCATGAAGAGCGACCGTGAAGAAGGATATCGTCAGTCGCAGTCCGAAAACACTGTGGCAAGCAATTTCCTCTGGCTACCCCGAGCAGCCCTGGACTCTATCGACAGTCAAATTGCATTGATAGACCGTGTATTCTGTGCCGACATGACCTTGTGCGTCAGATCTACGATTCGTATCTACCCGTTTCGACCTTTACCTTGCCTCTGAAGGGGCAGAATTTTCTCATTAGAACCTGCCAGCCAACGCTGCAACAAGTGTTGCGCAACTTGATGTCCAATGCGGTAAAGCATCACGACCGACCGCAGGGAACGATCACCGTCGCAGTACGCCGGCCGGCTACCGCATCGCGGCAGCAACGACAAAGCCCGCAGCACCTTTTCAGGGCTGCGGGCTTTGTGGATGGCAGATGGAGGATCAGGCGACCGAATTGACGGTGGTGCCGATGATATCGCCGGTAGCGTTGCGCGAAGCTTGTTCGCGCCGGCTGCGTTCCTGGCGTGCGTTTTCGGCGCGGGTTTCATCGGCCTGGATTTCTTCCAGGCGACGCTGTTCGGCCTTGAGCGCGGCAGCCGCTTCCTCGGCGCGACGCACCGCGACCGGATCGTTGGCCTTGCCCGTGGTGGGGGCGTTGCCGTTGGGGTCGGAAACGACAGAGTTGACAGCGGAGGCGATGTCCATGGCCATGATGGGCTCCCTTTGGAACGAAGGCTGAGTGATGAAGTCTGGAGGCAACATCCTGTCTCCTCCAGTAACGCGAATGTCTTCTATGTTACGCCCATTGTCGCCCTCTGCCACAGGGAAAACCTGCGTGGCCTGCTTTTTTTGTGCCAGTTGGCGACGCTTCGTGATGCCGCTGGCAACAAAATGCCATCGCGCCCTTATCGGGCTGGCAAATCATTGCCGAGCTGGCAAGCCCGCTCAGTGACAATCCGGGACGTTCTGATCCAGGTAGACCTCGAAGGCCACGTTGTTGACCCACTTCTTGATGGCCGCCTCCCAGAACGCAGCGTTCCATCTGGCCGCAGCCTGGCGTGCTGCGGCCAGGTCTGCCGCATCATTGCCGCGCACCTGCAGCACCAGGGTCTGGCGACTCACCGGGGCCAGTTGCGCGGAGAATTTCTTCCACTCGGGCAATTTGAGCAAGACCTTCAGCAGGGTGTCGTCATGCACGGCGGCATCACACTGGCCGATACGCACGGCCAGCAAGGAATCGGCCGGGGCCGGCATCACTTTTTCGATGGCGCCATAGCGCGCAGCCAGGGTGCCGACATAGGGCGAGCCGGCAGACACGCAGACGCTGCGCCCCTTCAAGTCTTCCCATTTGCGGATGCTGGTGTCGCTGCGCATGATGGCCATGCCGCCAGCGCTATAGCCGGTGGGAATCTGAGTGAGATCGTTGGTGGTCGCTGCGTCCGCTGCCATGCGCGTCAATACAAGCTCCGGGCGTAAGCTCTTGAGCGCGGCACGCTCGGCAGCGTTGGTTTGCAGCTCGGGCTTGAGCTTCCATTGCACAGCCATATCCTCGGCCAGCACGGTGGCGATGTTTTCGGGGGTGCGGAATTTCATGCCGGCCTTGTAAGTCGGCGGCACATGATCCAGGCCGATGCGCAATTGGCCGTTGCGGCGGGCGTCGTCCACGACACCCGCATGGGCGCTGACATTGAAGGCCAGCAGCGCCAGCAGAAGCAAGCAATGAAGTCTGCGCATCGTTAGTTTCAGAGAACGGAAAACTTAGTTATTGGAATCAGACATACTGGTACTTCAGCAAGCGATGTTTAAGGTTTTCCAGGATCACCTGGTCGATCAAGGCGGCCAGGATGGCGATGGTGAGGATATTGGCCATCACACCGATCATATCGGCAGTCTCGCCCGAATAGGCTAGCGTGCGGCCCAGCCCCTTGCCGAAACCCACCAGCATCTCGGCCGAGATCAGTGCGCGCCAGGCATTGCCAAAGGCCAGCTGAGCGCCGGTGATGAGTTCCGGCATCACCGCCGGCAGATAGACCCGGCGCAGCATGGACAGGCGCGAAGCACCCATCACGCGCGCCGCCGACACATGCACCTGCTGCACGCTCTCGGTGGCATTCATCACCGACAGCGCGGCCGGGAAGAAGGCGGCAATGGCCACCACCACCACGATGGGCAGGTTGCCAAAGCCCATCAGGATCAGGAACAGCGGCACCCAGGCAATCGAGGGGATCGATTGCAGGATCACGATGGCCGACTTCAGCACTTCACGGAAGAAGAACAGCACCGCGCCGATCAGCCCAAACCCGATGCCCAGCACCAGCGCCGAGCCATAGCCCAGCCCCAGGCGATAGAGACTGCCGAAGAGCGCCGCGCGGAAATTACTGGACTGCACCTCTTCCCACAGGCGCACCGCCACCTCCGGCACTCCCGGCATCAGGAAGGACGGCAACGACCAGGCCGCGATCTGCCACATCAGGAGGATGAAGGCGATGGCCAGCAACATGGCCAGTTTCTTGCGCACACCAGTGACACGACGCTGAGAGCTCATACGATAAAAGACTTATAAAAGACGATGGCCGGACTGTGGCCGGCCAGGGTAAAAACTTATATTGCGCACGCAAAAAACTTAGGTTTTACAGCTTGCGCGCGTTCTGCCACGACAGGTCGGTGATGCCATTGACATCGAAGGGCTTGCCGTCACGGGTCTTCAAGGAACCCTGTGACTGCAGGATATCGGCGATTTCCTGCATCCGGTCCTGGTCCTTCTTGCTGATCTTGGGGGTGAAGGTCTGGCTCTTGATGGCGTCGCGGATCACGTCTTCGCGCAGCATCTCGCCATGCTTCAAGGTCTTCAAGGTCGGTTCGGCGATGAAGTAGCCGGCGATCAGCTTGGAGGCTTCGGCTGGCTTCTTCTGCAGCAGGGTGATGGCATCACGCTGCGCATCGAGCGACTTCCAGACCGCGTCACGCTTCTTCTTCAGGGTCTCGCCGGAAGTGATGACCACCATGCAGGGGAAAGGCCAGACTTCGCCGATCTCATAGACCTGCTTGACCGGCGCGATCAGTTGCGCGATGCGCGCCTGCGGCTCGAACAGGAAGGCGGCATCGACCCGCTTGCCCACCAGCGACTGCACCGCCACCTGGGGCGAGACGCCCATTACGTTCACATCATCGGGCTTGAGGCCGGCGTCGCGCAGCACCACGCCCTTGAGCACGGTGTCAGCCGTGCTGCCCTCGGCTTGCGAGGCCAGGGTCTTGCCCTTCAGGTCGGCCACCTTGTTGATGCCCGAATCGTCACGCGCCACCAGGGCGTGGTAGCCCAGTTGCGCGCCGCCCACCACCTTCAGGTCAGCGCCCTTGGAAGCCCAGGCCACGGCATTGGAAAAGCCGAACACGCCGCTATCGAGCTGGCCGCCGACAATCGCCTTGACCAGGTCGGTGCCGGACTTGAACTCGATCAACTCCACGTCCAGGCCGTACTTCTTGTACAGACCGGCCTCATAGGCGGCCATGGCTTGCGCATCGTCCATCACGCGCAGGTAGCCGATCTTGAATTTTTCCAGGGCCAAGGCGTTGCTGGAAAAAGCCAGAGCGGCGGCGGTGATGGCCGGCGCCAGGATGCGTGCGAGTTTCATACTCCAACCCCTTCTAGGTTTTTGGCAAATTCATCCTGCTCGGCATGGATGCCCAGCAGGCCAAGGATCTCGCGACGGGTGGCCGCGAATTCGGACAGGTCGTGCGTCTTTTCGTGATGCACCAGGTTGAATTCCTTCAAGACCTTGGCCGGACGCGGGCTGAACACGAAGATGCGGTCAGCCAGGAACAAAGCTTCATCCACATCGTGCGTCACCAACACCACGGTCGGGCCCTGCTGGCGGATCAGCTCGCGCAGGGCATCCTGGAGGGTCATGCGGGTGAGCGCATCAAGTGCGCCAAAAGGTTCATCCAGCAGCAAGGCCTTGGGTTGCGAGATGAAGGCGCGCGCCAGGGCGGCGCGCTGGCGCATTCCGCCCGAGACCTGGTGCGGGTAATAGTGTTCGAAACCCTTGAGCTTGACCTTTTCCAGCCAGGTGCGGGCCTGCTCGGCGGCGACTTGCTTGTTCACGCCCTGGAACTCCAGGGCCAGGGCCACGTTCTGCTGCAGGGTCAGCCAGGGATAGAGGGCGTTTTCCTGGAACATCAGGGTGCGCTCGGGATGCGGGCCACGGATGGCCTGATCATCGCCGGCGACCGTGCCGCTGCTGGGCTTTTCCAGGCCGGCTGCCATGTGCAGCAGCGTGGACTTGCCGCAACCGGAAGGGCCCACCAGCGCGACCAGTTCACCCGAGGCAATCTCGCGGGTGAATTCCTCGATCACGTGCAGGTCACCGAACCGCTTGGCGACGTTGTTGAAAGATAGCTTCATGTCGTCCGGCCCACTGGCCGCGCTAGGAATGGAGTGATGGGAAGATGCCGGGCACGGTGCTCTTTGGCCTGCCTGATGGTCCGGCGCGCCTCTCCCTTTTATTCAGGCATGGACTGTACTGTTGCTCGCCAGGCAAAACAACTACTTATAAATCGTATGCTTATTCACATTCCGAATAAGAAAGGCGTGCAAAACGCATATAGATGGCAGTTTTCTTCAGTTTCTTGTCAGTTTCCATTGCGCCAGCAGGCTAGGCACGTCCGGGTAGCGTAGCCGCACGCCCAGCTCTTCCTTGATGCGGCGATTCTCCAGGCGACGCGACTCCGACATGAAGGACAGCATCATCGGCGAGACGTTGCGTTCCAGCTCGCTGCGCGGCAGGCGCGGCGGGCGCGACAGGCCGGCGGCATCGGCCACCAGATCGAAGTAGTCGCCCATCTTGAGGTCGCTGTCATCCACCGCGTGATAGATGCGATTGGGCGCGCCCAGGCGCAGGGCGGCGGCGGCGACGCGGGCCAGGTCATCGGCATGGATGTGGTTGGTATAGACGTCCTCGGCCGCCGACAGCGCCGGCAAGCCCTTGTGCAGGCGCTCCAGCGGCAGGCGGTCGGCAGCGTAGATGCCGGGCACGCGCAGGATGGAAAGCTTGCCGTGACGACGCCGGGCCCAGGCGCGCAGCACGGTTTCGGCATCGACCCGACGCACGGCGCGGGTGTTTTGCGGATGCACGCGGCGCGTCTCATCAAAACTTGCGCCAGCGCAATCTCCGTAGACACCGGTGGTGCTGATATAAACCAGGCGCGCGCCCTCGGGTAAAATGGCGGCCAAATTGCGGGTACGGCGGTCGAGACGACCTTCCGACTGCGGCGGCGCCAGATGCACGATGGTCGGTGCCAGGCGCGCCAGGCGGCCCAGGCTCAGGGGATGATCCAGATCGGCCAGCACCGGAACGGCCCCGGCCGCGCGCAGTTCGGCGCAGCGCCCAGGCTGGCTGGTGACGGCCAGCACGCGATAGCGCGGCAGCAGCAGCGGCAACAGGCGCAGGCCGACGTCGCCGCAGCCCAGGATCAGTACACGGGGCAAGCCCAGTTTTTTCACGATATTCCACCCAAATTAATCCAGAAGCAGAATTGTATGAGTTTCCAAGTCACAGTCCAGCCTAGCGGTCGCCAATTCACCTGCGACGCCGACGAATCCATCCTCACCGCGGCCATCCGCGCCGGCGTGGGCCTGCCCTACGGCTGCAAGAACGGCGCCTGCAGCTCCTGCAAGGGCAAGCTTTTGTCCGGCCAGGTCGAGCACGGCGCGCATCAGGAGCGCGCCCTCTCGGCCCATGAAGAGCAGTTGGGCTATGCCCTGTTCTGCGTGGCCAAGCCCCAGAGCGACGTCACCATCGAGGCGCGCGAAGTGGCCGGCGTGGGCGAGATCCCGGTGCGCAAGCTGCCGGTACGCGTGGCCAAGCTGGAGAAGGTGGCCGATGACGTGATCATCCTGTCGCTGCAATTGCCGGCCAATGACCGCCTGCAGTACAAGGCCGGCCAGTACGTGGAATTCCTGCTGCGCGACGGCAAGCGTCGCAGCTACAGCATGGCCAACGCCCCGCACAAGGATGAGCCCATGAGCCTGCACATCCGCCACCTGCCGGGCGGCCTATTCACCGACCAAGTGTTCAGCACCCTGAAGGAACGCGACATCCTGCGCATCGAAGGTCCGCTGGGTACCTTCTTCCTGCGCGAAGACTCCGACAAGCCCATCATCCTGCTGGCTTCCGGCACCGGCTTTGCGCCCATCAAGGCCATCGTCGAGCAGTTGCAACATGCCGGCTCCAAGCGCCCGGTAACCCTGTACTGGGGCGGCCGCCGTCCGCAAGACCTGTACCTGAACGCGCTGTGCCAGCAGTGGGAACAGGAACTGCCCGACTTCAAGTACGTGCCGGTGGTCTCCAACGCCCAACCCGAGGATCACTGGAGCGGCCGTACCGGCTTCGTGCACCGCGCCGTGATGGAAGACTTCCCCGACCTGTCGGCGCACCAGGTCTATGCCTGCGGCGCACCGATCGTGGTCGAATCGGCGCAACGCGACTTCAGCGCCCAGTGCAAGCTGCCGGAAGGCGAGTTCTACGCAGATTCCTTCACATCCGAAGCCGATCTGGCCAAGCCGGCCCCGGCCGCCTGAGAGGATCTGGGTGGCGCCGTGCGTGGCCCTGGATGTCATGCCGGCGTCATGCGCATTTGCGAAGATGCCGCGCAAGCCTGATGGCGCGCGGCTGGGCGCGGTGCGACACAAATGCAACGGCCAAGCGCCGCAAGCCAGCGCCAGCCGATCCTGTGGGAAATTTCTTTTTGACGCTCTGCGCAAAACGTCCTAATATTCACCGCATGATCGCCAACGCCACATTTTTACGACGCCGCAGCCAACCTGAGAAAGGTTTGCTGCTGCACGCGTGAAGTGAAACGAATCGCGAAGCCACAGGCAAACCCTGTGGCTTTTTTTATTCGCCATCCGGGTCTGTCGTGCGCCTGCCGCCTAGCGCTTGGTTTTACCTGACGGTCTGTTCCGCACCTTCCCAACCATCCTATTCTTGCAGGAGCCATTCGATGCAATACAGCCAGTCCGACGCCAACAAGCTGATGTACGTCACCAACCGCCCCGAGCTGGTCTTCACCGAAGGCCAGGGCATGTGGCTGACCGACCATCACGGCAAGCGTTACCTCGATTACCTCCAGGGCTGGGCCGTCAACACCCTGGGTCATGCCCCGCAATGCATCGCCGACGCCCTGGCCGCGCAGAGCAAGAAGCTGATCAACCCATCGCCGGCCTTCTACAATGCGCCCTCCATGGAGCTGGCCAAGCTCTTGACGGACAATTCGGTCTTCGACCGCGTGTTCTTCGCCAACAGCGGCGCCGAAGCCAATGAAGGCGCCATCAAGCTGGCCCGCAAGTGGGGCAAGAAGAACCCGGCCGGCGACGGTTCGGCGCGCTTCGAGATCATCACCTTCAAGCACAGCTTCCACGGTCGTACCCTGGCCACCATGTCGGCCAGCGGCAAGGACGGCTGGGACACCATGTTCGCCCCGCAGGTGCCGGGCTTCCCCAAGGCCACCCTGAACGACCTGGCCAGCGTCGAGGCCCTGATCGGCAGCCATACCGTGGCCGTGATGCTGGAACCGGTGCAGGGCGAAGGTGGCGTCATTCCCGCCTCCAAGGAGTTCATGCAAGGCCTGCGCCGCCTGACCAAGGAAAAAAACCTGCTCTTGATCGTGGACGAAGTGCAGAGCGGCATGGGTCGTACCGGCCAGCTGTTCGCCTACCAGCATTCCGGCATCGAACCCGACATCATGACTCTGGCCAAGGGCATCGGCGGCGGCGTGCCGCTGGCAGCCCTGCTGGCACGCGAAGAGATCGCCTGTTTCGAAGCCGGCGAGCAAGGCGGCACCTACAACGGCAACCCGCTGATGACCGCCGTGGGCGTGGCCGTGATCAAGGAGCTCTTGAAGCCCGGCTTCATGGAAACGGTGCGCGAGCGCGGCCAGTACCTGCGCCAGCGTTCCCTGGAAATCTCGGAAAAGTATGGCTTTGAAGGTGAACGTGGCGAAGGCCTGCTGCGCGCCATGCAATTGGGTCGCGACATCGGTCCGCAGATCGTCGAAGCCGCTCGCAACCTGGAACCAGTGGGCCTGCTGCTCAATTCGCCGCGTCCCAACCTGCTGCGCTTCATGCCGGCCCTGAACGTGAGCAAGGAAGAAATCGACCAGATGTTCTCCATGCTGGAAGAAGTCCTGGCCAAGATCGGGAAGTAAGCCATGGCGGGGCGCGTGCGGATCGAGTCGAGCCGGATGGCGGTACTGCCATCCCCCCTGTCCTGGCTGGCCGCGCTGGCGGCGGCACTGGTGCTGGCCGCCTGCGGCACGGCACCGACCGCCCCGCCCATCTCCCGGTTACCGGGCGCCCCGCAATCGCAGGTGCCGGCATTGCCGGCCAGCGACAATGGCAATGAAGTGGCGCTCTATGCGCTCTCACTGATCGATACCGGCTACCGCTTCGGCGGCAAGAATCCCTCGGCCGGGCTCGATTGCAGCGGCATGGTCACCTATATCTTCGGCCAGGCTGCCAACTACCATATCAGCGGCAGCGCTGCCGACATCGCGCGCCGCGGCCGACAGATCGATCCGGCGCAATTGCGTGCCGGCGACCTGGTGTTCTTCAACACCGAGAACCGTCCGTTCTCGCACGTAGGCATCTACCTGGGTGATGGCCGCTTCGTCCATGCGCCCTCGACCAATGGCAAGGTGCATATCTCGCGCATGGACAATCCCTACTTCTCGCGCCGCTTTGAAATGGCGCGCACCTACTTCAACTGAAGGGCGCTCTTGCGGGTCGCGCGCTTGCGCGGCTTGCCTCGCTCCTGTTCTTGCTCTGGCCCCTGTTGGCGATGGCCGTATGCGCGGATCAGGTTGGCGCTGTAGCGGGTGAAGGCGATATCCATGTGCCGTCGCATGGCCGCACGCGCCTGTTCGGCGTTGCGCGCGCGCAGGGCCTGCATGATCAGGCCATGTTCCTCGATGGCTTCCTGCCATACGCGGGTGCCGTCGAAATGGCTGTGCAGGCGCTCGAACAAGGGCCCCAGGCGGGCATCGAAGAGTTGCGTCACCAGCCCGACCAGCACGCTGTTGCCGGTGGCTTCGGCCAGGCGGATGTGGAACAGGCGGTCGGCTTCGAGCGGATCGATGCCGGCCTCGGCATGGGCCATCATCAACGCATAGGCTTCTTCCACCGCGGCGATCTGTTGCTTGCTGCCATGCTGGGCGGCAGCGTAGGCTACCTCCCCTTCGATCATCTCGCGCGCGCGGATCAGTTCCAGCGGCCCTTCCTCGCCGGACAGATCGCTGCGCCGCTCGCGCTGCACGGGCGGACAGACATAGATGCCCGAACCCATCCGCACTTCGATATGTCCTTCCACCTCCAGCGCAATCAAGGCCTCGCGCAAGGAGGGCCGGCTCACGCCAAGTTGCAGCGCCAGGTCGCGTTCGGACGGCAAGCGCGAACCGACGGCGAATTCGCCGTCCACGATCAGCTTGCGTAGCTGGTCGCTGATCTGGCGATACAGTCGCTGCGGTTCGATCGCTTCGATGGGCATGATGGAGGTTTAGCCAAGGGCCGCCGGAAAGGCCAAGCCATGACTGGCCGCCGCCTCGCGCAGCATGGGGGCGATAGTCGGATGCAGGGCCACGCCTTGCTCCAGTTGCTCGGCGCGGCGTTGCAGGGCACGGTCGCCCGGCATCCGCACCTGGCCCACGCCGGGGCGCGGCGCATTGTGGCGGCAGGCTTGTGCGATATGGTCCATCTGGCGCTTGAAATCCTGTTCGCCACCGAAAGCCGATGGGTCGTAAAGCGACAGGAACACGGTGGCGCCCCACCCTGCCGGCGGATCGGCACGGCCAAAGCCGGACAAGCCACCGGTGAGCGCCTCGATCAGCAAGGCCAGGCCAAAGCCCTTGTGCCCGGCCGACAAGCCCCCCAGCGGCAGAATGGTGCCGGGGGGCGTGGCCGTGAGCACAGCAGGATCGCGACTGGGATGGCCCTGGCCATCGATCAGCCATTCCTCCTCGAACTGCTGGCCCGCCTTGTGCAGGCGATTGCTCATGCCATTGGTGGTGATCGACGCCGAGATATCCACCAGGAAGGGCGTGCCCGAGGTGGGAATGCCTGCCGCAATCGGGTTGGGCGTAAACACCGCCTGGGTACCACCGAAGGGCGCCACGCTCTGCACGGCCGGGTCGGAACTGGCCAGGATCATCATGAACCCCTCCTGCGTGGCGCGCAGCAGGTAGGCGGCCAGGCAGGCGATGTGGTGGCTGTGATGGATGGTCAATGAGGCCGTGCCATAGTCGCGCGCCTTGGGGATCAAGGCATCGATACCCCGATGCACCAGCCACGGTCCCGGCAGGCGGCGACCATCCCAGGCCAGAGCGGCGGCGCGCTCGGAGAGCACTTCCGGCTCACCGGTGCGGGTCATCGTACCTTTTTCCAATTCCTTCACATACGGGGCCAGCAGTGCCAGGCCGTGGGTATCGTGGCCCAGCAGGTCGCCATCGACCAGGGTGGCGGCCACGCTATCGGCCTTGTCAGCATCCAGCCCGGCCTGTTGCAGCAAGCTCGTGGCGAATTGGCGCAAGGCCTGGACGGAAAAACGTTCGGGTGCAGCCATGCAGAGAACCATCCTTTCAAGGAGTGCGATGCAGCGTGCAACGATGTGGGAGCGGTCTGCTGTCTCCGGGATCGATTTTTTAACCATCCTGCGCAAGCATCGATGGTGATCGATGGTCCGCGAATGCGGTAATGTGGTCAGACCAGCTCAGGTCAGAATTTCATATCGGATCGCAGGTGTCAAGGATGAATCTGAGGCGAAAAATCATTCCTCTTTCACGCGCCGCAGCATTTTCACTACCCTCGAGAACCCGCCGCAAAGCCTTGTCCCGCCTGGCCTCTACGCCAGCCGGCGATGATGCCTCGTGCTGCAACGGCAGCATGGAAAACAGCCCTGTGGCTTCCTGACAAAATGCTTTCTCGCGATCTGGTATTACCACTTGACCAAACAAATCGGGCTGCAATAGACTCGCAGCCAATCGCATCAGCCATGTCACACCAGCCTGCCCGACCGTCACAGCCTGTCCGGTCCATCAGAAGAGCATTAAGCCTGCATTAACCCTGTATCAAGTTCGCATTAAGCCTGTATTAAGCCCGCATTAGGCCCGCATCAAGCTCAACATCAGCATCAGTCGTACCCGGGAACACGACACAGCCACACAATCGGCGGCCGTGTTCCAGGAAGTAGTTGCAACAAGGTGGCCCGAGACAACCATCATGGAGACCCGCAATGAAAGTACTGATTACGGACTACGATTTCCCCGACGTCGACCTGGAGCTGGCGCTCTACAGGCAAGCCGGCGTGGAAGTCGTGACCGCGCAATGCCGCACCGAAGACGACGTCATCGCCGCCTCTGAAGGCTGTCAGGGCTTGCTGGTGCAATACGCACCGGTGAACGCCAAGGTGTTTGCAGCACGTCCTGAAATCCGCATCGCCAGCCGCTATGGCGCGGGCTTCGACACCATCAATACCGCCGACGCCGCCCGCCACGGTGTCTGGGTCGCCAACTCGCCCGACTATGGCGTGGGCGAAGTGGCCACCCATGCGCTGGCCATGGCGCTGGACCTGATCCGCAACATCACCGTCTACGACCGCGCGGTCAAGGCTGGCTAGTGGCACTACACCACGGCCGGCATCATCCCGCGCGCCTCCGAGCTCACCCTCGGCATCATCGGCCTGGGCCGCATCGGCAAGCGCATGGCGCACATCTCGCGCAATCTGTTCAAGCGCGTCATCGCCTATGACCCCTACATCATCGATGGCGACTTCCCGGCCTACGTGGAACGCGTCGGCCGCGAGGATCTGTTCCGGCAGGCGCACGTGGTATCGCTGCATACTCCGCTCAACGATGAGACGCGCAACATGATCGATGCCTCGCTGCTGGCGCTGCTGCCGCCGCAAAGCTACCTGGTCAATTCCGCACGCGGTGGGCTCATCCAGATCGACGACCTGCTGGCCGCGCTGGAAAACGGTCAACTCAAGGGCGCGGCGCTGGATGTGTTGCCAGTCGAGCCGCCCACGACATCGGCAGCGATCGTGCAGCACCCGCGCGTGCTCTTGTCGCCGCACGCGGCATTCTTCTCGGACGTGGCCGCGCGCGAACTACGCCGCAAGGCGGCCCAGAACCTGATCGACTGGGACCGCAACGGACGCCCCTCCTACGTCGTCGTCCAGGGCCATCCAGCATAAGCAGCACGCGCCGCAAGCGGCGTGAGGAACCTAGTACAACAAGCACGCTGTGGCCGGCCCCGCCTGGAACCGGTTACATGGCGTCGATACGAGGATAGACACGAGGAGCATTTGATGGCATCAGTACAGATTCGCGCAGTCAAGAAACAGTTCGGCAGCACCCAGATCATCCGGGGCGTCGATATCGATATCGCCGATGGCGAATTCACCGTCCTGGTCGGCCCTTCCGGCTGCGGCAAATCGACCCTGCTGCGCATGTTGGCGGGCCTGGAAGAAATCACGGGCGGCGAGATTCTCATCGGTGGCACCGTGGTCAACAACGTCCAGCCCAAGGACCGCGACATCGCCATGGTGTTCCAGAACTACGCGCTCTATCCGCACATGACCGTGCGCGACAACATGGCTTTCTCGCTCACCCTGGCCAAGAAGGATAAGTCCTTCGTGGAAGAACGGGTCAAGAAGGCGGCCGACATCCTCGGCCTGAACCAGTTGCTGGACCGCTACCCGCGCCAGCTCTCGGGTGGCCAGCGCCAGCGCGTGGCGATGGGTCGCGCCATCGTGCGCGATCCACAGGTGTTCCTGTTCGATGAACCGCTCTCCAACCTGGATGCCAAGCTGCGCGTGCAGATGCGCACCGAGATCAAGGAACTGCACCAGCGCTTGAAGACCACCTCCATCTACGTCACCCATGACCAGATCGAAGCCATGACCATGGCCGACCAGATCGTGGTCATGCGCGATGGCCTGGTGGAACAGCGTGGTCGCCCCCTGGACCTGTACGACCATCCGGCCAACCTGTTCGTGGCCGGCTTCATCGGTTCGCCCGCGATGAACTTCATCCCGGCCACCTTGCGCCGTGGCGCTGGCGCGGCCGAAGTCGAGTTCGCCGATGGCACCCGCGTGCCCGCCCCTTATGGCAGCGCCTTGCAAGGCAATGACGGCCAGCAGGTCACCTATGGCGTGCGTCCCGAACATCTTTCCATCGGCGCCGCCGGAACAGGTATCGCCACCCAGGTCATCGTGGTGGAACCGACCGGAGCCGATACCGAAGTGTTCTCGCGCTTTGGCCAGACCAGCCTCACCTCGATCTTCCGCGAGCGTCATGACTTTGGCGCGGGCGACGTGATCCACCTGGTGCCCGACCACAGCCGCACGCACCTCTTCGATACTGCATCGGGCCAGTCGCTGGCAGCGCGCTGATCGCCCCATCCATCCCGCACCATCGCCATACCACCATACCGCAGTCCCAAGGCAACACCCGTAGCGCAGCATCAGAACAACAAGAGTCCATCCGCAAGAACCTCTGTTCGCAAGCGGTCCAATTCGACGTTCAACCGAAGGAGTAGGAGACATGAGCAAGCTGACACGACGCGAATTTCTGGTCACCAGTGCTGCCGCCGCAGCCGCATCCAGCCTGGGCGCGAACGCCTTTGCCGCTGGCCCCGGCGTGGCTGGCGCCGATAGCATCAAATACCCCATCGAAGCAGGTGCGACCCTGCGCGTGCTGCGCTGGAAGCGCTTCGTCCAGGGTGATGAAGACCTGTGGAACGCCAATGTGAAGAAATTTACCGAACTGACCGGCATCCCGGTGCGCACCGACAGTGAAGGTTGGGAAGATGTGCGCCCCAAGTCGGCGGTGGCGGCCAATGTGGGCAGTGGCCCCGACATCGTGCTGGGCTGGTTCGACGATCCGCAGCAGTATCCGACCAAGCTGATCGATATGACCGATCTTGCCGATTCGCTGGGCAAACGCTATGGCGGCTGGTACGACGTCTGCCGCAAGTACGGCACCAAGGATGGCAAGTGGATCGCCCTGCCGCTGGGCGTGATCGGCAACGCCCTGGTCTATCGTGAAAGCCAGATCAAGGCGGCCGGCTTCGACGCCATTCCCAAGGACACAGCCGGCTTCCTCAAGCTGTGCCAAGCCTTGAAGGCCAAGGACACGCCAGTCGGCTTTGCCCTGGGCAAGGCCGTGGGGGATGCCAACAACTGGGCGCACTGGCTGTTGTGGTCGCACGGCGGCAAGCTGGTGAACAAGCAGGGCCAGGTCGCCATCAACTCGCCCGAGACCCGCGCCGCGCTGGAATACGCCAAGCAGCTCTATGCTACCTTCGTGCCGGGCACCCTGTCCTGGCAGGATCCGTCCAACAACAAGGCCTACCTGGATGGCCAGATCAGCCTGACGGCCAACGGCATCTCGGTCTATTACGCCGCCAAGAATTCGCAAGACCCCAAGCTGCAGGAGATCGGCCGCGACACCCAGCACGCGCACTTCCCCATCGGTCCGGTGGGCAAGCCCTCCGAGCTGATGCAGATCACGCAGATGATGGTCTTCAAGCACACCAAGTACCCCAACGCGGCCAAGGCTTTCGTGCAATTCATGTTCGAGCCGGACCAGTACAACCCGTGGATGAAGGCCTCCATCGGCTACGTCAGTCAGTCGCTCAAGGCCTACGAAAAGAACCCCGTCTGGACCGACGATCCCAAGGCCACGGTGTACCGCGACTCGGCCTCGCTGATGCTGGACCATGGCCACGAAGGCCCGCTGGGACAAGCCTCGGCGGCCTGTATGGCGGACTATGTGGTGGTGGACATGGTGGCCGAAGCAGCGTCCGGCGCCAAGACCGTGCAGCAGGCCATCGACCGCGCAGCCGAACGCGCCAAGCGCTACTACAAGGCTTGATGCGGCTGGCTCGAGCCTTCACGCGGCCACGCCGGGTTCCCTCGGGACAGCGGGCCAAGGGGCAGGTTGTCAGGGCCTGCCAGCCCGGCGCAGCAACGTGCAGGCACGAAGACTCCAAGACGCGCGCGATCATCGTATCGGCCGCAGGCACGCCCTGCGGCCATTTCATCGAGGCACATCATGCTATCCCGATTCCTGAACAACCGTAACGTACTGGGGATGCTGTTCATGGCCCCGGCCGTGATCCTGCTGGTGGTGTTCCTGACCTACCCGCTGGGCCTGGGCATCTGGCTGGGCTTTACCGACACCAAGATCGGCGGCGAAGGCAGCTTCGTCGGCCTGGACAACTTCAGCTACCTGGCCGGCGATTCCCTGGCCCAACTGTCGCTGTTCAATACCGTGTTCTACACGGTCAGCGCCAGCATCCTCAAGTTCATGCTGGGCCTGTGGCTGGCGATCCTGCTCAACAAGAATGTGCCGCTGAAGACCTTCTTCCGCGCCATCGTGCTGCTGCCCTGGATCGTACCCACGGCGCTATCGGCACTGGCCTTCTGGTGGCTGTATGACGCTCAGTTCTCCGTCATCAGCTGGGCCCTGCACAAGATGGGCCTGATCGACCATTACATCGACTTCCTGGGCGACCCGTGGAATGCACGCTGGTCCACGGTCTTTGCCAATGTCTGGCGCGGTATTCCCTTCGTGGCGATTTCGCTGTTGGCCGGTCTGCAGACCATCTCGCCGTCACTGTACGAGGCTGCCGCCATCGACGGTGCCACGCCCTGGCAGCAGTTCCGCCACGTGACCCTGCCGCTGTTGACGCCGATCATCGCGGTGGTGATGACCTTCTCGGTGCTGTTCACCTTCACCGACTTCCAGCTGATCTATGTGCTCACCCGCGGCGGCCCCTTGAACGCCACCCACCTGATGGCTACGCTGTCGTTCCAGCGCGCCATTCCCGGCGGTGCATTGGGTGAAGGCGCGGCGCTGGCCACCTACATGATCCCCTTCCTGCTGGCAGCGATCATGTTCTCTTACTTCGGCCTGCAACGTCGCGGCTGGCAACAAGGAGGTGACAAATAATGGCCAAGAAAAAAGACGACCAGATGGAAACCCAGGGCATGGATTTCCTGCAATCGACCCCGCGCAAGTGGGTGACGATCTACATTCCGCTGCTGATCTTCCTGTTTGTGCTGCTGTTCCCGTTCTACTGGATGGTGATCACCGCCTTCAAGCCCGACAATGAATTGCTCTCGCAGACCGGCAACCCGTTCTGGGTGGTCGCCCCGACGCTGGCGCACTTCAAGAAGCTCTTGTTCGACACCCAGTATCCGGCCTGGCTGCTGAACACGGTGATCGTCTCGGTAGTCTCCACCTTCGCCTCGCTGGCGGCCAGCGTGTTTGCCGCCTATGCCATCGAACGGCTGCGCTTCCAGGGTTCCAAACAGGTCGGGCTGGGCATCTTCCTGGCCTACCTGATCCCGCCTTCCATCCTCTTCATTCCGCTAGCGGCCATCGTGTTCAAGCTGGGCCTGTTCGATACGCGCTGGGCGCTGATCCTGACCTATCCGACCTTCCTGATCCCGTTCTGCACCTGGCTCTTGATGGGCTACTTCCGCTCCATTCCCTACGAACTGGAAGAGTGCGCATTGATCGACGGTGCTACGCGCTGGGAAATCCTGGTCAAGATCATCCTGCCGCTGGCCGTGCCCGGACTGATCTCGGCGGGCATCTTTGCCTTCACGCTGTCGTGGAATGAATTCATCTATGCGCTGACCTTCATTTCATCCTCGGAAGTGAAGACGGTACCGGTGGGGATCGTCACCGAACTGGTGGATGGCGACGTGTATCACTGGGGCGCGCTGATGGCCGGGGCGCTGCTGGGCTCGCTGCCGGTGGCGGTGGTGTATTCGTTCTTTGTGGAGTATTACGTGTCGGGGATGACGGGGGCGGTGAAGGAATAAGGATTGCCCGAGGCAAGGCGATTGGCTTGCCCCAAGGAGATGCCGTCCTGCGATGCAGGCAGCATCTCCGCTTCATTCACCCTGACTCATGCAGGCGTCCCCGGGGCTCATCCGGCAGCCGTTGCGTCATCCACAATGGCTGGCCGCTGACGAACACCTCACCAGGAAGTCGCATGATGGCCTCAATGAATTGCGCCGTCTCGGTGGGCGGGTCTTTCATCAGTTCCACCACGACCGGATGCTGCACTGCCTTGCCGGAAGTGAAGACGGCCAGCAGTACGTAGTAAAGCTGGCGCTCCTGGTCCTTCAGGCCGGCGCTCAAGGCCAAGTCCCGATGTTGCGAAACGAATTCCAGCAAACGCCGGTGCGGCAGGCGATGCCAGCGACCAGGGGCGCGCAGGCCGATCTCATACATCAGCGTGTCCAGTGCCCGGGCTTGATGCCATCTTCCAGACTGCTGACCGTCCAGCGCAAGCAAGGACCCGTCCGAGTGGATTGAATCCGTCATCGCATCTCCGCACGTTTCTGGAAAGTGAAGCACGCGCTTCATTTCTCGCCCCCCAGCGCGCCGCGATGTTTGACGGAATCCGCAATTTGCCTCGCAAGCTTGAAAAACTCCTTCTTGGGGACTGGCTTGATGCCGCGTTTGATGGCTTGTTGCGCGTCCCGGATGACGTAGAGCATCAGGTCAGGGGTATCGACCTTGGCATCAGGGTCACCCTGGGTCACGACCAGATAACCGAAGTCCTCGGTGATCTTGTCGGGTCACTGTTATGTCGTGCAGTCGTCCAGAAGGACGTTTCATGTGGCAAGGAAGATCCCGGATAGCCTATTTTTCCCATATTTTTCGTCACCTTAATTGGAGGTTTTTTTTGCGGATCCCAATTTGGAATGATGGAGCTAGCTTTTTTCTGCCCGGCGGCTGTATATCGCCAACTTCTCGGAATGTAATCAAACACCGCCTCATAAGCCGCAGCATTCTCCTCAGCCTGCTTCTGAATCGCCCGCCAGCTCGCGGGAGCCGCCGGCTTCTCAATCGCCGACAGCAAATGATCAGCAGGCTTGACACCCCCGACAGCACTGGGCTTCAAACCTATCCCAAACAACTTGCGCCAGATATCCATGCGCAGCTTGCGTGCAAAATTCCTGACGGGTCGTTTCACACCATCCCCGCATAGATCGTCCTTGCTGTCATCTTGATCCGTCACCAGCAAGGCAATCTCTGAATCGCCTTCCCCGTTGAGGCTGCGATCATTGATGTTGGCGCTGCCGAAGAGTGCATAGCGGTCGTCCACGATCATCAACTTGGTGTGCACATAAACTTGCTCGGTCACGTAGCGCTCGCCCAGCTTGGCCCAATTGCGCAGGTTGAGCAGCGTGACGTATTCGAAGCAGGCCTCCACCGGGATGTGCTCCAGTTCCTTGCTCATGTCCTGGGTGGTATTGGTCAACAGACGCTCATAGTTCTTGTCGCCTTTGTCCCTGAGTTGGCGGGCACGCAAGGCGCGGCGAATGCCGTTGAGCAGGCTGTTGGTGCCGAAGGATAGCGTCTGCATGGTCCAGTAGATCTGCACGGCCACCGAGGCAGTGGTGAAGAAGTCACCTTCGGGATGCACCGGCAAGGTGATGTAGACGTGGAAGGGCTGCGGCTCTGCATTGAGGATGGCGCGCGTGATCCGCTCGATCAGGGCTTCGCAGATGGGATTCGTGGGGGGCTCGTAGAGTGTCGAACTCCTGTTGGCATCATTTTGGCGTAAGGTCCAGCTCGAGACTTTACCTAAGCCATGCTTTTGTGCGTTGATGAACTTGGCAGCAGGAGAAAGAGCCTGACTAGAAGCTTCGCCCTGAGCGGGCTTCTCGTCATGAACCGGCTTGCCCAACTTGCCGACAAAGAACTGGTTTTCGATATAGATAAAATGATCGGCCTTGCCGATCAGATTGCACATCGCCTGCTTGATGTGGTCCTCACAAGGATGGCGGTCAGTCTTGTTGAGCTGACGACTCTCCATTTTGCGTTGGCCGGCAGGTGCACTGCGCAATACTTGCACCATGGTCGAACCCGCCGCCGCAAACTGCTGCATAGGTAGCGCAGGAGGGAGGCGCACGCCGCCACTGACATGCCAGCGATCCATGAAGTTTCTAAGAATATCTGCGACGCTCGGACCTTCCATGCGCGCGTGCATGTCTTGCCAGGGCATACGTGCCTGGCGGGCCGGGTCCAGCGTCAAGCGGGATGGGGTATCGATGCTGCGACCATTGGTGGCAACGTCCACAGTGCCCGGGTCATCATAGGGAACTTGCCATTTGCTACCTTTCAGTTTTTTCAGGTCTTCATGAGGAAACAATTGCCGGCCCCCGTCGAGTTTATCCAGCGTCTCGTTCCACTGAGGATCCGACTTGGCAGTCGGCACAGATAAGGTCCGATGTATCTGCGCCGTCTTGTTCGGATCAATCGTGGTGGGCTCCGGCACTTCCAGCAGCGCCGGGATGCAAGGGTTGTAGCGATTCATAACCTCGCGTCCATCTTCATCGCACTTGAGCGTGAAGCGCTCGTCGTCATAGCGGCCGTAGGCCAGATCGATGCCGCCGACATAGGCGTAGCGCCGGTCGATGATGATGGTTTTCTGATGGTGACTGAAATAGGCTTTGTTGCTCAGGTTGAAGCTGGGGGAAGCTATTGCCGCGACAGTGCCCGGCGCCACATCCGGTTCCCGGTTGATGCTCTTGAGGATCCGGATAGTCTGCGCTTCGTAGGTACGCACCGGGCGCGTGTCATCCCAGGGCATGACGTAGATTTTCATGCCCTTCTTGCGAGCAGCGTGGAGCAGCACGTCATAGAGCCGCTTGCCAGGCGCCAGCAGCGCGTCCCAGTTGATCTGCCAGCCGGCGATGCATATCTCGCCGCTGGCGTTCTCCATCTTTTCGATGAGGTCCGCAAAATAGGCCTTGCCCGTCAGGAAGGGATGCAGAGCGTTGCCATCGCGCTTGGGCGCATAGACGTGACCGTCGTTGATCCAAAGACCGCTGGTGGTAGCGGTCTTGAAGGTCTCATCCGGCGCGGCAATGATGCTCGTGGTTCTTTTGGTTTGATTCCGGTCCATGTTGGTCATGGGCTTACTCCTTGAGTTGCTTGAGCAGGGGGGTGCCACGGGCCTTGCCGGTCTCTTGCCTGGCCAGCGCCAGAGTGGCCGCGTTCAGTGCACGACCAGCGACCTCGGCATAGTCGTCGCTGTATCCCATGGCATTGAGGGCGTGCAGGTGTTTCTGCATGTCGCTCCACGATGGGTCGTAGAGCGTGATGTCGATGTTTTGCACATGATCCAGATAGACCAGCCAGAGTTGTCCGGGCTGGGCGTTGTAGGCCTCGAGCAGAGCTTGCTGCTCGGTGTCGGAGAGGGTGAGTTTTCCTAGTGAGTCGCTGCGGCCATGCAGCAGTTTTTCGGTCACCATCAGTGCCTGCTCGGCACTCTCGGCGGCAACGATGCGCCAGGGGGTCTCAGCAAGCGCAAGCCCGTGAGGGCCAGGGATATCCTGCATATGCAGATTGAAAACGAGTTTCTTGATATCCACCGCAGTACGCGGCAGTGCCGGCAGTTGCACCAGATGCCGCACCGGCCCATCCAACCAGACCTGCCCCGCATGAACCGTCAGCTCCCCCGGACACTGCACGGTAATATTGCCGCCCTCGATGGTGATGTTGGCCCCACCCGCGGTGGACAAGCTGATCTTCTTCGCCGCGGCCCAGTTGACGGCGGCATTGGCGCTGACCAGTGTCAACTGATCGCGCGCCTGCACGCTCATGCCATCGGCCTGCGCCTGTACTGCGACATCACCTTGTGCGGCGATCATCTGCAGGCCGATACCTTGGTCACCGGCAGCACTGGCCCCCGCCAGCAGCCCGATGGCCTGCTGCGTGCGCAGTCGGAACTGGTGACCGCTGATGTGCTGCACATCCTGGCCGGCCACCAGGCTGACGCTGCGACCATTGGCCAATTGCAGATGCTGTCCCGCCACGACACCCAGTCCTTCCTTGGCGGCGATCTGGATGAGCGGCGTACTGCTGCCAGGCAGCGTCTGTCCCGCTATTTCTGCCTGACTGGCAACGGCCTGCTTCATCGCATTCATCGCATCGAGCCCCTGGCTCATGCCTACGGTGCGGTGCGTGCGGGCTGCCTCGTCGAAGCTCTTGCTGATGTGCGCGGCCTGTCGCGCCATGGCCCGCAGGCCGGTGTTGTCCGCCGCCGGATCACGATGGTGGGCACGATGTTGCACCCGGTAGCTGGAAAACAGGATGCCTGCTCCGGCACGGATCACGCCATAGGCATCGGTGCGCAGTTCCAGACCGGTGCCGCGGAAACTGCCGCGATAATTGTCGGCACTGTGGATCAGGTGGCCCAGGTTCAGTTCGCTGCCAACCTGCGTGGTCTTGAACTGGAGCCGCCCCTGGCCGTCGCTGTCATCGAAGAGCAACTGGTTGTAGCCCCAGCCACCGAATTCCTTGGAGCGGATGCCCCATTGCGCAGCCGGGTTGCGATGTCCCTCACGGTCGGCGCTGGCGCCATGCCAGGTCGGTGCCTGGGTGCCGGCCAGGTTGCCTTGTCCGCTGATGCCGGTATCGCTGGCCATGGCGAAGACCTCCATGCTGGAACAATCCTTCACCTCGCCTCCCGGCGTCGGTATCACGCCCCCCTCCCCACGGCCGTTGTAGAGCGCCCCGAGAATAATCGGTCGCTCCAGGTCGTTTTCGATGAACTGCACCAGGACTTCTTGTCCGATGCGGGGCAGGAATTGCAGCCCCATGCCCGGTCCAGCACAGCGCTGGCCTACCCGCACCCAGCAGGTGGCTCCAGCATCGTCATGCCGGCCCTGCCAATGAAAACGGATGCGCACGCGGCCCAGCCGGTCACAGCAGATTTCATCGGGTCCGTTGGCCTGGGTTTCGCCCCAGTAGCCGACCACGATGGCGCTCTGGCTGCCGCGCGCCAGGGCATGGGGACGCCGCTGCAGGCCGCTACCATCGGCCAGCACGGGCCGCCAGGGGATGTCGGCACGGATCGCTTCGAAGACATTGGCATAGCCCATGCTGCGGGCCTGCTCGATGAGCGTGTCGGTGCGTGCCAAGGGCCAGTCCGGGTGCAGAGGCTGGGTCTGCAAGCAGGCGGCGATGGCCTCTTCCAGCAAGGGTGGCAAGGGGCCGAAGAGTTCGGCCAGGGAGGCTTCGGTATCGGCCGGCAATTGGTTGATGCCCACGCCCAGCAGCGCCAGCACCGCGTACTCTTGCTGGCCCTGATGCTGCTCACGCAAGGGACCGCCCATGAGCGTGAAACGGCTGCCGGCGCGCAAGCTGCGTACCGTGCTGCGTCCACGCCAGCGCTTGTTGAGCGCTTCGGCCGCCTCCATCATCAGGCGCGCATGGCGGTCGGCTGCCTGGCTGTCGTCAGGCGCGTTCAGGCCGGCGCTGTCGTAGCTTTCCAGCCGGGGCGCCGAGCGACCACCAAAGGCATGATGGGTGGGGATGCTGGCGGCAATGGCCTGCTTGTTCTGGTCGTCGTAGCCCAGCAGCGTATAGCTGGCCGCCTGCAGGCTGCGGCAAGCCGCCAGCGCCTGGATGCTGTCCTGCTGTTCTTGCGCCCTGGCGCCGTGGAAGCGGATGCCGCCATCCGCGGCGCTGGTGACATCCTCGGCCAGGGCGCTGCGTTGCGAGGAATCGCCAAAGAACACCAGGCGATGGCCCTGCGGGCTGGCCGCATGTTCTTCCACGCGCCACGACATCCCTTCGCCCGCCAGCAGGCGGCTGATGAAGTCGAGGTGGGTCTGGCGGTATTGCACCGTGTAGCTGCGCAGCGGCAAGCGCGTCAACACGTCCAGCGCGTCGGCCGACCAGGTCCAGTCGGCGTGCTGCGGGAAGTCACGCAAGACGTCCTCGACGACATCGAGCAAGCTCTTGTCTTGCCACACGCGGCTGGTACGGGACTGCCCCAGCAGCCAGGGCCACGGCGCCATGCGTAGCCGGTAGCGACAGAAACCGCCATCGCCGCCCAACTTCGCCGCTTCATGGATGAGGCCGGTACGACGACTTCGGGTGCCATCGGCGAGCCGGGTTTCCAGCGTGGCGTGGCACCCTATCAGCGACTTCAGCGGACACTCGGCGTCCAGGCTCAGGACGATCAGTTCGCTGGCATCAACGCCATGCAACTGTTCCGAGGACACATAAGCCTGTAGCAAAAAGCGATCCTCGGCATGACCGGCGATCTGCAAGCGAAACAAACGACTGTCCGCAGAAAAACGGACCAGGCGGGACAACAAGCTGCTGGCGGCATCCATGGAGGTGGCGATGAGAAATGACGGGCCGCCATTCTTGTTCGGCCAGGGCGCCACGCAGCAAAAGCCCTGAAAATCCTGGGGAAGATTCGAAACTTGGGGACAAAAAAATCCAATTATTTTGGAGACTTGTCAGGCTTTTGAAATACAACAAAAAAGCCCACGTCTGTGAAGACGCGGGCTTTCGATTTAGCCTTCCGGGCAGCGCTCAGATCATGGCAATGATGCTGCCCGTTGGCCAGTCCGACGACCGAGGACTATTGCTTGGCCAGCGGCACCGCGCCCACCTCCACCGTCTTTTTCTCCGGCACCTGCTTGCGTACCTTGGCCACGTCCGATGCACTCACCGACGCTGCCTGGTTGCCCCAGCTGCTGCGGATAAAGGTGACCACATCAGCCACTTCCTGGTCCGACAGCCGGCTGGCAAAACCAGGCATGGCGAATTGCGTCGGGGCCTTGTGGGTCCAGGGCATTTCGGCGCCTTCCAGCACGATGCGGATCAGCGAAGCCGGATTGTCCGCATTCACCGTGGGCGACAAGGCCAGAGTCGGGAAGGTTTCTTCATACCCCTTGCCGCTACTGCGGTGGCAAGCCGCACAGTTGTTGAGGAACGTCATCGCGCCGGGACTTTGATCGCTACCCTTGCGCAAGGCCTGGTGGGTCTTGTCGTCATAGGCCAGCGCTGCCGTCCCTTCCTTGACCGGCTTGAGCGACTTCAGATAAGTCGCCATGGCCGACAGGTCGGCCTCGCTCAGGTACTGGGTACTCTGGGCGACCACATCGGCCATGCCGCCAAAGGCTGCGGAATGGCTGTTGCGGCCGGTCTTGAGGAAGGCCACGATATCGGCCTGGCTCCAGTTGCCCAGACCATCGCGGGCGTCGCCGCGCAGGTTGTTGGCCAGGTAGCCATCGATGACGCCACCGGAGAGGTACAGACTGCTGTCGTTGGACAAGGCCTTTTCCTGCATCCCGACACCTCGCGGGGTGTGGCAGGCACCGCAGTGCCCCAGGCCTTCGACCAGGTACTGGCCACGGACCAGGGGACTGTTATCCTCGGGACCATCGAGCGCCACCGCCGGTGCGAACACCTTGCGCCAGATCGACAGCGGCCAGCGCATCGACAGCGGCCAGGTGATGTCTACACCGCGATTGGGTGCGGGGTCAGCCTGCACGCCATTCATGAAGTAGGCATACAGCGCCTTCACGTCAGCCGGCTTGACCTTGGCGTAGGAGGGATAGGGCATGGCCGGATAGAGCGACGCGCCATCCTTGCGGATGCCGTGGCGCAGGGCGTTGTCGAAATCCTCTTCGCTGTAGTTGCCGATGCCGTTTTCCTTGTCCGGCGTGATGTTGGAGGAATACACCCTCCCCACGGGAGTGGCAATGGGCAGGCCACCTGCAAAGGGCTTGCCACCCTTGGCGGTATGGCAGGCCACGCAGTCCCCGGCCTTGGCCAGATACTCGCCACGCTGCACCAGCTGCTGGTCCGCCGAGGGTGCAGCGGGATTGCTCTGCGCTGCGGCGGTGAACGCGGACAGCGACATGACTGCCGCGCAGGCGGCGATGAAATAATGCTTGATCATGGTCGTCATCCTTATGCCTGTACCAGCGGGCCGGGGTTTTTCAGATACTGCTCGCGGATCGCACGGGCGGAGTGATACGCCAGCGCCGTGACCAGCCCGGTCGGGTTGTAACCCATGTTCTGCGGGAAGGCGCAGGCCCCGTAGACGAACACGTTGGGCACGTCCCAGCTTTGCAGGTATTTGTTGACCACGCTGTTCTTGGGCGTCGTGCCCATGATGGCGCCACCGGTCAGGTGGGTCGATTGATAGACCCGGGTATCCCAGGATGAACCGGTCTTGCGCACGGCCTTGACGACCTTTTCCGGGTTCATGGCCTGGCCGACCTTTTCCATCTCGCCGGCGATGTGGGTCAGCATCTTGCCTTCGTTTTCCTTCCAGTTCAGGGTCATGCGCAACAGCGGCTGACCGTTGGCATCCTTGTAGGTCGGGTCCAGCGACAGATAGCAATCGCGATAGGCCATCACCGAGCCGGACATGCCGATGGTCAGGGTGCGCTGGTAGGCATCCTGCACGCTGGCCTTCCATTCGGAACCCCAGTTGGGGACTTTCTCGCCGGGCATGGTGCCGGCCTGCTTGATGGGACGGCCACCGTAGCGCACGTGACGGATCGAGGCGCCACCGATGAAGCCCAGCGGGCCATGGTCGAACTGGTCGCCATTGAGGTCGTCCATGCCCACGCCACCGGCGCCGGTGCCGATGAAGGGATTGAATTGCGTACCCTTGGGCATGATCACGTTGATGCCACCGTTGTACTGGTAGGCGAAGTTCTTGCCGACCACGCCTTCACCGGTCACCGGGTCGTAGGGCTTGCCGATGCCGGAGAGCAGCAGCAGGCGCACATTGTGGGTCTGGAAGGCCGTCAGCAGCACCAGGTCGGCGGGTTGCTCGACCTCGCGGCCCTGGGCATCGATGTAGGTGACGCCGGTGGCGCGCTTGCCGGCGGCATCCAGGTTGACCTTGATGACCTGCGCCTTGGTGCGCACTTCGAAGTTCTTGCGCTTCAACAGCACCGGCAGGATGGTGGTCTGCGGCGAGGCTTTGGAATACATGTAGCAGCCATAGTTTTCGCAGAAGCCGCAGTAGTTGCAGGGGCCGATGCGCACGCCATACGGATTGGTGAAGGGTTGCGAAGCATTGGCGGCCGGTGCCGGATAGGGATGGTAGCCGACCTCGCGCATGGCCTTTTCCACCAGCGAGGCGCTGTACTGGTATTGCAGCGGCGGGTTGGGGAATTCATCGCTGCGTTCGCCTTCCAGCGGGTTGCCGCCAGCGACGATCTTGCCCTTGAGATTGCCGGCCTTGCCGGACACGGCCATGACCTTTTCCGAGAAATCGTAGAACGGCTCCAACTCCTTGTAGGTCACGCCATGGTCTTGGATGGTCATGCCCTCGGGGATGAATTTCTTGCCGTACTTCTGCTCGTAGTGGGAGCGCATCTCCAGCTCCTCGGGCAGGTTGCGGTACATCATGCCGTTCCAGTGGAAACCGGCACCACCCACGCCATCGCCCAGCAGGAAGGAACCATGCTGGCGGTAGGGGACGGCCACGTCCGAGAGCGTATGACGAATCGTCACGGTCTCGCGCGAGAGGTCCTGGAACAAAGCGCCGCGCACGGAATACTTCAGTTCATCGACGGCCTTGGGATACGGCGTGTCGGTATTGGTATCGCGCATGTCGCCGCGTTCCAGCGCCAGCACGTTCAGGCCGGCTTCGGTGAGCTCCATGCCCATGATAGAGCCGGTCCAGCCCAGGCCCACCATCACCACATCCACTTTGTCTTTTTTGATAGCCATGATCAGCCCTTCTCTCCCAGAATCGACACAGGGCCGTATGGATACTTGACGTTGTATTGATCCACCCAGTCGGCGAAGTCGGCGCGCGCACCGGGGAAACCGACCATCTTCCAGCCGCCCATCTTCTGGTTGCCGCCGTACATCGGGTCGGCGAAATAGCCTTCCTTGGTATTGCCCAGCATGAAGCTGAAGAAGGTCTTGGCCGGCACGGTATCAAAAGTGATCTTGCCGGCTTCCATCATCTTGAGCACTTCTACCTGCTTGGCCTTGTCGAGTTCGGCGAAGACCTTGCCGTGATTCTTGCTGCACCAGTCGTTGCAGGCGGCGATGCCCTGGCGGTAGATGTCGCGCGGTACCAGCGAGAGCTGGTAGCCCAGTTCGGGCACGCTATCCGGGTGGAAGGGGCCTTGCATGTACCACAGCTTGCCAGCGCCATAGGGGGTTTCCATCTGGCGGTCGATGAACTCGGGCACGCCGGTTTCCAGCGCGCCGGCACCGTACTGATCCGAGGGAATGAGGTGATCGACGGCGGCGTTGAGGAAAGCCCATTCGGGCGCGGTGAAGTAGGTAGGCGTGTAAGCGCGGGGCTTGCCCGGTTCGCTGCTGTCGGCCATGGCCGGCTGGGTCACGGCAACGGTGGTGGCGCCGCCTAGCGTGGTCGCAGCTGGGACGATGGCCAACACCTGGCGCAGAAAGCGCCGCCTGGGCTCTTTATCTTCTGACATGGGTATCCTTTGGATGTGGTTTTGACGAGGGTAATGCGGGACGCTGGCACAACAGGCCATGCAAGGATGCCCCCCTGCGTACCGGATGGACGCGTTCTCTTATTGTTATGGTGAAGCACCTGTGCGGCCGTTTCGGGCGCAACCGCGCAGGTTGACAAACAGATCGACAGGACGGTGGCACCGCCCTGCTTCAGGACATCAGGCCAGCACTTCGCCGAAGAAGGCCTGCAGCGCCACGGCGGCGCGCTCGGCGGTCTGGCGGTGGTAGAAGAAGCCGGGATTGTTGGCATCCGGGTCGGTGAAAGAATGACCCGCCTGGCCATAATTGACCAGTTGCCAATCGACCTTAAGCGCGCTCATCTCATCGATGAAGCCATTGACCTGCTCGCGCGGCACCGACGGGTCTTGCACGCCATGCAGCACCAGCACCCCGCCCTTGACCTTGCTGGTGGCGGGGGCCGGGGTATCGAGCGCGCCATGCAGCGACACCGTACCGCGCACTTCGCCACCATCGCGCGCCAGCTCCAATGCAGCCGTGCCGCCGAAGCAGAAACCGCAGGCGCCGAACTTGTCGGCGGCGATCTTCACGAAGGATTGCTGGCCGAACGCCTGCAAGGCCGCCTGCATACGCTTGCGCAATTGGGCACGGTCCTGCTTCAAGGGGATGATGGCGGCCAGGGCCTGGTCCGGGTTGGCCGGGCGCAGGGTCTTGCCGAACACGTCGGCCACGAAGATGGCATGGCCGGCACCGATGGTGGTGGCGGCGATTTCCAGCGCCTGCTGGCGCAGGCCGAAGTAGTTGGGCACGGTCAACACGCCCGAGGTCTGCGGCCGGGTCTTGTTGTAGAGCAGTACGCTTTCGTAGTCGATGTCATCGGCGCTGTGGGCAATGGTCTCGATGCCGAGCTCGGATGGGGGGATGCCGAGTTTTTCGGCGATGGCGGCGGTATTCCAGGACGTGGACATGGAGGCTCCTTTGGGTGGTAAAACGCCGGCCAGCGTGGAGACCGGTCGGCGTTCAGGAAACTTTTATGGTTGGCGCGGATGCGGGAGGATAAAACCTCAGGTCATCGCGTAATGCCCGTTCCTTGACCGCATCTGGGCACCAATGTTCGCACAAACAGTGCATTTCTGCAGGAGACCAGAGCAGTTGGCCTCAAAAAAATGCGAGGCCTGCCCCTACAACATCCATACATGATGCGCAATGGAGCCCGACAGCTTGACTTTTACTTCCGAGCAATAGATTCTTCCCCGACCCCACTGGCAGACCTATCCCTTACAACAACCAACACAAGAGCTTCCATGAACGATCAACCTGACTTGCCCGACTCTGCGGCCCAACCACCCTCCACGCCGCCCCAAGCACCCGCCAATTTCGCCACCACCCTGCGCGACTCGGCCGACCACAGCGCACCGCAAGGCTTCTCCTTTAGCGGCAGCGGCTCGGAGTACTTCCGCATCTGGATCGTCAACCTGCTGCTGTCCATCGTCACCCTGGGCATCTATTCCGCCTGGGCCAAGGTCCGTCGGCTGCGCTACTTCTACGACAACACCTCGGTGGCCGGGGCCAGCTTCGACTATCACGGCAATCCCATAGCCATCCTCAAGGGCCGCATCATCGCCGTGGTGGTAATGGGGCTATATCAACTGGCGGCAGCGTTCAATATCGTGCTGGGCTTGATCGCCGCCATCGCCATGGCCGTGGCTGGCCCCTGGCTGATCTGGCGCAGCCTGCAATTCAAGCTCTACAACACCAGTTATCGTGGCATCCGTTTCGGTTTTCTCGGCTCTGCCGGGGGGGTGTTCAAGAACTTCTTCCTCTGGCCCCTGCTGGCCAGTCTTTCCGTGGGCCTGCTGGCACCACTGGCCTACCAGCGCTTCAAGCGCTACCAGCATGGCCAGTCGCGCTTCGGGGCGACGCAATTCGATTTCACGGCCAAGCCGGGGGCGTTCTACAAGGTGTTCCTGATTGCATTTGGCATCTGGCTAGTCGGTTTTCTGGCCGCTATGGCCGCGCTGGTGGCGGTGGGTTACTTCCATATCTCCCTGTCGGTGATGTTGCCTCACGGCTTGCCGATCATCATCGCGCTCTATGCCTGGACCTTCGCCCTCTATCCGTTGCTGATGACGCAACTGCAAAATCTGGTCTGGAACAGCACTCGGCTGGGTGAACACGGCTTCAAGAGCACGATGCGCTGGCAGCGCGTGGTCTTCATCTTCATCACCAACCTGCTGGGCATCGCCTTCACGCTAGGGCTGTACACCCCCTTCGCACAGATCCGCATGATGCGCTACCGCATCGAGTCGCTGGCGCTGCTGCCGGGTGGCAGCCTCGATGAGTTCCTCGCCGCCAGCGAGCCCCCCGGCTCGGCCACCGGCGAAGGCCTGGGCGATCTGCTGGACTTCGACCTGTCGATGTAAGCCATGACCATTTCCGCTACCTACTACGATGGCAAGAGCTCGCGGCCGCACCAGGTCACGCTGCAGGTGAGCAATGGCGTGGCGCAACTGCGTGGCGAGGTCGAGCGGGAATGTCCGATCGCCGAGCTGCGCGTGTCCGAGCGCTTCACGCGGGCCGCGCGCAAGGTCAGCTTTCCTGATGGCGCCTACCTGGAAGTCACCGATGGACCAGCCTTCAGCGCCCTGCTGCAGGAGACCGGCCATCGCGACTCATTGGTGGTACGGCTGCAGCACAGCTGGCGCCATGCGCTGGCGGCCTGCGTGGCGCTGGTGGCGGTAGTGATATTGAGCTACCTCTACCTGCTGCCGCTGGCCGCGCAAGGCATCGTGGCCGTGCTGCCAGTGGAAGTGGATCGCCAGGTCGGACGCGGCACGCTGGAATTCCTGGACAGCCATGTGCTTTCCAAAAGCCAGCTCGATGGCCGCCGCGCTGCGGCGATTACCGCCCGCTTCAAGGCGCTGACGGCCCCCATGGACGACGCGCCGGAATACCAGATCGTCTTTCGCAAGAGCCGCATCGGTCCCAATGCCTTCGCCCTGCCCTCGGGGCAGATCGTAGTCACCGATGAGATCGTCAATCTGCTCGATGACGATGACGCCCTCATGGGCGTGCTGGCCCATGAGCTGGGGCACGTGCACCGGCGCCACCTGATGCGAAGACTGATCCAGAGCTCGGCCATCGCGGCTGCGGCCACGGTGTTGTTCGGCGACGTCTCCGCGGTACTGGCCAATATCCCCACGGTCTTGCTGGACCTGAAGTATTCGCGCGACATCGAGCGCGAGGCCGATGACTATGCCATTGCCATGTTCAAGGCCAACGGCTTGCCGCGCCAGAAGCTGGCGCTGGTGTTCGAGAAGCTGGAGCAGGTCGGCGAGGACCACAAGGATGGCCCGGCGCTGCCCTATCTGTCCAGCCATCCGGCCAATGAAGAACGCATCGCGCATATCCTGGGTACGCGCTGAGGCTACTGCAGATAAAGAAAAACCCGGGACGCTGGAGCGGCCCGGGTTGGCAAGGATATCAAGGCGCGCTGGTGTCAGCGGCGCTGATCGTCCTGCGACATGGTCGACAAGCCCGAATACAGACTGCAGCAGTGCGGTGCGCCGCGGTGCGAGCCCGTGTCCAGTTCACTGGAATCGTTGAGGTAATCGACCAGCTTGCGATAGAGATTTGCGAAGTATTGCATGATTGCCCCCTTTCACTGTTGGCAGATAGTGGCAGCCAGAGGCTGCCCACCTGTGCCGGTCTATCCAGATACGGCCCGGCACGAACCGTATAAATTGTTTATATCATTTATTCTATTTGGATGCAGAGCCGACGTCTATCAGGAATTGTCTGACATCTCTGCCACTGTTGCGCGTAATCATCAGTTCAGGCTTGCCTACAGGCGCCCTGAAGAGCCGTACCGGCTCTCTCGCAAAGTCGCTACGGGAGCGGATTTCCGACGTCGCGCATGAAAATGGCAGGGATCTCGGATGCATCAACAAGCTTCCCTCTCCCTCCCCAAAAGACAGGTCAGCAGCATCGCGAACAAACGTTCACTCGCACGGTCTTTCCATGCACCATCGCAACAGAACATCGCATCGTGACCAAGACCCCTGCCACCCTCTATCATGCTGCCCTAGCGTTATCACCAAGGAGAGCCCATGTTCAAACGCCGACATTTCCTGACCCTGGCGGCACTGACCGCCAGCGGATTGATCCATCGCAGTTGGGCTGCCGGCCCGCAGCAGGCCAGCCACAGCGTGGATGCCGCTGCCATCAGCGCGCGCCTGGCGCGGCTGGAAGCTGACATCGGGGGACGCCTGGGCGTCTCGCTGGTGGATACGGTCGGCGCTCGCCAATGGGGATATCGCGCCGATGAGCGCTTCCCCATGTGCAGCACCTTCAAGTGGCTGGCGGCGGCGGCCGTGCTGCGCCGGGTGGATGAAGGACGGGAGCAGTTGACGCGCCGCATCGTCTACCACCAGCGCGACCTGATCCCCTACTCGCCCACCACCGGCAAACATGTTGATGGCACTGGCCTATCCCTGGCGCAACTGTGCGAAGCGGCTGTGACGCTGTCCGACAATACAGCGGCCAACCTGATGCTGGCCAGCATGGGCGGTCCCGCTGGCATGACGGCCTTCGTGCGCACGCTGGGCGACGCCTTGACCCTGTTGGATCGCAACGAGCCGACCTTGAACCAAGCGGTGCCCGGCGATCCACGCGACACAACTACCCCGGCTGCCATGACCGCTGACCTGCAGCGCCTGGTGCTGGGCGATGTGCTCACACCGGCCTCACGAGCGCAGCTCACGCAATGGCTGCTGGCCAACCAGACCGGCGACAAGCGGGTGCGCGCCGGCCTACCGGCTGGCTGGAAAGTCGGCGACAAGACCGGCACCGGGCGCCTGGGCACGGCCAATGATGTGGGAGTGGCGTGGACACCGCAGGGCAAGCCGCTGCTGTTTGCGGTCTATCTCACTGAAAATGCCGCCGACGATGCACGGCGCGATGCCCTGCACGCCGAGGTCGGACGCTTGATTGCGCAGTTGATGAGCTAGGGGCTAAGGGCTAGGGGCTAGGGGCTAGCGTTAGCCGGCAAAGCGCAGCGATACGGCGCCTATGCCTTCCAGGGCGGCCTCGATCAACAGGCCGCCCCGCGCCAGTTGCAGGCCGGTGCAGGAACCGGTGGTGATGATCTGGCCACAGCGCCAGGGCTGGCCGCGGCGTGCGCAATGCTGCGCCAGCCATCCCAGCAGGGGCCACAGGTCAGCCGGATTGCCGCCGCTGGTGCGGGTCACCAGCTGGCCATCGATGGCCAGGCTGGCCGCGATCTGGCGCAGCGACAAGATCGCCGGCAACGGCTGCGCCTGGCCGAGCACCAACGCGCCGTGGCTTTGCAGGTCGGCCATGCTGGCCCAGGGATTGGTACAGGGTGGATGACCCAGACGGGTTTCCACCACTTCGATGGCAGGCAGGATGGCATCGAAGACGGTGCGCAATTCGGCTTCGTCCGGCACCTGCTCCCCGGGTGCGTAGTCGCGTCCCACGCGCAAGGCCAGTTCCACTTCCAGCCCGCGCATCCGCCATTGCGGCCCGCTCAGTTGCGTTCCAGATGACAGCACGCCGGACGCCGGCAGCGGCGCACAGCCAGGCAGGCTGCCATCGCCCTTGCTGCCGACCTTCCAGCCACCGACCGGCCCCAGGCGCCGCAATTGTGCATCCTGCACCGCATAGGCGGTCTCGGCATCGCCCACGGCCAGCCGGCGCCAGTCCAGGGCCAGGCCGCTATGACGGGCGTCGAGCAGAAGTTGGGTGGCGGCGTCGATGTGCATACCGGAAGTCTCCAAAGCAGATAGTCAATGCAGCGCGCATTGTACTGGCTGGCGAGAATGCCGCCCACTGCTGGGCAAGACAATGAACTCGCGGCCGCCAGCAGGTTCGCAGCGACACGCCGATAATGCAGCAACGGTGCTTGACTTAGAGCGCACTCCAACTTCTAGACTGGCTGCCATGACGACTTCCCTGACCATTGCCCAAGCGGCCCAGGCCACCGGCCTGTCGGTGCATACCCTGCGTTACTACGAACGCATCGGCCTGCTCGATCCGGTGGAACGACGCGACAACCACCACCGCCGCTACACCCAGGAAGACCTGAACTGGATCGCCTTCCTCAAGAAGCTCAAGGCCACCGGCCTGCCGGTGCGCGCCATGCTGCGCTATGCCGAGCTACGTCGCCAAGGCAATACGGTGCAAAGCGTCAGAGAGCGCAAGGCCATGCTGCAAATGCATACGCTCAACGTGCAACAGACCCTGGCCGAACTGCAGGACAACCTGGCGGTACTGCAACACAAGCTCGTCCTCTACCAAGAGCTGGAGCAGCAAGCCCAGGCCGCACAAGCAGGCGCCGGCAGCCACGCGGCACCACCCTCCCCTAGTGAAGAAAGGATTGCACCATGAGCGCCCCCATCACCTCCCACCTGCAACCGGATTCCCCGGTCGGCAGCCGCCGCCTGGGCAGCAACGGCCCGCTAGTCTCGGCCATCGGCCTGGGCTGCATGGGCATGAGCGATTTCTACGCCCGACGCGACGACGCCGAATCGCTGGCCACCATCGACCGCGCCCTGGAGCTGGGCATCAACCTGCTGGACACGGCCGACATGTACGGCCCCTACACCAACGAAGAACTGCTGGGCCGCGCCATCCAAGGCCGCCGCGACAAGTTCTTCATCGCCACCAAGTTCGGCATCCGGCGCGACCCGGCCGATCCGCAGGCGCGCGGCGTGGATGGCAGCCCAGCCTACATCCGCCAAGCGGTCGAAGGCAGCCTGCGGCGCCTGGGCGTGGACACCATCGACCTCTACTACCAGCACCGCATCGACCCGGCCACGCCCATCGAAGCCACCATGGGCGTGCTGGCCGACCTGGTACGCGCCGGCAAGATCCGCTACATCGGCCTGTCCGAAGCCTCGGCGGCCACGCTGGAGCGGGCGCACCGAGTGCATCCGGTGACCGCCTTGCAGAGTGAATATTCCTTGTGGACCCGTGATCCGGAAGCCGAGGTACTGGCCACCTGCCGCGCCCTGGGCATTGGCTTCGTGGCCTACAGCCCCTTGGGACGAGGCTTCCTGACCGGCGCCATCCAGCGCTTCGAGGATCTGGCCGAGGATGATTTCCGGCGCACCAATCCGCGCTTCCAGGGCGAGAATTTCGCTCGCAACCTGCGGCTGGTGGACAAAGTGAAGGAAATGGCAGAGCACCACGGCTGCACACCCAGCCAACTGGCACTGGCCTGGGTGATGGCCCAGGACCCGCATATCGTGCCGATCCCGGGGACCAAGCGACGGCGCTACCTGGAAGAAAATGCCGGTGCCTTCAATGTGAAGCTTTCTTCCGAAGACCTGCTGGCGCTGGAGGCCATCTTCCCGCGCGGTGTGGCGGCCGGCGCGCGCTATACCGAGGCCAGCATGAAGATGCTCAACGTCTAGGGCCGGTTCAGTCCTCGGTGTGGGCAGCCGGATGCAAGGCCAGCGGCACGAAGGTATTGGTGGCGGTGTCATGCGCCAGGATGGAGCCGGACTCGATGTCATAGACCCAGCCATGCAGGGCCAGCCGGCCCTGCGCCAGCGCCACCGCCACCGACGGATGGGTACGGATGTTGTTCAACTGGGCGATCACGTTTTCGCGCACCATGCCATCGATGCGGTCCTTTTCGGTCTCGTGGTGGCGCGATTCATTGATCATGCGCGCCGCATCGGTGTGGTGCAGCCAGTTGCGCACGGCCGGCATGTGGTCCAGGCAGGCGCAGGTCGCCACGGCGGTCATGGCGCCGCAGTCGGAATGGCCGCAGATGACGATGTCCGACACCTTCAACTGGGCCACCGCATACTCCACCGAGGCACTCACGCCGCCCGGCTCGGGACCGAAGGAAGGCACGATGTTGCCGGCGTTGCGGATGACGAACAGGTCGCCCGGTTCGCGTTGGGTCACCAGTTCGGGCACCATGCGGCTGTCCGAGCAGGAGATGAACAGGGCCGTGGGCGTCTGGCCATTGGCCAGGCTCTTGAACAGCTCCTTACGGGAGGGGAAGACATCCTGCTGGAAGCGCAGGAAACCATTGATGATGTCGCGCATGGTCGGGGGCCCTTGGGATTCTGGATAAAGACGACGTCGATCAATCACGTCAGCGCAGGATTATCGCCCGGAATCGACCTGACCGTTCCGGCAAGTCATTGCAAACGTAATAACGAATTACGCCTACCTGTTAAATTCCATCAAGAATTACAAGTTTTTCTAGAGACTTTTCATCCTATCCCCTGATAAAATTGCCGCCTCGAAACTAGACCGAGCGCAACGCGCGGTGCTTTCGAGTGCATTGAAGGGCAGCTCCCGCTGCCCTTATCAACATCAACGATTCGGGGAAATTTATGTTCAGCAGGTATGTCACGGCCGTGGCTGCGGTAGCCATGGTGACGGCGCTCGCGGGTTGCGCCACGGAGAATTCACGCAGTCTGCCGGTGGCCCAGGTGGCCAGCGCCCAGCAGGCGTATCAGGGGCCTCGCAGCCCGATCGCGGTGGGCAAGTTCGATAACCGTTCCAGCTATCTGCGCGGCATCTTCAATGATGGCGTGGACCGTCTGGGCGGCCAAGCCAAGACCATCCTGATCACCCATCTGCAGCAGAGCAACCGCTTCTCCGTGATGGACCGCGACAACATGGGCGAACTGGCCCAGGAAGCCAAGCTGAACAAGCAGACCCAGGCGCTCAAGGGGGCCAACTACGTGGTCACCGGTGACGTCACCGAATTCGGTCGCAAGGAAACCGGCGATCGCCAGCTCTTCGGCATCCTCGGTCGCGGCAAGTCGCAGGTAGCCTACGCCAAGGTCAGCCTGAACATCGTGGACGTGAACACCTCGCAGGTGGTCTACTCAGCCCAGGGCGCAGGGGAATACAGCCTGGGCAACCGAGAGATCATCGGCTTCGGCGGCACCGCCAGCTATGACTCCACGCTCAATGGCAAGGTGCTCGACCTGGCCATCCGCGAAGCCGTCCAGAACCTGGTCACCGGCATCGATTCCGGCGCATGGAAGCCCTGATACCCAAACACCGACACAAGAGACCGACCATGATGAACAAGAAGCTCGCCGCCGGGTTCGCCCTCGGCCTGGCGCTGACCTTGAGCGGCTGCGCCAAGCAACAGCAGAAGTCCCTCTACGGCTGGGGCAATTACCAGGACCAGCTCTACGAACACTTCAAGACCGAAGGCAACGGCAATGAAACCGAGATCGCTGCCCTGGAAGAAAACCTGCAGAAGATGCGCGCCAACAACGACGCCGTGCCGCCTGGCTACCATGCCCACCTGGGTATGCTGTACGCCGCCGTGGGCAAGGAAGACCAGTTGATCCAGGAATTGCAGACCGAAAAGGCCCTGTTCCCGGAATCGGCACCGTATATGGATTTCCTGATGCGCAACTACAAGAAGGGATTGAGCAAATGAGCTTGAGCAAATTCAAGGCGCTGGGCGCGCTGCTGCTGGTACTGCTGGCTTCAGGCTGCGCCACCCAGAAAAAATCGTATGACTATGCCGAGTACAAGGCCGCGCGTCCGGCCTCGATCCTGGTGCTGCCGCCGATGAACAGTTCTTCCGAAGTGATCGCACCCTATGGCATGTTGGCGCAAGCCACGCTGCCGCTGGCCGAATCGGGTTACTACGTGATCCCGGTGTCGCTGGCCGCCGAGACCTTCAAGCAGAACGGTCTGGCCAACGCCGCCGACATCCACGAGGTGCCGGTCAAGAAGCTGCATGAGATCTTCGGTGCCGATGCGGCGCTGTACATCAACATCACCGACTATGGCACCTCCTACAAGGTGGTGCAGAGCGACACGGTGGTGGCCGCCGAAGCCAAGCTGATCGATCTGCGCTCGGGCAAGACGCTGTGGCAGGGCTCGGCCAGCGCCTCCAGTGCCGAACAGCGGCAGAACCAGAACAACGGCCTGCTGGGGATGCTGATCTCGGCGGTGGTCAACCAGATCATCAGCACCACCACCGACGCCAGCTACAAGATGGCAGCCGTCACCAGCAATCGTCTGCTGCGTGCCGGTGGCAACAATGGCCTGCTGTACGGCCCGCGTTCGCCGCAATACCAGAAGGACTGAGCCGGCACGCGGTAGCACGACCGTGATGCAAAACAGAACGCCGCTGCAGGCAAGCCTCGCAGCGGCGTTTTTTCGTCTCAGGTGCCTGCCAGTTGGTACTTGCGGATCTTGTCGTAGAGCGTCTTCCTGGGAATACCCAGCCGCTCGGCCGCCAGCGCCACACTACCCTCGCTGTCCTTGAGGGCGGCGGCAATCAGTCCCGCCTCGAATTGCTCCACCTGCTCCGGCAGCGGCAAGGCCGGCTGCGCACCGACGGGCAAGCCAGTGCCAGCCATCTGCTCCACCCCCAGCACCCAGCGATCGGCGAAGTTGCGCAATTCGCGCACGTTGCCGGGCCACTCGCGTTGCTGCCATTGCTGCATCTGCGCCGCCGTCCAGGGCGGTACCTCGCGCCGATAGCGCACTGCGGCAGCCTGGCAGAAATGCGCCAGCAACAAGGGAATGTCACTGCTGCGCTGGTGCAGCGCCGGCAGGTCGATGGCGACCACACCGATACGGTAATACAGGTCTTCCCGGAACTGGCCCTGGCCCGCGAGCTTCAACAGGTCAACCTTGCTGGCGGCCACCACGCGACAATCGATGGCCACCGATTCATTACCGCCCAGCCGCTCCAGCCGGCGCTCCTGCAGCACCCGCAAGAGCTTGACCTGCAAGGCCAACGGCATACTCTCGATTTCATCCAGGAACAGCGTGCCGCCGTGGGCATATTCCAGCTTGCCGATGCGGCGCTTCTGGGCACCAGTGAAGGCGCCGGCTTCATGGCCGAAGATTTCACTTTCGAACACCGTCTCCGGCAATGCCCCGCAATTCAAGGCCACGAACGGTCCTTTGCGGCCGCTGGCGGCGTGCAATTGGCGCGCCACCACTTCCTTGCCGCTGCCGGTCTGACCATTGATGAGGACATCGACATCGGCCGGCCCCAGGCTACGGATGAGGGTGCGCACGCGCTCGATGGCCGGTGACTGGCCCACCAATGGCGGCAACTCCGGGTCTTGTGCCCAGGCTTCGCGCAGGCGGCGATTTTCCAATACCAGGCTGCGCTTTTCCTGGGCGCGCAAGGCGATCTCGAGCAGGCTGTCGGAGCCGAAGGGCTTTTCCACGAAATCGTAGGCACCGGCGCGCATGGCCTCCACCGCCATGCCGACGTCGCCATGGCCGGTGACCACGATCACCGGCAAATCGGCATCAATGGCTACCACATGGGCCAGCACCTGTAACCCCGACCAGCCGGGCAGGCGCACATCGGTCACCAGCACACCCGGAAAATCCCGGGTCAACAGCGGCAAGGCCTCTTCTGCACTGGCGCAGGCGGTCACCGTAAACCCTTCCAGTTCCAATGCCTGGGCGGTGGCGCGGCGCACCGCCTGTTCATCTTCGATCAGGATGGCGCTGGGGGCAGCGGCGGGTGTATCCATCAATTCTCCGTCTTCAACAGCGGCAGGCGCACCACGAATTCGGCGCCTCCTTGTTCATGATTATGCGCGCTCAACTGACCATTCATGGCTTGCACGATGGAGGAGGAAATCGCCAGCCCCAACCCCAGCCCCTTGCTGGACGACTTAGTCGTAAAGAAGGGCTCGAACAAGTGCGGCGCCACCTCGTCAGCAATGCCGGGGCCCGAGTCGCGGATGCTCACCAGCGCCTGCTGGCGGAGCGGATCTGCTTGCAGCAGCACGCAGATGCACTTGCGCGGCGCCTCTTCCACCGCATCCAGGGCATTGCGCAAGAGGTTGATGAGCACCTGCTCGGTGCGCACGGCGTCGCCCATGACCAGCACGGCCGGCTCGCCCTCGATGCGCACTTGCACGTCCTGCTTCTGAAAGTCGCTGGAGAGCAGCAGCACCGAAGCCTCGATGGACTGGCGCAGGTCGACCGCAGCCACCGCCTCGCCACTCTTGCGGGCAAAGCCCTTCAACTGGCCGATGATCTTGCCCATGCGGGCGCTGGCGTGGCTGATATGTTCCAGGTTCTCGGCCACCTGCACGGTCTGGCCGCGCGCCAGGAACTTGAGCGAATTGTCGGCAAAGGCGCGGATGGCTGCCAGCGGCTGGTTCAGTTCATGCGTCACACCGGCCGCCATCTGGCCCAGCATGGCCAGCTTGCCGGCCTGCACCAGCTCGTTCTGGGTAGTGCGCAGCAGGCTTTCGGTCTGCTGCAGCTTGGCATACTTGGCGGCGATGGCCTGGTTGGCGGCGGTCAGTTCTTCGGTACGCTGGGCGATTTTCTGGTCCAGCTCCTGGGCAGCGCGGCGCAGTGCATCGCGCGAGGCCAACCGCTCCTGCAGGCGGCGCCGATGCTGGTACCAGGCCAACAGCGAAATGGCCAGCGCCAGCATGAACAAGGCCGCCGCCAGCGCCCACAGCAGGGCCGTGCGCTGCATCTGCGCCTGCGAGGGAAACAGCATCAATTGCCAGCCCAGCCGCCCCACCGGCCGCGAGACGTGCGTCCCGAAGCCACGCTGCAAGGCCGCAGGCAAGGCCGACACCGGAGTAATGGGCAGGTCCGCATATTGATGGGTGCCCGCAAGCTCACGCTGCACCGGCGCGCTCAGGGCTTGCAGGCTGTGGTACTTCCACTCGGGACGATTGCTCAGGAACACCACGCCGCCGGCATCGGTCAGCGTGATCGGATCGCTGCTGCTGCGCCAGGTGTGTTCGAACTCGGCCAGATCGACCTTGACCACCATCACGCCGATGGGCAAGTCACCCTCGGCCTGGTCCTGACGGCGGTAGATCGGCTGGGCGATGAAATAGCCCGGTTCGCTGGAGATGTTGCCGATGCCGTAGAAGCGCCCGGCCCGCCCCTGGATCGCCTCGCGGAAATAAGGCCGGAAACCGAAATCGCGGCCAACGAAACTGAATTCATCATCCCAGTTGCTGGAAGCCAGGGTCAATCCGTGGCGATTGAGCATGAAGATATTGACCGCCCGCGATTGCTGCTGGATGGTCTTGAAGGCGCGATTGAGGCGGTCCACCGCCAGCGCATCCTCAGGATGCTGCAAGACCTGGCGCACATCGGACTGGAAGCCCAGCGCGAAAGGCAGGGCTTCATACTTCTGCAGGATCGATTCCAGGTCCAATGCGGCGATCTGCAATTGCGCCGCGCCCTGGGCCTGCTGATCGACCTCGGCACGGCCCAGGGCCACGCGATAAGTGAGGCCGCACACCAGCAAGGTGGTGGCGAGCAATACCGTCAGGATCAGCAGATTACGTCGGGCTCTCATGCATTCTTGGGGATCAAAGCAACGCGGCGCCCCGCAGGGCGCCGCGCAGAAGGCATCATGATAACGCGAGCGGCAAGGCCGGCGCGTCCTGCTGCCACAACACCGGATCAGGCCGGTTTGTGCAGCTTGCCGGTATCGAGATCGTCGTGGGCTTCATCCGGGTTCATGGCGACATCGCCCTTGAGGTGGCCATCACGCTGCGGGTCGGGCATCCGCAAGCTGATGATCAGTGCCACCAGGCACAGGGCGCTCACGTACCAGTAGAAGGCCGATTCCACCCCGACCGACTTCAACGACAGCGCCACGAACTCGGCCGAACCGCCGAAGATGGCATTGCCCACCGCGTAGGACAGGCCCACGCCCAGCGCGCGCACTTCAGGCGGGAACATCTCGGCCTTGATCAGGCCGCTGATGGAGGTATAGAAACTGACGATGGTCAGCGCCAGGATCGCCAGCGCCATGGCCACGCCGGGGCTGCTCACGTCTTTCAGGAAGTGCAGGATGGGGAAGGTGCAGACCATGCCCAGGAAGGAGAAGCACAGCATGGAATTGCGCCGGCCGATCTTGTCCGAGATGGCGCCGAAGATCGGTTGCAGGATCATGTAGACGAACAGCGCGCCGGTCATGACGCCATTGGCCATCTTCGGGTCCATGCCGGCGGTGTTGACCAGGTACTTCTGCATGTAGGTGGTGAAGGTGTAGAACATCAGCGAACCACCGGCGGTAAAGCCCACCACGTTGAGGAAGGCGCGCTTGTGCTGCAGCAAACCCTTGATCGTGCCGGCGTCCTTCTTCTTGCGGGCGCCAGCCGAGGAGGTCTCGGCCAGCGAGCTGCGCAGGTACATCGCCACCAGCGCACCGACGGCACCCAGCACGAAGGGAATGCGCCAGCCCCAGGCCATCAGTTCAGCCTTGGACAGCCACTGCTGCATGGCGAACAGCACCAGCACCGCCAGCAACTGGCCGCCGATCAGGGTCACGTACTGGAAGGAGGCGAAGAAGCCGCGGCGGCCATTGGGTGCCACTTCGCTCATGTAGGTGGCCGAGGTGCCGTATTCACCTCCGACCGACAGGCCCTGGAACAGGCGCGCCAGCAGCAGCAGCGCCGGCGCCCAGGCACCGATCGTGGCATAGGTCGGCATGATGGCCACGGCCAGCGAACCGCCGCACATCATCAGCACCGAGATCAGCATGGAGGTCTTGCGGCCGTGCTTGTCGGCGATGCGGCCAAAGAGCCAGCCACCGATGGGACGCATCAGGAAACCGGCGGCGAACACGCCAGCGGTGTTCAACAACTGGCTGGTGGCATCGCCCTTGGGGAAGAAGGCCGGGGCGAAATAGATGGCGCAGAAGGAATAGACATAGAAGTCGAACCATTCGACCAGGTTGCCCGAGGAAGCGCCAAGGATGGCGAAGATGCGTTTGCGGTACTCTGCCGCGCTCAGTGGTGTGCTTGCTGTGGTCGCCGATGGCGTAGTGTTCTGCGTGCTCAGTGGCGTGCTATGGCTCATGCCTATCTCCTGTGTGGGCCGCGTGAGGTGGGCGGCGGGTCATCTTGCTTTGGTGGAACCGGAACAAGGCAAACCGCAGAGGCGACCCGAGGCCAGGCGCAGGAAGACGATGCGAGCGCATCAGGTGAAGTCTCCGTGTTTGCTTTTTTGTTTTGATATTCATATTGCAGGCTTCGTGCCAGCACGAAAAGAATGGCACAAAACAAATAAGCCATTGATTTGAAATGATTTTTTAAAAACAGGAAGAAATCCATCCATCGAGCCGGTGCGGATTCCCGGAATGCTGCTGCGCCGCATGTCCGACAATCCATCCAGACGTGCTACGCCGCAACGCCGGCCAATGAAAAACGGCGCATGTCTTGCGACATGCGCCGTTGAGCGATCAAGCAACGATCAAGCCAGCATCAAACAGCGATCAACGCTCCGAGATCGCATCCATGACGCACAGGGCGGTCATGTTGATGATGCGGCGCACGGTGGCCGAGGGTGTCAGGATGTGGACCGGCTTGGCGCAACCCAGCAGGATGGGGCCAATGGCCACACCGTTGCCGGAGGCAGTCTTGAGCAGGTTGTAGGCGATGTTGGCGGCATCGATGTTGGGCATGACCAGCAGGTTGGCGTCGCCCTTCAACGGTGAATCCGGGATCACCGCATTCAACAGCTTGGAGTCCAGCGCGGTGTCGCCGTGCATTTCGCCATCCACTTCCAGCTCCGGCGCGATTTCGCGCAGGATCGCCAGCGCCTCGCGCATCTTGCGGGCCGATTCATTGTTGCTGGAACCGAAGTTGGAATGCGACAGCAGCGCGGCACGCGGATGCAGGCCGAAGCGACGCATTTCCTCGGCAGCCAGCATGGTGATCTCGGCCAGTTCGCGGGCGTTGGGGTTTTCGTTGACGTGGGTGTCCACCATCACCAGTTGGCGATTGGGCAGAATCACCGCGTTCATGGCGGCGTACACGTTCACGCCTGCGCGCTTGCCCAGCACCTGGTCGATGTAGTGCAGGTGCAGCTGGGTGGTGCCGTAGGTGCCGCAGATCAGGCCATCGGCATCGCCCTTGTGGATCGCCATGGAACCGATCAGGGTATGGCGGCGACGCATTTCCAGCTTGGCGTATTGCTCGGTGACGCCCTTGCGACGCGACATCTCCAGGAAGGTCTGCCAGTAGTCGCGATAACGGCTGTCGAAGTTGGGGTTGATGACCTCGAAGTCGACCCCGGCGCGCAGGCGCAGGCCGAACTTCTGGATGCGCTGTTCCAGCACTTCCGGACGGCCCACCAGAATCGGCTTGGCCAGGTTTTCATCGACCACCACCTGCACCGCGCGCAGCACGCGCTCTTCTTCGCCTTCGGCGTAGACGATGCGCTTCTGGGCTTCGGCAGCCTTCTTGGCGACCTGGAAGATCGGACGCATGAAGGTGCCGCTGTGATAGACGAACTGTTCCAGCTTCTCGATGTAGGCATCCATGTCCTGGATCGGACGGGCGGCCACACCCGAGCTTTGGGCGGCACGGGCCACGGCCGGCGCGATCTTGATCATCAGGCGCGGGTCGAAGGGCTTGGGAATGATGTATTCCGGGCCGAAGGACAGGTTGGCGATGCCATAGGTCGAGGCCACGATATCGGATTGCTCGGCCTGGGCCAGCTCGGCGATGGCGTGTACCGTGGCGATCTCCATCTCGCGCGTGATGGTGGTGGCGCCCGAGTCGAGCGCACCGCGGAAGATGTAGGGGAAGCACAGCACGTTATTGACCTGGTTCGGATAGTCCGAACGGCCGGTGGCGATGATGGCGTCGTCACGCACGGCCATCACTTCTTCCGGCAGGATTTCCGGGGTCGGGTTGGCCAGCGCCAGCACCAGCGGACGGGCCGCCATCTGCTTGACCATCTCGGGCTTCAACACGCCGGCAGCCGACAGGCCCAGGAAGATGTCCGCATCGGGGATCACTTCGGCCAGGGTACGGGCCTCGGTTTCGCGGGCGAAACGTTCCTTGTCCGGGTCCATCAACTCCTTGCGGCCCTTGTAGACCACACCGGCCAGGTCGGTGACGAAGATATTCTCGATCGGGAAGCCCAGATCGACGATCAGGTCCAGGCAGGCCAGCGCAGCGGCGCCCGCGCCGGAGACCACCAGCTTGACGTTCTTGATGTCCTTGCCCACGACCTTCAGGCCATTGAGGATGGCCGCGCCGACGATGATGGCAGTGCCGTGCTGGTCATCGTGGAAGACCGGGATCTTCATCTTTTCGCGCAGCTTGCGCTCGATGTAGAAGCACTCCGGGGCCTTGATGTCTTCCAGGTTGATGCCGCCAAAGGTCGGCTCCAGAGCCGCGATGACGTCGATCAGCTTGTCCGGGTCGGTCTCGTTGACCTCGATGTCGAAGACGTCGATGCCGGCGAACTTCTTGAACAGCACGCCCTTGCCTTCCATCACCGGCTTGGAGGCCAGCGCGCCGATGTTGCCCAGGCCCAGCACGGCGGTACCGTTGCTGATGACGGCCACCAGGTTGCCACGGGCGGTATAGCGGAAGGCGTTGAGCGGATCGGCCACGATTTCTTCGCAGGCCGCGGCCACGCCGGGAGAATACGCGAGGGACAGATCACGCTGGTTGGTCAGCAGCTTGGTAGGCGTGACGGCGATCTTGCCCGGGGTCGGAAACTCGTGGTAGTCCAGTGCTGCCTGACGAAGTTGCTGACGCACTTCTTCTTTCTTACTGATCATCGAATCCATACTCTGTATTCTCTAGTTGACTTGCGAAGGGGGTCGATTCTAGCAGAGGTCAGCCCTCAATCATAGGCCACCGGCCTCATGCTGCCCCGCGCAAAGCCTTTTCGGGACTGGCTTTGCGGGGTTTCCACGGGATTCCATGATGACCGCGAACATGCTCTTTCAGCGGTCAGATGACGTCCGTTTGTCGTCCGATACGCGCAATTGCGCACAGCTTGATTTGCGCTGACACAGGCTGCCACCGGCTCCGCATCATCGGTATTGGGGAAAACCCCTAGCGCGGTATCTCGCTGCGGCGCAACATCGTGCAGGAAGGGAACATGATGGCAACGTGGAGCGGATATTGTGCGCCTGAAGCGATGACGGATTGGTTACAATCGCGCCATGCTTTCCGAATTCGAACTCATCGCGCGCTACTTCAGCCGCCCGCCCGCCCCCGACAGCCGCACGGCGCTCGGCGTGGGCGACGACTGCGCGCTGATGACGCCGGCCCCGGGGATGCAACTGGCCATCTCCAGCGACATGCTGGTAGAAGGCCGCCACTTCTTCCCCGATGCCGACCCGCACACGCTGGGCCACAAGTGCCTGGCGGTCAATCTCTCCGACCTGGCCGCCATGGGCGCGCAGCCGATTGCCTTCACGCTGGCCCTGGCGCTGCCGCAAGCCCGCGCCGAATGGCTGGCACCGTTCTCGCAGGGCATGTTGGCGCTGGCCGACCAGCACGGCTGCGAACTGATCGGCGGCGATACCACCAAGGGGCCGCTGACCATCAGCATCACCGTCTTCGGTGAAGTACCGCCGCAACAAGCACTGCGCCGCGATGCTGCCCGTGCGGGTGACGACATCTGGGTCTCCGGCACGCTGGGCGATGCACGGCTGGCGCTGGCCGGCTACCGTCAGGAGTTCGAGGTCCATCCCGAGCAACTGCAACAGGCCGCGCCCCGGATGCACGCCCCCACTCCGCGCGTGGCGCTGGGGCTGGCCTTGCGCGGCATCGCCCATGCCGCCATCGACATTTCGGACGGCCTGGCCGGCGACCTGGGCCACATCCTGGCGCGCTCACGCGTAGGCGCCACGCTGGATGTGGATGCCCTGCCCAGTGGCGCAGCGCTGCAACAGCGCGACCTGCACCTGCGGCGCCGCTTCACGCTCTCCGGTGGCGACGATTACGAACTCTGCTTCACCGCCCCGGCGCGCCAGCGCGAGGCGGTGCAGAAGGCGGCCCACGCCGCCGGCACGGCCGTCACCCGCATCGGTCGCATTGATGCCCAGACCGGGCTGCGCCTGCTGGACGCGGCCGGCGAGCCGCTACAGGAGACCCCGGATTCCTTCGATCATTTCCGTTCATGAACCAAGCTTCTTCGCCCTTCCCGCCGCCCCCCTCGGCCTCTCCCCGCAAACGCAAGCCCACCCCGCACTTCATGCTGGCCCATCCGGCGCACTGGATCGCCCAGGGCTTCGGCAGCGGCCTCTCGCCCATCATGCCGGGCACGGCCGGTACGCTCTTCGCATGGCTCTCGTATGCGGTGCTGTGCACGCGCTGGCCGCAGGTATTCACCGCCGCCAACTGGCTGGTCATCATCGCGGCCGGTTTCATCATCGGCATCTGGGCCTGCCATCGCACCGGCCTGGCCTTGAATTCACCCGATGACGGCAGCATGGTGTGGGATGAAATCATCGCCTTCTGGCTGGTGCTGGTGCTGGTGACGCCAGCCAGCCTGAAGACGCAGTTGGCGGCCTTCCTGGTGTTCCGCTTCTTCGACATGGTCAAGCCGCCACCGATTGCCTGGTTCGACCGCCATTTCAAGGGCGGCTTCGGAGTGATGTGGGATGACATCGTGGCAGCCTTCTATACGCTGCTGGTGTTTGCGTTTTGGCACACCTATTGGCAATGAGAAGTGAACAATCGGTCTTTGTCCGATACAACAAATCCTGACATCGGAGTATGCTAGCTCGCGCAAGTTGTTGATCAACCGACCGCAGTGCGCCGGCGACCTGGCGCCAGACTGCGGCACAGCCGAGGAGATGACACTCATGGACAGCACCCTGGACCTGGCCACCCGCGTTGGCCACACCCTCAAATCCAAAGGCCTGCTGCTGGCCACTGCCGAATCCTGTACCGGTGGCGGCATCGCCCATGCCATCACGGAAATCGCCGGATCCTCGGAATGGTTCGACTGCGGCTTCGTCACCTATTCGAACGCTTCCAAGAACGAATTGCTGGACATTTCCGAAGCCCTGATCGCCCAGCATGGCGCCGTCAGTGAAGAGATTGCCGGGGCCATGGCCGAAGGCGCGGTGGCCAACAGCAACTCGGATGTGGCCGTCTCCACTACCGGCATCGCCGGCCCGGGCGGCGCCGTGCCGGGCAAGCCGGTGGGTACCGTCTGCTTCGGCTGGCGCGTGGGCGAGAAAACCTATACCGAGCGCCTGGTGTTCAAGGGCGACCGCCAGCAGGTGCGCGCCCAGACTGTCGAACATTCGCTCAAGGGATTGCTGAAGCTGCTGGCAGACTGAAAGCATCGAAGATGAACAAAAAGGCGGCGCTCCCCTGGGAGTCGCCGCCTTTTCTTCATATAGGCTGGCGCCAATCAGCGGAAGCGGTTGATGGCGTCACGCGTCTCGATCGCCACGCGGCGCGCCGCAGCGGCGAAATCCTCACCGGCCTCAGGCTTGGCGTAGAGGATGGCACGTGAAGAATTGATCATCATGCCGGTACCCGAGGCGGTCTTGCCGGCATTGACCGTGGCTTGCACGTCGCCGCCCTGGGCGCCCACGCCCGGCACCAGCAAGGGCATGTCGCCGATGATAGCGCGCACCTGCGCCAGTTCCTGCGGGAAGGTGGCGCCGACCACCAGGCCGCACTGGCCATTGGTATTCCATTTCTCGGCCACCAGGCGCGCCACGTGCTGGTACAGCGGCTTGCCATCGACTTCCAGGAATTGCAAGTCCGAGCCACCAGCGTTGGACGTGCGACACAGCACGATCACGCCGCGATCCTTCCATTCCAGGTAGGGCGAGACCGAATCCCAGCCCATGTAGGGGCTGACCGTGACGACATCAGCGTCATAGCGCTCGAAGGCTTCGCGCGCGTATTGTTCGGCGGTGGCGCCGATGTCGCCGCGTTTGGCATCCAACACCAGGGGGATATCCGGGTACTGGCTGCGCAGGTAGGCGCAGATGCGCTCCAGTTGCTCTTCCGCGCCCAGCGCGGCGAAATAGGCGATCTGCGGCTTGAAGGCACAGGCGGCGTCGGCGGTGGCATCGATGATGGCGCGGCAGAATTCGAAGATGGCGTCGGGCTTGCCTTGCAGCTCGGCGGGGAATTTCTTGAGGTCGGGGTCCAAGCCCACGCACAGCAGGGAATTGCGCGAGGTCCAGGCGGCGTTGAGTTTCTCGATGAATGTCACGGTGATGCCTTTAACTGAAAGATGCGCTATTGTAGCGCGCCGGCCTGCCCCAACCTCGATTTTTGACTGATGTTCAGCGGTTTTCCCGGAACATCGGGCACTTCACGAGGCTTTTATGGTCACACGCGCTCCCTTTGCTTCACTTTTGCTACGAGGAAAGACAACATGAAAAAACTCTTCGCCTGGCTGGCCATTGCCATCACCGCCCTCACCCTCTCCGGCTGCGGCTACAACGAATTCCAGGCCAAGGATGAAGCCACCAAGGCCGCCTGGGGTGAAGTGGTCAACCAGTACCAGCGCCGCGCCGACCTGATCCCCAACCTGGTCAACACCGTCAAGGGCTACGCCTCGCATGAGAAGGACACGCTGGAAGCCGTCACCCGCGCCCGCGCTGCGGCCACCAGCTTCCAGATCACGCCCGAGGTCTTGAACGACCCCAAGGCTTTCGCCAAATTCCAGGAAGTGCAAGGCCAGTTGTCCTCGGCGCTGTCGCGCCTGATGGCGGTTTCCGAGAATTACCCGCAACTGAAGGCCGACACCAGCTTCCGCGACCTGCAGTCGCAACTGGAAGGCACCGAGAACCGCATCACCGTGGCCCGTCAGCGCTATATCGCCGCGGTGAAGGATTACAACATCCTGGCCCGCAGCTTCCCCACCAACATCACGGCCAAGCTGTTCAGCTATGAAGTCAAACCCTCCTTTACCGTGGAAAACGAAAAAGCCATCTCGACCGCCCCCACGGTCAACTTCGGCAAGTAAGCGGGAGCCCGATTGGCCATGCGCAAGCTGCTCCTGACCTGCTGGCTACTGGCGTGCATCGCCTTGGTCGGCCCGGCCCGCGCCGATGACGGCCTGGTGGCAGTGCCACCGTTGTCGGCCCACGTGATCGACCAGATCCACCTGCTGCAGCCGCAGCAGCGTCAGGCGCTCGAAGGCGTGCTGGCCGAGATCGAACAGCGCACCGGCAGCCAGATCGCCGTGCTGCTGATGGCCTCCACCGCCCCGGAAGCCATCGAGCAATACAGCATCCGCGTGGCCGAGGCCTGGAAGCTGGGGCGCAAGGGTGTCGACGATGGCGTGATCCTGATCGTCGCCAAGGACAACCCCAAGTCGCTGCGCCGCCTGCGCATCGAAGCCGGACGCGGGGTGCAGGGCAGCCTCACGGACGCGCAATCCAAGCGCATCCTGGAAGACGTGATCGCCCCGCACTTCCGCCAGAACGATTTCTATGGCGGCCTGGCCGCGGGCGTGACCGCCATCACCACCCTGCTGGAACAGGAACAGTTGCCCCCGGCCAAGCGCCAGGCCGGCGCCGCCCATGCCGATAATAGCGGTGGCTGGATCACGCTGATGGTGATCGTACTGTTCCTGGTGGTGTTCTTTGCCATGCTGCTCAAGTCGCGCCGCACTGCCCGCAACAACCTGGCCAGCAATGACTGGGGACGGGGCAGCAGCACCACGGCCGGCGTCATCATCGGCAGCCTGGTCGATGAAGCCTTGCGTCAGGCCAGCTCCGGACGCGGCTGGCCGCGCTCGGGAGGCGGCGGTGGCTTCGGCGGCGGTTCCTCCGGGGGCGGCTTCTCTGGGGGCGGTGGCACTTTTGATGGCGGCGGCGCCTCGGGAGACTGGTGACATGGCGCACAACAACACATCCCCTTCCCTGCTGGCACGTCTGCTGCGTCACCTGCGGATGAGCCGGGCAGCGGCCCGCCGGGCCTTCCCCTCGACCACGCTCAAGGCCATCCAGGCCAGTATCGGCGCGGGTGAACAGACCCACCGCGCGCAAGTGCGGGTGATCGTCGAAGCCGCGCTGTCGCTGGGTGCGGTGCGACGCGGCGAAACGGCGCGGCAACGCGCGCATGAACTGTTCGCCCGCTATCGCATCTGGGATACCGAAGAAAACTGCGGCGTGCTGGTCTACATCAACCTGGCCGACCGCAAGGTGGAGATCATCGCCGACCGCGGCATCAGCGCCCGGGTCGCGCGCGAGCAATGGCAGCAGCTGTGCCATACCATGACGGCCGGTTACGCCCAGGGTCACTACGAGCGCAGCACCCTGCAAGCCCTGGCGGACTTGCACGACATTCTCAGGACCGTCCTGCCGCGTGGGAACGATACCGACGGCAAGGTGACTAACGAACTCTCCGACAAACCACTGCTGCTCTAGCGCCACACCAAGAAAGGCCGCAGGCAGCCCCTTCTCACATGCGCGTCCTGAGCAACCTGCTGTCGCTATTCATGATCGTGATGGTCGTCTGGTTCGGGCTGGCCGTCATTGCCACCATCATTGATGCCATCACCGGCAATCTCCAGCCCGAACCCTTTCTCGGCGAGAGTGACGCCGGCAGTGGTGGCACCGGCCCCCTCTCTGACAACCACGGCAGCGCCGGCTGTGACAGCCACGGCGGTGGCGACTGCGGTGGGGGTGGTGACGGTGGAGGAGGCGGTGACGGTGGAGGCGGCGGCGGGGGCGGCGATTAAGTCCCCTGCCTTAGCGATCAACCATTCTCGTACACCCACTGCAACAAGGCATCCTGCGCCTGCTGCCCATTGGGTGCAGCCGCGTGATTGATCAGGAACACCACCACGTAGGTCTTGCCCGAAGCCGCCTGTACATAACCCGCAATCGAACGCACATCATTGAGCGTACCGGTCTTGATATGCGCCTGACCGGCCACGCTTTGCGTCTTCAGACGCCGACGCATGGTGCCGTCATAGCCCACCAGCGGCAGCGAGGACACGAACTCCGGCATCAGCGGCGAGCGATACGCCTGCACCAGCAAACTGCCCAGCAATAGCGGCGTGACCCGGTCGATGCGCGACAGACCCGCCCCATTCTCGATGACCAGGGCACTGGTATCGATGCCCTTGTCATTGAGCCAGGAGCGCACCGCGCGCACGGCATTGGTGGTGTCGCCAGGCTGCCCCGTCATCTCCGCGCCCAGCGTCAAGAGCACCTGGCGCGCCATCAAGTTGTTGCTGTACTTGTTGATGTCGCGAATGACTTCCGGCAGCGGCGGCGACTGCACTTCCACCATCAGCCGCGCCGTGGGCGTGACCAGTCCATTGAGCACGCGCCCGGAAAAACTGCCGCCCAGCTCGGCCCACATCTGCACGAAACTCGCGCCGACATACTGCAGGTTAGTCATGCGATAAGGATGCACATACCACACGCGCGGCCCGCAATCGGCGGCATAGGTCCCGGCGAAATTGGCGGCATTGGCCTGGTTGTCCAACATCAGCTTGCCCTGCCAGTCACCGCACGGCTCCTGCGACAGGCGCGGCGGGGTGATGGTGACACCTGCCATGGGCGGGTCCATGCTGACATTGACCACGCCATTGGCCACATCCGGCTCGAAGCGGAAGGCCTGGGTGCGGTAATTCAACAGCAAGGCGTCGGGACCGGCGTTATAGGGCTTCTGCGGGTCGCCGTCGAATTGCGCGGGATCGTAGCTGGACTCGGCGAAATAGCTGCGGTCCAGTACCAGGTTGCCGCGGATGTCCTTGATCCCGCGCGCGCGCAACTGGCGCAGAAACAGCCAGAAGTTTTCCAACACCAGCTTGGGGTCGCCCCCGCCCTTGAGAATCAGGTCGCCATTGAGCACGCCGTTGGCGAGCGTGCCGTCGATATAGGCCTGGGTCTTCCAGCGATAGGTCGGCCCCAGGATTTCCAGCGCGGCATCGGTGGTCACCAGCTTCATCACCGAGGCCGGATTGAACGGCTGACTCACATTGTTGGAAACCAGCACGCGCTTGCCACTGTCGGCCTCGACCACCAGCACACCAGCATTCTGTTGCGGGATATGGGCTACGCGCAGCGCCCCCACCACTGGTGGCGGCAGACTTTGCGCCGCACTGGCAGCACTGGTCAGCAACGCCAGGGCAAAGGTGATAAAGGTCGGGGAAGAAGGCGATGCCAGGCGGGGAAAGCGGAACATAATCAAGGCCAGGATGAAGACCAGGCATTATAGGGGATAGCAAGTCGCCACCGGGCTCGCCGCGCAGAAGGCAGGCAGCCAGACATCGGGGCGTCACGTTGCCGTGCGACAATAACGATTTGTTAGCTCCCAGTGAGCGATGATGCGCTGGACTGCTTCCTTTTGTTGTCAAAGCTCATATGTCAGAGTTCACATATCAGAGTTCACATATCAGAGTTCACATATCAGAGTTCACATATCAGAGCCCATATGTCAGAGCTCAGATATCAAAGCTTGTGCAAGTTGTCCAGGATCAGGCTTGCACGCGGCCCGTCCGTGGAGTTACGCTGCATCACACACTATGATGAATTAACCCGCAAGTCATTGTCGCGTACCCGCAGCCCTTGCGCGCGGCGATCCCGGCGCCCCCCTTCTGCGGATTTGACGAAAGAAAAAGATCACCATGTCATCCCGTTCCAAGCCTGATTTCGGTGCGCTGCGGCCATCGCGGTCGGCCCATTGGCGCCTGCTGCGCGAATTGCTCGACCCCATTAGCCTCTACCGCCGCCGACCGGCACGGCCCGACGATCCACCGCAGCAAGCGCTGATCGGCAAGGGCGTGCGCTTCGTGCAGCGCATCTTCCGCTTGCGGCTGATCGGCCTGGGGATCGGCTTTTTCTGCGTGGCCGCAGGCTTCCTGCAACAACCGGTCGCCTGGCCGCTGTGGCTGCTGCTGGCCGCGCACGGCTACCTGTGGCCGCACCTGGCGCGCTACTGGGCCCTCAAGAGTACCATCCCCTATCGCGCCGAACGCCGCAATCTCATCATCGATGCCGCCTTCGGCGGCTTCTGGATCGCCGCCCTGAACGGCAACCTGGTGCCCAGCACAGTGATCATCTCCATGCTATCGATGGACAATATCGCCGCCGGCGGCCTGCGCCTGTTCATGCGCGGCCTCTATGCCAGCCTGGCCACTGCCATCCTGGCCTGGTGGCTGCTGGAGGCGCAGTTCCAGCCGCAATCGGACCTGGTCACCATCCTCGCCTGCCTGCCGATGATGGCGCTCTACCCGCTGGCTCTGGGCCAATCGACCTATGCGATGTCCAAGAAACTGGCCGAGCGCTCGCGCCAGTTCGAGATCGTCAGCCAGCTCGATGGACTCACTTTGCTATTCAACCGGCGCTACTGGGAAAACCTGCTCGCTGCCGAATTCGAGCGGCGCCGCCAGGAACGTGCCCCGACCCATCAAGCCTTCCTGCTGTTGCTGGACCTGGACCACTTCAAGAGCATCAACGACACCCACGGCCACCTGATCGGCGACGAAGTGCTGCGCAATTTCTCGCGACTGCTGCGCGCCAACCTGCGCGAGGATGACTTGATCGGACGCTATGGCGGCGAGGAATTCGTGGTGATCCTGCGCGACATCCAGCCCGGCGAAGCCCTGGCGCTGTCGCAACGGCTGGTGGAAGCTGCGCGCGCGGCCAATGATGAAAATAATTTATACGGTTGCACCGTCAGCGCCGGCCTGGTGCCCTTTTCCACCGACATGGAGGCGTACTTCGTCTGGCTGCAACGCGCCGATCACGCCATGTACTGCGCCAAGGAAAGCGGCCGCGACCGCCTGGTAGTGTGGAACGAGAGACTGGAACGCAAGGTGCGCGCGGCCTGAAGATCAGCGGGTCGCGACCTCATCGGAAAGCTCGGGAACAGACGCCTCCACCAGAACGATGGACGCAAAAAAGGCCGATGTCTTCGGGGCCGCCACGAGACCACTGTGAAAACATCGACCTAGGGAAATCAAGGCGGGGCAATCGGCATGACGGACTGATAGGCAACTTCCCTGGAAAAATGCCTGCGCCGATGCCCCGGCCATTGCCGCTACGAGCGGCAAAGCGGGCCGTAGAAAGCCCGCTAAATTAGCACTGGCAGTGCCTCCAGTACTAAAAGGGCGAGCAGCGCGCCGAAGACCGCGCCCACTGCTCTCAAACTGGTACGAACCATCCGCGAGGCTACCGGCACCTCCCCGCATAGCAACAATCCCGCCAACGTCATAGGAATGAAGAACATCAGATTGTTCATGATGAGGTTGGGCATGATGCATCTCCTGTCGAGTTTATTGGTCTTGCGCAGGGTGCTGCGCGCTCTCTTGTTGGGGCTTGCCTCGTTTCAAGTATAGGCCGTACACCATAGAAGACAAGGCTCGCCAGGCGGGAATCGGTGCTGCACAGCAGCGTCCAAGGCGCTTACCGACACCTTTCCGTTCTCCAGTACGAAGCAAAAAGCTTCAGATCGCGCTTGTTGCAGATGCACAAATTTTTAGCAACATGGGATGAATTGCCTTGACCCTGTTTTCTACCCGGGCGTAGAATTCGCCCGTTTTCATTTTTTGGAGTCCCTCTCATGGGCACTTGTTCGGGTGACAGTTGTTGCCGGTTCATTCCGGGTTAAGCCTTAGCAAGGATTTCAGCAGGACTTCTTCCTGTCGTCATCTTGCACCAGGCAGATGACGGCATCTCATGTCGGTAGCGCACGGCCACTTAGGTGGCTGGTTCCAGCGTTGCTGCCGATAGCGACATTCCCTCACAACGACAGATCGACGATCGACCGCCGCTGACACGGCCTCAGAACGCATCTTCCAGCGCGTCCGCCTTGCCTGCCCCGTGCAGCGCCGGGCCGCTTGCTGCTTGCCGACTGACGCCGCGCATCCCGCATGGCCACAGGCCCTGCGGTGGCATGTCCGCTTGCGCCATCAGGCGCCGATGACAGGGGCTCCGCTCAACCAGGCGGAGGCTGCAATGCGACAGACATATCCATCATGAACCCGCGAAGACCGCGCGCGCCGAGGGCGCTCGCCCGTTCCTGTCGGTGCTGGCCACACCGCCAACCCTGATGCTGCAAGCCCCTCAAGCCGGCTTGCCAGCGCGATGCAAACCCTTCGTCCACGGGACGAAGACCAACAAGAAAAGAAGCACGCCATGACTCTGAACCTGCTGAAAGAAACCTTTGTCAGCTTCATCCGCGCCCGCGGTATGGATCGACACTTCCGCCGCCTGGGCATGGACATGTTCCGCAGCGCCCCGGTGACCCGCGAAGTCCCGCCCACCCTGGCCGAGCAATTGAGCCAGGCCTCCCGCAGCCAAGCCCAGGACCTGCTGCAACGCCTGCACACCCGCCTGGACGGCCTGACCGAAGCCGAAGCCGACGCCATCCGCGAACACAGCGGCCCCAACGAAGTCGAGCATGAAAAGCCGCTGACCTGGTACGTCCACCTGTGGCACTGCTACAAGAACCCCTTCAATCTGCTGCTGACCCTGCTGGCCACCGTCTCCTTCTACACCGACGACATGAAGGCCGCCACCGTGATCGGTACCATGGTGGTGGTCTCCACGCTGCTGCGCTTCGTCCAGGAAGCCCGCTCCAACACTGCCGCCGACAAGCTCAAGGCCATGGTCAGCAACACCGCTACCGTGATGCGCCACGACCAGGTCGAAGAGATCGCCGCCGAAGCCCAGCGCTACTTCGACGTCACCCTGCACCCCAAGGGCGCGCGCCGCGTCGAAGTGCCGATCCGCAAGCTGGTGCCGGGCGACGTCGTGCTGCTCTCGGCCGGCGACATGATCCCCGCCGACCTGCGCCTGTTGGCCGCCAAGGACTTGTTCGTGAGCCAAGCCGCCATGACTGGCGAATCACTGCCGGTGGAAAAATTCGTCACCGCCAGCAACCTCAACACCAGCAGCCCCCTGGAGCTGGACAACCTGTGCTTCATGGGCACCAACGTGGTCAGCGGCTCGGCCACCGGCGTGGTACTGACCACCGGCAAGCGCACCTACTTCGGCGCCCTGGCCGAGCGCGTCACCGCCACCGACCGCACCCCGACTGCGTTCCAGGCCGGCGTGAACAAGGTGAGCTGGCTGCTGATCCGCTTCATGCTGGTGATGACCCCGGTGGTGTTCTTCATCAACGGCTTCACCAAGGGTGACTGGGTCGAGGCCTTCCTGTTCGGCCTCTCGGTGGCCGTGGGCCTGACCCCGGAAATGCTGCCCATGATCGTCACCTCGACCCTGGCCAAGGGTGCGGTGGCCTTGTCGCGCAAGAAGGTGATCGTCAAGCGCCTGGACGCGATCCAGAACTTCGGCGCCATGGACGTACTGTGCACCGACAAGACCGGCACCCTCACGCAAGACAAGATCTTCCTGGAACGTCATACCGACATCCACGGCGAACCCGACGATGAAGTGCTGCAATACGCCTATCTGAACAGTTATTACCAGACCGGCCTGAAAAACCTGCTGGACGTGGCCGTGCTGGAGCACGCCGAACTGCAACGTGAAATGTCCATCGCCTCGGCCTATCGCAAGGTCGATGAAATTCCTTTCGACTTCCAGCGCCGCCGCATGTCGGTGGTGGTCTCCGAACGCGAAGATCACCACGAACTGATCTGCAAGGGCGCCGTCGAGGAAATCGTCTCGGTCTGCTCGCGCGCTCGCGTCAATGGCCAAGTGGTGCCGCTGACACCGGCCCTGCTGGAAGAGATCCGCGCCACCACCGGCGGCCTCAATGCCGAAGGTCTGCGCGTGGTCGGTGTGGCCGCCAAGGAGCTGCCGCCGACCAAGGAAGTCTATAGCCTGGCCGATGAATCGGACCTGGTACTGATCGGCTACATCGCCTTCCTCGATCCGCCCAAGGAATCAACCGCCCCGGCCCTGGCCGCGCTGCGTGCGCACGGCGTGAAGGTCAAGATCCTGACCGGCGACAACGAACTGGTCACCGCCAAGATCTGCCGCGAGGTCGGACTGGAGGTCAAGGGCATGTTGCTGGGTTCCTACGTCGAAAAGATGAGCGATGCCGAACTATCGCAGGCGGTAGAAACCGTGACGGTCTTCGCCAAGCTCTCGCCAGCCCACAAGGAACGCATCGTGCGCGTGCTGCATGACCGTGGCCACGTGGTCGGCTTCATGGGCGACGGCATCAACGACGCCCCGGCCCTGCGTGCGGCTGATATCGGTATCTCGGTGGATACGGCGGTGGATATCGCCAAGGAAGCAGCCGACCTGATCCTGCTGGAAAAGAGCCTGATGGTATTGGAAGCCGGTGTACTGGAAGGCCGCAAGACCTTCGCCAACATGCTCAAGTACATCAAGATGACCGCCAGCTCCAACTTCGGCAATGTCTTCTCGGTCCTGATCGCCAGTGCCTTCCTGCCTTTCCTGCCGATGCTGCCCTTGCATCTGCTGGTGCAGAATCTGCTGTATGACGTCTCGCAGATCTCGATCCCGTTCGACAACGTCGATAAGGAATTCCTGGAAAAGCCGCAGCGCTGGGATGCCGGTGACATCGGCCGCTTCATGGTCTTCTTCGGCCCGATCAGCTCGATCTTCGACATCAGCACCTTTGCGCTGATGTGGTTCATCTTCGGCGCCAGCTCGCCGGAACATCAAACCCTGTTCCAGTCCGGCTGGTTCATCGAAGGCCTGCTGTCGCAGACGCTGATCGTGCACATGATCCGCACGCGCCGCATCCCCTTCTTCCAGAGCCGTGCCTCGTGGCCACTGATGGGAATGACGCTGGCCATCATGGCCATCGGCATTGCGATCCCGATGACACCGCTGGCGCATTACTTCAAGCTGGAGGCGCTGCCGCTGTCCTACTTCCCGTGGCTGGTGGGGATCCTGGTGGCGTATGCGGTGCTGATTCAGGGGATGAAGGGGTGGTATGCCAAGCGGTATGGGTGGCAGTGAGCTGCTGAGTCAATTTTGAAATAAAAATGCCTGCCCCACGGAGCAGGCATTTTTAACTAAGGAGCTTTTTACCTGAACGGAATTTTCCTTGATCCGCCCTGATCCGACGGAAGAAATGCAAACGAACCAGAAGCCTGCAGATGGCGAACCTTTCGGTTTGCCATCGGTCTTTCGAAAGTCAAGCACGGAAGTACTTCCCTCTCTTCGATCTGGAGCCACAGATGTCCACCCTCAGCGTCTCCCCCGACAACCCTGCCGCCATGCCTCATCTGAACAAGGCACGCTATCTGATCGTGGCTGGATGGATGCTGTTCATGATCTCGCTGGCCCTGCCTGTGCAGAACAATGATCGGGGCTACGTGGCCCTGCTCGTTTCGTTCGTCTTTCTGACGTCCATCCTTGATCGCCTGGACCCGCAACTGATCTGGATGAGCACTTACGCACTGGTCAACACCGGCCTGATCGCCTCCGCCTTTATCGCCTGGAAGGGGCGCCTGATCAGCCATCCTCGCTGCTCGGTCTTCTTTACGCTGGCGGCATTGGACACCTTGTTTGCCCCCCTGTTCTCCAAGGAGTTCAGCCAGTACCCGGCGTTCTGGTGCTGGGTCGTTTCCGCGATCCTGGTCGCTGCAGGAATGAATCTGGCGCGGCTACGCCAGCAGGACCACGTGTCCGCCCACCAATAGATCTTGCGCCTTGCGCGATCAGCGACGCTACGCTGGTCGCCCCCCTATCGCCGCGGCAACCTCACCGTCACCATCGTCTGCACCTGGTCATCAGAGGTCATGGTAATGCTTCCCCCATGCGCCTTGACGATCTGCTGCGCAATGAACAAGCCCAATCCCAGCCCTTCCTTGCGTCCGATTTCACGTCCGCCACCGCGGAAAGGATCGAAAATCACCGGCAGCAATTCGGCCGGGATCACGCCGCGATTGGCGATGGTCAGCACCACCTCATGTTCGCTGCGGCCATCGAGGCCGATGCAGATCGGGCTGCCGGCCACACCGTGCTGCAAGGCATTGCCCAGCAGATTGGCGGCGACCTGGGCCAGGCGGTCGCCATCCCAGAAACCGTTATCGTCACCCTCGATGCGGCGCTCGATCACGCTGCCCGGATAGGTGGCCTGGTATTCCTGCACTACCCGTTCCGTGATCTCGCCCAGGCAGGCACTGGCGCGCGCCAGCGGGATGCCGCCGGCCAGGCGGGCGCGGGCCAGATCCAGCATGTTCTCGATCAGCTTGGCCATGCGCTTGCCGCCATTGAGGATCTGCTGCGAAGCCTTCTGCGCCACCTCTTCCTTGTAGGTCCGCTGCAGCAGGGTGGCGGCCATCACCACCGCGCTCAAGGGATTGCGCAAGTCGTGACCGAGGATGGCCACGAACATTTCATTCATGCGCAGGGTCTCGGTGCGCTCGCGCAATTCCAGCGCCAGCAATTGCTTCTGACGATACAACTGGAAGAACACCTCGGCCTTGTTGCGCAGGATGTGCGGCTCGATGGGCTTGTAGAGAAAATCCACGGCCCCGCTTTCATAGCCCTTGAACAGGCGCCGTTCATCGCGCACACCGGCGGTGACGAAGATCAGCGGCACGTTGCGGGTGCGCTCGCTGCCGCGGATCAGTTCGGCCAGCTCGAAGCCATCCATGTCCGGCATCTGCACGTCGATGAAGGCCAGCGCCACTTCGTGCTGCAACAGCAGCTCCAGCGCCTCCAGGCCCGAGCGGGCCAGCAGCAGTTCGACATCGTCCCGTTGCAGCAGCGCCGAGAGGGCCAACAAGTTTTCGTCGAGATCATCGACCAACAGGAATTTCACCCGCGGCAGGTCTCGGTCTTTATGTTTTTCTATCACCTGCGTTCCTTTTCCTGGTCATTCCCGGTTACGCCCAGGGTGCGCAGCAGATCAGCGATCTGCGGGAGCGTGAGCACATAATCGATGTTTCCCAGCGCCAGTGCCTGCGCCGGCATGTAAGGCACCTGGGCCTGCTGCGGACTTTGCACCACGGTCACGCCGCCGGCGCGGGCAATGGCCTGCAAGCCGGCTGCGCCATCGTGGTTGCCACCGGTGAGCACGATGCCCAGCAGCTGCGGGCCATAGACATCCGCCGCCGATTCGAACAGCACGTCGATGGCCGGGCGCGAGAAGTTGACCAGTTCGTCATTGGACATGGCCAGCAAGGGCCCTTCTTCGCCGCGATCGACCAGCAGATGATAATCCGGTGGCGCAAAATAGATCACGCCGGCCTGGGCCGGCTCCTTGTCCTGCGCTTCCACCACCGGTTGGGCGCAACGATCGGCAAAGATCGATGCCAGCAGGCTGGGCCGCTCACGCGGGATGTGCAGCACCACCATGGTCGCCACAGCCGCCCCGCGGCGCAAGGCCGGCAGGATTTCCGAGAGCGCTTCCACGCCCCCGGCCGAGGCGCCGATGACGATCGCCTCGATGCTGCGGCCAGCGAGGTCATTGAAACCACTGAGCTCACTCTGGGCCGGCCGGGGATTCACAACTCCCCCTTCTTCTGGAAGATGCGATCTTCGCGCACCACTTCATCAAAGGCCGGGCCATGCGAAGAAAACCGCAGCGACTCCTTGGAGCCCAGGCCCAGGAAGCCCTTGCGCACCAGCGATTCACGGAACAGGCCCAGCGCGCGTTCCTGCAGATGGCGGTTGAAATAGATCAGCACATTGCGGCAAGAGACCAGGTGCATCTCGGCAAAGACGCTGTCGGTGGCCAGGCTGTGGTCGGAAAAGACCACGTTCTTGCGCAAGGATTTGTCAAACATCACCGCGCCATAAGCCGCCGTATAGTAATCCGAAAGCGAAGTCCTTGCGCCAGCTTTCTGGTGATTGCTGGTGAAGCCGGCGATACGGTCCAGCTCGTAGACCCCGGCTTCGGCCTTCTTGAGCGCGGCCTGGTTGATGTCGGTGGCATAGATGATGCTGCGTTCGAGCAAGCCTTCCTCGCGCAGCAGGATCGCCAGCGAATAGACTTCCTCGCCACTGCTGCAGCCGGCTACCCAGATCTTGAGCGATGGATAGGTGCGCAGCAGCGGCACCACCTTCTCGCGCAAGGCCAGGAAGTAGCTGGGATCGCGGAACATCTCGCTGACCTGTACGGTGAGGTAATCCATCAAGGCCGGAAACACCGCCGCATCATGCAAGACCCTGTCCTGCAGTTGCGACAGGGTCGCGCAGTCGAAGCGGATCATGGCGGTGGCCAGGCGGCGCTTCAAGGATGCCCCGGCATAGCCGCGGAAATCGCAGTGGTACTTGAGGTAGATGGCGTCCAGCAGCAACTGCATTTCGATATCGAAATGCCGGTTGGCCAGGGCCTGGTTTATTTGGGCATCCATACGCGTACCAGCGACAACAGTTTTTCCACATCCAGGGGCTTGGCGATGTAATCGTTCGCCCCGGCGGCCAGGCATTTTTCCTGGTCATCCTTCATGGCCTTGGCGGTCAAGGCGATGATGGGTAGCCGCTTCCAGATGGCTTGCTTGCGAATCTCGCGCATGGCAGTCAGGCCATCCATTTCCGGCATCATGATATCCATCAGCACCAGGTCGATGGGCGCGCCCGGCTGCTCCTGACTGCGTTGCAGCGCCTGCAGCGCCTCGCGGCCATTGCGGGCGATATCGACCTTCATGCCCTTGGGTTCCAGCACCGAAGAGAGTGCAAAGATGTTGCGCACATCGTCTTCCACCACCAGGATGCGGCGGCCTTCGAAGACCGTTTCGCGGTCGCGCGCCACCTTGAGCAGGCGCTGGCTCTCCGGCGGCAGCGTGGTCTCGATCTGGTGCAGGAACAGCGTGACTTCATCGAGCAGGCGTTCGGGTGAACGCGCATCCTTGATGATGATGGAGCGCGAGAAGCGGCGCAGGTTCTGCTCTTCCTCAGCCGATAGCGAACGACCGGTATAGACGATCACCGGCGGGAAGGCCACGTGTTCCTGCTCGGCCATCTTTTCCAGCAACTGGTAGCCGGACAGATCGGGCAGGTTCAGGTCCATCACCATACAGTCGAAGGTGGTCTCGCGCAGGCGCGCCAGGGCATCGGCGGCGGTGCGCACACCGACCAGGTTGATGTTTTCGCCGGCCAGCAACTGGCGGATGCTGTCGAGCTGGCGCGCATCGTCCTCGACCACCAGCACGTGCCGCAGACCTTGCAGGAACTTGGCTTCCAGCTTGCGGATGGCGCCCACCAGTTCTTCGCGCTGCACCGGTTTCAAGGCGTAGCCGATGGCACCACGCTCCAGCGCCTCCTGCGAATAATCGGCCACCGACACCACGTGCACCGGGATGTGGCGCGTGCGCGGATTGCGCTTGATCTGGTCCAGCACGCCCAGGCCCGAGAAATCGGGCAGGTTCATGTCCATCAGGATGGCGCTGGGGCGATACATCTCGGCGGCCGCCACACCCTCGTTGGCCGAATGGGTGACCACGCACTGGAAGCCCATCTCATGGGCCAGGTCGCGCAGGATCATGGCAAAGGCAGCATCGTCCTCGATCACCAGGATCAGGCGCGAAGCCGCTTCGATACGATCGCGGTCGTCGTCGATGGCGATGTCCTGCAGGCGTTTCTGGGGCGTCGGCATCACTTGCGGACCGGGGATGCGCACGTCCGGTGCGGTGGCCACCTGAGCCGCCTGCAAGGTCGCCGCAGCAGCCGCCGGGACCGGCAACGCGGTGCGCATGACGGCTTGCTCGGGGCGATAGACCTGGGGCAGCGAGAGCGTGAAGATGCTGCCTTCGCCGAGGCGGCTTTGCACCTCGATATCGCCCCCCAGCAGGTGCGCCAGGTCGCGCGAGATCGACAGGCCCAGGCCGGTGCCGCCGTACTTGCGGTGAGTGCTGCCATCGGCCTGGCGGAAGGCTTCGAAGATGAACTGATGCTGCTCGGCGCCGATACCGATGCCGGTGTCGCGCACGGCAAAGACGATGCGCCCGCCCGCGTCCAGCGAGATGCGCAGGCTGACCTCGCCCTTTTCGGTGAACTTGATGGCGTTGGAGAGCAGGTTCTTGAGGATCTGGCCCAGGCGCTGCATGTCCGTTTCCATGCGCAACGGTACGCCCGGCTCGACCTCGACCTTGAAGCCCAGGCTCTTCTGTTGGGCCATCACGACGAAGCTGGCCTTGAGTTCCTCGGCCAGCTTGCTCACCACGAAGGATTCGCTGACGATATCGAGCTTGCCGGCCTCCATCTTGGACAGGTCCAGGATGTCATTGATCAGGGCCAGCAGGTCGTTGCCAGCCGAAGAAATGGTCTGGGCGAAGCGTACCTGTTCGTCGGACAGATTGCCCTGCTTGTTGTCGGCCAGCAGTTTGGCCAGGATCAGGGTGGAGTTCAGCGGCGTACGCAATTCATGGCTCATGTTGGCCAGGAATTCACTCTTGTACTGGTTGGCCCGCTCCAGCTCCGTGGCCTTTTCCACCAGCACCACCTGGGTCTTGGCCAGGTCTTCCTTCTGCAGCTCCAGCAACTGGGTCTGTTCTTCCAGTTGCGCATTGGTTTCTTCCAGCTCGGCCTGCTGGGTTTCCAGGCGCAGTTGCGAAGCCTTCAGGGCCTGACCCTGCTCTTCCAGCTCTTCATTGTTGACCCGCAGCTCTTCCTGCTGGGCCTGTAATTCCTCGGACTGGCGCTGGGTTTCTTCCAGCAGTTCTTCCAGGCGGGTGCGGTCCTTGGAGGAGCGCACGGCAATGGCGATCTGGTCTGCCAGGCGTGCCAGCAACTCCTCTTCCTCGGCGCGCACCTGGCGCAGAAAGCCCAGCTCGAAGACCGCCTGCACCGTACCGTCGATGGCGGCCGGCACGATCAGCAGTTCGCGTGGGGCGTGCTGGCCGAGCGCCGAAGAAATGTCGAGGTAATGCGCCGGTACCTCCTTGACATGCATCGGACGGTTGAGCTTGGCCGCCTGTCCCAGCAAGCCCTGACCATCGCGCAGGTGCAGCGCTTGCGCAGCATGGGATGGCTCATCGACCTGCTCCAGCGCATAGCCGGCAAAGCGCTGGAACTCGCCGCGCTCATTGCGCAGGTAGATGGCACCGACCTGAGCATTGAGGTAGCCGGTGAGGAAGTCCAGGGTATTTTCGCCCAGGGTGGAAAGACGCTGCTCGCCCTGCAGACGCTCGGCCAAGCCCATCTGGCCGGCGCGGATCCAGGCCTGTTTTTCACGGGCGCGATAGTCGCGCGAGGTGGTCACGGCCGCCGCCGCAATCAACACCAGCAGCAAGCCCGATCCGCCCCAGGCCACGGCGCTGGAAAAGGCCACTGCCCCACGCCAGTCGGACTGACGCGATGCCAGCAGGTCGCGCTCCTGTTCTTCCATGTCGCGGGTCAGCACCCGCACGCGGTCCATGAACATCTTGCCGCGATCCGATTGCACCACTGCCAGCGCGCCGACCGTGTCGCCATTGCGGCGGCGGCTGATGGTCTCGCCCAGCTCGTCCAGCTTGTCGCCCACCACGCGTTCCACCTGCGCGAGCCGCTGCAACTGATCGGGATTGTCGGCGAGCAGTTCGCGCAGCTTGGCGATCTCGCCCGGCAGGGCCGCGCGGGCCTGGTTGTAAGGGCTCAGGTAGGATTCGGTGCCGGTCAGCAGGAAGCCGCGCTGGCTGGTCTCGGCATCCTTCAGGGTCGATACCACGGCCTGCAACTGCTCGCGCACCTTCATGGTGTGGGACACCGCACTGGCCGCCTCACCACGGCTGACCGAGGCTTCGTAGGTAAACAGGGCAATGAGCAACACTGCCAGGATGGCCACGGCAAAGCCGATCAGCGGCCCCGGTGGCAGGGGCAGGCCGGAAAAGACGCCCTTGCCCTGGCGTTTCAGGATGGCAATACGTTCTTCAGCTTGGCTGGAATAAACCCGCACGGTGCGCTCCATTGTTGGAATCGTTGGTCGAGCTGCGGGGGTCTGTCGTGCTCTGCCCCCTCCCCTGGATATGACTGCCGGGAAAGCCGCACATGATACCGTCGGCTTCCGGTTTGCGCTGAGCGCCTGGCGCCGGCCGCTGACGCGACACCAGCAGTGCAACAACAGGCCCTAGGACCGGATGTTGTCATTTCGGTTCCGCAGCGCCCGCATCTGGCGCGCGCGGCTGCTTCAGTTGCCGGCCAGGCCGGCGGCGATATTGATGGACAGGCCGATGATGGCGGCGTTGAAGACGAAGCAGATCAGCGAGTGCGCCAGCACCGACTTGCGTAGCGCCCGCGAAGCCACGGCCACGTCGGAGGTCTGCACGGCCACGCTGATGGTGAAGGCGAAGTAGAGGAAATCCCAGTAGTTCGGGTTGCGGATGCCTTCGGGAAAACGCAACGGCAGGGCCGCCGCATCATCATCGTCGGCATAGAACAGGCGCGCATAATGCAGCGTGAAAATGGTGCCGATCAGAGCCCAGGAGCCGAACACGGTAGAGGCCGTGAAGGCATAGCGCAGCAGACGGCCGCGCTCATCATGATGGCTGCTGCCGCCTAGCTCCAGCAGGATCGCAAGCAAGCTGGCCACTGCCGCCACGCAGACCATCACCAGCACCACGTGGGCGCTTTCATCCTCGGTCTCGGCCAGGCGCTTGACGGCCTTGGCATCGGCCTTAAACATCATCAGCCACAGACTCAACAGATAGAACCAGACGCCAGCATTCCAGCCGATCAGGCTGCGGCCTATCCAGGTGCTGGCGGGCAAGAACATGGCGGCGACGATGCCGAGGGCGATGCCGATGAGCAAACGCGGGTGGACCTGGACGATATGGCGGGCGACGGACATTGTTTTTGTTGAGATCAGACTTGATGCAAGCGGCCCAGCGGCACGCAAGAGCTGGACAGTAGCACGCCCGGCTCAAGCCTGCCAGTCCAGCCTGTGTTCCCGCTCTCGCCCGCTCTTGCCCGCCTAGAACTCGTGCTCCTTGAGTGCGCGCTTGGCGCGCTCGCGGGCACTGGCCAGCGCCTCTTCTTCGGTCGGGAAGATGCCCACCGGGATATAGGTCTCGGCAATCTCGGGCTCGCGCGCCAGCCGCACGAAGACCTGCGCCTCAAAGCCTTGATCGGTTTTTTCCACCGCGTCATAGCGGGCGATGTGGGTGCCACTTTGCAGAACCTTGTCTGTCATGCTGCCTCCTATATCGGTCACGATGAAGCCATTTGACACAAGGTCATGCACGAGGTTCGACAGAAAAAGCGCGCTTGTCAGAGCACTGAACTCAGTAGTCAGACATCAGAGCTCAGAGTTCAGTCCGCCAGCGGAAAGCGCACCGTGAAGATGGTGCCCTGCCCCTGCTCCTTGCAATCGACGCTGATGACACCGCCATGGTCATGGGCGATCTCGCGCACGATGGCCAGGCCCAGGCCGCTGCCGGCGATCTTGTCGTTGGCGCGGTAATAGCGGTCGAAGATCAACTCGCGGTGTTCCGGCGCAATGCCGGGGCCGGAGTCTTCCACCGACAGCACCGTGGCGCCATCCTGTTCCAGGCAGCGCACCGTGACCGTACCCTGCTGCGGCGAATAGCGCACGGCATTGTCGATCAGGTTATCGATCAGGTCGCTCAAGAGGAAGCGGTCACCGCGCAGGCGCGCCGGCTGCAGGTCGAAACCCAGGTCGATCTGCTTCTTGTCGGCCTCTTCGATGAAGTGCTGCACTGACTCTTCCACCAGCTTGTCCAGCGACAGTTCTTCGAGCTTGCGGCTTTCGAACAGGCCCGGCTCGGAGCGCGCCAGGGCCAGCAATTGGCGGCTCTGGCGGATCATGCGTTCCACCGAGGAATTCATCATCGCCAACGAACGGGCCGTGTCGGGCTGGTCATGGTGCTTGTCGTGCAGCAGCTCCAGTTGCAGCTTCAAACCGGTGAGCGGAGTACGCAACTGGTGCGCCACGTCGGCCATGAAATTCTGCTGGGCCTGTTCACCCTTGTTGATGCGCGCCATCAGTTCGTTCATGGCCACGATCAGCGGTTGCAACTCCACCGGCGCACCGATGCCATCGATGGCCCCCAGCTTGCCGTGGTCGCGCTGTTCCAGGTTGCGCTGCAGGCTCTTCAAGGGCCGCAGGCCGCGCCGCACGGCGATCATCACCACCGACAGCGAACCGAAGGTCAGCGCCCCGTCCAGCAGCAGGAAGGACAGCAGGATGGTGTAGTGGGCGCGGTCGCGCTTGCGGATGGTTTCGGCCACCGCCACCGAAATGACGCCGTTCTTGACCCGCACCTGGATGGCCGAGATACGCACCGGCTCGCCGCGCATCTCGCCGTCATAGTTGAAGGGACGGTCGTAGGTCTCGCTCTCGGGCAACTGCGGGAATCCCTTGTCGCCCACCAGGATCTCGCCCTGGGTATTGCGCACGGCGAAGAACGTGGTGTCGGAATGGTTGCTGCGCAGGATCTGCTCGGCCTGCTGGGTCAGTTCGGCGCTGGTGCGTTCCTGCCGGTGCCGCACCTGGGCATACAGGCCCCAGGTGGAATCCATCAGGTTCTGATCGAAGGCGTGCTGGGCCGGCAGCCAGGCCAACCAATAGGTCAGGCCGGCGCCCACCAGGTTCAACAGCAGCAGCGGCGCGATGAGCCATTTGAGCAGGTCGCGCCGGATGCTGGCGCGGGCTGACGAGATGCTGGCCGCCGCCGCAGCCGTTGGTGCTACCTGATCGCTTACCGACATGCCGCGCGGCCCACGCTCAGTTTTCGCTCTTTTCGAGCATGTAGCCGAAGCCGCGGATGGTGCGGATCACTACGCCCGAATCGGCAATCTTCAAGCGGATGCGCGAGACATAGACTTCCACCGCATTGATGGTGAAGTCTTCGCCCCAGGGCAGCACGGCATCGATGATCTGCTGCTTGGAGACCACGCGCGAGGCGTGTTGCATCAGGTATTCCAGCACCGTCCACTCGCGCAGCGACAGCTCGATCTTGCGGCCATCGATCTCGGCGCGTTTGGTGGCGTTGTCCAGCGACAGGCCCCCCACCGACAGTTGCGCCGGCTGCGGCGCGCTGCGGCGGATCAAGGCCTTGATGCGCGCCACCAGCTCAGGCGTGGCGAAGGGCTTGACCAGGTAATCGTCGGCGCCCAGCTCCAGACCGTGCACGCGGTCGGGGATGGTGTCACGGGCCGTCAGCAGCAGCACCGGGGTATTGTTGCCGGCCGCACGCATCCGCCGCAGGACCTCGAAACCATCGATACCGGGCAAGCCGATATCGAGCACCAGCACGGCCGCGTTGAAACGCTGCGACAGCGCATCGTTGCCGTTGTTGACGGTATGCACGGTGAAACCATGCGAATTGAGCACGCGCGACAGGCCGTCGGTGAGCACCGGGTCGTCTTCGACCAGCAAAACATTCATAGGGGACTTCGGTAGAAAAAACAGCGCAAAACATCTGCGTGACCGCAGCATCGTATTGCAGCCCGGACGATGCTGCAAATCGGGCATTACCCCAAGCCGGGAAGGAGGTGCGCAGAGTGTTACTTTTTTGTCACACTCAGTTCTACGTCAGCCTGTCGACAGCTTTTTGTCAGACTCAAGCCTTAATCTTGGCAACTGTGCGAATGCGAATCCTTATCATTCGCGCATCTACTAAAAAACTGGTTGTCAGCCAGCCAAACGGCCTTCTTGTCGAAGGACGGAGTAGCCAGCCATTGGGGCCGATCCTGCGCAAGCGGGATCGGCCTCGCGTTTCCTACTCCATCCACATCGCCAAGAAAAACATGAATCGTCTCACGCCGATCGCCGCCGCACTGGTGGCCAGCTTTGCCGCCCCCCTGCCCTTGTATGCGCAGCAGGTTTCCTCCCCCAGCAGCGCTGCTGCCGCCAGCCCGCAATTGGCCCCGGTCACGGTGGAAGGCCGCCGTGATGACTTCGCCAGTACCGGCACGGCCATCACCAAGCTACCGGCCGACCTGCATGACGTACCGCAATCGGTGACGGTGGTCAACAAGGCGCAGATGCAGTCGCAGGGCGTGAGCTCCCTGGCCGATGCGCTGCGCAACGTTTCCGGCATCACCCTGGGCGGCGCCGAAGGCGGCCAGATCGGCAACAACATCAACCTCAACGGTTTCTCGGCGCGCACCGACATCTACCTGGATGGCTTCCGCGACCGTGGCCAGTACTACCGCGACACCTTCGCCATCGACGAAGTCGAAGTATTGATGGGCCCGTCCTCGATGCTGTTTGGTCGTGGCTCCACCGGCGGCATCATCAACCAGGTCAGCAAGAAGGCCAACCTGAAGGCCGCCACCGAAGTCTCGGGCTCGGTCACCACCAATGGCCTGGTGCGTACCACCGCTGACGTCAACCATCCACTGTCGGATACCTCGGCCGTGCGCGTCGAAGCCATGGCCCAGAACGGCCCGGCCAGCACCCGCAACCAGAGCGACGTGCAAGACTTCGGCCTGGCGGGGTCCTACGTCTGGGGTATCGGCACCCCCACCGAAATTACCCTCTCGGCCCTGCTGCAGCACAACCAGGACCAGCCCGACTATGGCGTGCCGCCACTCAACGGCCATCCCGCCAATGTCGGCCGCGATACCGCCTATGGCTTGAACAGTGACCGCACGATCCAGGATGTGGCCTCATTGAACGCCGGCATCAAGCACAAGATCGCCCCGGACGTCACCCTGCGCAGCCAGACCCAATTCAACTACGTCCACACCGACGCCGTAGAAACCGCGCCCAACACCATCGGCACGATCACCTCTAACGGTTTCACCCCGCTGTCCAATGCCAGCAGCAGCCTGCCCTTGTCCAGTCTCTTCGTGCGCGCCCAGAGCCATGATCGCAGCATCCACGACTACTCCATCTTCAACCAGACCGAACTGGCGGCCAAGTTCACCACCGGCAGCATCAAGCACGACGCCCTGGTCGGGGTGGAAGTGGGCCATGATGGCTACGACAACCAGAGCTACTACCGCAACGGCAGTTGCAATGGCCGCTCGCTGAACACGGCCGGCTCCACCAGCGGCTATCTGGATTGCGTGAACCTGGCCAATCCGGTCTACAGTGCCGCCGGCGCCAGCACCGCCGACACCGTCGGCAACCATGCCGGTGGCAGCGCCAATACCATTGCCGCCTACGTGGGCGACACCATCGAACTGGTACCGCAATTCAAGCTGGTCGGCGGCCTGCGCTATGACCGCTACATCGCCAGCATCAGCAACTCCATCAATTCCACCAACAACAGTTCTTCCACCGCCCTGGCCGCAGCCAACCAGACCGTCAATTTCCTGAGCGTGCGCTCGGGCGCGATCTGGGAACCCAGCGCGGCGCAGTCCTACTACCTGTCGTATGGCACCTCCTTCAATCCCTCGCTGGAACAGTTGACCGGCACCGCGGGCCAGCAGAACCTGGACCCGGAAAAGAACCGGTCCTATGAACTGGGCGGCAAGTGGGACGTGGCTGAAGGCGTGGCATTGACGGCCGCCGCCTTCCAGATCACCAAGGAAAACGCCCGCAGCCAGGTCGGCACCGGCGTCTACGCGCTGGCCGGTACGGTGCGCGTCAACGGTGCGCGCGCCGGCGCGACGGGTCGCATCACCCGCCACTGGCAGGTGGCCGCCAACTACACCTACCTGGATGCCAAGGTGGTGGGCGGCGCCGTGGCCGACACCTCGGTGGGCAAGGTACCCATCAATACCCCCAAGCACACCTTCACGCTCTGGAGCACCTACGACCTGGCGCCGCACTGGCAGGTCGGCGGCGGCGCCAACTACATGTCGCAGCGCTATGCCAACGCCACCAACACCGTGCAGGTGGGCGGCTACACCCGTTACGACGCCATGCTGGCCTACACCACCAAGGCCTACGACATCCGCCTGAACCTGTACAACCTGACCAACAAGATGTATTACGATGCCCTGATCCAGTCCGATGGCGGTCGTTCGGTTCCCGGTTCGGGCCGCACCGCGATGCTGTCGCTGACCTATCGTATGTAAGCAAAACCTGCAAGAAGGAAACGCGCCCATGCTCATCACCATCCCTCAACTACTCGACCCGCAAGCCTTGCAAGCGGTACGCAAGCTGCTCAATGAGGCCGGCGAGGCCTGGGTGGATGGGCGCGTGACGGCCGGCTATCAGGGGGCGCCGGTCAAGTTCAACCAGCAGATCGATGAACGCTCGGAACTGGCCCAGCGCTGCCAGCACATCATCGTCAGCGCGCTGGAGCGGCATCCGCGCTTCATTAGCGCGGCCCTGCCCAATCTCATCTATCCGCCCATGTTCAACCGCTATGGCCAGGGCATGAACTTTGGCGCGCATGTGGATGGCAGCGTGCGCATCCATCCGCACAACGGCCGCAAGCTGCGCACCGATGTCTCGGCCACGCTGTTTCTGGCCGATCCGGCCGACTACGACGGTGGCGAACTGCAGATCGAAGACACCTATGGAATGCACAGCGTCAAGCTGGCTGCCGGCGACATGGTGCTCTACCCCGCCACCAGCCTGCATACCGTGACCCCGGTCACGCGCGGGGTGCGCATGGGATGTTTCTTCTGGGTGCAAAGCCTGGTGCGCGACGACGCCCAGCGCCAGTTGCTGTTCGAGATGGATAACGCCATCCAGCGCCTGAACCAGACCGAGGCCGACGCCCTGGCCCGGCGCACGCTGGTGGGGTGCTATCACAACCTGCTGCGGCAATGGAGCGATACCTGATCGCCCCTCCCTGCAAATGATTTATATCGTTTAGTTAAATTAACGCGAGCCCATCAGAAGGCCTGCGGACGCCACTTCAACAGACGTCGCTCCAGCGCGTGCAACAACCAGTCCGCCGCCAGCGCCACCACGGCCAGCACGATCATGGCGGCAAACACGCCGCTGGCATTGAAGGCGCCCTGGGCGGTCGAGATCAGCAGGCCGATGCCCTGCTTGGACCCCAGGAATTCGCCTACCACCGCGCCCACCAGTGCAAAGCCGAAACTCACGTGCAGGCTGGCCAGGATCCATGACAGCGCCGAGGGGATCACCACGGCCATGGTCACCTGGCGGCGCGAGGCGCCCAGGATCTGGGCATTGGCGATCATGTAGCGGTCAGCCTCGCGCACGCCCTGGAAGGCATTGGCGAACACCACGAAGAACACCATCACCACCGCCAGCGCCACCTTGGAGGCCATGCCCAGGCCAAAGGCGATGACGAAGATGGAGCCCAGCACCACCCGCGGAATCGAATTGGCAATTTGGATATAGAGACTGAAGACATCCGAGAGCAACTTGTTGCGCCCCAGGACGATGCCGGCGATGACGCCGGCCACCGAGCCGATCAGAAATCCCAATACCGTTTCTTCCAGCGTCACCAGCACCTGGGTCCACAGCGGCCCCTGTGAAGTCCCTTCGACCATCCAGTCATAGATCTGCGCCACGATCAGGCTGGGTTGCGAAAAGAAGAAGGGATCGATCCAGCCGATGCGCGCACAGACTTCCCAGCCGCCCAGCACGATCACCAGGATGGCGATGCGCAGGCCGATGACCAGGTGGCGCCGTGCGCGGATCTTGCGCTGGGCCTCGGCTTCGACGGCGGCGATATCCATCGTCGCGGCGTTGTGGCTGGCTTGAGCTTGTGTCATGAGAGTCCCCTGTATTTTTTCAAAATGATGTTCGACGTTGGTCAGTGCGCTTCCATGTGGACAGGCATCACGCGATATGCACTTCTTCGCGCAGATCGGCCCAGATGCGGCGCGAGAGATCGATGAAGCGCTGTTCGTAGCGCACCTCTTCCATCACCCGCGGGCGCGGCAGGTCGATCGGGTAGACGCTCTTCAAGGTGGCCGGGCGGGCGGTCAAGACATAGACCTTGTCAGCCAGGGCGATAGCTTCTTCCAGGTCATGGGTGACGAACACCACCGAGCCGGAATGGGCCGACCACAGGCGCAGCAGTTCATCCTGCATCAGGGTGCGGGTCTGCATGTCCAACGCCGAGAAGGGTTCATCCATCAACAGGATCTCGGGGCTATTGATGAAGGTCTGGGCCAGCGCCACGCGCTTGCGCATCCCGCCCGAGAGCTGGTGCGGATAATGGTCGCCGAACTTGTCCAAGCCCACGCGGCGGATCCATTCATCGGCCAGCGCGTGTGCCTGCGCCTTGGGCTGGCCACGGAACAGGGGCCCGGCAGCGACGTTGTCGCGCACGCTGCGCCAGGGGAAGACGGCATCGTTCTGGAACACGAAACCGATGCGCGGATCGATGCCATCGACCACCTGGCCCATCACCCGCACCTCGCCCAGGGTCGGCTTCAACAAGCCAGTGATGAGCGAGAGCGTGGTCGATTTTCCGCAACCGGTGGGGCCGACCACGGCCACGAATTCGCCGCGCGCCACGCTCATGGAAAAGTCGCGCAGCGCCACCGTGGCACGGCCATCGGCAGTGATGAAGCGGCAGCTCACGTTGCGCAGTTCGATGGCCGGAGTGGCCTGGGCAGCCTGACTGGCGGGAGTGAAGGCGTGCTGGTTGATCGCGTTCATCGGAAGACTCTTTCCTGGCTTGAGGTTGAGTGCACCCCTGACGCGCCGCGGCGCATCATGGCGTAAATGATTTAGTTAATTAAAAGGACGACTGACCAGTCGGCCAGCCCGTCATTGACTTCATGAATTACTTCACGGCATTGACGAATTCATCCGTGTAAGTCTTGGACAGGTCCACATGCTTGCCCTTGACGTTGGGATTGAAGCCCGAGAGCACCGCCAGCACCGTTTCCGGCCCGCCCTTGGGCATCTTGCCGTCCTGCGAATACATGGGCAGCGAATTGTGCAGCGCCTGTATATACAGCGGCTTGTTGTTGCCGTAGTAGTCCTTGGGCATCTTGTCGGCGATCTCTTCGGCCGTATGCGTATGGATGAAGCGCAGCGTCTTCACAAAAGCGCGCGCCAGCTTCTGGGCATCTTCCTTGTGGCTGTTGAGCCAGCTGCGCTGCACATAGACGCTGGAGGCCGGATAGAGCCCGCCCAGCGCCTGCACGGTGCCTTCCACGGTACGCATGTCCACCAGCACCTTGGCATCACCCGTCTTCAACAGCTGCGAGGCGGTGGGTTCGGTGGTCATGCCGGCATCGATGCGGCCCTGCTTCATGGCGGCGATGAAGGTATTGTCCGCGCCCACCGGCAGCACCGAGAACTGCTTGGAACTGATACCCTGGCGCGCGGCCAGGTATTGCGTGAGGAAGTTGGTGGAAGAACCCAGGCCGGTCACACCCAAGGTCTTGCCCTTGGCATCGGCCATGCTCTGGAAGTGCGGCGCCGACTTGCTGGAAACCAGCTCGACCTCGCCCGGCACCTGGCCCAGGATGGTGATGGCGGTGATTTCCTTGCCCTTGGTCTGCAGGTCGATGGCGTGGTCATAGAAACCGACCACCGCCTGCACGGCGCCGGCCAGCAATTCGTTTTCGGCATCGACCCCGGCCGGCTGCGATTGCAGCTCCACGTCCAGCCCCTCTTCCTTGAAGTAACCCAGTTGCTCGGCCAGCTTGGCCGGCAGGTAGACCATCTTGTTGATGCCGCCCACCATGATGGTGATCTTGGCCGCGGCCGAGGCCTGGATCGGCAGTGCCGCCAGCACGGTGCCGGCAACGGCCAGCCACAGCAAGCCATGACGGATGTTTTTGTTCACGTTAACTCCTGGAAATCGATGCGAAAGCCCGTGGATTCTACGGTGCCTTCATATAAACCGCAGAATTCACTTTACCGCGTCCACAAACTCGTTGGTAAAGGTCTTGGACAAGTCGATGTTCTTGCCCTTGATGTTGGGATTGAAGCCGGCCATCACCTTCAAGACCTGCTCGGGGCCGCCGGCGGGCATCTTGCCATCGGGCGAATACATCGGCAGCGACGCCTTGAGCGCTTGCACATAGATGGCCTTGTTGCCACCGTAGTAATCCTTGGGCATCTTGTCGGCGATGTCTTCGGCCGAGTGGGTCTGGATGTACCTGAGGGTCTTGACGAAGGCGCGCGCCAGCTTTTGCGACTCGGCCTTGTGGCTATTCATCCAGGCCCGATGCACGTACAGGCTGGAAGCCGGATAGAGCCCGCCCAGCGCGGCCTTGGTCCCGTCCACGCTGCTCATGTCGACCAGCACCTTGGCCGCGCCCGAGGCCAGCAGGATGGAGGTGGTCGGCTCGGTGGTCCAGGCCACGTCCACGCGCTTTTGCTTCATGGCGGCGATCAGGGTATTGCCGGCGCCCACCGGCAGGATCGAATAATCGCCGGCCTTCAGGCCAGCACGACTGGCCAGGTATTGGGCGATGAAGCTGGAGGAAGACCCCAGCCCGGTCACGCCCAGCGTCTTGCCCTTCAGATCGGCCATGCTGCGCACGCTATCGGCCAGGTCGGCGCGCACCATTTCCATGCCGCCCGGCACCAGCAGCAACTGGGTGATGGAAGTGACTTCCTTGCCCTTGCTCTGCAGGTCGATGGAGTGATCGTAGTAGCCCACCACCGCCTGCACGGCGCCGGCCAGCAGTTCATTCTCGGCATCGACCCCGGCCGGCTGCGATTGCAGCTCCACGTCCAGGCCTTCTTCCTTGAAGTAGCCCAGGCTTTCGGCCAGCTTGGGCGGCAGGTAGATGAGCTTGTTGATGCCGCCGACCATGATGATGATCTTGTCGGCCGCCCGGGCTTGCGGGGCGCTCAGGCCCAGCGCACAGACGGTGATGGCGGTGGCGCCCAGGGCCATGAGCACACGGCGCAACGGGCGGTTGGGGGCGGGCAAGACGCAAAAATCGTCACGCATTATGATTGTCTCCTGAATTTTTTGGGCGAGATGGTCTGAAGCCATCTTCACTTCTTGTAGACTTGCGGGCTTATTCTAAGAAGCCGAAACCTTCATCCAGCTTTCCAAAAACCGGCTTTTTGCTTTGCAACGCAACAAAAAAGATCCTCAAGAAACACGAGACCAGCGCATGAAATTGCTCCTCATCGAAGACAATCCCCAGCTCGCCCACTGGCTGGAGCAGATCCTCAAGGAACACAAGTTCACGGTCGATATCGCCGCCGATGGCGAGATCGCCGACCAGGTGCTGCGCGATGAGAATTACGACGTCGTGCTGCTGGACCTGATGCTGCCCAAGCTGCACGGCAAGAATGTGCTGCGCCGCCTGCGCGAGCGCCACAATGGCGTGCCGGTGATGATCCTGACGGCCAGCGGCTCCATCGATGAAAAGGTGGAATGCCTGGGCGCCGGCGCCGACGACTACCTGGTCAAGCCCTTCGAGATCCGCGAACTGGTGGCCCGCATCAAGGTCTTGGTGCGTCGTCAGAGCACTGACAAGGCCGCCGAGATCCATTGCGGCGACCTGGTCTACGACAGCAATACGCGCCAGTTCGCGGTGGCTGGCGTGACCCTGGCACTGCCGGCGCGCGAGCATGACGTGCTGGAAGTGCTGATGTTGAAGCAGGGCAAGACGGTGTCCAAGATGGCCCTGATGAAGGGCGTCTTCAGCCTGTCCGAAGAACCCAGCGCCGACGCCATCGAAATCTATATCTCGCGTCTGCGCAAGAAGCTGGAACACTCCAGCGCCGCCATCATGACCCTGCGCGGGCTGGGCTATCTGTTGAAGCAGAAAGATGATTGACAGCCTGCGTCTGCGGCTGTTGTGGTGGCTGCTGATCCCGATGGCGGCCTACGTGGGCCTGTCCACCAGCGACGCCTACGACAATGCCGTGGCCAGCGCCACCCTGGTGCAGGACCGGGCGCTGCTGGCGTCGGCGCGCATGATGGCCGGCCAGGTCGGCTGGAACGATGGTGCGCCGGTGGTCTCGATCCCGCCGGCGGCGCTGGAACTGTTCGCCTCGCCGGCCCAGGATGCGGTCTACTACCAGGTGCGCATGGACGACGACACGCTCTTGGCCGGCCGCCCGGACTTCCCCGCCGAGCCCGACTTTGCGGCGCTCTACCCGGTCTATACCACCACCACCTTCAACGGCAAGCCGCTGCGCGTGGTCAGCTATATCCGCGCCCTGTTCGATGAAGGCACGCTACGCATGGTGGCGGTCTCGGTGGGCCAGACCATGCAAGGCCGCCAGGAGATGATCGACGACCAGTGGCACGCCTCGCTGCGGCGCCAGATGGTCTTGCTGCTGCTGGCCATGAGCCTGGTGGTGCTGGGCATGACGATGGAACTGCGCCCGATCCTGGCCTTGAAGGATGAACTGACCACCCGCGAGCCGGATTCGCTCACGCCGCTGCGCGCCGGCGGCTTGCAGCAGGAGCTGCGGCCCATCGTGGAGGCCATCAACCAGTACATCCAACGGCTCAATGCCCAGGTGACGGTGCAAAAGCGCTTTGTGGCCGATGCCGCGCACCAATTGCGCACGCCCCTGGCGGTGATCGATTCGCAGATCCAGTTCGCGCGCCAACTGGACGATCCGGCGCGCGTGGCGCAGGTACTGGCGGCCTTGCAGGAAGGCAGCCGCAGCATGACCGACCTGACCAACAAGCTGCTGCTGCTCTCGCAGGCCGAGGCCTCCAACAGCAGCGCCTTCCCGCGCGCGCCGGTGGATTTGGTGGCGGTGGCGGCGCTTGTGCTGGAAGAGCTGGCCGGACTGGCCTTGAAGAAAGGCATCGACCTGGGCCTGGAAACCACGCTGGAGAGCGCCCTGGTCAACGGCAACGAAGCCCAGTTGGGTGGCCTGTTGATGAACCTGATCGACAATGCCCTGCGCTATACGCCGCAAGGCGGCAAGGTCACCGTGGGGCTGGAGAACAAGCGCAGCCAGGTCATCATCACCGTCACCGACAATGGGCCCGGCATCCCCGCCGAGGTGCGCGAGCGCGTGTTCGAGCGCTTCTACCGCAATGCCGCGCCGGACCAACCGGGCTCCGGCCTGGGCCTGGCCATCGTGCGCGAGATCGTGCAGGCCTCACAGGGATCGATCCGACTGGATGCGCCGGCCCAGGGCAGCGGGCTGGTGGCTACGGTCTGCCTGCCGGCATTGCCGCCGCAGGTTGGTTGAAGGTCAGCAATACAAAATCTCGCAGCGCACACAAATTCCGCTCAAAAAGTATCAGCCCGCTGCCCGCTTTTGGCGTGGAGCGGCGCGCCCTGCGCTCGTACTCTTGCTCCTGCCGCTAGCTCGGCAAACGGTTACCGCGCCATTCCCCCCGCGCAGGCAGCCGCCCTGAACGATAAAAATACCAGGAGACAAACCGTGAACAAGATCCGCTTGGGCGCCGCGTGCGCCGTCCTTGGCGCTGCCCTGCCCTTGGTGGCATCGGCGCAGTCCTGCAATGTCCCCGTCCTGAAGGTGCTGGCGCAGAAGAGTCTGGGCCTGACGGTGATGGAAAAATCGCTGCCTGACTACCAGAAGCGCACCGGCACCCGCATCGAGATCAGCTACTTCGGCGAGAACGACCGCCGCGCCAAGTCGCGCCTGGATGCCGCCACCAAGGCCGGTTCCTACCAGGTGTATTACGTCGATGAAGCCAACGTGGCCGAGTTCGCCTCGGCCGGCTGGATCGTGCCGCTGCTGAAGTATTACCCCAAGGATGCCGATTACGAAGACTTCCTGCCGGGCCGCCGCGCCGTGGCCAGCTACAAGGAGGTGGCCTACTTCGCGCCGTTGATCGGTGGTTCCGACTTCCTCTTCTATCGTCGCGACCTGCTGGAAAAAGCCGGCCTGCCGGTGCCGCGCACGCTGGATGAACTGGTGGCCGACATCAAGAAACTGCATTCGCCACCCAGCGTGTATGGCTGGGTGGCGCGCGGCCAGCGCGGCTCGGGCATGAACGTGTGGCGCTGGGCGCCCTTCATGCTGGCCGCCGGTGGCAGCTGGACCGACAAGAACAACCAGCCGAGCTTCAATTCGCCGGCGGCCGTCAAGGCCACGCAACTGTATGCCGAGCTGTTCAAGTACGCCCCGCCTGGTGCGGCGACCTATGACTGGAGCAATGCGCTGGAAGCCTTCCGCTCCGGCAAGGTGGCCTTCATGATCGAGTCCACGCCCTTTGCCGACTGGATGGAAGACGCCAGCAAGTCCAGCGTGGCCGACAAGGTCGGCTATGCGCGCCCACCGGCACCGCTGCCCTCGGCCGCCTATGGCCATGGTCTGGCGATCTCGGCGGTGGGAGCCAAGGATGAATGCACGCGCCAGGCCGCTGGCAAGTTCATCGCCTTTGCCACCGGCAAGGAACAGGAGCAGGCGCGCCTGCGCGAAAAGGTCTTCAGCGACTACAACCGCAGCAGCACCATCCAGAGCGACTACTTCCAGAAGAACGTCAAGCCGCAAATTCTGGCTGGCCTGAAGGACACCACGCCAGTCTCCAAGCTGACCATCTGGCCCAGCCCGCAATGGCCGGACATCGGTGACAACCTGGGCGTGGCGTTGGAAGAAATCTTCACGGGCACCCAAAAGGATATTCCGGGCGCCCTCAACGACGCCAACCAGTATGCCCGCGAGGCCATGGAACACGTGCGCAAGTAAGTAACTTCATTTATGCCTCTTTGATGCTGTTACCGCCGTGGTCCTGGGCCACGGCGGCCTCTGGAGTCCTGCATGTTCAACCGTGGAAAGACCTCGCTGCCCTACCTGTTCCTGGGCCCGCCGCTGCTGGTGATGCTGGTGCTGGGCCTGGTGCCGACGGTGGCGGCCATCAACCTGGCGCTGAAGAACCGGGTGCTGCGCTATCCCGAGAGCGACTACGTCTGGCTGCGTAATATCGAGCGACTGCTGTCGGATCGACGCTTTCTCAACGCCATCGAAGTCTCGGCGATCTGGGAAGTGGTGACCGTGCTCGGCGCGCTGGTGGTGGGCGTGCTCGTTGCCATCTATCTGTTCGAGCAGGTGCATGGCAAATGGCGTCATGCCATGTGCGTGTTGCTGATCACGCCGGTGCTGCTGCCACGGGTGTCGGCGGCCTTCATCTGGAAGTTCATGTATTCGCCGCTGACCGGCATCCTGGGCTGGCTGCTGGGACTGCTCGGCATCCATGACACGGCCTTCCTGTCAGACCCGGTGCTGGCGCTGTATGCGGTGGCGGCGGTCGATATCTGGCAGTGGGGCCTGTTCTTCGCGGTGATCGTCCTGAAACTGCTGGAGACGCTGCCGCCCGAACCACTGGAAGCGGCGCGGCTGGACTATGCGCGCACCTGGCAGGTGTATGCCTACATCGCCCTGCCGATGTTGAAGGCGCCCATCATCAGCCTGGTCTTCATCAAGATGGTGGAGTCGCTGCGCTCCTTCGACCTGATCTATGTGATGACCAAGGGTGGTCCCGGTGTCGCCACCGAGACGCTGGACATGTATGCCTATGCGCAAGGCATCGGGCTGTCGGGCAAGGTCTCGTATGCCTCCACCATGGCGGTGCTGATGATGGTGGCCACCACGCTGATCTTTACCCTGATCTGGAAACGGGTGAGCCAATGGGAAGACTGATCGCACGCGGCGCCGTCTGGGGCGTGGGCCTGTTGCTGGTGCTGGTGGCGGTGTTCCCGCTACTGTGGGCACTGCTCAATTCGCTCAAGACGCTGCTCGATATCGTCACGCCGACCCCGCGTTTTATCTTCACGCCGACACTGGAAAACTATCGCCAGGTCATCGGCAGCCCGGAAGTCTTGGTGGGGCTGACCAACAGCGCCGTCATCGTCGGCAGCGCCGTGCTGCTGGGCACGCTCATGGGCGTGCCGGCGGCCTACGTGATCGCCCGCTATCATGTACCGGGCAAGCGCGACATCCAGTTCTTCCTGCTCTCGCTGCGCTTCTTGCCACCGGTGGCAGTGGCCATTCCCTTGATTGCGATCTGGGTTGATCTGGGTCTGTATGACACCCGTTTCTCGATGATCGTGACCTACCTGCTGACGACGCTATCCACCATCACCTGGCTCTCGATCCCGGTGTTCCAGCGGATGCCGCGCGAGATTGAGGAAGCGGCCACGCTGGATGGTTACGGCCCTTACGCGGTGTTCTGCAAGATCGCCCTGCCCAACTGCGCCGGCACCCTGCTGGGCGGGATCATCTTCAGCTTCGTGCTGGTGTGGAATGAACTGATGATCGCGCTGGCGCTGACCTCCTCCAACAGCGCCACCCTGCCGGTGGTGGCCTCGGCCTTTACCTCGCTGGGGCAGGAAGTGCCGTGGGGCGTCATCAATGCCTCGACCGTGCTGCTGGCCTTGCCGCCCCTGATCTTCGTGGGCGTGTTGAGCCGGCTGTTGAATACCATGCTGAACCCTAAATAAGCCAACCAGATCAACTAGACCAACAGGAGACCCGATGCAAGCCCTCGTACTGGAAGCCACGCGCCAACTATCGCTGCGCGAGATCGACCTGCCGCAACAAGTGGGGCCACAGGATGTGCGCATCCGCATCCACACGGTGGGCATCTGCGGCAGCGACCTGCACTATTACACCCACGGCAGCATTGGCCCCTTCAAGGTGGAAGCGCCCATGGTGCTGGGCCACGAAGCCTCGGGCACGGTCATCGAGGTCGGGAGTGCAGTGAACCATCTCAAGGTCGGCGACCGCGTCTGCATGGAACCCGGCATCCCGCGCCTGGATTCACCGGCCACGCTGCGCGGCATGTACAACCTCGACCCTTCCGTGCGCTTCTGGGCCACGCCACCGATCCACGGTTGCCTCACCGACAGCGTGGTGCATCCGGCCGCCTTCACCTATCGCCTGCCGGACAACGTCAGCTTCGCCGAAGGCGCCATCGTCGAACCGCTGTCCATCGGCCTGCAAGCCGCCACCAAGGCGCGCATGAAGCCGGGCGACACGGCCGTGGTGATCGGTGCCGGCACCATCGGCGCCATGACCGCACTGGCGGCGCTGGCCGGGGGTGCGGCGCGCGTGATCCTGGCCGATGTGGTGGCGCAGAAGCTGGCGCACTTTGCCGGCAATCCGGCGGTGACCACCGTCGATGTCAGCCAGCACTCGCTGGTGGAGGTGGTGCAGCAGCGTACCGAAGGCTGGGGCGCCGATGTGGTGTTCGAGGCCTCCGGTCATGCCGGCGTCTACCACCACCTGCTGGAGATGATCTGCCCTGGCGGCTGCGCGGTGCTGGTCGGGATGCCGGCCGCACCGGTGGCCCTGGACGTGGTGGCCATGCAGACCCGTGAAGTGCGACTGGAATCGGTGTTTCGCTACGCCAACATCTTCCCGCGAGCACTGGCCCTGATCAGCTCGGGCATGATCGATGTGAAGCCCTTCATCTCGCGCAGCTTCCCCTTCTCGCAAAGCATCCGCGCCTTCGAAGAAGCCGCCAGCGGCCAGCCGCAGGATGTGAAGATCCAGATCGAAATGGCAGGCTGAACATGGCCGACATCCTCTGCCAGGGCTTGTCCAAGCACTACGCCGGTGGCCCGCCGGTGCTGCATCCGCTGGACCTGAAGATTGATGACGGTCAGTTCGTCGTCTTGCTCGGCCCGTCCGGCTGCGGCAAATCGACCATGCTGCGCATGATCGCCGGGCTCGAAGAGATCAGCGGCGGCACGCTTTCCATCGGCGGCAAGGTGGTCAACGACCTGCCGGCGCGGGAGCGTAACGTGGCCATGGTGTTCCAGAACTATGCGCTGTATCCGCACATGAATGTCTATGACAACATCGCCTTCGGCCTGCGCCGCCTGAAACGCCCGGCCGCCGAGATCGACCGGCGGGTGCGCGAGGTGGCGGCCATGCTGAACCTGGAGACGCTGCTGGAACGCAAGCCGCGCGCCATGTCCGGCGGACAGCAGCAGCGCGCCGCGATTGCCCGGGCCATCATCAAGACGCCCTCGGTGTTCCTGTTCGACGAACCGCTCTCCAACCTGGACGCCAAGCTGCGTGCCCAGTTGCGCGGCGATATCAAACGCCTGCACCAGCGCCTGCGCACCACCACCGTCTACGTCACCCACGACCAGCTGGAAGCCATGACCCTGGCCGACCGCGTGGTCCTGATGCAGGGCGGCCACATCGTGCAGGCCGGCAGCCCGGCCGAGCTCTACCGCTATCCGCGCACCCTGTTTGCCGCCGGCTTCATCGGCACGCCGGCCATGAACTTCCTCTCCGGCGTGGTAGAACGACACGGTCAGCAAGTGGCGGTGCGCTGCACCTCGCAACAGTCGCAACGGTCGCAACAGTCGCAATGCTGGGTACTGCACGATGAAAGGTTTTCACGCCTGCCCGATGGATTGGCGGTAAAGTTGGCGGTGCGTCCCGATTACGTCCGCTTGGCAAGAGAGCAGGACGACAATAGAAGTCTGACCTCTGATGTCAGCGTGGAACTGGTCGAGATCCTGGGTGCCGATGCCCTGCTGACCTGTCGCCACGGCGATGAGACGCTGACCGCGCTGCTGCCCGCGCAGCGCCTGCCGCAAGCGGGCGCAGCGCTGCGGCTGGCCTTCGATGAACAAGAACTGCATGTGTTCGATGTCAAGAGCGGAGAAAACCTGTCGCTGCCCGCTGGCGCCCTGGCGCCGTCGTGGCCGGACGACGACCCGCACAGCAAGGAGACAAAGCATGAGCCCGGATCTGGAGCTAGTCCATACCCGCCAGGACGAATCGTTCAGGGCCTGGGTGCATGACTACCCGCACACGGTGGCCAAATGGCATTTCCATCCCGAATACGAAGTCCACGTCATCACCGCCTCCAGCGGCAAGTTCTTCGTGGGTGACTTCATCGGCGACTTCGCCCCCGGCAACCTGGTGCTGACCGGCCCCAACCTGCCGCACAACTGGGTCAGCAACCTGGGCGCGGGCGATCAGTTGCCTTCGCGCGACCTGGTGCTGCAGTTCTCGCGCGCCTTCGCCCAGCGCGTGCTGGGCGCCATTCCCGAACTCGCGCCGCTGCAGGACTTGCTCGATGGCGCTGCGCGCGGCCTGCAGTTTCCCGATGCGCTGGGCGTGGCCATCACCCCGCTCATGCAAGACCTGGCCCAGGCCAGCGGCGCCAAGCGCGTGGTATTGATGATGGCGGTACTGGAACAACTGGCCTCCTGCCCGCAGCGCCGGCCCCTGGCCGGCCCCGGCTACGAAGTCCATGCCCAACGCCACATGTCCTCCACCATCAACCAGGTCCTGTCCTACATCGCCCAGAACCTGGGCGGCAATCTGCGCGAAACCGACGTGGCCGAACTGGCCGGCATGAGCGTGAGCAGCTTCACGCGCTTTTTCAAGCGCCATACCGGCAGCACCTTCATCCAGTACCAGAACGGCCTGCGCCTCAACGAAGCCTGCGAGCTGCTCATGTGTACCGAATTGAGCGTGACCGAGGTGTGCTACCGGGTGGGCTTTAACAATCTCTCCAATTTCAACCGCCAGTTCCTGGCCTACAAGGGTATGCCGCCCTCGCGCTTTCGCGCGCTGCACCGGCTCAATGACGAAGCCCGGGCAGTGGCCTGAACCTTCACGCAAGCAAAGGAAACCAATTGAGCTATCTGGGCATCGACCTTGGCACCTCCGAAGTCAAGCTGGTCCTGACCGACCCTGACTCCAACATCATCGCCACCAGCAGTGCGCGGCTGCGGGTGGACCATCCGCATCCGCTGTGGTCCGAACAAGCCCCGCAGGCCTGGTGGAACGCCACCCTGGACGCCATCGCCACGCTACGCGCCACGGCCCCGCAAGCCTTCCTGGCGCTGCGCGGCATCGGTATCTCGGGGCAGATGCATGGCGCCACCCTGCTGGACCGCAACGGCAACGTACTGCGCCCGGCCATCCTGTGGAACGACATGCGTGCGCACGCCGAGTGCGTGGAGCTGGAAGCGCTGGTCCCGGATGCCGCCGACATCACCGGCAATCGCGCCATGCCGGGCTTTACCGCCCCCAAGCTGCTGTGGCTGTCGAAGTATGAACCGGCGGTCTACCGCGCCATCGACAAGGTCTTGCTGCCCAAGGATTACCTGGGCTGGAAGCTGACCGGCGAATTCGTCTCCGAGATGTCGGATGCGGCCGGCACGCTGTGGCTGGATGTGGCCCGGCGCGACTGGTCCGAGCGGATGCTGCACGCCACGGGCCTGAGCCGCAGCCACATGCCGCGCCTGGTCGAAGGCAGCGCCGTGGCCGGCCACCTGCGCGAGGACTTGCGCCGCGAATGGGGCATCAGCGCGCCGGTGGTGGTGGCCGGGGGCGCCGGCGACAATGCCGCCAGCGCGGTGGGTATCGGCGTGATCCAGGCCGGCGACGCCTTCCTCTCGCTGGGCAGCTCAGGCGTCTTGTTCGCCGCCACCGCACAGCACGCGCCCAATTCCCAGCAGGGCGTACACGCCTTCTGCCACTGCCTGCCCGGCCAATGGCACCAGATGAGCGTGATCCTGTCGGCCGCAGCCAGCCTGCACTGGCTCGCCGGCGTGCTGGGGCGCGAAGTGCCTGAGCTGGTCAGCGCTGCCGAACGCCTGACCCCAGCGCAGCAGGCGCAAGCGCCCCTGTTCCTGCCCTACCTGAACGGCGAGCGCACGCCGCATAACGATGCCGCAGCCAAGGGCGTGCTGTTTGGCATGACATCCGCACATGAGGCGGCGCACCTGGCCTATGCGGTGATGGAAGGCGTGGCCTTTGCCATGGCCGATGGCTATGCGGCCTTGCAGGCGGCTGGCACCGTGCTGCACAGTGCGGCCTTCGTAGGGGGCGGCTCGCGCAGTGCGTTCTGGGGGCAATTGTGTGCGACGGCCTTGGGGATTCCCCTGCGACACCATGCCGGGGCAGAAGTGGGCGCGGCGCTGGGGGCGGCGCGTTTGGGGCGCCTGGCTGCTACGGGCGAAACAGCACAGGCGGTCTGCCTGGCGCCCCCCGTCCTGGATAGCTACCTGCCCAAGCCAGAGTGGCAAGCACATAGCGCGCGCCGGCTGCAATACTATCGCCGACTCTACGGCGCCTTGCGCGAGGAATTCCTTGATTATTCACTGCACTGATTCCAGCAACGAACATTAGCGGGAAGCTCTTCCTTGTCATGTTGCCTTAGGAAAGCAAGCTGACTACGAAAGTTTGCCTTGCCTGAAACGCAATTGTGCTGCAGGTAGAAAAAGTTCTGAAATAAGTCATTTTGCTTCACCCATCGCTGGAGAAGTTCTTCAGCAAACGGCATAACTAGCGAATTTCTTTAATGGATCGCATAGGGAGCCACAGCGATGGGAAGACAAAAAAAAATGAACTGGAAGCAAAAGACATTCCATCAGCCGCAGAACATCCTTTGACCTTATCTACCAGCTGGAAACAATGAACCATGAACAATGGCAAGCAGGCTGGCGCAAGAATGACTGAAGACAGGATCTTGCGCTCCGATGACGGTGCCGGTCTGGAACGCATCGAGGCTTTCTTCCAGGGGCATGGATATGAACCTCATCGCCATGATACCTATGCCATTGGCATCACCTTGGCTGGCGTTCAACGCTTCCATTATCGAAAAGAGGCGCGCACCAGTCTTCCCGGCCAGACCATGGTCATTCACCCGGATGAATTGCATGACGGAAAAGCGGGGACGGCCGCGGGTTTTCTCTATCGGATTGCCTATATAGAACCTGCGGTATTGCAGCAGATTCTGGGCAATGCTCCTTTGCCGTACATCGACGATGGCGTGAGCAAGGATCCATCCCTGTATCACGCAACACGCCGGCTTCTGTCCGACATCGCGGTACGGCACAGCCCGCTGGAACGAGATCACCACCTCATGAATGTGGCCAATGCACTGCAATCCCTATCGCGGCTCACGCACCAGCCCAATCGGGGCGACCGGCGATCAGCTCACCTGGCCCGTGAATACATCCACGACAATCTGGACAAGGTGGTGACCCTGGATGAGCTGGCACGGATCACCGGTCGAGATCGCTGGAATCTGTGCAGGGATTTTCGAAGCTGCTTCGCCACCAGCCCCTATCGCTATCTGACCATGCGACGCCTGGATCTCGTTCGCCGCTTGATAAGCAATGGGCGATCTCTCGCAGAAAGTTCGGCAATTGCCGGATTTGCAGATCAAAGCCATATGACGCGACAGTTCGTCAACACCTATGGCATATCGCCTGCCCGCTGGCGAGAACTCAAATCGACCCGGCCATGCCATAGATGGCAGTCGATAATGCTGTGATCAATATCAGATCCAGTCTAGTCGAGAGGGTCACAACAGCGGCCACTGCAATGGCCGCTATCGCCGGGACCGGCGCTGCCTGAATCTCCGCCCAGACAATATAGACAGAAAAGTTAAGAAAGACGGCAAGCGGCAATTCCCGCTCCAGCATCGACCGTGTGCTCTTGCTGAAGCGAATTGGCAGCAATACCGGGAGTACTCGGACCATGACACTGGCCATCGACAATGCGCATATCGCCATTTCATTGGATGTGAAGTTCATGCACAGACCTCCCTCATTCGCCAGGTAGTGAACGCAATACTGGGTAACCAGAACCAGAGCTTCCCCAACAGCAGGCAAAAAAATATCGCGACCAGAACGCACACCGCAATTTCGCAGGTTCGCCGTGTCCATGGGGCGACGCTACCAGCGATACGAGCCTGGAGCTGGCGCAGAGAGAGTACGAGCAGCACTGCACTGGCCGGAAAAGCCAGATTGAAATGAGCATTGATCAGTTCTTCCGGGATCGAACTGAACATCCATGCCCCCAACATGTTGGACAGGACCCACACCACATAGATCGACAACCGGATCGTCACCACAGCCACGCTGCAATCCCGCTCCTGTTCCACGGCATAGGCTTCGTCACCCAGCATATGGGCGGTCAATATCCGGGGCAGTCTGGCCGATGGCAGTCGATTGGCGGTGGCAAAGGCGATCGGAATATATCGGCTGTTGATGGATAGCGCCATCAGCAACATCGTCAGCACACCCAGCCCTTGCCCAGCCAACGGCAGCAAGGCGAGTTGCCCACTCCCCGAAAAACCGAAGGCACTAAAGAGAAACACATCCACCCCATCCCAACCAGACTGCGCAGCAAGAACACCGCACAGCATGGCCACCGGGACTATGCCCAGCGCAGTCGGCGCTGCCCTGAGCAGGGAGCGCCCTACCGGGCCTCGTGTCATTGCCCTCAGCAAAGTATCGTCTTTCATATCATCCATCATCCGTCAAAAAGTTAAGCTCTACGCCACCAATGCCGACCATGCCACCGGCATCGGGCAAGCAAAGTCTGAAGATGACGCGAGATGTTGTCTTGAACGATTGTGCGAAGAGGGAATTGATGGCGGCTTAATGATGGCGGCTTAATGTGGACTGCATGGAGCGCTTCTCATGCAGTGTGTTCTTGGGATGATTGTTCCTGAATGCATCAATCTTTTGATATGGCGTTATGCCGGGATACGTTGTGAATGTGGAGGATTACCGGCTGCCTTCTCCTTGCGGAAAACGCAGCATTTCTCGAAGCATTTCAACAGACTTCGTGCAGGCCTCATGTAACCATCTGCGCTTTCCCGATACTGGCCAGCACGACCTGCCTCCGCTTTCTACGGGAAACCCACCTCCCGCAGAAGGACTCACATGCCGCACCGCACGACCCGCTGGGAAGCCATCATCCGGCAGCGCCAGCACAACCGCATCCTGCAACTCAGCTTCATCCATGACGATGGCCCCGCGGCCGCATTGCTGGTCAATCGTCTGGAGGCCAGCGAGGCCTTGAGCCGCGATTTCAGCTATACGCTGGAGTTACTCAGCGACGACGCCGGCATCGAACTGCACGCCATGATGGGCAAGCTGCTGTGCGTGACATTGACCCGCGCCGATGGCACGCACCGCTACTTCACCGGCTATGTCGATCGCTTCGCCTTGCTGCGCAGCGACGGCGGCATCGCCTTCTATGAAGCCCGGCTGGCACCCTGGCTGGCCCTGTTGGCGGCACGCCGGAACAACCGCATCTTCCACCAGCTTTCGCTGGAAGGTCTCAGTGCCGAACTGTTCAACGACTACCGCACGCACGCGCACTGGGATTGCCAGTTGCGGCATGGCGACCCGGTGCGTACCGAGATGTTCCAGTTCAACGAGAGCGACAGCAATATGCTGCATCGTCGCTGGGAAGAGGCCGGCTGGCATTACTACTACGAACATCAGGCCAACGGCCATCAGTTGCGACTGGCCGATGATTCGACCTATGCCAAACCCATCGATGGCACAGGACAAATCCCGTTCCAGCACCACGGTGGCGCCATCGAAGAAGACGGCATCGCGCAATGGTCCACCGTGCGCCGGTTCCAGCCGTCCAGCACGCGTCTTTCCAGTTACGACTTCAAGGCAGCACAGCCACAGCAGGTGGATGTGCCCACGCTGAACAAACAGGGTGCGGTAGTGCCGGTGGAACATTACGAATACACGGGTGCCTATGGATTTTCCGACCGCGAGGACGGCGACCGACAAAGCCGATTGCGCATAGAAGAATTCGAGGCATCGGCCCAGTTATTCGAGGGCGCGGGCAATTGTCGCTTGCTCCAGCCGGGACGCAGCTTTCGCCTGACCGGTCACTTCTCAAAGCAGCCTACCAGAGGCCATGACGATGGCACTCGCGACCAGGAATTCCTGATCGTGAGCGTCGAGCACAGTGCGACCAACAATTATCTGCAGGACGCCGAGACGCCGGCGTTCTACACCAACCGCGTGCGCTGCGTGCGCAAGCACATCCCCTGGCATCCTGGCCGTGGCTATTACAGCCAGCCCACGCTCTTGCATGGCATCCAGACCGCCACCGTGGTCGGCCCTGCCGGTGAGAACCTGCATGTGGATGAATATGGCCGCGTCAAGGTGCAGTTCCACTGGGACCAGATCGGCCGCAACGATGAACACAGTTCGGCGTGGATGCGGGTGGCCAGCAGTTGGGCCGGAAGCCAACAGGGCCTGGTGGCGGTGCCGCGCATCGGGCAACTGGTGATCGTGCAATGGCTGGGTGGCCATCCTGATCGCCCCATCATCACCGGCTCGGTGGTCAACCAGCGCAACATGCCGCCGTGGGAGCTGCCGTCACAGGCCGCCTTGTCCGGCCTGCGCAGCCGCGAGCTGGCGCCGCAGGCGGGCAATGCGCCGGGTGGGCGATCCGGCCACGTGCTCTTTGACGACACCCATGACGCCATCCAGACCCAGGTGCGCAGCGATGCCTTCGACAGCCAGTTGGCGCTGGGCCATGTCACCCGCATCGAACGCCATGCTGGGCGCCAGGAGGCCAGGGGCGAAGGCTTCGAGCTGCGCACCGATGCCCATGGCGTGCTGCGGGCCGCAAAAGGCCTGGTGCTCACCAGCGAGCCCCGGCCCAAGGCGCGCGGCCACATCACCGACATGGGCGAAACCGTCGCTCGCCTGACTCAGGCACGCGGCACCATAGAGAGCCTGAGCAAGCTGGCCCAGGAGCACCAGGCCCAGGACCGGGATGCCGACCAACACGACGCGGCACAGGCCATCGAGGCCCAGAACGAGGCCATCAAGGGAGAAGGCAGCGCCCAGGAGGGGCGCTTCCCTGAACTGAGCGAACCGAACCTGGTCCTCTCCAGCCCCAGCGGCATCCAAGCCAGCTCCGGCGCCTCCACCCATCTGGCCAGTGCCGAACACGCCGCGCTGACAGCCGGCAGCCATGTCTCGGTCGCTGCCGGCAAATCCTTCTTTGCCAGCGCCGCCGAAAAACTTTCGCTGCTGGCCTATCGCCTCGGCGCCAAGCTGATCGCTGCCAGCGGCCGGGTGGAAATCCAGGCGCAGAACGATGGCATGGAACTGCTGGCGCAGAAAGTGGTGGACATCATCAGCACCCGCGACTGGATCAATCTCAAGGCCAAGAAAGGCATCCGTCTGAACGGTGGCGGCAGCGAACTGGTGATCGCAGAGGGCATCACCGGCTTCACGCAGGGTGCGCACCACATCCATGCCGCCGACCACCAGACCTTGGGCCCACAGGCCAAGCCCGTCGAGTTCCCCGGTGCGCGACTCTGTCCTGCCCGCGCCAGTGGCGCAGCGCAGTCCGGTAGTGCCAGCGTCGCACTGTCCTGATCGCAAGAGAGTTCACATGCAAGCCATTTCATTTCCCACCGAATGCATCACCAGCGGCTATGTGCTGCTGGAATCGGCCAATCTGGATCCCCGTTCGCCGTGGCAGGAACTGCCCATGCAGCTCTGCGAGGTCGGCCGGATCAAGGATGCGGACGACCTGACGCCGCGCCTCATCGACATGAGCGCACTCTCCCCGACCCAGCAGAAGTGGGTAAGCACTGGGCTGCGCTTCGCACCACTGGAGGATGAACCGCCGATACTGTGCGCCTGGCTGGACACTGACGCCGACCTGGAGCTGCTCAAGCGGGCCATCACGCGCTTCCTGATCGGCCCCGGCCCGGAGGGGCGAGCGGTCTATTGGCGCTATTACGACCCGCGCGTCTTTGCACTGACCATGCACTTGTTCTCAGCCGAACAGAGCAGCGCCTTGCTGGGGCCGGTGACGCAATGGCGCTTTCCCTGGTGCGGCCACTGGTGGAGCGTGGCCGGTCCCGGCGCGGAGATCGACGTGCTGGGCGGCAGCCGGCCGGCCTGGCCCACCGCCAACCAATGGAGCAGCCTGGCGCACTGCGATGTGCTCGACATGGTCCTGCGGCGCCTGACCGACAATCTGGCGGACCGTACGCCCTCGGAAATCCTCCTCTACCAGCGGCGCGCGGAGGCCGCTCTGATGCGAGGCCGGCAAGTGCTCAAGCTCACCGACCCTGGCGAGCTGATGGAGTACGCCCTGCTTTGCCTGCGCTATGGCAGCGCGTTTCTGGATCATCCCCCACTGTACGACGCCTGGCCTGCGCTAGCCCGCGGAAAGATCAACTGGAGCACCCTGCTACAGCGTCTCGGCCCCGACGATTACCGACAGATGGAGGCAGTGCGCCACCTGATGTCCCCTTCTACAGGAGCAGCACAATGAACGGATGCAATTTTTGTGACAAGAAAGGCTTGCTGATCTATCCGGTCCGCTATGCGGTGGCCAGTCCTTATGGTGCGGCGGGCGTACCGGGCTTGTCCGGCCATTTCAAGATCGAAGGCGCCCCGCAGGCCGTCGGCGCGGCGAAATACACCTTGCGTGCGCTGCGTGCCGGTTATCTCTATACCTATGACGAGAAGCGGAGACGACTCAAGGCTTATGTGGTCATGCCGACCGGACATCTTTGGAATTATCCGCTGGAGTACAAGCCGCCACATCCGGCGAAGATCCGTTTTGCCTGTGTTGACACGGGCGAGCTGGTGCGGGCCTATTGTGTGGACATCGTTCATACGGCAGCCGATCCGGCAGGTAATTTCTGGATAGGCTGGTCCAACGTGCAGTGGACCAAGGCCTTGCTCAAGAAGGTCAGTGACGCGGGGTGGCGCAAGAAGCACATGCAGTGCATCGACATCCCGGCAATGTTGGCTGGCGATGCAGCCCATACCGGGGAATTCAACGCGAGTGCGGACAAGGTGGCGCATTTTGTGGCGGACGAAGCCGCCATGAAAAAGGCCTACGCCTTCAGCAACACGCCCATTGAATCCGAGACACGCAAGCTCGCCACGGCCGTGCGTTTCAAGGCGATCATGGCGGAGCACGGGCCGCATCACAAGGGCTACATTGCCGCGCTCAATGATCCGGTGGGAATGACCAATGACTTGAGTGAATTGACGATACCGGATCTACAAGCCGGGTTCGATGAGAAGCTGCATCAGCGCAAGATGATTGCTGACCTGCTCGCGCTGACCGAGCACCACGTACGCCAGGAAGCCCGCCAGGAAGTGCTCTTCAGCGATGCGGTCGCAGAGGCTTCCGCGCATCATCCTGATGGCGATGTCTACAACGGCTTGAAGACCTTGGGCGCCATGTTCAAGCTGGGCGGGATAAACCGTCATGAGAAGAAGCTCCATGAACAGCGCAAGAAATACGGCGAGGACCTGGCCGGGCGCCAGCAGGCAGCGGCCGATGATGCCTGGCATGAATTGACCCATGACAATGGAAAACCGACGCTGGACGAAGCGGCACTCAAGGCCTTTCCGGCGATCTACGACGCTGCGCTCAAGCAATTCGAGCCGCAGCTCTTGCAACTGCTGATGGCCCATGTCGGATGGCTCAAGAGCGAGCAATTGGCCAACTGGATGGAGGGTGTTCATGACGACGCTGACATCCGCAGTGGTTATGCCTATAGCGAATCGATGTCGCAATGCATCGGCAAGGCCGCCTGCTCCAAGCCTTGTATTGAACAGCTCATGCGCTGGATCTCCAGTGACAATCTGAAGGACACTCGGAACTTGTATGGCCGTGCCTTGCTGCTCAACCAGGCCGACATCATCGCGGCCACAGAAGTACAGCTCAAGGGCAGCGATATCCAGATTGAGAACATCCTCAACATCTACAAGGGCGCCATTGAGAGGTTGCACAACGCCGGCCACGCGGAACAATTGATCGACCGCCTGGCACTGACAACAGGCAACGTCATTGCCAAGGCCATCAGCGAGAGTGGCAGCTTACTGGCAAAGGGGCTGGTGCAGATTCATCTTCAATTGATGGCAGGCGTTGCCATCAAGGTCAGCAACATGAGCAGCGCCGATGTAGCCAGATGGGCGATCGCAGAAGCGAAAGAGAAAGGCATCAAACTGGAGACCACCCGACAGAAAACCAGGGCCGATGCGCGCACCGAGGCTGGCAGGGCAATCAAGCGAGCCAAAGTGGAGAAGCATGTCGTCTACGAACTGGATATCGCCAGGCTGGAGAAGGAGGGACGAATTGCGCCGGGGAGCATCAAGGGAATTGGACTTCCGGGCTTTGCCATGACGCAGAAATGGCTGGGGTCCGGGGCGCCACGAGATTTCAAACTTGGAGTGGTGACCATGATTGTGCAGATGGTGGCGCTGAATTTTGCGATGAAGGATTTGGTGGGAAATGATCAGTTCAATCAGGTGGAAACTCGTGTGAAAACAACATTGGCGATCATCAGCTTAAGTGCGACGATTGTCGAAACTGCCGCCGCAAGTCTTCAAAAATCAGTGGAGCACCCGTTGGCTGTTTTTATTCGTGGCCAATGGGCGATAGAAAAAAAATGGGGGAGTACATTATTAAAAGGTGCTCGTATGGCCGGAGCGGGTGCAGGCATTTTAGCCAGCCTTTTTGATTTGGCATTTAATGCTTTCCCCGCATACAGAGACGAGAACTATCTCCTTATGACTCTTTATGGGCTGAACGGTCTATCAGGAATCGGCATCGCCTTCGCTGCTTATTATTCAATCGCCGCCGTATGGACACCGCTGTTGATTGTGTCCTTCGCTATCAGCGCATCCATTGCTATGGTTAATAACAGTCAATTAAAGACTTGGATTTCTCGATGTGATTTTTCCTCAAAGGAAAAATACAGTTCATTCGAAGAGCAGATAAATGCTTTCAATCAGATTTTCGGTGGCTAATTATGGATGAGCGCGTCTTTTCGTATAAGGCCGGAAGTCAAATTCCCGCATGGGATCTGCGACACCGGCTATCAATCCACGAACCAGTAAGTCCGGAATGCAAGGACACTGGCACCCTATTCCGCCTTAACTCTACATATATGGATGTCACTGATCAGCCGCATAGAGATCGGCAGTGGCATGCTGCTGGAGTACTTACTTCTTGCATTGGAGTAATCGCCCCATTGTGGCTAATTGGTTACACGTTGATTCATCCACCCAGGGAATTTGTTCTCAGCTTAGGAATTGCGTATTTCGTATTGATGGGTGGCTCAGCTATCTTCGCGTATTTAACGTTCAAGTACGGTCGAGATGAGTTCTTTTCCCTAAAGCGCCGCCCTATTCGTTTCAATCGTAAGGAGAAAAAAGTCTATGCGATCCGCCATCGCCGTTTCCTAGCCAAGCCGGACCAAGGCGACTTCACGTGGGAGATTGCGTGGGACGAGAAGGCGATCTTTTGTATCCACAGACGCATGGTCAACAACAGACCCGCATACCATATAAGACACTATGAAGTCGATGAGCACGGCAATATCATCCGCGCTTTCGCAATCGGCCGAACGTGGGAAGGGAATGAAAATCTCCAAAGCCTGCTATCGCAATGGAACTATTGGTGCTGGTACATGAACCGCGGTCCGGCCGAATTACCCAAACCTCCGCTCTTCTACAAAGAACGAGAGACCATGCTGGAAAGCTTTCTGTTCTGTCTTTACGAATTCGCTCCTTGTGCCAGCGTCGCATATCGCGTCTCGATGATGCCCTTCATCCTGCTGCTAACCGCCCATCGTCTCCTAGCCTTGTGGACTTGCCGAAATCCTGTCTGGCCGCTAGCAGTCGAAGAAGTCAGCAGCATCGAACCTGACGACCCTTTCGATGAGCCACGCGGTAGTACCCCAAGCGGCTGGGGGGACACCTTGCTTGCCATCGAACGAGGCGAGTACCCCCATGACCCTGGCAGAGGAATAGACGCATGGCGCGGTGAAAAAGACCCCGTCGCCAACGCACATCTCTGGGCACAAGACATCCCTCCCCGCCTCCACTGAAAGCCCCCCATGAAAGACCAACAAGGTAGAGCCGTGATCCGCCTCGGTGACAAGACCTCCCACGGCGGCGAAGTGATTTCAGCCAGCGATACGCTCAAGGCCATGGGCAAAGGCGTTGCGCTTGAAGGGGATATGACGACCTGCCCCAAGTGCAAGGGACAATTCGCCATCCAGCCAGGCGGCGGCAACAGCGCCCGCAAACATCATGGCAAACAAGTCGCCTATCACGGAGATACAACGGCCTGCGGCGCCAGCCTGATTGCATCGCTTTAAGCGCTTTAATTGCTCTAAGCGCTTCAGGCCGTCACGGCAAGCAAGACCATCACTGCCCGTCCTCGGACTGCTCCTTCTTGATCTCGGCAAACTTGGCCGCCATGGTCGGATTGCCTCGGGTCAAGCGCTTGATGGTGACATCCTGCGCCTTGTCATTGGCCAGGCGCAGGTTGCGGTCGGTGCCGAGCAAGGCTTCCTTGGTCTTCTGCAAGTGGTCGATGGACTTGTCGATCTCATCGATGGCGGTCTGGAAGCGGCGCGAAGCCAGGTCGTAGTTCTTGGCGAAGGCCGCCTTGAAGGTGTCGAGCTCGGATTCGAAGTTGGTGATGTCGATGTTCTGCGCCTTCACCAGCGCCAGTTCGGTCTTGTATTTCAGGGAATTGAGCGCGGCGTTCCTCAGCAGCGTGATGATGGGAATGAAGAACTGCGGACGCACCACGTACATCTTGGGATAACGATGGAACACGTCCACGATGCCGGTGTTGTAGAGCTCGCTGTCCGGCTCCAGCATCGACACCAGCACGGCGTATTCGCAGCCTTTCTCCTGGCGGTCCTTGTCCAGTTCCTTGAGGAAGTCTTCGTTGCGATTCTTGGTGGCGGTGTGATCGTTCTCGTTCTTCATCTCGAACATGATGGAGACGATCTCGGTGCCGGCTTCATCCGTATCGCGGAAGATGTAATCGCCCTTGCTGCCGCTGCGCGCATCGTTGTCCTTCTCGAAGTAGGCGCGCGGGAAGGCGGTGGCGCGGATGCGGTTGAACTCGGTCTCGCAGTGCTGCTCCAGGGTTTCACCGACCATCTTGGTGGAGAGCCGCGCCTTCATGTCGCGCAGGCGCTCGATCATGTCTTCGCGGTCCTTCAACTGGGTTTCGTATTTGTCCTTCAGTGATTTCTCGGCCAACTGCTTTTCCAGTTCGGCGCGCATCAGGCTGCTCTTGAGTTCGTCGCGCTCCTTCTCCACCACGCCGACAGCTTCGTTTACAGCCAGTTTCTGGGTAAGGGCGATGGAATCCATCTTGGCCTTTAAGGCCTGGATCTCGGCATCCTTCTCGCTGACGGTCTGCTGCAATTGCTGGGCCAGGCGGGCTTCGGCCAGCTGCTGGTCGGCGAGCTTTTCCTTCCTGGCCTGCTCAAGCTCATTGGCCAGCTTGTCACGCTCGCGCTCGACATTGGCCATGGCGTCGGCCACGGCCATCTTCTGTGCCATTTCTCCGGCTTCCAGGCGCGCCTTCAACTCTTGGATTTCGGCGTCGCGGGCCGCTGCGGCTTTCTGCAACTCGGCCTCGGCCTTGGCCCGCGCCAGCTCGATGGCATTGCGCTTGTCCTGCTCGGCCAGTTCCAGGCGCTCGTGCAATTGCTGCTCGAAGGCGCTGTCGCGGACTTGCGAAAGGATGTCGGCGTAACCGGCTTCATCGATCTTGAAGGCTTTGCCGCAGTGGGGGCAGATGATGTCGTGCATGGCGGGTTCGGGTCCTGATTCTGGTTCTGGAGGGATGGGCGCTAGCTTAACGGATCGCGCACATCGCACAGACAAGAAACGAAAGCAGAAATGCAAAAAGCCCGCACAAGGCGGGCTTTTCTGAATTTTGGTGGAAAGTGCAAGGTTTGAACTTGCGACCCCTGCAGTGTGAATGCAGTGCTCTACCACTGAGCTAACCTTCCAAGTTCAACTGGCTTTTTGCTGCTGCGCCAATCGAGAGACAAGATTATGCCAAGCTTTTTGAATGTGTGCAAGCACCTCGTAAATAATTCTTCATTTTTTATCGCCATGCAAAATCCTGCTGCCAGCAGGCCACACTCTTCTGGTCCGCGAGCTTGATCAAGCCGCCTGCTCGCCCGCTTCCGCGGTCGGCGGTTCGAAGCGCCAGACACAGCTGCCGCGCGCTTCCTTGTCGAGCTGGTTGAGCACCTCTTCATGCAGCCCCAGCTCTTCCTCGCTGGCCGTGACCACGATTACCTCGGCCAGCGGCGCCAGTTCCAGCTTGCCGTCTTCACCTTCGGTGACGTCTTCCTCGGCGCCCAGGTCCATGGTCAACGAGTTCTGGCCGCGCGTCATGGACAGGTAGACCTCGGCCAGCAACTCCGCATCCAGCAACGCGCCGTGCAGGACGCGGTGGGCGTTGGAGATGCCGTAGCGGTCGCACAGGGCGTCCAGAGAATTGCGGCGGCCCGGGTGCAGTTCCTTGGCCATCTGCAGCGAGTCCACCACGTCGCTCACATGCTCCTTGAACGGCGGCAGGCCCAGCAAGGCCAGTTCGGCATCCAGGAAGCCGATGTCGAAGGGCGCGTTGTGGATGATGATCTGGGCACCGCGCACGTAGTCCAGGAACTCGGCGGCGATCTGCTTGAAGGTGGGCTTGTCGGCCAGGAATTCGGTGGTCAGGCCGTGCACCGCCAGCGCGCCTTCTTCGGAGTCACGCTCGGGGTTGATGTAGAGGTGAAGATTCTTTCCCGACAACTGGCGGTTGAGCACTTCCACGCAACCGATTTCCAGGATGCGGTTGCCGTTGCGCGGCGACAGGCCGGTGGTTTCGGTGTCGAGGATGATCTGACGCATGATGACTCCTGCTGATGCGAATGCGGGTGGTTAGAGTGGGATATGAATGAAATGACGGGATCGATTACTTGATGCTGTCCACGCCACGATTGGCCAACTGGTCGGCGCGTTCATTGCCGGCATGACCGTTGTGGCCACGTACCCAGCGCCACTCGACCTGGTGCTGCTGCTGAGCTGCGTCCAGCGCCTGCCACAGGTCGGCGTTCTTGACCGGTTCCTTGCTGGCAGTCTTCCAGCCGCGCGCCTTCCAGCCGTGGATCCATTCGCTGATGCCCTTCTGCACGTACTGGCTGTCGGTGTGGACCACCACTTCGCAGGGGCGCTTCAAGGCGTTCAAGGCCTGGATCACCGCCATCAACTCCATGCGGTTGTTGGTGGTGTTGGGCTCGCCACCGAAGATTTCCTTCTCCTTGCCGCCCGCCACCAGCAGCGCGCCCCAGCCGCCACGGCCAGGATTGCCCTTGCAGGCGCCATCGGAATAGATCTCTACTTTGTCCATACTCTTCACTTCAATTTGTTTGCTTGTGCACTTGTGCGCAATATAAGCGGGCCGCGATGATACCTGATCGCGCCAGAGGCCCGGTAAATTCAGTCGGTCCTGTGGATGCGATTGGTCACCGGCACGCCGCGTGGGGCTTGCAGTTTCTGGCGCTGCAAGGCCGGGCCGATGAGGCGCATTCCGGGGACGCGCTTGATGGCCTGCACGATATAGACGGCGCCGAAATAGGGCCACCAGCGGTCGCCGGCCTTTTCCATGAAGCCGAAGCGGTCCAGCCATTGCGTGGTTTCGCAAGGCGGTGCGTAGCAGCCGAAGTGGCCGCGGTTGACTTCCATGTTGAGCAGTTTGAGCCAGTCCTTCAGGCGCGGCAGGCGGATGAATTCGCCGTCGCGCGGCAGGAAGTGCGCGCCTGTCAGACGCCCGGCGGCTTGCCTCATGCCCCACAGGCTGCTGGGGTTGAAGCCGCAGATGATGACCTGCCCTTCCGGGATCAAGACCCGCTCCACTTCACGCAGTACCTGGTGCGGTTCGGCGGCGAACTCCAGCACGTGCGGCAGGACCACCAGGTCCAGGCTTTGCGTGGCGAACGGCAGCTCGCCGAAATTGTGCGTGACCACCTGGGGGATCTCCAGCTCGGACTGGCCGTCCACCGGCATCCGGTTGTCGGTGAGCCAGCGATAGGGCATCCGGTTGGCCTGCAGCGCATGGATCTGGGGCGAACCGATCTGCACCGCGTTGAAGCCGAAGATGTCGGCCGTGAGCGTATTGAGATGACGCTGCTCCCACTGGCGCAGGTAGTTGCCGATGGGCGTCTGCAACCAGGCGGCCAGGTCTATAATTTCGGCGTTGTTCACATTCGCAGCAGTTTCAGCCTTGTCAGCCATCTCTTCTTTCGCGCTCATGACCCAGCCAGCCAAGCCAGCTCAAGCAGATCAGAAAACTTCATTGGACGTCATGGCCGTACCGGCGTTCGACGACAACTACCTGTGGATCATCCATGACGGGCACCATGCCGCCGTGGTCGATCCGGGCGACGCGGTCCCCGTGTTGGCCGCATTGCAGGCCGAGGGCCTGACGTTGGCCGCTATTCTACTGACTCATCATCACGCTGACCATGTCGGCGGTGTGGTCGAGCTGGCCCGCCAGGCGGTCAGCGATGCCTTCCCGGTAGTACCGGTCTATGGTCCGGCACGCGAACAGTCCCGCATCAAGGGGATTACCATCCCGCTGCACGGGAATGAAGACATTGACATCCCCGCACTGGGTCTACGGCTGCAGGTCATCGAGGTGCCGGGCCATACCCTGGGCCATCTCGCCTATTACTCGGACTCGACCGAGCCAGGTCTGCTGTTCTGCGGCGACACGCTCTTTGCCGGGGGCTGCGGGCGGCTCTTCGAAGGTACGCCGACGCAGATGGTCGATTCGCTGACCCGGCTGGCCAGCCTGCCGGGCGACACGCAAGTCTATTGCGCCCACGAATATACGCTGTCCAACCTGAAGTTTGCCGCCGAGGTCGAGCCGGGCAATGCTGAGCTGGCCGCGCGCATCCTGCGCGAACGCGCCCGCCGAGAAAAAGGCGAAGCCACCGTACCGACCACCATCGCGCTGGAGCGCCAGACCAACCCCTTCCTGCGCGCCGGCGAAACGCAAATCCAGCAATCCCTGCAGAAGGCCGGGCGTTTGACGCAATTGGACGAAGTTAGCAGCTTCGCCGCCCTGCGCGAATGGAAAAATACCTACAGATAGAGCGACGTTGAAGGAGGTTTAGCCCCAAATTCCAGCCAAATCAAGGACTTGGCTTTGTAACAGAGGCCAATTTTTGCTTGACTGGCGAAAAGGGTCTTCCGTACACTCCTTCAATTCCCCAATTTGGGCGCCAACGTTTTACGATTTTTTACCAACGGCGTCCGTCCGGTGTCCTGCATTGCTTAGGCACCACGCCGGGGAAACTCGCAGCTTCCGACCTTGCATTACCGTTAATCTGCACGCGCCCGTGATCGGACTTCCGGTCCCGCCGGCAGGAGGTGTCGAGCTTCATGACAGCTCTGCAACGGAAGCGCCGCACGCAAACTTTTTGCCTCTGGTACAGGATATCGCCCTCATGCAGCGTACTTTGAAACAATTCGCCATTGCCGCCCTGTTCTGCGCTGGCACTCCGCTGCTCTCCTACGCCAACGATATCTCGATCTACCCCGCTCCCTTCAATGCAATCAATCCCGAACTGGCCGGCAATGCCCTGCCGGGGATGAACGATATCGACATCTGGACGCGCATTCGCAAGGGTTTCGGGATTCCCGATCTGGATAACGCCCTGGTGGAGAGCCAGACCCAGTGGTACAGCTCCCGTCCCGACTACATCCAGCGCACCACGGTGCGCGCTTCGCGCTACCTGTTCCACGTCGTGCAGGAACTGGAAAAGCGCGGGATGCCCACCGAACTGGCGCTGCTGCCCTTCATCGAGTCGGCCTTCAATCCGGAGGCGCTGTCCACCGCCAAGGCCGCCGGCATGTGGCAGTTCATCCCCTCCACCGGGCGCGACTACAACCTCAAGCAGAACATGTTCACCGATGAGCGCCGCGATGTGCTGGCCTCCACCGATGCGGCACTGACCTACCTGCAGAAGCTCTACGGCATGTTCGGCGACTGGCAGCTGGCGCTGGCCGCCTACAACTGGGGCGAAGGCTCGGTGCAGCGCGCGGTGAACCGCAATCTGGCAGCCGGCCTGCCGATCGACTTCAATACCCTGTCGGCACAGATGCCGGCCGAGACCCGCAACTACGTGCCCAAGCTGCAGGCGGTCAAGAACATCATCGCCAACCCGGCCGCCTACGACATCGCCCTGCCCAAGGTGGACAACCAGCCCTACTTCGTCACCATCGGCAAGACCCGCAACATCGACGTGAAGGTCGCCGCACAACTGGCCGAGCTGTCGGTCGATGAATTCAAGGCCTTGAACCCGCAGTTCAACCGCCCCGTCATCATCGGCGGCGACGACACCAAGATTCTGCTGCCGGAGAGCAATGCCGAGAAATTCAAGGCCAACATGTCCAAGTGGACCCAGGCCTTCTCGACCTGGACCGCGCACACCGTCTCCAGCGCCCGCGAACGCATCGAAACCATCGCCAGCAAGTTCGGCACCACCCCGGAAGTGATCCGCAGCGTCAACCAGATCCCGCCGCGCATGGTGTTGAAGGCCGGCTCCACCATCCTGGTGCCGAAGAACGAAGAGACTGCAGCACTGGACACCGACCTGACCCCGGAACTGGCCGATAACGCCCGCCTGGCGATTGCCCCGGACGTGCCGGAAACCCGCCGCATCTACGTGCGGGCCGGCAAGCGTGACACCCTGGCCGGCATCGCTGGCCGCTATCACGTAAGCGTGGCGCAGTTGAAGGAATGGAATGGCTTGAAGCGCGATACCCTGGCCGCTGGCCAGAGCCTGCAATTGCACGTGCCCAATGCCGCTGTGCGCTCGACACCGACCCGCGTGGCGTCCCATCATCGCGCCGCCCCGGCCCGTCGTCAGGTGGCCTCGGCCAAGGCGCCCGTGCGCAAGGCCGCACCGGCCCCGGCACGCAAGGTGCTGGCCAGCCGCTGATCCTGAGCGCGGGCAATGGCACGCGCAAGCAATCATCCGAGGATGTCGGAGGAGACCCGGGCGGCTTGACCGCCCATCATAAGAAACCAGAAACGCGCCTCAGGCACGAGAAAACAAGGTAGTGGCAACAAACATGGACCCGAAGCCGGCGCTGATCCGACTTCGGGTTTTTCTTTTCCTGAAAAGAAGCGCGGCGGCGTGAGCCTTAGAAATAAGAAGTCAGAACTCAGATATCAGAGCTCAGTGCGTCGCCTGCGCGTAGGTGGCTGCCGCCACCAGGCGGCGCGTGTACTCCTGCTGCGGCTGTTGCAGCACCTGGGTTACGGGGCCGCTTTCCACCACCTTGCCATCCTTCATCACGATCACCTCATGCGCCATGGCTTGCACCACGGCCAGGTCATGGGTGATGAAGAGATAGGCCAGTCCATGCCGGCGCTGCAGCTCGGCCAACAGTTGCAGCACCTGCTGCTGCACGGTCACGTCCAGGGCCGAGGTCGGCTCGTCCAGCAGCAGCAGTTCGGGCTGTAGCACCAGGGCGCGGGCGATGGCGATGCGCTGGCGCTGGCCACCGGAAAATTCATGCGGATAACGTTCCAGCACGGCGGCCGTCAGCCCCACCTCTTGCAGCGCGGCGATGATGGCCTGGCGCTGCTGCTCGGCACTTAGCTCGGGATGATGCAGGGCCAGGCCTTCGCCGACGATCTGCTCCACCGTGCGGCGCGGCGAGAGCGAGGCGAACGGGTCCTGAAACACCACCTGCATCCGCGCGCGCAAGGGCCGCAAGGCGCGACTGCTGCGCTCGGAAATGGGCTGGCCGTCGAAGCGGATGCGGCCCTCCACGCTGGCCCCTGACAAGCGCAGCAAGGCCATGCCCAGCGTGGACTTGCCGGAACCGGATTCGCCCACGATGCCAAGGGTCTGGCCGCGCCGCAATTGCAGGTCGATGCCATCGACTGCATGGAAGGCGCGCTTGGCAAACCAGCCCTGCTTGATCTGGTAGGTGCAGCGCAACTGTTCGGCCTGCAGCAGCACCGGCGCATCCGCTGCCAGCTCGGCGGCATTGCGCTGCGGGTGGCTTTGCAGCAGCTTGCGGGTGTAGGGTTGCTGGGGATGGGCGAACAGTTCCGTCACGCTGGCGCTTTCCACCAGCCTGCCCTGCTCCATCACCCCCACTCGGTCGGCGAAGTGGCGCACCAGGTTCAGGTCGTGCGAGATGATGAGCACGGCCATGTTTTCTTCGCGCTGCAACTGGTTCAGCAGCGCCAGGATCTGCACTTGGATGGTCACATCCAGCGCCGTGGTGGGTTCGTCGGCGATCAGCAGCTTGGGCTTGCAGGCCAGCGCCATGGCGATCATGGCGCGCTGGCGCTGGCCACCCGAGAGTTCATGCGGATAGGCCAGCGCCCGCCGCGCAGGTTCGGCGATGCCGGTCTTTTCCAGCAGCGCGACGGCGCGCTTGGCGGCCTCGCGCGCAGAGATGCCTTCGTGGTGCATCAGCACCTCGGCGATCTGGTTGCCGATGGTGAAGAGCGGATTCAAGGCCGTCATCGGCTCCTGGAAGATCATCGCCACATCGTTGCTGCGCACCTGCTGCATCTGGCGCTCGCTTTTCTTGAGCACATCCTGGCCATCGAGCAGGATGCTGCCTTCATAGCGCGCATCCTGGTTCAGTTGCAGCACGGCCAGCGATGACACCGTCTTGCCCGAACCGGATTCGCCCACCAGCGCGAATTTCTCGCCAGGGGCGATGGCAAAGCTGACCCGGTCCACCACCACGGTGTCACCGAAGCGCACCGTCAATTCCTTCACTTCCAGCAATGGCACGCTCATGCCTTCCTCCGTACATCCAGGGCGTTGCGCAGGGCATCGCCGATATTGGTCAGCAACAGCAGCGTGACGGTCAACACCAGGAAGGTCGACAGGGCGATCCACCAGGCGTCCAGGTTGTTCTTGCCCTGCGACAGCAGTTCGCCCAGGCTGGGGGTGGACGGCGGCACGCCCAGGCCGAGGAAGTCCAGGCTGGTCAGCGCCAGGATGGAAGCACTCATGCGAAACGGCAGGAAGGTCACCACCGTGGTCATGCTATTGGGCAGCACGTGGCGCCAGATGATCTGGCGGTTGGACAAGCCCATGGCACGCGCCGCCTGCACATAGTCGAGGTTGCGATTGCGCAGGAACTCGGCGCGCAGGTAGTCGGCCAGGTCCATCCAGCCAAAGGCTGCCATCAAGACCAGCAACACCAGCAGGCTGGGCTGGAAGATCGAAAAGAAGATGATCAGCAGATACAGCTCCGGCATCGCCCCCCAGATTTCCAGCAGGCGCTGGATCACCAGGTCGGTGCGGCCGGCGAAGTAGCCCTGGATCGCCCCGGCCAGCACGCCCAGCACCACGCCGATGGCCGTCAATGCCAGGCCGAACAGGACCGAGAGCCGGAAACCGTAGAGCAGCCGGGCAAACACGTCACGGCCGCGATCATCCGTGCCCAGCCAGTTGTCGGCCGAGGGCGGGGCCGGGTTGGGTGACTTGGCGAAATAGTTTAGGGTTTCGTGGTTGTAGCGGTTCAGCGGGTAGAGCGCCCAGTTGCCGTTCTTCTTGAATTGGCCCTGGATGAAGGGATCAAGGTAATCGGCCGGGGTATCGAAGTCACCGCCGAAGCTCTTGTCCGAATAATCCTTGAACATCGGAAAGATGATATGGCCCTGGTAGCTGGCCACCAGCGGCTTGTCGTTGGAGAACAGTTCGGCGCCCAGGCTCAGTACGAACAGCACTGAAAAAATCAGCAAGCTCCAGTAGCCGGTGCGGTTGGCGCGAAAGCGCAGCCAGATGCGGCGGCCGGGCGAGATGGAGGGCGTGGAAGACGTGGCGGGCATGGGGGAAAGAGATACGGAATTCATTTCGCCAGGCTTTCAAATTGCACGCGGGGATCGACCCAGACATAGCAGAGGTCACCGATGAGCTTGACCACCAGACCGATCAGGGTGAACAGGTAGAGCGTGCCCATGACCACCGGATAGTCGCGGCGCAGCACCGATTCATACGACAGCAAGCCCAGTCCGTCGAGCGAAAACAGGGTTTCGATCAGCAGGCTGCCGGCGAAGAAAGCGCCGATGAAGGCTGCCGGGAAACCGGTCACCAGCGGGATGAGGGCATTGCGAAAGACGTGCTTGTAGAGCACCCGCCGTTCCGACAAGCCCTTGGCGCGAGCAGTGAGTACATATTGTTTACGGATTTCTTCGAGGAAGGTGTTCTTGGTGAGCATGGTCATGGTGGCAAAGGCACCGGCCACCGATGCGATGATGGGCAGGGTGATGTGCCACAGATAGTCGCTGATCTTGCCGAACCAGGACAGTTGCTCCCAGTTGTCAGAGGTCAAACCACGCAGTGGGAACCACTGCAGGAAACTGCCGCCGCCGAACACCACCAGCAGGAACACCCCCAAGACGAACCCGGGAATCGAGTAGCCCACCAGTACCACCGCGCTGGTGATGGAATCAAAGCGACTGCCCGCGCGCACCGCCTTGGCAATGCCCAGCGGCACCGAGATCAGATAGGTAATGAAAAAGGTCCACAAGCCGATGCTGATGGACACTGGCATCTTGGACTTCACCAATGCCCAGACATCGGCATGATGATAGAAGCTGCGCCCCAGGTCGAAGGTGGCGAAGCCCTTCAACATCAGCCAGAAACGCTCCAGGGGCGGCTTGTCGAAACCGTACAAGGCCTTGATCTCCTTGACCCGTTCGGGATCCACCCCCTGGCGGCCGCGATAGGCGCCACCGCCACCGGCCGACTCGTGCACGCCGGAACGCCCGCGCAACTCCTGCACCATCTGTTCCACCGGGCCGCCAGGCACGAACTGGATGACGGCGAAGGTAATGGCGATCACGCCCAACAGGGTCGGGATCATCAGGAGGATGCGCTTGAGAATGTAAGCCCAGATATTCATGACAGGTGCTTTCTGCGGTCTTGATGCTTGGTCGAGGGGGCGGGAAGGCGGCGCGGTCAGCGCGGCTTTTCTTCCCACCACATGCTGACCACGAAGGGATTGGCTTCGTAATACTTGGGCAGTACCGCAGGAATGCCGAAGCGATTGCGATAGGCCATGCGGTGGGTGGACGAATACCAGTGCGGCACGGTGATGTAGAGATTGAGCAGCACCCGGTCCAGTGCATGGGTGGCCGTGAGCAGTTCGGCCCGCGAACGGGCGGCCACGACCTTGCCGATCAACTGGTCCACCGCAGGATTCTTCAGGCCCCAGACATTGTTGGAACCGGACTCATCGGCGGCGCGCGATCCGAAGATGTCAAACATCTCGCTACCCGGACTGTTGGTGGCGGGAATGGCCAGGCTGGTCATATCGAACTCGAAGTTCTCCAACAGCTTTTGCGCCAGCGCGTAATCCACCGTGCGCTGGTTCACGCGCACGCCGAGCTTTTCCAGGTTGCGCACGTAGATGCTGATGACCCGCGACATGGCCGGCTGGTCGTCCAGGATTTCCATGTGGAATACCTGGCCCTTGTCATTGCGCAAGGCGCCGTCGCGATAGGTCCAGCCAGCCTCCCGGAACAACTGCCGCGCTTGCATCAGGTTGGCGCGCAGTGAGCCGGGCGGATTGGTATCGGGCTGCGCCGGGACCGGGCCGAACACGGCGGCCGGCAACTGCGCGCGCAAGGGTTCCAGCAACTTGAGTTCCTCGGCCGAGGGCGTGCCGGTGGCGGCCAATTCAGAATTGGCGAAGTAGGAATCGACGCGGGTGTACTGGTCATAGAACAGCTGGCGATTCATCCATTGGAAATCCAGCGCCAGGCCGAGCGCACGGCGCACCCGCGGATCCTGGAACTGCGGGCGGCGCAGGTTCATCACGAAGCCCTGCATGTTGGCGCCGTTGTGATTTGGAAAAGCGTGCTTGATGATCTCGCCGTTGGCAAACTTGGGGCCGGTATAACCGCGGACCCAGTTCTTGGCGCTGTACTCGACCGTCACGTCGAACTCACCCGCCTTGAAGGCTTCCAGCCGGGCCAGGTCATCCTTGTAGAAGCGATAGACGATGCGCGCGAAGTTGTACATGCCGCGGCGCGAGGGCAGGTCATTGCCCCAATAATCGGCGCGGCGTCGATAGACGATGCTGCGCCCCAGGTCGTAACTTTCGATGGCATAGGGACCGCTGGCAATCGGCGCGGTGAGCTGAATGCGGTCGAATGGCGTGTCGGCTCCCCACTTGGGCGAGAACACCGGTAAGCCGCCCACGATCAGTGGCAGTTCGCGATTGTCGCTCTTGAAGTCGAAACGCACCGTCATGGGATCGATCACCACGCAACGCTCCACGTCAGCAAAGACCGACTTGAACTGGGGCGCGCCCTTGGTCATCAGCGTATCGAAGGAATACTTGACGTCGGCGGCCGTGACCGGATCGCCATTGTTGAAGCGCGCCTTGGGATTGAGATGGAAACGCATGGAACGCCGGTCCGGCGCCAGCACCATGTCGTCGGCCAGCAAGCCATACATGGAAGCGACTTCATCGGCCGAACCCACGGCCAGGGTTTCGAACATGAACGGCTCCACGCCGGCTGCGGCCACGCCCTTGAGCGAGAAGGGATTGAACTTGTCGAAGCTGGTGCGGCGGTCGGGATTGGCCAGGTACAGCGTGCCGCGCTTGGGCGCATCCGGGTTGACGTAGTCAAAGTGCGTAAAGCCGGGGCCGTACTTGGGTGTGTCGTACAGCGAAAAGGCGTGTTCGGCGGCAGCCGGAATGCCGTGGGCCAGGGTCGCGCCCAACAGGCAGGAGAGGAAAAGCTTGGTTGTCTTCAGGGGCTGGACCATGCGGTTGTCTGTCTGCGCGGTGGCGGGCGTTGATGTCGGGAGGCAGGCAAATCCCATGCCTGCCGACCTGGAGCCTAGTACTTCGGCCTGGAAACGATTTCGTTTCGGGGCATTGTAAAGAGAGCAGCGATTACAGGGAAGCAATTAAAGCAACTTAGCAAATACCGCCGCCCTGCCCTGGCGGCTTGCCGCGCCTGCCACTAGCCCCTACAATCCGGGTCTGTCCCAGCCCGGCCGCCGCCCACGCGCGGCGCCGCTATCACCACCGGCCGCGGTGCGCGCCCGCCTCCCAGGCGGCTGCACGCAGTACGCGGCGGACCATACGGAGTCATCATGGCATTTCTGCAAGGCAAAAAAATTCTGATCACCGGCTTGCTGTCCAACCGTTCCATCGCCTACGGCATCGCCCAGGCGTGCAAGCGCGAAGGCGCTGAACTGGCCTTCACCTACGTGGGTGAGCGCTTCAAGGAGCGCATCACCAAGTTCGCCGAAGAATTCGACAGCAAGCTGGTCTTCGACTGCGACGTTAGCAGCGATGAGCAGATCAATGCCCTGTTTGCCGACCTGGGCAAGTCCTGGAGCCAGCTGGACGGGCTGGTCCACGCCATCGGCTTCGCTCCGTCCGAAGCGATTGCCGGCGACTTCCTGGAAGGCTTCTCGCGCGAAGGCTTCAAGATCGCCCATGACATTTCCGCCTACAGCTTCCCGGCCATGGCCAAGGCTGCCATGCCGCTGCTGTCGTCCAACGCCGCCCTGCTGACCCTGACCTACCTGGGTTCGGAACGGGTGGTACCCAACTACAACACCATGGGCCTGGCCAAGGCCTCGCTGGAAGCCTCGGTACGCTACCTGGCCGAGTCGCTCGGCCCCAAGGGCGTGCGCGTCAATGGCGTCTCGGCCGGTCCGATCAAGACCCTGGCGGCCAGCGGCATCAAGGGCTTCGGCAAGATCCTCGGGGCGGTTGCCGCCACCGCCCCGCTGCGCCGCAACGTCACCATCGAAGACGTCGGCAATGCCTCGGCCTTCCTGCTCTCCGACCTGGCTTCGGGCATCACTGGCGAAATCACCTATGTGGATGGTGGCTTCTCCCGCGTTGTGGGCGGAATGGCAGAATAAGCAAGCGTCCCCCACAATAAAGAGACAGTTTCTCGAAATAGCTTCGTGCTAATTTCGATGTTTTAGGGTATGATTCGCCTTGTGCATCGCAATAACCGATACACAAGGCGAATCGGGCGTGAAACCTGCCCTGCGAGATTTCCAGCCGCATTCGCCCAAGCAGCTTCGCAAGCCTTACCTGTCATTACGACAAGTTCCCCGTAAAAGCCCCCCGCCCTTGGCATCCCTTGATGATGCCGTCCCGGCGCAAAGCTTTTGTGCCGAAATTTCTTTGTATTTTTCATAGTCATTTCGTCGGTTGGCGTTGCTTTTCTTCGTTCAGGCACTCGATGTCCGGCGCGCTTGCGTGCGCCCATCTCGTGCCTGTCGTTCACATTCACGAAAGAGATTATGACTTTTGAAGCACTTGGCCTGAACCCTTCGATCATCAAAGCCCTGACCGAAGCAGGCTATACCGCCCCCACCCCGGTCCAGGAAAAAGCCATCCCCGCCGCCATCAGCGGCCAGGATCTGCTGGTGTCCTCGCAGACCGGCTCGGGCAAGACCGCCGCTTTCATGCTGCCTTCGTTGCACCAGTTGGCAGACCTGCCGCAGGCGCCGCAAGCAGCCCGTACCCCCAACCAGGAACGCCAGGCCAGCCGTGCCCGTGGCGAGCGTCCGCGTTACCAGCCAGCGCAGCCCAAGATGCTGGTGCTGACCCCGACCCGCGAACTGGCCCTGCAAGTGACCACCGCCACCGACAAATACGGCGCCTACATGCGCCGCGTGCGCGTGGTGTCGATCCTGGGCGGGATGCCTTACCCCAAGCAGATGCAACTGCTGTCGCGTAACCCGGAAATCCTGGTAGCCACCCCGGGTCGTCTGATCGACCACATGGAGTCCGGCAAGATCGACTTCTCGCAACTGCAGATCCTGGTGCTGGACGAAGCTGACCGCATGTTGGACATGGGTTTCATCGACGACATCGAAAAGATCGTCGCGGCCACCCCGGCCACCCGCCAGACCATGCTGTTCTCGGCCACCCTGGACGGTGTGGTGGGCAACATGGCCAAGCGCATCACCAACAATCCGCTGACCATCCAGATCGCCAGCTCCTCGACCCGTCACGAAAACATCATGCAGCGCGTGCACTTCGTGGATGACCTGTCGCACAAGAACCGCCTGCTGGACCACCTGCTGCGCGACACCAGCATCGACCAGGCCGTGATCTTCACCGCCACCAAGCGTGACGCCGACACCATCGCCGATCGTCTGAACATCGCCGGTTTCGCCGCCGCCGCACTGCATGGCGACATGCACCAGGGCGCCCGCAACCGTACCCTCAACAGCCTGCGCCGTGGCCAGGTCCGTATGCTGGTAGCCACCGACGTGGCTGCCCGCGGCATCGACGTGCCGGGCATTACCCACGTATTCAACTACGACCTGCCCAAGTTCGCGGAAGACTACGTGCACCGTATCGGTCGTACCGGCCGTGCCGGTCGCAATGGCGTGGCGATCTCACTGGTCAATCACGCTGAAGGAATGCAAGTCAAGCGCATCGAGCGCTTCACCAAGCAAACCATTCCGGTGGACGTGGTCGAAGGTTTCGAACCGAAAAAGACCGCTGCGCCGCGCAGCCCGCGCAAGCCGGGCGGCTGGCGTCCGGGTGATGGCCGCAGCAACAGCGGCCCGCGCTTCGGCGCTGGCAACCGCGAAGGTGGTGGTCATCGTGAAGGCGGTTTCGGCGGTAACCGTGAAGGTGGCTTCGGCGGCAATCGCGAAGGCCGCAGCTTCGGTGGCGCCAAGCCGGGCAACGGCCCGCGTCGCGAAGGCGGTGCTGGTGGCGGCTACAAGGGCAACAACGGCGGCGGTTTCCGTGCTGACGGCCCGCGTCGTTCCTACGGCGATCGTTGATTGCCAACCGGTATCAAGGTGTAAAAAAAGCCGCTTCTTTGGAAGCGGCTTCAGGTTGATGACGAACCCCGTGTTTTCGAACACGGGGTTTTGTTTTTCAGGCGCAGGTAATTTGCAGATGGTCGATGGCGCAGAAGCCAAGCAAGGCGCGCATTTTTCGCTGTAGCCACTTTTGTACGCTGGCAGAGGCGCTCAAGCCGTGTAAAAGCGCGCGCAAGCGCGCCACCAACAGGGCAATCTTCTTCATGTTCTGGGCCGCCGCCGCCAACAAGCACTGCTCGGCGACCTTGCGCAATCCCCGCATACGGGCATAACGATGTCCGTGCAATTGCTTGGCGTCGGCGAAGCTGCGTTCTACCGTTTCCTTGCGTCGGGCATAGATGCGCTTGCCCCATTCGGTACGACGCCGATCATCCACCTTCTCCTTGGAACGCTCCCACACATGGCGCGTCACCACCTTGACCGCATTGGCGCTATTGGTGCATTGCTCGCGTACCTTGCAGCCTCGGCATTGTTCAGGCTTGGATTTGTATTCCCGATACCCCTGCCGATTGGTCGTGCTGTAGCGCAAGGGTTGACCCTGCGGGCAGATGTATTCGTCACGGTAGGCATCGTACTCATACGCCCGTTTAAAGAATGTCCCCGGCTTGTGGTTGGGTGTGCGGTAGCCCATCACGCCGCTGATCTCGCGATTCTCCAGTCCCTGGCAGACGGCCGGTGTGAAGTAGCCCGCATCCAGGCCAACGGCCTGTACATCAAATCCGAACGTCTGGCGCTGACGATCCAGGCGCGCCAGATAAGGCTGACTGTCATGGACTGAGGCGGGCGTGACATGGGTATCGGTAATGATGGAATGCTTGGCATCGACGGTGCGGTGATCCAGGTAGAAGAAGCCCTTGGGCTTGTCGTCGCGCACCATGTAGCCGCTCTCGGGATCGGTGCGACTGACCTTGATCTCTTTGGTGGGCGGCTCATCATCGTCGTCACGCTTGAGCGGTTTCTTGCCATGCTCGGCACGGTCGATATCCACAGCGGCATCCAGTTCGGCCAGATAGGCCGAGGGTGTCTGGGTAACTTGAACGTAGTCGAACTTGTTCTTGTTGGCGTTGGCCTTGAGGTGGGTGCTGTCGCTGTAGAGCACACGGCCATCGACCATGCCGCGTCCAATGGCCTGGCGCACGATCTCGTCGAAGATCTCTTGATAGACGGTGGTATCAATGAAGCGGCGGCGCCGGTTCTGGGAGAAGGTGGATGAGTCCGGTACCTTGTCGGTCAGACGGAATCCGGCAAACCAGCGATAGGCCACATTGACCTGGACCTCGCGGATGAGCTGGCGCTCGCTGCGGATACCGAAGAGGTAACCGATGAACAAGAGCTTGAAGAGTACCACCGGGTCCAGTGCCGGGCGGCCATTGTCGGCGCAATACAGATGCGCCACCTTCTCTCGGATGAACTCGAAATCCACCGCCGCGTCGATCTTGCGCAGCAGGTGGTCCTTGGGCACGAGCATCTCGATGGTCACCATCTCTAACTCGTGCTGGGCGGCTGTCGGTTTTTTGAGCATGACCGATTAAACAACAAAGCCTTGGCTCTCGCCAAGGCTTTGTCATCAATCTGAAGCCGCTTCTTTGGAAGCGGCTCAGGTTGATGACGAACCCCGTGTTTTCGAACACGGGGTTTTGTTTTTCAGGCGCAGGTAATTTGCAGATGGTCGATGGCGCAGAAGCCAAGCAAGGCGCGCATTTTTCGCTGTAGCCACTTTTGTACGCTGGCAGAGGCGCTCAAGCCGTGTAAAAGCGCGCGCAAGCGCGCCACCAACAGGGCAATCTTCTTCATGTTCTGGGCCGCCGCCGCCAACAAGCACTGCTCGGCGACCTTGCGCAATCCCCGCATACGGGCATAACGATGTCCGTGCAATTGCTTGGCGTCGGCGAAGCTGCGTTCTACCGTTTCCTTGCGTCGGGCATAGATGCGCTTGCCCCATTCGGTACGACGCCGATCATCCACCTTCTCCTTGGAACGCTCCCACACATGGCGCGTCACCACCTTGACCGCATTGGCGCTATTGGTGCATTGCTCGCGTACCTTGCAGCCTCGGCATTGTTCAGGCTTGGATTTGTATTCCCGATACCCCTGCCGATTGGTCGTGCTGTAGCGCAAGGGTTGACCCTGCGGGCAGATGTATTCGTCACGGTAGGCATCGTACTCATACGCCCGTTTAAAGAATGTCCCCGGCTTGTGGTTGGGTGTGCGGTAGCCCATCACGCCGCTGATCTCGCGATTCTCCAGTCCCTGGCAGACGGCCGGTGTGAAGTAGCCCGCATCCAGGCCAACGGCCTGTACATCAAATCCGAACGTCTGGCGCTGACGATCCAGGCGCGCCAGATAAGGCTGACTGTCATGGACTGAGGCGGGCGTGACATGGGTATCGGTAATGATGGAATGCTTGGCATCGACGGTGCGGTGATCCAGGTAGAAGAAGCCCTTGGGCTTGTCGTCGCGCACCATGTAGCCGCTCTCGGGATCGGTGCGACTGACCTTGATCTCTTTGGTGGGCGGCTCATCATCGTCGTCACGCTTGAGCGGTTTCTTGCCATGCTCGGCACGGTCGATATCCACAGCGGCATCCAGTTCGGCCAGATAGGCCGAGGGTGTCTGGGTAACTTGAACGTAGTCGAACTTGTTCTTGTTGGCGTTGGCCTTGAGGTGGGTGCTGTCGCTGTAGAGCACACGGCCATCGACCATGCCGCGTCCAATGGCCTGGCGCACGATCTCGTCGAAGATCTCTTGATAGACGGTGGTATCAATGAAGCGGCGGCGCCGGTTCTGGGAGAAGGTGGATGAGTCCGGTACCTTGTCGGTCAGACGGAATCCGGCAAACCAGCGATAGGCCACATTGACCTGGACCTCGCGGATGAGCTGGCGCTCGCTGCGGATACCGAAGAGGTAACCGATGAACAAGAGCTTGAAGAGTACCACCGGGTCCAGTGCCGGGCGGCCATTGTCGGCGCAATACAGATGCGCCACCTTCTCTCGGATGAACTCGAAATCCACCGCCGCGTCGATCTTGCGCAGCAGGTGGTCCTTGGGCACGAGCATCTCGATGGTCACCATCTCTAACTCGTGCTGGGCGGCTGTCGGTTTTTTGAGCATGACCGATTAAACAACAAAGCCTTGGCTCTCGCCAAGGCTTTGTCATCAATCTGAAGCCGCTTCTTTGGAAGCGGCTCAGGTTGATGACGAACCCCGTGTTTTCGAACACGGGGTTTTGTTTTTCAGGCGCAGGTAATTTGCAGATGGTCGATGGCGCAGAAGCCAAGCAAGGCGCGCATTTTTCGCTGTAGCCACTTTTGTACGCTGGCAGAGGCGCTCAAGCCGTGTAAAAGCGCGCGCAAGCGCGCCACCAACAGGGCAATCTTCTTCATGTTCTGGGCCGCCGCCGCCAACAAGCACTGCTCGGCGACCTTGCGCAATCCCCGCATACGGGCATAACGATGTCCGTGCAATTGCTTGGCGTCGGCGAAGCTGCGTTCTACCGTTTCCTTGCGTCGGGCATAGATGCGCTTGCCCCATTCGGTACGACGCCGATCATCCACCTTCTCCTTGGAACGCTCCCACACATGGCGCGTCACCACCTTGACCGCATTGGCGCTATTGGTGCATTGCTCGCGTACCTTGCAGCCTCGGCATTGCTCAGGGTTGGATTTGTATTCCCGATACCCCAGTCGATTGGTCGTGCTGTAGCGCAAGGGTTGACCCTGCGGGCAGATGTATTCGTCACGGTAGGCATCGTACTCATACGCCCGTTTAAAGAATGTCCCCGGCTTGTGGTTGGGTGTGCGGTAGCCCATCACGCCGCTGATCTCGCGATTCTCCAGTCCCTGGCAGACGGCCGGTGTGAAGTAGCCCGCATCCAGGCCAACGGCCTGTACATCAAATCCGAACGTCTGGCGCTGACGATCCAGGCGCGCCAGATAAGGCTGACTGTCATGGACTGAGGCGGGCGTGACATGGGTATCGGTAATGATGGAATGCTTGGCATCGACGGTGCGGTGATCCAGGTAGAAGAAGCCCTTGGGCTTGTCGTCGCGCACCATGTAGCCACTCTCGGGATCGGTGCGACTGACCTTGATCTCTTTGGTGGGCGGCTCATCATCGTCGTCACGCTTGAGCGGTTTCTTGCCATGCTCGGCACGGTCGATATCCACAGCGGCATCCAATTCGGCCAGATAGGCCGAGGGGGTCTGGGTAACTTGAACGTAGTCGAACTTGTTCTTGTTGGCGTTGGCCTTGAGGTGGGTGCTGTCGCTGTAGAGCACACGGCCATCGACCATGCCGCGTCCAATGGCCTGGCGCACGATCTCGTCGAAGATCTCTTGATAGACGGTGGTATCAATGAAGCGGCGGCGCCGGTTCTGGGAGAAGGTGGAGGAGTCCGGTACCTTGTCGGTCAAACGGAATCCGGCAAACCAGCGATAGGCCACATTGACCTGGACCTCGCGGATGAGCTGGCGCTCGCTGCGGATACCGAAGAGGTAACCGATGAACAAGAGCTTGAAGAGTACCACCGGGTCCAGTGCCGGGCGGCCATTGTCGGCGCAATACAGATGCGCCACCTTCTCTCGGATGAACTCGAAATCCACCGCCGCGTCGATCTTGCGCAGCAGGTGGTCCTTGGGCACGAGCATCTCGATGGTCACCATCTCTAACTCGTGCTGGGCGGCTGTCGGTTTTTTGAGCATGACCGATTAAACAACAAAGCCTTGGCTCTCGCCAAGGCTTTGTCATCAATCTGAGCCGCTTCTTTGGAAGCGGCTTTTTCTTGGCACGCCAAACTCACAGGCTCATGCAAGCAACCATTGACCATCGCGCTTGATGGCGTCGTGCATGGCATCGGGAGCAAGGTCCAATTCCCCAGGCCAGGTCACCACGCCATCCACTAGGCAGACCTGCCTGAACTGCCTCTGATCGCGCAGCGGTGCAAAGACGCCACGAAAGAAACTGGGAAGGAATCTGACCGGGCCTTCCACCCCATCCCTGAAGCGGACCTGCAAGGCATAGTCGCCAGAAAGTTTGACTTCAACCACATCCCATTCCATATCATCACTCCAAAGGCGCAATCGGCTTGGGGGCCTGCATGTCCTGGCAAAGCGTCCAGTCTTCTAGCAATTCTGCTTGATGCAACTCAGTCCAATCCAGCACAAGTTGCAAGGCTCTGCGGGGCAACTGCCCTTCCAATAGCACCAACTTCCTGACATCAATCACGGCCTTGTATTCGGCATAGCGAACATGAAAATGCGGAGGCGCGTGATCACGATAAAACATCTGAATCACGATTCCATAAAACGTACTGATCGTCGGCACAGGTTCACCCTCGTATCCATCGGTTCATACCGATTTGGGTAATTCCCTCCCGCGCAAGATTTTACAAGCAAGCTTGGACGACAGCGATTTCTTCGCCTACATCTTCGAACTCAGGAAGAACACTGCCCCTGTCCCGCCTGCAAAGAGCGTACATTGCCGGCAATTTCCTGCACCGCCTGCGCCACCACCTTCTGCGTGGCCGCCACCACCTCGGCATTGCTGGCGCCGCTGACCGGTTCCACCGCCGTAAGGCGGCAGGCGAGGCTGCGGCGGTCGTCGGAGCGGGTGATGGTCCAGCCGAAGACGGCCTGGACCTGGCCGTTGCGGGTGGCTTCGAAGTCGCGCAGCTCGACGTTGATGCGATAGCTGACCTGGTCGGCCGGGCGTCCGCTGCGCGAGACGTCGATGGCGCCCAGTCGTGAAGCCACGCCAGCGGCCAAGGCGTCGCGTAATTCATTGTTGAAGGGTGAGGCCCAGCGGTCCTGCTCCAGTACCTCCACCCGCGTGGCATCGCTGCGCACCACTAGTTGCGGACGAGCCAGGCGCTCGGGCACGGCCACCGGCATCACCTCGATGAAGCTCTGCGGCCCTTGACCCGCGGTGCGCGTGCTGGCACCGCCATCGGCGGGGCTGGTCAGAGTGTAGAACTGCGTGGGCGGCGAGCTGCCGCAGGCCGCCAGGGAGAACGCCAGCGCGGTTGCGGCCAGGGTCTTGAGAGTGAGGCTGTTTTTCTTTTGCATCATGGCTCCTGTTTGCCCCGGATCAGCGACTCCGGATGCTGTTGCAGGTAATCGGTGAGGATGCGGATCGAGGCCGCCGCCTTGCTCAGTTCCTGCATGGTCTGGCGGATATCCTGCTGCAGCGGCGCATCGTCGGACAAGGTGCGCTCGGCCGCATTCAAGGTCTTGCGCGCATCCTTCATGGCCGCCTGCATCTCGGGGGCGATATCGTTGTTGATGTGCGCAGCGGTCTGCTCGGCCGTGGACAGGGTCTTGTTGAGTGTCTTCAAGGTGGTCTGCAGATCGTGTCCGATCTCATCGAAAGGCACCTTGGAGAGCTTGCCGGCGATGTCCGACAGTTGCTGCTGCAACTCATCCAGGCTGCCCGGGATGGTGGGCAACTCCAGCGGTGTCTTGTCGGGATCAATCTGCGCCGGCTTGGCCTTGGGGAAGAAGTCGATGGCCACATACAACTGACCGGTCAGCAGATTGCCGTTGCGCAGTTGCGCGCGCAGGCCGCGCTTGACCAGGGTGCGCAACAAGTGCGCGTTGGAGCGGCGCTGTCCGTCGGTCTCTTCCTGGAAGCGGCGGCCCAGTCGATCCGGGTAGATCTGCACCATGACCGGCATCCGGAACTCGCCGCGCTGCTTGTCGTATTCCACCCCGATGCTCTTGACTTCGCCCAGCACCACGCCGCGGAAATCGACCGTGGCACCGGGCTGCAAGCCGCGCAGGGATTGGTCGAAGTACAGCACCGCAGTCTGCGGCACGCCGTCAGGCTCCTTCATGGCGGCGCTTTCGTCTTCCACCAGTTGGTATTCGGTACCTTCCTTGGCCGGCGCACTGGTCTGATATTCGTCGCGATCGCGGAAGGCAATGCCCCCCAGCACCACAGTCGACAGCGCCTGGGTGTGCAGCTTGAAGCCGCTGGCGTTGAGTTCCATGTCGAAGCCACTGGCGTGCCAGAAACGCGAACCTTGTGTGACGAACTTGTCGTAAGGCGCATTGACGAAGATGCGCAGCGTCACGCCGCGACCATCGCTATCCAGATCGTAGGCCACCACCTGGCCGACCTTGATGCGGCGATAGAAGATGGGCGAACCGATGTCCAGCGACCCAAGGTCATCGGTATGCAGCACGAACTGGCGCCCGGAGACGTCGCGCGTGACGATGGGCGGCTGTTCCAGGCCGACGAAGTTCTTCTTGGTTTCTTCCGAAGCCCCGGCGTCGGCGCCGATATAGGCGCCCGAGAGCAAGGTACCCAGGCCGGAAATGCCGGAGGCGGCAATGCGCGGACGCACCACCCAGAAGCGGGTGTCCTCGGCGTTGAAGCCGGACGCTTCCTGGTTGAGCTGAATGCCCACCAGCACGTGCGAGCGGTCGGACGCCAGCTTCAGGGTCTGCACCTGGCCGATCTCCACATCCTTGTACTTGACCTTGGTCTTGCCCGCTTCCAGCCCTTCGGCCGAACGGAAGCTGACCGTCACCATGGGGCCGCGGTCAACCAGGATCTTGGCCACCAGGGTCAGGCCGACGATGGCGGCGATGATGGGAATGAGCCAGACCAGCGAAGGTAGCCAGTTGCGCTGGCGCACCCGCCGCGGTTGCAGCAGCGCCGGTTTGTCCTCGGGAGTGTCGGGTGGAGTCATGCGGTTTCCTGTGGCTTGTGGGCAGTGTCTTCTGAATGAGGGGGGATGCTGGCCTCGCTGCGGTCGGTCTCATCCCAGATCAGGCGCGGGTCGAAGGCCAGGGACGCCAGCATGGTCAAGACCACTACCGCACCGAAGGCGGCGATGCCGATACCGGCGTGGACGTTGGCAAAACCGTGGATCTTGACCAGCCCGGTCAGCACCGAGACCACGAACACGTCCAGCATCGACCAGCGGCCGATGGCCTCGACCACGCGATACAGCTTGGCGCGTTGCAGGCGCTGCCAGCGGCTGCGGCGGCGCGCCGAGAATACCAGGATGCCCAGCGCCACCAGCTTGAACAGCGGCACCAGGAAGCTGGCGATGAACACCACCATGGCCAGCCCCCATTCGCCGGAGGTCCAGAAATAGATGACGCCGGAAAGAATGGTGTCGCGCTGTTCATCGAACAGCGTACTGGTGACCATCACCGGCATCAGGTTGGCCGGGATGTACATGATGCAGGCGGCAATGAGCAGCGCCCAGGTGCGGTTGAGGCTATCGATCTTGCGCACGTGCAGCGGCGCATGACACACGCCGCAGGGCTCGTGCTGGTGCGCAGCTTCCCAGACGGTACCGCAATGATGGCAGCCGATCACGCCCAGCGAGGCGGCATCCTGTACCGGCAGGTCTTCATCTTCCTCTTGTGCAGGCAGGCTCATGCACCGGCTCCCTTGTCGCCGTACTGCTCGGCCTGCTGCTGTTCCCACATGTGCCACAGATAGCGGGGATTGAAGGACACCACCACGGTCAGCAATACCGTCAGGCAACCGAAGGACCACAGCGCCGCGCCCGGAATCACCTCGGCCATGTTGGATAACTTGATCAGGGCCACCAGGATGCCCAGCATGAAGACCTCGATCATGCCCCACGGCCGGGCCGCCTGCATCAGCCGCAGCAACAGCACGAAGCCGGGCGGCCGGGTGGCGCGCGCGCCGGGCAGCAGCAGGTAGAGCAGCACGCCGAGCTGGATCAGCGGGAACAGCAGAGTCGTGGCCAGCACCAGCAAGGCCACTTCGGACATGCCATCGCGGGTCAACGCCATGACCGCGCCGATCAGGGTGGTGTCGGCCGACAAGCCCTGCAGCTCGATGGTGACGATAGGGAAGATATTGGCAATGACGAACAGGATCAGCGCGCCGATGGTCAGCGGCAACAGATGCTGCAGGCGCCGCCCGGTATCACGCTCCAGTTCGGCGCCGCAGCGCAGGCACCTGGCGATCTCGCGCTGGCCCAGTTGGGGCCGCTGGTAGACGGCGTCACATTCTTCACAAACGATGAGGTCGGTGCGTTTTCGCATGGATGAAGGAGGCTTGCTGGCGGCGAGGCGAATGTTCTGTTGTTTGTTCTTCATGATGCACTGCAAGGAGAAGCCGGGCAACACGACAACGGTAAAGCCCACTGCAGCGCTTGTTTTGGAGCATTTTCGCTGCGCAGCGTTCCATGCTCACAAGGAATCGCCGCGGCGGCAATGAAAATAAATGACCGAAAAGTTATTAATACAGGATTCTAGCAACGAATCGTGGGCAGCGGGCGCGCCTTTTAGCGGGATAGAAAAGATAGCGCTTGACAAGCCCTTGGCCAATCTTCTACATTGCTCAGATGACTTCCGCAGCAACCATCTCCCTACGCCACAACAGCGCCAGCGCCCTGCTAGCGTTGCTACCGGTGTCGCTACTACTAGCCTCGCGCTAAAATCCGTAGTTCCTGCCGTACCCGCTGACGACACGCGATCCGGCAACCCCCATCAAATCAGCAGTACCGGCAGTACAACCAGGCAGTGACGCGCTATCCATGGAGAGCCGACGTCGCAGCCCCACAGGTGAAGCGATCATGCATTCGAAGACCAGCACCATCGGCAAGCAGCGTCGGCACCCAGGCCAGCGGCGCCACGCGCAGCGGGAGTTGCCGCCTCTGGCTCTATGACGGGTTGCCTGGCCACGCGCCCGTGGCAGCCAGGCAACCCGATCCGCCACATCTGACGCACTGAAGCATTCCAGCATTCCCAGCAAATCCGAAGACTAAGAGGTCCATCATGATGTTAAGCAACCCCGCCGCCAAATACCGTCCCTTCCCGGCCATCGACCTGCCCGACCGCACCTGGCCCAGCAAGGTCATCACCACTCCGCCGATCTGGATGAGCACCGACCTGCGCGATGGCAACCAGGCCCTGATCGAACCGATGAACGCCGAGCGCAAGCTGCGCTTCTTTGAACTGCTGTTGAAGACCGGCCTGAAGGAAATCGAAGTGGGCTTCCCCTCGGCTTCGCAGACCGATTTCGATTTCGTGCGCAAGCTCATCGTCGAGAACCGCATTCCCGATGACGTCACCATCATCGTGCTGACCCAGTCGCGTGATGAACTGATCCGCCGCACCGTGGAATCGCTGGAAGGCGCCAAGAAAGCCATCGTCCACCTGTACAACTCGGTGGCCCCGGCCTTCCGCAAGATCGTCTTCAACATGTCGCGTGAAGAGATCAAGAACATCGCCGTCACCGGCACCCGTCTGGTCAAGGAACTGACCGATGCGCGTCCGGGCACCGAATGGCGCTTCGAATATTCGCCGGAATCCTTCAGCACCACCGAACTGGATTTCTCCAAGGAAATCTGCGATGCCGTCTGCGAAACCTGGGGCGCCACTCCAGAGCGCAAGGTCATCCTGAACCTGCCCTCCACCGTCGAATGCGCCACCCCCAACGTCTACGCCGACCAGATCGAATGGATGTGCCGCAACCTGAAGGATCGCGCCAGCACCATCATCTCGGTGCACCCGCACAATGACCGCGGCACCGCCGTGGCCTCGGCCGAGCTGGCCGTGATGGCCGGTGCCGACCGCGTCGAAGGCTGCCTGTTCGGCAATGGCGAACGCACCGGCAACGTCGACCTGGTCACGCTGGCGCTGAACCTGTACACCCAGGGTGTCAACCCCGGCCTGGACTTCTCCGACATCGACGTGGTGCGCCAGGTGGTGGAAGAGTGCAACCAGATCCCGGTGCACCCGCGTCACCCCTACGTGGGCGACCTGGTCTTCACCGCCTTCTCCGGCTCGCACCAGGATGCGATCAAGAAGGGCTTTGCCAAGCAGCAACCCGACGCCATCTGGGAAGTGCCCTACCTGCCGATCGACCCGGCCGACCTGGGCCGCAGCTACGACGCCGTCATTCGCGTCAACAGCCAGTCCGGCAAGGGCGGCATGGCCTACCTGCTGGAACAGGAATACGGCCTGGCCCTGCCGCGTCGCCTGCAGATCGAATTCTCGCGCGCCATCCAGCGCGAGGCCGACGCCACCGGCAAGGAAATCGCGGCCGCCGACATCCACGCCATCTTCCAGCGTGAATACCTGGAGCGCACCGAACCCTACGTCTATCGTGCCCACCGCATGTCCGAAGACAGCTCCAAGGCCGAGTCCATCAACATTGAAGTCGATATCGTGCGCAATGGCCAGCCGGTCACCGTGCGCGGCAGCGGCAATGGCCCCATCGATGCCTTCGTGCAAGCGCTGGGCCTGGACATCAAGCTGATGGACTTCCATGAACACGCCATCGGCGCCGGTGCCGACGCCAAGGCCGCCAGCTACATCGAGCTGCGCCTGAACGAAGCGCCGACCGGTTTCGGCGTGGGCATTGATGCCAACATCGTGACCGCCTCCTTCAAGGCCGTGCTGTCTGCCGTGAACCGTCAGATCGCCATCAGCGAGAGCGCCAACCAGGCCGGCTCTGCGCAAGCCAAGGCTGCCTAAGTCGGATGACGGCCGGCGATCCCGGCCGCTGTCCCCGAGCTCGACGCCGACCTACCGGTCGGCGTTGTTTCGTTGACGCCTCCCCTGTCACATCAAGCACACAGACCTCTGTCATCTGAGTTCTGATCTCTGAGCTCAGATGACAGACATACACTCCTGCAAAGCCTCCCCGCATTGCGTCACCTCAAGGCAAGCCAGGCAGACTGGACCTAACATCGTCTGATCAAGCCGACGTGCAAGCCGCACCGGCACTGCCCCGGGGACATGCCATGATCCAGATCGCCGAACGCTCGCCATCACCCTCTGCCCACAACGCTGCGCGCAAGACCTCCGGTGAGCCGCCTGCGCTGTTCTCGCTGGCCTTTCGCCCCTTCTTCCTGGCCGGCAGCCTCTGGGCGGCACTTTGCGTGGCCCTGTGGATAGGCATGTTGCATGGCCAACTCACCTTACCCAGCCGCCTCGATCCCCTGAACTGGCACATCCATGAAATGCTGTTCGGCTGGGTCATGACCGCCATCGCCGGCTTCCTGCTCACCGCCATTCCCAACTGGACCGGACGCACTCCGATACGAGGCGCCCTGCTGGCCGCCCTGGCAGGCACGTGGCTGCTAGGACGGATCGTCGGTACCGTCTCGGCGCTACTGCCGCTGTGGCTGGCGTTGCTGGCCGAACTGGCCTTCCCGCTGGCTCTGTGCACGCTGGCCTGGCGCGAGATCATTGCCGGCAAGAACCGCCGCAACCTGCCCATGCCCTTGCCGGTGGCACTCCTGGGCGTGGCAGATCTGTTGATGATGCTGCGTGCTGAAGGCTTGGACCTGCCGGCGGGCCTGGATTGGCGACTGGCGCTGGTGGCCGTGTGCATCCTGATGTCGGTGATCGGGGCGCGCATCATCCCAGCCTTCACCCGCAACTGGTTGCTGGCCCGCCGTAGCAAGGCACAAGCCACCAGCAGCCGCTGGCTCGACATCAGCGCCACCGCCAGCCTGCACACTGCCCTGCTGGCCTGGGCCTGGGCGCCACAGCAGGCCATCATCGGCGCCCTGCTGCTGGCAGCGGCCGCATTGAACCTGGCCCGACTGCTGCGCTGGCGCGGTCATGCCACGCTGGCCGAACCTCTGCTGGTGGTGCTGCATCTGGGCTATCTCTGGCTCATCGCCGGGGTGGCCTTGCTGGGCCTGAGCGTGGTCGGCATGGACGGCCTGCAGGTGGCCGCCATCCATGCCCTCACCGCCGGGGCCATGGGCACGCTGGTGTTGGGGGTGATGACCCGCGTATCGCTGGGTCATACCGGCCGAGCCTTGCAGGCCGACCGCCGTACTAAGGCTATCTACGTGAGCATCAGTGCGGCAGCCGGCTGTCGCATCGCTGCCACATTGACTGTTGGCAATAGCTGGTGGCTGGGGCTGTCGGCGGTGTGCTGGAGCTTGGCCTTCCTGCTCTTCGTATTACGTTATGGTCCGCTCCTGAACCGGCCCCGCCTGCGCTGAAGCAAGCACCATCCTGACGGCAACATGCGCGTCCCCCCAACGCGCATGTTGCCCACTGGCATCCCACTTCATCCCGGCTCATGAGAGCAGGTGCCGAAGCTCGCAATTTACGTGATAAGAACGTTCTCGTTGTACGTAACTGCCTTATCATAGATTTCCTGGTCATCACACCAGTTCTCGGCAACACGCCACCACAAGCCGCATCCACATTTTTCGGGGGGAAAATCATGCGCTTCAACAACTTCAGCATTTCCACGCGACTGGCCCTGGCCTTTTCCATTCTGATCCTGGTCATCGCCGCCATCGTCACGCTGGGCCTGGCTCGCCTGAGCGACATCAATCAGTCCCTGGATCTGGTGGTCAACGACCGCTACAAGAAGATCGCCATCATCAATACCATTTCCGGCAAGGTCGATGATGTGGCGATTTCTCTGCGCAACGAATTACTGATGACCAACCCGGAGCAGATTGCCAACGAACAAAAAATCATCGAAGCCCTGTCAGCTGAAAACACCAAGCTCTACGATGAACTTACACGCCTGATTGCCGATCCCGAGGCCAAGGCCAAGCTGACTCAAGTCACTGAAACCCGTAAAAAATATGCAGCCATGCGCAAGGAAATCGACAGGCTCTTCACTTCCGGCGAAAAAGATGCCGCCATCAAGTTGATGTTGAGCCAAATGGTGCCCTTGCAGAAGATCTACTTCGGCCAGCTTGATGAGCTCGCCAACATGCAACAAAAACTGATGGACAAGTCGGTGGAAGAAGCCGAAGCAACCTACCTCGCCACCCGCAACATCATGCTGGCCTCGGGCGTACTGGCTGCCCTGTTTGCCGGCTTCGTCGCCTGGACCATCTCGCGCAGCATCACCCGTCCGTTAAGCCGCGCCGTGGAAGTGGCCGAGACGGTGGCTGCCGGTGACCTGACCGCCGTCATCACCGCCCACTCTACCGATGAGACCGGCCGCCTGCTGCAGGCGCTGGCGGCGATGAACCAGAAGCTCAAGGCCATCGTGCTGGAAGTCCGGCACAGCACGGACTCCATGGTCACGGCCTCGACCCAGATCGCCACCGGTAACCTCGACCTGTCCTCGCGCACCGAAGAGCAGGCCAGCGCGCTGGAAGAAACCGCCTCTTCGTTGGAACAACTGACCTCCAGCGTCAAGCAGAATGCCGATCACACCCGCAAGTCCAGCGAGCTGGCCGGCACCGCCACGGCCGTGGCCAACCAGGGCGGAGAAGCGGTCAAGCAGGTGGTGCAGACCATGGGCGCCATCAACGATTCCTCGCGCAAGATCGTCGACATCATCTCGGTAATCGATGGCATCGCCTTCCAGACCAACATCCTGGCCTTGAATGCCGCCGTGGAAGCCGCCCGTGCCGGCGAGCAGGGACGCGGCTTTGCGGTGGTGGCCTCGGAAGTGCGCGCTTTGGCGCAACGCTCGGCTACCGCCGCCAAGGAGATCAAGGAACTGATCAACGACTCAGTCAACCAGGTTTCTTCCGGCACTGAACTGGTGGCGCAGGCGGGCAATACCATGGACCAGGTGGTCAACAGCATCGAGCAGGTCGGCCATATCGTGGGCGAAATCTCGGCCGCCACGCGCGAGCAGAGCGACGGCATCGAACAGGTCAACCAGGCCATCATGCAGATGGATAACACCACCCAGCAGAATGCCGCGCTGGTGGAAGAAGCCGCCGCCGCCGCACAAGCCCTGCAGGATCAGGCGCAGCGATTGCTGGAACTGGTCAGCGTGTTCCGCCTGGATGACGCAGGTGGACCTGAGTTGCGCACCATGCAGGCGCCGCAGGCAGCGGCCTTGAAATCCTCTGCAGTCACCAGCAAGGCACTGCCCTCCAAACCGCAAACCCAGCCACAACCTCAAGCGCAGTCCGCACGTCCGGCCGCCATCGGCGCCAACCAGGCACCACGCGCCCTGCCCAACAGCATCAAGGAAGACAAAAAGGAAGAGTGGGAATCCTTCTGATCCCCTCTGAATCTGAGTGAGACCCGCAACGCAAGCGGCTGCGGGCCGCTCAGAGTTGCCGGGCCAGACGGATGCCGCTGACCTGCCAGCGCGCCGTGGCCGGGAAGAAGTTGCGATAGCTCAGCCGCGCATGGTTCAAGGGTGTGGCTGAGGAAGAGCCACGCAAGACATATTGGTTCACCATGAACTTGCCGTTGTACTCTCCCACCGCCCCGGGTGCGGCCACGAAGCCCGGATAGGGGGCATAGCTGCTGCTGGTCCACTGCCAGGCCACACCAAAAAATTCACGTCCCTGTCCCTGCAGGTGGGCCGCTGCGTGTTCCCATTCGGCTTCGGTCAGCAGGCGTGCGCCGGCCCAGCGAGCATAGGCGTCGGCCTCATAGTAGGACAGGTGCTGGGCGGCGCGATGCGGCTGCAAAGGCTGCATTCCATATTCCGTAAATTCCTGCCATTGATTGTCCGCAGCCGGGCGCCAGTACAGTGGATGCGCCAGCGACAACTGCTGCTTCCACTCCCAGCCTTCGGACAGCCACAGTGCAGCATCCTCATAGCCTCCCGCCTCGACAAAGGCCAGGTACTCAGCATTGTTGACCAGCCGTGACGCGCACTGGTAAGCCTCGACGAACTGGCGATGACGCGGCCTCTCGTTGTCGAAGCAAAAGCCGCTGCCGGCATGACCGATCTCCACCACCCCGGCCTGGATGCGATGCCATTGCAGCGGCAGCTCCACCGGGTCGCCCAGGCACACGCTCATCGGCAGCGGTTGGTAAGCCGGTTGCAGCGGGTTCATCGACAGCAGGATCTTGATGTCGGTAAACATCAGTTCCTGGTGCTGCTGCTCGTGCTGCATCCCCAGTTCCAGCAGGGCCAGGAAATCGGCCAATTGCGCATGATCCTCCTCCGCTTCGGCCCGACCCGAATCGAGCGCATCGATGAGCAGCAACATGCGACCATCGACCTCATCCCGATAGGCCAGCACCTCGGCCAGCGACGGGCGCGTGAGCAAGCCGCGTTGCGGCCGTGGAAACTTCTCGCCCACGCCTTCGTAGTAGGAATTGAACAGCATACGGAACTGCGGATGGAAAGGCGTGAAGCCGCTCTGGAAACGCTCCAGCAGGAAGGTCTCGAAGAACCAGGTGGTGTGAGCCAGATGCCACTTGACGGGGCTGGCCTCGGGCATGGCCTGCACACAGCAATCCTCGGCCGACAGTGGCTCGGCAATCAACAAGGACTGGCGGCGCAAGCGCCGGTAGCGATCCCCCAGCCGCTCGCGCGAACGATGATTGACCTGCTGGACCGCTGCATCGATCACCGCGTCGATAGTGGCGGCGGTATCCAGGCTGGGTTCGACCTGCTGCGCGGTAGCGTCCTGGGCGATGACAAGGGCGGGCATCCGGCCTCCTGCAAGAATGAATGAATCGGAAAGAGCGTGGAAAAGGGCGAAAGGGCGAAAGGGCGAAAGGGCGAAAGGGCGCTAACGCGCCCGCGCATGGCAGACCGTGAACCAGCGCCGCTCATCGAACCACATGCGGCAAGCGCCGAAGCCGGCCTGCTCCAGCAAGCTCAGAATGTCCTGCTCGGTGAATTTGTGGCTGTATTCGGTATGGATGCGCTCGCCCTGATGGAAGGTGCGACGGACCCCGGGCCAGCGCACGATGAGGTCGCGCCGCGCCTCCAGGTACATCTCGATGCGCTGCTGGTGGATGTTGTAGAAGGCCACATGGCGCCAGTGACGGGGATCGAAATCGGCGCCCAGCAAGCCATTGACGTGATGCAGCACGTTCAGGTTGAAGACCGCGGTCACGCCCAGCGCATCGTCGTAGGCCGCCTCCAGCACTGCCACCTCCTTGACCAGGTCCAGCCCGATCAGCACGCCACCGTCATTGCTCCCGGCGGGCAAGGCGGCCCGCAGGCGGCGCAGGAAGGCCAGCGCCTGCCGGGCATCGAAGTTGCCCAGGGAAGAGCCGGGATAGAAGAACAGTCGCTGCTCTGCCTGCACCGTATCGGGCAAGTCCAGCGTAGTCGAGAAATCCATCACCAGCGGCTGCATGGGAAGCTGCGCAAAGCACCGCTGCAACCCCTGCACCGACTGCTGCAGGAAGTCGCCGGAAATATCGACCGGGACATACTGGCGCGGCTGCAGCACCTCGAACAGCGAGGCCGCCTTGGCACAGTTGCCCGCGCCCAGGTCGATGAGGATACAGCCATGGCCGACGGCCGCGGCAATGGCCTCCTGGTGGGCAGCAAAGATGGCCGCTTCGGTGCGGGTGGGGTAATACTCGGGCAGCGCGCAGATGGCCTCGAAGAGCTTGCTGCCCAGGGCGTCGTAGAAATACTTGGGAGCGATGAAGGCTTGGGGAGCCATCAACGCGGCCGCCAGTTCGGCGTGCTGCTGTCGAGGTGATGCGGGGGTCTCCCAGTGGGAAGACATCAGAGCGGGTTGGGCCAAGCGACTCTCCTTGCCAGTGACGGTAATGGATCATGCTGCCAGCTGCTGTGCGCCGTTGCGGTTGCGTTTTTTCGGACCTGCTCACTGTAGCAGGGCAAGGCAGGCAAGCAATGGCTGACGGGCAACATTGCAGATTGCTTCATATGGCCCTGGGAGGCTGCTTCCCAGGCGGCGCCAGCAGGCGCCCGGCTTCCATTTGCTTCACATGCCACTCGTATCGGGCCTAGCCGGGGCCGCAACATGTTCGCAGTCTGTTTATACTCATGCCTGTTCCGACTAAGGCCACCAGCGGTGGTTCAACGCGGCGACCAGATTTTCACGGCAGCCATCGCATCTGGCCATGCGGCAACAGGCAAGGCCGCGCTGCCCTCCCAACACCTCATCCATGTCCATGTCCTCCACGACTCCTCCGCGCAGCACTTCCCATCCCGTCACTCATGCAGTCACTGACAACAGCCCACAGTCGAGCTCCCCGACCGCCCGCAAGTCGGCACTGGCAGCCTTGCGCAAGCTGCTCCCTTTCCTGTCACCCTACAAGAAGCAATTCCTGCTGGCCGGGCTGGCCCTGATCGTGGCCGCCGCGGCCACACTGGCCGTGCCGTATGCCTTCAAGCAGATGATCGACCTGGGCTTTGGCGCGGCCGGCAGCAAGAGCGCCAGCCATATCAACCTCTACTTCCTGGCGCTGTTCGGCGTGGCCTGCGTGCTGGGGGTGGCCACGGCGCTGCGCTTCTACATGGTGTCCTGGCTGGGCGAGCGCGTCACGGCTGACCTACGCAGCGCGGTCTATGCGCACGTGGTCACGCAAAGCCCGGAGTTCTTCGAAACCACCAAGACCGGCGAAGTGCTCTCGCGCCTGACCGCCGACACCACCCTGATCCAGACCCTGGTCGGCACCAGCATCTCCATGGCCCTGCGCAACGCCCTGCTCTTTGCCGGGGGCATGACGATGCTCTTCATCACCAGCGCCAGGCTGACCTCCATCATCATCGTCATGCTGGCGGCGGTGGTACTGCCCATCGTGTTCTATGGCCGCCGCGTGCGCAAGCTCTCGCGTGCCTCGCAGGATCGCGTAGCCGATGCCTCGGCCATGGCCGGTGAAATCCTCAACGCCATGCCCACCGTGCAAGCCTTCACCCACGAAGAGATCGAAGCGCGCCGCTTCGCCCAGTCGGTGGAACGCGCCTTCCAGACCGCCATGGAACGCATACGGGCGCGTTCGCTGTTGACGGTGGTGGCGATCCTGCTGGTGTTCGGTGCCATCGTCTTCGTGCTGTGGCTGGGCGCGCACGCGGTGATGGAAGGCAGCATGAGCGGTGGCGAGCTCGGCCAGTTCATCCTCTATGCCTCGCTGGTAGCAGGCTCCCTGGGCGCGCTCTCGGAAGTGATGGGTGACACCCAGCGCGCCGCCGGTGCCACCGAACGCCTGCTGGATCTGCTGGCCGCGCAATCCCCGGTGCAGTCGGTGCTGCTGCCGGAAAAACTGCCGCCGCGCACCGCCAATGGCGCCGCCTTGCAGATCGATGCGCTGGACTTCCACTATCCTTCGCGCCCCGGCAGTGCCTCGCTGTCGGGCTTCTCGCTGGCGGTGCAGCCAGGCGAGACGGTGGCCGTGGTCGGTCCCTCGGGCGCCGGCAAGACCACCCTGTTCCAGTTGCTGCTGCGCTTCTACGATCCGCAGCAGGGCAACATCCGGCTCGATGGCGTCGATATCCGTTACCTGACCTTGCAGGACTTGCGCGCAGCGATCGGCATCGTGCCGCAGGACACGGTGATCTTCTCGGCCAATGCCATGGAAAACATCCGCTTCGGCCGCCCCGACGCCAGCGACGCTGAAGTCATCGCCGCGGCCCAGATGGCCGCCGCCCATGAATTCATCGAACGCCTGCCCAACGGCTATCAATGCTTCCTCGGCGAACGCGGGGTGCGCCTGTCCGGTGGCCAGCGCCAGCGCATCGCCATTGCCCGCGCACTGCTGAAGAATCCGCCGCTGCTGTTGCTGGACGAAGCCACCAGCGCCCTGGATGCCGAATCCGAACGGCTGGTGCAAAGCGCCCTGGAAGCGGCCATGGTCGGCCGCACCACACTGGTCATCGCGCACCGCCTGGCCACGGTGCAGCGCGCCGACCGCATCATCGTGCTGGAGCATGGCCGCATCGTCGAGACCGGTACCCATGCCGAACTGGTGGCGCGCAATGGCCTCTATGCGGGTCTGGCTGCCTTGCAGTTCGAGACCCAGTAAGCGCTCACCCGGGTGAGCGCCGACACGCTGGCCGGAAATCCCCTAGACTGCGCATCTCGGCATCACGCGATGCCACTGACATGACAGGAGTTCTTGGATGAGCAGTCAATTGTTTTCGCCGCTGACGCTACGCGGCCTCACCTTGCCCAACCGCATCGCGGTCTCGCCGATGTGCCAATACTCGGCCACGGATGGATTGGCCAACGACTGGCACCTGGTGCACCTGGGCAGCCGCGCCGTGGGCGGGGCCGGGCTGGTGCTCGCCGAAGCCACGGCAGTGCTGCCGGAAGGTCGCATCAGCAGCGCCGACCTGGGCCTCTGGAAGGATGAGCACATTGCGCCCCTGCGCCGCATCACCCGCTTCATCGAACAGCAAGGCGCGGTGCCCGGCGTCCAGTTGGCCCACGCCGGGCGCAAGGCCAGCGTCCTGCGGCCCTGGGTTGGCCCGGCGGCCAGCGTGCCGCCGGCTGACGGTGGCTGGGTGCCGCAGGCGCCCTCGGCGCTGGCCTTCGACACCACCTATACCCAACCCACCGCCTTGACGGTGCAGGACATCGAAGGCCTGGTGCAAGCCTTTGCCAAGGCCGCCCAGCGCGCCCTGGCAGCCGGCTTCAAGGTGATCGAACTGCATGGCGCGCATGGCTACCTGGGCCACCAGTTCCTCTCGCCCTTGAGCAATAAGCGCGATGACCAATATGGCGGCAGCTTCGAGAACCGCATCCGCTTCCTGCTGGAAACGGTGCGCGCCACCCGGGCCGTGTGGCCGGACGAACTGCCGCTGTTGGTGCGCCTGTCGGCCACCGACTGGGCCGAGGGCGGCTGGACACCGGAAGAAACGGTAGCCCTGTCGATCCGCCTGCGCGAACTGGGGGTGGACCTGGTGGATGTCTCCACCGGCGGCAACCTGCCGGCTGCTGCCATTCCCGTGGGGCCCGGCTACCAGACCGGCTTTGCCGCGCAGGTCAAGGCCCAGGCCGGCATTGCCACCGGCACGGTGGGCATGATTACCGATGCCATCCAGGCCGAGCACGTGCTGCGCACCGGCCAGGCCGACCTGGTGCTGCTGGCGCGCGAGTTGCTGCGCGACCCGTACTGGCCCATGCACGCGGCCCAGCAATTGCGCCATGAGATGGCCTGGCCACCGCAGTATGTGCGGGCCGCATCGAGCAAGACGCCATTGCGACCGGAGGTGGACTACGGCGCCAGCCAAACCTAACGCAAGCAGTCAAAAAACAAAATGCCGCTCGGCGTCATGCAGAGCGGCATTTCTTTTGCCCAGGGAAAACAAACGATCAGCCCGGACGACGCTTGTGGCGGATGTACTCGATGATGCCCGGCAGGATCGACACGATCACGATGGCCACGATCAGCAGACTCAGGTTCTGCTTGACCACCGGCAGGTTGCCGAAGAAGTAGCCGGCGTAGGAGAAGCTGGCCACCCAAGCGATGCCGCCGATGACGTTGTAGAAGAAGAAGCGCGGATAGGTCATCGCGCCCACGCCTGCGACAAACGGTGCGAAGGTGCGCACGATGGGGGCGAAGCGGGCAATGATGATGGCCTTGCCACCGTGCTTTTCGAAGAAGGCATGGGTCTTCTCCAGATATTGCTTCTTGAAGATGCGTGAATTGGGCTTGTCGAAGACCTTGATGCCCAGCATCTTGCCGATCTGGTAGTTGGTACTGTCGCCCAGGATGGCGGCCACGATCAGGGTCAACACCATCAGGTGGATGTCGTAGGCACCGGTAGCCGCCAGTGCGCCGGTGACGAACAGCAACGAGTCCCCCGGCAGGATGGGCGTGACCACCAGGCCGGTTTCACAAAAGATGATCAGGAACAGGATCAGGAACAACCAGGGTCCGTAGGAAACGGCCAGCTCGGCCAGGTGGCGGTCGATGTGGACGATGAAATCGACCAGGAACAGAAGGATATCCATAAAACCTGAAAATGAAGGAAAGCGCTCATTGTACCAACTGCTTACCGGTCGCCAATGGCTATTCATGCCATCCCGGAAAGCCGGGCCGCCGTCAGGTTTGCAAGGAGCACCCTGACCCAATCTTGCGTTTCTTTACCGGCCTCTACCCACAAGTTGTCGCACGGCATTCCGATATCTGATGCAAGCGGTGGCGCTGCCCCGCGAGCGTTTTTTCCCCTGATGCCTTGCCTGCCCTTGGAGCCGATCATGAAACACACACTGTTGAGCCTGCTGGACAAGACCCTGGATGCCCTGCCGCTGACGGGCGCGGCCATCGGCATGACGCTGCTGGCCTGCATCTTCTCGGACGTCTTGCACGATCTCCTGTTGCGCGCCGATATGGATCTGCTGGCCGCCGCCGTGGCCCTGCTACCACTGTCGGCGGTCCTGCTGGCCTTCGGCTTGAGTATGCGGGAGCAGCCGCGCAAGCCGCCGCGCCGCCTGCGGCAGCGGGAACTGGCTCGGCGCCAGGCGCTGCTGCGCGCCACCTACGATCTGGATGAGCATCCCTGAAGCGCGTCTGCGGCCAAGACGGCTGCCTTATTCGGGCAAGCCGTCGCCGGCCAGGATCATCTCGGCCGCGCTCAGCAGGTCGCCTTCCAGCCCGGCGCGGGCCTTCTTTGGCGAACCTTCGCGCAGCCCCTCCAGCAAACGCGCGTGATGGACCAGCGCCGGCGCTTCGGCCAGGCGCCGGGAGCCGGCGCGCAGGTCAAGATTGATCACCGGCCCAACCTGCAGCCACAACCCGGCGATCAGGTCCACCAGGGTCGGCATTCCAGAACCCTGGTAGGCAGCGAAATGCAATTGCTTGTTCAGGCGGATGACCAGATCCACATTGGGTTTCTTGCGCTTCATCTCGACCGACAGGTCTTCATGCAGACGCGCCACTTCCTCCAGTGCGGCCGCATCGATATGTCTGGCGGCATGTTCGGCGGCCAAGCCCTCCAGCGCCAATCTGATCTTCAGCAATTCACGGAACTTGCCCTTGGTCATGAGAGGCACCCGCATGGCGCGGTTGGGCAGGATCTCCAATGCCCCTTCGGCGGCCAGCTGGCGCACCGCTTCGCGCACCGGCATGGGACTGGTGCCCAGGGCATCGGACAAACCCTTGAGGGTCAGCTTCTGGCCGGGACGCACCTGCCCGGCCTGGATCAATTCGCATAGATCCTGATACACCCGCTCGGACAAGGTCGCATGTTGGATCTTGCGCACGGTGGAAAGGTCAGCGATGAGGGTTGGGTCCATGGCGAGGCGTGAAGAATTTTGCGGATTATATCGGAGCACAGCATGACGGTGCGCCCTATCGTCAGCAATGACAAGTTGACGCCCTCGATTCTATCGAATACATTTGATCACATGTCAAATAAATGACATCAGCAGACCTCAGTAGACATTAACGGATCGGCGCGACGCCGGGCATATCGGCCCGGCGCGCAGCAGTGACGGCCTCTCAGGAGACTAGCTTCATCAGCCCCCCGCCCGCATTGCGCGGACCCGCGGGCGGCACCTGCCACGCCGCCTTTTCGCCTTCCCGGACCGTGCCACACGCCTGCTGCCACAGGTGGCCCCCGCCACCCTGCTCGACCATACAAAGCAGTTCCCGAGGAGACACCGGCCCCGCCGGATATTGAGGAGAATCGCACCATGCAGCAAGACCCGCGCACGTCCGGCAAGATCACCACCAGTCCCACCGATCCGACCGATCCAACCCATCCGCGCTCAGCGCGCCGTCGGCGCCTCCTCAGCGCCGCCGCCGGTGCTGCCGTGCTGGGTTTCCCGGCCATCGTCCGGGCCCAGTCCGACAAGATCATCATCGGCCACCTCACGCCACGTACCGGCTTTCTCGGCCCCATGGGCGAATACGCGGTGATGAGCATCAACCTGGCCGTGGAAGAACAGAACAAGGCCGGCGGCCTGCTGGGCCGCCAGTTGACCCTGCTCTCGGAAGATTCGGTCAATCCGCCCACCGCCTCCACCAAGGCGCAACGCCTGCTCGAGCGGGATGGCGCCGCGCTGCTGATCGGCGAGATTTCCTCGGCCTCGGCACTGGGCATCGCCCAGGTGGCCCAGCGCAACAAGAAGCTGTTCATGAACACCGGCTGCAATTCCGACGAATTGCGCGGCAAGAGCTGCAACAAGTTCATGTTCCACATCGAGGCCGCCAACTCCACCTACGTGAAAGCCTGCGGCCAGCAGCTCCTGCACAATGGCCTGATCAAGGGCAAGAAGCTCTATGCCCTCACCGCCGACTACGCCTTCGGCCACGACCTCTTGCGTACCGCCAAGACCTTCGTGGCGGCCAATGGCGGCACCATCGCCAATGACGAGCTGGTGCCCACCGACGCCACCGACTTCAGCCCCTACCTGCTCAAGATCCGCCAGGCCAAACCCGACCTGGTCATCTCCAATCTGGCGGGCAACCAAATCACCAACTTCATCAAGCAATATGCCGAGTTCGGTCTGCCCTTCCCGATCGCCGGTTTCGGCTTTGACACCGTGGCCGCCTGGGGTGCCGGTGCCGACAACTTCGCCGGTACCTGGCCCACCACCTGGCACCACGATGTGGACGCGCCCTCGGCCAAGGCTTTCGTGAGCGCCTTCGTCAAGAAGTACGGCAAGCCGCCCGAGAACCAGGCCTGGGGCGAATACGTGGGATTTCGTTCGATTGCCCAGGCCATTGCCGAGACAAAGTCGCTGGACACCATGAAGCTGATCGAGTATTTCGAGAAGGGCGCGCAGATCGACATCCTCAAGGGCCGCAAAGGCTACTACCGCGACTGGGACCATCAACTGATGCAGGAGATGTACACGCTCTCGCCCAAACCCAAGGGCCGCGCCAAGGATCAGTGGGACTTCCTGCAACTGGGTGTGCCGGTGCCGGGACCGAACCTGCCGCTGGAGTCGATTGCGCCGACCCCGCAGGAAAACGCCTGCAAATTCACCTGACGCGCTCGCTTCAAGACGCCAGGCGCGTGGCGCCCCTGCCTCACCTGCCTCACCTACCTGAGCGCGGGGCCGTCCATCGCCTCCCTTCCGACTGGCTTGCGCCGGAGCTGCAATGCAAATCGTTTTCCTGCTGGAACAAATCCTCAATGGATTGCTGGTCGGCGGTTACTACCTGCTGATCGCGCTGGGACTGTCGCTCATCTTCAGCCTGGGCGGCATCGTCAACCTGGCACACGGGGCCTTCTATGCCATCGGCGCCTACCTGGCCGTGGAGATCACCCGGCACCTGGGCTTCGCCGGCGCCGTGGTGCTCTCGCCGCTGCTGGTGGCGCTGCTGGGCATCCTGTTTGAACGCTTCCTGCTGCGCCGTTTCTACTCGGCCGATCCCATCCTGGGCCTGCTGCTGACCTTTGGCCTGTCCATGGTGGCCGAACAGGCCATCCGCATCCTGTGGGGAGCCTCGCCGCTGCCGGCCTCGATCCCGCCGGCCTTCAAGGGACAGCTCATGGTGGGCGACTTCATGTACTCGCGCTATCGCCTGCTGATGCTGGCCATCGTGCTAGCCGCGCTGACGCTGATCTGGCTGCTGCTCAACAAGACCTCCTTTGGCCGCGTGGTGCGCGCCGGCGTACAGAAACCGGACATGGTGGCGGTACTGGGCATTGGCCTGCAACCCTACATGACGGCCATCGTAATGCTGGGCGTCGGCCTGGCAGCGCTGGCCGGCGTGCTGTTTGCGCCCATCTCGGGAGTACAGCCGGCCATGGGCGCCGAGATCATGACGGCCGCCTTCGTGGTGGTGGTCATCGGCGGGCTGGGCAGCTTCTGGGGGGTAGTGCTGGCCGCGGTGCTGGTGGGGGTGGTGCGCGGCATCACCATCCAGTTCTACGCCCCCGCTGGCGAGGCCTCGATGTACCTGCTGATGTTGCTGGTCCTGATCTTCCGTCCGCGCGGCCTGCTGGGCGAGCGCATCGAACGCTTCGAATGAGGCCACTGCCATGAATCCTCTGCACAAGACATCGCAGCCCCTGTGGATCGGCGCCGCCGCCCTGATCGCCACGCCGTTGCTGCTGCCCCTGCTGGGCCTGACCACCACTTCGGCCACCGACGTGGTGATCTATGCCATCGCCGCCATGGGCCTCAATTTGCTGGTGGGCTACACCGGCCTGACCTCGTTCGGCCATGGCGCCTGGTTCGGAGTGGGCGCATATGCAGCGGCGCTGTCGCAGACCCACTGGTTCCCCGGCCAGATCGTCATGCCGTTGCTGTTCACCCTCGCCTTCATCGCCATGGCCGCACTGCTGGTGGGCTTCCTGATCCTGCGGCGACGCGGTGTGTATTTCTCGCTACTCACGCTGGCGCTATCGGCACTGACCTTCGCCGTGGCCTTCCGCTGGACCGACTTCACCGGCGGAGAATCGGGGCTGGGCGGCATCGTGCGCCCGGTGGTGGCCGGCATCGACCTGGACCGCCCCATCCCTTACCAAGTCCTGGTCAGCCTGATCGCCTTGGCTGTGCTGTTCTGCCTGCACCGGTTGATCCGCTCGCCCTTCGGCCACACCATCGTCGCCATCCGCGAAAACGAACAGCGGGCGCGCTTCCAGGGTTACGCCACCATCGTCTACAAGCTGCACATGTTCGTGATCTCGGCCACCGTCACCGGACTGGCCGGCGGACTGCTGGCCTTCCATCATCGCTTCGTCTCGGCCGAGCCGACGTCGGTGGCCTTCTCGGGAGAACTGCTGGCCATGGTGGTCATCGGCGGAATGCGCAGTTTCCTCGGCCCGGCGCTGGGCGCGCTGTTCTACATCCTGTTCCGCGAATGTCTGTCGATCTGGACCGAGAACTGGCTGCTCTGGTTCGGCCTGGCCTTCGTCGGCTTCATCCTCTTCTCGCCCACCGGGCTGGTCGGTATCTGGCGCCAGTTGCAACGTCGGCTGCGCCCGCCGGCCGAGGTCGGGGCCGCCATGAGTGCGCGTCAGATCATCGATGGCCTGCCACTGCCGGAGTTCCTGCAGCCGCCGCCGCGACCAGGCGTGGTGCTCGAAGCCAAGGACATCGAAATCCGCTTCGGCGGCATCCAGGCGGTCAGCAATGCCCAGATCGCCCTTCATGCCGGTGAAATCCACGCGCTGATCGGCCCTAACGGCGCGGGCAAGACCACCACCTTCAACCTGATCTCCGGCATGTTCGCCCCCCATGGCGGCAGCGTCCTGCTCAACGGTGAGCCTATCCATGGTCTGCCTCCCAGCGACATCTGCCAGCGCGGACTGACGCGTTCGTTCCAGATCACCAATCTCTTCAAGGGCCTGTCGATCTACGAAAACCTGCGCCTGTCGCTGCAGGCGCGTCATCCTGGGCGCTACAACATGTGGCGCGACATCGACAGCTATCCCGAGATCCACGCCGAAACCGATGCGCTGATGCGTTTCCTCGGCCTCAAAGGCATCGACGACATCCAAGGCGGTGCGCTCTCCTACGGTGGTCAACGCTTGGTGGACCTGGGCATCGCCCTGGGTTCCAAACCCCAGGTGCTGCTCATGGATGAACCGCTGGCTGGCCTGGCTGCGGCCGAGCGCGAACGCGTCTCGCGACTGGTGCAGATCATCGCCGCCAACATCCCCGTGCTCATCGTCGAGCATGACATCGACCGCGTGCTGGGCTTCTCGCACCAGGTCACGGTGATGAACCAGGGCAGCGTGCTGATGACCGGCACGCCCGAGCAGGCTCGCGCCGACCAGCGCGTGCAGGAAATCTATACCGGTCACGGCACCCCGCCGGTCACCGGGCGCAGCCAGGCCGACAGTGGCGAACGCCCGCGCTTGCTGGCCTTCGAGCAGGTCAATGCCTTCTACGGCAAGAGCCACATCCTCAACGACGCCAGCCTGGACGTGCGCCAGGGCGAGATCGTGGCGCTGCTGGGCCGCAATGGCGCCGGCAAATCCACGCTGCTCAAGACCCTCACCGGCTTGCTCAAGCCGGCTTCCGGCGCGATCCACTACCAGGGACGCGACATCGCCGGCCTGGCCGCCCCCGAGATTGCGCGCCTGGGCATCGGCTATGTACCACAAGGGCGCGGTCTGTTCGCCGGCATGACGGTGGCCGAGAACTTGGCCCTGGGGCGACTGGCCCGCAAAACCGATGGCAGCGACGGAGTGGCCTGGAGCGAAGAACAAATCCTGCATTACTTCCCGCGTCTGAAGGAACGTCTGCATACCCATGCCGACTTCCTCTCCGGCGGCGAGCAACAGATGGTGGCGGTGGCACGGGCGCTGTCGGGCAACGTCAAGCTGCTGTTGCTGGACGAGCCCTTCGAAGGCCTGGCCCCGGCCGTGGTGCAAGAACTGTTCAAGGTCTTCGACCAGCTGCGACGCGAGATCTCCATCGTCATCGTCGAGCACAACCTGGACCTGGTGCTGGCCCTGGCCGACCGCGTCTTTGCATTAGAACGCGGAGCGGTGTTCCATACCGGCCCGGCCCAGCCGCTGCTCACCGACCTGGCCTATCGCAAGCAGATCCTGTGGCTCTGAGCGACTGGCTCACCTTCCTCACTGCCCTCACTTCCCACACTTCCCCCCGCGACAAGGACAACGCACCATGGACCTGAACCTGAAAGACCAGAAAGTCATCGTCACCGCCGGCGCCCAAGGCATTGGCCTAGCCATCACGGCTGCCTTCGTCGAGGCCGGCGCGCATGTTCACATCTGCGACATCAGCGAGGACTTCCTCGCCAGCGCACGCGAGCGCTTCGGCACCGCCCCGGTCAGCTACAGCCGCACCGATGTCAGTCGCGCATCCGAGGTCGATGCCATGTTCGCCGAACTGGCCCAGCGCTGGGACGGCAGGCTGGATGTACTGGTGAACAATGCCGGCATCGCCGGCCCGACGTTGCCGGTGGAAGAGGTCGATCTGTCCGGCTGGGATCAGACCATCGCCGTCAACCTCACCGGCCCCTTCCTCTGCACTCGGCGAGCCGTGCCCATGCTGAAAAACAATGGCGGCGGCGCCATCGTCAACATCTCCTCGGTCGCTGGCCGGCTGGGCTTTGCGCTGCGCACGCCCTACTCGGCCTCCAAGTATGGCGTCATCGGGCTGACCGAGACCTGGGCCATCGAACTGGGGCCTTGCAACATCCGCGTCAATGCCGTCCTGCCCGGCATCGTCGCGGGTGCGCGCCAGGAGCGCATCGTCGCCGCCAAGGCCACCGCCTACGGTATCGCACATGAAGAAATGCGCCAGCGGCTGCTGTCCAAGGTTTCGCTGCGCAAGATGGTCACCGCCGAGGATGTTGCCAACCAAGTCATCTTCATCTGCTCCCCCGCTGGGGCCAGCATCAGCGGGCGCAGCCTGTCGGTGTGCGGCAATGTCGAAGTCCTGGGTTGAGGAGAATGTCATGTCTGAAAAGATCGCCGTCATCGGCGCCGGCCTGATCGGCCGCGCCTGGGCCATCGTCTTTGCCCGCGCCGGTTTCGAGGTGGCGCTGTGGGATGCGGTGCCGCAAGCCCTGCAGGGCTGCCAGCAACTGCTGCGCGAGAACCTGGCCGACCTGGCTGCCCATGGACTCATCGCCGATCCGCCGCAGGCACTGCTGGATCGCATCCATCGCGCCGCCAGTCTGGAGCAAGCCTTGCAGGATGCCATCCTGGCGCAGGAAAACGTCAAGGAGACGGTAGAGGTCAAGCGCGAGATCTTTGCCGAGATGGATCGCCTGGCCGCTCCCGACACCATCCTCACCAGCTCCACCTCGTGGATTCCCACTTCGGCGTTTTCCGAGCACCTGCCCGGCCGCGCCCGCATCCTGGTGGCTCACCCGGTCAATCCGCCCTATCTGGTACCGCTGGTCGAGCTGGCCCCGGCACCCTGGACCGCGCCGGACACGGTGGCGCGCGCCAAGCAGATCTATGCCAGCGCCGGACAGTCGCCGGTGGTGTTGAACAAGGAAATCACGGGATTCCTGCTCAACCGCATCCAGGGTGCCGTCTTGAACGAGGCCCTCAATCTCTACGAAAACGGTTATGCCTCTGCCGAAGACATCGACAAGGTCTTCAAGCATGGCCTGGGCCTGCGCTGGTCCTTCATGGGGCCGTTCGAAACCATCGACCTGAATGCGCCCGCCGGCGTGCTCGACTATGCCCGACGCTACGGCCACACCTATGGCGAGGTAGCGCGCAGCCAGTTGCCCAACGCCTGGCAAGCGGCCACGCTGGACCAACTGGCGCAGGAAAGGCGCGCCGTCCTCCCGGTCGAGCAACTGGCCGAGCGCGCCCGCTGGCGCGACAACCGGCTCATGGGCCTGATCGCCCACCAACGCCAGCAGCCCAAGTAACACCCACCAGCTATCCCCTCTCAAAGGAGCACACAGCATGGCCCAGCCCCGCAAAGTCATCATCACCTGCGCCGTCACCGGCGCCATCCATACCCCCTCGATGTCGCCCTACCTGCCGGTGACACCCGAGCAGATCCGCGATGAAGCCCTGGCCGCCGCCGAGGCCGGCGCGGCCATCGTCCACCTGCACGCACGCGACCCGGACAACGGCAAGCCCACGCAAGACCCGGAACAGTTCCGCAAATTCCTGCCGCAGATCAAGGCCCGCTCCAACGTGGTGATCAACCTCACCACCGGCGGCGCCCCGACCATGGGCGTGGAAGAACGCCTGCAACCGGCCTTGCAGTTGCAGCCCGAGGTGGCCTCGCTGAACATGGGCTCGATGAACTTCGGCCTGTATGAAATGCTCAACCGCTTCAAGGACTTCAAGTACGATTGGGAACAGCCCTACCTGGCTGGCTCCGACGACCGCATCTTCCGCAACACCTTCAAGGACATCGCCTACATCCTGCAATCCTGCAGCGCCAACCAGACCCGCTTCGAGATCGAGTGCTACGACATCGGCCATCTCTACACCGCCGCCCATTTCATCGATCGCGGGCTGATCAAGCCACCCTTCCTGATCCAGTCGGTGTTCGGCCTGCGCGGCGGCATCGGCAATGACGTGGAAGACGTCATGCACATGAAGCGCACCGCTGACCGCCTGTTCGGTGCCGATTATTTCTGGTCGGTGCTGGGCGCCGGCCGTGGCCAGATCCCGATTGCCACCATGGCCGCTGCCATGGGCGGCCACACCCGCGTGGGGCTGGAGGATTCGCTGTGGGACGGTCCCGGCCAACTGGCCAGGAGCAATGCCGATCAGGTGCGCCGCATCCGCACCGTGATCGAGGCGCTCTCCTTGCAGGTGGCGAGCGCCGACGAGGCACGCGACATGTTGCAGCTCAAAGGCGGCCACAACGTCGGGTTCTGACCCACCGCCCCTGCTGCGCGCCGGAGTGCGGGCCACCGCCTCCGGTGTTTTCATTCATATCGCTGCAATGCTGCCATGGCAAGCTGCTTTGCCAACCGGTGTTCGGGCTGTTGATAGGCTACAATCCTTCATCTTCCGGCCTTCCGGCCAACACCCGACACATTGCAATGAAACAATATCAAGACCTCATCCAGGACGTACTAGAGAACGGCTCCTGGCAAGACAACCGCACCGGCATCCGCACCTTGAGCATTCCCGGCGCGATGATGCGCTTCGACCTGCAAAAGGGTTTCCCGGCGGTGACCACCAAGCGCCTGGCCTTCAAGTCGGTGGTGGGCGAGCTGTGCGGCTTCTTGCGCGCCACCCGCAGCGCGGCCGACTTCCGCGCCCTGGGCTGCAAGGTCTGGGACCAGAACGCCAACGAAAACGCCGACTGGCTGGCCAACCCTTTCCGTACCGGCAGCGATGACCTGGGTCCGGTGTATGGCGTGCAGTGGCGCCAGTGGCCAGCCTACAAGCTCATCGATACCGCCCAGAGCGCGCAGATCGAGGCCGCCCGCGCCAAGGGTTTTGCCCTCGTCTCCACCTTGCAGGATGAGGGCGTGGACAAGGTCTTGCTCTACAAGGCAGTGGACCAGTTGCGCGAATGCCTGGACACCATCGTCAAGAACCCGGGCAGCCGCCGCATTCTCTTCCACGGCTGGAACTGCGCAGTGCTCGATGAAATCGCGCTGCCGGCCTGCCATCTGCTCTATCAATTCCTGCCCAACCAGAGCACCGGCGAAATCTCGCTCTGCCTGTACGTGCGCAGCAACGACATCGGCCTGGGCACGCCCTTCAACCTGGCCGAAGGCGCTGCGCTGCTGCACCTGGTGGCACGCCTGACGGGCTATCAGCCGCGCTGGTTCAGCTACTTCGTGGGCGATGCGCACATCTACGAAAACCATATCGACATGGTCAAGGAACAGTTGACGCGCGCGCCCTATCCGCTGCCGCAACTGGCCATCGCCGAGCGCGTGCCGGAGTTCGCCAAGACCGGCCAGTACGCCCCGCAATGGCTGGAGCTGATCGAGCCGTCCGACTTCTCGCTGCTCAATTACCAGCACCACGCACCGCTGACCGCGCCCATGGCGGTCTGATCCACGCCTGCGGGCCGGCACTGCACGGCCTGCGCTTCGGGAGCACGCATGTCCACTTCCCTGTTGCAACGACTGGGCCTGGCCCATCCCATCATCCAGGCGCCCATGGCCGGCAGCTCCACCGTGGCCATGGCCGCCGCCGCCTCCAATGCCGGCGCGCTCGGTTCGCTGGCCTTGGGCGCGGCGTCGGTGGCGCAGGCGCGCCAAGCGCTGGCGCAATTGAATGCGCTGACCGAAAAACCGTTCAACGTCAATTTCTTCTGCCACCAGCCGGCCGTGCTCGATGCCGCACGCGATGCAGCCTGGATACAGCATCTGCAAGCCCACCTGGATGAATTCGGCGGCAGCATCAGCCTGCCTTTGAAAGAGATCTACCCGAGCTTCATCGTCGATACCGACATGCAGCAATTGATGCTGGAGCAGCCACCGGCGGTGGTGAGTTTCCACTTTGGCCTGCCTGAGGCCGCGCTGATCCAGGCACTGAAGAAGGCCGGCGTGTTCCTGCTGGCCACGGCCACCAACCTGGAAGAAGCGCGCCAGATCGAAGCCGCCGGCATCGACGCCATCGTGGCGCAAGGCTTCGAAGCGGGGGGCCATCGCGGCATCTTCGATGAACACCGTGATGACGAAATCGGTACCTTCGCCCTGGTGCGCCTGCTGGCACAACACAGCCGCCTGCCCATCATCGCCGCCGGCGGCATCATGGATGGACAGGGGATCGCCGCCGCCCTGCAACTGGGGGCGCAGGCAGTGCAACTGGGCACGGCCTTCCTGCTCACGCGCGAATCGGCCGCCAATGCCGCCTATCGACATCTACTCAAAAGTTCACGTGCGCAGCATACCCGGGTCACCGCTGCCATTTCGGGCCGCCGCGCACGGGGCATCGTCAACCGCTTCATGGAAGAAATCGACATATCGGCTGCCCCCGCCATTCCTGCGTACCCGGCCGCCTATGACGCCGGCAAGCAATTGAATGCCCTGGCCAGCGCGCGCGAGGTCCACGAATTCGGCGCGCACTGGGCCGGCCAGGGTGCGGCGCTCATTCGCGATGGCTATACGGTGGGAGAGCTGATCCACTTGCTAGTGCAGGAGTGGCAGGCCGCGCGCTAAGCAGCCGGGCCTGCGACGAGCCTGCCGTGGATCAGGAAACGCTGGCCGTGCCGGTTTCGGTCGGTACCTGCTTGTCCTGCCAACCGCCGCCCAGCGCCTTGTAGAGCGACACGGTCGCCTGCAGGCGCTGCAGCTTGATCTGGCCCAACTGGTTCTGCGCCTCCGACAGGGTGCGCTGGGTGTCGAGCACCACCAGCAGATCTTCGGCGCCGGCGCGATAACGGATCTCGGCCAGCTCGAAGGCAAAGCGCGCCTGGTCCACTTCGCCCACCTTCAGGCGATAGCGTTCTTCCAGGCTGCGGATGGCGCCCAGTGCCTTTTCCACTTCCGACAGCGAGGTGATGACACGCTGGCGATAGACCTGCACCAGCTCTTCCTTCTGCGCCTCGGCCAGGGCCTGCTGGTTGCGCAGGTTGCCGCCGTCGAAGATCGGGGCGATCAGGCTGGCGCCCAGACTAGCGAACAGGTTGGGACCATCGAATAGCGACAGCAAGGCACTGCTCTGCGCCCCGGTCGAACCGGTCAGCGAGATGCTGGGAAAGAGCGCAGCCCGCGCCACCGCCACATTGGCATTGGCTGCGGCCAGATTGGCTTCGGCGCGGCGAATATCGGGGCGACGGGTCAAGAGTTCGGAAGGCAAGCCAGCCGAGATGCGCGGCATCTGGATCTTGGCCAGGCCCTTTTCCTCGACCTTGAAATTCTGCGGCGGACGGCCCAACAGGATCGCCAGCGCCGTCTGCGCATCCTGCTCCTGCTGCTGCAGGTCGGGGATCAACTGGCGCTGGTTGGCCAGGGCCGAACGCTGGCGCGCCAGGTCCAGCGGCGAGGCAGCACCGGCGCGGCTTTGCGCCTCCACCAGACGCAGCACGCGCTCGGCATTGTTGACGTTCTGGCGCGCAATCTCCAGCCGGTCGCGCAGCGACAGCACTTGCAGATAGGTGGAGACGATGCCGCTGGTGACGGTGAGGGCCACGGTTTGCTGGTCGTAGCGATTGGCGCGCAGGGTGGCTTCGGCGGCCTCGACCCCGGCGCGGTTCTTGCCCCAGAAATCGATCTCGTAGCTGACCTGCAGGCTGGCGTTGGCCGTATTGGTCGGGGTTCCACCAGAAATGGGCATCTCGCGGGTAGCGCCAGCGCTCAACCCCACATTGGGCAACAGCGGCGCGCCGGCAATGCGGGCCTGGGCCTGGGCCTGCTTCACGCGCGAGTAGGCGGCGGCGATTTCATAATTGTTGCGCTGGCCTTCCTGCACCAGCTCGGACAATTCACTGCTGCCGAACTGTTTCCACCAATCGGTATCTGGCCATAGTTGCTCGGCATGGGCCACATCGGCCGAGGCGCCGCCGCCCCATTTGTCGGGCACCTGCATTTCCAGGATGGGATCGGTCTGCATTTCCCTGGTCACGCAACCGGCCACGGTGAGCACCAGCGTGACGGCCAGGGTCAGGCGCGTCGGGCGTGTCAGGCGCATGAGGCGTGGCAGGGAAGAAGAAGCGGGCGGGAGAGGACTACGCAATGTCATGGCCTTGTGCATCAAAACAGGGAAACGAGGCCGCCCTGCCCGGCAAAGCCTCTACTGTACATCAAGCGCGCCGGCTAGCGGGATGGCGCCCCGGCGTTGCCGGCGCCCTCCGGCTGCGGCGGATTGGCCGGCAGCAGCACCTGCTCGCCTTCCTTGAGGCCCGACAGTACCTGGGCACGCTCGCCATCGCGAATGCCGATCTTGATCTTGCGGCTCTCCAATGTGCCATCGGCCAGCACCACCTTGACCGTCTGCGTGCCATCCATGCCGGGCTTGGTCACCAGCGTGCGCGGGATGGTCGGCACGTGTTCGGCACGGGCCAGCACGAAATAGACATCGGCACTCATGCCGCTCATCAGTTCGCGGCTGGGATTGGCCACATCGAAGAGCACCGTGTAATACGCCTTCTTGCCCTGGCGACCGGAGTCGTCGGTGGGCAGCAGCATGATCTGGCGCAGCTTGCCGCTCCAGCGCTTGCCAGGATAGCCAGGCGTGGTGAAGTAGGCGGTCATGCCCTTTTGCAGGCGGGTCACGTCTTCTTCGGCCACCGGCACCTGCACCGTCATGCGCGACAGATCGGCAATGCGCATCAACACTTCCTGGTTGGCGCCGACCATCTGGCCGGGGCGCGCATTCAAGGTGACGATGGTACCGTTGGCCGGGGCTTCGATGCGGGTCTGTTTCTGCACCGCTTCATCCTCGCGAATGGCCGCCTCGGTCTGCTGGATCTGGGCATTGGTGGCATCTACCCGCGAGGCTGCCGCAGCCATGTTCATGCGGCTGGATTCGTAGGATTCTTCGCGGGTGGCGTTCTCGGCCTTCAACTGGGTCTGGCGCTGGAACTGCAGCTGGGCAAAGTCGAGCTGGGCATTCTGGCCGGCCAGCTCGGCCTTCAGGCGTGCCAGCGTGGCACGATTGCTCTCGATGCGGCTGCTCTGCACGGCCGGCGCCACGGTGGCCAGCAGACGCCCGGCCTTGACCGTTTCGCCGATCACCACATCCACATCCGATATCTGGCCGGCCACCTTGGAACCCACGTCCACGTAATCCTGCGCCACCACGTTGCCGGTGGCATTGACTACCTGCTCCAGGTCGGCCCGCTCCACAGTCACCGTTTCCAGCTTGACCGGAATCGGCTTGGCCGCCGGCGGCACCGGTTGCTGGCGCGAATACAGCCAGTAACCACCGCCCAGCACCAGCACCAGCGCCAGCGCGCTGCCCCACATCTTCTGGCGGGCAGGCGTGTGGGTGGTGGGGACGATATGCGGAAGTGGGTCGTGCGGCTCGGTCATGATGGCTTGCGGCAAACGGAAAGGATGATCCCAGAAAATGATGACGGCCGAATGTCTTCGGCCGTCCCGCTCACAATCCGCCCCCTCAGGCGGCCAGTGCCGGTGGTACTTGGCGTTCCAGGGCGGCGCGCCAGTCCGCATGGACCTCGGGCACGCCGCTCCAGACCGCCTGGTGCAGTTGCGACAGCAGGCCCGGTTCTTCCAGGATGCTGTTCTTCTGCTTGTCGTTCAGTGCATCCGGGCCGTCTTTCAAGGCGGTGCGCACCAGCTTCTCGCGCAGGTGCCGGGTCAGTTGCGGCACCTGCGGATGGGCGTGCGCGGTGGCGCAGACCAGGGCATTGAAGGAAGGATCGACCACTGCCTCGACAAAGCCGGGCAAGGGCGGTGTCTGTTCATGATGGCGCACGGTCTCGCGCAGTTCGAACGGCGGCGAGGTCTCTTCTGGAATCTTGAACAGACCCGCACGGCGGAAACCCCGGCCATAGCTCACGCGCGAAGACAGCACCGACACCGGCACCGACACCGCCAGCGAGCCGGCGATGGGAATCAACCACCAGATGAAGGATGGATTGAGCCAGTACACCAGCGCACCCCAGGCCAGGCCCAGTAGCGAATGCCAGCCGTGGCGACGCATTGCCTCGCCCCAGCCGGTTTCATTGTCGGCGCGCGGCGGCGACTTCCAGCCGGCATTCCAGCCCAGAAAAGCGCCCAGCACGAAGCGGGTATGGAACAGCATTCGCACCGGCGCCAGTGCCATCGAAAACAGCAGTTCGATCAACATGCTCAGCAGCAGCGCCAGCGCACCGCCGAAGCCGCGCGCGCCCTTCACCGCAAACAGCAGCACCGCCAGGATCTTGGGTAGGAACAGGATAGTAGCGGTGGCCGAGACCAGCGCCAGGGCCTTCTCGGGATGCCATTCAGGCCAGATCGGGAACAACTGGCGCGGCGCCGTGAAGTATTGCGGATCGATCAGCGTATGGGCAGCCAGCAGCACGGTGGAGAGGATCAGGAACAAGCCCCACAACGGCGCCGATACATAGGCCATCACACCGGTGACGAACACGGCCCGATGCACGATATGCATCCCGCGCGCCAGGAACAGGCGGAAGTTCATCAGGTTGCCCTGGCACCAGCGACGGTCGCGGCTCAACTCATCGAGCAGGTTGGGCGGCATTTCTTCGTAGCTGCCATCGAGGTCGTAGGCGATCCAGACCGACCAGCCGGCACGCCGCATGAGCGAAGCTTCCACGAAGTCGTGCGACATGATAGGCCCGGACAGATTGCCCTTGCCCGGCAGCGGTGCCAGCGCACAATACTTCATGAAGGGTTGCAGGCGGATGATGGCGTTGTGGCCCCAGAAGTGCGATTCACCCAGTTGCCAGTAGTGCAGGCCGGCAGTAAAGAGTGGCCCGTACACGCGGGTCGAGAATTGCTGGATGCGGGCATACAGCGTATCGCGACCGGCCGCACGCGGCGCGGTCTGGATGATGCCGGCGCCGGGATGGGCTTCCATCAGGCGGGTCAGCTTGGTGAGGCAATCGCCGGTCATGACGCTGTCGGCGTCGAGCACCACCATGTAGCGGTAATCGGCGCCCCAGCGGCGGCAGAAGTCATCCAGGTTGCCGCTCTTGCGCTTGACGCGGCGGCGACGATGGCGATAGAAGATGCGCCCGAAGCCACCGGTTTCGCGGCACAGGCGATTCCACGCAGCAGTTTCCGCCGCGCAGATATCGGCCTCGCCACTGTCGGAGAGGATGAAGAAATCGAAATGCGCGATCTGCCCGGTGCGCTCCAGCGACTCGTAGGTGGCGCGCAGGCCAGCGAAGACGCGTGCCACGTCTTCGTTACAGATGGGCATGACGATGGCAGTGCGTGCCTCGGGGGCAATCTCGGTGTTGCCGGCCTTTTCGTGAGAGATCAGATATTTGTCATCTCCCCGCATCAAGACCAGGAAACCCGTCATGGCCGTCCAGAACCCGGCCGACACCCACAGGAACAGCAGCCCGAACAGGAACAGCACCACCATCTCCAGCGGCTTGGTGCCGTGATAGGGCAGCACATCGCTCATGAAATAGGTCGCCATCGAGGTCTGCAACACCATCAGGATCAGCAGCGTGATGCGGCGCACGTTGCCGGTGTGCTGCCAGTGGCCCTTGGGATCGGGCGCCTCGGACTGGTCCAGGTGGTCTTCGATGTAGCGCGGTTCGTCATCCACCACTTCCGGCTCGACCGCCTTGGCGCGGCCCTTGCGGGCGCGGCGCCAGCGGCTGGGGCGGCGCTCCAGGCGGCGGTTTTCCTCTTCCACCCAGCGCGCGAAGGGATTCAACTCGCCCCAGGGACGCGGCACCATGGACTTGCGATGCATGGGCGGGCCCACCGGAATGCGCGGCTGGCCGCGCTCTTCTGCGATGGGCGGAACCGCCGCGCTGGCTACCGGCTCGGCCGCAGTGGCCTCTGGATACATCAGGCGCAAGCGCGCATCGACCGAAGCCTGGGCGGCCACCGGCAAGGTGCTGGCATCGCGCCCGGAGGCCTCGGCCAGCACGCGGTGCAGGTCGGCCACCGGATCGCCAGAGCCGATTGCACCCGCGCGCGCGGCCAGGTCCTGGCGTTGCGCAGGCGACAGCGGCAGGCGCGCGAGGTAATCCTCCAGCGCCTGCGAAGCTGCCGAAGTCTGCCTTAGTTGGGGGGTAATATGTAGCTCCACGTTTCAGACAAGGTTGTGCCGCCATTGGCATTGCGCAGGAAACCGCGCAGCTCGACAGGCTTGTTTTCTTCCAGACGGCGCAGCTTGACTTCCACGCGCCAGCCGCCGGTCACGTCATTCTTGCGGGTGGTCACGCTGGCCAGCTTGCCATTGGCATCGGCCTCGACCACGCCTTCCACGCGCGCATTGGCGGGCAGCTTCTTGAGGTTGGCGCCGTCGAAGTCGATCGACAATTGCTGAACCTCTTCGGCCTTGCTCTCCTGCTTGGGACGATAGCCATGACCGAACAGGGTCTGCGTCACGTAAGCCAGCGGCGGACGTTTTTCATTGTCCTTCTGCCAGGACAAGCGGTATTCCACATTGAAAGGCTGGCCAGGCTTGGGCAGCGTATTGGGAATCCAGTAGGCCACGATGTTGTCGTTGGTCTCATCGGGCGTGGGGATCTGCACCAGCTCCACCCGGCCCGAACCCCACTTGCCCTTGGGCTCGACCCAGGCGCTGGGACGCGACTGGTAGTTGTAGTCCAGGTCTTCGTAGTGCGAGAAGCTGCGGTCGCGCTGCATCAGGCCAAAGCCCAAGGGATTGTCGAAGGAGAACGAAGTCACCAGCAGGCGCTTGGGGTTCACCAGCGGACGCCACAGCCATTCGCCGGTCCCCGACTGCATGGACAGGCCATCCGAATCATGCACTTCCGGCCGGAAGTCGTCTGCCGGACCGGGCTGGTTCTCGCCGAACAGGAACATGCTGGTCAGCGGGGCGATGCCCAGCTTGGTGACGTTGCTGCGCAGGTAGAGCTGGGCCTTGACGTCCATGACGGTATCGACACCCGGCTTCAAGACGAAGCGATAGGCACCGGTGGCGCGCGGCGAATCCAGCAGCGCGTAGATCACCAGTTCCTTGGCATCGGCAGAGGGGCGCTCCAGCCAGAACTCGGTGAAGCGCGGAAATTCCTCGCCCGAATAGAGCGCGGTATCGATGGCCAGGCCGCGTGCCGACAGGCCGTAGCTCTGGCCTTTGCCCATGGCGCGGAAGTAGCTGGCGCCATGGAAGGTCAGCACGTCATCCTTGACCTTGGGCGAATTGAGCGGGAAGCGGATACGGAAACCCGCAAAGCCGATATTGCGCAGGCTGCGCGGATCGACGCTGCGATTGGCGCTGTAGTCGAACAGGGCCGGGCTGAAATGAATCTCGCGCACGGCGTCGCCCACCACTTCATTGATCTTGATCGGCTCGGTGTAGCTGCCGCCCAGGTGAATGAAGGAAAGTTCAAAGGGCAGCTTCTGCGCGCGCCAGTAAGACTTGTCGTCGCGGAAGTAGAGCTGACTGGCCTGCTCGTAGCTCAAGTCCTTGAGCGACTTGGGCAGGTCATCCGCGGGTTTCTTGTAGGACTTGCCGGCCAACGCCTTGGCGCGCGCGGCCACCGTATTGAAATCGAAAGCCAGGGCAGCCTGCGGCAAGGCCAGCGCCAGCAGACCCGCCAGGGCTGCGGGAGCGGCCAGACGGCGCCACCAGGTCAATCGTGCGGCACGCGGCGGGGAGCGATGTCCCTGGCCTGGCCCGGAGGTGGTGTAAAGCAGCATTATTGTTTTGTCTGACATGCAATTTTCTGGTTGAGAGCCCTGCGCTGACGCCCAAGGCCATGGCACCAGCCCGAAGGCAGGCGCTAGTTTACCCAAATGTTGCGGGGAGTGTTCATATGGATGGCGTGGTTTAGCCATTTAAGTTCAGCATTGACCACCGGCAAGCTGCGCCGCCCGGTGCAGTCGGACTGCCATGGCAGGCGTGCTTGCGGAAGTTTGGTTCACCTATAAGGGCAGGCGCAGGTGCAGAAAGTTCCGTGCCGCAGCATAGCTCCTGTAACATTATGCTTCTGACGACAGCACCACCGGCCCAGCTGGCGGCGCTCTTTACATCCGTTACACCTGTTCCAGGCAAGCACAGCCCCAGCATGAGCACTTCTTCCGGCCAACTCACCATCATCGTCGCCACCGACCTCAACAACGGCATCGGCATCCGCAACACCCTGCCCTGGCATTTGCCGGAAGACCTGGCCCACTTCAAACGCACCACCTCGGGGCATACCATCCTGATGGGCCGCAAGACCTTCGAATCGATCGGCCGGCCGCTGCCCAACCGCCGCAACATCGTCATCACCCGCAATGCCCTGTGGCAACACTCCGGCGTGGAAACGGCAGGCTCGCTGGCGCAGGCCGCCGCATTGGCCGGCGCTGCACCCGCCTTCATCATCGGTGGCGCCCAGGTCTATGCCGAAGCCCTGCCGCTGGTGGATCGCCTCATCATCACCCGCATTGCACGGGCCTTCGAGTGCGATGCGTTCTTCCCGGCCATCGATGAAGAGCTCTGGCAAGAGACCGCGCGCGAGCAGCACCACGCCGAAACTTCCGGATTGGACTACGCTTTTGTGACATACGAAAGACGTTGACAGAGACGGCCCGGCAGGGTGTTGTTTTTTCCCGTTTTTGCTTAAACTGCGCACCTCTTTAGCGCAGTTGGCGCGCACATGGCGCGCATATCTGCGACAATCCCGCTTTCATTTTTCCGGCGCGCAAGCACTGCCAGCCCAGGCGCTTTTCTTTTGACCCCCTGCGCGCGTAGGCCGACCCGGCTTCCCGCGCGCGAAGCCTGGAGAAATCCATGAAATTCCGATTCCCCATCGTCATCATCGACGAAGACTTCCGCTCCGAAAATACCTCAGGCCTGGGCATCCGCGCCCTGGCCGACGCCATCGAAGCCGAAGGCATGGAAGTACTGGGCGTGACCAGCTATGGCGACCTGGCCCAGTTCGCCCAGCAGCAGTCGCGCGCCTCGGCCTTCATCCTGTCCATCGACGATGAAGAAATGGGCGCAGGTTCCGACGAAGAAACCGACTTCGCCCTGAAGGCCCTGCGTGCGTTCGTGAGCGAAATCCGTCATAAAAACGCCGACATCCCCATCTACCTCTACGGTGAAACCCGCACCTCGCGCCACATTCCCAACGATGTGCTGCGCGAACTGCACGGTTTCATTCATATGTTCGAAGACACGCCGGAGTTCGTGGCCCGCCACATCATCCGCGAAGCCAAGTCCTACCTGGACGGCCTGGCGCCGCCGTTCTTCCGCGCCCTGGTCGATTACGCCCAGGATGGCTCCTACTCCTGGCATTGCCCCGGCCACTCCGGCGGCGTGGCCTTCCTGAAGTCGCCCGTGGGCCAGATGTTCCACCAGTTCTTCGGCGAACGCATGTTGCGCGCCGACGTCTGCAACGCCGTGGAAGAACTGGGCCAACTGCTGGACCACACCGGCCCGGTGGCCAACTCGGAGCGCAATGCGGCGCGCATCTTCAATGCCGACCACTGCTACTTCGTCACCAACGGCACCTCGACTTCCAACAAGATGGTCTGGCACTCCACCGTGGCGCCCGGCGACATCGTCGTGGTGGACCGCAACTGCCACAAGTCCATCCTGCACTCCATCATCATGACCGGCGCGATCCCCGTGTTCCTGATGCCCACGCGTAACCACCTGGGCATCATCGGCCCGATCCCGCTGGAAGAGTTCACCCTGGAAAGCATCCAGAAGAAGATCGAAGCCAATCCCTTCGCCCGCGAAGCCAAGAACAAGAAGCCGCGCATCCTGACCATCACGCAATCGACCTACGACGGCGTGGTCTACAACGTCGAAACGCTCAAGGACATGCTCGACGGCGAGATCGAGACCCTGCACTTCGACGAAGCCTGGCTGCCGCACGCCACCTTCCACGACTTCTACAAGGACATGCACGCCATCGGCAAGGACCGTCCGCGCGCCAAGAAGTCGCTGATCTTCTCGACCCAATCGACCCACAAGCTGCTGGCTGGCCTGTCGCAAGCCTCGCAGATCCTGGTGCGCGAGTCCGAAACCGTGAAGCTCGACGAAGACGCCTTCAACGAAGCCTTCCTGATGCACACCTCGACCTCGCCGCAATACTCCATCATCGCCTCCTGCGACGTGGCCGCGGCCATGATGGAAGCACCGGGCGGCACCGCGCTGGTGGAAGAAAGCATCCTGGAGGCGCTGGACTTCCGCCGCGCCATGAAGAAGATCGACCAGGAATTCGGCGATGAGTGGTGGTTCCAGGTCTGGGGCCCCAACAGCTTCGCCGCTGACGGCATCGGCGAGCGCGAGGATTGGGTCATCAAGGCCGAGGACGACTGGCACGGTTTCGGCAACCTGGCGCCGGGCTTCAACATGCTGGACCCGATCAAGGCCACCATCGTCACCCCCGGTCTGGCCCTGAACGGCCAGTTCGGCGAGAGCGGCATCCCGGCTTCCATCGTGACCAAGTACCTGGCCGAGCACGGCGTGATCGTGGAAAAGTGCGGCCTGTACTCGTTCTTCATCATGTTCACCATCGGTATCACCAAGGGCCGCTGGAACACCCTGGTGACGGCCTTGCAGCAGTTCAAGGACGACTACGACAAGAACGCCCCGATCTGGCGCATCCTGCCCGAGTTCGCCCAGCGCAACCACCGCTACGAGCGTCTCGGCCTGCGCGACCTGTGCCAGCAGATCCACGAGACCTACCGTGCCTACGACGTGGCGCGCCTGACCACCGAGATGTACCTCTCGGACATGCAGCCGGCCATGAAACCTTCGGACGCCTTCGCCAAGATGGCCCACCGCGAAATCGATCGCGTGCCCCTGGACGAACTGGAAGGTCGCGTCACCTCGATCCTGTTGACCCCGTATCCGCCGGGCATTCCGCTGTTGATCCCGGGCGAGATCTTCAACAAGACCATCGTCGACTACCTGAAGTTTGCGCGTGATTTCAACGAGAAATTCCCCGGCTTCGAAACCGACGTGCACGGTCTGGTCAAGCGCGAAGTCAATGGCCGCCGCGATTACTTCGTGGATTGCGTCAAGCAGTAAGTCTCAGCGCTGCCAAGCAAAAAGCCGATGCCTGCGAGGGCATCGGCTTTTTTCATGCTACCGCATGAGGCGATCAGCTCAGAAGGTGCCGAGATAGAAGTACCCCGCCAAGGCCCCGCCAAACAACAACCACAGCGGATGAATCTTGGTCTTGAGCGCGATGATGGCAGTTGCTGCCGTGATCGCCGCCAGGAAGCCATGGGTGATCGAGGCCTGCGTGATCAACAGCGCCGAGGCCGCCACCAGACCGCCCGTCACCGGCAGCAGGCCAGCCTGCACGTGACGCCGCCAGGGCTTGTCCTTGAACCTCTCCCAGACGTGCAACATGATGACGGTGATGATTGAGGACGGCCCGAACTTGGCCAGGCTGGTCACCAGCATCCCCCAGAAACCGGCCACATGCCAGCCCACCAAGGTGACCACCATCAGGTTGGGACCGGGCGCGGCCTGGCCCAGGGCGAACAGCGCGCTGAAATCCTCGGCGCTCATCCAGTGATGTACCTCCACCACCTGGCGCTGCATCTCCGGCAGGATGGTATTGCCGCCACCGAAGGCCAGCACCGACAACTGCGTGAAGATGATAGCCAATGCGATCAGGGTCTGGCTCATTGCGCGCCCTCCTGCTTGACGGCATCCGGCTTCGCTGCGACCTGCGGCTTGGCCGCAAAGCGCTCGCCATAGCGCGCCGTGAGGAAGATGCTGATCGGCGTCATCACCAGCATCACCCACAGCAGCGGGATGCGCAGCAAGGCGATGGCGATGAAACAGGCCACCGCCACGGCAGCCAGCACCACGTTCTTGCGCAGCGGCAGGGTGATCTTGACCGCCATCTGGATCAGCAGACCGGCTGCGGCTGCGGCCAACCCGGCAAAGAGGTGCTTGACGTTGGGATCGTGCTGGAAGTGCTGGTAGATCATGCCCAGCAGGATCACCACCACGGACGGCACGGCGATGAGTCCGGTAATGCCTGCCAACGCGCCCTTCCAGCCGCGGAACTTCATGCCCAGCGCCACCGACAGGTTGATGATGTTGCCCCCCGGGAGGAACTGGCACAGCCCCAGCAGCTCGACGAATTCGGCGTCGGTGAGCCAGCGGCGACGCTCCACGATCATGCACTGCGCCAAGGGTAGCGCACCGCCGAAGGCGGTCATGCCCAGGCCGAGAAAGCCCAGGAATATTTCTCTGGTGGTGGGGATAGGCCGCTCAGGGGCCAGCAGGTCAGGAGTGCTCATCATCATCTCGTGCGGAGGCGGCGTGATTGCCGCATGAACGAAAGGCTACTCTTGGGGAGTGTTTTTGTCTAATATATGTCAACCACACCATTCATATTATTAAGATATGTCACCTTCCATCGACCTGCGCCTGCTGCGCTACTTCATCGCCGTGGCCGAAGAAGGCCATCTCACCAAGGCCGCCGAGCGCATCGGCATCCAGCAGCCGCCGCTGTCGCAACAGATCCGCCTGCTGGAGCGCGAACTGGGCGTGACGCTGTTCAACCGCCTGCCGCGCGGCATGGAACTGACCGACAGCGGCACGGCACTGCTCACCGACGCCCGCGCCCTGCTGGCGCAACTGGACACCACGGTGGCCAGCGTGCGCCGCATCGCCCAGGGCAAGATGGGCCGCATCGCGGTGGGCTTCACCGAATCCGCGTCGCTGCATCCCTTCGTGCACTCGGTGATCCGCGCCTTCCGCGCCGATGCGCCGGACGTGGTGATGACGGTGGAAGAAAGCAATACCAATGAACTGATCGAAGCACTGCGCGCCAAGCGTCTCGATCTGGCCTTCGTGCGCTCGCCGGTGGGCGACGCCAGCGGCCTGACCATCGAAACCATGCTGGTGGAAGAGATGGTCGCCGCACTGCCCATCGACCATCCGCTGGCCGAGCACGGCAAGCGCAAGAGCATCGCCCTGCACGCACTGGCCGAGCAAGCCTTCATCATGACGCGCCGGCCCAACGGCCCTGGGCTGTACGACACCATCATCGCCGCCTGCCATGCGGCCGGCTTTTCACCGCAGGTGACCCAGGAGGCGCGCAAGAATCTCTCCACGCTCTCGCTGGTGGCCGCCGGTGTGGGGGTGGCGGTGATCCCGGCGTCGATGACGCGGGTCAATGCGGAGGGCGTGGTGTACCTGAAGCTGACCGGCGCGCCCGAGCTGAAAGCCCCGCTGCACTTGGCTTACCGGACCGGCAGCATCAGCGGTGCGGCGCGCCTGATGCGCGAAGAGGCCTTGAAATTGAGTGCGGGGCGCAAGCGGCGTTGATATCTGCTGCATATGGCAAGTTGCAGATCCATACAAAGCAGGCTTGCAGCCGATGAGAGTATGGTTTTCAACTTGAAGATAGGCAGCGATGGGGAAACGGACTCTTGCATCAATCCAATATTTCAACAATAATTGAAATATTGGATTGAAGGAGAGCGACATGGAAACCAAGACCGTCATCACCGCACTGGCCGCATTAGCCCAGGAATCACGCCTGGCCATCTTCCGACACCTGGTTCAGCTTGGGCCCGAAGGCTGCGCCGCCAGCAAGATCGGAGAGACCTTGGACATCGCACCCTCGTCCGTATCGTTCCATATGAAAGAACTGTCACACGCTGGCCTGGTGAGCTCCCGCCAGGAGGGGCGTTTCGTCATCTACGCGGCCAACTACGGCGCAATGAATGAAGTATTGGGTTTCCTGACGGATAACTGCTGCGGCGGCAATCCTTGTTCGCCCGTGAGCGCCTGCCGCGAACCGTCCACCACCAGGTAACCAGCAGCAGGAACCATCAGGCAGAGTTCATCATGACCACCCACCGGGTTAACCCGGTGCCCTCTCATTTCTTGACCAAGGATAGAAAGTGCTGAGTGCTCTTGTCATCTTCCTGCTCACCCTGATGTTTGTCATCTGGCAGCCCAAGGGACTGGGCATCGGCTGGAGCGCCTGTGCCGGCGCGGCCGTGGCGCTGGCGGCCGGCGTCATCCATCTTTCGGATATCCCGGTGGTCTGGCATATCGTCTGGAACGCTACCGCTACCTTCATCGCCATCATCATCATCAGCCTGTTGCTGGACAAGGCCGGCTTTTTTGAGTGGGCCGCCTTGCATGTAGCGCGCTGGGGAGGCGGACGCGGGCGTCTGCTGTTCGTGCTGCTGGTCCTGTTGGGCGCGGCGGTATCGGCCCTGTTCGCCAACGATGGCGCTGCACTGATCCTCACACCCATCGTCATCGCCATGCTGCTGGCGCTTCGCTTTTCGCCGCAGGCAACGCTGGCCTTCGTGATGGCGGCCGGCTTCATCGCCGACACGGCAAGCCTGCCGCTGGTGGTGTCGAACCTGGTCAATATCGTCTCGGCGGACTTCTTCAAGATCGGATTCGCGCAATATGCCTCGATCATGATCCCGGTGGACATGGTCTCGATCGTAGCGACGCTTATCGTCCTGTTCATCTACTTCCGTCGCGATATCCCCCAACACTATGACCTCACGCAGTTGCAAGAAGCCGCCGCAGCCATCCAGGATCGAGCGACCTTCGTCGCCGGCTGGTGGGTGCTTGCGCTGCTGCTGGTGGGATTTTTCTGGCTGGAAGATATGGGCGTACCGATCAGCGCCGTGGCGGCAGCCGGCGCAGTGATTCTTCTGGCGGTCGCAGGCAAAGGCCAAGTCATTTCCACGCGTGAAGTCATCAAGGGCGCGCCCTGGCAGGTCGTGTTCTTCTCGCTGGGGATGTACCTGGTGGTGTATGGACTGCGCAATGCGGGGCTGACCGACCACCTCACGGGCGTGCTGAATGGTCTTGCCGAACATGGCGTCTGGAGCGCTGCGCTCGGCACCGGTTTCCTGACGGCCTTGCTGTCCTCCATCATGAATAACATGCCTACGGTGCTGGTCGGCGCATTATCGATCGAGGCCACCACCGCGCAGGGCGTGGTGAAGGAGGCAATGATCTACGCCAACGTCATTGGCAGCGACCTTGGCCCCAAGATCACCCCCATCGGCAGCCTGGCCACCTTGCTGTGGCTGCACGTGCTGGACCAGAAAAACATTCATATTTCCTGGGGCTATTATTTTCGGGTGGGAGCATTGTTGACGCTACCGGTTCTGCTGATCACCCTGTCCGCTCTGGCGATCAGACTGGGGGGATGAACAGGATGGCCCTGCCCGCTCTGTCAACTTCTACACAGGTATTCATCATGACCACGATCTACCATAACCCAGCATGTGGCACCTCCCGCAACACCCTGGCCATGATCCGCAACAGCGGTGAAGAGCCGACGATCATCCAGTACCTGCAACACCCGCCCAGCCGCGAGCAACTGGTCAGGATGATTCAGGATGCCGGTCTGACGGTGCGCGACGCCATCCGTCAAAAAGGGACGCCCTACGCCGAGTTGGGCCTGGATGACCTCGCTCTGAGCGACGACCAGTTGCTCGATGCCATGCTGGCCCACCCCATTCTGATCAACAGGCCGTTTGTGGTGACGTCCAAGGGAACCCGGCTGTGTCGCCCCTCCGAGCTGGTGCTGGACATCCTGGAACACCCTCAGCAAGGTGCTTTCACCAAGGAAGACGGCGAAGTGGTGGTCAATGCGGAGGGCCAGAGAAACACGCTGCCAGGTGCTTAGTCACCCTATCCAGCCACCCCAATGCAGAAGCAGAAAGACCTTTTATATTATTTATATCATTTGAACGATCATGCCCATCAGGTCTTGGGCAAGGTCACCCCATGCTGCCCCTGGTACTTGCCGCCGCGATCCTTGTAGGAGGTTTCGCAGATTTCATCGCTCTCGAAAAACAGCACCTGGGCACAGCCTTCGCCGGCATAGATCTTGGCCGGTAGCGGTGTGGTGTTGGAGAACTCCAGGGTGACGTAGCCCTCCCATTCCGGCTCGAAGGGGGTGACGTTGACGATGATGCCGCAACGCGCATAGGTGGACTTGCCCAGGCAGATGGTCAGCACGCTACGCGGGATGCGGAAGTATTCGACGGTACGGGCCAGGGCGAAGGAGTTGGGTGGGATGATGCAGACATCGCCCTTGAAATCGACGAAGGATTTTTCATCGAAGTTCTTGGGGTCGACGATGGTCGAATTGATGTTGGTGAAGATCTTGAATTCGTTGGCGCAACGGATATCGTAGCCATAGGACGAAGTACCGTAGGAAACGATCTTGCTGCCATCGGCCGCCTGACGCACCTGACCGGGCTCGTAGGGTTCGATCATTCCTTCCTGCTCCGCCATGCGGCGGATCCACTTGTCTGACTTGATGGCCATGGTTGTTCGAGGTTTCCGACTGATTCAAAGAATCCGGCATTTTACGCGAAAAATGCCCAAACATGGCTGAACCGGCGCGGTTCTGCCTGTCTGGGCTAGCGTGCGCGCCCGAACAAGGATTTGAAAAAGCCCACGCGCTGGCGCTCATAGAAGGGCTTCAGTTCGGTGAGCATGAAGTCGGCCACACTATGCCCATTGCCCGGCTCCACGCGCATCATGTCCACCGCCTCCTGCGGCCGGCCATGCTGGGCAATGACCGGCCCCGCCGCGCGGGCCACCTGCTCCATGTGGCTCTCGGGGGTATCGATCCCCAGCACCAGGGTCGGCTGGGGGTCGTGCGTGGGGTCATGCATCGTGGCCAGGTAGGCGGCCTTGACCTTGTCATCGCGGGCGAACAATTGCGACAGCTTCTCCAACATGACGGTGGGCGGCTCGGCCGGCGCCCCCAACCGCACCGTGGTCTCGGCACCGATGGTGCGCGCTACCGGTGTGCCACCGTTATCTTCTTGCAGCACGTGGGCGACTTCGCCGGGCACGAAATACTTGCTATAGGGACTATCGGGATTGAGGATGAACACGCTGCGCCCATCCCCGCACATGCGAAACAGTTCGCGCACCGTCATGGACAGGCAGGGTGCGCCGGGCTCGAAGGCGCGTTCGAGGTCTTCCATGGTGCTGAACATGGGCAGCATCATGCTGCCATCCTCCCCCGGCCAGCGCATGATCTGCACTTTTCCGCGGTCACCGTCTTCCGGCAAGTGACCGCGCACGAAGACGGTGGCGTCCAGCACCAGGCGATAAAACGCCGGCCGCGCCTCAGGGTCGTTCTGGGCGCGGACCAGGGCTTCTTCCAGGGGATTCAGAGGGCGTGCGGGATCGGTTTGCATGGTTTTCTTTTCTTTCTGGTTGTTGAGGATGACCATGTCGCCCCATGCAGAGGTACGCGGGCAAGGCGCCACTTCGAACCTTTACCGGAAAGAAGGTTCCCATGAGGCGGGAGCTCAATGACAATAAACGCCCATTTCTTTCAGGAAAAACCATGCATTTCCTGACAAGATGGCTGCAACGACTGACCCGCTGCTGGCGCAGTCAGAACAACGGGCAATGCAGGGCTGACATCGGAAACAGCTGACTCAGATTCATCCCCGTCTTTGCAGGACTGCCTCAATGCTTTCCTGGCTTCCCCGGCGAGGAAAAACTTCCCTCAACATCCGAATACTTTTTATATCGATTCGCCAGATTCCTCGATTCAATATCGTCAGCCATGCGGGCTATTTGACGATCCCTTTTCTCATCTACACGACCGATGAAAAAGACAATATCCACGTTCATTCTCTTCTCACTATCAGCGCTTCATGCCCAAGCATCCGACTGCAGCAAAGCCAGAAACTTCGCTGAAACTGAAATCTGCAAAGACCATTTACTGAGTGCGCTCGACATGACGCTAAACAGGAATTACCGCGTCATGATGGCCTCGGATATCGGGACGGTTGCCCGGAAAAATCTCTCTGCTTCGCAACGGCTCTGGCTTCAGGAAAGAAACAGATGCAAGGACAAGGAATGCATCACTACCTTGTACAAACGCCGACTTGCCGACATCTGCGACTACCCAGTTATCGCAGGCGTTCATCCGGTCTGCGATGAATTCAACGATGTTGTAGAGAACGATTTGCAACGACATGACGGTGAGAAAAGATGACTCAAGTATCTATCGACATCATCGATTTTTGCCCTATCTCTTTCCTGTTTTGATCGCACGAAAAATTATCAACGCTAAGACTGAGTAAAGAAGAAAATCGGCATCATCTCTGACCGATTTTCACCTCAACGACGTCCATTCACTTCGCGAACCAACAGCATCACACCAACCCAATCTTTTAATCGAGGCGCGCAGGATAGCCGTCTGCCAACCCATAAACATCGTTGTAAAAATTGGGCTTTTCGGCTTATCGAACAAATAGTTTTCCGTATTTCATTAACGCACTGATCAAATCCCTTCGGATTTGATCACCCGCCGCTATGCCTGCTCATGATGGCAAAGCTGTACGACATCGCTGTAGTTCTACATCAGCTTCAACAAGATTTTTGCCGCACGTCCTTCAGTATCGAGACCATTCTCCTGGCGGGAAGAAGAAACTCCATGCGAAACCTATCTGGTCCCTACCGACATGGTAGCCAACCTGACTTTCCTTCATTGGAAGCATATTCAAAAAAACTTCGCGTTCTTTGCACGAATTCCAAGAGCATCTCTCTCGCGAATCACTTCAAATTCATCCCCGCTTTTTCTCCGTTACATAAATTTTGTTCCATATTAAAAGCACAGAAAAAACGTAATCAAGAGTTCGAATCTCTTCGATAGAAATTGGCGAGCATAAATAATCTAATGCCACCACCTAGTTCAAACATCCGTACCAAGATAGAGAAAATCGCAATATGAGTAGAGAAAAACCAAGAATCGCTAAGAGGCCCGGAATCGATATTACTAACAAAAAACATGTCTTATTATTGGTGGCGTTATTGACATACAGCCATTCTGCATCAGCGGACTTACCCTTGACTATTGATGACCTTGTTACAGAAAAAGGTAAGGTCAAGATTGATGTATCGGTAGCCTATGCCAATAGTGATAGACAAGGCGTATCCACTGGCGAACCGATCACGGTGCAGACAGGAGAAAACTCATTTGTTACGTTACCGACACTGATCGGCGAGAGTCGCGGCAACAGCGATTCGCTGGTAAGCACCGTGGGATTACGCTATGGATTAACTAACAAAGCTGAAATTTTCTTCCGTACCTCGTATCTGTATAGCAGCACCAGAAAGAGAGATCTATCCAGAACAACCAGCGACAGCGAAAGCCAGTTTTCGGATACATGGGCGGGCGTCAACTATCAACTCAAAGAAGACAACGGCACACCGGCCTTGCTAGGTTTTGCAGAGATCGCCTTACGAGAAAGACATACGAGAAGCAGCAGTTCTTTCCATTCCTTCCTGCTAGGCTTTACTGCCCACACAGCGCTTGATCCCATTGTGTTTTCCCTTACCACTGCCTATCGCTTCAACCAAAGCCGCAACGATGGAGAACAAGACTATAAGCCCGGCAACTTCTTGTTGATCCATCCTGGCATCGCCTTTGCTGTCAACGATCATGTCACTTTGACTGGCGGCATGCAGTGGGTCAATCGTCAAGCGGATAAATGGGATGGAAAGGCTCAAGGATTCCGACGTACAAGCAGCGCCTTGTTACTTGGCGTGGGATATGGCATTTCAAAAGCAAGCACCATCAACATCACTCTGAAATCCAATGTCTCAGGTTCAAACGAGGCGGACCTGAGGCTCAATTGGCTGCACACGTTTTGACGTCTGCCGGTTGAAATCTTGCCTTGACTCCCCCTAAGGATAGATATGAAATTAAAACAAATCATCATAGTAGGCGCCCTGTCTGTCAGCACGGCTCCCCTTGTCTACGCGAAGGAAATAGCATCAGAGCCATTGCCGCAATTCACAATGACGGACGCTGAAGCTCTATTTGAAAACGATACTAAGTCCATGCAATTAGCAGCGCTTTCACCTCAAGAAATGAAAGAGACTGAAGGAGCGTGGGTGAATTTCGCCGTTGGCGGGGCTATCGGCTTTGGGTCCTATGCCTTAGCTAATTACGTCACCAATCGACCAATTACCTGGCAAGGTTCGCTGTATTCAATCGGTACGGGGGCGCTTACCGGCGGAATGGGTGGTGCGCTAATACGCGCATCTGGCGGAGGCCTTGCCGGACAGATCGCCTGGAGGCCCAATATCCTGGCGTCCAACTTTGGTGCCTCACAATACAGCCGATATCGTGGTTGGTAATTAACTAAAAGGATGAGATGAGGTGCGAACTCACCTCATCCTTCAGGAGATGCTATGAGCTTGATAGTTGCATTGACAGAGATGCTAGGTGGCATGCTGGCAGAATATTCAATACAAAAGAAATGGAGTAAGGTCAAAATATTCTTTGTAACGAGCGCCATTTTTTTCGCTACTTCTTTGGTCAACCTTCTTGTTTTTGAACATGGAAGCGGGGTACTTTTGGCCATCTCAGGGTCAGCCATCTTAGGGGTAAGTCTCGGCATTTTTTTTGTACTGACCATTTATATACATGAAAAAACCAAGAAGTAAGAAGCTCTACTCTTTAAGAACCGACGCACTTTCATGCATCCTTTCTCTGACCAGCCTCTTTGCCCCCAGCTCTGCTTTCTCTTTAGACCTGCCCGGTTATTTAGGAAAGAAAAATCCGCCTGACAGCATTCTTCTGCTAAACACGCATACTGCCCAAATCAGCATTGCCATCAGAAGCTGGAAGAGCCTACGCGATGTAGATGTAGTCAAGCAAGACTTCGACTACTCGTGTAGTGCGGCATCCCTGGCAACCTTACTCAACGGGTTTTACGGTCAGTCTCTCACTGAGGAGTCTTTGCTCAAGGCGATGGACAAGGGCGACTTGAAGGCATCTTTCGAAGACATGCAAAAGATACTACCGAGATTCGGATTCAAGGCGCAAGGATTTGCTGCAAGTTATGAGCAACTGGTCAAGCTCAAAGCGCCAGTCGTGGTGTATCTCAAACACCGCAAGGATGATCACTTTTCGGTTCTGCGCGGCATCAATGAGAACATGGTCTGGTTAGCAGATCCTAGTCTTGGAAACAGAACGTACAGCAAGGCTCAATTTCTGGAAATGTGGCAAACCAGGAACGACAAGGAACGCGAAGAATTATCTGGAAAGATTCTGGCCATTTTGCCGCTCAACAGTAAGGTGTCAAGCAACTCAAATTTCTTTTCAAAGAATCCACGTCGGCAGACTATCCAAGCAGTTGAACAATCGAAAATCCTGATGTTTCCATAAGAACCGCTGGGATAGAGCACAGGCAGGACGAAGAGCAAGCCCTAGCATCCTTCTCATCTTCACCGCTGCATACTCTCCCACACCTTCTGCAAGCGCTTCACCGACACCGGCATGGGGGTCTTCAATTCCTGCGCGTACAGGGACACCCGCAATTCCTCCAGCATCCAACGAAATTCCGTCATCTTGGGATCGGCACGGCCAGCGCGGTCCTTGAGACCACGCTGATACGGCAGGGCCACCGAATTCCACTCTGCCAGCAAGCGCGTATCGCGGGCCGGGTCGGCGCGCAACTTGTCCAGCCGCACGTTGATGGCCTTGAGGTAACGCGGATAGTGGCTCAGGTTGCCATAGTCGGTCTCGGCCACGAAACGCTTGCCCACCAGTTGCGACAATTGCGCCTGCATGTCGGCCGCCGCCTGGGCGTGGGCCTTGATGCCTTGCAGCTTCTTGGGCAGCGAGTGGTACTCGGCCAGGATCAATCCACACAGGCGGGCAATTTCATTGACCAGCAAACCCAGCCGCGCCTTACCCTCATCGCGGCGACGGTTGAATTCGTCGGCGTTGCGCGGCAGCGGGTCTTGCAGGAAGGCGCGTTCCAGGCCGGCATTCAATATCTGTTCACGCAACTCTTCCTGCGTGCCCAGGGCCATGAACTGCATCCCCATCTGCTGCAGACCCGGGATGTTCTTTTCCAGGTACTTGAGCTGTTCCTTCATCTGCAGGGCGAACAGGCGACGCAGACCGGCGTAATGGAAACGCGCAGCCTCGGTGGGGTCATCGAACACTTCCAGGTCGCAATGCGTGAGCCTGTCCACCAGCGCCGGGAAGCCGATCAGCGTCTGCGCCTGCTTGCCGCTGCCACGCGTGATCTCCAGCAGCTCGGGCAATTCACCAAAGCTCCAGCTGGTGAGATTGCTGTACTCGCCCACCGAAGCAGGCGCAGCCGGTGTCGCGATGGTCGCGCCCCCCTTGCCTGCGGCGGCCGCAGGCAAAGGTGCCGCACTATCCTCGTCCTCACGCGGGGCAATGGCCACCTGCTCGGCCAGCTTCTGGAACTGCTGGCGTGCCTGACCGCCGAATTCGGCTTGCAGCGCGGCCAGGTTGCGGCCCATCTCCAGTTGCCGTCCATGTTCATCGACGATCTTGAAGTTCATCGCATGGTGGGCCGAGAGCGTCTCCTGCTTGAAGTCGCTGGGCTTGACCAGGAGCGTGATCTGCTCGCGGATGTCGGCGATGATGGCGTCGATCAGGTTGCCGCGACCAAAGGTCTTGCGCTCTTCCATGCGCTCGCAGAAGCGCGCGGCATAATCGGGCAGCGGGACACAGTGGCGGCGCAGCTTTTGCGGCAGAGACTTCAACAGCAGGTGGACTTTTTCCTTCAACATGCCCGGCACCAGCCACTCGCAACGATCCGCGGAGACCTGGTTCAATGCATACAGCGGCACGGTCAGCGTCACCCCATCGCGCGCGGCACCCGGTTCGAAGTGATAGGACAGCGCCATGGCAATACCCGCCACATTCATGGTCTTGGGGAAGAGCTCGGTGGTCACGCCCGCCGCCTCGTGACGCATCAGGTCGTCGCGGTTCAGGTAGAGCAGCTTGGGGTCGGCTGCCGTGGCCTGCTTGTGCCACTTCTCGAAGTCCACGCCATTGCAGATGTCCTGCGGGATCAGCTTGTCGTAGAAACCGATGATCAATTCATCGTCCACCAGCACGTCCAGGCGGCGCGACTTGTGTTCCAGGTTTTCGATTTCGCGCACCAGCTTCTGGTTGTGCGCGAAGAACGGGGCGCGGGTCTCGAAGTCGCCACCGACCAGGGCATCGCGGATGAAGATCTCGCGCGCCTCAACCGGATTGATGTTGCCGTAGTTGATGCGGCGCTGGCTGTACACCACCAGGCCATACAAGGTGGCGCGCTCAGAGGCCGTCACTTGCGCGGCGCGTTTTTCCCAGCGCGGTTCGCCCCAGGATTTCTTCAACAGGTGGCCGCCCAGTTTTTCCAGCCATTCGGGCTGGATGTTGGCCACGCAACGGGCATACAGGCGGGCGGTGTCGACCAGCTCGGCCGCCATCACCCAGCGACCGGGTTTCTTGGTCAGATGGGCGCCGGGCCAGATGTTGAACTTGATGCCGCGCGCGCCCAGGTATTGCGCATCCTCTTCGCTCTTGAAACCGACGTTGCCCAACAAGCCGGTCAGCAGGGCCAGGTGCAATTGGTCGTAAGTGGCCGCTGCTTCGTTCAAGCGCCAGCCCTGTTCCTTGACGATGGTCAGCAGTTGCGAATGGACATCGCGCCATTCGCGCAGGCGCAGTTGCGACAGGAAATTCTCGCGGCAGTGTTCCTGCAACTGGCGATTCGATTTCTTGTGAGCGATGGCGTCTTCGAACCACTTCCAGATCTTCAGGTAACTGGCGAATTCGGATTTTTCATCGGCGAATTTCTTGTGCGCATTATCGGCCGCATTCTGCGCATCCATGGGCCGGTCGCGCGGGTCTTGCACCGACACCGCGGCGGCGATGATGAGCAATTCGGTCAGGCAGGCATTGTCGCGGCCGGCCAGGATCATGCGGCCCACGCGCGGGTCCAATGGCAGGCGCGCCAGTTGCTTGCCCAAGGGTGTCAAGCGATTGACGCCGCCCTGCTCTTCGACTGCGCCCAGTTCCTGCAGCAACTGGTAGCCATCGGCAATGGCGCGCCCCAGCGGCGGCTCGATGAAGGGGAAGCTCTCCACGTCCATCAGGTGCAGCGACTTCATGCGCAGGATGACCGAGGCCAGCGACGAACGCATAATCTCGGGATCGGTGAACTTGGGACGTTGCAGGAAATCCTGTTCGTCATACAGACGGATGCACACGCCCGCCGCCACCCGGCCGCAGCGACCAGCGCGCTGGTTGGCAGCCGACTGCGCCACCGGCTCGATCTGCAATTGCTCGACCTTGTTGCGGTAGCTGTAACGCTTCACCCGCGCCAGACCGGCATCGACCACATAGCGGATCCCGGGCACGGTCAGTGAAGTTTCCGCCACATTGGTGGCCAGCACGATGCGGCGGGCGTTGCTGGTCTTGAAGACGCGCTCCTGCTCCTGCGCCGACAGGCGCGCAAACAGCGGCAGGATTTCCACATGCGGTGGATGATGCTTGCGCAGCGCTTCGGCAGCGTCGCGGATTTCACGTTCGCCCGGCAGGAACACCAACACGTCGCCCGAACCGATGCGCGCCAGTTCATCGACGGCATCGACCACGGCATCCATCAGGTCGCGCTGTTCGCGGTCCTTCTGGGCCTGGCTGGCGCGTCCCTCGGCACGCGCACGGGCTTGCGCCACTTCGGTGGAGACGCCGCTGCGATCGGCATTGTCGATAGGGCGATAACGGATTTCCACCGGGTAGAGGCGGCCGGAGACCTCGATCACCGGCGCCGGCACCAGCTCGCCCTTGAGCTCACGCCCGAAATGGCGGGCGAAGCGGTCGGCGTCGATGGTGGCCGAGGTGATGATGATCTTCAGGTCGGGACGCTTGGGCAGCAACTGCTTCAGATAGCCCAGCAGAAAGTCGATGTTGAGGCTGCGTTCATGCGCCTCGTCGATGATGATGGTGTCGTACTGGCGTAAGAGCGGATCGGTCTGGGTCTCGGCCAGCAGGATGCCGTCGGTCATCAGCTTGATCCAGGCGCCCTTGGACAGGGTGTCGTTGAAGCGGACCTTGTAGCCGACCAGCTCGCCCGGTGGCGAATTCAATTCCTGGGCGATGCGCTTGGCGGTGGAAGAGGCGGCGATACGGCGCGGCTGGGTGTGGCCGATCAAGCCCTTGGCGCCACGGCCCAGTTCCAGGCAGATCTTGGGGAGCTGGGTGGTCTTGCCGGAACCGGTCTCACCGCTGACGATGATGACCTGGTGTCGGCGCAGCGCCTCGGCGATTTCATGGCGGCGGCCGGAGACCGGCAGCTCTTCCGGGAAGGTCACCGGAGGCAGCGGATTGCGTACCGGCGGCGCGGCCTCGCTGGCAGGCTCGGCGCGGCGGGGTCCACGCGGCTCGCGCGGGCCGCGTCCACGATCCTGTTGCGGGGTCTGCTGGGGCTGGGCGCCAGGGGGAGTGTTGGGTGCTTTGGTAACGGACATGAGGCCGACATTATACCTGCCACCGCCCGCCCGGTCAGGCTGCAGGCGGCTGCTCGGCCGATGATGCCGGTTTGACGGCAAGCTGGCTCCGGTTTGCAACATCTGCACAAGAAATCTGCCCCGAACCGGCCCGCAAGCCTACGCCCGGGCGCGACGCTGGTTATAATGCGCGACATGGAAAAACAGACCGAATTCGTCAACTGGCTGCGCTCCGTCGCGCCCTATGTCCACGCCTTCCGCGGCAAGACCTTCGTGGTCGCCTTCCCGGGTGAGTTGGTCACGGCCGGCGGCTTGCAAGTCCTGGCCCAGGATCTCTCGCTGCTGCACGCGCTGGGCATCCGCGTGGTGGTGGTGCATGGCTCGCGCCCGCAGGTGGCCGAACAGCTGGCGCTGCGCAATGTCGAGGCGCGCTTCCAGAATGGCCTGCGGGTGACCGACAGCGCCGCCCTGGAATGCGCCAAGGAAGCCGCCGGCGAGCTGCGCCTGGACATCGAGGCCGCCTTCAGCCAGGGCTTGCCCAACACGCCCATGGCGCATTCGGCCATCCGCGTGATCTCCGGCAACTTCGTCACGGCCCGCCCCATGGGGGTGATCGATGGCGTGGACCTGCAACTGACCGGGGTGGTGCGCAAGATCGCCGCCGATGTCATCCAGCCCATCATGAATGCCGGCGGCATCGTGCTGCTCTCGCCGCTGGGCTTCTCGCCTACCGGGGAAGCCTTCAATCTGACCATGGAAGACGTGGCCGTGTCGGCCGCCATCGCGCTGCGCGCCGAAAAGCTGATCTTCCTGTCGGAAACGCCGCTGATGAAGGACGCAGCCGGCGCCGAAATCCGCGAGCTGTCCTCGCACCAGGCCGAGGCCGTGCTGTCGGCCGGTTTCCTGCCCTCGGACGCCGCCTTCTACCTGGCCAGCGTGGTCAAGGCCTGCAATGCCGGCGTCTCGCGCGCCCACATCGTGCCCTTCTCCACCGATGGTTCGGCCTTGCTGGAACTGTTCACCCACGATGGCGTGGGCACCATGGTCACCTACGAAAACCTGGAAAGCCTGCGCCAGGCCACCATCGAGGACGTGGGTGGCATCCTGAAGCTGATCGAACCGCTGGAAGCCGATGGCACCCTGGTCAAGCGCGGTCGCGAACTGATCGAGCGCGAAATCCATTACTTCTCGGTGATCGAGCACGACAACGTCATCTTCGGCTGTGCCGCCCTCTATCCCTTCCCCAAGGAAAGGATGGGCGAGATGGCTTGCCTGACCGTGAACCCGGAAGTGCAAGGCCAGGGCGACGGCGACCGTATCCTGAAGCACATCGAGACCCGCGCCCGCGAAGCCGGACTGACCAAGCTCTTCGTGCTCACCACCCGCACCTCGCACTGGTTCTTGAAGCGCGGCTTCGTGCTGGCAGGCGTGAACGACCTGCCGCAGGATCGCCAGCAGATCTACAACTGGCAACGCAAGTCGCAGGTATTGATCAAGAACCTGTATTGAATTTTCGTCGGGACGTGAGCAGGCTCAACCGCTGACACCAATCGCAAGGCCAGCCACGACCAACGAGCTCCACCTTAACGAACCAAGGAATCGACATGGCACGCATGGTCCATTGCATCAAACTGAACAAAGAAGCAGAAGGCCTGGATTTTCCGCCCTATCCGGGCGAGCTGGGCAAACGCATATATGAAAGTGTCTCCAAGGAAGCCTGGGCCGCCTGGCTCAAGCACCAGACCATGCTGGTCAATGAAAACCGTCTGATGCTGGCCGATGCCCGCGCCCGCAAGTACCTGGCGGCGCAGATGGAAAAGCATTTCTTCGGCGAAGGCGCCGATGCGGCCGCCGGCTACGTGCCGCCGCCCAGCGAGTAATCGCCCCGCGCAGTACTGCTACCCACGCCGCCCTGGTTCGCCACGGCGGCGTTTGTTTTGCGGTGTTGATTCTGCCTCTTCTGCCTCTCTGGCTGGCGCTACAATGCCGGCTCCGATTCCGACTTCCTGCTGGAGCTCATCTTGTCCTTGCGTCATCTGCGCCTTGCCATCCTGTCCGTCAGCTTCGGCTTCATCCTCGCCGCGCCCGCCTCGCAGGCGGCCACCTCGACCCTGGCGCTACCAGCCGGCGTGAGCGCCGGTCCCAGCGCCGAGGGCATCAGCGAATACCACTTCGCCAATGGCTTCAAGCTGCTGTTGCTGCCCGATGACTCCAAGCCCACGGTCACCGTCAACATCACCTATCTGGTCGGCTCGCGCCACGAGAACTATGGCGAGACCGGCATGGCGCATCTGCTGGAACACCTGATGTTCAAGGGCTCGCCGCAACATCCGGCGATCCCGCAGGAGTTCAGCAAGCGCGGCATGAACTTCAACGGCACCACCTGGCTGGACCGCACCAACTACTACGAAAGCTTCCAGGCCGGCCAGGACAACCTGCAATGGGCCATCACCATGGAAGCCGACCGCATGGTCAATTCGAAGATCGCGCGCAAGGATCTCGATAGCGAAATGACGGTGGTGCGCAACGAATACGAAGCCGGTGAAACCTCGCCCGCGCGCGTGATGCTAAAGCGTATGCAAAGCGTGGCCTACGACTGGCACAGCTATGGCCGCAACACCATCGGCGCGCGCAGCGATATCGAGAACGTGCGCATCGAGAACCTGCAAGCCTTCTATCGCACCTACTACCAGCCCGACAACGCCGTGCTGATCATCGCCGGCAAGTTCGAGCCTGGCCAGGTACTGCAATGGGTCAACCAGAGTTTCGGTCGGCTGCCCAAGCCCAAGCGCAAGCTGCCCGCATTCTGGACCGTGGAGCCGACTCAGGACGGTGAGCGCCAATTCACGATCCGCCGCCGCGGCGACCTGCAACTGGTGGCGCTGGGCTACAAGATGCCCTCCGCCTTGCACCCGGATGCCACCGCGCTCTCCTTTGCCAGCGACATCCTCACCGACACCCCCAATGGCCGCCTGCACAAGTCGCTGGTGCAAACGGGACTGGCCACCGAAGTCTATGCGATGCCGCTGGCCGGCTATGCACCGGGCTTGCAGATCATCGTCGCCAAGCTCAAGGCCGGGGCCGATATCGAACCGGTCAAGCAAGCCATGATCGCCACCGTCGAATCCTTCAACAGCAACCCGCCCACGGCCGAGGAAATGGCGCGCCTGCGCCGCGAAAGCGCCAACAACTTCGAGACCTTGCAGAACAATCCGCAACAGATGGCGGTAGCCATGTCCAATGCCATTGCACGCGGCGACTGGCGCCTGCTCTTCATCGAACGCGACCTCGAACAGCGCTTGAGCAGCGCCGACATTGCCACCGCCGCCGGCAAGTACTTCCGCCGCGATAACCGTACCGTCGGTCTGTATATCCCGGAAGATCATCCGCAGCGCGCCGAGATACCACCCGCGCCCAGCGTGGACGCATTGCTGGCGCAATACCAGCCGCGCGCGCCCATCGCTGCCGGCGAAGCCTTCGATCCGGCACCGGGCAACATCGAACAGCGTACCACCCGCATCGCCCCTGGACAGCCACCGCACGCCGCCCTGAAGCTGGCGCTGCTGCCCAAGCAGTCACGCGGGCAGACGGTCTCGGTGAGCATGAACCTGGAGTTCGGGGATGCCGACAGCCTCTTCGGCCAGCGCGCCGTGGCCCAGCTGACCGCGGCCATGCTCATGCGCGGCACCAGCACACTGGATCGCCGCCAGTTGGCCGATGAATTCACGCGCCTGAAGATCAACGGCAACGTCTATCGTTTCCAGACCACCCGCGAGAACCTGAACGCGGCCATCGCCCTGGCGGGTGAAGTATTACGTCATCCGCGCATGGACCCGGCCGAATTCGCGCAATTGAAGAATGAAACCGTGGCCGCGCTGGAAGCCACCCGCAAGGAACCCGACGCACGCGCCGCCGAAGCGCTGCAACTACACTTCGACCATTACCCGGCCGGCGACTGGCGCGCCGCACGCACGCTGGAAGAGCGCATTGCCGCCGTGCAGGCGGTCACGCTGGAACAGGTCCTGGCCTTCCATCGCCGCTTCTATGGCGCCTCGCATGGCGAAGTGGCTATCGTCGGCGACTTCGATGCCCAGGCTGCACGCAGCGCCATCGACCAGGCCTTCGCCAGCTGGTCCAGCGCCGCACCCTATGCGCGCATCCTGCGCACCTGGTCCGATATCGCGCCCGAGCGCATCCTCATCGATACCCCCGACAAGGAAAATGGCGTCTATCTGGCGCGCCAGAATCTGCGCCTGCGTGATGATGACCCCGACTATGCGGCGCTGGTCGTGGCCAATTACCTGCTGGGCGCATCCAGCCTGAAGTCGCGCCTGGGCGATCGCGTGCGCCAGCAGGATGGGCTGTCCTACGGCATCAACAGCGGCCTGCAGATCGGCGCCATCAGCGACGCCGGTTACCTTGTCATCCACGCCATCGCCACACCGCAGAACATGGACAAGGTCGATGCCGCCGTGCGCGAGGAACTCGAGCGTCTGCTCAAGGATGGCTTTAGCGAGGATGAATTATTGCGCGCCAAGTCCGGCATCCTGCAACAGCGCAACCAGCAGCGTAGCAGCGACGGCGGCATGGCCACCGGCTGGACCGCCCTGCTGAACCTGGACCGCAGCTTCCTGTGGCAGCAGCAGCTGGACCTGAAGCTGGCCGACCTGACGCTGGCGCAATTGAATGCAGCCGTGCGCAAGTACATTGACCCGGCGCGCATGACGGTGGTGATGGCACGCGATGCGGCCAAGGCCGCACAGCGCTGATGGACAAAAAAATGGCCGTGTCACGCAGACACGGCCCAGGTTGATGACGAACCCCGTGTTTTCGAACACGGGGTTTTGTTTTTCAGGCGCAGGTAATTTGCAGATGGTCGATGGCGCAGAAGCCAAGCAAGGCGCGCATTTTTCGCTGTAGCCACTTTTGTACGCTGGCAGAGGCGCTCAAGCCGTGTAAAAGCGCGCGCAAGCGCGCCACCAACAGGGCAATCTTCTTCATGTTCTGGGCCGCCGCCGCCAACAAGCACTGCTCGGCGACCTTGCGCAATCCCCGCATACGGGCATAACGATGTCCGTGCAATTGCTTGGCGTCGGCGAAGCTGCGTTCTACCGTTTCCTTGCGTCGGGCATAGATGCGCTTGCCCCATTCGGTACGACGCCGATCATCCACCTTCTCCTTGGAACGCTCCCACACATGGCGCGTCACCACCTTGACCGCATTGGCGCTATTGGTGCATTGCTCGCGTACCTTGCAGCCTCGGCATTGCTCAGGGTTGGATTTGTATTCCCGATACCCCAGTCGATTGGTCGTGCTGTAGCGCAAGGGTTGACCCTGCGGGCAGATGTATTCGTCACGGTAGGCATCGTACTCATACGCCCGTTTAAAGAATGTCCCCGGCTTGTGGTTGGGTGTGCGGTAGCCCATCACGCCGCTGATCTCGCGATTCTCCAGTCCCTGGCAGACGGCCGGTGTGAAGTAGCCCGCATCCAGGCCAACGGCCTGTACATCAAATCCGAACGTCTGGCGCTGACGATCCAGGCGCGCCAGATAAGGCTGACTGTCATGGACTGAGGCGGGCGTGACATGGGTATCGGTAATGATGGAATGCTTGGCATCGACGGTGCGGTGATCCAGGTAGAAGAAGCCCTTGGGCTTGTCGTCGCGCACCATGTAGCCACTCTCGGGATCGGTGCGACTGACCTTGATCTCTTTGGTGGGCGGCTCATCATCGTCGTCACGCTTGAGCGGTTTCTTGCCATGCTCGGCACGGTCGATATCCACAGCGGCATCCAATTCGGCCAGATAGGCCGAGGGGGTCTGGGTAACTTGAACGTAGTCGAACTTGTTCTTGTTGGCGTTGGCCTTGAGGTGGGTGCTGTCGCTGTAGAGCACACGGCCATCGACCATGCCGCGTCCAATGGCCTGGCGCACGATCTCGTCGAAGATCTCTTGATAGACGGTGGTATCAATGAAGCGGCGGCGCCGGTTCTGGGAGAAGGTGGAGGAGTCCGGTACCTTGTCGGTCAAACGGAATCCGGCAAACCAGCGATAGGCCACATTGACCTGGACCTCGCGGATGAGCTGGCGCTCGCTGCGGATACCGAAGAGGTAACCGATGAACAAGAGCTTGAAGAGTACCACCGGGTCCAGTGCCGGGCGGCCATTGTCGGCGCAATACAGATGCGCCACCTTCTCTCGGATGAACTCGAAATCCACCGCCGCGTCGATCTTGCGCAGCAGGTGGTCCTTGGGCACGAGCATCTCGATGGTCACCATCTCTAACTCGTGCTGGGCGGCTGTCGGTTTTTTGAGCATGACCGATTAAACAACAAAGCCTTGGCTCTCGCCAAGGCTTTGTCATCAATCTGGGCCGTGTCACGCAGACACGGCCATTTTTGATTGAGGCCAATACCAACCGGTCGTCTCAGAACTCCAGCTTCTTGACACCCTCGGCCGTGCCCAACAGGCAGACATTGGCCCCCTGGCGCGCAAACAGGCCATTGGTGACCACACCGACGATGTTGTTGATCTTGTCTTCGATGTCGGCCGGATCGGTGATGGACAGGCCCAGCAGGTCGATGATGTAGCAACCGTTGTCGGTCACCAGCGGCTGGCCATCCTTCAGACGCAGGCGCGGCTCACCGCCCAGTGCGGCCAGCTTGCGGGCCACCACGGCGTGCGACATCGGGATCACTTCCACCGGCAGCGGGAACTTGCCCAGCACCTCGACCAGCTTGGAGCCATCGGCGATACAGACGAACTTCTGCGCCACCGACGCCACGATCTTCTCGCGCGTGAGCGCAGCACCACCGCCCTTGATCATGGCGCCGGCACCATTGATTTCGTCGGCGCCATCGATATACACCGGCATGGTCTCGACCTCGTTGAGATCGAACACGGTGATGCCGTGCGAACGCAGGCGTTCGGCGGTGGCTTCGGAGGAGGCCACCGCGCCCTTGATGCGGTGCTTGATCTTGCCCAGCTCATCGATGAAGAAATTGGCCGTGGAGCCGGTGCCCACACCGATGATTTCGCCATCGACCACGTAGTCGATGGCAGCCTTGGCGACTGCCTGCTTGAGTTCGTCTTGAGTCATGATTGTGTATGAGTCCAACGTAGAGTCCAACGTAAAGTCCAACTTGAATAAGCCCTGGTTTCCGCTAACCGGAAACGAATAAATTCTCAATAAACGGGATGAACGCACATCAGTGCACATCATCCGGTTGCTCATCCAGCGTCTCGAAAAGCGCGATCTGCAAGCGGGAATGCAGCTTGACCAGCTTGCTCCACAGCAACCACAACAGCCCGGCAGCGGCCGCCAGCACGAAGGCCAGCAGGTTCAGGGGCGGCAGGATACTGGCGCTCAACACGAAGATCAGCAGCATGATGCCGACGATGGACATGATGGGCAAGACCTCCGAGACGATCTTGCGCACCCCCGAAGTATACGCTCCCGCGAACTCGGGCTTGACGCTGACCTCGGCCAACAGCATCGACAGCGCCTGCAGCTTGCGATAGGTGGCGATCAGGAAGGGCAACGACAGCACCAGCGCACAGCCCCAGATGATGGCCTTCTGCACGTCTGGATCGGGCGTCCAGGCCGAGAGCTGGCGCGACAGGCCATCGACGAAGAAGGCGCCGGCCAGGAACACCGCGATCACCAGCGCCAGGTTGACCATCACCTGCATCAGGATACGGCGGATGATGCGTGTCAACTCAGCCCGGTCGCCGGTAGGTTGCAGGCTTTCCAGCCAGCGCGAATACATGCCCAGCAAACCCGACACACGCGCCGGCACCAGCGTGACCGCCTTGGCCGAGAGCGGATCGGCGGCCTTGATGAGATAAGGCGTGAGCAAGGCGGTGACCGCCGAAACCGCCACCACGATGGGATAGAGGAAGTCGCTGGTGACCTTGAGGCTCTGACCCAGCGCGGCGATGATAAAAGAGAACTCGCCGATCTGCGCCAGCCCCATGCCTACGCGCATGGGCGTGCGCCCGCCCTGCCCGGCCAAGAAGGTGCCCAGGCCGCAACTGATGAGCTTGCCGAAGACCACGGCCAGGGTGATGACGGTGATCGGCATCCAGTACTTGACCAGCACGCTGGGATCGAACAGCAGGCCGATGGCCACGAAGAAGATGGCCGAGAACATGTCGCGGATCGGCTCGACCAGGCGTTCGATGCGATGCAACTGGCGCGCCTCGGCCATCACCGCGCCCACCAGGAAGGCCCCCAGCGCCACGCTGTATTGCAGCTTCATCACCAGCAGGCAGAAGCCGAACAGCACGCCCAGCACCGCCACCAGCAACATTTCGTCGCTCTTGAAGCGGGCGATGAACGCCAGCAGGCGCGGCACCGCCAGGATGCCCACCACCAGCGAGACCGTCATGAACAGCACCAGCTTGCCTACCGTAGTGAAGACTTCGGTGGAGTCCACCGAACCGCTGGTGGCTACCCCCGAGAGCAGCGCGATCATGCCGATGGCCAGGATATCCTCGACAATCAGGATGCCGAAGATGATCTGGGCGAACTTCTCGTTCTTCATGCCCAGCTCGTTCAAGGCCTTGACGATGATGGTGGTGGAGGACACGGCCAGCATGGCGCCCAGGAAGATGGCGTCCATCCGCTTCCAGCCGAAGTAGAGACCGATCTCGTAACCGATCCAGATCATCAGCAGGATTTCGGCAGCAGCGCCGATGAAGGCGGTGGCACCGACCTTGGCCAGCTTCTTGAGACTGAATTCCAGCCCCAGCGAGAACAGCAGAAAGATCACGCCCAGCTCCGAGAGGATATGCACGGTCTTCTCATCCTGGATCAGGTCGTAGGGCGGAGTATGCGGGCCGATAATGACGCCGGCCACGATATAGCCCAGCACCACCGGTTGTTTCAACTTGTTGAAGACGACCGTGACGATGCCGGCAATGAGCATGATGATTGCCATGTCCTGGATGAATAACTCGACTTCGTGCATCGTGCGGGATTTCCTTTCTGTAGAGATGAGGGCAAGTTCCAACAGGTCAGCGGGCCAGCGGTGCCGGGCAATGCTGCGCCTGGCGACTGCCGAGGCCGCGGACGGTGGATGATAGGGAATGCCGGTGCTGCTGACTGGCCGGCCTTGCGGGCGCCGGCGCTGGATGCTGATCTGTGTCCGCTCTTGCTGCCTGTGACCACGGTTGCCCGTGCGAGGACGCAGCGGCAGGAAGCTTCGCCGCACACTGCTGGATGCCCCGAAAATAACACATCTGACAAGTTCACTGCAATGCAAACAGTGTGCCTGCATTCGCGCACATGACTCCCGCAAGGCGGGAGCAAGGGGCCTGAAACTAAGTAAACTTAGTAAATCCAGTCGTCAGGCGCTATGAAAGAGGCGCTGCAGCTCTAAGGAAGCGCCATTGATGAGTCGGTTTCCAGCGCGGACCGACCGGTCCTGACCAGATCAGCCCGGCACCCGCACTTGCACCTCGACCGCCTTTTCGTCGAAGGCGATGCGGGTGGTGAACTTGGCCCGCTTCATAGGGAACCGTGACTGGAAATGACGCACATTACCGGAACCGGAGATCACACGTCTGACGAACTGGTAGTAGGCATCCATGTCGATGACATGCACCGCCAGGAAATAATCGTACTCACCCGAGACGAAATAGCACTGCATCACCTCGGCCTCCTTGGCCATGCGCTGCTCGAAGTCCTGCATGTGCTGGTCGGACTGGTTGTTGAGCGATATCTCCAGGAAGGCTAGCATTCCGTAACCCAGTGCGAACGGGTCCACCATCGCCACCTCGGCGCTGATGATGCCGGCCTCGCGCAGCTCGCGGATGCGGCGCAGGCAGGTCGGTTGCGAGATGTGCAGTTTCTCCGCCAGCACCCGCGTGGAAATCTGGTTGTCCTTTTGCAGCATGTTGAGCAGTTTGCGATCCACCTTGTCGAGCGTGTGAAGTTTGGCTGGCATGGGACAAATATGAAGATGATTTTCAGGTCAGCCGCGCAAAAAAAACTTGGCTTGGCCGATTCTTATGTTGTACCGTCGCATTATTCAGAAAGTCGGAGACGAAAGCAAAGCGGGACGCCCAGTCGCCGCAACAAAGATCTGAATAAACTGAGTTGTGAGACAAAACATTAAAAGTGGTCAATCCAATCTACAGAGGAATCCTATGAAACTCAAGTGCGCCATCCTTCCCTTAACTGCTGCAATCGGTATGGCATTCGCAGGCGCGGCGTATGCCCAGGAAGTCATCAAGATCGCTCACGTCGGCCCGCTCTCCGGCCCCAACGCCCACATGGGCAAGGACAATGAGAACGGTGCCCGCATGGCGGTGGACGAATTGAACGCCAAGGGCTTCACCATTGGCGGCAAGAAGGTCAAGTTCGAACTGCTGGGTGAAGACGACGCGTCCGATCCCAAGCAAGCCACGGCGGTAGCCACCAAGCTGGTCGACCAGAAGGTCGCCGCAGTGATCGGCCACCTCAATTCCGGCACCACCATCCCGGCCTCCAAGATCTACAGCGACGCCGGCATTCCGCAAGTCTCCCCCTCGGCCACCAATCCGAAGTATACCCAACAAGGTTTCAAGACCACCTTCCGCGTGGTCGCCAACGATGCGCAACTGGGTGCCGCACTGGGCAAGTATGCCGTGCAGAAGCTGGGTACCAAGCAGATCGCCGTCATCGATGACCGTACCGCCTACGGCCAGGGCGTAGCGCAGGAATTCGCCAAGGGCGCCAAGGCTGCTGGCGGCACCATCGTCGGCACCCAGTTCACCAATGACAAGGCCACCGACTTCAACGCCATCCTGACTTCGCTCAAGGGCAAGAAGCCGGACGTGATCTTCTTCGGCGGCATGGACGCCGTGGGTGGCCCGATGCTGCGCCAGATGAAGCAGTTGGGTATCAGCGCCAAGTTCATGGGTGGCGACGGTATCTGTACCGGTTCCCTGCCCGGCCTGGCCGGTGATGGCCTGGGCGACGACCAGGTGGTATGCGCCGAAGCAGGTGGCGTGGATGAAGCCGGCAAGAAGGGCATGGATGACTTCCGCGCAGCCTACAAGAAGAAGTTCGGCATCGACGTGGTCTACAACGCCGCCTACGCCTACGACGCCACCATGACGGTGGCTGACGCCATGGCCAAGGCCGGCTCTGCCGATCCCAAGAAGTACCTGCCCGAACTGGCCAAGATCAGCCACAAGGGCGTGACCGGCGTGATCGCCTTTGACGCCCATGGCGACGTCAAGGATGGCTCGCTGACCCTGTACACCTACAAGGGCGGTCAACGCACCCTGCTGGCGGTGACCAAGTAAGCACTGGACGGTCCATGCAGCGCAACGCCCTCGATGTGAATCGGGGGCGTTTTCGTTTGGGGTACGGGGTGGTTGTGGCGAGCAAGTCTGACCACTCCTGATCGCTCGCTATAAGTCATACGTAAATCGTATTGATCGTTTCCGTGATGGCCGGGCTTACCAAGTTTTTGGAATTTTTTGAATATAGGCGATTTCACTACTTGGCCAATTCTTTTTCCAACTCTGCCTTGCTCATCCCCGAGCGCCCCTTGATATGCCGGGCTGCCGCCTCGGCATAGAGCTGCTTGTAGGTACGACCACCCGCGCCTGTGTGCGAGCGCAAGCCACCGCGACGGGAGGGCGACATGTCCTCTGTGGAGGTCTTGCTGGCCGATTTGGATTCGCCGTGCTGCGCCCGCTCCTTGTTGACGGTACGCGCAGCAATTTCCTCCGCACGGCGGGTGCCGGTACCGCGCTTCACGGCGCTGGACTTGATGTGTTCATATTGACGTTCGCGCTTATTGCTCCATGCGGTCTGCGGCATGATGGCCTCCTGTTGGACTGAGCCCAGGCGTGATGGCGTCCCCGGGCGGTGGGGGTTCGAAGTTACCGCGTGCTTGTTTCCTATGTTAGGAAATGCCCTCTTACCTCGCCATTCCACAGTCGCTCAAAGCATTGTCAGACATATGGACCTGTCCAAATACGCGAATTTTGATGCTACATGGAAAGAATATTCATATCCCTTGATAAAAAACCTTTCCCACCCCGCTCAGTCCAACCGCTCTCAATCAAAAGACAGGCGGGAGGGATCGATGAAACAGATCATGGGCATCTTCGGGGTGGTACATGGAGTGATTGCTGTGTTGTTTGCCTTGGCAGCGCTGGCACTCATTGCCATTGCCGCGCGGATGGGATTTGAGGCGCTCACCGAAGGCATGGGATTGGCGCAGGCCCTGATTGAGGCCATCGGCATCCTGGCTGCTGCGGTCGTGGCTTTCCAGATTGCCGAGACCATCACCGAGGAAGAAGTCGTGCGCGACGCCAACATCAGCGCCCCGACCCGGGTGCGCCGCTTCCTGTCGCGCTTTTTCGTGGTGGTGATCGTCGCCCTGGCCATCGAAGGCTTGGTCATGACCTTCCGCGCGGTACACGAAGAAGCCACCGACCTGATCTATGCCGCCGCCCTGCTGGCCGGCACTGGGGTACTGTTGGCGGCCTGGGGTTATTTCATTTATTGCAACCGCGCTGCCGAGGAGCTGGAGCCGGACGCGATGAAAGAGGCCAAGGAAGAGGACAAGAAGATTGATGGATGAGGCTGGCGGACTGCAACAGCCGGGCTCCGGCGCGGCGGTCTGGTCGCCCGTTGGGGCAAATGAAGGGGATTTCCGCGCTGGGGGAGTGGAATTAGTGGAAAGAAACCGCTATAATCGCGGACTTTTGCTGATGTAGCTCAGTTGGTAGAGCAACTGATTCGTAATCAAATCTCACGAATCAGTAAATCCCGGCAGCGCATCAGGCATCGCAATCGATCCAGACTTCAATGAAAAAAGCCCGCACGAGCGGGCTTTTTTTTTCATCATTTCGACTTAATTTTATCGGACACAGATTGTGGAGTTGCGTCGAAAACTGACCCACTTTTAAATAAAGCGGCCCAATCGCCCCTTTATTATCCTGTATTGCACCGCTCAAGAAGCTTGCTGCCGAGCAAGCTCGTCCGCTTTCTCTGTCACAATCTTGGTGCGTTTCTCTACGGACTCATTTCTCCGCAGGGTGAACTCAATCTTATGCCCGCTTTTATCTAAAAGAACATAGCGGTCATTTTTTCTTATCTTTTTACCAACATAGCGAGAGACAACGCGCATCGCAGCCATTACGCTCACCATAGCGGCCGCATTGAGAAGAACACCAAGGATTTCGCTATCCATATCAAACTCCCTCCTTCAGCTCATTAAGCGCAATACCTACTACATAGAGTATAAAACCTATCCAGAATTTAGTGTCGATTGAAGCCAAAAATGTCCAACTCTGAGGCAATTTTCCACCGATACTTAGAAACACTGTTGCGATCCAACCTAAGAGACCTACGAATAAAGCTATCATGCCAGCCCTACGCAATGACTCGTCATATACAGAGACAAGTGCGAAGCCTGATGGCACAGTAACACCCGTAGCTGGAGCGACGGGCTTCGAGCTAAGTGTTGGAATTATTAGCCCTAAGGCACCAGCAGCACAACTGGAAGGAAAAAAGTCGTTTGCATCCGGACTCCCCATCGTTACTCGCATGAAATATTCCACCGGCCACAATACAAAGGGCAAAAGATAAATAGATATTCTAAAAAATCGTGACATAGTTCTTTGTTAATTAGATTTTTTGGACTGTTTGCAAGGCGGTCACCAAACTGCTAACTGCCCTTCTATGACAGCCACCTGCAGCGCATTAACATGCTGATATCAACCGTTTGTTCCCCATCAGCTTGGTCAAATTGACGAAACCACCTTTTCCAATGAGCAGCTTGTCGCCCGTTTGAATGAAGCATCGCACCGTCAAGAGCCGCTAATTAGCGCAGGAAGCTCCTGCTCCAATAGATCAAGCAGAAGGGGACTTAATTGACCGGCGATTTTCACTACCCCATTTGCAAAGATTGCAATGTTTCCTTTGACTCCCTGGTGCAGCATATCAAACGAAGCAAAATCTACGTTGTAACGCAATCCTTTTAAAGCTGTAACGTTCGCGACGTCAATCCCATATTTGGATACAAACTCCATCCGAGCAACAACCTCTTCGCCGACAACAGCACCCGAAACCTTCAAACCAATCAATTTTGACGAATCCACAGAGCCAAAAATAAGGGTGGGCTTTGAACGGCCGAAGGTAATGGCATCTGCTGAAAAACCGAAACCGAATAGAAGCTCCAATGCATTGAACAGCTCCCTCGAATTACGCCCCGGATTCTCAATCCGCAGAAAAAACGTGCCCTCTCTTTCAAATAAAGAGAAATCTTTGAAACTTATACTGTCAATCGCCTGATAGGTAGGTGATCCCTCACTATCAAGCGTCGACACTAAAACACGATCTCTCCACAAAAATCGATAACAACCATTTGCACTAGACAAGGTCTGGAAACCGAACTGTGCGTCGCTCGCGAAGGGATATAGCGCAAACAAGCTATTTTGGTCGCGATCTGCCTTCGGAATATGCAGTTGAAACCAACGATAGCGAGTATTCACACCCCCTCCTTTTTGCTTTCGTCACGAGGTTTTTTGTATTCTTCTTCCAGAGCCTCTTTGAGCAGCCTCGACTTGGCCTCAATCGCTTTGGAGATAATCTCTACTTCGTCTCGAAGAGCGCTTCTACGCTTAGTTGAGTGCGCACCGCTTTCCTCAAGAACGTAAACACCTGCGAGTAAAAAGGAGAAGCCACTACACGATTCATGATCTTCAAACAATGCCTCAATTTCATAGACACTGCCCCTCCCCCTCTGCTCAAGCACCGTCCATACGACTTTGACGATATAGTACTGACGCTCCTTCAACAAGTCGCTCAATATTTTTGAGCGAGTGACACCATTTCCCCGTAAGAAAACTCTCTCAACGTGGCCTTCGTCGCCGTCACCATCCTTACTGCTATCGTCATCTGCATCAACAAAACTGTCGCTCCCAGAATCTCCCTTACTAATTTTCGGCTTCTTTTTGTAAACATATACTTCAGACACGTCCTTTCGGATATAGCCTGGAAGGCTGTTCATCAACTCATGAAAGAATTTAGACCTGAGCTCAGGCGACGGAACAGAAAATAACGAAACCTCAGAACGCTTTAAAGGGCTATCCGATAATTTATCAACCTTGCCAAGAAGCGTGTCACGCACGTTATTGATATAGTCGCTCTGAGTGTTCCGAACACGGTATACCCCCCCGATTTTTACAAATTCAATTTCACCGTCGCGGACCTGAATTTGAGAAAACTCGCTTTTGCGATAATCGAAGCGTGTATAGCGAATATTAATTAATACGCGACCATCTTCTCGCGTGATCTGGACAATGTCCTGACCATCCTCCAACTCAGTTTTAAGAGCTGCAATCGCTTGTTGCAAATGCTCAAGGTCTAAACCTTCAACGTCCATTGAAGTGGTGCGCTCCTTACGTGCAGCTATCCCCAACCTTGCGGCAATAGCCTGATGATCCACATAGTCATGGCTCAACCGTGAGAAATAAGTCGCTAAAACCTCCTTCGACGTCTTCCTTCCAACAATAACGTTTCTTCTCAAAAGAAGATCTGTGACCGTCGGAATCGTAACTTTTTGCTGAGTCAGAGCATCGAATATGTTCTTATCTGATGCATAGTAAAGAGAAGGACCGAAACGCTTATTCATTCCCGCCACCCCATATTACCTGGCGTATAAGTGGACGTTACAGCAGTTAAGGGATCAATATGGATGCGATCCAAAATGGCAGCCCGAGTAGGGTCGAAGCCCCAGGCTTTGCTGTAACGATTCTTCGCAGAATGAAATAGGCTCTTAAGGTCTTCAGGAAGAATATCTGCAGTCACTCGGATTCTTATCTTTGCCTTCGATTCCAGCATCTGGTAGCGCGACAAACTATCAAGAAAATATTCAAATTCCTCAACCGACTCACAAGGACTATTGTAGTAAATCACATAACCGGCTTCGAAGGACTCAGAACCAGTATGTTTAATAATGAGGTAAGGTCCCGCCAATGACTCAACCGTAGCGGCCTGATTCCAGACGTCCCATTGTCGGCGCGAAATGACAAGATCCGGATAAAAGAATGTGTACTCTTGTGGGAGTTCACCCTCCCCCTTCAGCCGGATAAGGTCATTGGCTATGTTGTAAAGTCGCTGGATATCTAAAGGGCCCAAAAAATGCACAATAGACTGAGGCGGTAGCGGAAGCGCAGATAAGTCAATTCTTGCAAGCGCATCATTAAATGACTTTTTGTATTGATTATCATGGTTATGCACAAATAACATCCCTCGCACCTCGAATCGCTCCGACTCGTCAACTGAGTATTTGACCCGCCAATCGGAAGAAGCAGTAGCGCAATCCACAGTCATGCACAATGAGCGCAACGCATCGCGGACCTTAGGAGTACTTATGGAAGAATTGGAATAACTCTTCAGATCAGTATGAAGATAGATTCGTTTTCCCAAATACGGGTCTTCGTAGAAGAAAACAACGTCGCCCGGATGAGTGAGCTTGGGCGTTCCGCCATCTGATTTGTGCTCTGGATTATTGCACTTGAAGTTGTCGTCCCATTTTGGATGGGTTTTCCAAAGAAAATGTTTAAAAATGTCACGAGACAAAGTGTTGGCAATCTCGCCAATATTGACCGTTTCCGCCATAAATCCCCCAATTACATTTTTCTTAGCCCCTGATAACAACCATAGCATAGCAAATAACTTCTGGTTGGTTGACGGGTCCATTCACGAAATTCAAAAAACTTCGCCAAGCAAGAAAGTGGCATCGCTACTACCTCTCGCAACACATCAATGAACGGAACGAAGACTAAGAAACGATATTTTTTGCAGCTGGCCGTACTACGGATGGCAGACTGGCTGCATATTCGGCCAAGTTCGAAGGAGCAAAGTGTGCATACCGTCGCACCATTTCCGCCGATTCCCAGCCACCGAGCTCTTGCAATGCCAACAGAGGAGTTCCACTTTGGACATGCCAACTCGCCCAAGTATGTCTGAGATCGTGCCACCGAAAATCGTATATCCCGGCACGGTCGAGCGCCTTATACCAGGCAGCAGTACTAGCTTGAATAATTCTTCTACCTTTGTAAGTAAATACAAAAACTGGATGCGCTCCCATTCGTGCTAGGAGTATTCTCATCGCATCATCATTTAACGGTACAACCTGTGAAGCCCCGTTTTTCATATCCTCACCATCAAAACAAGCTATTTGGCGCTTGATGTCAATCTGATCCCATCGCAAACCAGTGACATTAGAACGACGTAAGCCAGTTGCTAAAGAAAAGGCCGCCATCGCTGCCAAATGGGGCGGTAGCTCGCTCAACAAGCGCTCAGCCTGCTTGAGCGAGAGAAAACGCACACGACGAACAGGTTCGCAAAGCAATCTAACGCGCGGAGCAGATGGCATCCATTCCCAGTCACTCACCGCCATCCGCAACACGGCCCGCAAAAGTGCGAGCATCCGATTGACGGTTGCATTGGAAGCTCCACTAGCAATTTTCTTCATGCGAAGCGAATCCACAAAAGAACGATCTATCTGGCGTAATGGCACGCCGCTGAGAAATCCATTTAGCCACCGAATATTTGACCGATCAGACCTCAAAGAACGCTTACTCGCTTTATCTGTTAGCCACCTATCAACCGCATCGTCCCAAGTTTTATCGGTCTCCACTCGCCCTCCTCCCATTACCATATTAAAAAATACTAACCGGCATCAACGTGTGGAAATCCTCAACATTACTCAAAAATAAACCTTATCTTTGGCTAGCAGAGAACCAATAAAATGAGTTGAGTCGGTCATGATATTGCGTGAAGTCATCGAAACCGCACATAGAAAACTCCTGTGCCACGAGCACAACAATATCGAAAGTGTCAGTGTTGGCGCTGAAGTAAATTTTGTATTGACTTGGTTTTGGAATCCCGCGTGACGTCCAATAGCTCTTCTTGTTGAATCGAGCCTCTTCCAGATTTTTCGAGACGTACTTGCTGATATAGCTGGCGATCCGATGCGCAGAATTACGGCCACGCGGCCTAGTGAAATCAACATTACCATTGTCATTTCCAACCACACGCCGCCACATTGAGCGAATCAAATTCCAGCTACGCACGCGCACACCATGTTCATTCTGGAGCCAAGCAGGAAATTGCTGGCAAGCGATATGAACATGTAAGGCCCCACGTTTTTGCACTTCCAATGTAGCAACGTAATGAAAGTCGCCAACAGTCCGGAGACGTTGCCGGAAGGCTTTGAAATCCGCCTCCACGCGCGCGTAATCAGTCACGCATTCTCGATAGGTCAACGTCAGCAAACAATCTGCCTGCAGCATCTTGGCAAGTCTGCGTACCTTTGTCTTCGCCCGCCGTGCGGCCACCATCCGAGCTTTCTCATGGTCGCCTTCACCGCGCTTCGTCGGCTCCTCGCATTCCGTTGAATATTCAAAAATTTGTCCGTCGCTAAAGGTCTCGCGGTTCTCATCGAGAAACACCTCGATACCGTTCGGGAATTCTGTCACTGTCAGCGTTTTCCAACGCTGTACATCTGTCCCAGCAAAATATGAACCTAGTGATGCCTTCAGATTGGCGTTAGCCGCAACCTTATCTATACTCGCAGTAAGCACAATTTTTCCTTGGTAGCGTTGTGTGAGCCCGGCAGCGTTGGCGCGCTGATCCGGGTATATTTACGTCCATCAAAAACCACTTTTCCAACTCGCCGAAAAGGCTGTTCTTTCTCTGTTTTCCTTAAGTGTTCTAGGTACAAGTCTAGGCGCTCGCTTCGCTCGCGCCGTCCTCGCAAGCTGCGGGCGGCGCGATCTTGCTACGCTTCTTTTCCGTTACGCGTAACGGAAATTCCCCACCTTCATCGAGCGCCGCAGCGCCTTGCATCAACCGCATAAAACCTGACTTGTGAGTGCTTCGCACTCATGGGCAGTTGAGGCCGTTTCTCCGATCAACCCGCCACCGTTTTCCAGAGTTCTCCGCCTTTTCGATGAACGATAGCCGGCGCGTCTTTTGCCGCAAGGGGGCATTCATAAAAGCGCCAGCGGCCGCGCTTTTACAAACCTTCCCCCTTGCGGCAAAAGCCTCATGCGCCGTCTATTCGATCATCGGGCGAAGAACTCAGGAAAACGGCGGCAGGCGGTGGAGTCGAAACGACCGAAACCGCCGGTCTTACGGAGGGCTCCGAATCTAGGAACCCGGTCAGCTTTAACACCACCTCGAAGGCGCGATCATGGAACAACCAGAACTGCCCCTGCTGCATTTCCCGTATCAACCGTACTTCGCCCATTTCAAGCGCACGCGTAAGGCGCTGGCCCCTTCCAACTTTGTTCCGCCATGGAAGCAACTGCGTCTGACGCTGTATGTCCGCAATCTGATGCGCAAGGGTGCTGCGTTCATCTGGACACGCCCGGATGGACGTCAATTCTTCTGCAAGACCATGCGCCAGCTGGTGGCGCGGATCATGGACTACGATGGCTATATCCTGCATACAATTTTCAAGAAATATGGAATACGAATGATTAAAACCTAAGGCATATTTCAATTTCTTTTGCGTCGATCCCCCCTTTCATTCACGGAACTATCGAACCATTGCCTGTTACCTACCTTATAGGTTGCGGCAGTGAGCAAGGCCTGCCGTTTCGCAAGACGGGCATTCAGATCAAAGTTGCCCATATCTACTAATGAGAGAAAAAATGGATCGCATTTATCCAAAACCCCCCTTCGAGTTTTACGATAGCAGTGACAGTGACAACGAAAGTAAAAACACTCAGTCTCCTTCGCGCGGTGAGTCGAGCAGCAGCAATTGGCAGCCAAGCACCCGTATCCCTGACAGCAATCGTCGAGTCCGCTTCGACGTCCCAACAGAGCCAACTCTTCAGCGGAGTACTGGTAGCAGACAAGAAGTGATGGAGATTTACAGCCTGGAGCAGGAGTTAAATAAGGCAAAACGACACATCAATGAGGCTGCAGCTGATCTAGTAAAAATGGGGCAAAGCTACTCCTCAATGGTGAAGGAATACGTCGGCAAAGGTGAAATTCCACCGGCGCTTATTAAGAAGTACAAGCTCGACGAATTGGACGTCCCTGAAGTGATCAAACGCTACAAAGACACCCTTGCAGATCGGTAAGAGCTAATCGAACCTAAAAACGGTTCCGGTAGAGCGCCCATAAAGCTGGGCGCTCTACAGTTTTGTAACCTGTAAGACAAGAAGTATTTCCGTCTTTCCGGTCTGTCCCGTGTTGGATCTCATCCAATCAGGCAGGAAAGAGAAGCCAATGCGGCCGGAGCTTTCCCGGTTCTCCGCAAGACCACCGATGATGACGACATCACCGTCAGCGACCGATAAGGACGTACTGACTTCGCGCTTGGTCAGCGTGGGGGAATTGTTGACGCCGGTTTGCGTGACGATGAAATTTGATAGCTGCTGACCGACTGTTAAATCCACTACTGACTCCCGCACAATCGGTTTCAGATCGAAGATAACGCCCGAACTCCGATACTCCACCGACTGCACCGGAGCGCTGCCATTGCCCGGATAGCTGATTGCACCCAGCACAGGCACATCCTGACCAACAGCAAAGCGACCAGCGGCACCAGACCGCACACGCAGTGATGGCGCGGAAATCGTCTTGAAGCGGCTATCACTGGAAAGCGCTGCAAATACGGCGTCAATGGACGCATTCTTGATCCGCACGAACCCGTCAAGCGTGGATGGCGTAGAGAGACCGGCAGAGACAGTGCCGCCGAGCAGATGCAGCGCGAGAGAAAACGCTGATCCCTCTGCCCCATTGGACGCAACCTCAAACACCTGGCCGCGTACCATTACCTCGCCTTGCCGCGTATCCAGCTGTGCAAGCAGCGAGGACAGCTTCCTGATATCGGTTTCCGTCCCGTTGAATACCAGCGCGTCCGGATCTGTATCGAGCAGAGAGGCGGCAGACCCTGCAGGAGCAGGCGCTTTCGATTGCCCGGTGGCTGCATCTGCCGTGATTGCTTGCGGCGCACCGTGAACAGAGCGCGTGGAAGTGAATTCGCCTTTCGGGAAAAGTCCCCGCAACAGCTCTACCAGATACGTCACATCCCGATACTTCGGTCGATAGACGAACGGCTCTTTATCTGGCTCCACTTCTTTCACAATCCCGACGATATCAACGCCATTCACTGTGCGCACTGATAAACCGAGCAGGCCCATGAACCGCGAGACTTCAGAGCTAGCAGAAACGCCCGTGCCGAATCGGAAAGAGACGAGCCGCTCATCGGCCACCACCTCGGGCTGTATCAGGTAGGGCGTTTTGAGGATCTGCGTATACATCGCTTCGACCGCTTCCGCCACGCGTACCCGAGAGAACTCCATTGCGCTATCGGACTGTGGAGGCGCGCCAGCGGGAAGCGGCATAGACAAAGGCATGATCGGCAGCAGAGGCCCATTTGGGGCAGCGACCGCGAGCGCGCTATACGCCATCAGTAACGCAGTAAGTACGCGCTTCATTTCTTCCCCTCGATATGAACTGGATGAACGACTGCGCCGGAATAGCGCGTCACTTTGGCACCATCAATTTCCCCAATGGTCTGCGGCCCCATCTGGACGAACATCGAGGGAGATTCATAGCGCAAACGGCCAGCCTCATCCGCGATGACCACATAGCTTGTCGTGCCGAATCGCGCCGTCCCTACAATCCGCCACGCGTCGGAGAATGCGGGCTTCGCTGGCTGTGCAGCAGCTTGCTTTCCGTTGTTAGCGTTCGTGTCTTGCTTCCCTGCCTGAGTCGATTCGGTGACCGGCTTCGGGTGAAAAAAGCGATTGATGCTGTACAGCCCAACCACCAAGGCCACCAGCAGAACCCCCGCTGTCATCCAAATCTTTTTACGCGCCAGCATGTTTTGGCGCTTATCGACATTGACGATTTTCCCGTCCGCGCCGCCCTTGAAGGAGGAATACAGCGGAAAAATATCTTTGCGGTACTTGCGCAGTTCAACGCTGATCCTTGCTGCCTTGCTCTGCTTATTCCCCTCGAAGATCGAGACGCTGTAATGCGTTGGCATGCCTAGCGATATCTTCTTGTGGGTGCGAATGTGGAACGCCACCACGTTCTTTGCGAAGCGATTCAACGTGGACATGTCCTGAATCATCAGTACCAAATCGCAGGCCACTCCCGTTTGCTCATTAGTGAAATGGCGATGCTCTAGGAAGAAGCTTTTATGCTCTTGCAAGAGATTCGCACCAGTGGCAGGCCAGAATCGCCACGCCTCATCGATGCACACCAAATCCCCAGGCTGAACGATGGTATCGGTATGCGCGCCTTTCTTGTCGTCGTAATAGGGAAAGAAGTTGGCGAGCGCGACATCGCCATTTGTCACATGGACCACCTCGCCTAATTGCTCAGGAACTGGCTTGTATGTCTTTCCAATGTAGGCCCGGATCTTCTCTCCATCGATCCCGTCCACATTAGTGACGACGCGCCGTCCTTTGGCGATGGCAGGGACAATGACCTCTGCCACCACCTCATAGCTTTTTCCGGAACCCATCAGGCCGGTATAGACATTGATGCCCATGATTAGCCAATCAGCGGAATACGGCGGATCGTGAAGCGCGTCACGTAGGCCGAGAGCAAAAGCGGTATCCCGGCCTTGATATTGAATAGGTTGAGGAAATACCAGACTGCATTAGGAATGCCGCCGAAGGCATTCGTGAGCTGATCGCCAGTCGGAAGGAATTGCACGATGACGGCCATAAATTCAGTCGTCACAAAGAACAGTGCGAAGAAGACGACGAACTTAACAATAATCGACCGCAGGACGAATGCAAGGACCGCATTGAGCGCCGATAGAACGATGCCAAACATGCCTTATTCCCCTTATGAGCGAAGGACAATGAACAGCGCTAGGAGCGCATAGACCACGGCCATTGCCGCATAGAGAGACGACCTCGATTGCTCCAGGAGCGGGCAATGATCCTTGAACGCGATGTCCTTTCCGAAGACCGGAACAGTCCAAGTTGGGCATTGCACATCCACACCAGGGACAACGAAGGATTTTAGTGTCGGAAAAATATTGCGCGTGGGGGCAATAATTTGCGTGGCGGTCGGAATGGGTTCCAATGAGGGCGCACCAATACCGGGATCAGGGCCAAGATTTTCCAGTGGCTGAGTGCTGGGATTGCTGCCTGTATTCGGTGCCGAACTGGACGGATCAACCGAGGATTGTGGAGCGCTGGAAGTAGGTAACCCAAAGGGCGACGAACTAGCAGGCGAACTAGAAACCGGGCCGCTGCTCGGAATCGGATTGGTCACATTGCCGGTGCCGGGATCTACCGGAGTGGCCTGCTGTGGCGTCGCAAAGTCCCCTACTGTCGGCCAGTAATCGGGGTGCGAAGATTGCCAGTTGGAGACATCCCCGGTTGTGATCGGATTGGAGGCGTCATAAGGCAAGCCATCATAACCGGACGAACCTGCCGCGCTTCGCCATGCTGCATTGGCGATATCGGCAATGGGTTGCGTTGGCAAAGGCGCTGCCAGATCTGAGGAAGACAGTGATTTCGCCGCGTCAGCAGCGCTCATCGAAGGGGCAGCAGCTAACTCTTTGAAATTGGAGGCCGGACAGACACCATTCGAGGCAGTGAGCTTGATGCCAGGACAGAGCGTTTTATTGTTGGACGATTTTTGAGGCGCGCCCAACGAGCCATTGTCTTCCGTATAGGAGCCGCCCGTATCAGAAACAACGGTGCGTATCAGGTGGCAGAAACCGTCTGAGTTCAAGACAGCGCGTTGCGTACCATGTCCACCGGAAATCGTGAAGTCAGTATACGAAGCGCCTAAACAAGCGGTGGCCGGAGAAGTGGCAACCGCATTGGAAAAGATATAAACGGTATCCGGAGGTGCGAGGCCCGCAGGCGTATTGATCGAGCTAGGATTATCCCCAACTTGCACACTTCCGTTTTTACCGTAGTACCACTTTGCCCCGAGATAGCCGATAGCCCAACCAACGGCGCCAGCCACTGCAAGCGCTCCGATGACAATAGCGCCGACCGTTCCCCAAGCTACCAGCGTGCTAGAGGCGGCAGCAGCTCCACCGGCAGCAGCTTGGGCTTGTGCTTGCGCCTGCGTTGCTTTAACCATAGCATCCGTCAGCGGATAAGAAGAACGTACTAAGGTTTCGGTCAAACGAGGATCAGAAGCCGCAATACCGTTCGACACTGCTTTAGCCTGAATCACACCGGCCAGCGCATTCTGTACTTTCGAGACCGGTACGTTAGCGCTATGCGCGTCCAGCCAAACGGTCCACAGCGCTACGACCAAGAGGAAATGAGCGCGCTTCATTTTGAAACCTCAAGGCCGACGACCACCGCCCACGCGCACACCATGCCCCACGCGAATGCGATCAGATACCACCAGTTCGAGTAATTCACGCCTTCCCCCTTTTCGTATGGACAAAAAAAAGGACGATGCAGCGCTACATCGTCCCTGATTACAGCTTGGCGAACCTTAGGCCGACTTCAGGAACGCCATCACCAGCTTGGCCGCTTTCACGGTCACATGCACCACGGCCAGAACCGCACCGATGGCCAGAACGCCGGTCACGATGTCACCGGACGAGACAGCACCGGTGATCGAACTCAGATCCACCGTGGTGCCAGCAGCATGAGCAGGCACCGCAGCAACGGCGGCCACACCAGCAGCGGCGACGGCTGCACCCTTCTTGAACTTGGAAAGCACTTGCATGGTTTTACCCCTATAAAACGCCGGAACCGTCCGGCAGCGCTTGCCCAACATAGGCAAATCTTTAGCAGAAGGCGCGGAAGATCAACACGAAGTCCAGCACCCACAGAGCGGCGACGCCTGCCGCCAATAGTCCAGTCATTGCACCTGTTGACATCACCCCTCCCGAATCATTTGAAGTACTGCGCCAATGCAACGCCCAATCAGAAAACACGCCATCACCAAGGAGAAACCGGCAGTCCAAACACCAGCCACTGACGATGCATCCGGGGTGTCCAGCGTTGTTTCCAGCAACCCGACCTGTAGCGCCGATGTACCACCGTCGCATGAGAGCTTGCCGTCTACTGACACGGTAGGAGCGGCATCTTGCGAGCAGTACAGGACGTACTTAGGCATCGGATTTATCGTTACGCGTAACGGAAATTAGGAAATCGAACTTGCGCCGCTGGCGAAACTCGCGCTGACGCTGTGCATTGGTTTTAGGTGCGAGCTTCGGCGGGCGGCCACGGCGGGGACTACCAAACAGATCCGCCGTGAATTTATCCGCCGCCTGTTTCATGGTCAGGCTGGTACAGCGGCAGACGCAGCGGGCTTGGCTTGCGGACGTGCAACGCCACCACCGTGCGGATGAAGAGCGGTAATGCGAGGAACAACGAGCCGCTCAAAACTCACATCCAGTTGGAATTCTGCGAGGTACTTGCCGGGAATCGTGTCCTTCAGCGAATCAGGCAACAGCAGCTCGCCAACCTTCGCGCCGTTGTCGCCGCCAGTGACGACGCATTGAGCCCGGTACATCTTCCAGGGGTTGCCAGTCTTGCGGCTGACGCCGGAGGATTCTTGGACAGACACGATTTCAATCAGGTGCTTGTTATCAATTGCGGACATGATCACTCCTTAAGGTAGGTAAAAGCCAAAGTGGCCGAAGCGGACCCTTCACGGGTAATTACTACAAGAACTAGTTACTCAAGAATGCTCACGAAAAACGAACGCCCAAAAAAATACGGAGTTACGATGAGCATCACGAAAAATTAACGGGGGAAATATGCAAACGATGCTGTTTTTACTATTGGCGATCGTGGTTGCAATAGGCCTAGCGACACTCAAAAGAAAGGCGAGATCGAGGGCGCGCCTTAGTACAAGTGCACTAGTAACGAAACGAAATGCACTAACTAATCGTGAACAGGTGATGTATTTCCGGCTCAATGAAGTGCTGCACGGGCATATCGTTTTCGCACAAGTAGCTTTTTCAGCGCTGCTCAAAACTCGTAACCGACCAGATAGGAATCGGTTTGATAGAAAGGTGGCCGACTTCGTAGTGATGAACAGATCATTCGAAGTGCTGGCGGTGATTGAGCTAGACGACTCAAGCCACAAAGGGAGAGAAAACCAAGACGCTGAACGGCAAGCGCTTCTGACAAGCGCCGGATATCGAGTAATCAGATACAACAACATCCCGGACATCGAAGTCTTGAAGAGGGACTTCCAGATCGGCCAGAACCAAATCACAGAAACAGTTGCCACGAATAAAACGCCGAACTGATTCGCCACTGAGATCCCCTTCGATTTGTGGTATTGTTGATCCAAACAGAGTAACCCCAAAAAGAGTTAATCCATTCGAATTAACTCTAAGTTACTTCACTTGGATTAATTGCGCAAGGGGAAAATCGATGAGCTACGCAGAAATTTTGAAGATGGCGCTGGACGGCAAGTCGGTGAATTCGCTCGCTAAGCAGTGGGGAATCCCCCAACCGACCCTAGATAAGTACGCTCGGGGCGAGCGTTTGCCTAGTTTTAAGGCAGCGAAGGCCATTGCTGAGGCGGCTGGGGTTTCAGCCGAACAAATGTTGGAATCTCTTGCACTAGAAGAAGAAACAAGAAAAGGTTATAATCGCGCTCCTTCAGCTGATGTAGCTCAGTTGGTAGAGCAACTGATTCGTAATCAGTAGGTCGACGGTTCGATTCCGCCCATCAGCACCAGTACAGAAGCGGCTTGCAGCGATGCAGGCCGCTTTTTTTTGCTCCGCAATTCTCGGCTTGCTCCGCAATTTTTTGCGTTTCGCAATCTACCGCCAGATCTGCTCGCATTTTTCACGGTCGAATATTAACCGTTACCATACTTCAGCATATCGACAAAAATACGCGGCAGAGGCTTCATTCTGCCGGCAACCTTTTCCGGCTCTTCATATCCCTTATGCTTCAGTGGCGTTATCTCGCCTAGATATGCATCAGCTGCTTCGGCAAGTTTGTTTGTTGCATTAATGTAAATTTCCTCATCGTTTTCTATGCGATCAACTACCGCAAGCAAAAAGTCGCTTACTGCCACATAGGTCATTAGGCCGACCAATTCTGGCTCGGTCTTTTTTTCTCGCTCCTCGTCTGTAGCAGCATCAAATTTTTTCTGTCTTTCAATCAGCACCGCATTAAGCGACTCATGCGCAGTCAGCAAATTAGAATAAGTGCGATTTAGAAACTCTAGATGCTGATAAGCAGTCTTCCCTGCGGGAATAGATAGAAGAAAATGAAGTGACGAAAGATCGACACCACCTTTTTGTAAAAAGGTATCGCAAACTTGATTTGCGCGCCAAGGCTCGAGTTCTTGGCGTAGTCGAAGGAGCGAGCGATACAGATACACCCGCGCCCGCTCCTAAAGGCCGAGCGAACATCACCATTCACGGCGGAGTCGGGCAACAAATTCACGGCGAGACCTTTAAAAAGGTCGTGGGACCTCAAATGGTCAAAGCCCCGTCTAAGAAGAAATAGATTTCCAATTTCTCATGAATTAGAGCAGTACCTTTGCGATGCAAGCGGAAGGCTGCATTACAGATTGTTTTTCGGAAGTAGGGTAGGAATGGTAGGAAAAATAAATATTCGGGGGAATGTTTCTCAGCTCATCAATGGGGATGTGCATAGTGTCAGCGGACGCACGACCACTGGGACTCGGAATTCGAGTGAAGTAAAAGAAGCAGAAAATCCCAAAAGGATCACTGAATTCCAGCGGAAAAGAATCAACGTATTGGTGAAAGAATGGTCCGCCATTTCCGGTGAAAAGGAAGTCGAAATCTATAAGATTTTTATGAACGACTTTGGAATTCGATATTTCCGCGAGCTCCCGATTGAGCATTATTCGACCGTGAAAGAAACACTAGAGGAATGGATTTCGGCAGGCGTGACCAAACCGGGGCCGGGTGCGGTCCCAGAGGTGGCGAAAGCAGTACACACTGAAAGACCGCAACATCAGCTTAGATGTCCCGCCTGCGTTGAAAAGGATGCATCGTTCGCACGAGCTCAAAGGGAGATATTGGCGCTGCGAACTTTAGCTTTTACGCTCTCGATCTTATGCGGATGGCTGCTCTACAAAATGCCAGCTCAAATGTAGTTTTGACTGAGCTGTGACACTAGCACTTCCTTTGTACTGTCGACGGCCAGTACGAGGTGGCGGCGCGCTCTTCCAGAAGTTCATCGATAGCACGCTGCTGGCGCCCACGCTCGAATGCTTCGAGCGCCAGGCCGCCAATGCCCCGATCCTTCGCCCTGGTGATTACAGCTTTTGGCATTTTTCCTTTCTCGACTTGGCCGGCTTTCACTAGAACTCATTTCATAAATAGGGTCTGTTAACTTTTTATCGTGCGTGTTAACTTCTTCGTATGGCAAGAAGAGAAGAACTAACAGACGAACAATGGGCGATTCTGGAGCCGCTGATTCCAGAAACACCTAGACGTGATGATGGGCGTGGACGCCCGGAATTGCACAGCAACCGCGCCGTCATGAACGGGATTCTCTGGGTGCTACCCTCGATGAGATTGTCACCGTGGGACGACCCGAACGAATTATTGGGGATCGCGCCTACGATAGTGATCCGCTCGATCAAAGACTTGCTGCCAAAGGCATTGAACTGATCGCACCACACAAGAGCAATCGAAAAAGAGCGGTCACTCAAGACGGCCGGGCGCTGCGCCGATACCGGCGCCGATGGAAGATCGAACGACTGTTTGCCTGGCTTAATGCCTTCAAGCGTGTACTTACCCGATGGGAGCGTTGCGCCGATCATTACACAGGCTTCGTTCATCTCGCTTTCTCCGTCATCCTCATGCGGCGCTATTTATGAAATGGGTTCTATTTGGCCGGGATACACGTTCTATGAATTGATTGCGACATCACAGAGTCGATGCTTTCCTCCTTTCGTCTTGAGAGTTCTCGTTCTTGTTATTCCTAACCACTCGTCCATGACAAGTAAGGTGATCCCAAGCACGTCCATGGGCAAAGTCGATGCAACTACGAGCTATTTCTTGATAAGCGTCGTCAACAGAATTGAATGTTTTCATTGCGTAAATTTAAACTCTTCGATTTGATTTCCAATTTTCGCAGTGAACAGATGCCGATTCAAGTTGAGGGGATGACGCGGAACTCTTCTTCGCTGACATACAGAGTAAGCTCTACAATATTTATAAGAGCCAACGGGAAATCGATGTTGCTTGACTGCATAAGAGTTCCAGTGATAACTGCGTCATTAAAATAACTATAAACGCTACCTCCGTAAGGCGGAACAGTCGAAAACAATAGCTCTTTCAATCCCCTAAAATCAACCATGATGGCACAGCTTTTATCGCGAAAATTCTCCTTCGACTGAACAAGATAACCGGTGTCACCTTCGAGAACAAAAATACCTTGGACGGTTAATTTCGTTCCTGTTGCTACGTTTTTATCTGACAGAATTTCCGAAATTTTCATATGGTCACCTGATTTTATTTGTAAAAATAACATATCCATTGAACTGTTTTTTGAACACCTCGCTTGGAACAAAAAATTGCGTTCCGTCAGCCGGGTCACGAATGGCAACAACTGACTTTCCTTCCCGAACCGTTACTCCATCGACGACTACAAAATGTCCCTGCTCCCCCCTATAAGCCGCGACGCCGCAACAGTTAACAGATTGAACCGCCCCGACTTTCGCGGAGGCTATTTGGTTTAAGTTATGCCGACACTGCAGTATTGCTGGCGAACCGGCTGTAGTAGTTTGCCTCAGCTTCTGCCGGAGGGATATAGCCGATGGATTCCAGCAGTCGATGATGGTTGAACCAAGCCACCCATTCGAGCGTGGCCAGTTCGACGGATTCCCTGGTTTTCCAAGGGGCACGGCGATGAATTAATTCAGCTTTGTACAGGCCATTGATGGTTTCGGCCAAGGCGTTATCGTAACTGTCGCCACGGCTTCCGACCGATGGCGCAATGCCCGCCTCGGCCAGGCGTTCACTGTAGCGAATCCCGACGTATTGCGATCCCCTGTCGGAATGATGGATCAAGCCGCCGTTGCCTTCGGGCTGGCGAGCATAGAGCGCCTGCTCCAGCGCATCTAGCACGAAGTCCGTCGTCATACTGTTGCTGACACGCCAGCCAACGATGCGACGGGCAAACACGTCGATGACGAAGGCCACATACAGCCAGCCTTGCCAGGTCGATACGTAGGTAAAGTCGGACACCCAAAGCTGGTTGGGACGATCAGCCTTGAACTGACGATTGACCCGGTCCAACGGGCAGGCTGCCTTGGGATCAGAACGCGTGGTGCGAAGTTGCTTACCACGCCGGGCTCCCTGAAGCCCTTGCTTTCGCATCAACCGCTCTACCGTACAACGTGCGATAGATACGCCCTCGCGATTCAGCTGTCGCCACACCTTGTCAGCACCGTACACACGCATGTTGGCGTGCCACACCCGGCTGATTTCAACTCGCAGTACCGCATCACGCTTGCTACGAGCACAGCACAATTGAGGATTGCGCTGCCTCGCTGCATAACGCCGATATGCTGACGGGGCAACCTGCAATACCTTGCAGATCGGCTCGACCCCGTGGATATCCCGATAGCGATCGATATAGGTATTTACGACTTCAGTTTGCGGTCGAGCTCCGCCTGCGCGAAAAAAGCGCTCGCGGTCTTGAGAATCTCGTTAGCACGGCGCAATTCCTTGACCTCGCGCTCCAGTGCCTTGATACGCTCACGCTCGGCCGTGCTGACGCCATCCCGCTCGCCGCTATCGACCTCGGCGCGTTTGACCCAGTCCAGCAGCGTCTGAGGCGTACAGCCGATCATCGGCGCAATCGATTGGACCGCAGACCACGTGGAGGAATGCTCATCCCGCTGCTCACGCACCAAGCGCACCGCACGCTCTCGTACCTCAGGGGAAAACTTGCTTGATTTCTTGTTCATGGCTCTATTCTCTCAAGAGTTAGAGCCTCCTCAAAATCCGGGGCGGTTCAGATACCTTTACTCTAGGTAGATCTGCGGTGGGTTTATACGCCTTCGTACGACTTCCAGGGCTGCAAATCCTTCGGCATTTATCTCTTGATTTTCACTAAGATCTAAGTGCATCAGTTTAGAGTGCATTACGCCGTTGGCGAGTTGTATTGCGCCCAGGTTACTGATTTCGTTGCCTAGAAGGCTAAGGTTAGTCAATTGGGAGGCTGTGATTGCTCCGGCCAGGGCCGTAGCGCCGTCATCGCGCACGAAATTCTCGCTTAAATCAAGGTTGGTTAATCTGGAGAGAGGCAGTCGTGCTGCCAGGGCGGTTATCCCCGCTGACGATATTCTGTTTGCCGCCAATGAAAGCCTCAGTAAGCTGGAGTTCTCTAATATGGATGTTAGCGCTACTAGACCGTTGTTCCCAATTCCATTGGCGTCAAGAGTAAGGTCAGTCAGCTTCGAATTTTTTAACGAGCCGCCTATGATTTCTGCCCCCGCGTCTCCTATCATATTTCTCGCTAGGCTTAATTGGCATAAAGCGGAATTCGGGATTTTTTCCGTAAGCACTCTTAGTCCGTTAGTAGTTAAAGCTGCGCCATCTAGATGAAGTCTCTCTACTTTGGAGGATGACAGTGCTTCCGCGAAGGCACTGACGCAATCATTTGTCAGGCGCACTTCGTCCAATGCCAGCCATTTCAGCTTCGAAAACGGGAGTGCATCTGCAAGGCCAAGTACACTTGCTCTGCCTAGATGGCATCGGCTCAACTGGATGGATGTCAACATGCTTTCCGGCAAGGCATTGACTATCGTTAGCACCCCTTCATCCGACAGCGGATTGGTGCCAAGTTTCAAATCTGTCAGTGCGCTTTCCTTAAATCTTTCAGCCAATAGTGTTCCACCTAATTTATTAATCCCCGTATTGTTGAGATCTAGCTTCTTAATGCCAGAACCTGGTATGGCATTCGTCAGCGCTATTGCAGCGTCCATATCTATTTGGTTACCACCGATGTTCAACTGCGTGAGGGCGGATCTGTTCATCATGAGGAAGATGGCCCTGCATCCATTCCCATCGATATGGTTGCTGCTGATATTAAGTGAGGATAGATCGGATTGCGGTAGTGTTGCGGCGATCGCTATTGCACCTGAAGAGCCAATATGGTTACCTTCTAAATTAAGCGATTCAAGACGAGAATTTGCTAATTTTCTTGCCAGCGCCTGGGCACCTTCCTGACCCAAAAAATTGTCTGACGCTGACAGTTCTCTCAACCTCCCCATCAGGCGATCGGCGATTAAGAGGGCAATTTCTTGTCCTATGTGATTTTCGTCAAGGTTCAACTTCGTGATGCGTTCTTGAGGTAGATTCAAAATGAATGCCTTCAGACGTTCATTTCCGAGTCCATTTAGCGCTAGATCTAAGTCAATGCTCATCGAATCTGATCCATAGCGATCAAGCACGTTAAGTGTCATTGCAATTCCCCTTAGAGGGAGTCTTGCGGTATTCATGTATGACTTGGCGTCAATGTGAACTTTTTTTAGATGAGCTAATTGCGCAGGACGGGAAAGCTCCTCTAGCGTAATTTGTTGTTCTAACGGGGAAAGCCAACTAAAAGGCACTTCGATAAAGCAGTGTCCATTTAGGATGGCTACCAATTCCTGACGAAAGCGTGTGCTGCCGATGATGTTATGCATCGCCGTCCTGCTAACAGCCATGCCAACATCCTCGTAATGATTGATTGTCTGCTTCACGATATTTCGCATCGCGGGACTTACCAGCTTGAGTCGTGCGAATTCCCGCGCCGACAATCTGGCGCATTCTTCCGGTGTTGCGGAAGGATTGGTGCGCAAGATATCTCCACGAATTGCGGTTTGTATCTGGCCGACGATTTGGCTTTGCGCATCCTCCGGTAAATTGGGAAGGGATGGTTGGTTTGGAGGTGGAATGGGCCTCATGATGTATTCGTCAATGTCTTAATTCCGGTAGGTGGTGTTGAGGCGCAGATTAGTGCCCGCACGCTAGTGAACCTCGGTACAGCTTTTAGTCGGTCAGCGGTACACCACTTTTATCCTTACAAGAATCAGAGGGATGGGAATCGGTAGAGATGGAGCGCCGCTACGCTCATTTTTCGACAACGAATCTCTCGGCCTTTGCCTCCAATCTTCCGCCCCTTATGCAGCCTGAACTGAACTGCGCCCCTCAGGATTTTTAATTCATATCGGAACTAAGGAAAAGGAATTTCCACACAAAGCAAGTGCAGTCTATTTCGCTTTCTCCCTTACCGGAGGCGATGTAATACCGAGGATTGAACTCTTTCTTTCAGGAATAGATATATGGGAAACTTATGTGCTGGCGGTGTGAGTTCACACGCGCAGAGCCGGTATGACTATGAAGTTCCACCTACGCCTGAGCAGCAGCCAAGTGCGGCAGCGACGCCTGCCCACTCTCCTTTGCATCAGGTGCATGAGCATAGACCGCTTGGAACCCCGACCAGAACGCCAGTAAATGCAGTTGAATTGCGGATGCTTGAGAGCATTCGCCGTATGACGCGCGAGGTTGATAACTTAATTCGTGTGACTTACGGTATTGACTCGTTGGCCTCTCAATATCAGGCGGCCTTGCGTGTACGGGAGCAGATTAGCCGTCGTCTTAACGGGGACATACGGGCTGGTGGAGCGGACGATTTCACACGGCGTATTGAACGAATCAATCGGCAAATTGTTAGGGCCTACGCGCTCAATCCAGACGCACATCGATACTCCGTTGTTGAACTGCGGGGGAGCGCTGCTAACGTCTCAAGGGAAGTTCTTGAAGTCGCGGCTAACCGCCTGGGGGGCTTTGAAACTATGGTCTCCTACGCGGATGTCAACTCACGGGATAAGCTGAATGTGATGGCGCATCTTCAAGATATTCAAAATAACCAGTTGGTATCGCCGCTGGTTATTGACGCGGCACGTCGCTCTAATAATGATGCGGCGACATTAGTGGATAACTTGCTTGCCTTGGTTCAGAAAGACCCTCCGGTTCTATCTCAGCACTCGCGAGTAATCAGCTAGTTACCTAGAGAATTTTTTCTTCGTAATAACATATTGCGTCAGACGATTGCGCACAGCGGCTAACTTAATCTTTTAGTGAAGTCGTCGTAAAAAGAAAAAGCCCGCTAGCGCGGGCTGCTTTCTATTCGCATCCAGACTAATGCAGCTTTCTGATACGGGCCTCGTACGAATCACTTCCCTACAGATGGGGGAGACTTCCATTAAGAAGCCTTTTTTCTAGCGCTTTCGTCCTTGCCACCTGCGGCGCTATTTATGAAATGAATTCCAGTAGAATTTCTCGTCATAGTGGAACTTGGGATGTGCACCCATCACCTATCAGGCGAATAGCTACTTTTTTGCTGAGGAATAGATATGGGAAATTTATGTTCTAGTGGCGTGAATACGCAGGCTCATATGCAGTATGACCATGAGGCTCCGCCTACACCTGTACAACATAGAGGAGTCGCCTCTACTGCAGCACAGTCTCCGTTGCGTCAGGCCCAAGGACGTACTCCTTTTTCAACTCCGAGCGCATCACCTTTACATGAGGGGCAGCGGAGTGCACCGTTTGCAACTCGTCCCAGGACTCCAGCAAACGCGATTGAATTGCGGATCCGGGAGCGCGTTGGTCGTATGGCGGAGGAAGTTGATGGTTTGATTTTGAGAACCTATGGTGTTCAGGGACTGGACGCGCAGTATCGCGCAGCCGTTCGGGTCCGGGATCAGATTACCCGTCGCGTTGAGGAAGGGGATGTTCTTGCGGGCGCGCCAGATGACTTCACGCAGCGCATAAGTCGCATCAATCGACAGGTCAATTTGCACTATGCGCAGCGCCCCGATGCGCCTGTCGCTCCTGCTCCTACGCAACAGGAGGGCCGCGTTAATGCTCCAGCAGGAGTTCGTACGCGGGCTTCCGGCAGCCATATATCCGCTGAAACCCTACGTCGTATGGAGGTGGAGTTGGATGGTTTGATCAATATCAGTCAACGTTTTGAGCAGCTTGACCGGGAGTATAGGTCTGCCACTCGCCTCCGCGATCAGATTAGGCAACGCCTTGCTGGGGTTGGCGACCAGAGAAGTGTCTCTGATCTTGTGCGAGCCATCGCCCGCGTCAATCTAAGGGTGTCTAGGTATTACACGCAAAATCCCGATGTGCTTGCCATTCGTCCTAGCACGTCGCGAGACAATCTCGTCAACGTACCAAGGCAAGCATTTTCGCGGACTTTCAACAGGCGCTCCGACCTGCCACCACCCGGTGTCGTCGATATCCCGCTTGACATTCTTATTGAGGCATCCAATCGACTTTTGGGCGTCGAAAGCATGGAGGATGGAATTAATATGAGTGGACGAGAAAATCTTAATATTCTCGCGCATCTTCAAGATATCAATTCCCGGCGGACCGTATCGGGGGAGGTGGTCGATGCTGCGCAACGGGCCCATCATGATCCGGCTGTATTGGTGAATAATTTGCTTTCCTTGGTGCGGGAAAATCCCCCGGTTTTGTCTTGGTATTCGCGCAACATTGAGTAATTTTTCAACCAATGCGTTGCGACCTCTTTGCGGGAGCCGGATATCGAGCCAACTTCGGATATTGTTGCGTAGTACCGCGACGTCAGAAGCACATGACGTCAGAATTTCCACGTATAAGCAACGCCGAGAATATCTTCCTCGAGATGCACATTGGCATTGCCTCCACCAAAGCCTGGCGGAATCGATGCGGCACCATTGATGGTTTTCTTGAAGGCATGGGTATAGGCAAGACTGACTTCGCCACCTCCAGCCAGTTTATAAGTACCGCCCACACTGACGTGATCTTGTACCACGCCGGGCGCAAGGATATTGAACAAGGTCTGGCTGGAGGAAATCGGTTGGCTCGCATGGTTATAACCAGCGCGTAAGGTCAGGTTCGGCGTGATCTCGTAGACTGTACCGATTTTATAGACGGTAACGTCCTGCCATCCAAATCCTGGCCCCGTAGATGAACCAAGTCTTGCGGAGGCGAAGTTGGCGATGGGCGCCGCCACGGAGCTCACACCGCTGTACACGATCTTGTTGACATCAGCAGCGAGGGTGAGTGCCGCAGTAAGTTTGTAGGCTAAGCCGATACCATAGTTTTCCGGGATATCGAAACTCCCGCCATCGGAAAACAAACCTTTGTATTTGTCGAACTTGCTGGCCTTGATTTTCGAGGACCAGGTCACGCCAACGCTCAGGTCGGGAGTGATTTTCCCTATATAACCTAAATGCAGCCCCCATCCTGTGGAGGTATCAGTGCCACGGTCGGTGACGTTTCCAGGGCTGTTAGAGAACAAGGCATTATCGAAGTTGGTCAATCCCTTGGCCTCGAAACGCTGATACGCAAAATTCACGGCCAGCCCGAACGCATGGGATTCATTGACTTTCCAGGCCACATTGGGAGCGATGAACAACTGCTCAAGATTGACCCCTGCCTCACCTGAACCGAACAAGGGCACACCGTTCCTGTAAGTCGTGTTCATGCCGCCGTTGCCATAGACAGCAATACCCGCAGCCAGTTGAGGATTGATCTGTTTGACCCAGCCGATCTCAGGCAGGAAAAAGTTCTTTTTGCCACTACCATCAAAACTGCCATTCACCGACCCTTGGTTACCCGTCACGTCCGCGCCACGTGTGGGTGAGAACCATGTCAGGCCAACGTCCAGGCGATCTCCGACAAATGCGGTGCCGGCAGGATTTGATGCAGCTGCAAGCCCATCCTGAGGCAGTGCAATGCCTACGCCACCAGCACCTTGCGACCTGACACCGTAGCCATGTTGAAAATAGCCGTCAGTCGCATGAGCGATGCCCCCGAACAACATCAAGAGCGAGAACAGCGGTAACTGGGGAAATCGGCGAAATTGGCGAATGTTGAGTTGCATCAAGAAACCTCTTCGTTGAGAACAGGCTTCCTAATTTATTGCATAGATTATCCATTGTTAAATTACAAATTCGCATGTCGATATTTGATGGAAGGATAGGATGTAGCCGCCCCTGACTTGCCCGCCACTTGCGAACCAAGTAAGTTACGCTATAAATATAATTTACTATCAACCTACAACATCTATTAGCATCTTGTGAGGGAGTATTCCAGAGGGAAAATATGCCAGTTCGCGTTTCATTGGACCCGATCGCCCCGATTGCCAGATACGATGAATACGTAACTGGGGTCGTCTTTTCCTAGATCAGCTTGGCACCAATTTTCACTTTCGTTTATTCCTTTTGAAGCTAGGCTGTCCAGAACGAAAACGCAATCCGGGGGGAAATGCGTCATGTATATCGTCTGCCTGATATTTGCAGCATTGGCGTTCATTGGCTGCATGTTTGTTACGCTCATGTTCTTCAAGAATAAAAAATACATAGAGCACGAAGCGCTTGAGACCGCACGCGAACTGTTTCGCGCCAAGGACCGAAATAACGATCACACCGCGGCAAGATGACGTGCCATTACCGGTCGCCAACTCATCCTCATGAGCTTTTCCTGGCTTTCGCAATCGGTCAGTGCCCATCAAGCGCCTTTACAGCAGAAGAATCGACTACAAGCGGTTCATTTCAGGGAGGAATCATGCGCTTCAATAACTTCAGTATCGCCACGCGTCTGGCTATTGCATTTTCTGTGCTCATTCTGGCAATCGCGACCATCGTCACACTGGGCTTGATACGCCTGGGGGATATCAACGAGGCCATCAACCTGGTCGTCAATGACCGCTACAAGAAGATCGCCCTGATCAACACCATTGCCGGGAAGATGGATGATGTGGCGATTTCCGTGCGCAACCAGTTGCTGACTTCCGACCCCGGGCAAGCGGCGCGGGAGCAGGCCAATACCAAGGAACTTGCGTCCCAAGTGGCGGCGCACTTTCAGGAACTGGAAACATTCCTTATTGATCCGGCTGCGCGCGCGCAATTTGCGAAGGTAATGACCGCGCGCGATCAATACACATCATTGCGCACGCAGATTGAAGAGCTCAATGCCAAAGGTCAGCGGGAGACTGCCGTGGAACTGTTGGTGGTAAAACTGACCTCGTTGCAGAAAGCCTACTTCGGCGAACTGGAAGCTTTTTCCAACATGCAGAAAAAGCTGATGGACCAGTCCGTGGAAGACGCAGAGGCCGCCTACAATACCACCCGCCTGATCATGCTGGGGTCCGGCTTACTGTCCACCCTGTTCGCCTCCCTGATTGCCTGGACCATCTCGCGCAGCATCACCCGTCCGTTAAGCCGCGCCGTGGAAGTGGCCGAGACGGTGGCTGCCGGTGACCTGACCGCCGTCATCACCGCCCACTCTACCGATGAGACCGGCCGCCTGCTGCAGGCGCTGGCGGCGATGAACCAGAAGCTCAAGGCCATCGTGCTGGAAGTCCGGCACAGCACGGACTCCATGGTCGCGGCCTCGACCCAGATCGCCACCGGCAACCTCGACCTGTCCTCGCGCACCGAAGAGCAGGCCAGCGCGCTGGAAGAAACCGCCTCTTCGTTGGAACAACTGACCTCCAGCGTCAAGCAGAATGCCGATCACACCCGCAAGTCCAGTGAGTTGGCCGGCACTGCCACGGCCGTGGCCAACCAGGGCGGAGAAGCGGTCAAGCAAGTGGTGCAGACCATGGGCGCCATCAACGATTCCTCGCGCAAGATCGTCGACATCATCTCGGTAATCGATGGCATCGCCTTCCAGACCAACATCCTGGCCTTGAATGCCGCCGTGGAAGCCGCCCGTGCCGGCGAGCAGGGACGCGGCTTTGCGGTGGTGGCCTCGGAAGTGCGCGCTTTGGCACAACGCTCGGCCACCGCCGCCAAGGAGATCAAGGAACTGATCAACGATTCGGTCAACCAGGTTTCTTCCGGCACTGAACTGGTGGCGCAAGCCGGTAATACCATGGACCAGGTGGTCAGCAGCATCGAGCAGGTCGGCCATATCGTCAGTGAGATATCATCTGCCACGCACGAGCAAAGTGAAGGTATCGAACAGGTCAACCAGGCCATCATGCAGATGGACAACACCACCCAGCAGAATGCCGCGCTGGTGGAAGAAGCCGCCGCCGCCGCACAAGCCCTGCAGGATCAGGCGCAGCGATTGCTGGAACTGGTCAGCGTGTTCCGCCTGGATGAGGCAGGCGGGCCCGAGTTGCGTACCATGCAGATGCCACAGGCAGCGTCCTTGAAATCCTCTGCAGTCACCAGCAAGGCATTGCCGTCCAAACAGCAAACTCAACCGCAGTCCGCACGTCCGGCCGCCATCGGCGCCAACCAGGCACCACGCGCCCTGCCCAACAGCATCAAGGACGACAAAAAAGAAGAGTGGGAATCCTTCTAGCTCCTTCGGCGTAGGACAATAGCCCGCGACCTGAACGCTATCCTTGTCGCCTTCGCGGGTATTGTCCACCCGGCTTGGAAGAGCAAGTTAATCTTGTATGGATCTTGTCTTCTGGACTTTCCCTACATGGCCTGGTTAGAATTCATACACAAGTGTTACAGGGACAGTGACACACCTTGACTATTTTCAGACTTGTAGCTGGTGCTGCATTGCTGGGCACCACGATTGGCAATGGGTTTGATGTGGTTGTATCCGATAGCGCTCAGGCAACTGAAGTGTTATCGGATTTTTTTGTCTCTCCCAGCAAACGGAAATACTCAAAATGATCGATTGGGTCCCTATCGTCTTCGTGACGTTCAAGCTGCTCGTGTTCATCACGGGTATGTTCTTCGCCATCAAGTGGCATTACGACCAAGGAAAGAAGGACAAGGGCAAGCAGATGATGGACACGCGCGCGGTGCTGCGCACCAGCGGCCTGGTGGCACTGGTCTTTCTGCTATTGCTCCTGGGCCTTTGGATCGTCACCGATATTGTCAGCAAGATGCTCGGTCTGGACATGACCTTCCCCTGATCGCACCGCAGGATGGCCAAGCTTGCGCTGGTCGAAAAAGTTTATAAGGCAGACGGAAACGCCAGCCAATTCAATCTGCAATCACTGACCGGGGCAATCGTGGCCGACGCCATAGATATCGCCGGAAGAGGATACGCGCCGCCCTTGAGCACGGAGAGGTTGGCATCGCTGACTTGCCATCGGGCGTCCGTATCAAAACGGACATCATCCAAAGCGATGTCCAGCAAGTGATTCGCGTCATACCCATGCACCACCAGGGCGCCACCACTTCCGCTGACGTCCTTCAAGAGAATTTCCCGATAGACTGGAATATTTTCTCCGCCAGCCTCATCGCCATAGCGGGTATCGAAGTCGATAGGACGCACATTGCCGCGCAGACAGATATTGTCGTAGCGTATTTTTCTGACTTCGCCTCCGTGGCTGGAATTGCCTTTGATGCGCAAGCCCGAAACCGCACCGTCGATGGTGACATTACGCACCAGCACGTCGCTCACGCCGTCCACGGTTTCGCTGCCTATCGACAGCCCATGCCCCCAGTACAAGTGATCATTGAGGATAGAGAGGTAGCGGGTCGCACCGTTTCCGGCCTTGATCGCTATGTTGTCGTCTCCTGTACGGATGAAGCTGTGAGCGATGGTGACATCTTCGGCCGCCGACGGATCGATGCCATCGGTATTGCGCGCCTGCGCCGGAGCATCGATAGTCACGCCCCAGATCGTCACGCCCTGCACATGGTTCAGCGCCAGATGGAAGTTGGCCGAGTTGCGTAGGATGACTTTGTAGAACATCAGGTTGCTTGCATGGTCGACCTGTATCAAGCGCGGATTATTCTGCTTTCCCGATTCACGCTGGGCGCGGCGGGCAAGCTGCCACCAGGTTTCGTTCGTGCCTGCCATCAGCTCTCCGCCTTGACCGTCAATGACGCCCTCGCCCATGATGCCGGCGTCATGCGTACCATTGAAGAAGATAAAAGGACGACAGCCGTTGCCTTTGCGGTCGATGCTACCGCAGTGCCCGTTGCGGTCATAGGCCAGTGCATTGGTCGTCGCCGCCAGCACCGTCCCTTTGTCGAGCCAGAGGGTGACACCGGACTTCATGGTCAGAGGCGCGGTTTCAAAGCGCCCGCCCTGCCCGCCCACGATCAGATGCACCGCTTGGCCAGCGGGACATTGATCAATCGCCTGTTGCAGTCGTGCCGTCTCCTGTCCGAGGGAAGACGGAAACAAAGGAGAAAATGTCGCGCAGGCCTGGGTCGGTAATTGCGGCTCTGAAACCGCACGCCGGTCCTGAGCCTGGGCCCAGGAGAATACGGCGCAGATCATGTAAAGAAACAGCAAGCGGACAATATACCCAAGCATCTTCTTTGAAAAAATAAACTGCAATTTCGCCATCCCTTTCAGTTCAATCCAATGACGGTCCGCTCACACCAGCAGCAACAAGGCCGCTCCATAGACCACCGCTCCCACCAGAAATGTCGTGGCGGTATAACCCAGAACACGCTGCACCCCAATGCCTGCCATGGCCACCACCGGCGCAGCCCAGAACGGCTGCAACATGTTCGATACCTGCTCACCCATGGCTACGGCCATGGTCGTGGCCGGTACCGACGCGTGCAAGGCCACTGCGGCCGGTACCACGAAGGGGCCCTGCACCGCCCAATGACCACCACCGCTGGGAATGAAAAAGGTCACGATCAATGAGCATACGTAACTCCAGAAGGGCAAGGTATGCGCATTCGAAATGGTGATGAAGAAATGAGCGATCACATCCGGCAACCCGGTGGCATCCATGATGCCCATGATGCCGCCATAGAGCGGGTATTGCAGCATCATCGAACCGGTCTGCTTGGCGGCATTCTTGATGGCGTCTGCATATGCCAGCGGATAACCATGCAGCAATACACCGGCGATGAACATCACGAAGATCACGGCATTGACGCCGGAAAAAGCGATGTGCTGGAATTGGCTCAGTACCAGCAAGCCGATGCCGACCAGGCCGATGAAGGCGCTGCCGATCCAGGAATGCTCGATCCAGGCGGCAAAACTGAGCTTGCCCGTGGGTTTCTGACGGATCGGGGCGTCGGGATTGTTTTCGATGTCCAGCACCGAGGCCTGTTCATCATTCGGTTTGAGCCAGGCCAGCACCACGGGCATGGCCACCAGCATGATCACGGTCGGGATGATATTGAAGCGAGTGAAGACGGTGCTACTGAATGGCAGCACCTGTCCGGTCAGTTTTTCGACGATATTCATGGCGCTGCCCGGGGTGGATTGGGCCAAGGCGATCGAACTCGAAACCCCCGTCGCCCAGACCACCCAACCCGAATACCCCGCCGCCACGATCCAGGCAAAATCCACGCGCATCCGCTTGGCCACCTCGCGCGCCAGCAAGGCGCTCACGACCAGGCCAAAACCCCAGTTGAAGAACGAAGCCACAGCCACCGAAAGAAAGGTCAGCGTGGCCGCTTGCGCCGGCGTATTGGCCAGGCCAACAAGGGCCTTGAAGCAACGCTGTACCGGCGGCGCATGGGCAAAGGCGTGGCCGGTCACCAGGATCAGGGTGATCTGGAAGGCAAAGGTCAGGATGTCGAAATAGCCCTTGTACCAACCGCCGATGACGTGTGCCAGCGTGGCATGGGGTGCAAAGAGAAACGACAGCAAGGTGACCAGGCCCGTGATCAGGATCGCCAGGACGAAGGGATCAGGGATCATGCGCTCGAACAGCCGGATGGTCATTTCGGTCAACGAAGTCTTGCGCCGGGAAGCGCTTGCAGCCGTGGCAGTCATGCTGGTCTCCTGTATCGCGTGATACGCGTCGTTATATTGAGGGCCACCTATCGTAAAAAAATCATAAAGTAGATTTCGGCGCGTTGGCTGACGTTTGCCTGACTGAAGGCGCTAAATTTGCGCGAAGGATGCGGCACGGCAAGAAGCCATCGGGATGCGCGCTTGGCGCGCACATCTGTGCGAGAAGCAGTCACATTCCCGGAAGTCGAGACGAAAAAAAGCGCCCGCAATAGGCGGGCGCAATCATATGTCTGGTGTATCTGTCTTAGGCAAGCATCCTACTTCAGCGCCAATGCCTTGCCCGTGAATGTCTTTCGCGAACGCTCCCCGACAGCCATGGTGATGGAAGGCGTCACCGATGCCTCGAGTTGGAAGGTCGATACCAGCCCCGACAGCGCACTGGCCTGTTCCGTCATGGCGTTCGCAGCAGCGGCGGCTTCCTCCACGAGGGCCGCGTTCTGCTGCGTGGCTTCATCCATGTGCGTAATCGAGACATTGATCTGGCTGATGCCGTTGCTCTGCTCCTGGCTTGCATACGAGATCTCGGCCACCACATCGGTCACTCGCTTCACACTGCTGACCACGTTTTCCATCGTCTGCCCGGCCTGCTCGACCAAACTGCTGCCCTGCTCGATCTGCGCCACCGAATCATTGATCAGTCCGGTGATTTCCTTGGCCGCCGTGGCACTGCGTTGTGCCAGGTTACGCACCTCCGAGGCGACCACCGCAAAACCACGTCCCTGCTCACCGGCACGCGCGGCCTCGACCGCAGCATTCAGGGCCAGGATATTGGTCTGGAATGCAATACCGTCGATGACGCTGATGATGTCGACGATCTTGCGCGAGGAAGTATTGATCCCCTCCATGGTGGTGACCACCTTGCCCACCACTTCGCCCCCCTGGCTGGCGACTTCCGAGGCCGAGACCGCGAGCTGGCTGGCTTGCTTGGCATTGTCGGCATTCTGCTTCACCGTCGACATCAGTTCTTCCATGGCCGAGGCGGTTTCTTCCAGTGCCCCGGCCTGCTGTTCGGTGCGTGACGACAGATCCATGTTGCCGGAAGCGATTTCGGCTGAAGCCTGTTCGATGGTATGCGTACCTTCGCGCACCTTGCCGACAATGGCCACCAGGCTGTCACGCATCTGCTTGATGGCAAACAGCAGGCTGGTCGTGTCGCCAAGTTTGGTCTGCACGTCAGAGGTCAGATCACCAGCAGCGATCTGCTGGGCGATCTGGGCCGCGTAAGCCGGTTCGCCGCCGAGTTGCTTCAACAGTCCACGGGTGATGACAAACGCAATGAGGACGGAAATGATGGCCACGATGATGGTCAACACGGCCACGATAATCGAGGCACGGGAAGCCATGTCGTTAGTGGTTTGCCGTGCCTTGTCGTTTTCCGCACTCACTTCGTCGATCACCTTGTTGATATCGAGCACGATCTGACGACGCAGAGGACTGCATTCGTTGACCAGGAAGTCGCGGTACTCTTCCATCTTGCCACCCTCGCGATACTGACGCGGCCGCTTCAGTTCATCGGCCATTTTCAGCAAGCCTGCACGCACCGTCTCGAAGTTCTTGCTACCGGCGAAGGTAGACTCCATGTCGCGCAAGGCCTTCAGATAGAGCTGCTTCTGCTCATCGACGATGGCCAGTTCTTTCTGCGCATCGCTGTCGCTACGGAAGACATAGGCATTACGGGCGGCAATGCCGGTCTGGTCGAGGGCTTCGCGTGCAAAGTAAAGCGGTGACAACCGTTGCTCCTGGACCGTATCGGCCGCCTTGATGGATGCCGTCAGCGAATTGATGCTGGTCAGCGAAATGGCTGCGAGTATGACTGTGAGCAGCAGTGACACGGCAAAAGCCAATAACAGCTTGGTGCCGATTTTCATACTTCTGAATGCGTTCATGGTTAGAATCCCCCTGATGAAATACGAGTTCCGAATATCGATCAATCCCAAGAGAATCAATCTAAGTCTATAGAGACTATAGGCAATTCTTTTAAATAATGATGTAGGGATTTTCCCGATAAAGCAGAGCTTCGATGTGATCGCAACAATAATGCGAGTAATCACGCGCCCACAACACGAAAGCGCTTATACTCGGAACCTTTTCGCAGCCGCGACGGCAGATGTCCTGTCACTCCTGCGCCCAACAAGGACGACCTTCCTACTCCCCCAGCGCAATCCCTTCCAGACTGATTGCTAACGCGGCAGCCCCGCCGGGTGCGGCGTAACGTCCACGGTATGGCGCATCATCGTGGCCGCAGCGGCAGTAGCGTGACGGAAGTCACCACTGCCCAGCTTGAAGATACCCACGGTTTCCGACAGCCGGCTCGACTGCTCCTGCAGTGACTGCGCCGCGGCCGCCGCTTCTTCCACCAGTGCTGCATTCTGCTGGGTGACTTCATCCATCTGCACGATGGCTTGATTGATCTGCTCGATGCCATCGCTCTGTTCACCACTGGCCGCCGTGATCTCGGCGACCACGTCGGTGACGCGCTTGACGCTGGCCACCACCTCGCTCATGGTCGCGCCGGCCTGTTCGACCAGGCGGCTACCGTTTTCCACCCGCGCCACCGAGGTATCGATCAGGGACTTGATTTCCTTGGCCGCTGCCGCGCTGCGTTGGGCCAGGGTGCGCACTTCGGAAGCCACCACCGCAAAGCCACGGCCCTGCTCGCCGGCGCGCGCCGCCTCCACTGCGGCATTCAAGGCCAAGATGTTGGTCTGGAACGCGATGCCATCGATGACGGTGATGATCTCCACGATCTTGCGCGAAGCCTCATTGATCTCACTCATGGTATGCACCACCTCACCCACCACACTACCGCCCTGGATGGCCACCTGCGAAGCGTTGGCGGCCAGGGTGTTGGCCTGACGTGCGTTGTCGGCGTTCTGCTTGACGGTGGAGGTCAGTTCTTCCATGGCCGAGGCAGTTTCTTCCAATGCGCCGGCCTGTTGCTCGGTGCGCGAGGACAGGTCCAGGTTACCGGTGGCGATCTGGCCGGAGGCGGTCGCGATGGTGTCTGTTCCCTGCCGAACCTGAGTGACGATGCGGTGCAGATTGTCGTTCATGACCTTCAGCGAAGACAGCAGCGCACCAGTCTCATCCTTGGAGCTCGCTGCGATCTGCATGGTCAGGTCACCCGCTGCGACGGCGCTGGCCACTTCCACCGCTTCATTAAGCGGGCGGGTAATGGAGCGCGTAATCATCACCGCACACATGATCGACAACAGGATGGCCACACTGGAAAGACCTACCATCAGCTTGACCGCATCGGCCGAAGTTTCGCGGCTCTTGATGACGCTCTTTTCCATGATGCCGGCCTGGAAGGCGGTCATCTCCTTGAGCGCCGCAAAATACTTGTCCTGCGCCGGTATCACTTCCTTGAACAGATAGTCTGCCGCCTCGGCCTTTTTCTGCGCGCGGATCAGCGCAATGACCCCGTCACGCGGCTTGGCGTAGTCGGCGCGGGCATCCTTGATCTTGTTGAACAGTTCGCTGCCCTTGGGGGTATTGATGATCTTTTCCAGATCGGCCATATGCTCGCTCACCTCCCGCGTGTTGCCCACGGCGCGGTCCAGATACTTCTCCATGGTCGCCTCATCGGGCGCGATGATCGCATTGCGTATCGCACGGGCAGCGGTATTGACCTTCTCGCTGATCTGGTTGACCAGCGCCACTTTGACGTAGCGATCATTGACGATCTCATCGGTGACATCGGTGACGGCCCACAGGTTCTTCACACCTACCGTGGCGATCACGCACATCACGAGAATCAGCGCCGAGAAACAGGCACCGAGCCGCACACTGATTTTGATATCTGCAATCTTCATGTTACGCCCCCCTCCGAACGCCTCGATTCCCAAGGCCGATTGAACAAGCTACCCATCGTGAGCAGCAGCCCCCTATCACCACTTCAATATAAACCATTTATTTAATGAATTCGATATAAATGTTTTTTCTGTTGTCCATTTACATCAGAAAGAAGGGAGACGCTGTCAAGCCAACAGAGAAAATGAAGAGGATTCTGATAGATCGCGGCAAGAAAGCTGTATTTAAGGCGGAATTCAGCCCTAAAACCCTTCTATCAGCAGGAAGGTGTGCCTTGTAAAAATTGGGGGGAATGTTCAGCGATGCGCATTTTTCTCGCAGAAAAGAGCAAAGAAACAAAATTTCTCAGCACTTTTCGCGCAATAAAATGATTTATTCGATTTATTTGATTACTGATGCCACGTAATGCGAAGAGATGAGCCCATTATTGTCATCCCTCAAACACTGCTTCACTCCATAGGCGGGCGCTCACGCAGCCGGTCGTCTTGCCAGCGCCAGGATGGTGCCGAAGACGATCATCATGCCGCCGCTGATGCGGTTCATCCAGCGCAGTCCACGCGCATTCTGCAGCAACCCGGACAGTCGGGTGCCGGCATAGGCGTAGGCGGCGATGGCCACCAGTTCCAGTGTGAGGAAGATGCTTCCGAGCAGCAGGAAGCTGCCCCAGTAATTGCCCGGCACTACGAACTGCGGGAAGAAGGCCGTGAAGATCAGGATGGCCTTGGGGTTGCCGATGGCCACCAGGAATTCCTTGCGGAGAAAGCTGCGGATGCCACCGCGCCCCAACTCCACACCTTGCGCCGACACCGTCGCCTTGGCAAAGAAGATCTTGCATCCCAGCCAGACCAGGTAGGCGGCCCCCAGCAGCTTGACCACCGTAAAGGCGATCTGCGACGCCATCAGCAGCGCGCCCATGCCCAGCGCTGCGATGGCAATCATCAGGGCAAATGCCACCAACCGTCCGGCTGCCGCCAACAGTGCCGGCCGCAACCCATGCTGCGCGCCGATGGTCATGGAGAGCAGGTTATTGGGGCCAAAGGCCATGTTCAGTGCAAAGCAGGAGGGCACGAAGAGCAGCAAGGTATCCAAGGGCATCATTTATCCACTCATAGAATGTGAATGTGAAAAGATCCGAATAGTCTGGTGCGCGAAGCAAGTCATCCCGCCGCCGTACTCACCGTATCTTGATTTCGACGAAGCGATTGCGTGGTTCAGGCACGCCGCGCTTCTGCGGCACGCGCGGATCGCGCGCGCCCTTGCCGACGACCTCGATACTCAAGGCCTTGACCTCGGCGCGTTGCAGTTCGCGCTCGATCAGGCGGGCACGGCGCAGCGACAAGGCGTCATTGGTGGTATCGCTGCCGATATTGTCGGCGTGACCGGTCAGGATGAATTCGCCGGCCGGGAAGTCCTTGATCTCGGCCATCGCCTTCTTCAGCAGTTCCTGCGATGCCGGTGTCAGGCGATCCGTGCCCAGCTCGAAGAGCAGGTCGTAGCTGCGCGGTCGCGCCGGCAAGCTGCCCAGCACCTCGGCATAGCGTTTTTCGACATCGGCCTGGGCCAGGGTCTCGGTCTTGGCGAGCTTGCCGCCGATACTCTCGGTAGCCGCATACGGCGTAGACAAGGTCGTTTCACCAGTAGCGGTCTTGACCACGATACTGCTGGCCGAACCATCGGCTTGCGGCAGCAGTACGAATCTTTCCTTGGGACCGGCGCAGCCGGCCAGCACCAGCGCCATGAGAACGAGGACTTTATTCATCGCCCACCTCGACGATGAAGTCAGTGCCCCGAATACCGATGGTGGCCGTAGGGGTGGCCAATTGCTGACGTTGCGGTGCGTGCTTGCCGATCAGGCCGGAAACATAGCGCAGCGTACCCTTGGTGAGCCGCACGGCGATGTTGCCTTCGTCGGTGGTGTCGTTGTAAGCGAACTGTTCGAGCTGGAACTGGCTGTTCGGTCCGAGCGAGATCAGGGTATCGTCGCGCAGGGTGAAGCCGACCGAACTGGCCGCGCCCGTGACCACACGGTCACCCGCATACAGGCGCGTACCGATGCCGAGCGGCTGCATCTTGCCACCGCGCTGGGTCTGTACATCGCCGTGCAATACCTTGACGATAGCGGCCAGGCTGGCCGTACTTTCCTGAGCCGCCACCTCGCCCCACGCCAGAAGCAACACCGAGGCAAGCAACATGCCTCTCCATCTGAACTGGACTGTCGCATTGGTCACACTGCTGCACCCCATACCCCGTTCCTTTGATGTTGTATTGATGACTTGATTGATAACGCCGCCCCTTATGGCTAGGGTCACACCCCCGCCCAGTTATCAGCAGACGGGAACGCGCAATATGGGGGATGGATGACAAAATGGCGTTGAGCAATTTCGCAGAAAATGAGGGTAGACGTCAATCGATCTTTACAGGATGCACAAGGTCATAGGGCCGTAAAAAAACCGGCCTACGGGCCGGCTTCATCTGAGTACTGAAACGGAAGAGGAGACTCAGGCCGCCTGCTTGGCTTGCAGCATCGACTCTTCCAGGGCCATCAGGGATTCGATGGCTGCGATCAACAGGCCGATGCGGTGACGGCGATAGATCAGACGTTTTCTTGCGCGGTTGTTCATGGTTTCTCCTACGACCGGCACGATGCCGGTGCTGTGACGGGGTTGGGCCGCGGTGGACGCCCCACGTGCAGGCGCGGGTGAGCGCAGCAACACGGCAGGGGCCAGCGGCCAAGGCCAGACATTATAGCCGAGTGGCGCCGCCCATCCCCTTCTGGGCGCCCCCAAGGAGGTAGCGCCCAGTTCATTGCCTGGGTAAGCGCGCTGCACGCCATATATGAACTGTTGTGCATCGGCCAACCGGGCCGTCTGGAGCAGCACTACGGCGGCCTTGTGGGCGTGGCCGCGGGCGGCATTGTCGATGGTCACGTGCAAGGTGAAGTAATTGGGATAGATGCCCGGTGGCTTGGATGGTCGTTCGCATACAGGCCCTGGATGACCTGCCAGCAGGATGCTGCGCCGGTATGAAACAATTGTCTTGCCCGTTTTTATATCCGATAATCGCGCCCATGAACGACACCGCACAACGCCCCGCCCTCCCCGATCGCCTCAGCGTCGATCCCCGCAGCCCGCATTACGATGCCGCCATCTTCGAGCATGACATCGGCATCAAGCTCAACGACAAGGAATTCAACAACGTCAGCGAATATTGCATCAGCGAAGGCTGGATCAAGATCCCCGCCGGCCGCGCGCTGGACCGCAAGGGCAATCCCATGCTGACCAAGCTCAAGGGCCGGGTCGAACCCTTCTATCGTTGAACGCCGGCTCCCAGCCGAGCTCTTCCTGTTCCGCAAAAACAAAGGCCCGCAGCATGAACTGCGGGCCTTTCACTTTCTGCGATGAAGCGACGCTAATCAATCCTGCGACTCAAGGCATCAGGCCGCCAGCGCCCGCGATGCCACTCGGAACACCGCCACCGCCTGCACCAGCTCGCGAGCCTGCCCCGACAAGCTGATGGCCGCCGCCGCACTCTGTTCCACCAGCGCCGCATTCTGTTGCGTGGTGCTATCCATCTGCGTGACCGCCTGGCCGACCTGGGCGATGCCGGTGTTCTGCTCGGCGGTGGCAGCGTTGATGCCGACCATGATGTCGCTGACGCGGCGAATCGAGGAGACGATTTCTTCCATGGTCTTGCCGGCCTGATCGGCCAGTTGCGTGCCTTGGCCGACCTGGTCGACGCTGGCGGTGATCAATTCCTTGATCTCACGCGCGGCGGTAGCCGAGCGTTGTGCCAGGCTGCGCACTTCGGTGGCCACCACCGCAAAGCCGCGGCCCTGTTCGCCAGCACGCGCCGCTTCCACGGCGGCGTTCAAGGCCAGGATATTGGTCTGGAAGGCAATGCCATCGATGACACCGATGATGTCGCTGATGCGGTCCGAACTGGCGTGGATGCCTTGCATGGTCTGCACCACCTGCTGCACCACTGCGCCGCCCTGGCTGGCGATGTCGGCGGCCTCGCGCGCCAGTTGTCCGGCCTGACGGGCACCGTCGGCATTCTGTTGCACGGTCGAGCCCAGTTCTTCCATTGAGGCCGCTGTTTGCTGCAGGGCGCTGGCCTGTTCCTCGGTGCGCTTGCTGAGGTCGGCATTGCCTTGCGCGATCTGCGCACTGGCGGTGGCCACACTTTCAGAATTGCTGCGCACGCTGCCCACCACCTTGCTCAGTTGCGCAGTCATGGTTTGCATGGCAGTCAGCAAGCGCGCCACTTCGTCGCTGCCCTTGACCTCCACGTGCTGCGTCAAATCACCTGCCGACACGGCCTCGGTCAGGCGTACTGCATCGGCAATGGCCGCCGTGGTGGCGCGGGTGATAGCGACCATCACCCACAGCGCGGCCAGCGCCAGTGCGGCCAGGGCCAGGCATAGCACGATCAGTTCATTGCGCAGGCGTGGAATCTTGGCCTGCAGTTCATCACGCATCATCTCGAAGGAGGCGTTCACCAGGACGAACTGGGTATCGATGATGCGGGTCATGGTGGCCACCCATTGCGGAGCCGGCATGGTCAACTGGTCGGCGCGCACGATGGCGTTCTCGGCCAGTTTGAAGGCTTCATCGGCATCAGCCACCGCGGCGACACGGGCCGCTTCCACAGTCGCCGGCAAGGCGTGCTTGCCTGCCGCCATGGACAGCGAACGGCGCGCATTCTCATAGGCGCGACGCGCACGGTCGGCCAAGCTTTCCAGGCGGGCGCGCTCCTCGGCATCGGCTTGTCCGCGACCCAATATGACCGCGCCACGGGCCCGGGCCTGGCCCAGTGCTTCGGTCAATTGCGGCAGTTCGCTCATGACGGCACGCTGGACGTAGAACAGTGCGGCTTCGGACTCCAGCGCCAGGCCGGAGCTATTGGTCAGGTCATCGATGAGCAGCAGTTCGCGGGCAATCAATTGCGCGTGCTGCTGATTGCTCTGGGCGCCGCTGATGGACTTGGCGGCGATGCTCTGCGCCAGCACACGCCACTCGGAGGTCAGACGATCCAGTGCGTCGGTCAACTCCTTGTCTTCCAAGAGCAGCAGGCCGGTGCGCACGCGTTCCAGCGTCGCCTCCACATCCTTCTGACGTTCGGTCCGGCTGGCCGCAGCGCCGTCACCATCGGCCAAATACAGCGCCGACAGGCCGCGATGTTGCTGCATCTGCTTGAGCAATAACAACAGGTCGCGGCCGGGTTGGATGGCCAGTTCCTCGCGCTGGGCCACAGCCAGGTCTTGCAGGTTGGCCCGCACCAGCAAGGTAGTCGGAACGATGAACAGCATGAAAGCGAGTGCGCCGATGAGGACGAACTTGCGTGAGAATTTGAGATGATTGATCCAGTAACGCATGGTCTTATTGGTGTTGGAGTGGAGGAAGGGCCATCGTTGGCCACTTGCGCTATGCGCTTGGACGCCACGTTGCATCGCTGAGCCGCTTGGTTGAGGCTTTTTTTCTGTCGGGCAATTCTACCGAGATCACCGTTTCCATCGTAAGGATTTTCTCGGCCCCTGATTTTTCTGTTGTGTGATTCCGACCGTCTCGTCTCCCATCACTGGTGCCGATGGAAATACGAGCCCTTCACAGACAGAGGCTGAGTGATGGGAGTTCCTGGCAGAAAGAAATAAGTGAAAAAAGAGGCTAAGACTCACCAACTCTCATAGCAATGAGAGGGCTACGTGGCGGCTCAGGCCGCAATGACTACTTAGTGCGAGTCAATTCCTCGGCAGTGGCAGGGTCGATGCGCAAGTCGGTTTCGAAACTTTGCAGCACGGCGCGCAGTTCGCCGCGTTTTTGCATGAGCTCCAGTTGCGCATTGAGACGCGGCAGGTACTTCACGCAAGGACTGGCCTTGCTCATGGCGATGTAATTATCGGTTTCGCTGACGAAGGGGCGCAGCGCCATGAAGCGCTCGCTCTGCCCCGTCTGGTTGAGATAGATCATGCCGCTGTAGTAACCGGTGAGGAGGTAATCGATACGACCGGAATCGAGCTTGGTGAAATTCATATACACCTTCTGCGCCGTCTCGATGCTGAGATGGTCGCGCATGAATTCATCGAAGCCTCCACCGAATTGATTGCCCAGCGTGATGGCGCCGCGCTTGCCGACCAGGTCCTTCCAGCCGGCATAGGCAAAGGCCTTGTCGCGCGCCACGAAGATCGCAATCGGATTGCGGAACAAGGGCACCGCGGTAAAAGCCAGGTATTGCTGCCGTTCTGGGGTGTTCTTCAGCGATGCCACCATGGAGACTTCGCCACTCTCGGCTTCCTTGAGCACGCGATGGAAGGGACCGACATAGCGCACCTCATAAGGAATCTTCAGCGCCGTCAATGCACGAGTAGCAATCTCGATACTGGCCCCGGTGAGGCGCTTGCCGTCATACCAGTGCAGGGGCGCGTAATCGGAGTCGGCCGAGATGATCACCTTGGCACAGTCGGCGGCCGCAACCGGCAGCGGCATGGTCATTGCGACCAGCATGATAGCGGGCAGAAGTTTCTGCATGAGGTCCCCCTTGCTTGCTCATCACGGCGCCCAGCGATGGGGCGTCATTGGCTTTATGTTTGATTCAGCATAGCCTGCTTACGGGCTAGACCAAAGTCCATTTCGCGCCGCCTGAGAGGCTTGGCCTTTTTACGACAACCAATCAGTCGAGACTTGTTGCAGATCAAAGGCCGACAAAGACGCGGCCCACGCGCTGGGCTCATTGGCCAGGCCATCCTACAGGCTCACCCCGGTCGGCAAATATCCTCACACAAACTCGCATGACTCAGCATGAGGCAATGCTACGTTTGGTAACGAATCGCTTCCCGCATGTCAGCTTTGGCGCTGACACGGACATGCTCGACCACACGACGAATAGCTCGCAAGCTGCCTGTCCTGGACACCTTGATTGATAAAGGATGTGCAAGGATGAGATGGATTGATCTCGTTTTCTGCAAGAGTCCATTCACCGCCGGCGTTTCTCTCAAGGACCGAATCCGGCTGTCGGACACGCGCGAAAACGCCGACAAGAACATGCAGGGCTTTCCGACTGTAGCCATGTGCGCAGCTTTCTATGATGAATCCAGGTTTTCAGCCACGCCCCCTCAACCCGGATAAAGGAGAACAGCCATGACCAAGACCTTCCTCACCGCCGCCGTACTGGCCGCCGCCACTTTTGCCAGCGGTGCCTATGCCCAGTCCTACGACCAGGGTGGCAGCTCCCTGCAGGGCAACCCGCAGCAATATGATTCGACCTCCCCGGCTGCCTCGCCGTCGCAGTACTACAACTACCAAGGCGAGCAGACCGCCTCACCGGCAGCCCTGCAGGAGAGCGGGCAGAACGGTCAATACGTCGATCACAAGAGCTATGAAATGCCCAATGGCCGCCCTAACAACTATGCCCGTGAACTGAAGGATGGGCCGCTGGGTACTTCGCCGGGTGCATAAGTCAGCTATGACCTCAGAGTTCTGAGTTCTGACCTCTGATTTCCCGACCTGAAGCCCCGGCCCGGTGCCGGGGCTTTTTGCGCGCCCAGCACCTGCTGCGCCGGCTTGCCGTAGAATCGCGTCTTTGCCGGCGTCTCTCCCTTGCCGCCGGGCGCACCTGGTTCCCGTAATGAATCATCAAGATATCGGCCGCGGCATCGGCTTGTCCGTGCTGGCCTCTTCCCTGTTCGCCTTTCTTTCCGGTTATACCCGCTTGCTGGCGCCGCTCGATGGTACCGAGATCTTTGCCTGGCGCATCGTCATCACCCTGCTATGCGTACTAGGCCTGCTGGCCTGGCGCGGCGACCTGCCGCGGCTGCGCTCGGCCATGGCCGAACTGCTGGGCAGTCCGGCCCGCATCGCATTGCTGCTGCTCATGACCGCCTTGCTGGCCCTGCAGCAATGGCTGTTCCTGTGGGGTTCGGTCAATGGCCGCGCGCTGGAAGTGTCGCTGGGTTACTTCCTGCTGCCCTTGTCGATGGTATTGGTCGGACGTTTCCACTACGGCGAGAAAATGGACCTGCTGCAAGGCCTGGCCGTGCTGTGTGCCTGCGTGGGGGTGGCGCATGAACTGTGGATGACGCGCGCCTTTTCCTGGCCGACCCTGGCGGTGGCGCTGGGCTATCCGCCCTACTTCATCCTGCGTCGGCGCATCCGCATCGATTCGCTGCTGATCTTCGCGGTGGAATTGATGGTGCTGGCACTGCCTTCGCTGCTGGCCCTGGCCACCAGCCCGCGCACCGTCGCCACCCTGCATACCCCCGCCATGTGGCTGCTGCTGCCGGGGCTGGGGGTACTGAGCATGATCGCCCTGACCAGCTACCTGCGCGCCGGCAAGCTGCTGCCCATGGGGCTGTTCGGCATCCTCGGCTACGTGGAACCGGTGCTGCTGGTGCTGGTGGCCATGGCGGTGCTGGGCGAAACCCTACACCTGGCGCAGTTAGGCACCTACGTGCCGATCTGGCTATCGGTGCTGCTGACAGCCTTGCACAGCGTCAAACTGATGCGCCGGCCGGCGGTCCAGCCCATGAATTGAGGGCTTTTTCGCGGGCTGATCCCGGTCAAGGTGCTGTGCCGGCTCCTTATACTGATCCAAACGGCTGCCCTGGGCAGGCAGCCGGCCTATCGGACGGGGGAGATACATCACATGCGGGCAATGCTGGCAAAGGCGGGACCGGCTGCGCGCCACTCTGTGGCGCGGCGCGCCCGGCTGTTCATCATCCTGATCTGCATGGCCATTGCTGCCAGCCACGTCTGGCAAAGCGTGACGGCACGCATGGCACAAGTGAACAATACCCGTATCTATTCCGGCAACATCGCCCGCACCCTGGCACACCAGGCCTATGACGTCTTCCAGGCCACCCATGGCGCGCTGATCAACATCAGCGACCGTATCAATGAAGTCGGCATTGGTAGCCCGCATACCACCGCCATGGGGCCGCTGCTGCGCCGTATGGCCAGTGAAATGCCACAACTGGACGGACTCTACGTCTTTGATGCCAACGGCAATCGCATTGCCAGCTCCTCGCCGCCATCGCCCCGAGATGCCAACAATGCCGACCGCGCCTATTTCCACTATCACCGCGACCACCAGGATGACCAGCCCCACATCAGCGCCACGATCATCAGCCGTAGCACTACACAATGGGTGATCCCGATGTCGCTGCGCCTGAACCATCCCGACGGGCGCTTCGCCGGGGTGCTGCTGGCCACTTTGCGACTGGAACACTTCAACACCTTGTACCAGACGGTGGATCTCGGGCACAACAGTTCCATCCTGCTCGTCCTGCGCCCTGGCATCATCCTCACGCGCCAGCCATTCGAACCCGATTACATCAATCGTGACCTGAGTCAGGACCCGAATCTGCATGAACTGCTCACGGGACAGCCCAGCGGCCATGCGGAAATCGTCTCGCCACTGGATGCCAGCTACCGTTACCTGACCTACCAGGCTGTACAGGATTTTCCGCTGATGGTAGCGGTAACCATCGCGCGCGATGAAGCGCTGGCGATATGGCGTCAGCAGACCGTGGTATATGGCGCTGCGGTGCTGCTGCTGCTGATCATCATCGCCATCTTCGGAGTGCGTCTGATCGGCCTGATCAATCTGCGTCTGGCCGCCGAAGACCGCGCCCTGCAGGTCATGGGCGAGCTGCACCAGGCCAACCAGCAACTGGAACTGCTGGCCCACCAGGATGGCCTGACGGGCCTGGCCAACCGGCGTCACCTTGATACGGTGCTGGCGGCGGAATGGCGGCGCGCCCTACGCAGCAATGCGGTGCTTTCGCTGATCATGATCGATGTCGATTTCTTCAAGCAGTACAACGATCTCTACGGCCACCAGGCCGGTGACGAATGCCTGCGCCGCATCGCCGCCGTGCTCAAGGAACGCCAGCGCCGTCCAGGTGACCTGGCGGCGCGCTACGGCGGCGAGGAAATGGTGATGTTGCTGCCCGACACCGATGCCGCCGGCGCCATGCAGGTGGCCGAGAAGATCCGCGCCGGCATCCAGGCTCTGGATCTGCCGCATCGGGGCAATCCGGCCGGCGTGGTGACCATCAGTGCCGGGGTCGGTGCGCTGGAATTGCTGGGGCCCGGCGCGCGCACGCTGGAAGACCTGCTGGGTCAGGCCGATATCGCGCTCTACCAGGCCAAGCATGGCGGGCGCAACCAGGTGCGCCTGGCGCAGGCCGAAAAACAATAAGCGGCCCGCTCAAGCGCAAAAAAAACCGCCCGCATCAGGCGGGCGGCAGCGTGCTCGGGCAGGCTTATTGCTGGTGATAGGAAGTGACGCGATCCACTTCGTTCTTCGAGCCCAGGAACACGGCCACGCGCTGGTGCAGCTTCTCAGGCTGGATGTCGAGGATGCGCTGCTGGCCATCGGTGGCGGCGCCACCGGCCTGCTCGACGATGAAGGCCATCGGGTTGGCTTCATACATCAGGCGCAGCTTGCCCGGCTTGCCCGGTTCGCGGGCGTCGGCCGGGTACATGAAGATACCGCCGCGGTTAAGGATACGATGTACGTCGGCCACCATGGAAGCGATCCAGCGCATGTTGAAATCCTTGCCGAGCGGGCCGGTCACGCCCGCCAGCATTTCATCGACATAACGCTTGACCGGCGGGAACCAGTGACGCTGGTTGGAGGCGTTGATGGCGAATTCCTTGGTGTCTTCGGGAATCTTGATGTCCTTCTGGGTCAGCACCCAGGCCCCCATTTCGCGGTCCAGCGTGAAGCAATGCACGCCATCGCCGGTGGTCAGCACCAGCACGGTCTGCGGGCCATAGACGGCATAGCCGGCGGCGACCTGCTTGGTGCCGGGTTGCATGAAGTCCTGCTCGCTAGGTTCGGTCATGCCTTCGGGGGCCTTCAGCACCGAGAAGATGGTACCGATGGAGACGTTGACGTCGATGTTGGAAGAACCATCCAGGGGATCGAACATCAGCAGGTATTCCCCCTTGGGATAGCGGTTGGGAATGCGATGGATGGTTTCCATTTCTTCCGAGGCCATGGCCGCCAGGTGGCCGCCCCATTCATTGGCTTCCAGCAGGATTTCATTGGAGATCACGTCCAGCTTCTTCTGCACTTCACCCTGCACGTTCTCGCTGCCGGCGCTGCCCAGCACTTCGCCCAGCGCACCCTTGCCCACGGCGTGCGAGATCGACTTGCAGGCGCGGCCGACGACTTCGATCAGCAGGCGCAGTTCGGACGGGATCTTGTTGTGCAGACGCTGCTGCTCGATCAGATGTTGCGTGAGGCTGATACGTTTCATGGTGGTCTTCCTTGCAGTGGTTTTTATGATGAATAAATCGAATGAATGAGTGAGGCTGCAATCATCTTTTTAAATGATCAATTGGCCAGCGCCTTGCTGACCACTTCGGCCACGTCGCGCGACAGGTTGGGCGTGGCGGCCACTTGTTGCAGGGCCAGGCGCATCTTTTCCTGCAGCGCCGGGCTGTACTTGCGCCAGCGATCCAGGCTGCGCGCCAGGCGTGCGGCCACTTGCGGGTTGCTGCCATTGAGGGCGATCACCTGCTCGGCCCAGAAGGCATAGCCGTTGCCGTCCGGCGCATGGAAGGCCGAGGGGTTGCCGTTGCAGAAGCTGAAGATCAGGCTGCGTGCGCGATTGGGATTCTTGAGCGTGAAGGCCGGATGCTCGGTCAGGCTGCGCACGGTGTTGACGTCCGCATTGCGAGCCGTGGCCTGCAGGGTGAACCACTTGTCGATGACCAGGGCTTCGTTTTCGAACTCGGCGTAGAAACGCTGCAGGGCTTCACTCTTGCCGGGGGCGGCGCTGTTGAGGATGGCCGACAACGCAGCCAGGCGGTCGGTCATGTTATTGGCGTCCTGGTCCTGTTGCTGGGCCAAGGTCATGGCCTCCTGGTCATCCAGCTCGGCCAGGTAGGACAGGGCGACGTTCTTCAGGGCGCGATGGCCGGCCGAGGCGGCGTCGGGACTGTAAGCGCCCGGCGTCTGGTGGGCCCGATAGACCGCCAGCAGGTCGTCATGCAGTGCGCGCGCCAGCGAGCGGCGCAGGAACTGGCGCGCCACGTGGATGGCGTGCGGGTCGATGACTTCCATCTGTTCGGCGATCATGGTTTCCGAGGGCAGGGTCAGCACCAGTTCGCGGAAGGCCGGGTCCAGCGATTCATCCCTGAGCGTGGCACGCAGGGCGTCGGCCAGAGCGCCATCGTGTTCGATGTTGTTGAGCACGGTGTCCACGGCTACCACATGGCCGGATTGACGTGCCGCCTGCACCGCCACCGTGAGATTCAACAGGCGACGGGTGGCCAAGCGCTGACCGGCTTCCCAACGGTTGAAGGGATCGCTGTCGTGGGCCATCAGGAAGGCCAGTTCGGCATCGCTGTAGTCGAACTGCAGCACCACCGGGGCGGAGAAGCCGCGCAACAGCGACGGCACCGGTTTTTCATCGACGTTGATGAAGGTGAAGCTCTGCTTGGCCTTGGTCAACTCCAGCACGCGGGTGGTGGCACCGACCTTCTTCTCGCCTTGCAGGGTCAGCGCCAGGTCACGGCCTTGTGCATCCAGCAGGCCCACGGCCACCGGGATATGGAAGGGCTGTTTCTTCTTCTGGCCGGGGGTGGCCGGGCAGCTTTGCTCCAGCGTCAGGGTCAGGGTCTTGCGCTTGGCGTCGTACTCGGCGCTGGCTTGCACCAGGGGCGTGCCGGCCTGGCTGTACCAGCGTTCGAATTGCGACAGGTCGCGGCCATTGGCGTCGGCCATGGCGGCGCGGAAATCGTCGCAGGTCACGGCCTGGCCGTCGTGGCGCTTGAAGTACAGGTCCATGCCCTTGCGGAAGCCCTCGCGGCCCAGCAGGGTCTGGTACATGCGCACCACTTCGGCACCCTTTTCATAGACGGTGACGGTGTAGAAATTATTGATCTCGACATAGGAGTCGGGACGCACCGGGTGCGCCATCGGGCCGGCATCTTCCGGGAACTGCGCCTGGCGCAGCACGCGCACGTCATCGATGCGCTTGACGGCGCGGCCACTGTCGTTGCCGATCATGTCGGCCGAGAATTCCTGGTCGCGGAAGACGGTCAGGCCTTCCTTCAAGGACAGCTGGAACCAGTCGCGGCAGGTCACGCGATTGCCGGTCCAGTTGTGGAAATATTCGTGGCCGACCACCGCTTCGATGTTGGCGAAATCCACATCGGTGGCGATGCGCGGATTGGCCAGCACGTACTTGGTGTTGAAGATGTTCAAGCCCTTGTTTTCCATGGCGCCCATGTTGAAGTCGCCCACGGCCACGATCATGAAGCGGTCCAGGTCCAGGTCCAGGCCGAAGCGCTGCACGTCCCAACTGATGCTGTTCTTCAGCGAATCCATGGCGTGCTGGGTCTTGTCCAGGTTGCCCTCTTCCACCCATACCTGCAGCAGCGCATCGCGGCCCGAATGCAGGCGCACGGTTTCTTCCTGGCAGACCAGGTTGCCGGCCACCAGGGCGAACAGGTAGGAGGGTTTCTTGAACGGATCTTCCCACTTGGCATAGTGGCGGCCATCGGGCAAGTCACCCTCTTCGATCAGGTTGCCGTTGGACAGCAGCACCGGGTAGCGCGACTTCTCGGCGCGCAGCATGACGGTGAACTTGGCCATCACGTCCGGGCGGTCGGGGAAGTAGGTGATCTTGCGGAAGCCCTCGGCTTCGCACTGGGTGAAGAAATTGCCGTTGGAGACGTACAGACCCATCAACGAGGTGTTGCGGTCCGGGTGGATCAGGGTTTCGATTTCCAGCACCACCTTGGCCGGTGCGGCCGGGATGGTCAGCACGCCGCCAGCGATACGGAAGTCGCCCTTGGCTTGCGAAAGCGTCTTGCCGTTCAGGCGCAGGGCCACCAGCTCCAGCTCTTCGCCGAAGAGCAGCAGGTCGCGCCCGCGGGCGTGCGGATTGCGGGTCAGGGTGATGCGGGTGGCCACGTAGGTGTCGGCGGGATCAAGGTCGAAACCCATCTCGACGGTGTCGGCCAGGTAGTTGGGAGCGGCGTAGTCTTTACGGTAGATCGTCTGGGGCGTATCGGTGCGCATGGAGGCCTGTCCAGGAAGGGAAGTGGAGGTGAAAGGTGAAGGCGACGACAGTCAAAAACCAAGTCAAGTGCAGCAAAAGTTCGATTTTACCAATCATCGCGCACAGCGCGGATGGAATCGACCGAAATCGCCCTGACCTCCCCACCCAGACCATCAGCCCGGCACCTGGCTGGCTGCGCGGCAAGCACGACCGCACTACAATAGCGGCCACGGCGCTGGCAGCAGGAAGGGCGGCCGGCATGAGAGCGGGATCGAAAACGACCGAAGCCGGTCTCACCCTCTCCCCTGCAGCAATTGCCGCTTCATGCGCAGAGCGCCCAGCCACCGGCCCGACACCTGGCCTTTTCCATTGGAGTTCCATCATGAAACGCTGGCTTTATCTCTTCCTCGCGGCGGCCAGCCTGCTGCTGTCCGGCTGTGCCTCGGTAATCCAGAGCAATGTCACCTCCTACCACGCCTGGTCGCCCGGGGATAACGCCAAACCCTTCACATTCGCTGCCACCAAAGAGCAAGAAAACGACTTGCAGCACCAGAACTACGCCGGCCTGATCCGCCAGGAACTGCTGTTCCTGGGCTTTACCGAGGCCGGCGAGGGCAAACCGGCGCAACTGCAGGTGAGCTTCAGCTATGGCATGAATACCGAGCAGGTAGTGGTCAGCCGGCCGGCCTACGATCCCTTCTTCTATGGTCCGGGACCGGGCTGGGGCCGCTTCGGGCCGCGTCCGTTCGGCTTCTATGGCCCGTATGGGCCGTTCTATGATCCCTTCTGGTATGGCGGACCGATGGAGACCACCAGCTATCCGGTATTCCTGCGACGCCTGCAGATCGGCATCAGCAGGCTCGCCGATGGCAAGAAGCTGTTCGATGTGGTGGTCGATAGCGAAGGCCAGCGCGCCGGCCTGGCGGCGGCCATGCCGGCCATGGTGCGCGCCGCCTTCGAGGATTTCCCCGGCCCCAGCGGGGTGACGCGGCATATCAGCATCAAGGTCGACAAGGATGGGCAACCGGCCGACTGAAGATCTGGAACAGGCCCTAGTTGATGAAGCGCCCGGCCGTGCCGATGGCGGTCAAATCGACGAAGTCCGAACCGGTGTGGTCGGTGCGGCTGAAATGCAGGCTGAATCCGCCGCCATCGTAGTTGGCCGGGGTGATGCTCTCCAGCGCCCGGATCAGGCCTTCGCGGCTCAATTGCGGGCCGGCGCGGCGCAGCGCTTCGACCAGCACGCGGGCGGCGATATAGCCTTCCAGGCCGATGAAGTTGCAGCAGGCGCGGGAAGAACGCGCCATGGCCTTCTGGTATTCGTAGACGATGGGTAGCCTGGCCTTGTTGGGGAAAGGCACCACCTGGGTGATCTCGGTGCCGACGCCGCCGTCTTTGAGGCGCGTGGCCAGCGAATGGCTGCCGACGAAGGAATAGTTGGAAAAACCACCCAGGTAGCCGGCTGCGCGCATCCGGGTGATGAGAGCGGCGGCCGGCAGGTAGGGCACCACCTGGATCACCACATCCGGCTGCATCTTCATGAATTGTTCTGCCGCCGTGGTCACCACATCGCTATTGCGCTCGATGGCCACGCTGCCCACCACGGTCAGGCCATAGACCAGGGCCCGCAGGCGCAGGTTGTCCAGCAACTCCTTGCCCAGCTCATCATTCTGGTAGAACACCGCCACCCGCAGGCGCCCGGTGCCCTGCAACTGGCGCAGCAGGAAGTCGGTTTCCTGCTGGTAGCTGGCACGCACATGGAAGATCAGGCG